>NZ_JBBCIT010000014.1:0-310145 GCF_037189685.1 Phenylobacterium sp. | reverse complement strand
CCGAACACGTTCCAGACCATCGCCCACCAGCCGCCGGGCTTCAGCAGGCGCAGGGCTTTCGCTTGGCCCCCGGCCGGCTCGACCCAATGGAAGGACGTGGCCGCGACGCCGAGGTCAAAGGCGCCCGACGGCAGGTCCGCGTCCTCGAAGGCGCCCAGTACGACCTGCAGTTCGCTCGAAGCGATCCGTTCGCGCAGGTGGCCGGCCATCCGCGGATCCGGCTCGATCGCCAGCAACGGACGTGCGCCCAAGGCCAGCAGCCGCTCGCTGGCGGTCCCCGTCCCAGCGCCGACCTCGAACACCGCCGCGCCCGGGCGCAGACCGCAGAGACCGCACAGCGTCTCGTAAACCCAGTCGGGATAGCCGGGACGGACGGCGTGGTAGCTGGCCGGGTCGCCGCCGAACGCGGAACGGCCCGCCGACCTCGCCATGCCGCCCATGCGGTCAGATCGCCGCGCGCAGCGCCGCTTCCAGGCGTTCTTCCTTGAGCTTTTCGGCCACCAGGAAGGCCAGCTCCAGCGCCTGCTCGCCGTTGAGGCGCGGGTCGCAGTGCGTGTGGTAGCGGTCCGCCAGGTCGCCCTCGGACAGGGCCCGCGCGCCGCCGAGGCACTCGGTGACGTTCTGACCGGTCATCTCCAGGTGGACGCCGCCCGGATGCACGCCTTCGGACTCGGCGATCTGCACGAAGCTCTTCACCTCCGACAGGATGCGGTCGAAGGGCCGCGTCTTGTAGCCGTTGGCGGCCGTCAGGGTATTGCCGTGCATCGGGTCGGTGGCCCACACCACGCTGCGCCCCTTGGTGGCGCGCAGCAGGCCGGGCAGACGGTCGGCGATCTTGTCGTGCCCGAAGCGGCCGTACAGCGTGAGCCGGCCCGGCTCGGCCTTCGGGTTCAGCACGTCGATGAGGCGGTTCAGTTCGTCGGCCTCCAGCGTCGGCCCCACCTTCACGCCGATGGGGTTCTTGATGCCGCGGAAGAACTCGATGTGCGCCCCGTCGAGCTGGCGCGTGCGCTCGCCGATCCAGAGCAGGTGCGCCGAGGTGTCGTACCATTCGCCCGAGGTGCTATCGACCCGGGTCATGGCCTCCTCGTAACCCAGCAGCAGGCCCTCGTGGCTGGTGAAGAACTCCACCCGGTGCATCTCGGGATGGGTCTCGGGCGTGACGCCGATGGCCGCCATGAAGGTCAGCGCCTCGGAGATCTTCTCCGACAGCTCGCGGTAGCGCGCGCCCTGCGGGCTGTCGTTCACGAAGCCCAGGGTCCAGCGGTGGATGTTGTAGAGGTCGGCATAGCCGCCGCCCGCGAAGGCGCGCAGCAGGTTGAGCGTCGACGACGACTGGCCGTAGGCCTGGATCAGCCGCTGGGGATCGGGCGTCCGGCTCTCGGACGTGAAATCCATGCCGTTGATGTTGTCGCCGCGGTACGACGGCAGCTCGACGCCGCCGATCGTCTCGACCGGCGAGCTGCGCGGCTTGCCGAACTGGCCGGCCATGCGGCCCACCTTCACGATCGGCTTGCCCCCGGCGAAGGTCAGCACGACCGCCATCTGCAGGATCAGGCGGAACGTGTCGCGGATGTTGTCGGCCGCGAATTCCTTGAAGCTCTCGGCGCAGTCGCCGCCCTGGAGCAGGAACGCCTTGCCGGCCGCCACGTCGCCCAGGAGACCCTTCAGGCGGCGAGCCTCGCCCGCAAACACCAGTGGGGGCATCTTGCGGAGCTGGGTTTCCACGCGGCTCAGCTCGGCCAGATCCGGATAGTCGGTCGGGATGTGCTTCGCGGGCCTGGCGCGCCAGGATGCGGGGTTCCAGTGTTCGGTCATGGTCTTCGGTCCGGTCGCCGCCGTCGTCGGCGGGCCGGGCGTTTTACGCGTATTGGTCCGCAGCGTCGATGGGCAGCGTCGCCACGGGCGGAAGCTCGCCAGAGCGTTGTCGCCGGAGTCGTTGTCGCTGGTCAGGTGGTCGCCGCGACATCCTCGCCATCGGCCAGGGCGGCGGCGCTCGCGGCCAGCGCGCCCAGGGCCAACCACCACTCCTGCCAGATCCCGAAGCTGACGGCCCCGAACAGGAGGTAGACGGCGCCCGACCCCGCGATCCCCGCCGCCACCACACTCCGCTCGTCCCGCACGAGTCGGCGGAACACGAAGGCCCAGGCCAGGCCGCCCGCCACGGCGCCAACCAGCCCCAGTTCCAGCCAGAGCTGCAAAGGACCGTTGTGCGGATGGAGCTGAATGTCGGGGCTGAAGGCGCGGCTCGCGTCCAGGCCCCACCCCCGCCAGGGGTGTTCGGCGATACGGTCCAGGGCGTAGAGCCAGTAGCCGACGCGCTGGGACCAGGATTCCGGCAGGCCCGCCGCGCCGAAGCCCGCCGCACGCAACACCATCAGCACCACGGGCATGGCCACCACCAGGACCGCCGCGCCCAGGCCCACGGCCTTCGGCGCCGAGCGCGGCCAGACCAGGACCAGCCCGGCGGTCGCGACGGCCAGGCCCACCGAAGCGAGCACGGCGTCATAGCCGAAATCCCAGGCCAGCAGCGCGACGCCCGCGCCCATCGGAAGCCCGAGCCAGCCCGGGGCTCCGGCCCGCAGACCGCCCACCCAGGCGATGGGCCAGAGCAGGGCCAGGGCGAACGCGCCCTGGGCCACGTTCTTCTGCGCCAGGTCGGGACGGATCGGGTCGCCGATCGCAGCGCGCAGGGCCTGATAGAGTGCGGCGCCGGTGAGCGCCTCGACCGTCAGCAGGACGCCATATGCGGCGAGTCCCCAGGCGAGGACGCGGAGGGCGCGACGCCTCAGGTCGGGATCGGCGCGTCGCGCGGCGCACCAGACGGCCCAGTAGAGCGGCGCCTGCAGCGCGAGCTTCAGGGCGGTGTTGTCCTCCAGGCGTCCAGGGTGGTGCGGGCTCCAGGCCAGGGACAGAACCGCCCAGACCACCGCCAGGACCAGGATCAACGCCAGCGGCCATTCCCGCCCGCCTGCGCGAACGGCGCCCAGGCACAGCAGCCCCATGAGGCCCAGGAGCGGCGCGAAGCCCAGTGGTCCCAGCCACGCCAGGAGCGGCGTCAGGCCGGCCCCGACCACGAGCGCCCAGCCCTCGACGCGACGGAGGGCCCCGCCCAGGCGCGCCGTCGCGGCTGCCGGCGATAAGGCCATGCGGACGGCGGGCCGGCTCAGGCGACCTGGCCCAGGGCCGGCGGCGCGGACTTCTCACGCATGGTCACCAGTTCCTCGGCCAGGGTCGGATGGACGGCGCAGGTGGCGTCCCACTGCGGTTTGGTGACCCCCATCTTGAGGGCGATGGCGGCCATCTGGATGATCTCGGGGGCGTCCGGCCCGACGACATGGCAGCCGAGGATCCTCTCGCTGTCCTGCTCCACCACCAGCTTGATGAGCGCCCGTTGCTGGCCGCCGTAGAAGGTCTCCTTCATCGGCCGGAATCTGGCGAGGTAGATGTCGATCTTGCCGCCGTGCGCGCGCCGCGCGTCGGCCTCGGACAGGCCCACCGAGCCGACCGGCGGCTGGGTGAACACGGCCGAAGCCACCATGTCGTGGTCGAAGGTGGTGGGATTGCCGTAGAATTCGGTCTGGGCGAAGGCGGCGCCTTCCCGGATGGCCACGGGCGTCAGGTTGATCCGGTCGGTGACGTCGCCCACGGCCCAGATGTTGTCGACGCTGGTGCGGGAATACTCGTCCACCTTCACCGCGCCGGTCTCGGTGCGGGCGACGCCCGCCGCCTCCAGGCCCAGGTCGTCGGCATAGGGCGCGCGACCGAGGGCGAACATCACCACGTCGGCCTCGAGGCCGTGGCCGTCCGCGCACGTGGCGACCAGTCCGTCGGCCGTCTTCTCGATCGCGGCGATCTGGGTGCCGAGCCGGATCTTGACCCCCTGGGCCTCCATCTCCTCGGCCACGTGGCTGCGGATGTCGTCGTCGAAGCCGCGCAGCACGTTGGGTCCGCGATGGACCACCGTCGTGTCCACGCCCAGGCCGTTGAAGATGCCCGCGAACTCCAGGGCGATGTAGCCGCCGCCCGCGATCACGATGCGCTTCGGAAGCTGCTCCAGGTGGAAGGCTTCGTTGGAGGTGATGGCGTGCTCGATCCCCGGCAGCTCGCGCGGCATCCAGGGCGCGCCGCCGGTGGCGACGAGGACCTTCTCCGCCGTGACCGTCCCGTGGCCGTCCACCTCGACGGTGTGCCGGTCCTTGAGCCGGGCGCGACCGTGGACCAGCTCCACGCCGGCGTTCTGGAGGTTGCGCACATAGATGCCCGACAGGCGGGCGATCTCGTTGTCCTTCGCCATCAGGAACCGGGGCCAGTCGAACGCCGGCTCGGCGACCTCCCATCCATAGCCTCGGGCCGTCTCGAAATGCCGGGCGTATTCCGAGGCATAGACCATGAACTTCTTGGGCACGCAGCCGCGGATGACGCAGGTGCCGCCCACGCGATGCTCTTCCGCCACCGCCACCTTGGCGCCCGTCATGGCCGCGAGGCGCGACGCCCGGACGCCGCCCGAGCCGGCGCCGATGACGAAGAGGTCGTAGTCATAGCCCGCCACGCTGGAGCTCCTTACGGTTCGATTTCGACCACGCCCGCCGGCGTGCCGATCAGGGCGCGGTCCGCGAGGTCGAGGAAAAGGCCATGGTCGACCACGCCGGTGACGCTCTTCAGCGCCGCCGCCAGGGCCGCCGGCTCCTCGATCCGGCCGCAGTGCGCGTCATAGATAAGGTTGCCGCCGTCGGTTCTCACCGGCTCGCCATCCTTGCGGCGCAGGACGGGCGCGATCCCGATGTCGCATTCCGCCAGGGCGTCGCAGACGCGGAGCGCCGTGGTCGCATGGCCGAAGGCCACCACCTCGATCGGCAGGGGGAACTTCCCCAGCATCTTCACCTGCTTGGCCGCGTCGGCGATGACGACACAGGACTTCGACGCTTCCCAGACCAGCTTCTCACGCAACAGGGCCGCACCACCGCCCTTGATGAGCGACAGGCCCGGCCCGACCTCGTCGGCGCCATCGACGGTCAGGTCTATCGCCTTGGTCTCGCCCAGCTCGCCCAGGCGGATTCCGAGGCCCGCAGCCAGGTCCGCCGTGGCCTTCGACGTCGGCACGCCCACGATATCCAGCCCGCGCGCGCCCAGCGCCCGCACGAACCAGGCGGCCGTCGAGCCGGTGCCCAGGCCCACCACCATGCCCGGGATCACGAGCGCCGCCGCCGCCTCGCCGGCGGCCCGCTTCTGGGCGTCCGCGTCGTTCACCGGGGTTTCGCCGCCTTCTTCGCCGTCATCGCGGCGCGGAACCGGGCCGCCCACCCTGCCTTCTCGGCCTGCTGACCGCGGCCCAGCGCCAGGGCGTCGGGCGCGACGTCGCGGGTGATCACCGAGCCCGAGCCCACATAGGCCCCCGTCCCGATCGTCACCGGCGCGACCAGGGCCGAGTTCGAGCCGACGAAGGCCCCCTCGCCCACGTGGGTGTCGTACTTGAAGAAGCCGTCGTAGTTGCAGAAGATCGTGCCTGCGCCGATGTTCGCGCCGGCGCCCACCGTCCCATCGCCCAGATAGGCCAGGTGGTTGGCCTTGGCGCCCTTGCCCACGGCCACCTTCTTCACCTCCACGAAGTTGCCGATATGGGCGGCCTCGCCGATGTCGGCGCCCGGCCGCAGGCGCGCATAGGGGCCGACCAGGGCGCCTGCGCGCACGACCGCGCCCTCCAGGTGGCTGAAGGCCCGGATCACGGCGCCCGCCTCCACGCGCACGCCCGGCGCGAAGACGACGTAGGGTTCGACGGTCGCGCCCGCCGCGACCTCGGTGTCCCACGAGAAATGCACCGTCTCGGGCGCCGGCATGGCGACCCCGTCGGCCAGGAACTGCTCGCGGCGGCGACGCTGGAAGATCCCCTCCGCCTGGGAGAGCTGGGCCTGGGTGTCGGCGCCCATCACGGCCGTCTCGGGGGCCACATGGGCGCGCACGTCCAGTTCCTCCTGGACGGCCTCGGCGATGATCGAGGTCAGGTAGTACTCGCCCTTGGGATTGTCGTTCGTGACGCGCGAGAGCCAGCGGAACAGGTCCGCGCGGCCGGCCACATACATGCCGCCGTTGCACAGGCGTACGGCCCGGACCTCCTCGTTGGCGTCGGCGGCCTCGACGATGCGGATGACGTGGCCGTTCGCGCCACGGATGACGCGACCGTACATCAGGGGATCGGCCGGTTCGAAGCCGATGAGGGCCAGGGCTGCGCCCGTGCGCCGCAGCTCGAACAGCGGTTCCAGGTCCTGGGCCTGGAGCAGCGGGCAATCGCCGTTGACGATCAGCACCTCGCCGTCGTGGTCGGCCAGCGCGTCGCGCGCGCAGAGCACGGCGTGCCCGGTCCCCCTCGGCGGGTCCTGCGTCACGGCGGCGTCGACGCCCAGGCGGGCCGTCACCAGGTCGCGCACCGCCGGGCTGTGGGTCCCCACGATCACATGGATCCGTTCGCACCCCGCCGCCTGGACGGTGTCGATCACCCGGTCCAGCAGGGTCCGCCCCCCCACCCGGTGCAGCACCTTGGGCAGCGGCGACTTCATCCGCGTGCCCTGGCCCGCGGCCATGATCACGGCGGCTCTGGCGGTCATACGGTTCTCCCGGCCCGACTTGAGTCTTCGTCCGCCCCCGCTTAGCAAGCCTTGTGGCGGGGTGCGAGGAATGGCGCGCCTCGCGGGCCTGTTTCCGGAGATTCTCCATGACGTCTGCATCGCAGCCCCTCGCGGGCGCGACGGTCGCCTTCGACCTCGACGGGACACTCGTGGACACCGCGCCCGACCTGATCGGCACGCTGAACGTCCTGCTGGCCGACGAGGGTCTGGCCCCGCTTCCGCTCGCCGAAGCCCGACCCTTCATCGGAAACGGGGCGCGATGGATGATCGAGCGGGGCTTCCAGGCGGCCGGCCAGATGCTGACGCCCGCACGGAGCCAGGCGCTCTTCGACCGCTTCATCGACCACTACCGCGAGCACATCGCCGATGAGAGCCGTCCCTTTCCCGGCTGCGAGTCGGCGCTCCTGGTCCTCCGTGAGGCGGGCGCTCGTCTCTGCGTCTGCACCAACAAGCGGACCGAACTGTCGGTCGCCCTCCTGGACCGACTGGGCCTCTCGCCTCACTTCGACGCCATCGTCGGCGCCGACCTCGCCCCCGCCATCAAGCCCGACGCCCGACACCTGCAGACCGCCATCGCCGCCGCCGGGGGCGATATCCGGCGCGCCGTGCTGGTGGGCGACGCCGCCCCCGACGCCGGCGCCGCGCGCGCCGCCGGCGCCGGCCTGATCCTCGTGACCTTCGGCTACACCGCGATCCCGCCGGCCGATCTTCATCCAGACATCCTGGCGGACAGCTTCGACGAGATTCCCGACGCCTGCCTGCGGCTCCTCGGCGCTTGCGGGGCGCGGACGGAGACGTTATAGCGCGCCCCTTCCTGCCGGCGGATGCGTAGCTCAGCGGGAGAGCACCTCGTTCACACCGAGGGGGTCACAGGTTCAATCCCTGTCGCATCCACCATTCAGTTCTTTTGTAATATCAATCACTTAGCCGCACATCGCGGAAAGTGCGTCCGCCTTGCTACCCAGATTGCTCCCCAGAAAGGTCGCCTTTCGGCGCCGCAACACACGGGAGAATCCGGACATGACACCCCCTGAGACCGCGAAAACGCCGAAGCTGACGAAGGTGCAAGAAGCCCTACTGTCCGACTTGGCTGAGCCACCCATCGCGTGAGGCTTTCATCCTCGTACCAGTCGAAGAGGTGCGAGATGTCCTTGAGGTCGGATTCAAAATTTTCGATGCCGCAGGTCGGACATTCGACGATGACCGCGAAAGCTTCCAGGACCGCGTCACCGGAGACCAGTCAGCTACCTACTGCCCACGCCACCATTCCTTCCGGCGCTGAACCGGTGTGAATTCCCTTCCCGAGAATATCTTCAAGAAGTCCGTCGGTTCGGCGTCGGCGGCGCATCCGTGGGCTCGATAGTCACCGCGCCCTGGCGTCGCCTCATAGGGAACGCGAGGTGGAGGGTGCGCACGCCCGCGACGCCATCGGAAGCGTCTTGAAAGGCCTCCAACGCGTCAGGCGACACGGCCGTCTCGCTGACCTGCAACACGATCTGACCCATCGCCCAGGGTGATGCGCCTCAGGGCGGTCGATCGCCTGTCTGGCCCACAGCCACGGGAATGCAGCGCAGCGTGGCCACGAAGCCGTCCTCGAAGGCGAAGAGGTGGTTGTCGTTCATGCCTGCGCTTTCAGGATCGGCGGAGCCGCGACCGCCGCCGCGGCCTGGGCGGTCACCTCGCCCACGATCAGCACCACCGGCCCGTCGAGGCCGGCGGTGGTCACCACCTCGCCGAGGTCGCCCACCGTGCCGGCCAGTACGCGCGCTTCGCGCCGCCCCGCGTTCTCAACGGCCAGCGCCGGGGTAGCGGCAGAGCGGCCGTGCGCCATGAGCTGGGCCAGCGCGGCTTCCAGGCGGTCGCGGCCCATGTAGAGCGCCACCGTGGTCTGGGCGTCGGCGGCCTGGGCCCAGCCGGCGTCGATCAGCGCGCCCGCCTTCGTCGTGGCGGTGGCGATCAGCAGGCGGCGCGCCTCGCCGCGATGGGTGAGCGGGAAACCGAACTGGGCGGCGGCGGCGCTGGCCGCGGTGACGCCGGGCACGACCTCGGTGTCGATCCCGTGGACATGCAGGAACGCCGCCTCCTCGCCAACGCGGCCGAAGATGGACGGATCGCCGCCCTTCAGCCGCACCACGTTCAGGCCGCGGCGGGCCAGGCGCAGCATCAGGCGGTTGATCGTCGCCTGCTCGAGGGAGGGCCTGCCGGCGCGCTTGCCGGTCTGGATCTTCAGGCAGGCGGCCGGCGCCAGCGCGATCACCTCGTCGGCGATCAGTGCGTCGTAGAGCAGCGCCTGGGCGTCCTCGATGGCCCGCAGCGCGCGGACGGTCAGCAGGTCGGCGGCGCCGGGGCCCGCGCCCACCAGACGGACTTTGCCGGGCTCATGCGGCATGGCGGACCTCCTTGGCGGCGGCGATCAGGCGGGCGATCTCGGGACGGCACGAGCCGCAGCTGGTTCCCGCGCCGGTGGCTTCGCCCACCGCATCGACGGTGGCGCAGCCCCGGGCGATGGCGGCCTCGACGCGCGGGACGCGGACATTGCGGCAGGCGCAGACCGTAGGTCCCGTCTCGACCGCACGGCCGGGCGGGCGGCCGATCAGCAGCGCGGTGCGGTCGGCGGCGGTGAGCGCCTCGGCCTCGAACAGCTCGGCCAGCCAGTCCCGAGGCGGCAGGCGGCCCGCGGTGGTGAAGAAGATGACGCGGTCCAGCCGGTCTCCATCGATCCACGCCTCACGGAGCGATCCGGTGGCCGGGTCCTCGAACCGGAGCACATCGCCCGAGCGGCGGGTCAACGCCTTCTGTACGGCGGCGCGCTCGCGCCCGTCGCCGCGACCGGCGAACTCGTGCAGCTGGCAGGCGGTCTGCGGCATGCGCCGCCAGACGAGATCTGCTCCGGCCGGCGGCGTCCAACCCTCGCGCGCCAGGAAGAAGCCACGCCAGGTCTCGCGGTAGGCCCGCACCCGGGCCGGCGTGTGTTTGAACTCGGGCTGCCCCGAACGCGAATCGACATTGGCCGCCACCAGGGGGTTCGATCGGCCGGAGGGCGCGAAAGCCTCCGTCCAGTGCATGGGCATGAACACCGACCCCGGCCGCTGGCGGTCCGAGACCTTCGCGATCGCGACGGCCTCGCCCTGAGCGGTCTGGACACGGGTCAGCGCGCCCTCCGCGATACCCAGCGGCTCGGCGTCGGCCGGGTGGATCTCGACGTAGGGCTCCGGCGCATGGCGGCAGAGTTCCGGGGCCAGGCCCGTACGCGTCATGGTGTGCCAATGGTCGCGGATGCGCCCGGTGTTGAGCGAAAGCGGGAAGGCGCCGTTCACGGCCTCGGCCGGTCCGCGCGCGGCGACCGGGACCATGCGGGCCTTGCCGTCCGGCGTCGGGTAGCGGCCGTCGGTGAAGAGGCGCGGCGTCCCACCCGCCGCGGTCACCGGCCACTGCACGGGCTGGAGGTCTTCGTAGGCCTCGGGCGTGATCCCCGTGAGCGGACCCAGGTTCAGGAGGCGGCCCCCCTCTTGCAGCCGGGCGTTCTCATAGGCCGTGAGACGGGCCCACTCGCGGAACACCTGGGCGGGCATCCGCCAGCCGAAGCCGTCGGCAAAGCCCATGGCGGTCGCCACGTCGGCGACGATCCGCCAGTCGGCCCGCGCCTCGCCGGGCGGGGCGAACAGGCGGCGCTGGCGGCTGATCCGGCGCTCGGAATTGGTGACCGTACCGTCCTTCTCGCCCCAGGCCAGGGCCGGCAGGCGGACGTGCGCGTATCGCGACGTGTCGGTCTCGGCCATCACGTCGGAGACGACGACGAAGGGACAAGCCTTCAACGCGTCGCGGATGCGGCTGGCGTTGGGCAGGCTGACCACCGGGTTGGTGGCCATCACCCAGATCGCCTTGATCTTCCCCGACAGCGCCGCCTCGAACATGTCCACGGCCTTCAGCCCCGGCGCCTGGGCGATCCTGGGCGCGCCCCAGAAGCGGGCGACGCGGGCGCGCGCCGGCTCGTCGAAATCCATGTGGCCCGCCAGGGTCGTGGCCATGCCGCCGGTCTCGCGCCCGCCCATGGCGTTGGGCTGGCCCGTGATCGAGAACGGGCAGGCGCCGGGCTTGCCGATACGGCCGGTGGCCAGGTGGACGTTGATGATCGCCGAGCCCTTGGCGACGCCCTGCGTCGACTGGTTGGCGCCCATCGAGAACAGGCTGACCGTCCTCGGCGTCTGCGCGAACATCCCGAAGAAGCGCTCGAGGTCGGCCAGGGGCACGCCGCAGTCGGCGGCCACGGCGGCGGGCGACTGGTCGGCCTGGGCCAGCTCGGCTTCCACCTCGGCGGCGCCTGCCACGTGGGCGGCCACATAGCCCCGGTCCACGGCGCCACGACGGATGAGGTCGGCGAGCAGGCCGTTCCAGAGGCGCACATCGGTCTGGGGCGCGATCGCCAGGTGCAGGTCGCAGCCGTCGGCGGTGTCGGTGCGGCGCGGGTCGATCACCACATGGCGCTGGCCCCGGGCGCGGGCCGCCTCCATCCGCCGGAACAGCACCGGGTGGGTCCAGGCGGCGTTGTGGCCGGAGAAGACGACGAGGTCGGCGAGTTCCAGGTCCTGGTAGCAGCCGGGCACGAGGTCGGCGCCGAACGCCAGCTTGTGGGCCACCACGGCCGAGGCCATGCAGAGACGCGAGTTGGTGTCGATGTTTCCCGAGCCGATGAAGCCCTTCATCAGCTTGTTGGCGGCGTAGTAGTCCTCCGTCAGCAGCTGGCCCGAGACGTAGAAGGCCACCGAGTCCGGGCCGTGCCGGGCGATGGCGTCCTTGAACCGCCGGGCCACCAGGTTGGTCGCCTCAGGCCAGGTCACGCGCCGATCGCCGATCATCGGCGCGAGCAGGCGTCCCTCCAGCCCGACCGTCGAGCCCAGCGCCGAGCCTTTCGAGCAGAGCCGCCCGAAGTTCGCCGGATGCTGGGCGTCGCCCTCCACGACGAGCTTGCGGCCCTCGGGCTCAGCCGAGACCCCGCAACCGACGCCGCAATAGGGACAAGCGGTCCTCACGCGTCAGATCCGCCCCAGGAACAGGCGGCCGTCGCGGACCTCCAGCGGGACGACCGGGGCGCAGCCCTTGCCGCGGTCGGCGCCCATGGGCTCGCCCGTGGCGAGTTCGATCGACCAGTTGTGCAGCGGGCAGGCCACCGCGTGGCCGTGGACGATGCCCTGGCTGAGCGGGCCGCCCTTGTGGGGACACTTGTCCTTGAGCGCGAAGACGCGGCCGTCGCCGGTGCGGAAGATCGCCACGTCGCCGTCGGGCGTGGGCACGCGCCGGGCGCCGCGCACGGGGATGTCGGTCACCGCGCCGACGTCGGTCCACGGGATGGGGTCTCGCACGAGGGCGTTCATGCGGGCTCGAACTCCATGCGGCGGCTGAGCGGGTTGAATTCGTCATGGTCGCGACCGGCCACGCGCTCGGCCCAGGGGTCGATGCGGTAGAAGCGCTGCGAGTAGGCGAAGCGGTCGTAGAGGCCCTTGCGGATCTCGGGGTCTTCGACGGCGGCCTTGATGGCGGCCAGGCCGACCCGGTCCATCCACTTGTAGATGCGCTCCAGGTACCAGCCCTGCTCGCGGTACATCTGCATGATCGCGCAGATGACCCAGACCGCCTCGACCTCCGTCGCCACCTTGGTGACGATCTCGGTCCCCTTGATGTGCAGGCCGGCTGCGCCGCCGGCGTGGATCTCATAGCCGCTGTCGACGCAGATCACGCCGATATCCTTGCAGGTGGCCTCGGCGCAGTTCCGCGGACAGCCCGACACCGCCAGCTTCACCTTGGCCGGCGCCCACGAGCCCCACATGAGCCGTTCGAGGCGCATGCCCAGGCCGGTGGAGTCCTGGGTCCCGAACCGGCACCACTCCGAGCCCACGCAGGTCTTCACCGTCCGCAGGCCCTTGGCGTAGGCGTGGCCCGAGACCATCCCCGCAGCGTTCAGGTCGGCCCAGACGGCGGGGAGGTCGTCCTTCTTCACACCCAAAAGGTCGATGCGCTGGCCGCCGGTGACCTTCACGGTCGGGATGGCGAACTTGTCGACCACGTCGGCGATGGCGCGCAGCTCGGAGGCCGAGGTCACGCCGCCCCACATGCGCGGGACCACCGAGTAGGTGCCGTCCTTCTGGATGTTGGCGTGCGCCCGCTCGTTGATGAACCGCGACTGCTTGTCGTCGCGATAGTCGCCGGGCCAGGCGCAGATCAGGTAGTAGTTCAGCGCCGGGCGGCACGACGAGCAGCCGTCGGGGGTGCTCCATTCCAGCGCCTGCATGACCGCGGGGAACGACGTCAGCCCCTCGGCCACGATGGCGCGGCGGACGTGGTCGTGGCCGTGCTGGGTGCAGCCGCACATCGGCTTGGGCCCGGTCTGGGCCTGGAAGGCGTCGCCCAGCGACAGCTTCAGGATCTTCTCCACCAGCGGCGTGCACGTGCCGCAACTGGCCGAGGCTTTGGTCACCGCCCGCACGCTGTCGAGCGTGGTCAGGCCCTGGTCCGCGATCGCCGCGGTGATCTCACCCTTGCAGACGCCGTTGCAGCCGCAGACCTCGGCCGTATCGGCCATGGCGGCAACGGCGGCGCTAGGGTCCAGGCCTCGAAGGCCCTCCGTGGCGGCCTGGCCGAACACCAGGGTCTCTCGGAACGCGCCGACGTCCTCGCCGGACGTCATGAGGTCGAAGTACCAGCCGCCGTCCGAGGCGTCGCCGAACAGCACGGCGCCGGCGACCTTGCCCCCCTCCAGCACGATGCGCTTGTAGACGCCGCGCCCGGCGTCGCGGAACACGATGTCCTCGCAGCCCGGCCCGCCCAGGTGCTTGCCCGCCGAGAACACGTCGACGCCCGACACCTTCAGGCGCGTCGAAAGGCTGGATCCCTCGTAGGCCGGGGCGCCGCCGGTCAGCGCCTCGCCCAGCGTTCGGCACATCTCCCAGATCGGCGCGACCAGGCCGTAGCATTGGCCGCGATGCTCGACGCACTCGCCGATCGCATAGACGCTCGGGTCCGACGTGCGCAGCCTGTCGTCGACGACCACGCCGCGGTTCACGCTCACGCCCGCCGCCTTGGCCAGCGACGTGTTCGGCCGAATGCCGACCGCCATCACCAGGAGATCGCAGTCCAGCACCCGGCCGTCCTTGAGGCGCAGGCCAGCGACGCGGCCATCCTGGCCGACGATCTCCTCGGACTGGGCCTCCAGCACCGTGGCGACCCCCTTCGCCGCCAGCGCCTCGGCGAGCAGGAACCCGGCCGAGGCGTCGAGCTGGCGCTCCATCAGCACGTCCATCAGGTGGACGACCGTGGCCCGCATGCCGCGCCGGGCGAGGCCGTAGGCCGCCTCGATGCCCAGCAGGCCGCCACCGATGACCACCGCGCGGCTGTCGGGTATCGCCGCGGCGGCGGCCATGGCTTCCACGTCATCGAGGTCGCGGAAGGTGACGACGCCCGCCAGGTCCGAACCCGGGAGCGGCAGGCGGATGGGGTCCGAGCCGGTGGCCAGGATCAGCCGGTCATAGGGCTCGGCATGGGCGTCCTCGCACCAGACGGCCCGCGCCTCGCGATCGATGGCGGTGACGCGGCGGCCGGTGTGCAGGGCGATGCCGTTGTCGGCGTACCAGGCCCGATCGTTGAGGATGATGTCCTCGAACGACTTCTCGCCCGCCAGCACCGGCGACAGCATGATCCGGTCGTAGTTCACCCGCGGCTCGGCGCCGAAGATGGTGATGTCGTAGCGGCCCGGATCGCGCTTCAGGACTTCCTGGACCGCGCGGCACCCGGCCATGCCGTTGCCGATGACGACGAGCTTCTCTTTCATGGCGCGGACCCCCTAGAGACGCAGGGCCGAAGCGGCGGCCCCGGAGAGCTCGGGCCAGGTCCTGCGCCAACGGGCCTTCACCCCGGTCAGGGCGACGAGGGCGATCAGCGCCAGGGCGGCGAAGGCCAGGAGGCCGCCTTGGTAGCTGCCGGTCACCTGCCTGGCCCAGCCCAGGCTGGAGGCCAGGTAGAAGCCGCCGATGCCGCCGGTGGCGCCCACCAGGCCGGTCACGACGCCGATCTCCCTGCCGAAGCGCTGCGGCGCGAGCTGGAAGACCGCCCCGTTGCCGGCGCCCAGGGCCATCATCGTGAACATCATCAGCGCCAGCGCCACCCAGGGGCTGGCCTGGTGGAAGCTGGCCAGCGCCAGGCCCAGGCCGGCCAGGACGTAGACCACCGACAGCGTGCGCACACCGCCGAAGCGGTCGGCCAGCCCGCCCCCGACGGGGCGGATGAACGAGCCGGCGAACACGCAGGCGGCGGTGAAGAAGCCGGCCGTGACCGCCGACATGCCGTACTCGACGTTGAAGTAGATGGTGAGCGAGGACGACAGGCCCACGAAGCCGCCGAAGGTCACGGCGTAGAGGCCCATCAGCCACCAGGCGTCGCGGGTCCCCAGCACGCTGAGATACTCGGCGAGGCGCTTGGGCGCGGGCCGGTTCGGCGCGTCCTTGGCGAAGATCAGGTAGACCACGAAGGCGACGGCCAGAGGCAGGGCGGCGAGGCCGATCACATTCTGCCAGCCGAACACCTGGGCCAGGCCCGGCGCGAACAGGGCGGCCAGGGCGGTGCCCGAGTTGCCGGCCCCGGCGATGCCCAGCGCCAGGCCCTGGTGCTCCGGCGGATACCAGCGCGAGGCCAGGGGAAGGGCCACGGCGAACGACGCGCCCGCCACGCCCAGCACGATGCCCAGCGCCAGCACCTGATTGTAGCTGTCCACGCCGATCAGCCAGGCGGCCAGCAGGCCCACGAGCACGATGAGCTGGCCGATGATCCCGGTCGTCTTGGGCCCGATGTGGTCGACCAGCAGGCCGGCCCCGAGGCGCAGGATGGCGCCCGACAGCACCGGCACCGCGACCATGAAGCCCTTCTGCGCGGGCGTCAGGCCGAAGTCCTGGGCGATAGCCACGCCCAGCGGCCCCAGGACCACCCAGGTCATGAAGGAGAGGTCGAAGTAGAGGAACGCGGACAGCAAGGTCGGCGTATGGCCGGATTTCAGGAACGAGCGGCTGACCATGGGAGGAGGCCCCGAGCTGGAGTTGGACAGGCGGCGTCGCCAAGGGTTCGGATGGGGCTCGTCGTCGAGCCGGTCCGTTGAGCCGCGAACGCCGTTGTCCTGGGCCTGACCGAAGCCTGTCCTCGCTCCGTCCGCTCGTCACCCGAGATCGAAACCCGCCGAGCGCGATGGATGTTGCAGCGCAAAAAACGGGCGCTTCCACGAAGCCCGGCGCCCGATTTCCGGGCGATCAGCCCGCGGCGAGGCTGTCGCGGGCGGCCCGGTAGAGGTCGGGGCGGTAGACCCTCGCTGCGATCGCGGCGGCGTCGACCCCCACCGGCAGGTGATTCCAGCGGACCATCTGCGCCAGCAACCAGGCGGCGTGGGCAGGGTCGGGCGCGTTGGCCTCGCCGGCATGGAAGATCATGTCCTCCAGCGAGGGTGCGATCACCGCTGCGGGCGCGGCGACGTAGGCGGGTTCCGACAGCAGCGCGGCCAGTTCCGGCCGGTTGCGCTCGGCCCAGGCCGCCCCGCGCAGGATCGCCCGCACAAGCGCCTGCACCACCTCCGGGTTCTCGGCCGCCCACGCCTCGGCGAGCGCCAGCACCTTGTCAGGCGTCCTGGGCCAGAGCTGCGAGGCGCGCACCGCCGTCCGGCCGGCCCCGGCCGTCACGGCCGCCGCGCCCCAGGGCTCGGTGACGCAGATCCCCTCGACCACGCCGCTGACGAGGAGCTCGGTCATCCGCGCCGGAGGCGCCACATTGATCCGGACGTCGCGGTCAGGATCGATGCCAGCCCGGCTCAACCAGTCGCGGAGCAGGTAGTTGTGGGTGGAGTGCGGGAAGACGACAGCCAGGGTGATCCCGCTGGCGCCCTCGTCGCGTCGGCGCGCGATCAGCGCCGCCAGCCCCTGGGCCGAGGCGGCGGGGTCGATCACACCGGCCAGCCGCGACGACAGCGTCACCGCCGGTCCGTTCAGGTTCAGCGCCATCGGCGCGACCAGCGGGCGAAGCTCGGCGCCGGCCGTGGCCGCCAGCGCCATCGGCGCCAGCATGTGGGCGCCGTGCAGCGCGCCCACGTCGACCTTGTCGCGGATCGTCGCCCACGAGACCTCGCGGACCAGGTCCACCTCCAGGCCCTCGGCGGCGAAGAACCCCTTGGCGCCAGCGGCGATCAAGGCCGCAGCATCGTTGAGGGCGACGAACCCCAGACGCAGGCGGGTCATGCGCCACCTCCCTTGAGAACGCCCGCGAACGCCAGCAGGTCGGCGGCGACGGCGCCCAGCGGCCGCCCGGTGTCCATGCTGAGCTTACGCAGCAGCTTGTAGGCGGCGTCCTCGTCCAAACCGCGCTCTTTCATCAGCAGGGCCTTGGCCCGATCGACCGTCTTGCGCGAGGCGAGGTCGGCCTTCGCCTTCTCCAGGTCCTGGCGCAGGCCGTTCATCAGGCCGAAGCGGCTCATGGCCACCTCCAGCACCGAGCGCACCCTGGCCGCCGACAGGCCGTCCACCACGTAGGCCGAGACCCCGGCGTGCACGGCCGCCTCGGCCAAGCCCGGCTCGGAGCGGTCGACGAACATCACCACCGGGCGCGGATTGGCGGCTGTGGCCTCGCGCAGGCTCTCGATGGTGTCGCGGTCGGGACTGTCCGACGCCACCACGATCACGTCGGGACCGAACGCAGCGGCCTCGACCTGGTCGAATGCGGGCGCATGGCGAACCTGCAGCGGCTCGACGCCGGCAAGGCCCTCCGCCACCAGGGCGGCGCGGGCCGGGTCGGGATCCACCACGAGGACGCGCATGTCCGCCGCGTAGCGAAGAACGCAAGAGCCACAAGCTTGCACCAGGGGATCGGCGCGTCACTTGACCAGAGGCGCCGCAATCTTAGGCGCCAAGCCAGTCATTCTCCCGAGACCAGTCACCTGCGCACTGCCCGCGCCACCATTCCGTCCTCAGCGTGACGACGACTTGGCCGCAATTGGCGGAAGGCGGGCGCCGCCGGCTCTCCGGATCGCTGCCCGGAAGGCTTCGATTCCCCGGGACGGGGCGCGCTCGCCGGGCGTCGTCGACGGGCCTCCCGAGCCGGGACAGGCCCTGGAACGGCGGGACGTGAGGCGCTCGCGCGGGGATGGCTGCGGGGGTGTCGGCCACCGCAGCCTGCGTCCCGGTCAGATCACGCCGAACGCCCGCATGGCCTCGGCGACACGGACAAAACCGGCGATGTTCGCCCCCAGGACGTAGTCGCCGGGCGCGCCGTACTCATCGGCCGTTTCGGCGCAGCGGTCGTGGATGCCGCGCATGATGGCGGCCAGTCGCTCTTCGGTCTTCTCGAAGGACCAGCTGTCGCGCGACGCGTTCTGCTGCATCTCCAGCGCCGACGTCGCGACGCCCCCCGCATTCGCGGCCTTGCCCGGCGCGAAGAGCACGTTCGCCGCCTGGAAGGTCCGGACCGCCTCGGGCGTGCAGGGCATGTTGGCGCCCTCGCCGACAGCCACCACGCCGTTCTCGACCAGTCGGCGGGCGTCCTTGCCGGTCAGTTCGTTCTGCGTCGCCGACGGCATGGCGATCGCGCAGGGCACGCTCCAGATGGCTCCGCCCTCGATGTACCGGGTCCCCTTGCCCTTCGCCTCGGCGTAGTCCGAAATCCGCCCCCGGCGGACCTCTTTGATCTCCTTGAGGAGCGCCAGGTCCAGGCCGTCCTCGTCCAGCACGTAGCCGTTCGAATCGGAGCAGGCCACGACCACGCCGCCGAGCTGCTGCAGCTTCTCGATCGTGTAGATGGCAACGTTGCCGGAACCCGAGACGATGGCGCGCCGGCCGTCGATCTGCTCGCCGCGGGCGCCCAGCATGCTCTCGACGAAATAGACCGCGCCGTAGCCGGTCGCCTCCCGGCGCGCCTGCGAGCCCCCGTACACCAGTCCCTTCCCGGTCAGGACGCCGGCCTCGTAGCGGTTCGTCAGGCGCTTGTACTGCCCGAACATGAAGCCGATCTCACGCCCGCCGACGCCGATGTCGCCGGCGGGAACGTCCGTGTACTCGCCGAGATGCCGATGCAGCTCGGTCATGAAGGACTGGCAGAAGCGCATGATCTCGCCGTCGGACCGGCCCCGGGGGTTGAAGTCCGAACCCCCCTTGCCGCCGCCGATCGGCATGCCGGTGAGCGCATTCTTGAAGGTCTGCTCGAAGCCCAGGAACTTGATGATCCCGAGGTTGACGGAGGGATGGAAGCGGACGCCGCCCTTGTAGGGGCCGAGGGCCGAGTTGAACTGCACGCGAAAGCCGCGATTGATCTGCACCCGGTTCTGATCGTCGACCCAGGGCACGCGGAAGATGACCTGCCGCTCGGGCTCGCAGAGACGCTCGATCAACGCGTCGTCGGCGTAGTCGGGATGCTTCGCGACCACGCGGCCGAGGCTTTCCAGCACTTCCCGGGCCGCCTGGTGGAACTCGCCTTCGCCGGCGTTGCGGCTCAGAACCTCGGCCAGGATCGGCTCCAGCTTTTCGTCAACCTTCGTCAAGTCGCCCCCGATTTGAGCATTCATGATCAAAAAGGCGGCACTTCTACGCGGCCGAGTCAGGGATGCGCCAGAAGAAACACGCGCAACGGCTCGAATGGCGGGTCTAGCCTGGAGCGACGAGCGCGATCGACCGTCCCGAGCGGGGCGACCCGACGGGTAGAGAACCGGGGACAGGCCTTCCCGGCGGACGCGCCCGGCCTCAGCGAGCCGGAAACGTAACCTCTCAGGCCGCCACGGCGACCAGCAGGGCCTCGGCGCGGCGCGCCATGGCGGAGATCCGGCCCGAGCGGAGGCAGCGCTCGAGGGTGCCGTCGCTGGTCCGGTCCTTGCGCACGATGGCCGTCGCGAGGCGGCGGAGCTGGACGTGCGACGCGCGCTGGATCGCGCGGGGGTCGGTGAGCAGGCGTTCGACCTCGGCCGCCTGCTGCGCTCCATCCGAAGACGCGACCCAGTCGCTGGCCTGCACCGCCTGGACGAAGTCGCGCATCACCTCCGAGCACGCCTCACTGGAGGTCGCCGCGCGACGGGCGAAAGGGGCCAGGACGGCCAATCGGCGGCGGACCTCGCCAGCGTCCTCGGCGTCGATGCAGGCGATCAGGCGGCCACCGACGTCGCAAAGCGGTTCGAGCACGTCCAGGGGCTCGATCCAGGCCTGGCGCAGGCTCTCGACCCCATGCCAGGCGCCCCAGATCTGGCCGGCGATGGAGGCGGTCGAGTCGCTGTCGCCGTCGTGGTTCGCCGCCAGGCGCACGGCGTCCTCGAACGTCCGGGCCTTGAGCGCGGCGTAGACTCCGATGGCCAGGGCCTCGTGTCCATGCCACCCCTGCCCCAGCACCGGCAGCGCCTGGGACGCCGGAGTCTCGTCTCCGGCCAGGGCTCGCGCCAACCGCACGGCGGCCAGAACCTCCTCACTCTGGTCCGCGCGCTCCAGGCGGATCTCCACGCGGTCGAGCGCAGCGTCGAGCGCGCGCCCGGCCACCAGGTCGCGGACAAGTCCGGCCATGCCCGCGGCGGCGAGCCGCGCCGACGGGTGTCCATGCGTGAGGGCCGCGGCCTCCTCGCCCAGGCGGTGGGCCTCGTCCGGATCGATCGCCGGCAGCAGGCCCAGCGGGGCGATCCGCATCACCGCGCCGCAACCCTTGGAGTCGTTGACCGGCGCCTCCACCGTCCCACGTGCGCCGGCGGCCAGGGCCGTCAGGCAGGTGCTCCCCGGCGCGCGCGGCGCCCAGAGTTCACGGTACTGGCTGAGCCCGACCGCGTGGGAGGTCCACTCCTCGCGCTGGGTGCGGAACCACTCCAGGTAGGCCCGGCGCACACGCCCCGTGACGCGGTCCTGGTGCAGCACGAGATCCTCGTCGACGGCCGACAGCAGACCCTCTGCGGTGAAGAGCGTCATCTGCGTGTCGTCGCTGACCGCCGCCCGCCCGCCGTGAATGCGCGGCTCGGCCAGTCCATCGGGTCCGTACCGCTCGCGCACCTGATCCATCGACAGGAATTCGATGGGATAGCCGAAGGCGTCACCCGCCGCGCCGCCCAGCAGGCAGCCCAGGATCCGGCTCTCGACGTCCGGATCGGCCACGTCGGCCCGACGCGCCCGCACGTACTGCGACTGAGCCACCGTCTCGATGGCGCGTGGCCGGGCGGAGCAGACCGCCACGATCGCATCGTCGGCCGGAAGGCCCAGTTCGACCAGCAGGCGCGCGGCGACAAGGCCGGTTCGCCCCGATCCGCTATGGCAGTGGATCAGCACCCGGCCACCCTCGCGCAGCATCCGGCGCAGACCATGCCCGGCATAGGCCCAGATGCGGTCGAATCGCGCCGTCGGAACGCTCCCCCGCCGGATCGGCAGGTCGTAGCGGCGGGCGGCGAGCCGGGAAAGCGCCTCGGGGAGGCCCGCGCATCCCATGAGGCCGTACTCGTGCGCCTCCATCAGCGAGACGATCGCATCCGGCCGGAAGGCCTCGACCACCGCCCGGTCGGCCTCGAGGCCGCCCGGCCCGCTTCCAGGGCAGGCCGACATGCCGATCACCCCGTTCGCGGCGGGGACCTGGGCGATACGAAACGAAGACGCACTGGAAGCCATCGGACATCCTGGGTTTGACACTGACACGAACCGACTTAGTGTCTGAATCACACTTATCAGCGCACACTTAGTGTCGTCAATACACGAACATGGCCTTCACATACGCCTATCCCCATCCCGCGGTCGCCACGGACATCGCCGTCTTCACGCTGCGGCGCGGCGCGCTGCACGTGCTGCTGATCGAACGGGGCGGCGAACCGTTCCTGGGCGCGTGGGCCCTTCCCGGCGGCTTCGTCCAACCCGAGGAGGACCTCGACGCCTGTGCGCGGCGGGAGTTGCAGGAAGAGACGGGGGTCGAGGCGGACGTCCTGTTCCACTTCGCCAATTTCAGCGCGCCCGCCCGCGACCCGCGCGAGCGGGTGATCTCCGTGGCCTATCTGGCGCTGATGCCGTCGGACGAGTTGCGGGTGGCAGGGAGCTCGGACGCCGCCCAGGCGCAATGGTTCCCGATCGGAGACCTGCCGCCGCTGGCGTTCGACCACGAGGAGATCCTGCGCCAGGCGCTGGCGAACCTCGGCGCCCGCGCCCGGGGGGTCACTCTGCTCTTCGCCCTTCTGCCCCCGCGCTTCACCTTGAGCCAGCTCCAGGCCGCCTACGAGGCGGTCACCGGCGAGGAGGCGGAGAAACGCAACTTCCGCAAGATGGTCCTGGGCCTGGACTGCGTGCGCGAGACCGACGACTTCGCTCACGGCAGCCACCGGCCGGCGCGGCTCTACGAAGCGGCCGCCTGACCTTCGGCGTTGAGGCTCCCTGCGCTCAACCGCCCGCGGCGCGATAGGCCCGGGGCGAACGGCCCGCCGCCCGGGCGAAGAAGCGCGAGAAATAGGCCGGATCGTCGAAGCCGAGGTCGTAGGCCACTTCGGCCACCGTCATGTTGGAGTAGAGCAAGGCGCGCTTCGCCTCGAGGGCCAGCCGCTCCTGGATCAGTTGCAGCGGCGAGGCCTCCGCCACGGCCAGGCAGGCTACGCGAAGGCGCCTGGGCGTGACGTTCAGCGCCGCGGCATAGGACTCGACGCCGTCGCCCGACCTGTAGCGGGCTTCGATCCGCTCTCGGAAGCGGGCCACGAGATCGGCATGGGCCCCCGGCGCCCGCCCGGCGGACTCGTCCGCTTCATGATGCGCGATCCGCAATATCTCGATCAGCAGCGTGGTCAGCAGGGCCTCGACCGCCGCGTCGTGCCCTATGGCCGCCCAGGACAGTTCCCGGGAGAGCCGGTCGAGGAGGCCGGAGAACAGCGCCTCGTCTTCGGCCGGGAGGCAGGCGGCGCGGGCGAAGACCCGGCCGAGGCCGGCCTCCCGCGCCGCCAGTTCGCGCAGATACTCGTCGGAGAGGGTCAGCACCGAGCCGGCCGTCTCGCTCTCGTAGGCGAAGCCGTGGACCAGGGTCGACGGCACCAGGAGCAGGCAGGGCGCCCGGAACGGGATCGCCCGCTCGTCGGCGCGCATCTCTCCCCCGCCCCGGACGATGTGGAAGACGTGGCAGAGATTGGCATGGGTATGGGGACGAATGTTCCAGTTCGCGGGTCGCGTCCGATCGTCGATGGGTTCCAGATGGAGAAAGCGTTCGCGGACCGCACGCGGAGGTTCACCGTAGAGGAAGAAGCGCGGGATGGCCTTGGTGCGCATCAGGCCCGACCTCCTGCCCGGCCCGCGGGCGTGTCCGAAAAATCCAACTATTGGGCCGAACGGTCCATCGTCAACCTCCGCCCGCGGCCTGAGGATCGCAGCAGGCCGCCGAACAGAGCGCGGCGTTCGAGGGAGGCGCCGATCCGCACCAGGGTCGCCATCGTCGGAGCCGGACCGGCCGGCATGTTCCTGGCCCACCTGCTGCACCGGCAGGGGCTGGACTGCGTGGTCGTCGAGCAGCGGGACCGCGCCCATGTGGAAGGTCGCGTCCGCGCCGGGGTTCTGGAACGCATCACCGTAGACCTGATGACGCGCCTGGGCCTGGCGGATCGCCTCCGGTGTGAAGGCCTGGTGCACACGGGCGCGAACCTGGCCTGCGACGGCGAGATGTTCCGCATCGACATGGCCGAGCTGACGGGCGGAGCGACGGTGACGATCTACGGCCAGCAGGAGGTGATGAAGGACCTGTTCGACGGGGCCGAGGCGCGCGGAATCCGGGTCGTGTTCGGCGCCGAGGACGTGGCCCTGCACGGGATCGACACGCCCGCCCCCTTCGTCACCTGGCGCCGGCAAGGCCAGGCGTCCCGGCTGGACTGCGAAGTGATCGCCGGGTGCGACGGCTTCCACGGGGTGAGCCGCGCGAACATTCCGGAGGACGCGATCAGCCGGTTCGAGCGCGCCTATCCCTTCGGCTGGCTGGGCGTCCTGACCGAGGCGCCGCCGTGCAGCGACGAACTGATCTACGCCAACCACGAGCGCGGCTTCGCCCTGGCCTCGATGCGCTCGCCCACCCGCAGCCGCTACTACATCCAGTGCGGCCTGGACGAGCGGACCGACGACTGGCCCGACGAGCGCTTCTGGGACGAACTGTGCGTCCGCCTCGGGCCTGAAGCCGGGGGTCGGGTCGACCGGCGCCCCACCTTCGAGAAGAGCATCGCCCCCCTCCGCAGCTTCGTGGTCGAGCCCCTGCGTCGCGGCCGGCTGGTGCTGGCGGGCGATGCGGCCCACATCGTCCCGCCCACAGGCGCCAAGGGGCTCAATCTCGCCGTCTCGGACGTGATCATCCTGGCCGAGGCGCTGGAGGACCTTCTCCGCGATGGCGACGAGACGGCGCTGGACCGCTACTCCCGCCGCGCGCTGGCGCGGGTGTGGAAGGCCGAGCGCTTCTCGTGGTGGTTCACCACCCTCACCCATCGCTTTCCCGACATGACGGGCTTCGACCGGCGGATGCAGACCGCCGAGCTCGCCTACATCCGCGGCTCGCGCGCCGCCCAGACCGTCGTGGCCGAGAACTACGTCGGCCTGCCCCTGGAGTAGACACGCATGAAGTTGATCGTGGCCGGCGAAGGCGCATTCGGCGTCAAGCACCTGGAGGCGCTGGCGGCCATTCCCGAGGCGGAGGTCGTCGGCCTGGCGGGCGGCGTGGCCGAGGCGACCGAAGCCACGGCCCGGAAGTTCGGCGTTCCGAACTGGACGCTCGACCTGGACGAGGCCCTGGCCCTGCCGGGCGTCGAGGCGGCGATCCTGGCGACCCCCACGCCCCTCCATGCCGCCCAGGCGATCCGGTGCCTGGAGGCTGGCAAGCACGTCGCCGTCGAGATTCCCATGGCCGACAACCTGGCCGACGCCGAACGGCTGGTAGAGACAGCCCGACGCACGGGCCTCGCCGCCATGTGCGGTCACACCCGCCGGTTCAATCCCAGCCATCAGTGGATCCACAGGCGGATCGCCGCCGGCGACCTCGCGATCCAGCAGATGGACGTCCAGACCTTCTTCTTCCGGCGGAAGAACCTGAACGCCCTGGGCCAGCCGCGGAGCTGGACCGACCATCTCCTCTGGCACCACGCGGCCCACACCGTGGACCTGTTCGCCTGGCAGACCGGCGAGGAGATCAGCGTCGCCCGCGCCGTCCAGGGGCCCATGCATCCCGAACTGGGCATCGCCATGGACATGTCGATCCAGATGAAGGTCCCGTCGGGGGCGATCTGCACCCTCTCGCTCTCGTTCAACAACGACGGGCCGCTGGGCACGTTCTTCCGCTACATCTGCGACAACGGCACCTACATCGCCCGCTACGACGACCTCGTGGACGGCAAGGAGCAGCCGATCGACGTCTCGCAGGTGGACGTCTCCATGAACGGCATCGAGCTCCAGGACCGCGAGTTCCTGGCCGCCATCCGTGAAGGGCGCGAGCCGAGAGCCTCGGTGGCCCAGGTGCTGCCCGCCTATCGCGCCCTCGACGCCATCGAGAAGAGCCTTCTCTAGGAGCCGTCCATGAGCCTGGTGGTCCGCAACATCCCCCGCGCCGACACCGACACCGTCGAGGCCCTGGCCGGGTTCGGCGTCGCCACGACCCATGAGGCCCAGGGCCGCAAGGGCCTGATGGCCGCGTACATGCGCCCGATCTATCGCCCGGCCGCGATCGCCGGCCCGGCCGTGACCTGCGAGGTGGCCCCCGGCGACAACTGGATGATCCACGTGGCGGTGGAGCAGTGCCGGCCGGGCGACGTGCTGGTGGTCGCCCCCACCTCGCCCTGCGAGGACGGCTACTTCGGGGACCTGCTGGCCACCTCGCTCAAGGCGCGCGGGGTGCGCGGCCTGATCATCGACGCCGGGGTGCGCGACGTGGCCACCCTGACGGAGATGGGTTTCCCGGTCTGGTCCCGTGCGATCTTCGCCCAGGGCACGGTCAAGGAGACGCTGGGCAACGTGAACCTGCCGCTCGTCTGCGCCGGCGCGCTCGTAACCCCGGGCGACGTGATCGTGGCCGACGACGACGGCGTCTGTGTCGTCCGCCGCGCCGAGGCGGACGCCGTGGTCGGAAAGGCCCGCCAGCGGGTGGCGAACGAGGACGAGAAACGCGCGCGGTTCGAGGCCGGCGAACTGGGCCTCGACATCTACGGCATGCGCGAGAAGCTGGCCGCGAAGGGGCTTCGTTACGTGGACGAGGCGCCGTCATGACCCAGACCGCCATTCCCTGCACGGTGATGCGCGGCGGCACCTCCAAGGGGCTCTACTTCCGCGCCCTGGACCTGCCGGCGGACCGCGCGACCCGCGACGCCGTCCTCCTCGCTGCGATGGGATCGCCCGATCCGCGCCAGATCAACGGCATGGGCGGCGCCCACCCCCTGACCAGCAAGATCGCCGTGATCGGGCCGCCCACCCATCCGGACGCCGACGTCGACTACCTGTTCCTCCAGGCCGTGGTGGACGAGGCCCGGATCGACGACGGGCAGAACTGCGGCAACCTGCTGGCCGGCGTGGGGCATTTCGCCCTCGAGGAAGGGATGGTCGCCGCGGCGGACGGGGAGACCCGCGTGCGCATCAACATGCTGAACACCGGCAGCCTGGCGGTCGCCACGATCCAGACGCCCGGCGGCCGGGTGCGCTACGACGGCGCGGCCCGCATCGACGGCGTGCCCGGAACCGCGGCGCCCGTGCCGATCGACTTCCTGGACGTGGCCGGCTCGACCTGCGGCGCCCTGCTCCCCACCGGCTCGGCCCGCGACGTGGTGGACGGCGTCGAAGTCACCGCCATCGACAACGGCATGCCCGTGGTCGTGCTGCGGGCCGCCGACCTTGGCAAGTCCGGCTACGAGACGCCCGAGGCGCTGGAGGCCGACACCACGCTCAAGGCCCGCGTCGAGGCGATCCGGCTCCAGATCGGCCCCCGGATGAACCTGGGCGACGTGACCCGGAAGACCGTGCCCAAGATGTGCCTGGTGGCGCCGCCGCGGGACGGCGGGGCGATCTGCACCCGGACCTTCATCCCCCACCGTGTCCACGAGGCCATCGGAGTCTTCGGGGCGGTCAGCGTGGCCACGGCCTGCGTCCTGCCCGGCGCGGTGGCGGCCGACATCGCAAAGGTCGGCGATCCCGGCGCCATCGATGTGGAGCACCCCACCGGCTTCTTCACCGTGGCGATGGACGCCGCGGTCGAGGACGGAACCCTCTCGGTGCGCCGCGCCGCGCTCCTGCGCACCGCGCGCCGGCTGATGCGCGGCGAGGTCTACGTGCCGGCGACCCTGTGGGGAGGACCATGACCCCGTTCAGACGCATCGCCCTCATCGGCTTCGGCGAGGTCGGCCAGACCCTGGCTCAGGACCTGGTCGGAAAAGCTCACGTCGCGGCCTGGGACATCGCCTTCGCCGACGCCGCCAGCGGGCCCAGCCGGGCCGCCGGACGGCATGTGGTGCGCATGGCCGCCGACGCCCGCGACGCGACGACAGACGCCGACCTGATCGTCAGCGCGGTGACGGCCGACCAGGACCTCGCCGCCGCCGAGGCGGTGGCTTCGGGGCTGCCCGAAGGCGCCTTTGTTCTCGACCTCAACTCGTGTTCTCCCGGCCAGAAGGTCGCCGCGGCCGAAGTGATCGAGGCGGCCGGCGGCTGTTATGTCGAGGCTGCGGTCATGAGCCCCATCGGGCCGAGACGGATCGGTTCCCCGATGCTGCTCGGCGGCCTGCACGCGGAAGCCTTCCTGGCGCGCGCGGCGCCGCTGGGGTTCTCCGGGGCCCGCGTCTACGCCGACAGGATCGGCCAGGCGGCGGCGACCAAGCTGTGCCGGTCGGTGATGATCAAGGGCGTCGAGGCCTTGCTGACCGAGTCCATGCTGGCGGCGCGCCACTACGGCGTCGAGCAGGAGGTGCTGGCGTCCCTCTCCGACCTGCTGCCCCTGCCCGACTGGACCCGCACCGCCCACTACATGATCTCGCGCAGCCTGGAGCACGGCGCCCGCCGCGCCGAGGAGATGCGGGAGGCCGCGCGGACCGTCGAGGAGGCCGGCGTCGACGGCCTGATGAGCCGCGCCGCCGCCGCCCGCCAGGCCTGGGCGGCGAACCACCGGGACGCCTTGTCCAACAGCCTCGCGACGACGCTGGACGCCCTGCGCAACGAGAAGACCGGGGAGACCTCGCAGTGATCATCGACTGCCACGGCCACTACACCACCGCCCCCGCGCCGCACGACGCCTGGCGCGACGCCCAGAAGGCGGCGTTCAAGGCGGGCGGCGACATCGACCCCGCCTATCCCGACATCACGGACGACGAGATCCGCGAGACGATCGAGAAGAACCAGCTCCGCCTCATCCGGGAACGCGGGGCCGACGTCACGGTCTTCTCGCCCCGGGCCTCGACCATGGCCCATCACGTGGGCGACGAGGCGGTGAGCCAGGCCTGGACCCGCCGCTGCAACGACCTGATCCACCGCGTGACCACCCTCTTCCCCGAGACCTTCGTCGGGGTCTGCCAGCTTCCCCAGTCGCCGGGAGTCTCGATCGGCAACTCGATCGCGGAACTCGAACGCTGCGTCCTGGAGCTGGGCTTCGTCGGCTGCAACCTCAACCCCGACCCGTCGGGCGGCCACTGGACCAGCGCGCCGCTGACCGACCGCGCCTGGTATCCGTTCTTCGAGAAGATGGTCGAACTGGACGTGCCGGCGATGATCCACGTCTCGGGCTCGTGCAACCACAACTTCCACGCCACCGGCGCCCACTACATCAACGCCGACACCACCGCCTTCATGCAGTTCCTGGAAGGCGACCTGTTCCGCGACTTTCCCGACCTGCGCTTCATCATTCCGCACGGCGGCGGCGCCGTGCCCTACCACTGGGGCCGGTATCGGGGCCTGGCCGACATGCTCAAGCGTCCGCCCCTGCGCGAGCACGTCATGAAGAACGTCTTCTTCGACACCTGCGTCTACCACCAGCCGGGTATCGACCTGCTGTTCAAGGTGATCGACGTGGACAACATCCTGTTCGGCTCGGAGATGGTCGGCGCGGTCCGTGGGATCGATCCCGAGACCGGCCAGTATTTCGACGACACGAAGCGATACGTCGACGCGCTCGCGATCCCGGACGCCGACAAGCGCAAGGTCTTCGAACTGAACGCCCGGCGCGTCTATCCCCGCATGGACGCCATCCTGAAGGGCCAGGGCCGATGAGCGGCGGCCCGGCCTTCGTCATGGATTTCGGCTGGCGGGTCTGGCACCCGTCGCCCGCCAGGCCGCGCTTCACGCCGCCGCCCGGCGCGGTGGACGCCCACTGCCACGTCTTCGGTCCCGGCGACGTGTTTCCCTATGCGCCCGGCCGCAAATACACCCCCTGCGACGGCGGCCGGGACGACCTGTTCGCCCTGCGCGACTTCCTGGGCTTCGCGCGCAACGTCATCGTCCAGGCCACCTGCCACGGCGCCGACAATCGCGCGCTCCTGGACGCCATCGCCCACTCGGGCGGCCGCGCGCGCGGCGTGGCGACGGTGAAGCGCGACGTCACGCCCGAGGAGCTCAGGCGCCTGCATGACGGCGGAGTCCGCGGCGTTCGGTTCAACTTCGTGAAACGGCTGGTCGACGCCCTGCCCCACGACGAACTGACCGAGATCGCCGCGAAGATCGCCCCCCTCGGCTGGCACATCGTGATCTATTTCGAGGCGGCGGAACTGGCGGACCTGCAGGATTTCTTCCTGGCGCTTCCGGCGCCGCTGGTGGTGGACCACATGGGCACGCCCCAGGTGGACGACGGCGCCGACGGCCCCCTGTTCGACCGCTTCCTGGCCTTCATGTCCGCCCGCGACGACATCTGGTGCAAGGTGAGTTGCCCCGAGCGGCTGTCGAAGGAAGGCCCGCCGGCCTATTCCGATGTCGTCCCGTTCGGACGGCGCGTGGTCGAGGCGTTTCCCGACCGGGTGCTGTGGGGCACCGACTGGCCGCACCCCAACATGAAGACCCACACGCCCGACGAGGGCCAGCTCGTGGACTTCATCCCGACGATCGCCACGACCCCGGAGCTTCAGCGCCGGCTGCTGGTCGACAATCCCATGCGCCTCTACTGGCCCGAGGAGGCCGGCGCATGAGCGGCAAGCCGTATCACGACATCCCGGGCACGGTGCTGTTCGACGCCGAGCAGTCACGGAAGGGATTCCACCTCAACCAGTTCTGCATGTCGCTGATGAAGGCCGCCAACCGCGAGGCCTTCAAGGCCGACGAACGCGCCTATCTCGACCGGTGGCCCATGAGCGAGGAGCAGAAACAGGCCGTGCTCGCCCGCGACTGGAACGGCATGCTCGCGCTGGGCGGCAACATCTACTTCACCGCCAAGATCGCCGCGACCGACGGCCTGTCCTTCCGCCAGATCGCCGCCGAGATGAGCGGCATGAGCGAGGACGACTACGCCGCCATGATGCTGGCCGGCGGCCGCTCCATCGAGGGCGCCCGCTCGAAATCGGAGGGGCGATGATGGCCCGGATCATCGGTGGCGTCGCCACCAGCCACGTCCCCGCCATCGGCGCGGCCCTCGACAACGGCAAGGCGGACGATCCGTACTGGCGGCCGGTGTTCGCCGGCTACGAAGCCTCGAAGCGCTGGATCGCCGAACAGAAGCCGGACGTCTGCATCGTGGTCTTCAACGATCACGCCAGCGCGTTCTCGCTCGAACTGATCCCCACCTTCGCCATCGGTTGCGCCGACACGTTCGAGCCGGCCGACGAAGGCTGGGGTCCCCGACCGGTGCCGTCCGTCTCGGGCCACCCGGAACTGGCCTGGCATCTGGCGGAACAGCTGATCCTCGACGAGTTCGACATGACCATCGTCAACCGGATGGACGTCGACCACGGGCTGACCGTGCCGCTCTCGCTCCTGTTCGGCCAGCCGTCGGAATGGCCCTGCCGGGTGATCCCGCTGGCGGTCAACGTGGTGCAGTACCCACCGCCCACGGGCCGCCGCTGCCTGAACCTCGGACGGGCGATCCGCCGCGCCGTGGAAGCCTTCCCCGAGGACCTGAAGGTCGTCGTGTTCGGCACCGGCGGCATGAGCCATCAACTCCAGGGCCCGCGCGCCGGCCTCATCAACCGGGACTTCGACACCGCCTTCCTCGACCGGCTGGTCGCCGACCCGGACGGCCAGGCCGCCGTGCCGCACATCGACTATGTCCGTGAGGCGGGGTCGGAAGGAATCGAACTGGTGATGTGGCTGGTGATGCGCGGGGCGCTGGACGCACGGGTGCGCGAGGCCCACCGCTTCTATCACGTGCCCGCTTCCAACACCGCCGTGGGGCATCTCGTGCTGGAGAACGCCTGAAGCGCCCCCGGCGCCGGCGGCTCGGACCGGCCTTTTCGGCCGCCCTCGCCCGCGCCTAAGCTGGGTCCGGCAGCGAGGGAGCGCCAGCATGATCCTGATCGGCCAGTATGACAGCCCCTTCGTCCGGCGCGTCGCCGTCGCGATGCGGCTCTACGGTTTCGAGTACGAGCATCGGCCGTGGTCTGTGTTCGGGGACGCCGAGCGGATCGCCGAATTCAACCCGCTGCGGCGGGTCCCGACCCTGGTCACCGACGACGGCGAGGCGTTGATCGAGAGCGCCGCCATCCTCGACCACCTGGATGAACGGGCGGGGCGGGACCGCGCGCTGATCCCGCCAGGCGGCCCCGACCGCCGCCACGCCCTCAGGCTCTGCGCCCTCGCCACCGGCCTGGCCGACAAGGCCGTGAGCCTCGTCTACGAGCGTGTGATCCACGCGCGGGGGACGCCCTCCTGGGAGACGCGGTGCCACGACCAGATCGGCGGCGTCCTCTCGGTCCTGGAGGCCGAACGCTCGGCCCGGCCCGGCCCCTGGTGGTTCGGTGAGCGGATCGGCCATGCGGACATCGCCGTCGGCTGCGTCTTGCGGTTCGTGCGCGAGGCGCTGCCCGAAGCCTACTCCCCGACCGGCTGGCCCCGGCTGTCGGCCCATGCCCAGGCCTGCGAGGCGCTGCCGGCGTTCGCCGCCGTCGTACAGCCGTTCCACGTCACACCCCCGGGAAACTGACTCACGCGTCGGAAACTTCGTTCGGCGACCTCCAATATACCGACGCGTCACATCAGGACGGATTTTGCGACGCTTTCGTGACTCCGGCGCCACAGGCCCGGCGCCGAATGGGCGCGCGCGTCCGCAATCCCTTTGCCCATAACGCCTGGCTTCGCCTAGCCGCCCCTCACCGGGCAGGCCCGCACCTCCCCTCACAAGCAGGGCCGCTCCGGGGAGAACGAACTGAAATGAGAAACGGAATGCTGTTCCGCACGTCGGCGGTCGCCGCCGTGCTGGCGGGCGCCTTTGCGACCACCGCCCAAGCCCAGACCGGGGCCCAGGAGGAATCGGGCCGCGAGATCGAGGAAATCGTCGTCACCGCCCAGAAGCGCGAGCAGAGCCTTCAGGACGTCCCGATCGTGGTGACGACCGTGAGCGGTGAACTCCTCAAGGACGCCGGCGTCCGCGACATCCGCGACCTGACGGTCCTCACCCCCGGCCTGACCGTGACCTCGACCTCGAACGAGAGCGTCGTGACCGCGCGCGTGCGCGGCGTCGGCACCGTCGGCGACAACCCCGGCCTGGAATCCTCGGTCGGCGTGGTGATCGACGGCGTCTACCGCCCGCGCAACGGCGTGTCGTTCGGCGACCTGGGCCAGGTGAGCCGCATCGAGGTGCTGAAGGGTCCGCAGGGCACCCTGTTCGGCAAGAACACCTCGGCGGGCGTCATCAACGTCATCACCGCCGGCCCGACCCGCGACTTCCAGGCCGAGGGCGAAGCCACCTACGGCAACTACGACCAGTGGGGCCTGACAGGGTCTGTCTCCGGTCCGCTCTCGGAAGACGCGGCCGGCCACCTGTTCGTCGGCACGCGCCAGCGCGACGGCTACCAGAAGATCGTCACGGGCCCCGGCCCGCGCACCGAGCGCCGCGACAACGACCAGGACTTCTGGACGGTCCGCGGCCAGCTCCTGCTGACCCCCATCGACCAGGTGGACATCCGCATCATCGCCGACTTCACCAAGCGCAACGAAAGCTGCTGCGTCGGCACCCAGCTCTTCGTGGGCCAGGCCGCCAACAGCCGCGCCAGCTTCGTCAACGCCGTCCGCCCCGGCTCGCTGGACACGACGGCCGCGACGTTCGACCGCCGGGGCTACGCCAACCGTCCGACCGATCAGGACGTCGAGGACAAGGGCGTCTCGGCCGAGATCAACTGGGACCTGGGTTCCGGCCTCAAGCTCACCTCGATCACCGCCATCCGCAACTGGCGCACCGAGACGGGCCAGGACTCGGACTTCACGGCCGCGGACCTCGTGTATCGTCCCGCGGGCGGGGACAACTTCGTCGAGTTCGGCCAGCTCAGCCAGGAAATCCGGCTCGCGGGCGACGCCTATGACGGCCGCTTCAACTGGCTGGTCGGGGCCTTCTACGCCAACGAGGACCTGAAGAGCCGTTCGGTCCTGAACTACGGCGCGGACTACTACGCCTACTTCGCCGGCCGCGTGCTGAGCGGCGTCCCGGCCCTCATCGGGCTCACGCCGGGGACGATCTTCCAGGCCGGCAACGGCTCGGACGATCGCTACACCCAGTCGAGCGACACCATCGCCCTGTTCACGAACAACAGCTTCGCCATCACCGACCAGCTCGAACTGACGGTGGGCCTGCGGTTCACCCGCGACGAGAAGAAGCTGTTCAGCCGCTATACGACCACCGGCTCGTCCTGCGACCAGGCCGAGGCGGCGTTCGGTTCGCTCGCGGGTCTGGTCGGCCAGGCGACGGCGACGACGATCGTGGGCGGCCTCTGCCTGAACGCCCAGAACAACGACTTCGACGAACTGGGCACGTACCGTCAGAAGCGCGTCGAGGAGGAGTTCTCGGGCACGGCCAAGCTGGCGTACCGCTGGAACCGCGACCTGATGACCTATGCGTCGTACTCGCGCGGCTACAAGGCGGGCGGCTTCAACCTCGACCGGGAGCAGCGGATCGTCGTGACCGCCGCCGGCCCCAACTTCACGGCCGACCCGGACACCTCGTTCCGCGGTGAGTTCGTGGACAGCTACGAGCTGGGCGCCAAGACCAGCTGGTTCGACCGCACCCTGATGCTGAACGTCGCGGCCTTCTACCAGAAGTTCACCGACTTCCAGCTCAACACCTTCGTGGGCACGGCCTTCGTGGTCGAGACCCTGCCCGAGGTGGTGTCCAAGGGCGTTGACGTCGACTTCATCTACCTGCCGCCGATCGACGGCCTGACGCTCCAGGGGGGCGTCACCTACGCCGAGACCGAGATCCAGCCGTTCACGGCCGCGGATCTGCTGAACCCCACCCGGTTCAACAGCCTGCGCCGCCTGCCCGGCGCCCAACTGTCGTTCGCGCCCCTGTGGTCGGCCTCGCTGGCCGGCAGCTACGAGCGCGAGCTGGGCAACGGCCTGAAGTTCAAGGCCAACCTCTCGGGCAAGTACACGTCCCGCTACAACACCGGCTCCGACCTGCATCCGTCCAAGATCCAGGACGAGATGGTGCTGGTGAACGGCCGCGTGGGCATCGGCTCGGACGACGACCGCTGGACCGTCGAGCTCTGGTCGAACAACCTGTTCGACAAGGACTACGTCCAGGTGGGCTTCAACGGCCCGTTCCAGGTCGACGAGAACAACGACTCGATCAGCGTGTACGACGCCTTCCTGGGCGCCCCGCGCACCTACGGCGTGACCCTGCGCATGAAGTACTGATCGCGGCCCTGGGGTCTTGAGGCCCGGAGGGGCGGCGCGGGGGAACCCGCGCCGCCCCTTTGCATCTGGGGTCAGTAACGCTTGGTCGTGGTCATGGGCGCATCGGGGGCCGGCGCCGCCGGCGGCGTGTAGGTCGGCCGCGGATCGGCCTGCGCGGGCGCCGGCGTCGATGGCAGATCCAGAACCCTCACGCCCACGCCTGGGACGTCCCCGACGGCCTCGGCCTGAGGCGCCGGCGCTGGCGGTGGCGCAGGGCGTTCGACCACGCGCGGCGCGACCGCCTTCGCTGCAGCGACCCTTGAAGGCGCCTCGGGCAGCGACTGAGGCTGCGGCGGGATGGAAGGCCGGGCTGCGAGCGCCGGCGCCGGGACGACCCTCGAGGCGCCCTGCCCGACCGGCACGATGACCGGCGCCGCGCCGCCGGAGGCCTCGGCCTCGGATGGGTCAGGTCCTGGCGAGTCGGTCATGGACGGCGCGGTGGCGAGGGTCCCGGTCGGGCCGGGAGACGCGTCCGGAGCAGCCGCCCGCCCGCCCAGGATCACGGCGCCCAGGACGGCGAGGCCGCCGATACCCGCCGCAACCGCCGTTACGGCGACGAGCCCCGATCGCGGCCCGCGACGAGGCTCCGCGCGGCGACGCGGCGCCACCGGCATGACGGCCTCCGCGTCGGGCCTGGCCTCCACCGGAGGAGCGACGCCGGGCGGAGGCGCGGGCGCGACGGAGGCCGGTTCGATCGCGCGCAGCGGCGGCGGCACGGCGACACGTCGCCGAGGTTCAGGCGGAGGAGCCTGGGACGGGGACGTCGGTCCCGCGAACGACGGCCGAACAAACGCCGGCTGGATCGCCTCAGGCCGAGGCGGGGACGATGGGACTGTCGCCGGCTGAACGGCGGCCGGCCGAACGAACGCGGGCTGGATCCGGGTGGGCGTCGCCGAGGCGGCCGTCGCCGGCTCCGCCCCCTCCAGGGGGCGGACGAACACGGGCGTCAGGCGTTGGATCTCGGCCGCCGGTCCAGGGGGGCGCTCCGACTCCTCCGGGCCTCCGCCGGAAACCTGCGCCTCGTCCACGGGCGTCCCTGGCGTGCGCGGCAACGCGCCGACGCGGAACGGCGCCTGGGGCATCTTCGGCCACGCGCTGTTGCGGGCGAACGGATTGTCGTCGGCGTCCGATGCCATGACAGGAGCCTTCCCTTCGAGTTGGTCAGCACTATGACAGCAGTCGGCGACGATGCGTCAGGGCGAGGACGAGATCGTAGGGTATCGCCACCGCCTCGCGCAGCGCCATCGCGAACCGGTGGCCGAGACCGCCGCGCGGCCCCGGCTGCGGTCCTGCCCGGCTGCGCACGCCGAGAGCCGCCAGCAGCAGGCGGACCCGCGGAAGGTGGTAGGCGTCACTGCAGGCGATCACGAACGGCGCGCCTTCGGCGCGCGCGGCGCGGGCCGCGGCGGCGACGTTCTGCAGGGTGTCCAGGCTGGCCTCGTCCAGCAGGAGCCGGGCCGACGGCACGCCCAGGCGCGCCAGTTCGTCCGCCATGACCGCGGCCTCGCTGGGTCCCCGAGGCCCCGCGCCGCCCGAACAGAGGAGACGTGAAGCGGGGAACGCGGCGGCGGCTTCCGCCCCGTAGCGGATCCGGCGTGAGAGCGCGGGCGACGGGGTCCCGTCGGGCCGCACGGCCGCGCCGAAGATCACGATGAGGGGCGGCGCATCCACCCGATCACGATGAGCCGCGGCGTCTAGCCGTTCAACGGGGGATGATAGTGCTCGATCAGGTCCAGCCGTTCGGCCTCCCGGACAGCCCGCGTGACGTTGAGCCGGGTGAGCAGGGTGGCGTTGGCGTACTTCCGTCGCGCCTTTTCCAGGTCGCCCCGCCAACTCTGGCTGGCCAGGTTGTCGGTCTCGCCCGCATACACCACGGTCGGCCCCTCCTCCGTGAGTTCGGCGATCACATAGTTGGCCCCCGCCGGCGGCAGGAACCGATCCTCGTCCAGCGCGGAATAGCGGTAGCGGGCGCCCGAGGCGCCGGCGAAATCGATCTGCTGGGTCACGTCGCTCTCTCCACTCCAACGCAAGCGAGTCGGTTCGGGCCTGGTCCCGGGATGCTTACCCGGCGGACTTGGACCAAAACTTGACTGAGCGTGGCCGTAAGGTGCTCCGCCCACGGATACGAGGGATTTACGGAACAGCCTTCGCCTTGCAGGCGTTGGGCCTTGCAGGCGTGGGGGCGTGTGCGCCTCGCAGGCGTCCCGGAGATGCAGAGGAGCAGAAACGCGGCGCGGCGGGCTGGACAGCTTGGCCGGAGACCGTGACAAACGGCCACATGGAGACGCCCGCCGACTTCCAGTTGCAGGACGCCGCCGACCGGCTGACCGCCGAACTCACAGGCGACTGGACCACCGACCAACTCGGCGGATCCGGTCGGCGTCTCGCCGACGCCGTGAGGGGTCGCCCGGACGTGGCCCTGGACCTCACCGGCGTGGGGCGGATGGACACCGCGGGCGCCTTCGCCATCCTCCGCGCGCTGGGCGACGCCTTCAGCCTCCAGGCGGCGACCGGCCGCCGGGAGACGCTGCGGCTGCTCGAGCTGGTGGAGACCGCCACCCACGTCAAACCCGTGATCCGCCGCGAGCCGCGGGGTTTCCACGGCATGGTGATCCGGATCGGCAAGGGGACGACCGACCTCCTGGCCGAGTTCCTCGACACCATGGCCTTCTTCGGCCACCTCACGGTGGCGCTCGGCCGGATGGTCCGACGCCTCTTCACCGATCCGCGGCGCATCCGGTGGGCTCCGATCTTCACCCAGATGGAGCGCGCCGGCCTCGACGCGATCCCCATCGTGGCCCTGACCACCTTCTTCATCGGCGCGGTGGTGGCCCTGCTGGGCGTGAACATGCTGCGCCAGTTCGGCGCCGAGGTCTTCGTGGTCGAACTGATCGGCGTGGCGGTGCTGCGCGAGTTCAACATCGTCATCACCGCCGTCCTGCTCGCCGGCCGCTCGGCTTCGGCGTTCGCCGCCGAGCTGGGCTCCATGAAGATGCAGCAGGAGGTCGACGCCATGCAGGTGATGGGCGTCGATCCCTTCGACGCCCTGGTCCTTCCCAGGTTCATGGCCCTGCTGGTCACCATTCCCCTGCTGACGTTCGTGGCGACGCTGGCCGGTCTCGCCGGCGGCCTGATGGTGAGCTGGACGACCCTCGACCTCGGCCCCACCTTCTTCCTGCAGCGGATCGTCGACAATGTCGGACCCACGCACTTCTACATCGCCCTGTCGAAGGCGCCCGTGATGGCCGGCGTCGTGGCCGGCATCGGCTGCCGCCAGGGCCTTCTGGTCGGCGGCGACGTGCAGTCCCTGGGCCGGCGCGTGACGGGCGCGGTCGTCCACGCGATCTTCGCCATCATCATGCTCGATGCGGCCTTCGCGCTGCTCTACATGCAGCTCGACGTATGACCGACGCCCCCACCAGGCCCGCCACCGATATCCTCGACCGGGACGGCCCCGCCATCGAGGTCCGCGGCCTGCGGACGCAGTTCGGCGACCACGTCGTGCATGAAGACCTGGATCTCACCGTACGACGCGGCGAGATCCTGGGCGTCGTCGGCGGATCGGGCACGGGAAAGTCGGTGCTCCTGAACACGATCATCGGGCTCCGCAGCCCCAATGCGGGAACCGTCACCGTGTTCGGCCAGGAGCTTCAGAGGGCCTCGCGCCGGCGTTGGAGCGCGCTGGAGAAGTCATGGGGCGTGCTGTTCCAGGGGGGAGCCCTCTTCTCGAACCTCACGGTGCGCGAGAACGTTACGGCCCCCATGTTCGAGCACAGCCATCTGTCGCGCCGGGAGGCCGACGAACTGGCCGACCTGAAGATCGCGATGGTGGGCCTGCGCCCCGAGGCCGGGTCGCTGAAGCCGGCCGAGCTGTCGGGCGGGATGAAGAAGCGCGCGGGCCTGGCCCGGGCCCTGGCCCTCGATCCCGAACTCCTGTTCCTGGACGAGCCGACCTCGGGCCTCGACCCCATCGGCGCGGCGGCCTTCGACGAACTCACGCGGGACTTGTCGAACAGCCTGGGCCTCACCGTCTTCATGATCACCCACGACCTGGACTCGCTCTACGCGATCACCGACCGCGTGGCGGTGCTGGCCGACCGCAAGGTCGTGGCGACCGCCCCGGTGCGCGAACTGGAGTCGTCCGACCACCCGTGGATCCGCGAATACTTCCTGGGCCCGCGGGGACGCGCCGCCCGGAGCGCCCGGAACGAGAGGGCCTGATGGAAAAGAACGCCAACTACACCCTGGTGGGGCTCTCGACCCTCATCCTGATCTTCGCCGTCGCGATCTTTATCGTCTGGCTGGCGCGGCTCAGCTTCGCGCGCGACTTCCAGCTGTACGACATCGTGTTCAAGGGGCCCGTCCGCGGGCTGAACCAGGGCGGCGAAGTCCACTTCAACGGCATCAAGGTGGGCGAGGTCATCACCATCGCCCTGGACAAGACCAACCCGAGCAACGTGATCGCACGGGTCCGGGTGACCGACGACGTGCCCGTGCGGGCCGACTCGTTCGCCACGCTGGAGCCGCAGGGGATCACCGGCCTGAACTATGTGCAAATCACCTCGGGCACGAGTTCCCAGCCGCTTCTGGAGGACACGGCGCGGGCGTGGTGCGAGCGCGAGGGCGTGAGGCCGTGCGTCCCTGTGATCCGCAGCCAGCGCAGCACCCTGTCCGACCTCCTGGAGGGCGGCGGCACCGTGCTGACCCGCACCATCGAGGCGCTGGACCGGGTCAACCGCGTCCTGTCGGACCAGAACATAAAGACGCTGTCGGCCGCGATCTCCGACACCCAGGCGGTGACCGCCGAACTCCGCGAACGCCGCGCCATCATCGCCGACGCCCAGTCCGCCCTGAAGCGCATGGAGGAAGCGACCGCCGAGATCGCCGCGCTGTCGAAGACGACCCGCGACGTCGTCGATGGCGACGGCCGGCGCGCGATCCGGAACCTGGCCGACGCCGCACAGGAAGGCCGCGCGGTGGCCGCCGACGCGCGCGCCATGCTGTCGCGCCTCGACGGCCCGACCGCCGATTTCGCCACCCAGGGCCTGCCCCAGGTGACCCAGGCGGTGATCCAGCTTCAGAGCACGGCCGAAGCCCTGGAACGCCTGGTCAACGATATCCAGTCCAGCCCCACGGGCGCCCTGACCAAGCCCACCGCCAACGAGGTGAAGGTGCCCCAATGACCCGCCTGTTCCGCATCCTGCCCCTCGCGGTCGTCGTGACGGCGGCGCTTTCGGTCTCGGCCTGCATCTCGCTCGTGCCCAAGAGCAAGCCGGTGAACCTCTATCGGTTCGGCCAGCCGCTCTCAGAGACGGCCCTGGAGACTCCGACGGGCGCCGTGGGCGTGTTCCGGACGAACGGCGCCTTCCCGCGCGAAGCGGGGGGCGACCGCATCCTCACCATCACCGGGGGCAAGGCCGCCTATGTGGCCGAGACCCGCTGGGTCGCGCCGGCCGTCGCCCTGTGGGACGCCGCGGTGGTGGCGGCCTTCGACGCCGATCCCGGCCCGACCCGGCTGGTCGCCCGCGGGGAGACGGCGGCCGCCGACTACATCCTGCGCCTCGATGTCCGGAACTTCGAGACTCGCTACGACCGCGGCCCGAAGGCGGCGCCCACCGTCGTCGTGCGCGTCCGCGCCGCCCTGGTCGGCAAGGGCGAACGGCAAGCCATCAGCGAGCGCCTGTTCGAGAGCCGGGCCGAAGCGTCGGGCAACCGGGTGACGGCCATCGTCCCGGCCTACGACCGCGCGGTCGCCGACATGCTCGGCCAGATCGTCACCTGGACCAACGAGACGGCGAAGCCGGCGCAAACCCCCGGTCCCGCCGCCTGAGCCGCGGGACTACGCCAGGCCCGCGATCCGCTTCGCCGCCGTCACCGTGTTCTGAAGCAGACAGGCCACCGTCATCGGGCCGACGCCCTTGGGAACCGGCGTGATCGATCCTGCGACGGCGAGGCCTTCCTTGTAGTTCACGTCGCCGACGATCTTGGTCTTGCCCAGGGCGGCCTGCTCGGGGTTGTCGAAGGGCACCCGGTTGATGCCCACGTCGATGACGCAGGCGCCCGGCTTGATCCAATCGCCCCGGATCATTCGCGGCCGGCCGACGGCGGCCACCAGGATGTCGGCGGTGCGGCATACCGCCGGCAGGTCGACCGTCCGCGAATGCGCGATCGTGACGGTGCAGTCCGCGGCCAGCAGGAGCTGTGCGATCGGCTTGCCCACCAGCAGGGAGCGACCGACCACGACCGCATGCTTGCCGGCCACATCGCCCAGCGTCTCGCGGATCAGCACCATGCAGCCCACGGGCGTACAGGCCGTCAGCGCCGGCAAACCCGACGCCAGGCGGCCCGCGTTGATCACATGCAGGCCGTCCACGTCCTTGTCGGGATCGATGGCCGAGATGACGGCCTTCTCGTCCAGGTGCTTCGGCAACGGCAACTGCACGAGGATGCCGTGGATCAGCGGGTCGGCGTTCAGGTCCGCCACCAGCTTGAGCAGTTCGTCCTGCCGCGTATCGGCGGGCAGCCGATGTGTGACCGAGTGCATTCCGGCGGCCAGCGACTGCTCGCCCTTGGATTTCACATAGGCCTGGCTGGCCGGGTCTTCACCCACCAGCACCACGGCCAGGCCGGGCTGCAATCCGTGTTCGGCGCGGAGACGCGCAACCTCGGCGGTCACCTCCGCGCGGATGCGCTCCGCGACGGGCGCGCCTTCGATGATTCTGGCCGTCATGGCGCGCTGCTAGCGGTTCCCTCGCGCTCGCGCAATCGAAGCCATGCGGCCACCGCCCAGGCGTGCGAATCCCGGTCCAGCCGCCGGACGGCCTCGTCGGGGGCGATCCAGCGCAGATGGTGGTCAGGCTCGATCTTCAGCGCAGGGTCCTCGCGCTCCATCGTCGCGGCAAAGAACTGCCCGCGTGTGTTGCGCACCCTGCCATCGTTGTGGAGGTAGAAATGGTCCGCCCGCGCGAAGGGCCGGGCCGCCAGGGCCACCACCAGCCCCGCCTCCTCCCCGCACTCGCGCGCGGCCGCCTGGACGGCGGTCTCGCCCGGATCGATCCCGCCGCCCGGCAGGTCGATGACCAGCCCGCGGTCCCGGCGGTCGACCTCCACCACCGCGATCAGCCCCTCGTGCGCGATCACGGCGAAGGCGGCCGGCCGGTCGGGATACGGGCCTTCCAGCCCCGCTTCGCCGAACTGCGGGACCGGCATCAGTCCACCGCGTAGAGCGACGGGTGCGGATCGACCTTGCCCGCCAGCACGTCCTCGACCGCCACGGGCTTCCAGCCGACCTTGCTCTTCATGCTGTCGCGCCAGGCCTCGACGATCAGGTCGCGCAGCTCCGAGGCGCCCGCGGCCAGCCGCACGGCGGCGAATTCGGGTCCCCGCGGGTCGCCGGCCTTCAATCCCCCAGCCTTCTCCAGCTCGTAGAAGGGGATCACCTGCTTCCAGCCCACCGTCAGGTAGTCGACCACCCGCTGCTCGATCGGGCAGGCGCAGCTCCGGAACGGCGCCATGCGGGCCTCCACCTCGGCCGGCGGCACGCGGCCCCGCACCAGATCGCCCTCGAACGGCCCGTGCAGGCGGGCGGTCGAGTAGCCGGCCGGGTTGGGATAGTCCCCCCAGCCGTTGTAGTGGACCGACAGATGCAGCGGCTGGCTGCCGTCGCCCACGAAATGGCCCAGTTCGCCGATCCCCTTCAGGATGAGCGCTTCTCGCCGGACCCGGTCCTGCCGGAACCACTTGCGGTTGGCCTTCCATTCCGGATTGCGCTCGGCGGCGTCCAGGACCCGCCAGTAGGCCAGGTCGGCCACGAGTTGCTGATAGCGGTCCAGGATCGAATACGGCAGATAACCCGCCTTCCACTGGTCGAGGCCGGCCGACCTCAGGACGGTCTCGTAGTCGGCGCGCGTCGCCGCCAGCGGCAGCCAGGCCGGCCCGCCCAACAGCTTGCCCTCGTCGTCGATGTCGATGAAGTGGGCCGCGTCGCGGTCGTGGTCGTGGAGTTTGCCCGCGCCCTTGGACCGGTCGGGCTCCCGGACCAGCTCGCCCACGTCCAGGGCCGCCTGTCGCGTGCGCAGGAAGGCCGGAACCTCGTCCGGCAGGCCCCGCATGGCGGCCTGTCCCTGCATCCGGTGGCCGGCGCCGCCCCACGCATGGGCGGGACCGGACGTGGCGACGGCGGCGCACGCGGCCGCAGCGAGAAGGAGACGCTTCATCCCTTCCCTCTCGCGTGCCACCGGCCGGAAGGCAAGCGGGCCTCAGGCGATCCCGAGCGCCGTCTCGACCCGCGCCACCCAGGCCTTCACCCTGGGATAGAGATCGAGGTCGAAGCCGCCCTCGGGGGCGAGGCGCGTGTAGGCCACCAGCGCCACGTCGGCCAGCGTCACGGCGTCGCCCACCAGGAAATCGCCGCCCGCCAGGCCCGTCTCCAGCCGCTGAAGCGCGGCGGCGGCGCGCTCCACCAGCCGCGCGTCCAGTTCGGTGGGCGACTTGCCCTGGTAGACCACCTGGAAGCGGGCGACGGCCACATAGGGCTCGTGGCTGTACTGCTCCCAGAACAGCCACTCCAGCATCCGGGCGCAGGCGTCGGCCGGGATGAGCGGCGAGCCCTCGGCCAGATGTAGGATGATGGCGTTGGACTGCGCCAGCGGCCGCCCGTCGTCCAGGCTCACGGCCGGGACCTGGCCGGCCGGATTCATCGCCAGGAAGGCCGGCGTCCGCGACTCTCCCCGCGTGATGTCGACCTCGATCCAATCGTACGTACGGCCCAGGAAATCGGCCGTCCATTTTACCTTCAGGCAGTTTCCGGACTTGCTATCCCCATAGATTTTCATTGCCTGATCCCCCACGGCGGATGCCGGACTTTCGGATATTTCCTATGTTGCGCAAGCCATTCCCGCTAACCATCGCCGTTAGGGATTCTCACAACCCTGCGGCGTATGGCCCTCCGGGGTTGCCCCCTGGAAGCCGAGCCGCTAGGAGTCCGCCCACCAGTTCAACGACGTAGGAGACGCCGTCTTGCGACGCCGCCTCGCCGCCCTGGCATTGTTTTTCGCCATCGGGACCGCCACACAAGCGCAAGCCGCGCAGAAGGACCCGGTGGGAGATCTGATCTCCTCCGTGATCTCGGGCGCCCTTCCCGGAACCGGGGTCTTCAACGTGAAGGCCACCCTCTATCATGCCGGCGCCAAGGGCGTGGGCGTGCTCGACAGCCTGGGCTGCAAGGTGGTTCCCATGCGCACCCTGGCGGTCGACAAGACCATCATCCCCCGCCGCACGGTCGTCTTCATCAAGGAGACGGTCGGTCTCAGAATGCCGAACGGCGACGCCCACGACGGCTACTGGTACGCCTCGGATGTGGGCGGGGCGATCAAGGGCCAGCGGGTGGATCTCTACACCGGCCACGGCGCCGCCTCGATGAAGCCCGTGCAGAAGCTGAACCTCTCCACCCTCACGGCGGTGAAGGTCGGCGAGTTCAAGGGCTGCCCACCGGCCTGATCGCTCCCTCTTTGTGGAGAGGGACAGACCGCGAGGCGGTCAGGGTGGGGAAGCGTGGGCCGAAGTGCGGACGTCGGGGACGATCCCCGTTTCCCCCACCCATCTGTCCCCCGGCCTTCGCCGGGGTCCAGCCACCCTCCCGATGAAGGGAGGGAGAGATCGATGTACAAGCCGAACTTCTTCATCCTCACCGGCGGCCCCGGCGTCGGCAAGACGGCGCTGCTCGCCGAGCTGGCGCGCCGCGGGGAACTCACCGTGGCCGAGAACGCCCGGGCGGTGATCGCCGACGAGATGGCCGACGAGGGCGAGGGCATGCCCTGGCGCGACAACCGTCGCTTCTGCGACCTCACCACGGCCCGCGACATCGCCGACTTCGACCGGCTGTCGGGCGAGACGCGTCGGGTCTTCTTCGACCGCGGGATCATCGACATGTGGGGCGCGAACGGGACGCCGCCATCGCCCGCCCTGCGCGAGGCCGTGCGGACGCGACGTTACAACGAGACGGTGTTCGTCCTGCCGCCCTGGCGCGAGATCTACGAGACCGACGCCGAGCGCCGGCAGGACTGGGCGGAGGCCGAGGCCACCTTCGGGCGCATCCTCGCCATGCTGGCCGAGACCGGCTACGCGCCTGTCGTCGTCCCGACGGGAAGCGTCGCCGCACGGGCGGAGTTCGTCCGCGGCTGGGGCGCCTAGAGCGCTTTCCGGCGAAGTGGACACCGGTTCGCCGCTAGAAAGCGCGACAAATCAAGAATCTAGAGCGCCGCTCCGATTCAATCGGAGCGAATAGCGCTCTAGGTCTCGACGAACGCCTTTTCCAGCACGAAGTCGCCAGGCGACGCGATCGACCCTTCGACGTAACCCATGTCCAGGAGCTGCTGCTTCAGGTCGGCCAGCACCGAGGGACCGCCGCACATCATGACCCGATCCTCGGCCGGATCGAAGGGCGGCAGGCCGAGGTCGCGGAACATCTGGCCCGAAGCGATCAGGTTGGTGATCCGGCCCTGCGTCCGGAACGCCTCGCGGGTGACGGTCGGATAATAGCGGAGCTTGCCGCCGATCAGTTCGCCCAGGATCTCGTCCTTCGGCAGTTCGGCGAACAGGTCGGCATAGTTCAGGTCCTGCACCTCGCGCACGGTGTGCGTCACCACCACCGTCTCGAAGCGCTCGTAGACCTCGGGCTCCCGAGCCAGCGACAGCCAGGGGGCCAAGCCGGTGCCCGTGCCCAGCATGTACAGCCGCTTGCCGGGCTTCAGGCCGTCCAGCACCAGCGTGCCCGTGGGCTTGCGGCCGATCAGAACCTGGTCGCCCACCTTGATGTTCTGCAGGCGCGAGGTCAGCGGGCCGTCCGGCACCTTGATGGAATAGAACTCCAGTTCCTCGTGCCACGACGGCGAGGCGATGGAATAGGCGCGCACCAGCGGCTTGCCGTCCTCCTTCTGGAGGCCGACCATCACGAACTGGCCGCTCGAGAAGCGCAGGCCCGGATCGCGGGTGGTGCGGAACGAGAACAGACTCGAGGTCCAATGCTGAACCCAGGTCACCGTCTCGACATAGAAGGCGCCTGAAGCTTTCAGGCCACCCGCCGGAGCAGAGGCGGCCACGGTCACATCGTTCATCCCGAAATCCGTCCTAAATATCGCCGCCGACGTTGTCCGGCACGCCGGGCGCACGAGCCACATGGATGCCGCACTCGGTCTTGTCCAGACCCTTCCAGCGGCCGGCGCGAACGTCCTCGCCCGCCTCCACCGGATGGGTGCAGGGCCAGCAGCCGATCGAGGGAAAGCCCTGGGCCACCAGGGGATGAGCCGGCAGGTCGTGCTCGGCGGCGTAGGCGTCGAGGTCCGACTTGCCCCAGTTGGCCAGGGGATTGAACTTCACCTTGCCCTCGGCGTGCTCGACCACGGGCAGGTTCAGCCGGTCGCCGCCGTGGAAGCGCTTGCGGCCCGTGATCCACGCCTCGAATTCGCCCAGCGCGCGGTCCAGCGGCAGCACCTTGCGGATGTGGCAGCAGGCGTCGGTGTCGGTCTGCCAGAGCTTGGCCTGGGGATCGTCGGTCGCCAGGTCGTTGTAGGCGGGTCGCAGGTCGCGCACCCCGGTCAGTCCCAGGCGTTCCGCCAGGGTCTTGCGGTAGTCCAGCGTCTGGCCGAACAGCATGCCGGTGTCGAGGAACAGGATCGGGATGTCGCGCTTCACCTGGGCGGCGACGTGCAGCAGCACGGCCGATTCGGCGCCGAACGACGACACCAGGGCCAGGCTGTCGCCGAAGCTCTCCACCGCGGCTTCCAGCACGGTGCGCGGGTGGGCGCGGCGCAGCTCGGCGTCGAGCCGCAGGGCCAGCGCCACATCCGCCCCGACGGGATCATCATAGGCCACGCTCATCCCTCCCGCTCCACGAACGCCGGCGCCCGGCCGTCGGCCGCGCGCTGATAGACGTGCCGGTAGCGGCGGATGGCCGCCTGCCACTCGTTGGCGCTGGCGTCGTCGGCCGGCTCGAAGGCGTCGAAACCGACACGCGCCATGAAGCCCGCCTGCTCCCGCAGGACATCGCCCACGGCGCGGACCTCGGCCTTGAATCCATAGCGCTCCCGGACCAGACGGGCGTTCGTATAGGCGCGCCCGTCGCGGTACTTGGGGAAGTCGAGCGCCACGAGCGAGAGCCGCGGCAGGTCGTAGGCCAGGGCCTCGACCTCCTCGTCCGACTTCAGGCGCACCCCCACAAGCCGCCCCTCGGACAGCAGGCGGTCGCCCTCCTGCTGGAAGCGCGTCAACGACACGATCACGTCGCCGGGCGGCAGGTCCTCGTCGTCGGCCACATGCGTGAAGGGATCCTCGGCGGGCCTGCAGACGCCGTCCTTCAGCTCAATGAGCGTCGGCATAGACGGCCTCCTTGAACGGGGCCACGCCGGTGCGGCGGAAGGTGTCGAGGAACCGCTCCCCGTCCCGGCGCTCCCGCAGGTAGACATCGACCAGGGTGTCCACCGCGCCGGCGACGCGGTCATAGGGCAGCGCCGGCCCCAGGATCGAGCCCAGCGAGGCGTCCTCGGCGCCCGAACCGCCCAAGGTGAGCTGGTAGAACTCCTCGCCCTTCTTATCGACGCCCAGAATGCCGATGTGGCCCACATGGTGGTGGCCGCAGGCGTTGATGCAGCCGCTGATCTTGATCTTCAGCTCGCCCACCTTCTCGGCCCGATCCTGGTCGCGGAACTTCTCGGCGATGTGCTGGGCGATCGGGATCGCGCGGGCGTTGGCCAGGGCGCAGTAGTCCAGCCCCGGGCAGGCGATGATGTCGCTCACCAGGTTGATGTTCGCCGTGGCGATCCCGGCCTCGGCCAGGGCGGCCCAGACCGCCGGGATGTCGTCGAGCCTCACGTGCGGCAGGACCAGGTTCTGCTCGTGGGTGACGCGGATGTCGTCCTGGCCGTAGCGCTCCGCCAGGTCGGCCACGGCCTCCATCTGCTCGGAGGTGGCGTCGCCTGGGGTGTCGCCGATGCCCTTCAGGCTGATCTCGACGATGCCGTAGCCGGGCTTCTTGTGCGGCTTGACGTTGTTGCGGACGAACCGCGCGAACGCGGGGGTCGACGCCTTGGCCGCCTCGAAGGCCTCGGAGACGGCCGGCAGGGTCTCGAACGTCGCCGTCGCGAACGCGCCACGGATACGGGCCAGCTCGGTGTCGGGCAGGTCGGCCCCACCCTCGCCCGCATCCTGGTCGATCTTGGCCCACTCGGCCTCGACCTGCCGGGCGAACTCGTCCTTGCCGAGGGCCGCCACCAGGATCTTGATCCGGGCCTTGTAGATGTTGTCCCGGCGACCGTGGCGATTGTACACGCGCAGGATCGCTTCCAGGTACGAGAGCAGCCGGTTGACCGGCAGGAACTCCTTGATGGTCGGCCCGACATAGGGCGTCCGCCCCATCCCGCCGCCGACGATCACCTCGAAGCCCAGCGCGCCGTCGCGGGCGCGCTTCAGCACCAGGCCGATGTCATGCACCCGGGCCGCCGTCCGGTCCTTGGGCGCCGCGGTGATGGCGATCTTGAACTTGCGCGGCAGGAACGAGAACTCGGGGTGGAAGGTCGACCACTGGCGGATCGCCTCGGCCCACACCCGCGGATCGTCCACCTCCTCGGCGGTCGCGCCCGCATAGGGGTCGGTCGTGGTGTTGCGGATGCAGTTCCCCGACGTCTGGATCGCGTGCATGTCGACGCTGGCCAGGTGATCCAGGATGTCGGGCGTGTCGGCCAGCTTGATCCAGTGGAACTGGAGGTTCGTCCGCGTCGTGAAGTGGCCGTAGCCCTTGTCGTAGGTGCGGCCGATCCAAGCCAGCTTTCGGAGCTGGGCGGGGTTCAGCGAGCCGTAGGGGATGGCCACCCGCAGCATGTAGGCGTGAAGCTGGAGGTAGAGGCCGTTCATCAGCCGCAGGGGCTTGAACTGGTCCTCGGAGAGCTCGCCCGAGAGCCGGCGCGCCACCTGGCCGCGGAACTCCGCGGACCGGTCGGCCAGCATCTCCTTGTCGAGGGTGTCGTACTGGTACATCGCGCCCTCTACTTGCGCTTGATCAGGTTGACGCGTCCGGTCGAGCGGGCCGCGCCGCTGGCGTGCTGCAGCGCCTCGATGGCGGCGCCGCCCTCGGCCTGCTTGCCGTGGTGAAGGTGGTTGGTCGGCCCCAGCGCCCGGATGCGCTCGCGATAGCTGACCGGCGCCCAGAAGCCCTCGGCCTCGACGAGGTCGATCAGATAGGCGTCGACCACGACAAGGGGCTGGGCCTTGCCCCGGCCCTCGGCCTCCAGCGCGGCCGGGTCGTCCGAGGCCCAGAGCTGGGCGTCGGCGAACCGCTCGATCCAGCGGCCGTCCTTCCAGAACACGACTTCGCCGTCCGTCAGGCGATTGGCGGTCAGGGCTTTCATCTTACCTCCCCCGCGAAGCGGCGGGAGGGGGACCGCCCGCTGAAAAGCGGGTGGTGGAGGGGGCAAGCCCCATCCCCTGCGCCAGCTTCATCCGGTTCGTCTCGCCGAGACCGCCGTTCGCCCCCTCCACCGCTTCGCGGGGGAGGTAAGGAACCGCCAGCGCCATGGCTTCGCCGACGATGAGCAGGGCCGGGCCGTCGAGCGCGGCGGCCGCCTCGGGCAGCCCGGCCAGCGTCGTCAGCACGCGCCGCTCGTCCGCCCGGCTGGCGTTCTCCACGATCAGCGCGGGCGTGGCCCCCGATCGGCCGGCCGCCGTCAGCCGCGCCGAGATCGCCGCAGCCGTCGACAGGCCCATGTAGATCACGACGGTCTGGTTGGCCTTCGCCAGGCTCTCCCAGTCCAGGTCGGGCTCGCCGCCTTTCGCGGCGTGGCCGGTCACGAAGGTCACGGCCTGGGCCGAGCCCCGGTGGGTCAGCGGCGCGCCGGCGTTCGCGCCCGCGGCCAGCGCGGCCGTCACGCCCGGCACCACGATGCACTCGATACCCGCCTCGCGGCAGGCTTCCAGCTCCTCGCCGCCACGGCCGAAGATGAAGGGGTCGCCGCCCTTCAGCCGCACGACGTTCAGGCCGTCCAGCGCGAACGCGACCAGCATCCGGTTGATCTCGTCCTGGCCGTACGAGTGGCGCGACTTGCGCTTGGCCACCGAGATACGCCGGGCCGCCGCGGGCGCCAGCTCCAGGATCTCGTCCGACACCAGGCCGTCGTGGACGACCACCTCGGCCGCCTGCAGCGCCTTCAGCGCCTTGATCGTCAGAAGCTCGGGATCGCCGGGGCCCGCCCCCACCAGCCAGACCCGGCCGGGGCGCACGGCGCGCCCGCGCGCGCCCAGGAGCACCAGCCCCTCGCCTCTTCCCTCGCGATCATGGCGCGTCGCCATCTTTAGCTTCTCTATCGATACGCGGCCCCGGAAATCGGGACCCTGAAATCAGGACGGGGCGGACCTGCGCCCGCCCCGCCTACGCCCGCCGGTGAAAAGGGCCGATACACCAGCGGACGCTTGCAATAAGTGGCCGAAGCGCCCAATTCGCAACCCAAGGACTTCTGCCCGGGACTTCAGGAATTCTAGGATGGAGCGCAACGTCCAGCGTCGCCGGCTTCCGCCGCTGAACGCGCTCCGCGCCTTCGAGGCCGCGGCGCGACACCTCAACTTCAGCCGTGCGGCCGACGAGCTCTCGGTGACGCCGGGCGCCGTCAGCCAGCAGATCCAGAACCTGGAGGACTATGTCGGCGCCGCCTTGTTCAAGCGGACGCCCAAGGGCCTCCTGCTCACCGACGCGGCCCAGACCGCCCTGCCCGCCCTGCGCGAGGCGTTCGACCGCCTGGCCGAGGCCGCCAGCCTGCTGACCGCGGCGGTCGACGGGCGACGGCTCACCATCACCGCCCCGCCCTCGTTCGCCGCCAAGTGGCTCGCGCCGCGCCTGGGCGCCTTCGAGCGGGCGCATCCCCAAGTGGACGTCTGGCTCAACGCCGGCATGGAGCTGGTCGACCTCAGCGCCGGCGAGGTGGACCTGGCGCTGCGTTACGGGGCCGGGCGCTATCCGGGCCTCGAGGTGCGCCGCCTGGTCAGCGAGGCGGTCATCCCCGTGATCAGTCCCGCGCTGCTCGCCGAACTGCCCATAGAGACGCCCGAGGACCTGGCGAATCACACCCTGCTCCATGACGGTTCCCCCGACATCGACGACAGTTGCCCGGACTGGCCCATGTGGCTCGCCGCCCGCGGCCTGCGCGGCATCGACGGCCATCGCGGCCCGCGCTTCAACCAGTCGGCGCTGGTGATCGAGGCCGCCGCCAACGGCCGCGGCGTCGCGCTGGCCAAGCGCACCCTGGCCCAGGCCGACCTCGAGGCGGGCCGGCTCGTCGCCCCCCTGCCGATCGCCACGGCGGTGGACTTCGCCTACTATCTCGTCCATCCGAAGGCCAAGGGCCGGCTGCCTCAGGTCAAGGCCTTCATCAGCTGGATCGAGGCCGAGGCCCGCGCCCACGAGGAGGCCATGCAGGCCATCGACAACGGCGCCGGAATCTAGGCCCGGTCCGTCGAGAATGCAGCCCGTTCCGGCGAGAAGCATGTTGGCAGGAGGCGTTTTGGCGGCGTTCATCGCCACGGTGTCGCCCGCGGCCGGCGCGGTCGCCGAGCGCCCCGACGCCCACTATGTCCAGCGCCTGCGCCTGCTGGCGCAGCTCCAGTCGCTGAACGCCGAGCTGCTGAGCCGCGACAGCGCCACGGCGGTGCTCCAGGGCCTCTGCGACCGGCGCATGGCCGAAGCGCCCCCCGTCCGCGCCCGCCGCGTTGCCGCGCCCGACGATCCCGCCGCCGCGGCCGCCGCCCGCCGCCAGCTCGGCGCCGCCGCCAATGAACCGATCCGCCTGCGCCGGGTGGAGCTCATCTGCGGCGAGACGGTCCTGTCGCGCGCCGACAACTGGTACCTGCCCGGCCGCCTCACGCCGCAGATGAACACCGCGCTGGAAGCCACCGAGACGCCCTTCGGCGTGGTCGTGGCCCCGCTGGCGTTCCAGCGTCGGACGCTGTCGGCCCGGCTGCTGTTCCAGCCCCTGCCGGCGGGGTGGGAGGTCCGAAGCGACCTGGCCTTCGACGCGCCCGCCGTCCCGCCGCGCGACGTCCTTCAGCATCGGGCGGTGCTCCAGACGCCCGACGGTCGGCCCTTCAGCCTGCTGGTCGAGACCTATGCCGCCGACGTGCTGACGCCTCAGCCCCCGCCGATCCGGGACAGATAGCCTTCGATGTCCGCGCGGGCGGCGACCAGGGCCGCGCGCAGTTCCCCCGCCATCGCCGGGTCCCCCCGCTCGGCCCGGTCGGCCACGTCGGCCAGCGCGCCGGCGCCGATGCCGCGTGACGCCCCCTTGATGGTATGGGCGAGGTCCCGCCAGCGGCCGGCCGGCAATGTCGATGGCGGCGCATCCAGTTCCGCCAGCCAGCCCGCGGCCTGGCCCTGGAACAGGTTCAGCACCTCGGTGACCACCACCATGTCGCCGGCCGCGAACCCCTCCAGATAGTCGAAGTCGACACCGCCGGGCGTCCCGGCCCCCTCGCCCGAAGCGCCCGTCATGCCTGCCTCCTTCGCCCGTTGACATCGCCGGTTGTGGGACGCTTCGGGGCGGCGGGGCAACGCTGTTCGCGGCGTTCGACCTCGGGCCGCGCACGCCGTCAGGGGCCAGTGGGCTACGCGCGGGCCAGCATGGCGAACAGCACGCGCTTGAACCCCGCGTTCGAGGCCTGCACGCAGATGTTCGCGTTGGGCGGGGGTGTCGGCGCCATGTTGTAGCGATTGTCGCCATACAGGATGGCGCCGCGGGTGAACTGGCCGTTCAGCTCCACCTTGGCGTGGACGGCCCGGTACGCCTCGCCGATCGACGGGTCGATGATCAACGCGACGGCCATGGGATCGCCGTTGACGGAACCGGGCGCATTCCGGGCCGTGGTCTCGAACGTCAGCCGCAGTTCGTTGGTCTCGATGAAGAAGCGGCTGCGCGGCGTATCCAGCGCGGCGATCCGGTCGAAGTCGCCCCGGGTGAGGATGGTCGCCCCAGGTCCGCCCAGCCCCATCGTCAGGATCACGCCGGATCGCAGCACCACGTCCACCGCCTCGGGATCGGCCAGGGCGTTGAAGCCGGGCACGGCGTTGCCGGCGTTGCCCACGAACTGCACGCCCTTGATCAGCGGGGCCAGGCCCGGATCGGCCAGCAGCGCCTGGGCCACGTTCGTGAGCGCGCCCAGGGCCAGGATCACGACCTCGCCGGGATGGCGGCGGACGATCCGGCGGATCGCATCGGCGGCGGGTTCCGGGTCGACCCTTCCCCGGGGTTCGGGGGTGCGGAAGCGACCCAGGCCGTCGGGGCCGTGGATGAAGGTGGCCGTGGGATAGGGCCGGTCCAGCAGTGGGCGCCCCAGCCCGGCATGAACGGGGATTCGCCCGCCTTTCCCCGAGAATTCCACGACATAGAGCGCATTCCTGAGCTGCTGGTCGTAGCGGATGTTGCCGGGACAGACCGTGACCGCTTCGACGCTGAGGTTGGGCGCGTCCAGGGCCATGAGCAGGCCGATCGCGTCGTCGTTGCCGGGATCGGTGTCGACGATCACGCGCCGGTTGTTCAGCAGCCGCGGCAGCGGCGTGTCGGACACGCCCGGTTCCGCCGCGAGGACGGGACCGGTCGGCAGGATCGCGACGGACGGGACAAGGAACGAAGTCAGGGCGCCGGCCAGGATCTGGCGTCGATGATGCAGCATGGGCCCAAGTGTTGGGGCGCCCGCCGCGCGGCTCCAAGCCGATTCATGGGCAGAGGCGCCGATCTGGCCCCTGGCGCCATCTTCCACTTCGCGATGCGCGCGACGCGCGCGAGGCTGCGCGCATGACGGCGATCGTTTCCGACCTGAACAATCCCGACCTGGCCCCGACCACGCCCGAACAGCGGACCTGGCGCTGGTGGCACTTCGCGGCGCTGTGGGTCGGCATGACGATGTGCATCCCGGCCTATCTGCTGGCGTCGGGCCTGATCGACCAGGGGATGTCGCCCGGCCAGGCGGTGTTCACGGTCCTCCTGGGCAACGTCATCGTGCTGATCCCGATGCTGCTGATCGGGCACGCCGGGGCGCGGCACGGGATTCCCTATGCGGTGCTGGCGCGCGCCTCGTTCGGGGTCGAGGGCGGCAAGCTTCCCGCCATCGCCCGGGCGATCGTCGCCTGCGGCTGGTACGGCATCCAGACCTGGGTGGGCGGCACGGTCCTCCTCGCCCTCGCCGGCGTGGCGCTGGGCGCGCCGCTGGACGGCCCGCCCCTGCCCGGCCTCGGCATCTCGGCGTGGCAGTTCGCCGCCTTCCTCACCTTCTGGGCGATCCAGCTCTTCTTCGTCACCAAGGGGATGGAGATGGTGAAGCGCCTGGAGACGTGGACGGCGCCGGCCAAGATCCTGATCTGCGCCGTGCTCGTGGCCTGGGCGCTCGGCCAGACCGGCGGCCTCGCCCATGCCTTCGACGAGAGCGGCAGGCCGGGCGCCTTCGCGGCGATCTTCTGGCCCAGCCTCACGGCGATGGTCGGCTTCTGGGCCACGCTGGCGCTCAACATCCCCGATTTCACCCGTTTCGCCCGCACCCAGCGCGACCAGTTCGTCGGTCAGGCCGTGGGCCTTCCCCTGCCGATGGGCGCGCTCGCCGCCGTTGCGGTGATCACCACCGCGGCGACCCGCATCGCCTTCGGCGAAGCCATCTGGGACCCGGTGGAGCTGGCCACCCGCTTCCCGAGCGTCTGGGTGCTGATCGGGCTGCTGATCATCTCGATCGACACCATCTCGTGCAACATCGCCGCCAACCTCGTCGGGCCCGCCTACGACTTCTCGGCCCTGTCGCCCCGCCGGATCTCGTATCGGACGGGCGCGTGGATCACCGCCCTGATCGGCGTCTGCATCATGCCCTGGAAGCTGGTGGCCAGCAGCAGCGGCTACATCTTCACCTGGCTGATCGGCTACTCGGCGCTGCTGGGGCCCATCGCGGGCATCATCATCGCCGACTACTGGCTGCTGCGCCGCGCCGAGCTGGACGCCGAGGGCCTCTATGCCCCCGACGGCCCCTACGCCTATCGCCGGGGCTGGAATCCCGCCGCCGTGATCGCCCTGGTCGTCGCGACCGCACCCAACCTGCCGGGCTTCCTGATGGCCGTCGCGCCGGGCGCCTTCGGGGGTCTGCCCCCGGCCTGGGCGGCGCTCTATCCCTATGCCTGGTTCGTCGGCGTCGCGATCGCCCTCGTGGTCTACTACGGCCTCATGCGCTGGCGTCCCCGCCCCGCCGTTCCGGCCTGACCGAAGCAAACCCCGCCAGGGGGCGTCAGGCGGCGTCAGGCCTGCTCGGACAGTTTCGCCAACAGCGCCCCTTCGCTGACCTGGGCGCCCAGTTCCGCACCGATCTCGTCGACGACGCCGTCGAAGGGCGCGCTCAGCGCGTGCTCCATCTTCATGGCTTCGAGCACCAGCAGGGTCTGGCCCTTGGCCACCCTGTCGCCGGCCCTGGCGGCCACCTGGGTCACCTTGCCGGGCATGGGCGCCCGGATCTGGCCGTCGCCGCCCGCGCCGGCCGCATCCGCGGCGGGCGGGTGGTCGCGGAAGACGAAGGCCTCGCCGGCCTCGAAAACCACCACCTCCTCGTCGCCCAGGACATGGACCGAGCGCGACGGCTGGTCGCCGGGCGACGCCACCACAGCGCGATCGTCGAGGAACAGGCGCACCGCCGGATCGGCCGGGGCGTTGAGCCGGAATCCCGCCAGCGCGACCCAGGGCGTGGACGGCTGGCCCTCGACCTCGCGCTCGACCATCTCGCGGAAGGCCCAGCCGGCGGTCGCCAGCGCCTCGGGCGAGGGCTCGGCCGGCGCGGTCAGCGCCTCGGCCTCGCGGCCGATCAGGCCGGTGTCGACGCTGCCCACGATGAAGTCCGGATGCTCCAGGCAGCGGACCAGGAAGCCGGCGTTGGTCTTCACGGGATGGACCTCGACCTCGCAGACGGCCTCGGCCAGCTCGGCGATCGCCTGTTCGCGGGTCGGCGCATGCGCGATCAGCTTGGCGATCATCGGGTCGTAGAAGGGGGTGATGGCGTCGCCCTCCTCGACGCCCGCGTCCACCCGCACGCCGCCCGGAAGGCTGAAGCTCTCCAGCCGCCCGATCGAGGGCAGGAAGCCGGTGGCCGGGTTCTCGGCGTAGAGCCGGGCTTCCACCGCATGCCCGTTCAGGGCGATCCGGTCCTGGGTCAGCGGCAGGGGCTCGCCGGCGGCGACACGGAACTGCCACTCCACCAGATCCAGGCCCGTGACCATTTCCGTGACGGGATGCTCGACCTGGAGCCGGGTGTTCATCTCCATGAACCAGATGCGGTCGCCCCGCAGGCCGGCCGAGGCGTCGGCGATGAACTCCACCGTGCCGGCGCCCACATAGCCCACCGCCCTGGCCGCGCGAACCGCGGCCTCGGTGACCGCCGCGCGCGCCTGCTCGGACATGCCCGGCGCAGGGGCTTCCTCGATCACCTTCTGGTGGCGGCGCTGGAGCGAGCAGTCCCGCTCGTAGAGGTGGACCACGTTCCCCTGGCTGTCGCCGAACACCTGCACCTCGATGTGCCGGGGACGGGTGACATAGGTTTCGAGCAGCACCCGGTCGTCGCCGAAGCTGGCGGCGGCCTCGCGCTGGCACGAGGCCAGGGCGGCCTCGAAGTCGGCGGCCGCATCGACCCGCCGCATCCCCTTGCCGCCGCCGCCGGCCACGGCCTTGATCAGCACGGGATAGCCGATGGCGTCGGCCTCGGCCTTCAGGCGTTTCGCCGACTGGTCCTCGCCCAGGTAGCCGGGGGTGACCGGGACGCCGGCCTTCTGCATCAGGTCCTTGGCGGCGTCCTTGAGGCCCATCGCGCGGATAGCCGCCGGCGGCGGGCCGATCCAGACCAGGCCTGCGGCGGTCACCGCCTCGGCGAACGCGGCGTTCTCCGAGAGGAAGCCGTAGCCGGGATGGATCGCCTCGGCGCCGGCCGCCTGGGCCGCGGCGATGATCCGCTCACCCACCAGATAGCTCTCGCGCGCGGCGGCGGGCCCGATCAGCACGGCGCGGTCGGCGTCGCGGACGTGGGCGGCGCTCGCGTCGGCCTCGGAGAAGACCGCCACCGTCTCGATGCCCAGCCGTCGCGCCGTGGCGAACACCCGCCGCGCGATCTCACCCCGATTGGCGACGAGGACAGACCTAAACATTGACGCCTCGCGCGCCGCAGGCGCTCTCAAATGAACCGCGGAAAACGCGGAAGGACGCGGAAGGGTGAGCTCCGACGCCGGGGTTCTTCTGTCCGCGCTTTTCCGCGTTTTCCGCGGTTGAATCTCGAAGGCGCTGACGCGCCAGGGAGTTAGCCATGTCGCGCCTCACATGCGGAACACGCCGAAGCGCGTCTCGGGGATCGGGGCGTTGAGCGCGGCCGAGATGGAGAGGCCCAGGACGTCGCGGGTCTGGGCGGGGTCGATGACGCCGTCGTCCCAGAGGCGCGCGGTGGCGAAGTAGGGGTTGCCCTCGTCCTCGTAGCGCTGGCGGACCGGGGCCTTGAAGGCCTCCTCCTCGTCCTTGCTCCACTTGTCGGCGTCACGGTGGACGGTGGCCAGGACCGACGCGGCCTGCTCGCCGCCCATCACCGAGATGCGGCTGTTGGGCCAGGTCCACAGGAAGCGCGGGGAGTAGGCGCGGCCGCACATGCCGTAGTTGCCGGCGCCGAACGAGCCGCCGATCAGGACGGTGAACTTCGGCACCTCCGCGGAGGCGACGGCGGTCACCAGCTTGGCGCCGTCCTTGGCGATGCCGCCGGCCTCGTACTTGCCGCCCACCATGAAGCCCGAGATGTTCTGCAGGAACACCAGCGGGATCTTCCGTTTGCAGGCCAGCTCGATGAAGTGCGCCCCTTTGAGCGCGCTCTCCGAGAACAGCACGCCGTTGTTGGCCAGGATCGCCACCGGCTGACCCCAGATGCGGGCGAAACCGCAGACCAGGGTGGTCCCGTACAGCGCCTTGAACTCGTCGAACTTCGAGCCGTCCACGACGCGGGCGATCACCTCGCGCACGTCGTAGGGCGCGCGCACGTCCTGGGGCACGATGCCGTACAGCTCCTCCGGGTCGTAGGCCGGCGGCTCGGGCTCGGCCAGCGTCAGGCCGTGGGTCTTGGTGGTGTTGAGATTGGCCACGATGCGCCGGACGATGGCCAGCGCGTGCTCGTCGTTCTCGGCCACGTGGTCGACCACGCCCGAACGCCGGCCGTGGGTGTCGGCCCCGCCCAGCTCCTCGGCCGAGATCACCTCGCCGGTCGCGGCCTTCACCAGGGGCGGCCCCCCCAGGAAGATCGTCCCCTGCCCCCGCACGATCACGGTCTCGTCGCTCATGGCGGGCACATAGGCGCCGCCGGCCGTGCAGCTTCCCATCACGCAGGCGACCTGGGCGATCCCCTCGGCGCTCATCCGGGCCTGGTTGAAGAAGATGCGGCCGAAGTGCTCGCGGTCGGGGAACACCTCGGCCTGGTGCGGCAGGTTCGCGCCGCCGCTGTCGACCAGATAGACGCAGGGCAGCCGGTTCTCGCGCGCGATCTCCTGCGCCCGCAGGTGCTTCTTCACCGTGAGGGGATAGTAGGCCCCGCCCTTCACCGTGGCGTCGTTGGCCACGATCATCACCTCGCGCCCCGACACCCGGCCCACGCCCGTGATCACGCCGGCCCCCGGCGCCTCGTCGCCGTACATCCCGAAGGCCGCGAGCTGGCCCACCTCCAGGAATGGCGCCCCGGCGTCCAGCAGCCGCGTGACCCGGTCCCGCGGCAACAGCTTGCCGCGCGCGGCATGGCGTTCCCGGCTCTGCGCCGATCCGCCCAGCGCCGCCTGCCCGGCCCGGGCCCGGAGCTCCTCGGCCAGGCCCAGGTTCACCGCCCGGTTCGCCGCATAGGCCGCCGCCCCGGCGTCCACCGTCGTCTTCAGAACACGCATCCAGGGCCTCCCGGCGGACCAAGGGCCGCCGAAACGGGGAAAGGCGGGCCCGCCGGCAGCATAGACACAGACCCGGGCCACGTTGAGGGCCGTCCGCCCCCACCTGCGGATCGCACAGTTCCCGACATCGGCTTGGACAAGGGCGAATCCCGCGTGACAACCTGCAGGGTGAGGTAGGCCCCCGGTCGCCCAGAGTCACCCGGAGTCACCCGGATAGCGAAGGACGGGCCCGCCGCCTCGGGCGGCCGCCCTGGCCACGCGGTCGACCCGCTGTTCTCATGAGAGAGGAATGGTGGGTGTACAAGGATTCGAACCTTGGACCCGCTGATTAAGAGTCAGCTGCTCTACCAACTGAGCTATACACCCGTCCCGGCTCCGGGTTCGCATGGCGGCCCGGCGGCGAGGGCGCGGAACATACGCAAAATCGCGCCGTTGGCAAGGCGGCGATTGCACCGCTGGGAATGGATGGCTGCGGCGGACGCTTGACACGGTAGCATCCGCCGCAGCCCCCTCGCGCGACCGCCCTGTTAGGCCGCCGCGAAGGTGGCGATGCGCCGGCGATGGCGAAGGGTCGCGCCCACGCCGCCGAAGCCCAGGATCATCAGCGCCCAGGCGCCGGGTTCGGGGATGGCGCCCACGTCCGGCGAGCCCGAGACCACCAGCGTCCCGAAGCCGGCGTTGCCGAAGCAGCAGTTGTAGCCGTTGGGATCGCTGGCGATGGGCGGGCCGTTGATCGGCCAGCCGTCGGTCGTGTACGTGCCGACCGCGCCGAAGGCGCCCGGCGCGAAGAAGAAGAAGGCGCCGCCGCCGAACGCGGTGTTGTCGTCCTCGTAGCTGTAGCCCAGCGACAGGAAATCGCCGCCGACGTCGAACTGGTTCGCGAAGTTGTCGAACTCCATCTGGCCGCAGACGTAGCCGGCGTTGTCGTCGGTGCAGCTGTCGGGCGTGAAGGTCCCGTTGGTGATGAAGCCCGGCGTCACCAGGCTGAAGCTGGAATTGACGACGACCTCGATCTGCGCGCCATCGGGATCGTCCGGATCGACCGGCCCGAAATTGAGCGTCTGGGACCCCGTGAACGTGTAGGTCACCGCCGCCTGCGCCGCCGGCGCGGCGAGCAGAGCGGCCGTTGCGGCCACTCCGGCCATAAATCGTCTCATAATTGCACCCCACTCAAGATATTCGCCTGAGCGGAGAAATTTTTCTCCCCAGGCCGCGAAGTATCGTCGAAGCCCGCGTCCCCGGGCGCCTCTCGAAATCGAGGGGTTGACCTCGTGCGGCCGGCTCGCTCGACGGTCCCACGCCCCCGCGCCGGGTCCGGCGCCCGCCGCCGGATCGGTTCGTTCGGGGCGCCGACGCGCACGCCGCGGCGCTCCCGGAAACGGGAACGCCGCGGCGCCGTCACGTCCGGATACGGCGATCGGGTCAGGAGGCCGGGACAGCGTCCGCCCGCCGGCCGCGACGCAGCAACGCGCCGGCGGCGCCGAAACCCAGGATCATCAGGGCCCAGGCATCCGGCTCGGGGATCGCGCCCACGGCGTCGTTGTTCACCTGATAGCTGATCGAGATGGTGTTGATCTGGTACGGCTCGGTCATGAGGAACGTCCCGCTGGCGACCAGCGTCGTGAATCCGAACGGCGTCCCGTTCAGGCCGTAGATCAGGCTCGTGCAGTTGCCGCAGCCGGCGCCGACGTCCGGGCCGCCGTCGAACGAGAGCAGGCCGTTGGCCTCGGAGGTCTCAGGCTGGGCGCCCCCGAGGATGTCCGCGAAGTTCAGCCCGAAGAACATCTGGTCCCGGAGCGGAACGATGAACGTCGGGAACGGCGGCGGGTTCGACCCCGAGATCGTCACGAAGGCCTCGAACGTGTCCCCGTCCTCGAGGACGAAGGGCGTGAAGCCGGACAGCTCGAGATATCCGGTCTCGTAGAGGACTCCTCCGAACGAGAAGCTGTCGGTGATCATACCGTCGGCGTCGCCCGTCAGATTCAGCACATAGTGCGCCGCGTGCGCCGCCGGCGCAGCGAGCAAGGCGGCGGTCACCGCCACCCCGGCTAGAACTCGTCTCATGATTGCACCCCACTCAAGACGTTCGCCCAGGCGGCGAAGGCACGCCCAGGATCGGGGCGAATGTCGTTGAAATGAGCGGCAGGGGGCGCCTCTCGGAACCGAGAGGTTGACCCTGCAAGGTGACGCTTCGGCGCCGGACTTGCTAGGATCGGCACAGTAACGTCGGGACCTGTTTCTGTCGCATGCTGACACGCGCGCTCGATATCGCCGGCACGGCCTTGACGGCTCCGACGCCCGAAGCGGCGAGCGAGGGCTTCTTCGCCGCCCTGTCGCATATCGGGGCCTCGTATCTCCAGACCCGGCTCTACCGCCGTCCGCTGGTCCCTCTGACGTCCGAAGCCCACTACGCCGCCGGCGGCATCGTCCAGCGGATCGCGCCCGAGACGTGGCGGCTGGGGACGCCGGCGTTCGACTATGTCTGCTTCGAGAACAACCCCCTGCTCGAGGCGATCCGCGGCGGGCTCACCCGCTACCGCTTCAGCGACTTCGCCCCCCGCCACGACTCGGGCTTCGGCGCCTACTGGGAAGCCATGAGCGAGGCGGGCATCGGCGATGCGGTCTGCGCGACCTCGTACGGCCGCCACCGTACCATCGCGTCGCTCCACCTGGGCTTTCACAACCACGACCTTGCGCCGGACGACGCCATGGCCGTGCAGCTCGCGGGCCTGATGCTCACCGAGCGGCTGATGACCTTCGCCGCGCCCCCCGAGGCCGACGAGATCCGCCTGACCGACCGCGAGCGGGACGCCCTGTCCTGGGTGGCCGAGGGCAAATCCGACTGGGAGATCTCGGTGATCCTGGGCCTCTCGGAAACGACCGTCCGTTTCCACGTGGACAACGCCCGCAGGAAGCTGAACGCCGTGAACCGCACCCAGGCCGTCGCGCGCCTCGCGGCGGCGCGCCTGCTCTAGAGGCCTGCGGCCCCGCGCACGAACGCGTCCCCTGAACTCTCCCCAAAGGCGCAAGGCCTTGACCGGCGCACGCGCCGGTGGGTTCATCCCGGCGTACCAGGCGAGAGGATTGTCACCATGCGCAGCGTTGTCCCCGGCGCGACCGGCCGCATGGCCGTGGGGGCCATCCTTGGCGCGATCCTGGCAGGCGGCGTGGCCGGCGCCGCCGCGGCCGCCGACTTCGTCGTGGTGGCCTCCACCGATCCGGCCGTGAAACCCGGCGTCGAGCTGTCGGGCGGCGAACGCATCGCCGTGGGCGCAGGACAGACGGTGCGCCTGATGAGCGCCAGCGGCGCGATCACCACCGTGCGCGGCGGGCCTCAGGGCGCGGTCGCGCCGCGGCCGGGCGCGGCGGCCGACCCCTCGCGCCTCGCCCAGCTCAAGATCCTGGTCGATCCCCCGCCGACCTCGCGGACGTTCGGGGCCCGGCGCTCGGGGGTCTGCCCCGACCCGGCTCACCTGACCACCCTGGACCATATCCTGACCGCCCAGCAGGCCGGCTGCGCCAACCAGGCGCGCACGGCGCTCCAGGCCCTGGTCACCGCCGAACCGACGCCCTAGTCACGCTCCGGGCGGAACAGGGCGTCGCGCGGCCTCCGCCCTACGGCCCCGTGTAGAGTTCGCCCAGCGCGGAGGCGGCCCGGCCCTTGGCGCGGTCCAGTTCGTCCTGCACCAGACCGGCGGCCACCATCGCGTCGCGCTTGCCGTCGATCCGCTTCAGCGCCGCGCGCAGGACGGTCGGCGCCTCGGGCGTGGCGATGGCCACCACATTGTCGAGCCCGAACGGCGGCACGGCCTTGGTCCGGGCCATCACCACGCGGGTCTGGCCGGCGGCCATCAGTCCGTCGCCGTCGCCGTCGATCGGGTAGAGCATCTGCACCGTACCGTCGCTGGCGAGGTTGAAGGCGGTCAGGTAGGCCGACGTGCCGCGATGGGTGACCACCAGATCCACCGTCTCTCCCTTGCGATAGAGCTGGCCCGTGGGCTTGGGGCCGATGTCGACCTTGAGCTGGCGCTCGTTGGCCGAGGCCGCGATCTGCGTGATGGCGCGGCGCTTCATGATCACGCCCGAGAGCTGTTCGGGCGTCCGCAGGTTCTCCGCCACCCGGTCGCCCCTGTGATCGGTCACCCAGCCCTCGGTGGCGTTCCAGGTGAGGTCGGGCTCGCCGCTGGGGATCGAGGCCCAGGGCCCGCGCCCGCCCAGCAGCTCCGCGGCCTGGTCGTCGACGGGCTTCACCTCGATCGGCCGCTCGTCCGGCGGAGGAGCCTTGAGGGGCTGGAAGATCACGCTGCGCTCGTTGCGCGCCGGAACCGCCGCGCTCGCCCACTGCTGGGCGCCCGACAGCTCGCGGGTGCGGGTCTCCAGCGTCGAGGCCAGTTCGGCCAGTGAGAGCCGCCCGTCGTCGTCCAGGTCGGCGGCGAGGTTGCCGTTCGGGCGACGGTCGCGCAGCGCGCCTTCCAGCGCGTAGGTCAGAAGCCCGCGCGAGGCCGAGTCGCCCCGCGGCAGAGGCCCCTCCAGCGCGAACTGGTTGTCCTGGGCCGCGCCGACATAGACGAGGTTGGGCGGATCCTCGGTCGACGGCGGCAGCCGCACCGGGTCGAACGGGCTGGGCGGGAGCCGGATCGCCATCGGGTTGTCCAGGGCGGTTCGCCGCTTGAACCGCGTCTGGCCCGCCAGCGACCGGTTCAGCGTGCCCGAATGGCAGGCGTCGGCGATCTGCAGGACGTTGACGGTGGTCGGGAAGAAGGCCACCAGCCAGCTCCGCAGGTCGTCGTCGAGGATGAACTGCTCGGGATCGGGGCGCGCGACGCTGAACCCCCCGAGCGCCATGAATTCGTCCAGCCCGTCCTCCTCGGTGGGATCGTCGGTCCGCGCCTGCGCGCCGTGGCCGGCGTAGAAGAAGATCACCCAGTCTCCGGGCTTCGAGCGCTTGCCCAGGCTCTCCAGGGCGGCCCGGATGTTGGAGCGGGTCGCCTTGCGGTCGGCGATGACGGTGATGTCGGTCGCCCCCTGCGCGCCCAGGAGGGTCTTGAGCGCGGCGGCGTCGTTGGGCGGCCCTTCCAGGGACGGGATCGGGTCCTGGTATTCGGAGACCGCCACGATCAGGGCCCGGATCTCGGCTGCGGCCGGCCCCGCCAGACCCAGGGTCGTCAACGCCAGCAGAACCGCCAACAGAACGCGCATCGCCACCCCTCGCTTCGCTCGCCCCAGGTAAAGCCGGGGCCGGCCGCGATCACAAGTCCCGCGCGATCACGAACCTGCGCCCCGACCGTCTCGCGACCGGGTCCTGAACCCCTATACGGGCGCAACCGGCCCCCGGCCGCACCGGCTGCGGCGATCTGCGCATGCGCCCGCAGGGTTGGCGTGGAGGCCCGGACGGCGCTAGTTGGGCGCAAAGGGCCGGCGAGCGGCGGCCCGAGGAGTGCGAACGGGCGCATGAGCGCATCACAGGCCGAACAGATCGCCGGGGTCCGGCCGATCCTTCGCCGGGTGGTGGCGAACGCCGGTCTCCTGCTGGGCGGGCGCACGGTGAACGCCGTGCTCGGCCTGGCCGCCGTGGCCATCGCCGCACGCGCCCTGGGCGCCGCGGAACTGGGAATCCTGATCCTCATCCAGGCCTTCGCCCAGTTCCTGGGCGAGGTGGTCAAGTTCCAGTCGTGGCAGACCATCCTGCAATATGGCGCACGTCCCCTCGCCGAGGGTCGTCGCCTCGAGTTCCAGCGGGTGCTGCGCTTCTCCCTCGTGCTGGACATCGCCAGCACCGTGCTGGGGGTGCTGGTGGGCGTGGTCGGGGCGATCGCCTTCGCGAACGTCCTCGGATGGGGTCCCGACCAGGCCCCGGCCGCCGCGCTCTACATGGTCTCGGTGGCCTTCATGGTCTCGGCCACGCCCCTGGGCCTGCTGCGGCTGTTCGACAGGTTCGACGTCCTCGCCTGGCAGGCCGCCCTGATCTCGCTCATCCGGGTGGTGGGATCGGTGATCGCCCTGGCCCTCGGCGCCGGCATGGAGGGCTTCCTGCTGGCCTGGGCGATCGGGACGGTGGGAAGCTGGCTCTACCTCGCGGGTTCGGCCTGGGCCGAGGTGCGCAAGCGCGACATGCTCCAGGGCTTCGCCTGGCGCGGCGGGCGCCTGGCCGAGGGCATGCCCGGCGCCTGGCGCTTCGCCTGGAACACCAACCTCGCCGCGACGCTCGACGTGGCCTTCACCCATGTCGCGACCCTCATGGTCGGCGCATTGGTGGGACCGGCCCAGGCCGCCTATTGGCGGATAGGCCGCCAGGTGGCCGACGCCCTGGCCAAACCCGCCAAGCTGCTGGTCCCGGCGCTCTATCCCGAACTCGCCCGGCTGCGCGCCGAAGACCGGCATCACGCCATGTGGCGGCTGGCCCGCAACGTGGGGCTTCTGGCCGGGGCCGTGGGCGTCGCGATGCTGGCGGTAAGCTGGCTGGCCGGGCCGGCGCTGCTCACGCTCGTCATGGGCAAGGGCTTTTCCGCCGCCGCCGAGGTGATGACCTGGCAGGTGGCCGCCGCCGTCATCGGCATCTTCGCCCTTCCCCTCGAACCGATGCTCGTCTCGCTGGGCAAGCCGGGCGCCGCGGTGCGCGTCAGGCTCGCGGTGGGCGCCCTCTTCCTGTGCGCCCTCCCCTTCCTCGTGGCGCAGTTCGGGCTTATAGGCGCAGGCGCTGGCCTGGCTGCGGCCGCCGGCGCCCTTGCCCTGGGCATGCTGTGGTTCATCCTCAGAGAGAACGGGATTCGACAGTCCGTCGACACGGACCCGCCCGATCCCGCGCAACGACTGGAAGGCGACGCTTGACGATCACCCCGACTGCCCCGGACCGGCCGTTCCGGCAGGGCGGCTTCGCGACCCTGACCGAGGCGCTGGACTACGCCGCCACGGGTCCCACCGGCCTCAACCTGTACGGCCTGCGGGGCGAGCTGGTCGAGGCCCTCCCCTACGCGGTCCTGCGCGAACGCGCCCGCACCCTGGCCGTGCGGCTGCTCGCGGCCGGGCTGAAGCCGTTGGACCGGGTCGGCCTCGTGGCCGAGACCGACGCCGACTTCGTCACCCTGTTCTTCGCCTGCCAGTACGCGCGGATCACGCCGGCGCCGCTGCCGCTCCCGGCGCCGCTGGGGGGGCGGGAAGCCTATGTGGAGCAGATCGCCCGCATGCTGCGCTCGGCGAAGGCCGCCGCGGTCTTCGGGCCCGAGGCCCTGGTCCCCTGGCTGGCCGAGGCCGCGGAGGCCGCCGGAACGCCCCGCGCCCTGAATTCCGACGTGAACGCCGACGTGAATGCGACGGCAGGCGCCGCCGGCCTGCCGGACGCGCCATCGGGCGCGCCCGCGACCGACCTGCCGCCCCCTTCGGCCGACGATCCGTGCTACGTCCAGTTCTCGTCGGGCAGCACGCGCAATCCGACCGGCGTGCTCTGCACCCACGCCGCCCTGATGGCCAACGCGCTCGCCACCACACGACATGGACTGTGCGTGACGCCGCAGGACCGGGCCGTCTCCTGGCTGCCGCTCTATCACGACATGGGGCTGGTCGGCTTCCTGCTGATCCCTCTGTCGGCGCAGATGTCGGTGGACATGATGCCGACCGGCGCCTTCGTCCGCCGCCCCCTGCTGTGGCTGGACCTGATCTCGAAGAACCGGGGCACGATCTCCTACAGCCCCAGCTTCGGCTACGAGCTCTGCGCCCGCCGCGGCGACGGGGGGCGCACCGATCTGGACCTGTCGAGCTGGCGCGTGGCCGGCTGTGGCGGCGACATGGTGCGCACCGGCCCTCTCACCGCATTCGCCGAGCGGTTCGCCGCGGCCGGCTTCCGGGACGCCGTCTTCGTGGCCAGCTACGGCATGGCCGAGGCCACCCTCGGCCTGACCATGTCGCCCCTGGAACAGGGCCTGATCTTCGACCACGTGGACGTCGCGCGGATGGAGCGTGACGGCGCGGTCGTCTCCGGTTCGGGCGAGCGTTCGCGGGCCTTCGTCCGCTGCGGCCCCATCTTCCCCGGCCACGAGCTGGAGATCCGCGACGAGGCGGGCCGCGCCCTGCCCGAACGCCAGGCCGGCCGGGTGTTCGTCCGCGGCCCCAGCCTGATGCGCGAGTACTTCGGCGATCCCGAAGCCACGGCCGCCGCCCTGGGCGAGGACGGCTGGCTGAACACCGGCGACCTGGGCTATCTCGCCGACGGCCAGTTCGTCCCCACGGGCCGCGCCAAGGACCTGATCCTGCTCAACGGCCGCAACGTATGGCCGCAGGACCTGGAGTGGACCGCCGAGTCCGAGATCGAGCGTCTGCGCAGCGGCGACGTCGCCGCCTTCTCCGTCGACGAGGAAGCGGGCGAGCAACTCGTCGTGCTGGTCCAGGCGCGGGCGAGCGATCCCGAGGCGCGCCGCGCCCTGACCGACGACGTGGCCGCGGTCCTGCGCGCCCGCCACGGCGTGGAGCCCCGCGTCGAGCTGGTCGGCGCCCACGCCTTGCCGCAGACCTCGTCGGGCAAGCTGTCGCGCTCCAAGGCCCGCGCCCTGTTCCTGGCCGGCGCATTCCGCCAGGAGGAGCCGGCCTGAACATGCGCCGGGTCGCGGTCACGGGCGCCACGGGCTTCCTCGGCCGCCGGCTCGTCCAGGCCCTGGGCGAGGACGGCTGGACCGTGCGCATCCTCGCGCGCCGCGATCCGGTCGAGCCCCTCTGGCGGGCCTTCGAGCCCGAAGTCGTTCCCGGCAGTCTCGAAGACGCCGCCGCGCTCGCCGCGCTTTGCGAGGGAACGGACGTGCTGATCCACGCCGCCGGCCTGGTGAAGGCGCGCAGCCGTGCGGCGTTCGACGCCGTGAACGCGGCCGGCGCCCGCCGGGTGGCCGAGGCGGCGAAGACCGCCGGAACGGCGCACGTCGTGCTGGTCTCCAGCCTGACGGCGCGCGAGCCCCAGCTCTCCCACTATGCCGCCAGCAAGCGCGCCGGCGAGGCGGCGATGGGCGAAGTCCTGGAGAATCGACTATCGGTCGTGCGCCCGTGCGCCATCTACGGCCCCGGCGACCGCGAGCTTCTGCCCGTCTTTCAGGCAGCGGCGCTCAGCCCTGTCCTTCCCGTGCCCGACGAGGCCGCGCGCGTGGCCATGATCCACGTGGCGGACGCCGCCCGACAGACCGCCGCGGTTGCTGCAGCGCGGCCGACGGGCGGGGCGCACGCGCTGTGCGACTCCCGGCCCGAAGGCTATTCCTGGCGCGAGCTGATGTCGGCCGCCGCCTCGGCCTGCGGCGCTACGCCGCGGCTGGCGCGCGTTCCCCGGACGCTGATCCGCGCCATCGGAATCACAAATGATTTCACGATGCTGCTGGGTCGCACGGCCATGCTCTCGTCGGCCAAGGCGCGGGAATTGCTGCACCGCGACTGGTCTGTCCCCGAGGCGGAACGGCTTCCGGGCCTGCCACCGCCGCGTTTCGAGCTGGCCGATGGTTTCGCCGACACCGTCGCCTGGTACCGCACTGCGGCATGGATGAAACATTGACGGCTCTTTTGTGACCCACATTCCATCCCGCGGTAGAAAAAAGGGCCGGAGATGGTTAGGTACGCGGCTGGCGTACGCATTTCGGGCCGAATGGGGGGCTCACCGATGGTGGAACTGGCGACGGACCTCACAGTCCGTGAAATCGCGCGGGCCGCCGAGACGGTTCTGGGCCGCAATGTCCAGGTGACCCCGGAGACCGACATCGCCCGCGACCTGGCCGTGGACTCGCTTGCACTCATGAACATCGTCATGGAGCTTGAGGATCGATTTGACCTATCGATTCCCCTCGACCGGCTGGCGACGGTGCAGACGGTCGGCGACCTCTCCGAACTGATCAACAAGCTACGAATGAAGGCTTAAGAATGGGGCTGCTCGACAAGCACCTGGGCTATCGCGCCCCGCTCGATGGAATTCGCGCCGTGGGCGCGGACCCGTCCGCCGTCCGTTTTGACGCGGTGCTCTCGCCCACCGAAGGGATGCTCGACGGCCGCAAGGTCATCCTGCTGGGCACCAACAACTACCTGGGCCTGACGTTCGACCCCGAATGCATCGAGGCCTCCGCCGCCGCCGTGCGCGAGTGGGGCACGGGCACCACCGGCTCGCGGTTCGCCAACGGCACCTTCAGCGGTCACACCGCGCTCGAGAACGCGCTGGCGCGGTTCTACGGCCGCAAGCACGCGATGGTCTTCACCACCGGCTACCAGGCCAACCTCGGCGGCATCTCGGCGCTGGTCGGCCGTGGCGACCACCTGATCCTGGACGCCGACAGCCACGCCTCGATCTATGACGCCGCCAAGCTCTCGGGCGCCGAGGTCATCCGCTTCCGCCACAACGACCCCGACGACCTGGCCAAGCGCCTGCGCCGCCTGGGCGACGCGCCCGGCGGCCGCCTGATCGTGGTCGAGGGCATCTATTCGATGATCGGCGACGTGGCGCCGCTCAAGGAATTCGCCGCCGTGAAGCGCGAGATGGGCGGCTACCTGCTCGTCGACGAGGCCCACTCGATGGGCGTTCTGGGCGAGAAGGGCCGCGGCCTGGCCGAGGCCGCCGGCGTCGAGGCCGACGTCGACTTCATCGTGGGCACCTTCTCCAAGAGCCTGGGCGCCGTAGGCGGCTTCCTCGTCTCCGACGAGGACAACTTCGACCTGCTGCGCATCGTCAGCCGGCCGTACATGTTCACCGCTTCCCTGCCGCCGGCGGTCATCGCCTCGACGCTCAAGGCGCTCCAGCGCCTGGAGGACGACCGTGACCTGCGCGTCCGGCTCTCGGCCAACGCCGACCGGCTGTACGAAGGCCTGCGCGCCCTCGGCTTCGTGGTCGGCCCGCACGCCAGCCCGATCACCGCCGTGGTCATGCCCGACCAGGCGACGGCCGTGATGATGTGGAACGCCCTGCTGCAGAACGGGGTCTACCTGAACCTCGCCGTGCCGCCGGCCACGCCCGACAACCAGGCCCTGCTGCGCTCCAGCGTCAGCGCCGCCCACACGCCGGCCCAGATCGATGAGGTCCTGGCCGTCTTCGAGCGCCTGGGCCAGGAATTCGGGCTGCTGAAGCACTCCCTCCGCGCATCGGCCTAGCCTCCGCGCGCCCTCACCCGCTGCCGCCGCCGGAGCTCCAGCCACGCCCCCGGCGCGGCCAGGAACGGATGGCGCTCCCGGAACGGCGTGACGGCGATCTCGACTCCCGTGTGCCGGGCGATCTTCCACGCCGCATAGCGGGCGGCGCCGTCGAAGGTGAAGGCCGCCTTGCCGATCCGCGCGACGTTCAGCGGCTTTCCCATCAGGTTCCGCAGCGTCCAGCCCGGCAGGCCCCGGCGGAGCGGCCGCAACAGGCCGTCCCCGCCTGTATGGCCGACTCCACCTGCCGCCCACGCCAGCGGCAGCAGCGCATCATAGCGTTCGGGCTCCGCGGCGATCACGGTGTCGACCCGGCTGGCGCTCTCCACCCGGAATTCGGCGGCGTAGGTCCGGCGGAACAGCGCCAGCCAGTAGTCCCGGGCCGTCCCTGTCTCCGGCCCCAGGGCCGCGGCATGGCGGGCGGCGGTGACCACGGCGGCGGCCACGGCCTCGCCGGCCGCCCGGCCCGCCTTCGCATCGGCGCTCCAGACCCGCTGCGAGGGCTGGACGAAGCGGGCCCAGATGGTCGTGTCCAGCGTCCGCCCCTCGGCCGCCTTGCGGAAGACGTCCAGCGGCATCGTCGCCACCTTCGCCCTCAGGGTCCGATCGCCGACCGCCACCTCGTGATAGCTCACCTCGGGCCACAGGATCGCCTCGACGACGGCCCGCAGGCCGCGCCGGTGCGGCCGGCGGGTCAGGCGGTAGAAATCCAGGATTCCCGACAGGTCGCCCGTGCGCAGTGTCGAGCCGTAGTAGAGGATCGCCGCGTCCCGCTCGGGGTCGGCCAGCGCCTCGGCCAGGGCCACGACCTCGGCCGGCGCCCGGGCCGCCAGCTCGGCTTCGATCCGCGCGAGCAGTTCGGGCGTCACGGGATCACGAACTCCAGCGCCGGCCCCTGGCGCACGGTCAGGTCACCGCCGGAATAGCGCTCGCCGTCCAGCACATACTCCCCGTCGAAGGCGAACCCGAAGGCCGGAAGGTCGTCCCGCCGATACCCCGCCTCCGCCAGCCAGGGCGCGTCGCGCCCCCGCAGCAGGATGGGCAGGGCGAACGGCAGCCGCCGCGGCGGCGCGGCCACCGACAGCACCTTCAGGCCCTCGCGCGGGACGCCGTAGGGCCGCAGGCCCAGGGGGAAACGCTTCAGGGTCGAGGCCATCACCAGGAACCAGCGCGCGACCTCGGGCGCCAGCGACAGCGACCCCGCCTCTCCGCGCCGCCAGGGCTCGTCCGCGCCCCCGGCCAGGGTGCGCACGATGGCCCCGCCCAGGGTCACCGCGATGGCTGCGTTGTCGAAGAACCCCAGGCCGTGGTTGCGCTGCGCCAGCTCGGTGGCGCGCACGAAGGCGCCGGCGCCGAACAGGAAGCCGCGATGCTCGGGCGCGGGGGCGCCCCGGCGCACGATCTCCAGGCACTGGCGCTGCTTGACCGGACGGCCCGCCTCGGCGGCGGCGAGGATCTGCTCCAGGGTCGTCCCCAACGGCGTCTCGATGTCCAGCGCCAGCGCATTGGTCTTGCCGTTGGGCAGCACCGCCAGGCGCGGCAGCCGACCCTCGAAGGCTTCGGGCAGGCGGCTCAACACCTCGCGGATCGTACCGTCGCCGCCATCCACCACCACCAGATCCGCGCCGGCCTGCGCCAGCCGCCGGAGGCCGCCGTCCAGTTCGGCGGGGTCCTCGGGCACGATGTCCAGCACGTCGGGCGGCAGGGGCCCGCGGCCGGCCCCGCGGTTGCGGTGGCTCTTCTGGTTCCAGATGAGGCCGGCCCGGATCAACGCGACAGCCAGGAGACCACGCGCTCGCGCGGCGTCGCAAACGCCTGGACCAGCTGGGCGGCGTGGACGATCAGGCAGACGCCCGTCCAGACACCCACCAGGATCAGTCCCTCTCCGGGACGGCCCAGCAGCCAGGCGGGTGTCAGGATCAGCAGGTTCGGGTTCCGGCGGGCCGTGATCAGGCGGAAGAAGCTGTCGAACGGCCGCCACGAATGGATGTGGAATCCGAAGGCCCGCAGGAAGATCCCCTCCTCCACCCGCTGCAAGACGTAGCCGGCCAGGATCACCGCCAGCGCGATCCCCGGCGCGTCGGCGACGATGGCGGTCCCGAAGCAGCCCACATACCAGGCCCACCACCAGAACGGCGGGTGGATCAGGTCGATGCCGTGGTCGAAGACGTTGCCGATCGCAGACGACGTGAGCGTCACCCGCGCCAGCTTCCCGTCCACGGTGTCGAGGAAGGTCATGACCCAGGCGCAGGCCAGCCCCCAGCCGAACTGGCCCTGCCAGAACAGCCAGAAGGCCGCCAAGACGAGCAGAAAACCCAGGAATGTCACATGGTTGGGCCTCAATCCTGCGACAGCGCACCAACGCGTGACGATGCGGGCGGGAATCGGCCACCAGTACTTGGTGACGAGGTCCGTCACACCCTTGTAAGAGCCCGCGAAGGTGCGCGCCTCGACCGCGCGGACGTTCTGGGGCGTCAACCGCACCAGCACCGGCGCCTCGCGCTTGCGGAGCGCCTCGTTGTAGGCCAGTTCGGCGAGGGACAGCCGCACCAGCCCCCCGGGCTCCTCGCCCCGCTCCAGCGCGGCAGCGGCCTCGGACGCGCGCCCGGCAGGCACGTGAGCCGCCACTGCGCGCCCGTCGTCGGCCACCAGGACCGCGCCCGGCCGCTTCGCGAGGGTGGCGATCAGGGCTTCGTCGTAGACCCATCCGCCCAGGGCCAGGATCACCGAACCGGACGTCGGCGGCGCCTCGGCCACCGCAAGGCCGGCGCGCACGAAGGTGCGGCGCAACCGCTCGCGCGCCGTCATCCCCCAGATGCGCACGTCGCCGGCGCCCAGGATCATCCCCGCCGGCGCCGCGCCCGTCTCGACCGTCGTCTGCAAAACTTCTGCGCGCCTCTCACGCAAATCGGTGCAACCTGATACCGAGCGCCGTCTCCTTAGGAAAGCTCGCCCCCCAGGAAAGCTCGACTTCAGGAAAGCTCGACCTGCGCTTGACCGCCTTCCGCCTCGCTCATCTTTCGGACCTGCAGCTTCCGCCGCCGCCCCTGCCCTTCCGCTGGCGCGACGTGGCCTCGAAGCGCCTGCTGAGCCGCTTCGCGTGGCGGCGCAAGCAGCATCGGCACGTTCAGGCCGTGCTGGACGCCATCGCCGCCCACATGGTCAGTCGCGCGCCCGACCATGTGGCGATCACCGGCGACGTGGTCAATTTCTCGACGCCCGAGGAATTCGAGGCGGCCCGCGCCTGGCTGCTGGCCCTTGGCGACCCGCGCGAGGTGACGGTCAGCCCGGGAAACCACGACGCGCTCACCGCCCACGGCGCCCCCCGCGACTTCGCCCCGTGGCGGCCCTGGCTCTCGGACGGCCAGGACGGCGACTTCCCGCACCTGCGGATCCGCGGCCCCGTGGCGATCGTCAACCTGTCATCCGCCACGCCCACGGCGCTGCACCTCGCCCAGGGCGCGCTGGGCCGCCCCCAGATCGACGCCGCCGCCGACCTGCTCCGCCAGGCGAACGCCCAGGGCCTCTGCCGCGTGGTCCTGGTCCATCATCCGGTCACGCGTGGAATCGTATCGGGGCGCAAGGCGCTCACCGACGCCGCCGCGTTCCGCGCCATGCTCCAGGCGGTGGGCGCCGAACTCGTCCTGCACGGCCACGCCCACGAGGCGCACCTCGCCCGCCTCCCCGGCCCGGACCGCGACATCCCCGTCCTGGCCGTACCGGCCGCCTCCACGCCGGCGGGGGGCCACGGCGAGCCCGCCCGCTGGAACGAGATCGAGATCACGCCCGACGGGACCGGCTTCCGCATCCGCGTCACCGCCTTCGGCGTCACCCCGGCGCTGTCGGTGGAACGCCTGGGGGCCTTCGTCCTGCATCCGGCGGCGCAAAACCCGCCCAGCCGCCCTTCCCCGCCGGAAGGGGCGTTCCTATGATCCGTCCACGACGCGACCGTTCCATCGCGAGGAGTCCCGCGTGACCAATTCCACGGCCCGGAAGTTCGGCCACCCCGCCACCCTGGTCGCCGAGACCGGCCACTGGCTGGTGCTGGTGCGGCCCCAGCAGCCGACATTCGGTTCACTGGTCCTGGTGTGCAAGGAGGACGCCCGGGGCTTTTCCGACCTGTCGCCTGCCGCCTTCGCCGACCTTCAGAAGGCGGTGCAGGGCATCGAGACGCTGCTGCGCGACGCCGTCGCCTACGAGAAGATCAACTACCTCATGCTGATGATGGTGGACCCCGACGTCCACTTCCACGTCATTCCGCGCTACCCCGGCGAACGGTCGCATGGCGGCCAGGCCTTCGCCGACACCGGCTGGCCCGGCCCACCCGCCCTTGCGTCTCACGTCGCCCTGAGCGAGGAGGAGGCCCAGGCGCTGGCCGCCGACTTCGCCGCCCGCTGGCGGGCATGACCGCCGCAATCCGGGGACCCGATTGAGTCTCATCGACCGCTATCTGCTCCGCCTGGCCTTCTGGCCGATGGTGGGAGCGACGGGGGTGACCCTGATCGCGCTTCTGCTGGAGCGCACGTTGCGGCTGCTCGACATGCTGTCGGCGTCCAGCGACCGGTTCGGCTTCGTGGCCCAGCTCGCCGTCAATCTCGTGCCGCACTACATCGGCCTGACCCTGCCCGCGGCCTTCTTCCTCGCGCTGGTCATCGTGGTGAACCGGATGAACCAGTCGTCCGAGATCGACGCCCTGCTGGCGGCCGGCTTCTCGCTCACGCGGCTGGCGGCGCCCTACCTCTGCCTCGCCGCGGCCCTCACGGTGGTCAGCCTCGTGGTCTTCGGCTTCGCCCAGCCCTATAGCCGCTACGCCTACCGCGCGGTCCTCCACACGGCCCAGAACGCCGGCTGGAACGGGCTGATCCCGGCCGAGACGATCCTGTCGCCGTCGAAAGACCTGACGATGACCACCGACATCGCCGATCCCGCGGGCCAGCAGCTCTCGCGGGTGTTCATCCGCCGGATCACCGAGAAGGGCCGCGAGGAGATCACCACCGCCGCGATGGCCGAACTCAGCCGCACCGGCGATGGCCAGAACGTCCGCCTCGAGCTGCGCGACGGCCAGCAGCTCCGCTTCAACGCCGAGGGTCGGCCCGAGACGCTGAGCTTCGAGGCCTTCACGATGCAGCTTCCCATGACGGGCCCGGCGCGGCTCTTGCGCGCGCGCGGCGGCGACGAGCGGGAACTCACGCTCTTCGAACTGGCCGACCAGGCGCGGTCCGGGCACTCCACCCTTCCGAAGGAGACGTTGAAGGGCGAGCTGTACGGCCGCCTGGCCCGCGCCTTCGGCCTGCTGTTGCTGCCCATGCTGGCGGTGCCCCTGGGGCTGGCCGCCAAGCGCAGCGGGCGCGCGCCGGGCGCCATCGTGGGCGGCCTGCTGCTGCTCGCCGTCCACCATACGATCCCGCTCGGCCAGGGCCTGGCCGAGACCGGGCGGGCGCCCGCCGAACTGGCCGTGGGCGCGCCCTTCGCCATCTTCGCCGGCATCTGCTTCCTGGTCTTCTTCACCAGCCTCAAGCGCCCCGGCGAAACGCCGGTGGGCCGGGCGATGGAACACCTGTCGGCCTGGGCGGCGCGCATGCGCCTCCGCCGGGCCGCGGGCGCGACGGGCGCGGCCGCATGACGCTCGGCCTCTACCTCCTGAAGCTGATGGCCTCGCGGATCGGCGCGGCCCTCTTCGCCCTCGTCGGCGTGCTGCAGATCCTCGACCTGCTGGACGTCTCGACCGACATCCTGGACCGCAACCTGGGCGCCGGAGGCGTGGCCTACTACGCCCTCCTGCGCCTGCCGCGGCTGATCGAACAGTCCGCACCCCTCGCCGTGCTGGCCGGCTCCCTGTTCGCGTTCGGCAAGCTGGCCGGAGACAGCGCGGTGACCGCGATGCGTTCGACCGGGATCTCGGCCTACCGCATCACCATGATGGCGATCCCCACGGCGCTCACCCTCGCGCTGGCTCAACTCGCGATCGGTACGGTGATCGCCCCCCGCACCGACGCCATCCTCAGCGAGTGGTGGCAGGCCAGCACCCCGCCCGACGCCGCCAAGTCCGTCGACCCCGTGACGTTCCGCGTGGGCGACGAGATCGTGGTGGCCGTGCCCCGCGATCCCGACGGGACCAGCCTGGAACAGGTCACCATCTACAAGCGCGACGCCGCGGGCCGCCTGATCCAGAGGACCAACGCCCAGGCGGCGGTCTACGAGGAGGGCCGCTGGCGGCTGGTCGAGCCCCGTTTCGAGACCCTCGGCGACGACAATGTGGTCGAGAGCGGCGCCCAGCGCATGGACTGGCCGGCCAACCTGACCCCCGGCGACGTGCGCGCCCTGGCGATGGGCGAAACGACGGTGACCGCCGCCGAGGCCAGCCGCGCCCTGGCCGGCGGCCTTTCGACCCGGCCCCGCACCTTCTACGACACCCAGCTCCAGCGGAGCTGGGCCGCGCCGGTCGCCTGCCTGGTCATGATGCTGCTGGCGGCGCCGGCGGCGCTGGCCAACTTCCGCGGCGGCGGCGTCACCCTGACGGTCCAGTGCCTGGCCGCGGGCCTGCTGTTCCTGGTCTTCGACGGCGCTTTCACCGCCCTGGGCGAGAACGGCGCCGCGCCCGCCGTACTGGCCGCCTGGGCGGCTCCGTCGATCTTCGCGGCCCTGGGCGTCACCGCCCTGCTCTACCTGGAAGGCTGAGCGGGCCTTGGGGGAAGTGGTCGTCACGCCCGTGGCCGGCAAGGCCGAGCTCGACCGCTTCATCCGGCTGGGCGCGCGTATCGGCGCGTCCGACCCCAACTACGTCGCGCCCCTGCTGTTCGAGCGCCACGAGGCGTTGAGCCCCAAGGGGAACCCCTTCTTCCAGCACGCCGACGTCCAGTTCTGGCTGGCCGGGCGCGACGGCCGCGACGTGGGCCGCATCAGCGCCCAGATCGACCACCTGAATCCCCAGACCCGGGACGGCATCGGCCACTTCGGCATGATCGCCGCCGAGGACGATCCGGACGTCTTCGCCGCCCTCTTCGCCGCCGCCGAGGCGTGGCTGGCGGCGCGTGGCTGCCGCACGGCCCTGGGACCGGTGAACCTTTCCACCAACGAGGAAGTGGGCCTGCTGGTCGAGGGCCGCGATACTCCGCCCATGTTCATGATGGGCCACGACGCCCCCCATACAGGCGTCCGTATCGAAGGCCAGGGCTACGCCAAGGCCAAGGACATCCACGCCTATGTCTGCAGCGTCGCCGACGATCTCCCCGGCCCCATCCTGCGTCGCGTGCGCAAGGCCCCGGCCGAAGGCGTGCGCCTGCGCACCCTGGAGATGAAACGGCTGGACGAGGAGGTCCGCACCCTCACCGGCATCCTGAACGACGCCTGGGCCGGAAACTGGGGCTTCACCCCCACCACCGAGGCCGAGACCCGGGCCCTGGCCAGCAACCTGCGCCTGCTGATCGACCCGCGCCTGGCCTGGTTCGCCGAGATCGACGGCGAGGCGGCGGGCTTCATGATCCTGCTGCCCAACATCAACGAGGCCATCGCCGACCTGGGCGGCAAGCTCTTTCCCCTCGGCTGGGCCAGGCTGCTCTGGCGGCTGAAGGTGAAGGGGCCGAAGACCGGCCGCGTGCCGCTCATGGGGGTGAAGCGCAAGTTCGCGTCCACGATGCGCGGCCAGCTCCTGCCCTTCCAGCTCATCGACGCCGTCGCCCAGGCAGCGCGCAAGCTGGGCTACGAGCGCTACGAGCTCTCATGGGTGCTGGAGGACAACCTGCCCATGCGCCGCATCTGCGACGCCGGCGGCGCACGCATCTACAAGACCTACCGCGTCTACGAGAAGGCGCTGCAAGGGAAAGAGGGCGCTTGACCGGCTTCGCCGCCCTGGTGCTGGCAGGATCGCGCGGCGGCGCCGACCCGGTCGCGGCCTATGGCGGGGCCGCCCACAAGGCCCTGATCCGGCTCGGCGGCGAGACCCTGCTGGCCCGCGTGGTCGGCGCGCTGCGGGCGGCGGGCGCGGGCCGCATCGCCGTGATCTCCAGTCATCCCGAGGTCCGCGCCGAGATCGCCCGCCTGGGCTGCGAGGCGCTGGACGAGGCCGCCGGCCCCAGCCTCAGCGTCCGCGCCGGCGCCCAGGCCCTGGGCGCGCCGCTTGTGGTCACCACGGCCGACCACGCCCTTCTGCGGCCGGAGTGGGTCGGGCAGTTCCTGGCCGACACGCCACCCGACGCCGACGTCGCCGTCCTGGTCGCCGCCCGCGCCACGGTCGAGGCCGCCGCGCCGGATACGAAACGCACCTGGCTCCGGCTGGCCGACGGCGACTGGTCGGGCTGCAATCTCTTCCACCTCGCCACGCCCAGGGCGCTCGCCGTCCTCGATCTCTGGCGGCGCGTCGAGTCCGAGCGCAAGCGTCCCTGGAGGATGGCCCGCATCCTGGGGCCGGGGATGCTGCTGCGCTACCTGTTCCGTCGCCTCACCCTGCATGCTGCGGCCGGGCGGCTGGGGGACCTCGCCGGCGTGCAGGCGGCCGTGGTGGAAAGCCCCTACGGCCTCGCCTCCGTCGATGTGGACAAGCCTGCCGACCTGGATCTCGTCCGGCGGATCGTCGGGCCTTGAACGTCCGCCAGGCGCGTCAGCGCCCCGAAGAACACCGCCAAGACGCCAAGAGCGCCAAGGCGTCCGATGCCGGCCCGCGCGCCTCTCGGCGACCTTGGCGTCCTGGCGGTCATCTTACCGCGCCTGTGGCGCGCCTCCCTCGGACTGGGCTTCGGCTCAGACCGTCCAGCCGCTCGAGAGGCGCGTCAGGGCTTCCACATCCTGCGGGAAGTCCATCTCGCCCCATTCCAGGCCCTCGATCGAGGCCACCTTCACATCCACGCCCGACCGCGCCAGTTCGTCGATGACCGACAGGTACCAGCGGCGCAGGCCCTCGGGTGTCTGGAGCACCTTCTCGACGCCATCGCGGAATTTCGCCGCCCCCTCGGACGAGAAGCGCAGGAAACCGATCGACTCGGCGTCGTAGGCCTCGATGGTCTTGCCGATCGCCACCAGCCGGCCCTGGTCGGTCAGCACCTTCATGTCGTCGGCGTCGTAGCTGTCCTTGCGATCGATGGTGACGGTGACCTCGGCGGCCGGCGCCGACAGCAGCGCCTCGGCCACGCCGGAACCGAACAGGGTGTCGCCGTTCAGCACCAGCACCTCACGGTCGAACTCGTGGCGCACGATCCAGCACGAGGCGGTGTTGTCCGAGACGGTGTAGAACGGGTTGAACTGGAGCCGCACCGGCATCGACAGGCCCAGCCGCGCGACCTCGGCCTCGACCGCGTCGGCGCGGAAGCCGGTCACGATCACAGCTTCGCCGACGCCTGCCGCCTGCAGCCGCAGAAGTTGCCAGGCCAGCAGGGTGCGGCCCGACAGTTCGATCAGGCATTTCGGCCGGGCCTCCGTGAGGGGCAGGAGGCGCTTGCCCTGGCCGGCAGCGAGAATGATGGCTCTGTTGGGCGGCGTCACGAAGTCGTCCGTGAATGGAGAAGGGCCCGTGGAAGCGGCCGGCCCTTATGGCGGCCCATACGGTGAAAGGAAAGAGGCGGCCCGACGGTCATGCGGGCCAAGCAGAACATACAGGCCAAGCAGAACATCCAGGCCAGAATGCAGGAGACCCCGCAAGGCTTTGGCCCGCGGGGTCTCCCGGATCGAATGCCGGCGCGTGTCGCCGGGGCTTCCGCGCCTACTTCAGGTGCGCCGCCAGGTGCTTGTTCATCTCGAACATGCTGACCTTGTCCTTGCCGCCGAAGATCGGCTTCAGCTTGGCGTCGGCCAGGATCTCGCGCTTGTTGGCGGGATTCTGGAGGTTGTTCTTCTTGATGTAGTCCCAGATCTTCGAAACGGTCTCGCCGCGCGAAAGCTGGCCGGAACCCACCACGGCGGCCAGTTCGGCGGACGGCGTCAGCGGCTTCTGCAGGGCGTTCGTGTTCTTACCAGTGGCCATGGGCTCCCCCAGTCGATTGCGTTGGCGCGACGTCCTGGCGGGGGTCGCCCGGACCGAGTCGCTTGGCGCATCCTAACGCGGCGTACGCCTTGCGCCACATAAGATGCGCTTGGGGAAGTCGCCTACGGGTTGAGCCCGGCGCGGCCCTGTCCGTCGGGACCACGTCCAGCCGCGGCCGGCGGCCACAGCGTGCGGTGGAACAGGTCCACAAGGGCGCCCCAATCCGGCGCGCCGCCGCCCACCTCGACATCGAAGGGCACGCCCGCGCAGCCCAGCGCCGCCTCCAGGACGCCGGCTCGCGAGCGGGTGATCCCCACCGTATAGCCGATGCGGACGACACCATTGATTCGATTGGCGATTTCCAGGGCTCCGCGGACACCGAACCGCGATGGGCCATAGGCCGCCACCGCGGCGATGCGTTCGGAGCGCCAGGCCGCCAGCGATAGGGCCGCATCGGCGCAGAGGCCGAAGCCCGCCACGCCCACGCGCGTGTCGTCGACCCCATGCAGGTCGGCCAGGTGATCCAGGCAGGCGACGGCGGCTTCGCGCCGCACTTCGGCGCCCAGGCCCTTCAGGTCGGGGACCACGACGAAAAACCTGTGGGCGGATAGCCGCCGGGCCTCGGTTTCCAGGCCGCGCCCCCTGCCCCGGCCGTCGCCGAGAAGGATCACCGGCGGATTGTCGCCGGGCGTGTCAGGATACGCGACGAAGGCGTCCACCACACCGTCCTCGCGCTCAATCTCGATGCGGGCCTCAGGCATGCGGGCATCATATACCACTAACTTGATAGGAATATGATGGAAGTCTGGATGCGCCTTCAGTTTTGCTCTGCCCGGCTTTGCTCTACCCGGCCTCAGCCCTCCGGCGGCGCCCCTCGGAGTTCACCGGCGGGCGGCTAGACGCCCTCCAACGCCACCGTCACCTTCGCCGAAAGACCTGGCCGCAGCTTGGCCACGTCGGGCTGGCCAGGGTCGAAGCGGAGCCGGACCGGCACCCGCTGGACGATCTTGGTGAAATTGCCCACGCCCGGCTCGAACGGCAGCAGCGCGAACTCCGAACCCGTGCCGGGGGCGAAGCTCTCCACATGGGCCTTCAGGGTCACGCCGGGAAGCGCGTCCACCGTCACCGAGGCCGGCTGGCCCCCCAGCATCCGCGCCGTCTGGGTCTCCTTGAAGTTGGCGGTCACATACAGGCGATCCATTGGCGTGATGACCAGCATGCGGGAACCGGGCTGCACGTAGTCGCCCACGTTCGCCTGGCGGTCGCCCACGACGCCGGCCACCGGGGCGCGGATCACCGCGTGGTCGCGGTCCTGCCGCGCCAAGTCCAGGGCGGCGGCGGCGCGGGCGCGCTGGGCGCGGGCCTGGGCCACGGCGGCGGCCAGCTCCCCTCGCCGGCCGGCGGTGGCGGCCAGGCGACTGCGGTTGACCGCCAGTTCGGCGCGGCTGCGGTCGGCCGCCGCGGCCGCCGCGACCGCCTGGGTTTCCACCCGATCGGCTTCGCGGCGAGGCGCATAGCCGGTCTTCAGCAGGGCCTCGTACCGACCCCAGTCCGCCCGCGCCCTCTGCACCTCGGCGTCGGCGGCGCGGATGCCGGTCTCGGCTTCGCGCACCTGGGCCGAGGCCACCGCCTCGTCGTCGGCCAGCCGCGCCAGCGCCGCCCCGGCGGCCTGCACCGCCGCTTCGGCCACCGCCAGGTCACCCTCGGCCGCCGCCACGCGGGCGGCATACTCTTCGGGATCCAGGCGAACCAGCGGCTGGCCGGCCGCCACCGGCTGGTTGTCGGCCACCAGGACCTCGGCGACATGGCCGCGCACCCGCGGCGCGACGACGGTCACGTCGGTCTTCACATAGGCGTTGTCGGTCGTCGCCGTGGCCTTGGCGGCGTGGATGTAGGCGTAGCCCGCCCCACCGGCGGCCAGGGCGGCGGCCAGGACCAGCACGCCGCGAGGCGGCAGGCGGCGCCTGGGCCGCACCGGCGCGCCGGCGCCGATGGCCTCCATCTTCATCGCTCGAACACCAGCAGCGTGGAGGTGGCGGTGGCGTAGAGGACTCCCTTCTCGTCCACGAGCCGACCCTCGGCGAAGGCCGCGCGCCGGCCGGCCTGGATGACCCGCCCTTCGGCCCGGACCGGCCCCGTCTCCTTGGTCAGGGCCTTGTGGTAGGCGACCTTGAGCTCCAGCGTGGTGTAGCCTTGCCCCGGCTTCAGCGTCGAATGGACAGCGCAGCCCACGGCCGAATCCAGAAGCGTCGCGGCATAGCCGCCGTGGACCGTGCCGATAGGGTTGTAGACGCTCTCGTCCGGATGACCGCCGAACACCACGCGCCCTTCCTCGATCTCGATGACCGTGAAGTTCAGGGTGCGGCCGATCCCCGGCCCGCGCTCGGGCCGCTCGGGATCGAAGGCGTAGCGAAGCTGCTCGATCCCTGACATCCGGCGTGGATCGGCAACCTGGGTTTCTGGCGTGACGGCGTTCATGGCGGGAGTCCCATGCGGTGCTTGATGCGGTGTCGGGCGGCGGCCAGCAGGCGGTCCGCCTCGGCGTCGTCGGAAATGGCCCGGGCGATCAGGACGCTTCCGGCCATCTCGGCCACCAGCGACGCCGCCACGCTCTCGGGGTCGGGCGTCCCCTCGGGAAGCCAGCCGGCGATCCGGCGGACCAGCGACCACAGACCGCGCTCGTAGGCGTCCCGCACCGCCCGGCCCTGGCGCGGCAGGTCGCTGGACAACGTGGCGACGGGGCACCCGCCCTCGGGATGATCGCGGTGGCGCATCGTGACGTAGGTGTCCACGAACGTCGCCAGCGCCTCGCTCCGCGTCGCGCCGTCCGTCAGGCGGGCGAAGCGCCGCGAACTCGAACCGAAGGCCTCGTCGATCGCGGCGACGACCAGGGCCTCCTTCGACGGGAAGTGCGCGTAGAAGCCCCCGTGGGTCAGTCCGGCCGCAGCCATGACCTCGGCCACGCTCACGCCCTCGGGTCCCTTCGACCGCACGGCGGCTGCGGCGGCCTGGACCACCGTCTTCCGCGTCTCGTCCTTGTGCGTGTCGCTGTAGCGCACCGCGCATCTCGCCTTTATATGATGATCATCATATTATGCGCCTGAGGTGGAAGCGCAACCCATGTCCGTCGATCCCGCCGCGCTCAGCGACCGGCGAAAGCTGCTGATCTTCGGCATCATGGCCTTCGGCCAGTTCATGGCCCTGCTCGACATCCAGATCGTCGCGGCCTCGCTGAACTCGATCCAGGCGGGCCTCAATGCCGGTCCGGACGAGATCGCCTGGGTGCAGACCTCCTACCTCATGGCCGAGATCGTCATGATCCCCCTCGCGGCCTTCCTGTCGCAGGCGCTCTCCACCCGCTGGCTGTTCACGCTCTCGGCGGGGCTGTTCACGCTCTCCAGCCTGCTGTGCGGCCTGGCCTGGGACATCAATTCCATGATCGCCTTCCGGGCGCTCCAGGGGTTCACCGGCGGGGCGATGGTGCCGCTGGTCTTCGCCACGGGCTTCGTCCTCTTCGAAGGACCGAAGCGCGCCATGGTGCCGGCGATCCTGGGGATGGTGTCCACGCTGGCCCCTACCCTCGGCCCCACGGTGGGCGGCCTGATCACCGAGTACGTGGACTGGCGCTGGCTGTTCTTCATGAACATCGTGCCGGGCGTCGCCATCACCCTGCTGTTCCCCCTCCTGGGCAAGGTGGACACCGCCAGTCCTCGGATGCTGCGCCGGATCGACTGGCTGCACGTGGCTTCGCTGGCGGTGTTCCTGGGCGGACTGCAATATGTGCTGGAGGAAGGCCCGCGGCACGAGTGGTTCAACGACGAGGCGGTGCTGGCCGCCGCCTGGATCTCGTTCGTGGGCGCCGTCGTCTTCTTCGAGCGGACGTTCTTCTCCACCATGCCGGTCGTGAAGCTGACGCCGTTCCTGCGGCCCACCTTCGCCATGGCCTGCGTGCTGAACGTGGTGATCGGCTTCGGCCTCTACGCGGTGACCTACCTGACGCCGGTCTACCTGGGCCGCGTGCGCGAGTTCTCCAGCCTCCAGATCGGCATGACCGTCTTCGTCACCGGCATCGCCATGACGGTCACCGCGCCCATCGCCGCCCGCCTCTCCACCCGGGTGGACGGTCGCTACGTGATCGCCGTGGGCTTCACCATGTTCGCCATCTCCCAGTGGATGTTCTCCCAGGTGACGCCCGAGTGGGGCTTCTGGGAACTGTTCTGGCCGCAGGTGATGCGGGGGCTGGCCATGCTGCTCTGCATCGTCCCGGCGGTGGGCATGGCGCTGAACGGCGTGCCGCCCGACCAGCTCCGCTACGCCTCGGGCCTGTTCAACCTGATGCGCAACCTGGGCGGCGCGATCGGCATCGCCGTGGTCAACACCTGGCTCATCGACTTCACCCGCGCCCACGCCGCGGCCCTCTCCGCCGCCCTGGGCGAACAGCCCGACCGCGCCCGCGAGGCCCTGGACGGCCTGGCGCAACTGGCCCAGGCCTGGACGCCCGACGGCGCCCGCGCGATGCAGATGGCCGAGGCGGTGATGGGCCGCATCGTCGGCCGCGAGGCGGTGACGCTGGCCTTCGCCGACGCCTACGTCCTCATGGCCCTCCTGTTCGCCGCCGCCCTCCTGATCGTCCCCTTCGCCAAGCCCGCGCCGATCCAGGCGCCGCCGCCTGCCGAGCACTGACGCCGGGGGAGGAATCCTGCCACGAAACTACACGAAAACCACGAATGGGCGGGGTCGTCCCCAAGGCTCCGCGCAAGCGGAGGCTCAGTATCATTTGTCCACGGATTGCACGGATTCACACGGATGGCGCAGCGGCCATCATCCGTGTGAATCCGTGCAATCCGTGGTTCCTTCAAACTTGAGAGGCGCCGCTTCGCGGCCTCGCAGACCCAAGCGCCGGCGCTCTCCGCCGCCCGTTCGTGGTTCTCGTGTGGGTTCGTGGCCAGACTTCTGGCGCAGCCTTCCGTCTGGTCCGCCCCGCCCGGCTCCTGTAGAACTTCGTTCTCCCGAGGAGGGGCGACGCATGGATTTTGTTCTGGATCCCATCGACCGGCGCATCCTGCGCGAGCTCCAGCGCGACGCGACCGTGCCCATCGCCGACCTCGCCCTGCACGTGGGCCTGTCGCAGACGCCCTGCTGGAAGCGGGTGAAGCGGCTCACCGACGCCGGCGTCATCTCGCGGCGCGTGGCGCTGGTCGAGCGGAACAAGGTGGACCTCGGCCTCGCGGTCTTCGTGTCGGTGAAGACCAGCCGCCACGACCAGGACTGGCTCGACACCTTCGCCCGGACCGCCGCAGCCATGCCCGAGGTGGTCGAGTTCTACCGGCTCTCGGGCGACACCGACTACCTGCTCAAGGTGCTGGTGAAGGACATCGCCGCCTACGACGCCTTCTACAAGCGCCTGATCGCCGCCGTGCCGCTGTCGGACGTCTCGTCCGCCTTCGCCATGGAGCAGATCAAATACACCACCGCCGTGCCCGTCTGACGGCAGGGACGGTTTGACATGACCCGGCGGCAGGCGGCCAACTTCCCCGAGGACAAAAGGTTTTCGGGAGGATGGCAGTCATGGCTTGGACCTTCGCCACGGTCTGGGAAGCGATCGCGGCTTCGCAGCCGGACAGGCCGGCGCTGGTCCACGGCGAGCGTGTCGTCACCTGGGGCGAGTTCGACCGTCGGGCCGACGCGCTCGCCGACCACCTGATCGCCTCGGGGCTGGGCCGCCAGGCCAAGGTGGCGGGCTATCTCTACAACGGCCCGGAGTACCTCGAGGCCTATTTCGCGGCCTTCAAGGGCGGTTTCGCCCCGGTCAACACCAACTACCGATATGGCCCCGAAGAAGTGGCCTATCTCTTCGAGAACGCAGACGCCGAAGCCGTGGTGTTCCATGCCGGCTTCACCGACGTGCTGGAGAGGATCCGCGGCCGCCTGCCCAAGGTGAAGGCCTGGATCGCCGTCGCCGAGCCGGGCCATCCCGTCCCCGCCTGGGCCGCCGACTACGACGCCGTCGTGGCCCGCCCGATCGAGGCGCGCCCGGTCCGCGCGCCGTGGGGCGTGAGCGGCGACGACCTCCTGCTGCTCTACACCGGCGGCACCACCGGCATGCCCAAGGGCGTCATGTGGCGCCAGGACGACCTGTTCCAGGTGATCGGCGCCGGCGGCAATGCGGCCCAGGGCATTCCGCCGGCCACGTCGATCCCCGAGTTGATCGCGCGCATCCAGGGCCCCGAGCACCTGCGCGCCACCATGATCGTCTGCGCGCCCCTGATGCACGGCACCGGCCAGTTCTCGGCCTTCATCGCCTTCAACGGCGGCGGCACGGTCTGCGCCCTGCCCTCGCGCCGGTTCGACGCCGTCGAGCTCTGGGACGAAGTCCAGCGCCTCGGGGCCACCAACATCGTCATCGTCGGCCTCGCCTTCTCCACGCCCATGCTCGAGGCGCTGGACGCCGACCCTGGCCGCTGGGACCTGTCGAGCGTGCGCGCCATGAGCTCGTCGGGCTCGATGTGGAGCCAGGAGAACAAGCGCGGCCTGCTCCGCCACATGCCCCAGGCGCTGATCGCCGACAGCTTCGGCTCGTCCGAAGCCGTCGGCCTGGGCGCCTCGTCGTCGGCCTCGGGCGCGGAGGCCCAGACCGCCGCCTTCATGCTGGGCCCCAACACCGCCGTCTTCACCGAGGACGGCCGGCGCGTGCAGCCGGGCTCGGGCGAGCGCGGCCTCGTCGCCGTCTCAGGGTTTCTGCCGCAGGGCTACTACAAGGACGAGGAGAAGTCGGCGAAGACCTTCAAGGTCATGGAAGGCGTCCGCTGGAGCGTGCCCGGCGACTGGGCCGAGGTGAACGCCGACGGGACGCTGAAGCTGCTGGGCCGCGGCTCGGTCTGCATCAACACCGGCGGCGAGAAGGTCTTCCCCGAAGAGGTCGAAGAGGCGCTGAAACGCCACGCCGCGGTGCGCGACGCCGTGGTCGTCGGCGTGCCCGATCCGCGTTTCGGCGAACGCATCTGCGCGGTGGTGGAGCCCGAGGCCGGCGCGCGGCCGACCCTGGCCGAGCTCTCGGCCCACGTCCACGCCCAGCTCGCCGGCTACAAGGCTCCGCGCGAGCTCGTCGTGGTCGACACCATCGGCCGCGCCCCCAACGGCAAGGTCGACTACAAGGCGGTGAAGGACCGCGCGCTGAAGGCGTTGGGCGTGGCCGCCTGACGGCGCCGGCGCCGGATTCCCCCTAGACTGACCCTAGGGACGGCGAGGACGATCCGCCTCGAAGAAACACCGCGATCGGCGAGGACCCACTATGGCTGAAGCTTACATCATCGACGCCTGCCGCACGCCGCGCGGCATCGGCAAGGTCGGCAAGGGCGCGCTCGCCGACCACCATCCGCAACACCTGGGGGCCACGGTCCTGGGCGCGCTCGCCGAGCGCAACAACCTGAACACCGCCGACGTCGACGACGTGATCTGGGGCACCTCGTCCCAGCGCGGCAAGCAGGGCGGCGACATGGGCCGCATGGCGGCCCTGGACGCCGGCTACGACATCAAGGCTTCGGGCGTCACCCTGGACCGCTACTGCGGCTCGGGCATCACGGCGGTGAACCTGGCCGCGGCCCAGATCATGTCGGGCATGGAAGACCTGGTGATCGCCGGCGGCTGCGAGATGATGTCCTACACGGCCTCCAGCGCGCCCAAGCCGGATCCGGAAGCCGGCCCGATGCTGATGGATTCGGGCAACCTGCGCCTGCGCGCCAGGCACCCCCAGAGCCATCAGGGCGTCTGCGCCGACGCCATCGCCACGCTGGAAGGCATCACCCGCGAGGCGCTGGACGAACTGGCCTACGTCAGCCAGCAGCGCGCCGACAAGGCCATCAAGGAAGGCCGCTTCGACCGCGCCCTGGTGCCCGTGCTGCGCGAAGACGGCTCGGTCGCCCTGGACCACGAGGAGTTCCCCCGTCCGCAGACCACGCTGGAAGGCCTCGCCGGCCTGAAGCCGTCGTTCGAGGCGATGGCCAACGTGCCCCTCGACAGCAAGGGCACCACGTTCGCGGGCCTGATCAACAAGGTCTATCCCGACCTCAAGATCCGGCACTTCCACCACGCCGGCAACTCGTCGGGCGTCGTGGACGGCTCGGCCGCGGTGCTGCTGGCCTCGGCCGAGTATGCGAAGAAGAACGGCCTGAAGCCCCGCGCCCGGGTCGTCGCGATGGCCAATGTCGGCGACAGCCCCACCCTGATGCTGAACGCGCCCGTCCCCGCGGCGCAGAAGGTGCTGAAGAAGGCCGGCCTGACCCCCGACGACATCGACCTGTGGGAGATCAACGAGGCCTTCGCCGTCGTCGCCGAGAAGTTCATCCGCGACCTCAAGCTCGACCGCGAGAAGGTCAACGTCAACGGCGGCGCCATGGCGCTGGGCCACCCGATCGGCGCCACCGGCTCGATCCTGATCGGCACGATCGTCGACGAACTGGAGCGGCGGGACCTCAAGCGCGGCCTGGTCACCATGTGCGCGGCCGGCGGCATGGCCCCGGCCATCATCGTCGAGCGCGTCTGACGATGGCCGAGCTCTCGCGCCAGCGCCGGTTCGTCACGCCGGGGCCGGACGAGACGCTGGAGCAACTGGCGCGCCGGGCGCTTCCCCAGGAGCGCCCGGAGGCCGCCGCCGACCTCATCCGGAGCTGGAACCTGCACATCTTCGCGATGCGCCGGCCGCCCGGCCTGCTGCTGGGGTCGGACGTGGTGTTCGTGGAGCCGCCACTTGGCTGAAGCCGTCATCGTCGGGGCCGAGATGGTCGCCGGCCACGACGGCACGGTCGAGCTGCTGGTCCGGCTGCGCCACCCGAACGGCGCCGAGGGGCCGGTGGTGCTGGACGAGGCGACGGGACTGAACCTGATGGCCGCCTGCGGCGCCGCCAGCCTCGAGGAGCTGACGGGACAGTCCTGGCGGAAAATCGTGGAGGGCGTGCGATGTTCGACCTGATCGTTCGCGGAGGGACCGTCGTCGACGGCTCGGGCCAACCCGGATTCGCCGGCGACGTGGCGGTCAAGGACGGCCGCATCGCCGCCGTGGGCAAGGTCGAGGGCGAGGCGCGCTGCGTGATCGACGCCGCCGGCCGGATCGTGGCGCCGGGCTTCATCGACCCCCACACCCACTTCGACGTCCAGCTCCTGTGGGACGGCGCCGCCCGTCCGGCTCTGGAGCACGGGGTCACCTGCGTCGTGCCCGGCAACTGTTCGCTGTCGCTGGCGCCCATCAAGGCCGGCGATCGCCGCCGCGTGGTGGGCATGTTCCAGCAGATCGAGGAGATGCCGCCCGAGGCGTTCACCACCGCCTTCGACTGGAGCTGGGAGGACTTCGCCGGCTACCGCGCCGCCATCGAGGACGGTCTCTCCATCAACGTCGCGCCCCTGGTGGGCCACAGCGTGATCCGCCTGTGGGTCATGGGCGCCGCCGCCCAGGAACGCGCCGCCACCGCCGACGAGATCGCGGCCATGCAGGCCCTGCTGCGCGAGTGCCTCGAGGCCGGCGCCGTCGGCCTCTCCACCAGCTTCGTGGACATCGACGAGACCGGCCGCCCCGTCCCCAGCCGCTTCGCCCAGTTCGAGGAACTGGACGCCCTGGCCGCCGTGCTGGGCGAGTACGGCCGCATGCTCCAGTGCGTGCCCGAGTTCTACGCCACCGACATCACCATCGCCCGCATCGACCAGCTCGCCGAGCTGTCGCTGAAGCACGGCATCCCCACCACCTTCTCGCCCCTGTTCGACACCGCGGCCGTTCCCGACAACGCGCCCCGCGCCATCGCCCGGGTGGAAGAGCAGTTCGCCCACGGCGCCCGCGTCTGGCCGCAGATGCAGACCCGGCCCATCGACATCAGCTTCAGCCTGCTGCGCCCCAGCCTGTTCTTCGCCCGCCTGCCCCGCTGGGTCCGCGTCCTGCGCCAGCCGCTGGACCAGCGGCTGGCCGCCCTGCGCGATCCCGAAACCGTCGAGAAGATGGTGGGCGACCTGGGCCCGGACGGCGGCGAGGCGATGATGGGCCGCCTGATCATCCGCGGCGGCGACGCCGCGCCGGCCGGCCTCGTCGGCAAGACGCTCTCCGAAGTCGCCCGCGACCGTGGCCAGGTTCCCGCCCGCGCCCTGATCGAGCTGTCGCTGGAGAACGGCCTGGACGTGGCCTTCCTGTCCGCGAGCCAGGGCCATCAGCTCACCGACCGCATCGGCCCCATGCTGGCCCACCCGCTGGTCCACATCGGCGCCAGCGACGGCGGCGCGCACCTGGCCTCGTTCTCCACCTACGGCGACACCGGCTATCTGTTCTCGGAGTTCGTGCGGAAGACCGGCGCGATGTCACTGGAGAAGGCCGTCGCCAAGATCACGGCCGAGACCGCCGACATCTGGGGCCTGAAGGACCGCGGCCGGCTGGCGCCCGGCCTGGCCGCCGACATCGTGGTTTTCGACGCTGCGAGCATCGACCGGGCCGACGAGGTTCCCGCGTTCGACATGCCCGGCGACGGCATGCGCTATGTCAGAGCCGCCCGAGGCGTCGACACCGTTCTGGTGAACGGCGAAGTGGCGTACGCGGATGGCGGATATACCGACTCTCGGTCGGGCATCGTCTGCGTCTAGTTCGTCCGAATCTTAATGCGACGTTAATTTTCGGCGATCTCGTCAGTAATCAGGCGCTCTACGCCGTTGTTTCGCCCGATTTATTCTTCAACGTCCGGGAACACAGGGTGACCTCCCTGGTTACAGGTCTGACGACGCAAAATGCGGCGCCTCGACAGGAATGGCCTCACGCCGATCGGGGACTCCCCCATGCTCGCCACCGCCGCAAACTCGTCGCACGCCCTCGCCCGGGAGCTTTCGGCCGCCCGCGCCCAGCTCGCCAGTCAGGAACGGCAGATCCAGGAGCTGAACCACCGCATCGCCAACAGCCTTCAGCTCGCGGCCGACATGCTGGTGTTCGAACAGCTCCGCGCCCGTGACCCCGTCGCCCGGGCCGCGCTGGAGGCCAGCCACGCGCGCCTAGTCGCCGTGGGCGAACTCCACCGCTACCTGCACGACCATGCCGACCAGCATCAGGTCGAACTGGGCGGCTTCCTTGCGGGCCTGTGCCAGGCGATCTCGGCCTCCACGGGCCTGAACTGCACCATCAGTTCGGACCTGACCCGCGTTCCCGGCGACATGGCCCAGAAACTGGCCATAGCGGTCAACGAGCTGGCCATCAACGCCGCCAAGCACGCCTACGACGGCCAGCCGGGCGGGCGCCTTGTCGTCACCAGCCGACGCGACGGCCGCGAGCTGGCGCTGACCGTCGCCGACCGCGGCAGGGGCCTCGACGCCGACCAGAGCCGGAGTGGCTTCGGCCAGAGCGGTTTGGGCCAGAGCGGTTTAGGCCAGAGCGGTTTGGGCATGTCGATCCTGGCGGCGCTGGTCCGCGACCTGGACGGGACCCTGACGGCCCACAGCGAAGGCGGCGCCGTCTTCACCATCCGCGCGCCCCTGCCCGTTGCACCCCCTCACGGATTCCGGAGCTGGGCGCCGGAAGTCTGACCCGCCTCAGGCCGTCCCGCCGTCCTTCAGTTCGGGGTACTTGCGCTGCAGCGCCTCGCAGGCGCCCGTGAGTTCGGCGATCGCCTCGTCCACGTGCTGGCGCTGGGCCTGGAGCTGCTCGATCCGCCGCCGGTGGATGCGCAGGGCCTCGGCGTCCTGCGCCGGAGCGCCCTCCTCGTCGTAGGTGTCCAGGATGTCGCGGATCTCGGCGATGGAGAGGCCCACCCGCCGGCCGCGCAGGATGAGCTGCAGGCGCGCCCGGTCCTTGTAGGAATAGACCCGCGCCGTCTCCCGCCGGGCCGGCGAGAGCAGCCCCTGCTCCTCGTAGAAGCGCAGCGCACGGGGCGTGGCGCCGAACTCGCGACAGAGCTGGGTGATCGAATAGGTGCGATACGGCGGGCGGCGCAGGTTGAGCAGCGTCGACATGGTGTCCTCCGTCATAGCCCGAGCACGAGCCGGGCGATGATGTCCCTCTGGATCTCGTTGGAGCCACCGTAGATCGAAGCGGCGCGATTGTTGAGATACCTCGGCATCGCGACCAGCCCTTCCGATGGCCCCACCGCCTCCGCATTGGCGCCGGGTTCCCGCGCCTCGGGCTGGTCGGCCCAGGCGTAGGCGCCCAGGCCCGCGATCGACAACTCGTCCACCCGCTGCATGGCCTCGGTCCCGTTGATCTTCAGCATGGACGAAGCCGGACCCGGATTCTTGCCGCCGGCCAGCGCCGACAGCACCCGTCGCTCCGAGATGTCGATCGCCGTCACCGCGATCTCGGCCTCGGCCAGGCGCCGGCGGTGGGCCGGATCGTCGTCGTGGGCCGCCGCCGCGATCCGCCGCGCGCGCTGGAGCCCCACCTGGAGCCCTGGCGCCGAGCCGCCGCCCCGCTCGAACTCCAGCAGGTACTTGGCCACCGTCCAGCCCTGGTTCTCCTCGCCGATCCGGCCCGACTTGGGCACGCGCACGCTATCGAAGAACACCTGGTTCACCTCGTGCTCGCCGGCCAGGGTGATGATCGGCTTCACGCTGATCCCCGGCGTGTCCATCTCCAGCAGCAGGAAGGTGATCCCCTGCTGCGGCTTGCCCGATGTCGAGGTCCGCACCAGGCAGAACATCCGGTTGGCGTGCTGGGCGTGCGTCGTCCAGATCTTCGACCCGTCCAGAACGTAGTGATCTCCATCACTTACGGCCCGGAGCTGAAGCGACGCCAGGTCCGATCCCGATCCGGGTTCGGAATACCCCTGGCACCAGTAGTCCTCGCCCGAGAGGATGCGCGGCAGGTAGTAGGCCTTCTGCTCGGGCGTGCCGTAGCCCATGATGACCGGCCCCACCATCTTCAGGCCCATGGGCGCCAGGCTGGGCGCGCCCGCCCGCGCGCATTCCGCGGCGAAGATGGCGCGCTGCACCTCGCTCCAGCCCGGGCCGCCGTATTCCCGGGGCCACGACGGCGCCGCCCAGCCCTTGGCGTGCAGGATGCGCTGCCACGGGAGGCTGTGGCGAGGGTCGCAGAAGACGCTGGTCAGCGCCGCGCCGGCCGCGCGCAGTTCGGGCGTCAGGTGCGCGCTCAGGAAGGCGCGCACCTCGTCCCGGAACGCCACGTCGCCGGCGGTCAGTTCGAGATCCATGTATCCTCGTCTAGAACTTGGAACGCAGGGTGACGCCCCAGGTGCGGGGCGCGCCCAGGAACGCGGCGAAGGTGCCGGATTGCAGGGGCTGGTCCACCACCACCTGGAAATAGTCCTCGTTGGTCAGGTTCTGCGCGAACAGCTCCACCGTCCAGCGTTCATCGGCCGAGCCCAGGCCGATCCGGCCGTTCCACAGCGTCAGTTCCTTCTGGATCTTCAGCGGGTCCAGGTTCGATCCGGTGTTGTAGGGCGACGTATAGCGGCCCGAGAGGCTGGCCCGCAGCTTCAGCCCCTCGGCGACGTCGGTCTCATAGGCCGCCGACCAGGAAGCCGACCACAGGGGCGCGTAGGAGAGCCGCGACGTGGGCAGCCGCGGCCCGATGCCGGGGCCGGGGGTGAAGTTCCCGAACTGGGTGACCGCATAGGTGACGCCCCCCGTCGCCGTCAGGCCGGGGATCGGCGTGCGCCACACCAGATCCATGTCCACGCCCTTCGACGTCACCTTCGGGATCGAGGCCACCACGAAGCTGATGCCGGTGAAGGTGTTGAGCTGGAAGTCCTTGAACGTCTGGTCGAAGGCGGCCGCGTTCAGGATCAGCCGATTGCCGAAGAGCTGCGTCTTCAGGCCCGCTTCCCAGCTCTCCACCGTCTCGGCGTCGAAGCTGGTGTCGGGGTTGATGATCCCGGCGCCGAGACGGGCCCTGTCCAGGTTGAAACCGCCGCTCTTGTGGCTGTTGGCGTACGAGACATAGGCCATCACGTCGGGGTTGAAGCGGTAGCTCAGCTTGGCCGTGCCGCCCAGGCGGTCCTCGCTGCGCTTCTGGCGGGTGTCCGCGTTGTCGAACGCCGGGTCCGAACCGGGCGCGCACAGGGCCGAGCGGGCCGCCGCCGGGATCGGGCGGACGATGGCCGCGGCGCAGGCGGCGCCGGGCGCGGTGTTCCGGTACTGGGAGAAGACCTTCTTGGTGTCGTCGCTGTAGCGAAGGCCGAACGTCAGATCGAGGCCCTCGGCGATCCGCCAGGTGTTGTTGGTGAAGATCGCCCAGCCGCGGCTCGAATGGTCGTAGCGGTCATAGGCGCCCTGGCCGGGAATGAAGTTCGAGCCCGCCGGCAGGCCGGTCAGGGCCGACACCGCCGTGGGGTTGGCGCCACCCGACAGCAGCAGGCTGAAGTAGGTCTCGTAGGCCGTGCCGTAGGGTGTGAAGGCGCTGGTGTCGAGCTGCTCGTCCGAGACGTAGCCGCCGATCATCCAGTCGAGGGGGCCGCTTCGCCCGGCCACCCTCACTTCCTGTGAGAACGTCTTGAATTTACTGAAGGTCCGACCATCGTCGGGTCGGTGCCAGATGTCGGCCGAAGAGAAGTCGATGTCGTTGGCCTGATAGTTCTTCCAGTCGCGGAAGGCGGTGATCGAAGTCAGGGTGACGTCGGGGTTGATCTCCCAGTCCGCCTGCAGCGAGACGCCCTTCTCCCTGATGTCCTGGTTCGATTCGCGGTTGGCGTAGGCCAGTCGGCGGAACGGGTCGGCCGGGCGCAGCGTGCCCGCATCGGCGGCCAGGGCGTCGATGATCGCCCCGGTCGGCCCGACCAGGGTGGTGACGTTCAGGCAGCAGTGCTCGTTGCGCTCGGTGTAGTCCGCCAGGAACCGCACGGTGAGGGTGTCGGACGGCAGCCAGAGGAGCTGGCCACGGATCGTCACCACGTCCTGGTCGTCGTTGTCCTTCTGCGTGCTGGGGCCGGCGCCGTTGGCCACGTCATAGAAGCCGTCGCGCTTGCGCACCGCCGCGAAGAGGCGCCCCGCGACTGTTTCGCCGATCGGGCCGGTGACGCTGACGGCGGCGCCGCGCTGGTCGTGGTTCCCGTAGGTCGCCTCGGCGCTGGCGCCGAAGTCGAACTCGGGCGCCTTGGTGATCACGTTGATGACCCCGGCCGAGGTGTTCTTGCCGAAGACGGTGCCCTGCGGCCCCTTCAGCACCTCGATCCGTTCCAGCTCGCCCAGGTCGCCGAAGGCCACGCCGCTGCGGGCGCGGTAGACGCCGTCGATCACCGTGCCCACCGAGGATTCCAGGCCGGGGTTGTCGCCGATGGTGCCGACGCCGCGGATTCGGATCGAGGTCTGCGCGCCGCCCGTCGAGGAGGTGACGCTGAGGCCCGGAGTCAGGACCTGCAGGTCCTTCACGTCGCGCACGCCGGCGTCCTGGAGCTGCTGGCCGGACACGACGTTCACCACGATCGGCACGTCCTGCAGGTTCTGTTCGCGCTTCTGGGCGGTGACGATGATCGCCTCGACCTCGGCGACGTCGCCCTGGTATCCCTGGGCCAGCGCCGGAGCGCCCCCGCAGGCCATCGCCAGCACAGCCGACGAGGCGGCGTACTTCCGCAAACGCATAGACTTCCTCCCCTTGCGCTCCAGGCGCATTCTTGGCGCGCCCATTGCGAGGGGCGCATCACGGCAGCTTGCGGACGGCGCGAGGGGCGAACAAGCTAGCGGAAGTGATAGGGTCCCCGCCGCCACCATGGCCGACGAGCGTTCACCCCTGGCCGCATTGGCCGAAGCCGAGACCCTGGCCCGCGAGATCGCGGCCTCGGGCGCGCGCCTCGCCCTGCCCTATGTGGCGGTCGCCGCCGACATCGGCGCCGCCCGGCCGCCCCGCGGGCTGGACGGGCGGCCGTTCGCCGAGACGGTGTTCCGCTGGCTCGACCCTGAGCTGCGCTACTGGGAGGATCACGGCTTCGCCCTCAAGGCGGCGTTCATCCACGCGACGCGGGTCTGCTCGGAGCCCTTCTATTTCCGGGACGGCCGCTTCGGGTCCTGGCGCCCCAATGCCGCGCTGGACGCCGTCACCAACGAAGGCGCGATCGAGACCTACGGGGTCGGCGCGGCGATCATCGCCCCGGCCTACCTGCCGCTCGGGGTGATCGGCGCCGTCGTCTGGGCGACGCCCGACACCGGCCTGGATATCGTGTCCGTCTTCGAGCGCCATGCCGTGACGCTCCACGGCCTGGCTCTGCGGTTCGTGGCCACCTATGGCGACGCCGTGGCGGTTCGGGAAGGGACGCCGCTCCGCCTCACCCGCCGCGAGATCCAGGTGCTGAAGTGGGCGGCGGCCGGCAAGACCGACGCCGAGATCGGCGAACTGGTGGCCATCTCGTTGCCGACCGTGCGCTTTCACGTGACGAACGCCGCCCGCAAGCTCCACGCCGCCGGCCGCTCCCAGGCCATCCAGCGCGCCGCCACGCTCGGATATATCGGCGCTGCCGCGGCGTACGGCCCCATGCGCACCCGCCCCGGAAACGACTAGGCTTCTCTCGGGGTGATTCTGGAAGGGACGGTCGCATGCGTCTCGCGTCCGGCCGGCTGGGCGTCGTCGCCAGCGCGGCCCTGATCTTCGCCGCGGCCGGTGTGCCCGCGGCGGCCGCACGCGATCCGACGCCGGCCGAGCAGGCCGTGTGGCTTCGCCTGGTGGACGAAGCCGAGAACGCCCAGGCCACCGGCGACTGGCGGCGGCTCGAACGGGCAAGCCGCCGGCGCGCGCGGCTGGAAGCCGAGATCCACGGCGCGGCCTCGCCGGCCGCCGCGGCGTCCTGGTCGTGGGTCGGCAAGGCGTTGGCCAAGCAGCGCCGCGACGCGGAGGCCGAGCCGTTCTTCCGCCGCGCCTACGAGACAGCCCTGGCCGGCCTTGGCCCGAACGACCCGCAGACGATGCTCGCAGGCGCGAACCGCGCCGCGGCGCTGGAGCGCTTGGGCCGGTTCTCGGAGGCCGAACCGCTACGCCGTGCGCTCCTGGACTCGACCCGGGCCCGCTTCGGCCCTCAGGGCCTCGAGACCGCCGCCGCTGCGGCCGCCCTGGCCGACGTCCGCCGCGCCGATGGCCGGGCGGGCGACGCCGAACCGCTCTATCGCCTGGCCTACGAGATCGACGTGGCGCGATTCGGCGAGGGCGACCGCCGGATCGCCGACGACCTTTCCGCACTGGCCGAGGCCCTGGACGACCTTGGCCGGTACGCCGAGGCCGAGCCGATGCACCGGCGAGCGCTGGCGCTCAGCCGTCGGGGCCCCGACGGCCCCGACACCGCCCGCGCCTATTCGCGCATGGCGGCCAATCTCGACGCCCAGGGCCGCCCGGCGGTGGCCGAGCCCCTGCACCGTCGCGCCGTGGAGATCGCCGGGACGCGGGAGGCTGACGCCAGTCCCATGGACCCGACCGATTTCAGCCTCGGCCTTGCCGCCAACCTCGTGGCCCAGGATCGCGCCGCCGAAGCCGATCCGATCCTCCGCCAGGCCCTGCGCGCCCGGCAGGCCCTCCACGGCCGGCGCAGCGTCGAAGCCGCCCTGGCGCAGATCGCCCTGGGCGAGGCGCTCACCGCACGCGGCCACGCCCGCGAGGCCGTCCGGCTCCAGCAACCGGCCCTCAAGGCCCTGCGCGCCGGCCGTGGCGAAGCGCATCCGGCCACCGCCCGGGCCTACGCCGCCCTGGGCGCCTCGCTCCAGGCCCGCGGCGACACGAAGCGCGCCGATCCGCTCCTGCGACAGGCCCTCCGTATCCGCCAGGACCGCCTGGGCGAGCGCCATCCGCTGACCGCCCGCGCCTACGATGTCCTGGCGCAGAACGAGGCTCGCCGCGGCGCCGCCGCCCCGGCCGAGGCCCTGGCCTCACGCGCGGTCGCGATCGTCCTGGAGCGCGAGCCTCCCACCCTCGCGGGGATCGGCCCGGCGCCGCTCCGGGGGGCCGACGACGCGCCCGAGGTGCGGATGCTGCGGCGCTACCTGGATCACGCCTGGAACGCCGCCCGGCGCTCGCCCGAGGACCTGCCGCGCATCCAGGAGGCCGCCTTCCTGGCCGCCCAGGACCTCACGGCCACGCCCGCGGCCGGCGCCGTGGCCGACACGGCGGCCCGCGCCGCCCTGCCCTCGGCCGACGCCCGCACCGCCCGCGTCCGACAGGACCTCACCCGGCAGGCCCGCGCGCTGGAGAGCCGCCTGCTGGGCGCGCTGCCCGCCAACGATCCCGCCGAGACAGCTCGCATCGGGGCCGCGCTGGACGCCGTCGCCTCCGAGGTGGCGGCCCTGGAGCGCCGGATCGGACCCTGGCCGTCGCCACCAGCCACCACGGCGCGCGCGCTCCCGCTCCAGGACCTCCAGCGACGCCTCCGCCTCGACGAGGGGCTGTTGCTGCTCACCCCTGCGGGCGAGGACATCCATGTCTTCGCGGTGACCCGTTCCCGCATCGCGTGGCTGCGCGTCGAGGGGGCCCGGCGCCCCACGGAGGCCCGCGTCCAACGGCTGCGGTGCCAGATGGACGACGACGCCTGCCCTCCCGGCGCGGCCGACGAGGGGCTCCAGCCGTTCGACCACGCCGCGGCGCACGCGCTCTACGCCGAGTTGATCCGGCCCGTGGAGGGCGCGCTGTCCGGCGCGCGGCGGCTGTTCGTCAGCACCGACGGGGCGCTGGCCAACCTTCCTCTGAGCCTGGCCGTCGTGCGGCCGCCTGCGAACGGCGCCGAGGCGGCGTGGCTGGCCGATCGCTATGCGATCACCGTCCTGCCCGCCGTCGCCAGCCTGCGCGCCGGCCCGCCCGCGCCCCGGCGCCGCGACCGCCCCTGGACGTTCGCCGGCTTCGGCGCCCCCAATCTCCAGCAGGGCAAGGTGGGTCCCGCCACGCGCCGGCTGGCCGACCCCAGGGCCCTTCACGCCGCCTATGGCCCCCTGCCCGGCACGGCCGACGAACTCCGGGCGATGGCGCGGGTCCTGGGCGCGCCTGCGGCCTCGGTCCGCCTGGGCGACGCGGCCACCGAAGCGGCGCTGAAGGCGTCGTCCCGCCTGTCTCAGGCCCGCGTGGTGGCCATCGCCACCCACGGGATCCTCTCCAGCGAGATTCCCGGCCTCGACGAGCCGGGGTTGGTGCTGACCCCGCCCGCCGAGGCGACCCCCGAGGACGACGGCGTCCTCACCGCGTCCGAGGCCGCCGCTCTGCACCTTCAGGCCGACTGGGTGATCCTGTCGGCGTGCAACACCGCCGGGCCTGACGGATCTCCCGGAGGCCGCAACCTGTCCGGCCTCGCCAACGCCTTCCTGCACGCCGGGGCGCGCGCCCTGATGGTCAGCCATTGGCGGGTCTATGACGACGCCACCTCGGCCCTCACCGCCCGGACCATCGCCGCCCAGCGCGCCGACCCCGATCTCTCCCGGGCCGAGGCGCTCCAGGTCGCCATGCGCGCCGTCCGCACCGGCCGGCTGCCGGACGGCGCGCCCCTGCCCGGTTGGCGCCCGGAGTGGGCGCATCCCGCCTACTGGGCGCCCTTCGTGGTGATCGCCACCGGGCGCTGATCCCGCGCCGCACGACCAAGCTCGACCACAGCCCAGCCTTGCTCCTCTGCGATGCGAGGCGCATGAAACGGGTCATGGCGCTCCCGTCCCCCCGCGTATGGTCCCTGGCCAGGCTGTCGCTGGGGTTCACGCTGGACGAGGTGGCCGCCGGGCTCGCGGGGCTCGATCCGATGGACGCCCTGCTCGTGCTCGCCATCAACCAGGCCAACATCGCGCCCCTCACGCGGGATCCCGAGGCGCGCCGCGCCTATGGCGCGCTGGAGCACGCCGCGCCCGACACCGCCCGCCGGCCCGCCACCGTCAACGCCATCGCCAATTCCCTGGGCGTTCCCTTCGAGACCGCCCGGCGGCGGCTGAAGCGGCTGGAGGCGGCGGGCGTCTGTCACACCTCGTCCACCGCCGGCGTAGTGATCCCGGAAGCCTGGCTGACGTCGCCGGCCTATCTGGAGAGCGTGCGGGCGGCGCACGGGCGCCTCCTGAAGCTCTATGCCGACCTCCGGGCCGGCGACCTGCTCGACCCCCTGCCGCCGGCCGCCTACGACGTGGATGACGGCGTTCCCATGCGCGGCGCGGCGCGCCTGATCGCCGACTTCATCCTGCGGAGCGTCGAGAATCTCCACCGGGTGGCGGGCGACCTGACCTCGGCGCTCGCCCTGCTGGCTGTGCTGGACGCCGCGCTCGGGCCGGCGGACGCGGCGGCCTGCCACGGCGCCGCCAGCGCCTCGTCCCTCGCCCGCCGGGCCGGGCTGCCCGGCGAGACCATGCGCCGCCATCTCGTCATGCTGATCGACGCCGGAGTCTGCGTGCGCACGGCTCAGGGCGTGACCATCGCACCCGGCCTGCTCTCGCGGCCCCAGATCCGGGCCCTGATCGAGGAGCACGCGTCCGACCTCCAGCGCCTGTTCGCCGGGCTGGCGGAGCGGGGCGTCGTGGCCGCCTGGGAACTCGCCGGCGCCGGCGCACCCCGCCGCCGGGCCTGAGCCTGCCTCTCCGAAGGCGGAGAACCAGGCCTCCTCAGAGCGCCCAGGCCCGCCCGACCTCCGACAATGGGATGCAGCCCTTGTAGTCGCCGGGGATGGGATCGTACCGCACCGCCACGGTCGCGCCGGGCTCGGAGCTGAAGTAACCCACCAGGACGACCTCCTTCAGCCGTCCGAAGGGGCTGAACTTCTGCCCCCTGTCGTAGGTCGCGGCTATGGCGGCCTGATCGGCGATGGACAGCGTGGCGAAGCCCTTCCCGTGCCGGGCGCGGGCGTCCGCGTCCAGGGCGTCGAGCACGCCGCGGAACTCGCCGGCCTCTGCGGCCGTGCAGTAGCCGGCGATGGTGCGGTCCACATAGGCGGGAACGCCGGCCTCCCGGGCGCCCGGCGTGTCGGTGGCCGGCGCGATCAGCTCGGCCAGGGCGTCCAGCACCTGCGCCTGGCTCAGGGTGACGCCGCTGGGCGTCCAACCCAGATTCGCGCCGACGGCCACGGCCGGCTGCGCCGCCGCCCCGGCCGGCAGGCTGAGCACGCCCCAGGCCGCGGCGAAGGTCAGGAGCGCGTCGCGGCGGCTCTGCATCACAGCTCTCCCCTGCGGCCGGCTTCGACCGCATGGGCGCAGGCGCGCGTGGTCAACGCCATGTAGGTCAGCGACGGGTTCACGCACGAGGCCGAGGTCATGCACGCCCCGTCGGTGACATAGACGTTGCGGCACTCGTGGACCTGGTTGTGCGCGTTCAGCACCGACGTCTTCGGATCGCGCCCCATCCGCGCCGTTCCCATTTCGTGGATGCCCAGGCCCGGCGGCGACGGGGTCTCATAGCCCACCACGTTGGTGAAGCCGGCGGCCTCCAGCATCTCGACCGCCGCGGTCTTCATGTCACGGCGCATGGCGGTCTCGTTCCCGCGCAGGCCGGCGTCGAACCGCAGCGTTGGCAGGCCGTACCGATCCTTTCGGTCGCGGTTCAGGGTCACCCGGTTGTCGGCGTGCGGCAGGATCTCGCCGAAGCCGCCGATGCGCACCATCCAGGGGCCGGGCTGGCTCAGTTCGTCCTTGCGCGCCGCGCCCAGGCCGGCGGCGTGCAGGTTGCGGTCCCAGTTCGGCCGCCCCGCCCCGCCCTGGTAGCCGAAGCCGCGCAGGTAGTCGCTCCGCTTCGTGGCCGCGTCGCCCAGGTTCCGGAAGCGCGGGATGTAGAGGCCGTTCGGCCGCCGGCCCGAGTAGTAGCGGTCCTCGTACCCCGGCGCCTCGGCCATCGCGCCGACGCCCAGGTGGTGGTCCATGATGTTGCGGCCGAGCTGGTCGCTGCCGTTGCCGAAGCCGTTCGGGAACCGGCGGCTGGTCGAGTTCATCATGATCCAGGTGGAGTTCAGCGCCGACGCGCAGAGGAAGACCACCTTGGCATAGAACTCCATGACCTCGCCGGTGGCCTCGTCCTGGACGCGCACGCCGCTGGCCCGGCCCTTCCGGGCGTCGTACAGGATCTCGGTCACGATCGAATGCGGGCGGAGCTTGAAGTTCCCGGTCTTCTCGGCCGCCACCAGCGTCACGGCGTTCGAGCTGAAGTAGGCTCCGAACGGACAGCCGCGCATGCACATGTTGCGGTGCTGGCACTTGCCGCGGCCCAGGGCGATCTGCTCCTCCGTGGGTTCGGTCAGGTGCGCGCAGCGGCCGATGGTGACCCGCCGCTCGGGGAAGCGCGCCTCGGTCTTCGCCTTCAGCACCTTCTCGACGCAGTTCATCTCCATCGGCGGCTGGAACACGCCGTCCGGAAGCTGGGGCAGGCCCTCGGCCTGGCCGCTCACGCCGATGTAGCGCTCGACGTAATCGTACCAGGGGGCGATGTCGCGATAGCGGACGGGCCAATCGACCCCGACGCCCTCCTTCGCGTTCGCCTCGAAGTCCAGGTCCGACCAGCGATAGCTCTGCCGCGCCCACAGCAGCGATCGGCCGCCCACGTGGTAGCCGCGGATCCAGTCGAAGGGCTGATCCTCGGTGTAGGGGTTCTCGTCGTCTCGGACGAAGAAGTGCTGGGTGTATTCGGTCAGCGCATAGCCCGTCCGGTTCTGGACCGGGTACTTCGCCTTCAGCTCGTCCGGCGGCAGCTTGGCGCGGGGATACTTCACCTCCCACGGGTGCGTGGCCGCGGTGGGATAGTCCTCCAGGTGGCGCACCATGCGCCCGCGCTCCAGCACCAGGGTCTTCAGGCCCCTTTCGCTCAGCTCCTTGGCCGCCCAGCCGCCGGTCATGCCGCTGCCGACGACGATGGCGTCGTAGGTGTTCTCCTGCCGCCAGCGGGTGTTGAGATTGGCCATCGACGTCTCCCCCTCGGAGCCTGGACGGCTCCGCCCGGCGGTCGTTCGCGCCGCCGGTTCGAATGAGGTGCAGGCTCACATGCAATCGATTACATTGCAAGCGGGAGCGGGGTCGAATCCGCGAGAACCGCCGCCCCGGGAGGACTGTTCCGATGCTTCGCCGCCTCGCGGCCGGCTGCGCCGCGCTCGCCCTTTCCGCAGGGTCTCTGGCCGCCTGCGCCCACGCCCCGGCCGAGCCGGAATGGACACCCCTCTTCGATGGCCGCACGCTGGACGGCTGGACGCCCAAGATCGCGGGCCATCCCGCCGGCGAGAACTGGCGTGAAACCTTCGTGGCCCAGGACGGCGCCATCCGCGTCAGCTACGCGGGCTACGATCGTTTCCAGAACCGCTTCGGACATCTGTTCCACAGGACGCCGTTCAGCGCCTATCGCCTGCGGCTTCAGTACCGCGTGCTGGAGCCGCCCCTGCCCGACACGCCGGCCTGGGCCATCGGCAACAGCGGGGTGATGTTCCACGCCCAGAGCCCCGAGAGCATGGGCCTGGACCAGGCCTTTCCCGTCTCCATCGAGTTCCAGATCCTGGGCGCCCGCGGCCCCGGCCCGCGGCCCACCGGCGCCCTTTGCACGCCGGGGATCGTCGTCACCATGCCGGACGGCAAGCGTCAGCCCGCCCACTGCACGCCGTCGTCCGGCCCGACCATTCCCAACGGGACCTGGGTCGACCTGGAGCTGGAGGTCCTCCCGGATGGCCACATCATCCAGCGCATCGACGGCCAGGTCGTGCATCGCTACAGCGCCCCGGCCCTCGACCCCGACGATCCCCTGGCCGCCGCCGACGCCCGCCGCGTCATCGCCGCGCGGGGCGGCAAGCTGGAGATCGCCAGTGGCTACATCGCGCTCCAGAGCGAAGGCCACCCCATCGAGTTCCGCGACATCCGCATCCAGCCCCTGCGCTGATGCGTCTCCCACCCGGCGAAGGGAATAGGCGGAAGGACAGATTGCACCCCTTGCGCTCCCTACGTCCGCTTCTGTCGTAGCCGCAAGCCTTAGGGCGTCCGGTCCTGGCAGGCCGCGAAGCGGCGTCCTTGCATGGAAAGAACCGCGGAAAACGCGGAGAGACGCGGAAGGCGAAGCTGCGATTCGGCGCCCTTCCGCGTTTTCCGCGGTTGCATGAAGGAGCCTCCGCTCGCGCGAAGGCTCGAAGCACACCCCGGCCCTTTCCTGTCTTTTCGTGTCTTTCGTGGTCCCCAATCCCAAACACGTCGCGCGGGAGGCGGGATCAAAGCCCGAGCAGCCGCCGGTTCCGCGCCGCATCCGTCCCCGCCGAGGCGAAGTCGTCGAACGCGTGCGGCGTCACGCGGATGATGTGGTCGCGGATGAAGGGCGCGCCTTCGCGTGCGCCGTCCTCAGGATGCTTCAGCGCGCACTCCCACTCCAGCACCGCCCAGCCCGGATAGTCGTAGGCCGCCAGCTTCGAGAAGATCGCCCCGAAGTCCACCTGCCCGTCGCCCAGCGAGCGGAACCGCCCCGGCCGCTCGACCCAGCCCTGATAGCCGCCGTAGACGCCCGAGCGCCCGTTCGGCCGGAACTCGGCGTCCTTCACGTGGAAGGCCCGGATGCGCTCGTGGTACAGGTCGATGTAGGCGAGGTAGTCGAGCTGCTGCAGCACGAAGTGGCTGGGGTCGTACAGCAGGCAGGCCCGGGGGTGGCCGCCCACCAGGTCCAGGAACCGCTCGTAGGTGGCCCCGTCGTGCAGGTCCTCGCCCGGATGGATCTCGTAGCAGACGTCGACGCCGGCCTCGTCGAAGGCGTCCAGGATCGGCCGCCAGCGGCGCGCCAGCTCGCCGAACGCCTCGTCCACCAGGCCCGCCGGCCGCTGCGGCCACGGATAGAGGTAGGGCCAGGCCAGGGCGCCCGAAAAGGTGGCGTGGGCGTTCAGGCCCAGCCGCCGGCTGGCGACGGCCGCCGCCTTGACCTGACGCACGGCCCATTCCTGCCGCGCCTGCGGGCGGCCGCGCAGCTCGGCGGGCGCGAAGGCGTCGAACAGCTCGTCATAGGCCGGATGCACCGCCACGAGCTGGCCCTGGAGATGGGTCGACAGCTCGGTGATCTGCAATCCCTTGTCGGCCAGCATGCCGGCGATGTCGTCGCAGTAGGCCTGGCTCTCGGCCGCGCGTTCCAGGTCGAAGATCGAGTCCGCCCCGCCCGTCGGCAGTTGCAGGCCCACATAGCCCAGCCCGGCCGCCCAGTCGGCCAGGGTCTCCAGCCGGTCGAACGGCGGCTCGGCCCCGACGAACTGCGCCAGGAAGATCCCCGGTCCCTTCAGCGTCTTCATGCGGGGCTCCCGTCCAGCTCGATCCAGCCGGCGTCCGCGCGGCTGGCGGCCACCGCCTGCTCTACGAAGGCCATGCCACGCACGCCCTCCTCCACGCCCGGAACCAGCCCCGCGTCCCCGCGCCCGGCGACCATGGCGTCGGCCATGTCACCGTAGAGGTTGGCGAAGGCCTCGACGAACCCCTCGGGATGGCCCGTGGGAATCCGCGACCCCGCCCGCGCCGCCGCGCCCAGATAGGGCGACGCCGCATGCAGCACCTGGGTCGGCCCGTCCAGCCAGTCCACCGTCAGCTCGGTATGCCGCTCGTGCGACCACGTCAGGCCGCCGCGCTCGCCATAGACCTTGATGTTCAGCCCGTTGCGCGCGCCGGCCGAGATCTGCGAGGCGATCAGCACGCCCCGCGCCCCGCCCGAGAACCGCAGCAGGATGTTGCAGTCGTCGTCCAACGTGCGCCCCGGGACCACCGCCGCCACATCGGCGCACAGCCGCCCCACCCGGTCGCCGACGACGAACTCGGCCAGGTTGAAGGCATGCACCCCGATGTCGGCGATGCACCCGCCCGCCCCCGCCTGCGCGGGGTCGGCGCGCCATTCCGCCTGCTTGCTGCCCTGCCGTTCGACAGGCGCGCTCAGCCAGCCCTGAGCATACTCGACCACCACCTTGCGCACCGCGCCCAGGTCGCCGCGCCGCACGATCTCGCGCGCTTCCCGCACCATCGGATAGCCGGTGTAGACATAGGTGAGGCCATAGAGCCGGCCCGACGCCGCCACGACGCCCGCCAGTTCCCGCGCCTGCGCCAGCGTCAGCGTCGCCGGCTTGTCGCTCATCACGTGCAGCCCGGCCTTCAGCGCCGCCGCCGACTGGGCGAAGTGGACGTGGTTCGGCGTCGTCACGGCCAGCAGCTCGGCCCCGTCCGCACGCCCCGCCTCGCCCGCGATCAGGGCGTCCACGTCCGCATAGGCCCGCTCCGGCGCCACGCCCCAGGCGCGCGCCGCCTCGGCGTTGCGGCCGGCGTCGCGGCTGAACGCGCCCGCCACCAGCCGGATCTTGCCGTCCAGCTCGGCGGCCATGCGGTGGACCGGGCCGATGAACGCTCCGGGCCCGCCGCCGGCCATGGCCAGCCTTATGGGCCCGCGTGCGATCAAGCCGTCACCCCGGCCAGGAAGTCGTGGCTGATCTTCGCCGCCTCGATCCGCGGCCGCTCGAACGGCGGCTCCTGCTCGACGTAGAAGCCGCGCACCCCGGCCGCATGCGCCGCCGGCAGCAGCCGCTTCCAGTCCAGCTTGCCTGAACCGATCTCGGTGGGCTGCATGCTGAGCGCGAAGTTGGGCTCGGTCCCGGCCTTCAGGTCCTTCACGTGCATCATGGTGAAGCGGCCCTTGTGTGCCTGCATCAGCGCCACGGGGTCCAGCCCGGCCGCCGCCACCCAGCCCACGTCGATCTCGAAGGTGACCAGGTCGGGGTCGGTCTCCTTCAGCAGGACCTCCATGCCCGTGGTCTCGCCCCCATTGTTCCCCCCCAGCGGCCGGAACTCGAAATTGTGGTTGTGGTAGCCGACCTTGATCCCGGCCTTCTTCAGCGCAGCGCCCTTCTCGTTCAGGAAGGCGGCGTTCATCTGCCAGTCGTGCAGGGTCAGCGCCCCGGTCACGCGCCGGTAGAAGTCGCCGATGCTCTCGCCCTCGGCCGGGCGGCCGGCCAGGCGGTCGGGGATGCGCGGGCTGGGCATCACGGCGTTGGCGGCGCCCACGGCGGCCAGGCCTTCGGCCAGCTTGTCCAGATCGCTGTCGAAGCCGCCGTCGGGGCCCAGCGCGCGCGCCTGCACGTGGGCCGACGCGCATTTCAGCCCGGCGCGATCCAGCGCGGCGCGCATCTCGGCCGGTTTGCGGCCCAGGAAGCCGGCCAGCTCCACATTGCGGTAGCCCATGCCGGCGAGCGCCGCGAGCGTGCCGTCCAGGTCCTTCGCCGCGTCCGGCCCCAAGGTGTAGAGCTGGATGCCGATCGGCAGGCCGACCCGCTTGAAGAACGGCTGCGCCGCCGAGGCCGGGCCGGTCATGGCCGCCGCCGCCAGCGCGGCGCCGGCCGCCAGGAATCCGCGGCGCGAGGGGTCAGGCAGGGGTGTCCGCATGCGAGGTCTCCGGTGATCGGGAAGGCGCGGGTCATGGGGCGACCGGCCCGGTGGGGCCGCGCTCGGGCGGCCGGAAGAAGAAGGCCAGCAGGATCACGGCGACCAGCGCCATGCCGGTCGGGACCATGAACAGCGTGCGATAGTCGACCATCCCCGTGACGCCGTCGCGCAAGGCCCCCATCAGCGCCGGGAACAGGAAGCTGGCCACCACGCTGCCGATCCCCAGGATCAGCAGGTTGAACAGGCCCTGGGCGCTGGTCCGCACGTCCTTGGGGAACACCGCGTCCACGAAGATGTATACGGTGGCGAAGAAGAAGGCGTAGCAGATCCCGTGCAGGAGCTGCACCGCGACGATCACCGGCATGCTGTCGGCGAAGAAGGCGAACACCGCGAACCGCGCCGCGTGGCCCAGGACGCCGACGATCATCGTCGCCTTCCAGCCCAGCCGCACCAGCACCGCCCCCAGCACCAGCATGGTCAGGATCTCGGCGAGCTGGCCCAGGCTCAGCACCACCATCGACAGGTTGCCGGCGATCCCGACCCGCTCGGTCAGGAAGGCGTCGGCCATGACGAAGTAGCCGTTGTGGATCACGGAATCGATGAAGGTGACGACGAACAGCACCGCCACGAACGGCGCGCCCAGCAGGCCCAGCGCGCGCCGCCAGGCCAGCTTGTCCAGTCCCTCGGCGTCCCGACGGGGCGGCGTGTGCGGCAGGGTGAGGCTGTAGGCCGCCAGCGCGAACGAGACGATGGCCGCCACCAGGAAGATCCAGCGCACCTGGTGCGCGTCGGCCTGGGCGCCCAGCAGGAAGACGAACGGCCAGCTCACCAGCATCCAGCCCACCGTGCCGCCCATCCGCACCGCCCCGAACTGCCGGGCCGGGTCGCTCAGGTTGGCGAAGGCGATGGAGTTCGAGACCGACAGCGTCGGCACGTACAGCAGGCTGTAGACGAGATAGGCCAGGAAGAACGGCCAGAAGGTGGTGGAGAACGCCACCGCCACCAGCGCCAGCCCGCCCAGCAGGTGGCTCACGGCCAGGAACTTCTCGGCGGCGAAGTTGCGGTCGGCGAACTGGTTCGAGAAGAAGATCCCGGCCAGGGCGGCGACACCCCAGCAGCTGCCCACCAGCGACTGTTGCCAGGGCGCGAAGCCCAGCATGGTCATGTAGGGGAACAGCTTGGGCGCCCAGGCGCCCCAGACGGCGAGCTGGAGCACCATCATCAGGAACAGCCGCGCCTGGACCGTCATCTCGCCTCCCCCATCCGCCTCTCAGGACGGCGCTCGTTCGCGCGGCGCCGCCTCGGCGATGTAATCGATTGCATGGGTAGCAGAGCCAATCCGGCGGGGCAACGGCGGGCGCCGCACGGGGCGCGTCAGCACCCCAGGAAGCACGAAGACCACGAAGGTCGCGAAGACCACGAAGCTCGCTCGCAGGCCTCAGCCCTCCGGATTGGCAAGTATCCCCTCGTGGTCTTCGCGACCTTCGTGGTCTTCGTGTCCAAAGGACCGCGCCTGCGGCGCGCAGCCGCCGCGAACGCGCGATCCACGCCGGTTGCATCCAGGCGGCGCCGTCGCCAGTGTCGCGCGCATGGCGACGATTCAGGATGTGGCCCGCAGCGCGGGGGTCTCGACCGCGACGGTCTCGCGCGTGCTCAGCGCGCCCGGCCGCGTCGCCGAGGCCACCCGCGCCCGTGTCCTGGCGGCGGTGGACAGCCTGGGCTACTCGCCCAACGTGGCCGCCAAGATGCTGCGCACCCTGCGCACGCAGAAGATTCTGGTGACGGTGCCCGACATCTCGAATCCCTTCTTCTCGCAGGTGATCCGGGGCGTGGAGGAGGCCGCCAGCGCCGCCGGCTATTCCGTCCTGCTGGGCGACACCCGCCACGAGCCCGAGCGCGAGGACCAGTATGCCGCCATGCTGCGGCGCAAGGAGGCCGACGGCCTGATCTTCCTGGGCCACCGCCTGTCCGACACCCTGGCCGAGATGGCGGCCGCGCTGGGGCCCGGCGCGCCCATCGTCAACGGCTGCGAATACAGCCCCGCCCTGGCCGTCTCCTCGGCCCACATCGACAACCAGCAGGCCGCCGCGGAGGCCATGGCCCACCTCTACGGCCTGGGCCACCGCCGTGTGGGCGTGGTCACCGGCCCCCTGGCCAGCCCCTTGAGCCGCGACCGCCTGGCCGGCGTCCGCGCCGCCGCCCAGATTGCCGGCGTTCAGGCCGCTGGCGCCGTCGAGGGCCTTGCGGTCGCCACCGGCGACTTCTCGGTCGAGGCCGGCGCGGCGCTGGCCCGCGACATGCTGTCGGCCGCGACGCCGCCCACCGCCCTCTTCTGCTTCAGCGACGAGATGGCCATGGGCGCGCTGGCCGCCCTGCGCGGCCTGGGCCTGGCCTGCCCGCGCGACGTCTCGCTCGTGGGCTTCGACGACATCCGCTTCGCCGCCTACCTCGATCCGCCGCTCACCACCGTCAGCCAGCCGATGGCCGAGATCGGCCACGAGACGGTCCGCCTGCTGCTCGAGATCCTGTCGGGCCAGGCCGCCGCCCCCCGCAACGTCACCCTGCCGCACCGCCTGGTCGTCCGCGCCAGCACGGCCGCACCGGTTGCCGGAACCTCCGCCGGAGGCTAGTCCGCTTCTCGAAGAATGAGAGGAGCGCCCTGATGTCCGGACCCGGCCTTCGCCCCGACACCCTCGCCGTCCACGCCGGCTGGCGGGCGGACCCCGCCACGGGCTCGGTGGCGGTGCCGATCCACCAGACCACCTCCTACCAGTTCCAGGACACCCGCCACGCCGCGGCGCTGTTCGCCCTGGAGGAGTTGGGCAACATCTACACCCGCATCATGAACCCCACGACCGACGTGCTGGAGAAGCGCATCGCGGCGCTCGAGGGCGGCGTGGGCGCCCTGGCGGTGGCCTCGGGCCAGGCCGCCTCGGCCTTCGCGATCCAGAACCTCGCCCGCGCCGGCGACAACGTCGTCAGCTCCACCGCCCTCTACGGCGGCACCTGGAACCTGTTCGCCAACACGCTGAAGGACCTCGGCATCGAGGTGCGCTTCGTCTCGCCGGACGATCCGGAGAACTTCCGCCGCGCCACCGACGAGCGGACCCGCGCCTACTACGCCGAGACCCTGCCCAATCCGAAGCTGGACGTGTTCCCCATCGCCGAGGTGGCCGCCATCGGCCGCGAGCTGGGCGTGCCGCTGATCATGGACAACACCGCCGCGCCGCTGCTCTGCCGGCCGCTGGACCACGGGGCGGCCATCGTCGTCTATTCGGCCACCAAGTACCTGGGTGGCCACGGCACCTCGATCGGCGGCCTGATCGTGGACGGCGGCAATTTCGACTGGGAGGCGCACGCCGCACGCCAGCCGCTGCTCAACACCCCCGACCCCTCGTACCACGGCGCCGTCTGGACCCAGGCGGTGAAGCCGCTGGGGCCCATCGCCTACATCCTGCGCGCCCGCGTCATCCTGCTGCGCGACCTGGGCGCCGCGCTCTCGCCGTTCAACGCCTTCCAGATCCTCCAGGGCATGGAGACGGTCCACCTGCGCATGGAGCGTCACTGCGCCAACGCCCAGCGCGTCGCCGACTACCTGGCCGGACACAAGCGGGTGACGCGTGTGATCTATCCGACGAAGGACACCGCCCAGGCCCGCGCCCGCGCCGACCGCTACCTCAAGGGGGGCTACGGCGGCCTCGTGGGCTTCGAGCTGGACGGCGGCGTCGAGGCGGGCCGCCGCTTCATCGACGGCCTCCAGCTCTTCTACCACGTCGCCAACATCGGCGACGCGCGCAGCCTGGCCATCCATCCGGCCTCGACCACCCATTCCCAGCTCACCGAGGCCGAGCAGCTCGCCACCGGCGTGTCGCCCGGCTACGTGCGCCTCTCCATCGGGATCGAGCACATCGACGACATCCTGGCCGACCTGGACACGGCGCTGGACGCGGCGGGGTAAAGGCCGCCGGGAGACCGGAAGCTCCGGGATCGAACCCGCCGCAAAGGCCTCGCGCTGTCGCGTGCGGCTGGAGCGGCGGCGCAAGCCGCCCTCCGCGCTCCCGTGCGCCCTCTGCGGTTCCCCTGTTTCGACGCTGATCCGGCCAGGCGCTGCGACAGCCAGGCGCGGTCAGGCGGCGGCCGAGGCGATGGGCGCGCCGTCGGCGTCGCGCCCGACCCAGGCCTGCAGGCAGGCGTGCAGCTTCTCGATGTTGATCGGCTTGGCCACGCTGTCGACCATGCCGGCCGCCTGCATCCGCGCCAGTTGCTCGGGCAGGACGTCCGCGCTCATCGCGATCACCGGCGTCCGGGCCGCCGGCCCCTCCAGGTCGCGGATCGCGCGGGTGGCCGCCAGTCCGTCCATTCCGGGCATGTGCACGTCCATGAGGATGGCGTCGTAGCGGCCCAGTTGCGCCATCTCCACGGCCTCGTGTCCGTCGCAGGCGAGGTCGACGGTGCAGCCCAACATGGTCAGGACCGCCTGGCCCAGATCGCGGTTCACCGGATGGTCGTCCACCAGCAGGATGTGCGCCGACACTTCGACCGCGCCCGAGTCGGCCCTGCCCGTCCCCGCCGGGCGCGCCGTCCGCGCCATCGGCGCTTCCATCCAGAATTCCGAGCCCGCGCCGGGCGTGGAGCGCACGCCCACCTCGCCGCCCATGACCTGCGCGAGGCCCTTGCAGATAGCCAGGCCCAGGCCCGTCCCGCCATAGGTGCGGCCGATCGATCCGTCCACCTGCCGGAAGCGGTCGAACAGGACCGGCTGCGCGTCCTCGGGGATCCCCACGCCCGTGTCGACCACCGCGAACCGGATCAGGTCACGCTCGCCCGCCCGCGTCACGGTCAGCGCCAGGGTGACCTGCCCCGCTTCCGTGAACTTCACCGCGTTGTTGAGGAAGTTCAGCAGGATCTGGCACAGGCGGTGGTCGTCGCAGACGTAGGCCTCCGCGAGGTCGCCGGCCACCGTCATCTCCAAGCTCAGGCCCTTGCGCTCGGCCGCCTCCTCCACGATCGCCAGGGCGTCGCGGCATACGTCCATCAGGTCGACGGGCTTGGGGTCGAGTTCGAGGCGGCCGGCCTCGACCTTCGAGAAGTCCAGGATGTCGTTCACCACCGTGAGCAGGGCGTCGCCCGATCGCCGGATCACTCCGATCTGCCGCCTCGCCGCCTCGGGCAGGTCGGTCCGCTCCAGCACCTGGGCGAAGCCGATGATCGAGTTCAGGGGGGTGCGGATCTCGTGGCTCATGGTCGCCAGGAACTCGGTCTTGGCCACCGACGCGGCCTGGGCGCGGTCGCGCGCCCGCCGGTCGCCGCGCGCCCGGCTGGTGAGGAGCGCCCGTAGCCGTTGCTGGTGCGTCGCGGTGAGCGCGGTCACGATGCCGGTGGCGAAGACCATCGCCAGATACACCTGCATCACGGTGATCTGCTCGCTCAGGGTCATCTCGCCGGCGAGGATGGGCGAGCGTCCGATCGTCAGCCCCACCGACAGCATGGCCGCGCAGATCAGCACCATGGCCAGGATCACGGCCCGCGGCCCCATGCGCAGCCCCAGCAGCGTCACGGCGGGAAACAGGCTGAGAAGGGCCAGCGGCGCGGCCGGCGTCGCCAGGAGGGCCGCCAGCCCGGTCACCAGCACGCCCCCGGCCACGGCCTCCCACAGGGGCCTCGCCGCGGCCATGGGCGCGACGCGGTGGCCGAGCAGCAGGATCGCCGGCAGCACCAGCGACATGCCGAGGAACTTGGCGGCCAGGCGGTTCAGGACCATCGCCGTCGGGAACTCGCCGTACAGGGCCTGGGCGACCAGCCCGACGATCCCGGACCCCACGATCAGGACCGGCAGGAGCGCCAGGAAGATCAGGCGCGCGAAGCGGCCGGGGGTCGTCAGGCGCACCGCGTTCAGGCGCCGCGCGAGATGGCTGACGATGATGGCCTCGACGAAATTCAGCAGCGAATAGGCCGTGGCGTCGAACAGCGTGTTGCCGAAGGCAAGGATGACCCCAACCTGGATCGTGAAGCCCGCGGCGAGGCACACGGGCGTCCAGCGCCGCGGCAGCAGCAGGATGGCGCCGATGACAAAGGCGTTGGCGGTCCAGATCGCGTCGACGCCGCCGGCCTCGACCCGCATGACGTTGGTCAGCCAGAGGTTCAGCGTGTAGCCGCCGCAAAGCAGGGCCGCGACAAGGGCCTGGCTCGAACGCCGCTCCATCTCCGACACCTGAACGTCCTCGACGCGCCTCTGGCGGGCGCCCGGCCAGAGGCTAGCGCGCCGCCCGCGAAGGAAACCTTAAGGTGATCCGCGCCCCTGTGCAGCCGTCCCTTGCGGAGTGCGCCAGATCGCGGCGCGCCGGCCGGGCTTCGGGTCCGGCGCCTTTCAGGCCGCGCGAAGGCCGCCGGTCAGCGCCGCCTGGAGGGTGTCGAACAGCTGGGCCGGCGAGACCGGCTTGGCCAGGTGGCGGTCGGCGCCCGCCTCGCGGCTGGCCTCGATGTGCTCGGGCAGGGCGTTGGCGCTGAGCATGATGATCGGCGTGGGGTTCGCACCGGACTCCCGCTCGAACGCCCGGATCCGGCGGGTGGCGGTGAGCCCGTCCATGACCGGCATCTGGATGTCCATCAGCACCGCGCTGAACCGTTCCCGCGCGAAGGCCTCGCAGGCCGCCTGCCCGTCCTCGGCCTCCACGGTCTCGGCGCTGATCGTGTCGAGCAGCGCGCTCACCAGCGTCCGGTTCACCGGGTGGTCGTCCACCACCAGGATGCGTGCGGCCTCGTCGTCCGGGGCGGCGACCGCCCGCAGGGCCGGCTCAGCGCGCGGCGGCTCGGCGCGCGCCAGCGGTATGGAGACGGTGAAGATCGAGCCCGCGCCGGGACGGCTCTCCAGCGAGACCTCCCCGCCCATCAGGTCCACCAGCCGCCGGACGACCGCCAGCCCCAGGCCCAGGCCGCCCGCGGCGCGGGTGCTCGAGCTGTCGGCCTGTTCGAAACTCTCGAAGATGCGCGCCCGCAGGTCCTCGGAAATCCCGACGCCGGTATCGGCGACCGAAAGGCGCACCTGCCCCGCCGCCGGGGCGTCCACCGAGACGACCACACGGCCCGTCTGCGTGAACTTCAGCGCATTCTGCACGAGGTTGGCCAGCACCTGCTTGACCGCGCCCCGGTCGCCCCTGAGCCACCCCTGGGCCGCCGGATCGACCTCGACCCGGAAGTCCAGGCCCTTGCGGCCGAACCGCAGCTCGAACAGCCGCGCCACCTCGCGTACGGCGTCGGCCACGTTGAAGGCCGTCACCTCCAGCCTCGCCGTCTCGGATTGCAGCCGGGCGAAGTCCAGGACGTCGTGCAGCACGCCTTCCAGGTCGGCGCTCGACGCCTGCAGCATGGCCGTCAGCCGGGCCTGCTCGGGCGACTGGGCGGTCGCCTCCAGCAGCGCCAGGCCGCCCACGACGCCGTTCAGCGGCGTGCGGATCTCGTGGCTCATGTTGGTGAGGAAGTCGCTCTTGGCGCGGTTCGCCGCCTCGGCGCGCGCCAGCGCGTCGGCCAGGGCCCGGCGCAGGCGCAGATTCTCCAGCGCGCCGGCCGTGGCGCGGGCCACGGCGTCCAGCGCCGCCAGCTCCTCGCCCGTGGGCTCGCGCACCTCGCGCCAGTAGGCTCCGATGCACGCCAACGGGTCGGGGCGGCCCACGGGCGTCATCACGCAGCTCTTCACGAACGTGGGCGCATAGAGTTCGTGCGGGATCCGGGGATCGGCGAAGACGTCGGGGATCACCACGCGCTGGCGATGTGCGATCGCCCAGCCCGATATGCAGGCGTCCATGGGGAAGACGCCGCCCTTCCAGAGCGGTCCCACCGCGTCCTCGTCCACGTACCGCACGCGGTCGCCGTCGCGCAGGACGACCGCCACGCCGTCGGCGCCCGAAAGGCTCCGCGCCGCCGTTCGCACCACGGCCGCCACCTCAAGGGCGTCCTCCACGCCCGCGAGCCGCTCCACGGCCTGCGCCAGCGTCACGACGGGGTCTTGCGCCATGCCCGTTCCGCCTTCCTCCCGGGGACCCGCAGGGTCCACGGAAAGCGTCTCGCCGAATGGTTTAGATTTTCAGAACCGATATCCAAGGCTGTGAACGCACGCCCCACGCTCCGAACCGCCCTCGCAAGGCCGGCCTGTCGCCTCCGCAGCGCCCCTGGAAGCGGTGCGGGCGGCCGGGCTCGAACCGGCGCTCTGCCAGGCAGAAGCGGATTTTAAGTCCGCCTGAGGCTTGTCGCCGACCTTGCGGCCCGGGCTTCGCGGTCAGCCAAGAGCGAACCGAAGAATGCGACAAGCGTCTCGCCAGACTTTCGCGGACAATGCAAAGCGGTGACCTGCTCGCGCAGCGCTCGGGCTCGCATGCGGGCGGCCCCAAGGCCGGCCTTGTTGGCGAGCACCTGTTGCACCAGGCACGAAGGCGTGTCCCCCTTGGCATGCTCCGCGGCGCCCAGGATCCCCCGAAACGCCAATGGTGTCCCCACGACCGGCTTGCCACAGGCGATCGCCTCGAGGACCTTGAGCCGAACGCCCCCTCCTTCCCAATATGGGGCGAGGATCTGGTCGACCGAGTCATAGAAGGAACTCAGCTGCGGCAGGTAGCCGGTCACATCCACACCGAGCCTCAGCAGCCGCCGTTGCATCGATTCTGACACTCCGGGCCCCGAAACCCGAAGCGTTACGCCGCGAGCCGCCAATTCGGGCGCGAGTTGTTGAGCGACGACCTCCAGGGCCGCTTCGTTGGGCGCCCACGACCACACGCCGAGCAGGCCGACGTCCGCTTGCGCCAATGTCGAGGACGATCCGGTCGGCGGACGCGCCCAGGGCGGGATGACGACCGTCATCGTGTTCGCCGCAGCTTCATGGACGATCTCCGCATCTTCGCGGCAGATGGCCACGACGCCCGCGCACTCCCGCCAGAGCCGCGTTTCTAGGGCAGCGAGATAGCGTCCCTCTCGCCGGGCGACACACCGCGCAAGCCATCGGTCGAGCCGAAAACTCTCCCAGAGCCGGTGTTCGATGTTGTGGGCGTCGACCACCTGGATAGCGGTGGGAAAGAGCCTTAGGTAGGCGGACATCTGAACCGTTGAAAACACGATATCTGGCGTGTCGACTCGGGAGAGCGCCGCCAATCGGGCGCTGAGCCGGGGGTTGCTGAACTTCTGCAGCGAATAGGGCCTGCGGCTCGCATAGGCTTGGCCAAGCGTGGCGGCGAGGCGCATGGGGTCACGCCGGATCCGGATGGGCTGCGGTTCCGAGATGATCGACACGTCTGGCAGGACTCTGCCCAACTGGCTCTCCCCCGCGTGCATGTCCACAAACCCCGCCACCGTGGTCGCGAACTCCGAAGCTGCGGCGGAGAGGAGTTGAAGCGTGCGGATCTTGTGTCCTGTATCCGCATGATCCGGCAGTTCTTGGGTAAGGTAGAGCAAGCGGGGCCTCCGCCCCGTCGTCACGCCCACTTCAGCCGTGGCCACCCTCGCCTCCCTTCCGCCCGCCGCCGCCAGACTCCCCGCCAGACTCCCCGCCAAGGCCGCCTCCCCGGCCGCACGACCGGTTCCATGACCGGACGGTCCGGAAGCTGATCGGGCGCGTCAGATCGCAGCGCAACGCCGGGATTGACAAGGAGGGCGGCGTCGAGCCCCACAGCGGCGCACACGCCAGATTCACCGCCGCCGCCGCGAACCCTGGGTTCACCCCGAGCGCGAGCGCGGCCGCGCCGGTTCCGCAGACCTCGACTCCCGGCAGCGTCGCATCAGCAGGGGCGTTGTCGATGACCTGCAATTTCGCTCGCCGCGATCCGAGCGACCTCAGGCAGGCTCCGATGTCCCGGCCGGCGCCGTGCGTGACGACGTGGGCTCTCACATGCGGACCGGATGGGTCGCGCGGGTCATGAAGACAACTCCCGCCTCGCCGGATTGAACAGGAAATCCCGCGCGTTCGGGGTTGTTGCCGACAAACTGTCGAGCGGACCCTGGAGAGGGAGGATCTGCCCGTCAGCAAGGGCATGACCTCGATAGCCAAGCTCAGCCAAGTGCTCGCACACGGAGGACACCGCACCAGGACGGTGTCGCTCCTCGGCTTCCACGAGGATGGTGGGCAGGTCCCGGCGCAGGAGTTCCGCCGCGCCTTCCAGGACGGCCATCTCGTGACCTTCCACATCGATTTTGAGAAAGCCAACGGGGGGAAGGTCCTGGCTGTCCAGCGTCACACATCTCACGGCCTGTTCCGTGAGCATGGGGCAGGCGACAAGCCGATTTGCCGGCTCGATCGTGGCGAGGGCGGCGTCATCGTCGGGAATGCGCAGGCTGGCCGCCCCGGAAACACTGGATACGGCCGCCTGGACAATCGTCGCCCGGCCGCGAAACATCCGCGCAAGGATGGGCGCCAACGCCGCGTTCGGTTCGTAGGCCACGACCTGCGCCCCCGTCCGGACGAATTCGTCCACGAAGACACCATGGTAGGCCCCGACGTCGATGCAGGCGCGATCCGGCCGCACCAGGCTCTTGATCAGGACGCGCATGCCTGCATCGCGGCCGACCGCGCAGTAGTGGGCGCGACGCAACCGCCGATACATGACCGGAGCATGCCGGAGCGCCTGCATCGTCAAGGCCTTGCGAACCACACGCCCCCCCCGCAGCGGCTTGACCGCACTTGAGATACCACCCGAGCGCGGAATGTGGGAGCTTCGTGCTCTGAGGTTGCTTCGCCGGCTGCGGGAGAGTTCGTGAGTTCAGCACCTTTTGCCCGTGGGCCGATTCGATGAGCGCTGGCGCCGGCTCGACGCGCGACGCCTCGGATCTAGTGGACAGGGAAGCCTCTGGCTTGGACGTGGTGATCCCTGCGCGTGGTGAAGGCTCGGGACTTGCGGCATGCCTCACCGCGATCCTGTGGGACGCCGGCGAGTTGAACCTTAGGGTCGTCCTCGTGCTGAACGGAGAAGGACAAGCGGAGGCCGCCGCGGTAGCGGCGAGCCTGGGCGTCCGCTTTGAAGAGCAGGGGCATGAACTCCGGGTTCTGGTGTCCGCCCCAGGCAAGTTTCACGCGCTCAACGCCGCCGAAGCCTTCCGACGGCGCGTGCCTGTGGTCTACTTGGACGCCGACGTCGTGCCGGCCCCTGGACTCTTGAGCCGGCTGCACGCGGCTCTCAACAAGATGGCCGAGCCCCTGCTCGCTGGCCCAAGGCTGTTCATCGCTCACGATAGCTGTAGGGCAGCTCGAGCTTTCGGGAGTGTCTGGCACACGATGCCCGCAGTGCGAAACGGAGTGATCGGCGGTGGCTGCTACGCCGTGAATCAGGCTGGAAGGTCGCTTTGGGGCGCGTTTCCGCCCATCACCGGCGACGACGCCTTTGTGTGCGCACGTTTCGCGGGAGAGCGGCAGGCCGCCCTTCCGGACGCTGCGATCTTCGTGCATCTCCCGCAGGGCTGGCGCAACCTCGTTGAAACGCGGACGCGGTGGCTACGCTCTGCCCGAGAGGGTCGGATGATGGCGGGACGCGCCGAGCCCGAAGCGCCCGCCGCCCCGAAGTGGAATGGGACTGGAGCCAGATCCGCCAGTCGCTTGAGCCTTGTTTTAACGTCGCCGCAAATCTGGCGACATCTTCCAGGCTTCTTAGCTGTGGAGGCGATCGCCCGCGCCAAGACCGCCTGTCGTACGGAGCAAGCATCCGGCTGGACCCCGAAGCGTACGCCCTGCCACACTCGGATCCTCTCATCGCGCCCGCGCATCCATGTTGTGATCGTCAGTCACAACAGCGAACGCGATCTATCCGCATGCTTAGGATCAATCCGCAGCAGCTGGGCGGAATTGACCGTAACCGTCTTCGACAACGCGTCCAACGATCGCTCCGCGACGATCGCAGAGACGCATCGCAGCGTCCAGGTGATCCGTTCAACGGTCAACCTGGGCTTCGCAGTTGCAGTGAATCGGGCCGTCGCCTCGAAATCCGAAGACGTTGAGTGGATTCTATTGCTGAACCCGGATGCGCGCATCGAGCCGGACGCCATCGATATGCTTCTTGCTGCCTCACTTCGCTATCCAGACGGTGGAGTGTTTGGCGGGCTTGGTCGTACGCCCGACGGACTCCCCATCCCTTCTTCCTGCCTCGATGCGCCAAGTGTTTGGAGTGCGCTCTGCTACGCCGTCGGCCTCCGCTCCGGGTTGGGGAAGCCGCGTGCGGTTCGGCAGGGCTCGCGCCAGGCTCAGCCGACGCCGGCTGTCAGCGGCGCCTTCATGCTCATCGCCCAAGAAGCGTGGCAGCGTGCCGGAGGTTTCGACGAGCGGTATTTCCTATACGGCGAGGATGTGGATCTCTGTCTCCGCATCGGCGCTTTGGGGCGCCGAACGATCAGCGTCGGCGCTGCGGGCTACTTGCATGTGGGAAGCGCGAGTTCATCGTCACGGGCCAAGCGCCGCATGATGATGATCAGGGGCGTTCTCACGCTCTACGCAACACATGCGCGCGGACCCCTGGAGCTTTCGCAAGGTCTCATCCGGATAGGCGTTTTGCTGCGAGTGGCCGCCAAGGCTATCACAGACGCAAGTGCTCGCGAGGTGTTGAGGCGCCGCAACTTCTGGTGGCGCGGCTATAGCGGCGAGGCCGATGGGATGCGGTAGGCTTCCGGTGAAAGTCTCGGGCGACGCAACAGAATGGCGGTCGAGACGACAGCGAGGGCAACAAGAGTGGCGTAGACCTTATCGATGCCTACCGGGCCACCCGCAATCCAGGCGAGCGAGAGGCAGGTGATCTGGGAGCCCACCAGCACTCCCTTGGTGGAGATAAACCAGCGCGAACCGAGCGCCCCTTGAACCCGGTTGACGTCGTGCCACGTCTCCCACCCCGATTCGCCCCCGAGCCGCGGCTCCAAGGTGTATCGAAGATAGGTCTTGATCTGCAGAGTGCGGGCGCCGCTGTGAATCCAATACAGCGACAACATGCCTGCGGCGAAACTGTATCCAGCCGCGAGCTGGTATCGAGCGTCCGGACGCAGCACCTGCAAAAGGAAGGCGCCGCTGAAGACGAATGCCAAGGAGATCAGGGTCACATTCTGCAAGATGATCCGCAGCTCGATTTCTCGCCGAAGTGCTCGATACTCATCCGCGGCGAATGTCCGCGCCTCAGGCGTCATGCTCAGATCTCCCGCCGCCGCCAATCTCGCCAGCGCCGTCGCCAGTTGTCCGCGCGTGTGAGGATCCGCCCGCGTTCCTCCGTCACGCGGCTGAGACTGAGGTCCGCTCCGTCCGTGGCCCGCGAGCGATAGAAGTTTGGCACGTCCTTCAGGTCGGTCATCGCATGATGGAAGACGGGACATAGCGCCGAGCTTTGGGGGGGAACGATCCAGGCCCAGTCGCCGGAGGGCATCCGACCGTTGGCCCTCTCAGCTCGATCGAAGTCCAGATACTGGGCGCTGGCTTGGTGGTGATCCACCAGACGAACCCCGGCGTCCCGGAACGAGGCGATGACGGCCCGGTTGAGCTCCAGCACCACATCATCCTTCCATAGAGGGTCGCGGGTATCGGCCCCGATGCAGCGCGCGACCGCGTTCACGAGGTCGTAGCGGTAGGTGTCCAACAGATTCCTGCAGGCGATCTCGGTGGCCATGTACCAGCCATTGAACGGCGCGCAGGGGTAGTCGATGCCTCCGATGGTGAGGATCATGTCACTGACGAGGGGCATTGCGTACCACCGCAGTCCCAGGCTGGCGAACTCAGGGTAGTGAGGGTGTCGGATCTCGATCTCCCGAACCGATCCCTCGGGCGTGGCGTAGACAAGCCGACGCCCGAATGCATCGCGGAGCAGGAGGGGCAGCAGGTCGAAGTGCGAGCGTGTGCTCGGCGGGCGCCAGCCCAGAGAAACACATATGCGGGTCATCTCGACGTTGGCCGGGTCCCCCACGACCCTTCCCGTCTCGAGGTATCCCGCGTACTGAGCCACCTGCCGGCTTTCGATCCACACCGGGGTCTGGTCCCCGGTTACGGGCGCAAACACCGAGATCGTGGGTCTGATGTCGCCGCCGTTGTCTGCCTCCCGCAGATGCCGGAACGTCTGAGCGGCGACGGCGTCGGGCTCCGTCAGGCCGCGACAATCCAGGACGTCGAGCGCCTTCCAGACATGGCGACCGATGCACCGGCCATGATTCCTCCAAGCCACCCGCGCGCCGAAGGCCAGCTCTTCGGTCGTGTGGCGATAGAATCCGTGCCGCTCGAGGTCCCGCCGGACTTCCCGCTGCCGCGAGGCCCGGTCCGAAGGATCTGCGTCCCCCTCGCGGAAGTACAGGTCGAGGAAGGCGTTCGCCTCCTCCGCGCGCTCGGACGGAGAGAGTCGCCGCAGCCGCCGACGCAGGGGATCAGACGACGATCGGCTATCGATGAAGGAGCGGCTCACATCAGACCGTCGAAGGCGCGCGCCGACGACCGAATCCGCCGACGGTTGATTTCATAGACGGACCGCAGAACCTGCGCCTTCGCTCGGCGATATCGACGCGTGTCTGCGCCCAGCCGGGCGTAGCCATTGCGAGCGCGCCGGGCGTCCTGCCCTTTCAGCCGCAGATCCGGATATTGCGAGGGATCGGCTTTGGCGGCTTCGTACGCGGGAGTGCCCAGAAGCAGGCTGAAGTCGTTGAACCGGACACGGTCGATATAGGGGCCGTAGCTGTCCAGAAAGGCAGCGGTCTGTTCGAGGTCCTCGGCGGTCTCACCCGGATATCCCTTCATCATCGTGCACCGCACGCTCAGTCCGGCTTCATGGGCCTCGCGGACGAATGCGGCGTTCGCCTCCACCCGGCTCCCCTTGTTCATGAGATCCAGCAGGCGCTGGCTGCCGCTCTCGAGCCCGAAGCTGATCCGCCTCATTCCAGAAGCCACGGCCGCTCTCAGGTCCCGACGGGACAACCCATTGTCGGCCCTCTGGTCGACGTGCACGGTTCCAATCCATTCCGCGCCCGGAACGTGATCCTGGATGTGTTCGGCCAAGCCCCGGAACATGGCTGGGTTGGAGTTGAGCTTCAGATCGAGGAAGAGGAAGTTCGACGTGGCGTGCCGGCGCGCCTGTTCCCGCATTTCATGGAGCACGGTGTCGAGGCTTCTGGTCCTGAAAGTGCGACCACTGGCGGACACCACGTCGCTGCAGAACGTACATTTCGACCACTGGCAGCCGCGGCCGGTCATGAGGGGGATGATCCGAACCCTGTAGCGGTCCCAGGGGAAGTCGGTGAAGTCCGGCACAGGCGTACTGTCGAGCTGGCGAAGCGGCGGAGCTTCTCGTGCGGCGCGGCCATCGGGAAGCACCACGCCATCAAACGCGAGGAGATCCCCACCCGCGGCCACAGCCTCCACCAATGCGCCGACGCTTAGATCCGCTTCCCCGCCATATAGCGCGACGAGCCCAGGCACCGTCCGCCAGGCGGCTGCGGTCTCCGGGATGTTGAACATCGGTCCGCCCAGAAGCAACGGCACGCCGGCGGCTTGCGCCAGGCGCCCCAACTCCACCACCGTAGGATAGTGCTGCAGATAGGCCGACAGCATCAGCACGTCAGGCTTGTCCGCAAGCGCCTTGGCCGCCTCCGAGAGCACCCGCGGATGGGGGCGGTTGTTCCACCAGTTACGCACCGCGCGGGCCGCCTCTCGCACGGGGGCGGCCGGCGCCCAGGTGGAGAGGTGGAGCCGACGCTTCCAGTGGTCCAGGATGAGCTCGGAGCGTTCCCGCTCGGACGCCTCGACGTCATAGGCGAGCGGTGACAGCAGACGAACGTCACATCCCGCGTTGCGCAGCGACGCCACCAGAAGGCCGATCGAAAGAGTTGGGAAGCTCGAGAAGTTGTTGAGGTCGATGATCAGGACCCGCCTTGAACTGACGCCCAGCGGAGCCACAACCGAGACTTCTGACACTAAACGAGCCGCACGCATCACATGAGCCCCCCAAGCTCATCCATCGTTTTAGCTCCACACCCAGCACGCGCAAGTATCTGCCTGTCCAAGGCAGGGATGCGATCGGCGGGTTCAGATGAGAGCCTTCAATCTTTCGAGCAAGAAAGGGCCTATACGCCCCAGTCGATCTCGATTGGCGAGCAACGCCCGCATGAAGGTCACCGGGATCGACACGATTTCTCGCGCTGCGAACATCACCGAGCCGCGCAGGCCCGTGGCTTCGTAGCCAAAGCGTTCGAGTTCCTTTCCGCCCAACGCCTCCACAAGGCCGATCTCGTTCGGGCTGAGGGCTTGCCGCCACCTCATGATGGCCCCCCGATCGCGTCCTTGCCGCGTCCCCGGCGCGACGTAGGAGCTGTTGACGACCATCATGTCGAGCATCGCCGGGTCGAATTTGACGCCGAGCCAGTCACAAATCCGGCTCAGGAACACTTGCGGCTCGTCCAGGAGGTCCTCGAAGCGAAGTATCTTGACGCGAGACTGACCGTGACGCGCCTTGAGGCGGCGAGCCGTTCGGGCTGCGGATTTCCACAGCAATGCTATGATGGGCAGACTGTAGGACGCTCGGATTCGTCGATCCTCCCGTGCGCTCGCCTGCAACAGCCGATCGTCCACCTTCTCCTGAAACAGCCATTGATTGCGCCAGTCGCGGTACGACGCCACGACGCCGCGAGGATCTCGCACGAGAACCAGAATGCGAGCCCCCGGAAAGGCGGCCAAGATCTGATCAGCCTGAAAGATATGACGAGGCGTCTTCTCACCCCAGAGCCACTTGCCCCGTCGCCGAGCTTGTTCGCGGCAGAAGTTTTCGAACTCCGCATCGCCGGTTGATGCTTCGCCCGTCGACGCGGGCAGCGCGGCGCAAGTACCGGCAAGACTAGATGACCCATAACGGTGATGTAGATCGGCGAAATGGGCTCGACAGATCTGGGCCTCGTCCTCAGTCAGGGGGCTTTGGCCACTGCGCAGGCGTCTGCGTAGATCCGCAAAGTAGTGGGTTTCTCCCACGATGCAGATCGCGGGATGACGGTTCAAGCTGGCGCAGAGCAGCTCCGAGCCCGACCGGGGCGCGCCCACCACAAAGAGGGGACCCGTATAGGGCGGCGCACTCGCAGCGGGAACCGTCATCGAAGCGGAGCCATGCAGCTCATGGGGTCAACTTCCGCGTCGCGATCATAAGGGCGCCATGAGAGCAGCGCCTCGGCGGTCGGGTGCAGAAGAAGCTCTGGGTTGGTGCGGAAGACGTCGTTGAATTCGACTTTGCTGACCTTCCACCAGAGTGAAGCTTCGAGCGCCGCTTGAACATCTGGTGGGAAGCGCGGCTTGATCACGCGCGCCGGATTGCCACCGACCACCGCATACCGGGGCACGTCGCCGGTGACGACAGCGCCGGCTCCGAGAATCGCACCACGACCAATCACGGCGCATCCCGGCGTCACGATCACGTTGTGGCCGACCCAGACATCGTCCTCGACTACTAGCCGGCGTGGCGTAGCGTAGTTGCGATCGACGACGCCGAATGCCCGCTCATAAAGAATTGGATGAGTGGTGACGGCATCGAACGGATGATTTGCATTGATGATCCGAGCCGTCCTGGCAAATGAACAGTATCGTCCAATCTCGATTGGCCCTGAGATTCGATGGCGATCGAAACACCCATACGAGTAAAGGCCGACCGTGATGTCGAAGTCGCGCCTGAACCATTCGCGCAAGCGGAGACTTTCATACTCCGCGGAACGAAAACAGTAGAGCCGCACTTTCTCGATGGCGCGGTGAATGATTGACATTGATCCCCCTGACTCGAAATTGCGTGGGCCATGGGGGAGGTTTAAGATCATTCGTTGCGACGCTGAACCAGCTCTGACGCTGTAGAGACCACTGCCGTCGGCTCCAACTCCTCGCGCAATTCAGCCCATCTGAGCCGGCCCTTAGACACGGGCACGATCTGGCGAATGTCCTCTTTCGACAGGCGACGCCCAGCCGCTCCTGAACGCCGACGATTCGCTGGGCGTGCCCGGGGTCCGACTGTCGTGGTCGGAGTATGCGGACCCGGAAGCGCGCGACAAGCGGAACGAACGGATCACCCCGGGCGCAGTCACGCTTGCCCGGGCCACGGCCGGCGAGTCCCGCGAGGGTACAACTCCTCGCATGGGGCGGGCGCGCATCCTATTCTGCTCGGCGTCCTCAACCAGCCTGGGGAGGAACCTCAGGATGCTTGGCCGGGCGCGAGCTGTGGAACTCGCATTGGCTAGGAAAGCCGGCGATCACAGCAGGGAGGCACGCGACGGGGCCTTCCTGCCGCCGCAACAGCGAGCCGCCGTCCTCTCGGTGCCGCGCGAGATCGCTTCCGGAGTGTCCTTCGACGACTGAATGCGCGGTTTCGCCATCAATCCGGTGCTCGCCTCCAAGAGCGGTAGCCTCTGCAAGGACGAAGCCTGACCAACGGCGAGCATGGCCGATGGGAGCGCCGCGAGGTTGGCTCGTTCTGCATCGTGCCAGGTCGCGCTGTTCGCGGTGGTGCGGGCGGCCGGGGTCGAACCGGCACGAGCCTCGCGGCCCTACGGATTTTCGTACCACTTCGGCTTTCGCCGCCGCCCGGCTTGAGGAGCCCGGGCGTTCGTGGTCTGGACTATCCCTTCGCCCTGGCCCGCAGGCTACAGGCGCCGCCCGTCTAGTCTCTACACCTTCCTGAGGATTCCCCCTCAGGCTTGGCTCGGGATTCCCATCTGACAGGGTTCCCCGAATTTGAGCGGTTCTACGTCTGGGGTTTCCCCCGGCGCACTCGAAGCCGAAGCCCAAGTCCGTTGCGTCTACCAATTCCGCCACGCCCGCGTGACGGCCCGGCTTGCCATAGCTGGGCGACCTGCGTCCACACAGATCGGCGCGTCCGGGCGGCGCGCGCCGGCGCGTCCGTGGCGAGCGAGACGACGCTTCCGGCCGCTCCGCCCACACGCGCGCGGCGTGCAGGGCTTGGCCTTCTCATGCGAGTTGGCCCATCATGGGCGAAACGTCCAGGAGGACCCCCATGCCCCGTCTCGTGACAGCTTCCGCCCTCGCCGGCTTCGCCCTGGCGCTCGCCGCGCCCCAGGCGGCCTCCGCCCAGGGCCTGGGCTCGCTCTACGGCTGCGACGCGGCCGGCAGCGGCAACACCACGGGCGCGGTGGTCGGCGGCTTGGTCGGCGCCCTCGCCGGCAGCCAGATCTCGAAGAACGAACGCACCCTGGGCGCCGTCATCGGCGCGGGCCTGGGCTCGATGATCGGCAACAACATCGGCTGCCGGATGGACCGCAAGAGCGCCCAGGACGCCCAGGTGGCGTTCGAGCGCGCCCTCGACACGGGACGTCCCCAGACCTGGAGCGACCCGACCACCGGCGCGACCGGGCGCATCGAGGTGATCGGCGCCACCGGCGGGAACTACGGCGGCGGTTACGGAAACAACGGCGGCTACGGCGGCGGCTCCCAGGGCTACACGGGCCGCTGGCGCTACGCCTCGGGCGTCACGCCGGCCACCCGGGCCAGCGACGTGGGCGGGACCTATACCGCCAACAGCCGCATCAACATGCGCGCCGGGCCCAGCACCAACGCCGCCGTCGTCGACCGCCTGCGGCCGGGCGAGGAGATCGAAGTGGCGGGCGGCGTCGCCGGCGGCTGGCTGGCCGTGATCGAGGACGGCTGGATCCAGGGCTATGTCTCGCGCGGCGTGGTCACGCCGGTGGGCGGCGGCTACGGAAACAGCCAGGGAGGTGGCCAGGGACGCGGCGAGTGCAAGACGGTCCTCCAGACCATCAACGAACGCGGCCAGCCCAGCTACACCGAGCGCCTCAACGCCTGCCGCGACCGCAACGGCGTCTGGCAGGTCACCCGCGCCTGACGCCGCCGACGGAAGGCTGCAGCCCCTGACGCGGCGGTCGACCGCCGCCGCGTCTTCCACGTCCCGGCCCCCGCGCGGCGTATCCGCCGCGCCCCTTTTCCGCGGCTAACGCGCGGCGGTCTGCGTCCGCCGCGCCCCTTTTTCCGCGGCTAACGCGCGGCGGTCTGCGTCCGCCGCGCAAGGGCCGGCAGCGCCCGCGCCCCGTCGCCCACCAGGGTGAACGGCGCCCAGAAGTAGGGGTGGGCGTGCTCGGCGTCGGCCTGGAGCGCCGCCTGCGACTGCTGCAGCGCCTCGGCCATGCTGGGCGCGGCCGAGGCGAACAGGCCCGTCATCAGCCGCACCGAGGCCTCGGAATCCACCGACCAGTGCGACACGACCATGGCCCGCGAGCCGGCATAGACCATCGCCCGGGTCAGCCCGCCCAGGGCCTCGCCGCCGCCGGTCAGGCCGGTCCGGTCCACGCTGGCCCCACGCCCCCCCGTGTCGCACGCGGCCAGCACCACGAGATCGGCGTCGATGCGGAGGTTCAGGATCTCGCTCGAATCCAGCAGCGCGTCCGAATCGTCACCCCCCAGCGAGGTCACCAGCGCCGGCTCGGGCACGCAGGCGTCGGGCTGCGGCAGGAGGCCGTGGGTGGCGAAATAGAGCACCTGGTAGTCGTTCAGGTCGCTCCGGGCGCGGATGGCGTCGTCGGTGAACTCGGCGCCCACGACCACGGCGCCGGGGGTCCCCAGGCTGGCGCCCACCTGCCGCACCTCGGCGGCCGTCTCGGGCAGGGCCTCCATCCGCAGGAGCGCGTTGCGCGTCTCGCCGCACACCCGTTCCAGCGCCGCGCTGCGGCGGACGAACGAGCGCGTGACCGAGGTGAAGGCCCGCGCCTCGGCCCGCGGCATCGCCGGGTCGCCGAAACCCAGGTAGGGTTGCCGGGCCGCCGAGGGCGCGAAGGCCCGCGACTGCAGGAAGCTGGCGCCCGAGACCGCCAGCGATGAGCTCACGGTCTTGCCCAGCCACGCGGTGCGGACATAGTCGGTCTCGCCGTCGGCGCCCTTGCGGATCGAGCCCGCGTCGGTGACGAACAGCGCCACCGGCAGCGAGACCAGCGGCCCCTCGGGCTCGTAGACCAGATGCCGCGAGGCCAGGACCTCGGCCTTCACCGGGCCGAACAGCTTGTCGAACATCGCCGCCGAGGCGGCCGCGTCGAACGGGATCAGGCTCTCGGTCGGCTCCAGCGGTTCGCGCAGCCGCCGGACCGCCGCGTCCACCTCGCCGCGCCCCATGTCCACCGCATAGGGCCGGACCGCCGTCTTCGTGAGGAGGACGCCGTAGGTGCGCGAGCCCAGGGGCAGCAGCTTCACATAGGACTCGTCCGGCTTCAGCGCCGCCTGGATCTCGGCCGCCGACGCGCCGGGCGCGACGAGCTGGTTGTAGCGGGGATTGGCCGCCAGCATCCTGGCCTCCAGGCCGTCGGCCTCGGCCTGCTCCACGTTCAGGATGATCTCCATCTGGGCGCGGACGTCGTCGGTATAGAGGCCCTCGGCCTGCAGCGCGGCGATCTGGCTCTCGGTGGCGCGCACCCGCCGCCGCGCGTCCTCGAACGCCCGGGAGAGGCCGGAGATCTGGCCGTCGCCCGCCGCCACGCGGGCGGCCAGGCGGTTGACCGTCTCGGCCGTGGCGCTGGACACCACCGTCTGGCTGGCGTCGAAGAAACGCGCGCCGTACTCGCCGGCCCGCCCCGGATCGCGCGCGATCGCCTTCAGCAGCAGGTCGAAATAGGGTGCCGAGGCGTTGGCCGAGTCGCCCAGCCCGCCCCGCTGGGCGCGGAAGATCTCCATCGCCCGCCCGAACGTGGCCAGGGCGACGTCGTCCTGGCCCGCCGCCGCCTGGGCTCGGCCCAGGTCCAGCAGCAGCGCCCCCTCGCCCGTGCTGCCCGCATGTCGCGTGCGCAGGAGGCCGAGCGCGCGCTGATAGCCCGCCGCCGCCTGGGCGGCGCGCCCCTCGCGCAGGTCCAGTTCGGCGAGGTCGGCCGTCACCCGGCTCTGGAGCCAGGCCGTCAGCCGGCCCAGCGCGGCGCTGCGGACCAGGATGTCCTGGGCCCGCGTCAGGGCCTGGCGCGCCTCCGCGACCCGGCCCTGGGCCGCCAGGGACGTGCCGATCACCTGCCACGCCTGCGCGTCCTGGACGGCGAGCTGTTCGGCCGGGCTCACCCGCGGAGCCTCGATCTGGCTCTGGGCCGGCGACGGCGCGTTCAGCCGCCGCGCCGTGCCGGCGTCGATGACCAGGGAGCCATCGACCGCCGAGGTCGCCGGACCGGCCGCCGTGGCCGCCGTCCCCTGCGGATGGACCTGGGCGCGCAGGCTGAGCGCCGCGCGGGCGTGCCGCACCGCCTCGTCGAACCGCCCGCGGTTGCGGGCGTGCAGCGCGCGATAGTTCAGGCTCCGGGCGCGCGTCGTCAGGTCGCCAGCCGGGATCAGCGCCTCGGCGTCGGCGAAATAGGCCTCGGCCTCCTCGAACCGGCCGCCGTTGGAGATGTTCATGGCCAGGTTCAGCATCGCCTCGGCCCGCAGCGACGGCGGGGCGTTGCGCGCCTCGCCCTCGGTGACCAGCGCCCGGAAGGCCGTCTCGGCCTCGTCGAACCGCCACTCGTTGTTCTGGACATAGCCGCGGGCGCGCAGGCGCTCGGGGTCGACCGCCGCCGCCGCCTCGGCAGCCGCCAGGCCCGCCATGTTCGGGAAGTCCGCCGCGATCTCGGCCTGGGCCGCCGAGGTCTGGACCTGCGTCGAGGCGGGCGCCTTGGCCAGGCCCAACGCCACCTTCAGCCCGGTCTCCAGGATGTCGGACAGCGGGGCCAGCCCTTCGACCGCGGTGACCGCCCCGCCGTCCTCGGCGGCGAACACGACATAGGGCGCGCCCTCGGCTCCGCCCAGGCGACAGGCCGCCAGCGTGCCGGGCAGGCCGCCGGGCGCCGCCTGGGCCGGGGCGCACTGCGCCCGCACGGCCAGCGCCTCGCGCCAGGCCCCGGCCCGCGTGGCCGGAAGCTGGTAGAGGCGGCCCAGGGTGGTGGAGTAGCCGCGGCACCGGATACGCCAGGCGCGCGCCTCGCCGCTCTGGCCCATCGGGTCCTGGTAGTCGCGCACGGCCTCGCAGACGGCGCCGCTGGCGCCGCTCTGGCCCAGCGGGAACACCTCGGGAAGCGCCGCGCCCCGGACCTGGCCCAGCGCGGGGCCGGCGGCCAGCGTGGCCCCAACGGCGAGGAACGACGCCGACAGGAGCGCATAGGTCTTGAGCGGGCTCATCGGTCCCTCCGCCAGATCTCTTCGTTGCCGGCGCCGGTGGTCACGGCTTCCGCTTCGCGTTCGTCGTCGTCCGGCGGCGGCGGCGGGGTCAGGATGGGCGGATCCAGCGCCCCCCGCGGGCCGGCTGGCCGGAACTGCTCCACCCGGAACTGGTTGGCCGGCGTGAATGTCGCGCAGCCGATGCCGAGCGGGCAGCCGTTGATGCGGATCGCGCCGGCCGTGGTGTCTCCAGGCTCGCGCACGATCCGGCTCGAGAACGCCCCGGCGCGGCCGATCGAGAGCAGCCCGTCGGCGGTGGCGAACGCGCCGAACAGGTCGCCCACCTGCGCCCGGCCGACGGTCAGCAGCGGTTCGCTGGCCTCGATCCCCTCGCCCGTGAGGTACAGGCCCGCCTCGGTGGTCAGGCCCGTGTTCTGCTGCACGATGCGGTCGTTGGCCGTGAGCGTCACCGCGCCCGCCACCATGAACAGCCGGTCCACCTCGTCGTCCACGGGCGCCACGCCCTCGGGACGTCCGGCGCCGATGTCGATCTGGTCCGCCGGCACGGGCGAGATCAGGTCGATGAAACGGGGCGAGCCGATGAGGATGTCGTTCGTCGCGTGCATCCGGACGCTCCGGAACGCATGCACGTCGGTGAAGCCGGCGACCGCGTCGCCCGACGCCGAACCGATCGACCCGGTCAGGATGATGGCGCCCGGCGCCCAGGGGCTGGCCGCCTCGGGCATGCCGATCTGGAGGTCGCCGCCCGGCCCGGTGACGCTGAGCACGCCGCCGATCCGGACCTCCCGGCCCGAGTTGGCCGCCAGGGTCAGGCGCGGGATGCGGGTGGGATCGATCGTCAGGTCGCCGACCTCGATGTCGGCGAACGTGAGGACGGGCTCGTTGATCGTCGTCGCCGTCTGGCCGGCGTAGATCGTCAGGCCGCCGGTCACCTGGATGCGTCCGATCTCCTCGTCCGTCAGGCCGGGATCGTCCGCGCCCCCGATGAGGAGGGGCCCCGAAGGCGAGGTCAGCTCCAGGATCAGCTCGCCCGCGGTCAGGCTGCTGAGCAGGTCCAGGTTGCGCGTGCGGATGCGCGCCTCGCCGGGGATGGACACCGTTCCCAGCCGGGCCGAGGGCGCCTCGAGATTGAGGGTCGGCCCCGAGATCGAACTGATGACGGCCGGGCCGCCGGTGCCGACCCGCACCGAGGCCGAGCCCGTGAGCGAACTCGCCGTGACGCCGAGGGCCGAGCGGATGTCCAGGTCGACGCCGCTCACCGAGCCGACGGTGATCGTCTCTTCGGAACTGATCCGGGTGTAGCCGCCCGTGCTCAGGGACGACAGGTTGACCGGCAGGGTGGCGAAGATCTGGGTCTGCCCCCCCGAATTCAGGACCGTGCCCGTGACGGACGAGCCGATCAGGCGGATCTCGCCGCCCGCGGTCACCGCTCCGACGTCCAGCACCCCCGGCCCGTTCGGGCGGCCCGCGGCCGCGGCGCCGGGCGTCACGAAGATGTCGGTCCGCGCCGTGAGGCGGGGCGTGCTGACCGATCCCGACGTGTCGATGATCATGCTGCCGAAGTTGATCCCGGTGTCGCCCGAGGACAGGCCGCCCGAGCCGACGCTGATGTCCTTGGCCGCGATCAGCAGCCCCTGGCCGGCGCGGACGCCGGTGTCCACCGTCAGGTCGCCGATCGAGCCGGTGCCGGTCAGGTAGATGTTCACGTTGCCGATGGCGTTGATCTCGCCGATGCGCACCGAGCCGGTCGTGACGCCCGCGACCTGCTGGGTCTCCTCGCCGTGGCCCACCTGGCCCAGCACGATGTTGCGGCCGGTCGAGATGGTGACTTGGCCGTAGCGGGTCTCGGACGACGCCCCCACCAGGAGGCCCGGCGCATTGATCAGCTGGCTGGTCACCGCGGCCCGGCTCATGGCCAGCAGGTAGACGTTGGCGCCCGTGGTCTGGCCCGCCAGGTTCAGCGCCTCGGAGAACGGGGTCCCGGCCGCGGCGCTCGGCACCTGGAAGGTGAAGAACGCCAGGTCGTTGTCGCCGATCGGGATGAAGGTGATGTCGTAGGTGTCCACCCCGCCATAGGCGGCCGTGCCCAGGTCGCCCGCGTTGATCGTGGCGCCCGCCTCGGACGTCACCCGCGGGGCCACGAAGGCCAGGTGGCCCCGCCCCGTGAACGTGCCGCCGCCGGCGATCGTGACCGGCCCGCCGCCGCCGGACCCCGTGAAGCGCATGGTCAGGTTCGACGGGTTCAGGAACTGGGCCGGATTGACCGCCGCGCTGGTGGCCAGCAGGCCGCCCACGTTGGCCCGGGCGTTGGGGCCGAAGATCACGCCGTCGGGCGAATAGAACCAGACGTTGCCGCCCGCGGTCGCGCCGGTGTCCAGCGGAAACCCGGCGCTGCGCGCGGCGCTGATGAACCCGTCGATCTCGATGGGGCCGCTCGGCACGCGGTTGAGCGCGATCCAGTTGTTCTGTTCGAAGGCGTAGGAGACGACTTCGCCCGCCGCCAGGTTGAAGCTGGTCCAGTCGATGATGGTCCGCGGCGCGTTGAGGTCCACGATCACCAGGTCGGACCCCAGGGTGTTGATGAAGGGCGCGCCGCCGCCGGCGCTGACCTGGAAGTCGCCGCTGTAGACCGGCAGGGCGGCGGCCCCGTTCGGGGCCAGGGCCGCGGCCGTGAGGGCGGCGAGGGCCACGCCGGCGGCCAGCCGGCGGAGACGTGTCGAGGCAGGCATCAGAAGAACCTCGCGGTGAAGTTGACGAGCAGCCGCCCCGGGGGCTTGCTGCGGTCGATGGCGCGCTTGTCCAGCGGCTGCGCGTAGCCGACGTCCAGCGTCCAGCGCTCCCGCACGGGGATCTGCACGCCGACGCCGACCGACGTCAGGGTCTGGCTGTAGCCGGTCCGGTCGTGGTCGCTGGTATGGGCGATGTCGAAGAACGCGTACGGGCTGACCGTCAGGCCCGCCCGCGGCTGGTACGGCCCGCCGCGCAGCTCGAACGACGCGGCCAGGGCCTTGTCGCCGGTGATGTAGCCCGGATCGTAGCCGCGCCCCACGGTGAGCGAGCCCACCGAGAATTCCTCGTACGCCGCCAGGGGCTTGCCCGCATACTGTCCCGACACCTCGACATAGGCCGCGAGCGTGGGCGTCAGCATCGTGAGGATCGAGCCCTCGGCCGTCAGGCTCCAGGTCGAGGGCCGGGCCTCGGCGCGCGACAGCAGCCGGTCGCCCTTGTCGGTCGCCCCGAAGACGTTGAGGCCCTGGCGCAGCCCGACCTGGCCGCGCAGCAGGACCGGCCGGTAGCCGTAGTAGACGGTCTGGTCCCCCTCGGCCCGCACATAGGCCACGCGCAGCTCGTCGTCGATGAGCTTGGCCGCCCCGCCCAGGCTCGTGGTCTGGTCGATCACCTCGACCCCGCCGGCCACCCAGATGTTCTTCCGCCGGCTGCGCACCAGCGGATAGGCCGCCTCCACCGATCCGATCAGGCTCTCGCTCTTCAGGCCCAGCCCCGCCAGCGCCCCGCCGGGGTGGCTTTCGCCATAGGCGAGGCCGCCGCGCACCACCAGGCCCTCGGAGCCGAAACGGGCCTCGGTCAGCCCCTGGGCCACCCACTGCTCGTTCTTGATGGTGCGATAGAAGACCAGTGTGGTCCGTTCGCCGTAGCGGCTGCGCGCATTCAGGTCGTAGCGGCCGAGGAACCCCCACCGCCCCGTGGCCCGCGCCTGCAGGTTCTGGGCGTTGACGATCGCCTCCTCCTCGTCGCGCACGACATGGAGGTCCAGGTCCACCGCCCCACGCTCGCCCGACGTGCTGGGGCGCACCGAGGCCCGCACCTTCATCCCCGGCACGTCGGAGGCCAGCAGGATGTAGCGCTGCACGCGGGCGATATCGAAGGGCGCCATGCCGCGCAGCCGCTCGGCGTAGCGCTCCAGCGCCGGCGCCGCCGGGCCCGGGTCGCCCCGCAGCGTGACGTTGGCGACCCGCGCCTCGATCACCTCCAGGGTCACGGCCCCGCCATCGATCGTCTGGGCAGGAATCTCGACCCGCACGAGGAAGCCGCGGTCGAACAGGGCCTCGGCCACCGCGTCGCGGATCTTGCAGAGGTCGCCCGCGTCCCCGTCCGGCCGGTTCAGGAACGCCGCATAGGCGGGCGCCAGCTCGGCCGCCGGAACCGACTCCAGCCCCCTCAACGTCACGGAGGTGACGGTCAGCGCGGCCGGATTCTCGGCCAGCGGGCACGGCCCGGCGCCCGGCGCGCTGAACAGGTCGGCCGCCGGCGGCGCCTGCATCTGCGTGCGCCCCGCCGGGTTCAGTTCCTGTCTTGACTGTGTCGTCGACTGCGCATGCGCCACGGCTGGCGCTACGGCGAACGCAAGCGTCGCCGCAGCGCCTGAAAGCGCTCGGTAAGCCCCCATATCCAACCCCTGGGGCGTCCCGTGTCGACGCCGGCGACCCCCTCTCGGAGGTCTGGTTCGTCACAAGGATGGCTGCGGGCCAGCCCTCCTTCCGACTCGGCGCAATTCACACTGTTCCAGGGGGGATGCGCAATGGGAATCTCGGCGCCGCCCCGGAACGGCTCGCGCCGGCGGGTGTTGGAGAGGTCGAAGCTTTCCACGGCCTTCCTCCGGAGCCTGCCATGTACGTCCTGCCCGACCTCCCCTACGCCGAAGACGCGCTCGCGCCGCTCATGTCGGCCGACACCCTGCGCACCCACCACGGCAAGCACCACAAGACCTACGTCGACAAGACCAACGACCTCGCGCCCAAGGCGGGCCTGGCCGGCAAGCCCCTGGAAGAGGTGGTGCGCGAGGCGCACCGCAAGGGCGACAAGTCGCTGTTCAACAACGCCGCCCAGGCCTGGAACCACGCCTTCTTCTGGCGCTCGATGCGCCCCACCGGGGGCAAGGGCCCCTCAGGCGACCTGAAGTCCGCGATCGAATCGGCGTTCGGCGGCCTGGACGACCTGCGCGCCGCCTTCGTCGCCGAGGGCGCCGGCCACTTCGGCTCGGGATGGGCCTGGCTGGTGACGGGGTCTGACGGCCTGAAGGTCATCTCCACCCACGACGCCGACGACACCCTGGTCAAGGACGGGATCTATCCCCTCCTGGTCTGCGACGTCTGGGAGCACGCCTACTACCTGGACCACAAGAACGACCGGAAGCGGTTCCTGGAGCGCTGGTTCGACAACCTCGCCGACTGGGACTTCGCCGCGGAACAGCTCGCGGCCGCAGGAAGCCGCGGCGAAGGCTTCCGCTACCCCCCGCCCGTCGGCGACGCCTCCAGGAGCAAGGCCGCCAAGGACAAGGCGGCCAAGGACAAGGCTGGCGAGCGCCGGGCCGGCGCCTGACCGCTCAGCGGTAGAAGATCCGGTCGGTCCACGACTGCGAAAAGCGCCCGTTCTTGTAGCAGGCGCGCTCGCGCTGGACGCAGCGCACGCCGCTGGCGGGACTCCACACCTCGTCGTTGCGCCAGTCGTCGTCCCGGTCCCGGTCCTTGTCCTTGTTGCTCCCCGCGACGATGGCCCCCAGGACGATGGCGCCGATCACCAGGCCCGCCACCGCCGCCCCGTTCGACCCGCCGTCCTTGTGGTGGACGTCGCTGATGTCGAGCTGCGACGTGCGGCCGCTGCGGTGGTTGTAGGTGCAGCCGTACTGGAACCGGGCCTCGCCGCCGTTGCGGTCCTCGAACTCCCCCCGGCCCGAGACGCGCGCCTGGTTGCGCCCGCCCTGGTTCACGTCGGCGCTGCGGATGCGCACGCCCCGCGCCTGGGGGAACCGGTCCTGGACCGCGTAGCGGATCGCCAGCGAACAGGCGTCGGCCGGCGACGCCGGCTGGGCGGCCGCCGGCGCGGGGGCCGTCCCGATCGGGACGGCCAGGACCGCGATGGCGAGGGCGTGGGTGATCCGCATTCGGGCCTCGATCCTGTGCAAGATGGCCAGTCTTCAGGGCCAGTCTTCGCGCCGAACAGGCGTGGCCGCAATGCGGGATCGCGGCGCGCCGGGCGTTCGCCGGCGTTGCGCCGATCGGTCCTTTCGGAGATCAGGCGCTTGACGGCCTCCGCGCGGGGCGTGCAGAGGCCCCGCGCGATGATACTCACCCTCTCCTGCAACGACCGCCCCGGCATCGTGTCCCGCGTCTCGACGCTCCTCTTCGAGCGCGGAGCCAACATCCTCGACGCCCAGCAGTACGACGACCAGGAGACCGGTCGCTTCTTCATGCGCGTGGTGTTCGATCCGGGCGACGCCGGCGTGGACGCCTGGCGCGCCCATTTCCAGCCGCTGGCCGACGACCACGACATGACCTGGACGCTGCGGGGTCGCAGGGAGCGCCGCCGGGTCATGATCCTGGCGTCGCAGCAGGACCACTGCCTGGCCGACCTCATGTGGCGCTGGCGCCAGGGCGAGCTGCCGATGGACATCACCGCCGTGGTCTCCAACCACCCGGCCTCGACCTATCCCCACACCGACCTCCAGGGCGTGGCCTTCCGCCACCTGCCCGTGACGGCCGAGACGAAGCCCGAGCAGGAGGCCCGGCTCTGGAAGCTGGTCCAGGAGACGGGAACCGAACTCGTGGTGCTCGCGCGCTACATGCAGGTGCTCTCGGCGGACCTGGCCGGGAAGCTGGAGGGGCGCTGCATCAACATCCACCACTCGTTCCTGCCGGGCTTCAAGGGCGCGCGTCCCTATCACCAGGCCCACAGCCGCGGCGTGAAGGTGATCGGCGCCACCGCCCATTTCGTCACCGCCGACCTCGACGAAGGCCCGATCATCGAACAGGACGTCGAGCGCATCAGCCATCGCGACACGCCCGCCGCCCTGGTCCGCAAGGGCCGCGACATCGAGCGCCGCGTCCTGGCCCGGGCCGTCCGCTGGTTCCTCGAGGACCGGGTCCTCCTCAACGGCCGCAAGACCGTCGTCTTCACCGACTGAGGGAGTTCGAGGCGCTCAGGCCGCCTGCCGCACCGCCGCGTCCGTCGCCGCCCGCGTCAGCGCGGCGACGAGCTGGCCCGCGTCGATCGGCTTGCTCACGAACGCCTCCACCCCCACCTCGGCCCAGGCGGCGCGGTGATGCTCCAGGGCGTTGGCCGTCAGCGCGATCACCCGGGTCCCGGCGTTCGGCCCGCCGCCGGCCTTGATCCGGCGCGTGGCTTCCAGCCCGTCCAGCACCGGCATCTGCATGTCCATCAGGATCGCGTCGAACGGCCGCCCCGCCGCCAGGTCGACGGCCTTGCCGCCATCCTCGCAGAACGTCAGCCGGCACCCCAGCGGCGCCAGCAGCAACTCCAGCACGCGCTGGTTCACCGGATGATCCTCGGCCACCAGCACCTCCATGTTCCGGAGCGCGTCCTCGCCGCCGGCGGCCGCATCCTCGGGAGCCGCCTCGGTGTCCGCCACGCTGCGGACCAGCGGCAGGACCAGCCGGAAGGTCGAGCCATGCCCCGGTTCGCTCTCCACCCCCAGGCCGCCCCCCATCAGGGTGGCCAGCCGGCGGCTGATCGCCAGCCCCAGGCCGCTGCCGCCGTGCTTGCGTGTGGTGCCGGCCTCGCCCTGCTCGAAGGCGTCGAACAGCCGCTCCGCCGCTTCGGGCGCAATCCCGGCCCCGGTGTCCGCCACGTCGAAGACCAGGACCTCGCCGTCGCCGCGCGCCTCGGCCGCGAGCCGGATCGTGACCGCCCCCTTCTGGGTGAACTTCACGGCGTTGGAGATCAGGTTCGAGAGGATCTGCTTCAGGCGCAGGGGATCCAGCGAGACGGCGGCGGGCGCGTCGTCGGCCATCTCCAGCCTCAGCTCCAGCCCCTTGGCCGCCGCCCGCGGACGCCACAGGCGGTGCAGCCCCTGGACCGTGCGCCGCAGGTCCACGTCGGCGTACTCCAGGGCCATCTTGCCGGCTTCGATCTTCGACAGGTCCAGCACGTCGTTCAGCAGGCTCAGCAGCACGTCGTTGGCGTCGGTCAGGATCTCCACCTGCTCGCGCTGGGCCTTGTTCAGGCGCGAGCCGCGCAGCAGGTGCGCCGCCGTCACGATGGCGTTCATCGGTGTGCGGATCTCATGGCTGATCGTCGCCAGGAAATCCGACTTGGCCTTGCTGGCCTGCTCGGCGCGGTTGCGTTCGTCGGCCAGCTGGCGCGTGGTGGAGTTCGCCTGGCGGAAGGCCACCAGCAGGTGGGCCACATACATCACCGCGCCGGCCACCAGGGCCCACATGTGGACGTCGCCGGCCAGCACGCCGCGAAGCGGCATCGAGAAGAACACCAGCGCGTGCGGGAGGGCCGCGGCCATCAGCAGCGACTTCACGTGGTGCATGTGGATCGTCACGTGCAGCAGCCCGCCGGCCGAGATCAGCATCCCGAAGAGCTGACCCGCCTGCCCGCCGGCCAGCCACAGGTAGGCGCCCAGCGAGGTGTAGACCGCCGTCGACGCGAAGGTGGCCAGCACCCAGACCGTCGTCCGCCGGGTGTCCGGCTCGCGGGTGATGCCGCGATAGACGGCCCAGTCGGCGAACTGGGTCACGACCACCAGCGCAAACCACGCCGCCGGCCAGACCGAAGGCGCCAGCCAGTAGCCGATGCCCGCCAGCGCCGCGGCCAGCACCAGCCGCGTCGGCAGTTCCTTGCGCCGCACGGCGGCCAGGAGCGTGTAGGATCCGGTCATCGTCGGCGCCCTCCCCAGAGACCGAGAAGGGCGCATCATGACCCCGGTCAGGGAAGCGTCGGGTTAACGGCCGCGTTCACACGAACTTCGGCTTGCGCTTCTCCCTGTGCGAGGCCAGGCCTTCGGCCGCCTCTGGCCCTGTGAAGCCCAGGAACTCCAGCGCCAGCGAGGCGTCGAACGCCGGCCCGGCGCTGCGCAGCCAGTGGTTCAGGGCGTGCTTGGTCCAGGCGATGGCCCGCGGCGCGCCGTTCGCCAGCTTGGTCGCCACCGCCAGCGCCCGGGCGTCCAGCTCGGCGTCCTCGGCCACCAGCGAGATCAGGCCGATCCGTTCGGCCTCGGCCCCGTCCAGCGGGTCGCAGGTCAGCAGGTAGTATTTCGCCTTGGCCATGCCGCACAGCAGCGGCCAGACGATCGCCGCATGGTCGCCCGCCGCCACGCCCAGCCGCGTGTGCCCGTCGATGATCCGGCAGTCGGGCGTGGCGATCGAGACGTCGGCCAGCAGGCCGCAGACCAGGCCCGCGCCCACCGCCACGCCGCGCATCGCGCTGACCACCGGCGTCTGGCAGTCGACCATGTTCATGACGATGTCGCGCGCCTCGCGCATCACCCGCGCGCGGACCTCGAAGTCGTCGACGATCCCCTGGATCATCTCGAAGTCGCCGCCGGCCGAGAACGCGCTCCCCTCCCCGGTCAGGATGGCGCAGCGCGCGTCCGGGTCGGCGTCCACGTCGCGCCACACCTCGGCCAGTTCGCGGTGCATGTCGGCGTCGGCCGCGTTCAGGCGGCCGGGATTGCTCATCACGATCCGCAGCACGCCCTCGGCGGGCCGCTCGAACTTCAGCCGCACGTAGCGGGCGTAGCGGTCGGCCACGGCGACCTCCTCAGAAGATGGTGTAGCCGCCGTCGATGACGAAGCTGTCGCCCGTGTGGAACTTCGAGGCGTCCGAGGCCAGGTAGACCGCGATGCCCGAGAAGTCGTCGCCCTCGCCCCAGCGCCGCATGGGCACCCGGCCGATGGCCTTGTCGTTGAACTTGTCGTTGGCCTGCAGGCCCGAGGTCATGTCGGTGGCGATCCAGCCGGGCAGGATCGAGTTGGCCCGGATGCCGTGGCGGGCGTACTCGACGGCCAGCCCGCGGACCATCGACAGCACCGCGCCCTTGGTCGAGGCATAGGCCTGGTTCCGCGGCGCGCCATGGATGGCCGAGGTGGACGACGTGACCACCAGCGAACCCCCGCGATCGCCGGCCTTCGCGCGCTCCACCATGTGCTTGGCCGCCTCGCGGAACGTCCAGAACACGGCGTCCAGGTTCACCGTCGTCACCCGACGCCACTTCTCGGTGGTCATCTCCTCGAACGGCGCCCCGCCGCCGATGCCGGCGTTGGCGGCCACGAAGTCCAGGCGGCCGAAGGTCTTCAGCACCTCGGCGACGCCCGCGACGATGGAGGCCTCGTCGGCCACGTCCACCTTCTGGACCAGCACCTCGCCGCCATGCGCCTTCAGCGCCGCCTCGGCCTTGGCGTTCTTCTCCGGGTTCTGGCCCCAGATCGCCACCTTGGCGCCCGCCGCCGCCAGCCCCTCGGCCATCCCCAGGCCGATGCCGCCGTTGCCGCCGGTCACCAGCGCGACCTTGCCGGTCAGGTCGAAGGGTTTGAACGCCATCTCGGATATCCTCCACGATTGTTGGCGCGACTTGTCGCGGGCGCCCCTAGGGGAGGTCAAGCGTCAGCCTGCCTTTCCGTGGCGTCGCCCTTTCCCTTCCGCCGCCGCGGCGCCACCCTCGGGCCGATGGGGGAAACGGAATGCGGCGACAGAGCGTGCTGGTGCTCTACCTCTCCAACTCGGCGCTGGATTCCACCGTCGTCGGCTGGTCCCGCTACGACGGCACGGGCCGTGAGCGCCACATGGCCGGCGACAGCGAGGAGCCGCCCTACCGCACCGGCCTCGACGCCCTGAAGGACGGCTGGCGCCTGTTCCAGGCCTCCCAGCTCAACCCCCACGTCCCCGGCGCCGAGTTCGACGTCAGCTACCTGAAGTACGAGTTCTGGTTCGAACAGCTCGAAGAGGTTGTCCCATGACCGGCCTTCCCCTGCTCTCGGCGCATCAGATGGCCAGCTTCGCCGCCCGCGGCTTCCTGCGCTTCGACGCCGTGGTCCCCGACGACATCAACCGCCAGTTCCTGGACGAGGTGGGCGAGGTGGCCGCCCCCGAGCCCGGCCGCAAGCTGCGCGCCGCCTACGGCCGGATGCTGGCCGAGGCCGACATCCCCGAGACGCCGGCGGGCACGCCGCTGGCCCGCGCCTACGCCCAGGGCTCGGCCCTGGCCCGGATGCTGGAGCTGCCCGTCGTGGCCGGCGCGATCCGCAGCCTGGTGGGCGACGATCCCCGCTTCGACCACCACTTCCTGCACGTCACCTTCCCGCCCGCCTACCACGAGGCCGCGGGCGGCGAGAACGTCTCGCAGCACACGCACCAGGACTCCACCATCGACCCGCGCCGGGCGTTCGACGTGCAGATCATGTACTATCCGCACGCCGTGACCCGCGAGATGGGCGGCACGCGCTTCATCCCCGGCACCCACCTGCGCAAGGTCAGCGAGGCGGCGCTGGCCCGCTACCAGAACGTCCGCGGCCAGCAGCACATGGTCTGCGAGGCGGGCACGCTCCTCTTCCTGCACTCGGGCGTCTGGCACGGCGGCGGCGTGAACCGCTCGGACCGGACGCGCACCATGTTCAAGATCCGCATGAACCCGCGCGAGCCCCAGGTGCGGAAGTTCGACGTCTCGACCTTGGAGCCGCAAGGCCAGCAGCGGCCGATCTTCTACCTCAAGGGCCCCCAGCCGCCGTCGGTGGAGCAGATCCTGATGACCCCCGAGCCCTGGTTCGAGGACGACACCGGGCGGCTGGAGATGGTCAACCGCGTCAAGCTCTGGCGCTACCTCACCGGCGACGACGGCTACGACGCCGACTACTGGCTCACCCGCCTGGAGAACCTGGCCGCCGCCTGAGGGGCCGGGGCCGGTCCTACGCGGCGTTGGCCATCACCGCTTCGACGACGTGGGCGCGGTAGAGGACCGCCAGCAGGTCGGTCTGGGTGATGATGCCCACCAGGCGGCGCTCGCCGTCGAGCACCATGGCCTCGTGGGTCGACCCGCTGGACAGCATCGGCAGCAGCGCATCGATGGGCGTCTCCGGCCCCACCGTGTGCACGAAGGGGTCCAGCGCCGCCGCGACCGTCCGGTCGCCGGCCGCCAGCAGTTCGGCGCGGCGCGCCATCCCGGCCAGGCGTCCGTCGGCGTCCAGCACCGGCGCGGCGCGCAGCTCGCGCTGCTGCAGATAGGCCAGCGCGCTCTCGGCGCTCTGCTCCAGCGCCACCGAGATCACGTCGCGCGACATGATCTCGCCGCAGAAGATCTGCGAATGCAGCCGCCGGTGCGCCTGGATCTCGACCTGTCGGAACAGCGCGTCCAGGTCGTCGCGGTCCACGTCCAGCAGCTCGCCGTACTGCGCCAGCGCCCGGTCCAGGTCGGCCGGCGTGTAGCCCAGGCGCTGGGCCGCCGGCGCGTCCCGCGTCCGGTGGCGATTGGCCCGCGCCGGCGCCCGGTGCGGATAGGCGTGGCCCGTCAGCCGGCCGTAGACGATCGCCAGGGCCACCAGCAGCACCGAGCACAGGCCTACCGGGATCAGCGCGTGGTCGAAACCGACCGGCTGCGACGAGCTCCCGGCCAGGGCGGCTCCCAGGGCGATCGCCCCGCCCGGCGGATGCAGGCAGCCCAGGAGCGCCATGACCATCAGCGCCCCGCCCACCGCCACGGCCGCGGCCAGCGCGGGTTCGCGGAAGGTCAGGCCGCAGGCCACGCCGACCACGGCGGCCAGCGTATTGCCCCCGATCACCGACCGGGGCTGCGCCAGCGGGCTGGCCGGGATCGCGAACACCATCACCGCAGAGGCCCCGACGGGCGCGACCAGCAGCGGCGTCAGCGACGGCCCGCCGTCCACCGCGGCGCGGGCCAGCAGCCCGCAGACGACGACGCCCAGCCCGGCGCCGACGGCGGCGCGCACCGCTTCCCGCGGCTTGATCGGGGACGGGCCGCGAAACACGGCGGAAAGGTGGCGACGCATCGGGGCGGGGTTCTGGCCTTCCGCCGCGCAGACTGCAACCACGCAGTGCGCGGCCTACCGGCTCGCCGCGCCACGGGCGCCCAGCCTGGGGATCAGGCGCATGTAGGCCAGCGAAGCCCCCAGCTCGACCAGGGTCTGCAGGACGACGACCGCCGGCAGCAGCGGCGCCCCGCCCGGCACGGCGAACGCCAGCGGCAGGACCACCAGCGAGTTGCGCGTGCCGGCGCTGAACGCCACCGCCCGCCCCGCCGGCGCGTCCAGCCGGGCCAGTCGCGCGACGCCCCAGCCGAGCAGCGGCGCCAGCACCGCATAGGCCACGTACAGCGGCAGGGCGCGGACCGCGCCGTCCAGCGCCAGGCCCAGTTGCGGCGTCACCGACGCGACCACGACGAACAGCACCACCGCCGTGGCCGGCACGGGCAGCAGGCCCAGGACGCCCAGCAGGCGCTCGCCCCCCGCACCACCCTTTCCCCGCCGCGCCAGCGCCTGGACCGCGGCCGCCAGGGCCAGCGGCGCGGCGATCAGCCAGGCGAAGGCGTGCAGGAACGGCTCGGCCCGGACCAGGCCCGCCGCCGCATCGCCCAGGAACAGGCCCAGGTAGGCGGGCAGCAGCAGCATCTGGACCAGCAGCAGCACCGGCGTCGCCGCCAGCAGCAGCCGCGCGTCGGCCCGCCCGATGTGGGCGAACGTCACCACATAGTCGATGCAGGGCGCCAGCAGCACCAGCAGCACGCCCAGCCGCAGCAGCGGATCGGGCGGCAGCATCTGGACCAGGGCCAGCACCAGCAGCGGCGCCACCAGGAAATTCGCCGCCAGCAGCGCGCCCAGGAACCGCACCCGCGTCAGCGCCCGGCCCAGGTCGGCCAGCGGCACCTGCAGGAAGGTGGCGAACAGCATGATCGCCAGCGCCGGATTGATCGCCGCCTCCAGCGCCGCGGCCCCCGGAACCGCCGCGCCCAGCCCGGCCGCCGCCAGCACCGCGGCGAAATAGATCGCGACCTGCCGCGCCTCCAGCGCTTCGCGCAGCCCGCTCGCTCCGCCCGCCGACATCGCCAAGCCCCGCCGCGCCGGCCGGCTACGCCACCTGGACCTCGCGCACGTTCTCGATCCCCGCGCCGTTCAGCGCCGCGATCAGCTCGACCACCACGGCGGCCAGCGCCTCGGGGTCGCGGCTGCGCAGCACGAGGTTCGAGCCGTAGCCGTCCGGCCCGAAGAACGGATAGCTGCCCAGCGACATGTCCGGGTGCGCCCGCGCCACCGCCTCCAGCGGCGCGGCGATCACCCCCTCGCCCGAGCCGTCCACCCGCACGGTGCGCGACACCGTCGGCCGCCCGCCGCGCATCCGCGGCCCCACGTCCTCCAGCATCCCGCGCATGATCTGCGGCACGCCGGCCAGGGTGAAGACGTTGCCGATGGTGAAGCCGGGCGGCCCCTGCACCGGGTTCTTCACCAGCGCGCCGCCCACCGGCACGCGCGCCATCCGCCGCCGCGCCGGCGTCAGCTCGCCGCCCCAGCGGGCTTCCATCATGGCGATGATCTCGGGGTGCTCGTGCAGCTCCACCTCGAACGCCGCGGCCACCGCGTCGGCGGTGATGTCGTCGTGCGTCGGCCCGATCCCGCCCGTGGTGATGACATAGTCGTAGCGGGCCCGCAGCGCGTTCAGCGCGTCCACGATCTCGCCCAGCACGTCGGGCACCGTCCGCGCCTCGGCCAGGTCGATGCCGATCACGCCCAGGTATCGGGCGATGTCGCGCAGGTTGGTGTCCTGCGTCCGTCCCGACAGGATCTCGTCCCCGATGACCAGGACCGCGGCGGTGACTCGATCGGGCTCGGGCATCGGTTCCTCAGGGTCCTGATGGCGGCCTCGACGGACGCCGGCGCCGCTGTTCTATCCTGTCGGGGCGGACATTGAAAAATGTAGTCCTTGGAATTATACTTTGTGAATGGGCGCCGAATGAGCCGATACAAGACCAAGGCGTTCGCCCGCTACGTACGAAAGGCCGGCCTCGACGACGCGGCGCTGGCCGAAGCGGCCGAGCGGATCGAGTCGGGGCGTTGCGACGTCGACCTGGGCGGCGGGGTCTTCAAGCAGCGGCTCGCCCGGCCGGGCGGCGGCAGGTCCGGGGGCTTCCGGACAATCGTCGCCTTTCGGACGGGCGCCCACCTCTTCTTCGTTCACGGCTTCGCCAAGAACGAGAGGGCGAATGTTTCGGCGGCCGAGCTGGCCGCGCTGAAGAGCTTGGCGGCGGTCCTGCTCGATCTGGACGACGTGGCGGTCCGCCAGGCGATCGCCGCGGGCGAGTTTGTGGAGGTTGCGGCAGATGACGAAGGCTGACCGACGGGCGAAATCCGGAATCCTCGCATCGGTCCACGACACCGTGGCCGGCCTCCACCGGGCGGGCGTGGTCGGCAAGGCCACCCTGCGCGAGTTCGACGCCCTGTGCCTCACGCCGGTCGAGCCCATGACGCCAGCGGAGATCCGGGCCCTGCGCGAGCGCGAGCAGGTGTCCCAGCCTGTGTTCGCCCACTACCTCAATGTCCGCAAGGACGCCGTCAGCAAGTGGGAGCGGGGCGAGAAGCGGCCCGACGGCCCGTCGCTGAAGCTCCTGAACCTGGTCCGGGCCAAGGGCCTTCAGGCGATCGCCTGATCCGCCCGCCATGCGCTTCCCCTCGCCCCTCGTCCGCGGAACCCTGGTCAGCCGCTACAAGCGGTTCTTCGCCGACGTGGTGCTGGACGACGGAACCCCGGTCACCGCCCACTGCCCCAACCCGGGCGCCATGCTGGGCCTGAACACCCCCGGCCTGCCCGCCTGGGTCTCGCGCTCCGACGATCCCAAGCGCAAGCTGGCCCACACCCTGGAGCTGGTCGAGGCCGACGGCGGCCTCGTGGGGATCAACACCCTCCACCCCAACCGCCTCGTCGCCGAAGCCCTGGCCGAGGGCGCCATCCCCGAGGTCGCCGGCTACGCCTCGACCCGCCGCGAAGTCCGCTACGGCCAGAACTCCCGCATCGACTTCCTGCTGGAAGACCCCGGGCGCCCGCCCTGCTGGCTGGAGGTGAAGAACGTCCACCTCATGCGCACCTCGGGCCTCGCCGAGTTCCCCGACTGCGTGGCGGCCCGGTCGCTCAAGCACCTGCGCGAGCTGGAGGCGATGGCGGCGGCCGGTCATCGGGCGGTGATGCTGTTCGTGATCCAGCGCGGCGACTGCGGCCTCTTCGCCGCCTGCGCCGAGCTCGACCCGGCCTACGCCCGCGGCCTCGATCACGCCGCGGCGAACGGCGTCGAGGTCCTGGCCTACCGCTGCGCCCTCACGCCCGAAGCCGTCGCCCTCGCCGACCCCATCCCCTGGCGCGACGCGGCCTGACGCGGAAAATCGCGCCCATCGCCGAGCCTACGACCGATTCTGACGTACCGGCATGCTTGGCTGCGGCTCCATGGACGAGCCCCAGGACATGCCCGAGGACATGCAAGCCCGCCACGGCCGGATCCTGGCCGAACTGGCCGAGATGGGCCTGGAGGTGGCGCGCGAGATGAAGGCCCAGGTCCTGGGGGAAGCCCTGGGGGAGACGCCGGGGGCCGAGACGGCCGGGCTGCGCCAGGGCGCCGCCGCCCAGTTCGCCCGGGTCGCGCGCTGCGTGCGCCAGTGCCTGGCCCTGGAATCGAAGCTGCGCACCGACGACCGCCGCGAGCGGATGGAGTGCGAGGCCATCCTTGACCGCGAGGCCGCCCGCCGCATCCGCCGGCGCAAGACCCATGTGCGGATGTGGATGCAGAGGGCCGTCGCCGAGGCCTACGACCCCGAGAACGACGACGACGCCGACACCGTGCGGATGCACCTGGAGGACCTGGAGGAGCGCCTGCACGACGACCTCCTGGACGAGAGCTTCGCCGACACGCCCATCGAGGACGTCATCGCCACCCTCCGCCGCCAGATCGGCCTGCCCGACCCGAACGGCGACGAAGCCTGGGACGACGACGATCCCGAGGACGAGGAAGGTCCCGAGCCCTCGATCATCGAAGGCGAGGCCCGCGAGGTTTCGCCGCCCGAACTCCATTCCGAGCCCGAACCGCCTTGCGACGACGGCGAACCCGAAGCGGGCTGGGGCGACCCCGAACCGCCGCCGCCCCAACCGCCTTCGCCAGAACCGCCTTCGCCAGAACCACCGTCCCCGTCATCGGCGCCGTCATCGCGGGGGACCCGCTGGGACATCCCCCCGCACGACCCGCCCCCGCCGGTCTCCCCGCCCAGCCCGGACCCCTTCGCGAATTCCCCCCGCCGCATCGTCCCCGACCACCCCTTCAACTCGAGCTGACGCCTCCCCCTGCGGAGCCCGGGGTGTGGGCGCTGGAAGCGGCGTGAATCCGCGGACGGCGCGAAGCGCCCCTTTGAAGAACCACGAAAAACACGAAAGGACACGAAAGGGCGTCCGGTCCTGACAGGCCGCGAAGCGGCGCCCCCGCACGGGACCGCGGAAGCCCGCGGAGAAACGCGGAAGGCAAAGCTGCGATCCCGCGCCCTTCCGCGTTTTCCGCGGTTCCATGACGGAGCCCCCGCTCGCGCGGAGGCTCAAGGACCGGACGCCCTTTCGTGTCCTTTCGTGTTTTTCGTGGTTCCCAAACGGCGCAGCGCCCGACAGGCCCTCGGCCTCGCCCCGCCCCATTCGCGCCTTGCCGCCGCCGCGCCGCTTGGCGAAGGTGCGGGCCGATCCGTGAACCGTTGAGCTTTCCTCGATGAACCTCCTCCGGGCCGTCGGCCCCGCGCTCGCCGCCGTCCTGGCTCTCGTCGTCGCCTTCCCCGCACCCGCCCAGAATCTAGCCCCTGCCCCCGCCGGCGAATGGGCCCAGGCGCGGTCCGACCTGCGCGCCGACCCGGCCATCCGCTTCGGCGCCCTGCCCAACGGCATGCGCTACGCCGTCCGTCGCCAGGCGGTCCCGCCGGGCCAGGCCGCCTTCCGCCTCTGGATCGACGCCGGCTCGATGATGGAGACCGACGACCAGCGCGGCCTCGCCCACTTCCTCGAGCACATGGCCTTCAACGGCTCGAAGGAGGTCAAGGAGGGCGAGATGGTGAAGATTCTGGAGCGCCTGGGCCTGGCCTTCGGCGCCGACACCAACGCCTCCACCGGCTTCTCCGAGACCATCTACAAGCTGGACCTGCCGCGCACCAACGACGAGACAATGGACACCTCGCTCAAGCTGATGCGCGAGACCGCCTTCAACCTCACCATCGACCCCGGCGCGGTCGACCGCGAGCGGGGCGTCATCCTCTCCGAGGAGCGCGCCCGCGACACCCCGGGCTACCGCGTGGTCGTCCAGCGCCTGGACTTCCTGCTGAAGGGCCAGCGCCTGCCCACCCGCCTGCCGATCGGTTCGGTGGAGGTGCTGAAGACCGCGCCCGCCGCCCGCATCGCCGACTTCTACGACGCCTGGTACCGGCCCGAGCGCGCGGTCTTCGTGGCCGTGGGCGACTTCGACGTCGAGCGGATGGAGCAGAAGATCCGCGACGCCTTCGCCGGCTGGACCGTCCGCGCGCCGGCCCGGGCCGGCCCGCCCCAGGGTCCCGTCGCGCCCCGCGGCGCCGAGGCCCGGCTGGTGGTGGACCCGGGCGTCACCCAGTCGCTCCAGATCGCCTGGGTCGCCCCGCCCGACCTTGCGCCCGACACCATCGCCCAGCGGCGCGCCGACCTGGTCCAGGGCCTGGGCCTGGCCGTCCTGAACCGCCGCTACTCCGTCATCGCCCGCGGCGCCGACCCGCCGTTCCTGGCCGCCGGCGCCTCGAAGTTCCAGCAGGACGACGCCGCCGAGATCGCCACCGTCGGCGTGGGCGCCGAGGCCGGGCGCTGGCGCGAGGCCCTGGCCGCCGCCGAGCGCGAGCAGCGCCGCATCGTCCAGTACGGCGTCCGCCAGGACGAAGTCGACCGCGAGGTCGAGGAGACGCGCGCCCGCCTGCGCGCCGCCGCCGCCGGCGCCGCCACGCGCCGCCCGGCCGACCTGGCCGGCGAGATCCTGGCCTCCCTGGCCGACCACACCGTGGTCACCTCGCCCGAGGACGACCTGGCCCTGTTCGAGGACGCGGTGAAGGGCCTGGCGGCCGGGACGGTCGACGCGGCCCTGCGCACCGTGTTCCAGGGCCAGGGGCCGCTGGTCTTCATGGCGTCGCCGACGCCGGTCGACGGCGGCGAAGGCGCGCTGCTGGCCGCCCTCGCGGAATCGCAGGCGGTGGCCGTCACCCCGCCCGCCCAGGCCACGGCCGCCGCCTGGCCCTACGAACGCTTCGGCAAGCCCGGCCGCGTCGCCGGCCGCCGCGAGGTCGCCGACCTCGGGACCACCTTCGTCCGCTTTGCCAACGGCGTCCGCCTGACCGTCAAGCCCACCGACTTCCGCGACGACGAGGTGCTGGTGCGCGTGAACGTGGGCCGCGGCATGGCCGGCCTGCCCCGCGACCGCCAGAGCCCCTACTGGGCCGCCGCCGCCCTGATGGAGGGCGGCCTGGCGAAGATCGCCGTCGAGGACATGGAGCGCGTGCTGGCGTCCAGGGTCTACGGCGGCCGCTTCAGCTTCACCGACGACGCCTTCGTGCTGTCGGGCGCGACCCGCACCGGCGACCTGCCCGTCCAGCTCCAGGTGCTGGCCGCCTACATGACCGAGCCCGCCTGGCGCGAGGCCGCCTTCGCCCGCATCAAGGCCGGCGGCCGGACGATCCACGACCAGTACGAGGCCACCAGCGGCGGCGTCCTGGCCCGCGACCTCCAGGGGATCATCCACTCGGGCGACCGCCGCTGGACCTTCCCCAGCCGCGACGAGGTGGCCAACGGCCGTCTGGACGACCTCAAGGCCGCCGTCACCGGCGACCTCGCCCGGGGCGCGGTCGAGGTGGTGATCGTCGGCGACATCACCGTGGACGCGGCCATCGCCCAGGTGGCGGCGACCTTCGGCGCCCTGCCCCCGCGCCGCGCCCCGCGCGACCTGCCGCCCGCCGAACGCGCCGTCGCCTATCCCGGCGGGAACGCCCAGCCCCTGGTCCTGACCCACAAGGGCCGCGCCGACCAGGCGATGGCGTACATGGCCTGGGCCACCACCGACTACTGGGCCGACCCGCAGCAGGCGCGCGACACCGCCGTCCTGCGCGAGGTGATGAAGCTGCGCCTGACCGAGCAGCTCCGCGAGGCCCAGGGCGTGACCTATTCGCCGAACGTCAGCTCGCTGCACAGCCTGGTCTGGACCGGCTGGGGCTTCATCGCCGCCACCATCGAGGCGCCGCCGGACAAGCTGCCGGGCTTCTTCGACGACGTCGCCAGGATCGCCGCCGACCTGCGCGCCGAGGACGTCGACGCCGACGAGCTGGCCCGCGCCAAGGCCCCGCGGATCGAGGCCCTCCAGCGCGCCCAGCTCACCAACGGCTACTGGCTCACCGAGCTGTCGGGCGCCCAGGCCGATCCCCGCCGCCTGGACGCCACGCGCGAGATCATCCCCGGAACCCGCCAGGTCACCGCCGCCGACGTCCGCCGCGCCGCCCAGGCCTGGCTCGAGCCCGAGGCCGCCTTCCGCCTGATCGTCGTCCCCGATCCGAAACCCGCCGACTGAGCTCGCTCCTCCCCCGCCCTGCGGGGGAGGTGGCTCGGCCTGCAAGGCCGAGACGGAGGGGGCGCTCGCCCTACCCCCGCACGAACCCGCCGTGCAGGCTGACGGGCAGCACCCGGTCGGCGCGCCAGGTGCAGAGCGGCCCCTCGGCGATCCGCCGCGCGTCGAAGACGTGCAGCTCGGTGGCCCTCGCCCGCGTGTTGACCGAGGGCATGAGCAGCCAGCCGTCCAGCTCGGCCGTCCCGCCCGGCCGGGCCACGAAGACGGCCTCCTCGGTGAGCTGGTGGGCGCCGAACAGGAAGACGTCGCTGCGGCCGTCCTTCCAGTCGTGCGCGGCCACGCCGTTGAACAGCGGGGTGTCCCGTCCGCCGCCCGTGGCGTGGACGGTCCAGCGCCGCGGCCCGCCCGAGACGCGGCCGTCGGTGCGCGGGAACTCGGCGGAGACGCCCGTGGGCTCCAGGCGCGCGCGGCCGTCGGGCCGCAGCGTGACCAGGCCCAGGTCCGGCGACGGTTCGGGCGTCCACGTCCCCTGCATCAGCCGGCGGCCGTTCTCGGTGGCGAAGCTGGCGTCGGGGCTGAAGCAGCCGTCGAAGCGGATGGTCCCGTCCGTCTCCTCCCAGGCCGCGCCGTAATGGAAGGCGAAGGCGGACGGCAGCTCGTAGACCCGCCGGGCCGAGAGGTCGTCCTTGTCCAGGACCAGCACCTTGGTCCCCAGGTCGGCCTTCCATTCGAAACTGTCGGCGAACGGCTGCGCCATCCGCGACTGCACCCACGGCTGGAGGATCAGCACCAGATGCCGCCGGGTGGCGGTGAAGTCGTGGACGTAGCTCGCCATCGGCAGCTCGACCATCTGCGCCGACTTCAGCGTCCCGTCCGCCCCCAGCCGCCACACCATCGCCCGCGCGCCCGACACGCCCAGGTTCCAGATGTCGCCGCCCGGCTCGCGGCGGGGATGGGCCAGGAACGGGGCGTGGGCCAGGTCGGGACGCAGGGTCCGCGGGCCCTTCGTCGACAGGTCGGCCGGGTCGAGCGCGATCGGCGAGCCGCTCTCCCACAGCGCCCAGAGCTCGTCGCCCACGCGCATCACCGAGATGTTGGCGGCGTTGGCGTCGTCGCCGTTGCGCAGCCGCGCGCCGGGTCCCGCCGGCGTGCCGAAGCCCGAGGTCACGACGGCGTTCGCGGCCGTGTCGGCGCGGCGCTTGGGCGTGTCGACGAAGCGGGCCTCGAGGGTCGCCTGGCCGTCGGCGATACGGAAGGCCCGCACCAGGCCATCGCCGTCGAACCAGTGGGCGACCGAGCCGCCCGGCCGGTGGAACTTGCCGGGACCGTTCCGGTACAGACTGCCCGACAGCCCCGCCGGGGGCCGGCCGCGCACCCGCCGCATGGGCGTGCGCGGCATGTCGGCGTCCAGGTCGGCGAAGGCGACGCGCCAGTCCAGGCCGGAGGCGGCGGCCCGGTCGGCCTGGGCGGCGGCGCGGGCGACTTCGGGCGTGACGATGCTGGCCGCCGCCGTCGTGGCGAGGCCGAAGAGGAGTTCGCGGCGATCCATGACGCGGCCTCAGTCGATCGTGATCTGATGGACGTTGCGGCCGGCCTTCACCTCGAAGGCCGCCGCCGCCCACGGCGCCCGGCCCATCATGGCCGGGGCGTCGTTGGAGAAGGCGAAGGGCTCGGTCGGCATGCCGAAGGGGTTCGTCCCCATCTTCCCGTCGCCGTCAACGTCGTGGAACGCCTTGATGGCGTAGCGGCCGGGCGCGAGGCCCGTGAGGGTCTGCGAGGCTTCCGCGCCGCTCACCTTCGCCATGCCGCTGGCCCGCGGCGGCGCCTTGTCGTCGTACGAGGCCTCGCTGTCGGCGAGCACGAACAGGACGGCGCCCTGGTGCGCGGTCATGCCCCTGAAGGTGACGGTGAGGTCCGCGGTCTCGGCCGCAGCCGCGGCGGTCGTGGTCAGGCCCAAGCCCAGGCCCAGGCCGGCGAGGCCGACCAGGAGGTTACGCAAGATCATCGGCGGTCCCGGTTGGTGAAGCGATGCCCCACCCGTCGCCGAAACCGCGTTGGACCGCATCGGCCTCTGCGCGAAGGCGCACGACGGCTTCGCGAGCGGCGCCCGCCTGCCGTTCGCGAAGCGCGAACGGCAGGCGGCTCAGGCAGCCTGGCGGCCGTCCTCGTAGACCGGCGCGTCGTCCGGCGTGAGGAACGCCCGGCCACGGATCGAGTCGGCGATCTTCTCGGCGATCATCATGGTGGGGGCGTTGGTGTTGCCGCCCACCAGGGTCGGCATGACCGAGGCGTCCACGACCCGCAGGCCCGACAGGCCCTGCACCCGGCAGTCGCCGTCGACCACGGCCAGCGCGTCGCCCGCCGCGCCCATGCGGCACGTGCCCACCGGATGATAGATCGTCTCGGCCGAGCGGCGGATCCACGCGTCGATGTCGGCGTCAGACTGCACGCCCGCGCCCGGCGAATACTCTTCCTTGATGTAGGGCTTGAGCGCCGCCTGGGCCGCCACCTCGCGCATCATCTTCACGCCCTGGCGCATCGCGCGACGGTCTTCCTCGGCCGACAGGTAGTTGGCGAAGATCGCGGGATCGGCCAGCGGATCGGCGCTGCGCAGGCCCACCCGGCCACGGCTCTCGGGACGGAGCTGGCAGACGTGGAAGGTGAAGCCGTCCTTCTTGATCGCCACCTTGCCGTGGTCCTGCATCATGGCCAGCACAGTATGGACCTGGAGGTCCGGCCGGTCGAGGTCGGGCCGCGAGCGCAGGAAGGCGCCCGATTCCAGCATGTTCTCCCGGCCCAGGCCCTGGCGGCGGAAGACGTAGTCCATGCCGATGAAGAGCGTCTTCACGCCCTTGCGCAGCGAGTGGATCGTGATCGGCTGCGGGCATTCCCAGTTCATGCAGACGTCCAGGTGGTCCTGGAGGTTCTCGCCGACGCCCTTCAACTCGTGGACCACCTTGATCCCGTGCCTGGCCAGTTCGTCGCCGGCGCCGATTCCCGAGAGCTGGAGGATCTGGGGCGACTGCACGGCCCCGGCCGACACGATCACCTCGCCGTCGGCGTGGAAGGTCTGGCGTTCGCCCTTGTCGGTGACGACCTCGACGCCGACCGCGCGGCCGCCCTCGATCAGGATGCGGCTGGTCCGCGCGCCCGTGAGGCAGGTCAGGTTCGGGCGCGACAGCGCCGGATAGAGGTAGGCCCGCGCCGCGCTCCACCGCTCGCCCTTGTGGATCGTGAGCTGGTAGGGGCCCCAGCCTTCCTGCTGATAGCCGTTGAAGTCCTTGGTGACCGGATGTCCCGCCTGGGCGCCCGCCTCGATGGCGGCGCGATAGATGGGATTCGGCGAGGCGGCCTTGGAGACGTGCAGCGGCCCTTCCCCGCCGTGCCAGGCGTCGCCGCCGCCCTCCAGGCTCTCCGAGCGCTTGAAGTAGGGCAGGACGTCCGCATAGCCCCAGCCGGCCAGGCCCGTCTGGCGCCACTGGTCGTAGTCGCGGGCATGGCCGCGGATGTAGATCATGCCGTTGATGGAGGACGAGCCGCCCCAGCCCTTGCCCCGCGGCCACCAGAGCTTGCGGTTGTCGAGGTTGGGCTCGGGCTCGGTCCAGAAGCCCCAGTTGAACGGGTTCTGCTTGCTGATCAGTCCGCCCACGCCCGCGGGCATGGTGACCATCAGCGACTTGTCCTTGCCGCCGGCCTCCAGCAGCAGGACCTTCGTCGTTCCGTCCTCGGTCAGGCGATTGGCCAGCACGCAGCCCGCCGAGCCGGCGCCGATGACGATGTAGTCGAAACGGTCCGCCACGGCCCGCCCTCCCCTGATCATTGTTCAGTTGGCGGCAAACTGACAAAGGCGCCGGAGGGAGACAAGGCCGCGGCCGACAAAAAGTGACGCCGGCGTCACGCTTCCGTCGGTATTGGAGACGCTATCCGAAGAAGCTCTTGAGGATCAGCCCGCTGACGCCCGCGAGGATGAACCCCGTCATCCACTTCAGGCGCAGAAGGTCGGCGTCGATCCGCGAGAACCGGCTCTCGTAGTTGGCGTCCGCGCGCAGCAGAAGAAGCCCGCGCCGCCGATCGTCGCCTCCGTCGAACTCTGACGCCCGCTACCGCCCCTTCCATTGCGGCGCGCGCTTCTGGGCGAAGGCGAGCGGGCCTTCCTTGAAGTCCTCGGACGTATAGAGCGCGGCCACGGCGGGGTATCTGTTCTGCCCTTTCAGCGCCGCTTCCAGGCTGGCCTCGTCCAGGCCCTGGTAGACCGCCTGCTTGGAGGCGCGGACCGACATCGGGCCGAGTTCGCAGATGCCCTTGGCGAGATCGGTGGCCACGCGCATCAGGTCTTCGGCCGAGGTGACCTCGTGGACGAAGCCCAGTTCCTTGCCCTCGTCGGCCGAGACGCGGCGGGCGGTCAGGATCATGCCCATGGCGCGCTTGGTCCCGATGGCGCGCGGCAGCCGGTGCAGCCCGCCGGCCAGGGCCGCCAGCCCCACCCGTGGCTCGGGCAGCGAGAACACCGCCTTGTCGGACGCCACGATGATGTCGCAGGCCAGCGCGATCTCGAAGCCGCCACCCATGGCCACGCCGTTCACCGCCGCGATCAGCGGCTTGGTCAGGTCGAAGCGCGCGGTCAGGCCGGCGAAGCCGGACGGCGGGCTCTTCATCTGGCCGCCCGAGGCTTGGTACTTCAGGTCGTTGCCGGCCGAGAACGCCCGGTCGCCAGCGCCGGTGACGATCCCCACCCACTGCTCCGGGTCGGCGGCGAAGGCGTTCAGCGCCTCGTCCATCTCGAAGTGCGCCGGCGAGTGCATCGCGTTCATCACGTCGGGGCGGTTGAGCGTGATGGTGGTGATCGGCCCGTCGCGGTCGACCTTGATGAATTCGTAAGCCATGGCGTCCTCCCGTTTGGCCCAGCGTTCCGGGCGGACGTTGCGTCCGTCAACTGGCATAAGGCGGCGATGCCCATCCTCGTGCTCGACATCGGCGGGGTCTTCTACCGTGGCTGGCCTGACGACGCGTTCTGGGACCGCTGGACCGCGCACACCAGACTTGATCGTGCGACGATCGAGGCAGTGCTCTCCAGTTCGCCTGAGCATCGCGCGGCGCAGGTCGGACAGATGACGGCCGAAGAAGCCTTCGCCGCAGCCGGTGCGCGGCTGGGCCTGGAGGGGCTGCTGATCCGCGCGCTCGCCGAGTATGCCTACCTCAGCGATTTCAATGCGCGACTGGCCCACGCGGTCCGCGAACTCAGATCCAAGGCCGTGAGGACGTTCGCGCTCACCAACACGCTCTCAACCGAGGCGCAGATCATGTCTCGGCCCGAATTCGCCGGCGTGTTCGAAGGCGTGGTCTCGTCGCATGACGTCGGGCTGACCAAGCCCGATCCCGAAATCTATCGCGCCCTGCTCTCGCGGCTGCAGGCTGCGGCGGGGGATGTGGTGTTCGTCGACGACCTCCCCGGCCACGTCGAAGCAGCGCGCGCCCTCGGCCTGCACGGAATCCATTTCCGGACGACCGGACAGGCGCTGGCCGAGCTTTCGGTCTACTTCCCGGAAATTGCAGCGAGTTCCCGCCTGTAGCGCTGCCAGTTCTCCACATAGTGCGCCGCGCCCAACCCGATGCGGGACGCCTGTTCGGGACTGAGTTCGCGGACCACCTTGCCCGGCGCGCCCATGACCAGCGAGTTGTCCGGGATCTCCTTGCCCTCGGGGATCAGGGCGCCGGCGCCGATCAGGCAGTTCTTCCCGATCCTGGCGCCGTTGAGCACGATCGAGCCGATGCCCACCAGGCTGCCATCGCCGATCGTGCAGCCATGGAGCATGACCATGTGGCCCACGGTCACGTCCCGCCCGATGGTGAGGGGCGAGCCGGTGTCGGTATGCAGGACGCTGCCGTCCTGGATGTTGGAGCCCTCGCCCACCACGATGGGGTCGTTGTCGCCGCGCAGCGTGGCGCCCCACCAGACCGAGGCGTTCTTCTTCAGAATCACCCGCCCCATAACGGCTGCCGTCGGCGCGATCCAGTATTCGTCATCATTCGGTAGCTCAGGTGTCACATTGCCCAAGTTGTAGACAGCCAAGTCACATCCCCTTTTCTTTGCTCGCGCCCCGGTTTAACGACTCGGAAAGGGCGTTAGGATCATTCTAGTCGGGCGATTCGAGGGGGCGAAAGCCTTCCCGAAAGCCGTCGCGGGGTTTCCGCCCCGCGTCTCGCGCTGGACGGAGTTGGATGGCGCAGAGTCTGTCGATCCCCCGGGCCCCATCGCCCGGCCACGCAAGCGAGGCAGGACCGCCTCTCGGGTCGCCGGGCCGCGCATCGCGCCGCCGCCGTTCTCTCCCACCATCCGAAGGGCGTTCCCACATGGGACGCCCTTTTTTCTTGCCCCGATTTTTCCAGCCCCCTGAGGAGGCCTTATGAGCAAGCGGGCTCTGAAGCGACAGCTGCGCGAAGGCGCGTTCGACGCCGGACAGTTCGAGGGAGACGACAAGATCCGCCGGCTGCCGCTCGACCGCGGCTGGTCGCCGCTGGCGCATCACAACGACGATCGCGTTCCGGGGCGGGACCAGGGCTATCTCAAGACCATCAAGGCCAAGTCCGAGGGCCAGCAGGCGCTGATGGACGCCGTCGACGCCCGCAACCTCGTCCTGGCGCTGGGACCTGCGGGCACGGGCAAGACCTATCTCGCCATCGCCAAGGCGGTGGAGGCGCTGGAGAGCGGGCGCGTGGGCCGCATCGTGCTGTCGCGTCCCGCGGTGGAGGCCGGCGAGAGCATCGGCTTCCTGCCCGGCGACGCCGAGGAGAAACTCGCACCCTACCTGCGCCCGCTCTACGACGCGCTGTCGGACCGGCTGTCGATGAAGCGCGTGCGAGCGCTGATGAGCGAGGGCGCCATCGAGATCGCGCCCGTGGGCTTCATGCGCGGCCGGACGCTGAACAACGCCTTCGTGGTGATCGACGAGGCGCAGAACTGCACCTACGGGCAGCTCAAGATGCTGCTCACCCGCCTCGGCTGGCATTCCACGATGGTCGTCACCGGCGACCCGAACCAATCCGACCTGCTGCCCGAGATCTCGGGCCTGGCGCCCGTGGCGTCGAAGCTGGAGGAGATCGGCAACGTCGCCGTGGTCCGCCTGGGCGACCGCGACATCGTCCGCCACCCGCTGGTGGCCGAGATGCTGGGCGTTCTCTGAACGCAGCCGCCCCGAAGGTTCAGGAAGGCGGCCTTCTCGTGAGACAGGCGCTTGCGTACGGAAGCTGCCGGAACTAGGTAGTTAGCCAACCTAACTACCTAGTTCCGGAATGCCCCAGACGCCGCCCGACATCGTCGCCCTGGCCGAAACCCTTCGGCCGGCCGTTCTGCACGTGTCGCGCCGGCTGCGGCAGGCAGGACAGCGTACGGGGTTGTCGGCCCAGGACGTGCTGGTGCTGGTCCAGGTGCGCAAGCAGCCGGGCATCGGGGTGAGCGCCCTGGCCGACGCCGAGCGGATCACCCGTCCGACCATGAGCCTGCAGGTGAAGCGGCTGGAGGCCGCCGGCCTGCTGGCCCGCCGCGGGGACGACAGCGACGGACGCCGGTGCGGCCTCACCATCACCCCGGCCGGCCAGGGCAAGCTGGACGAGATCCGCCAGGAGCGGAACGACTGGCTGGTCGAGCGCCTGACGCAACTGACCCCGGCGGAACGCCGCCTGCTGGCCGAAGCGGCGCCGGCCCTGGAAAGGCTGGCCGACCTGTGAGCCCGAGCGACGAGCCGCTTCAGACCGCCCCGGAGGCCGCCGCGCCCCGAGACTCCGGGCGCATCACGCGCGGGTGGGTGGCGCCCGCCATCATCGGCTCGGCGCTGCTGATGCAGACCCTGAACGCCACGGTGATCGTCAACGCCCTGCCCGCCATGGCCGAGACGTTCGGGGTAGAGCCGCTCAGGCTGAACGTGGCGATCACCGTCTACATGCTGTCGGCGGCGGTGTTCCTGCCCCTGTCGGCCTGGCTGGCCGACCGCTTCGGGGCCCGGCGCGTCTTCCTGGCCTCCATCGTGCTCTACGCCGTGGGCTCGATGGCGTGTGGCCTGGCGCCCGATTTCTGGTCGCTGATCGCGGCGCGATTCATCCAGGGCGCCGCGGGCGCCACCATGATGCCCGTGGGCCGCCTGATCCTGCTGCGCAGCACGCCCAAGTCCGAGCTGGTGGGCGCGCTGTCGGTCGTGACCATGCCGGCGCTGCTGGGGCCGGTGGTCGGGCCGGTGGTCGGCGGCGCCATCGTCACCTTCGCCGACTGGCGCTGGATCTTCTTCATGAACCTGCCGATCGCGGCCGCCGGGCTCTTCCTCGTGCGCCGCTACATCCCCGAGGTGCGGGCCGAGGCTCCGACGCCGGTGGACATTCCCGGCATCCTTCTGACCGGACTCGGCCTGGCGGCGCTGATCTTCGCCTTCGAGAGCCTGGGCGCGGAGGCCGTCTCGCCATGGCGGGTCGCGGGACTCCTCGCCCTGGGCGCGCTGAGCCTCGGTGCCTACGGCCGGCACGCGCGCCGGACGCCGCATGCGGTGGTCGACCTGTCGATCTTCCGCAAGCCCACCTTCAACGCCGCGACGGTCGGCGGCGCCTTCATGCGCACGGCCATGGGCGCCAACCCCTTCCTGCTGGCCATGCTGCTGCAGGTGTCGTTCGGGCTGTCCGCATTCGCGGCCGGGACCATGACCTTCATCTCGGCCGCCGGGGCGCTGGCCATGAAGACGGCCGCGCCCCCGATCCTGCGCCGCTTCGGGTTCCGGACGGTGCTGCTGGTGAACGCGGTGATCGTGGGCGTCAGCTTCATGTCGTATGCGCTGTTCAGGCCCGACTGGCCGCATTGGGCGATCATGGCGATCCTCGGCGTCGGGGGCTTCTTCCGCTCGCTCCAGTTCACCGCGCTGAACGGCATGGCGTACGCCGAAATCGAACCGCCGGAGATGAGCCGGGCGGCGATCACCTCGTCGATGGTCCAGCAACTGGTCCAGGCCGTCGGGATCGGCCTGGCCGCCAGCCTGCTGCACCTGCTGATGACGCTCCACGGCGAGACCCGGCTGACGGCCGAGGTGGTGGCCCCCGCGTTCGTGGCGTGTGGCCTCTTCACCATGATCTCGATGCTCTGGTTCGTGCGGCTGTCGAAGGACGCCGGCGACGAGATGAACGGCCGCGCGCCGAAGGGCTGACGTCTCCAAAGGTCCTGGGGCGCATGGGCGCCTGGAACACGAAGACCACGAAGACCATGAAGGGCAGACCCGCGGCGCTTGGGCGCCCTGGTGGTCTTCGTGCCCGAAAGGCCGCGCCGGCGGCGCGTTCCGGCGGCGCGTCAGGCGGCGTACACCTGGGGGCGCAGCGGCAGGACACGGACAGAGAGGCCGGCGCCGACGCCCTGCGGCAAGGTCGGACCGTGGGCCTGGAACTCGACGTCCGCCTCGCCGACGCGGCAATCGATCCGCACGTCCGGCCCGCGCTGGGCCACGCCCTTCACCTGGGCCAGCAGGCCCGGCGCGTCGGGCGCCCCGAACGACACCTCGTCGGGCCGGAAGAAGACCTCCACCGCGCCCTGCGGCGCGCCGGCCGGCGCCTCGGACACCCAGTCGGCCACCTGGAGCCGCCCCTGCTCCACCACGCCCGGCATGCGGCAGGTCTGGCCCAGGAAGTCGAAGACGAAGGGGTCGGCCGGGTTCTCGTACACCTCGTTCGGCGTGCCGAGCTGGACCAGCTCGCCGTCCTTCAGGATCGCCACCCGGTCGGCGAGGTCGAGGGCCTCCTCCTGGTCGTGGGTGACGAAGACGGTGGTGACGCCGGCGCGGTCGTGCAGCTCGCGCAGCCAGCGGCGCAGCTCGCGGCGGACCTGGGCGTCGAGGGCGCCGAACGGCTCGTCCAGCAGCAGCATCCGGGGCTCGATGGCCAGGGCCCGCGCCAGCGCCACGCGCTGCCGCTGGCCGCCCGAGAGCTGCGAGGGATAGCGCTTGTCGAGGCCCTCGAGCTGGACGAGCTGGAGCAGGTTGTTCACCCGGTCGGCGATCTCGGACTTCGCGGGACGTTCGGAAGCTTTGCGCACCGTCAGGCCGAAGGCGATGTTCTGGGCCACCGTCATGTGACGGAAGAGGGCGTAGTGCTGGAACACCATGCCCACGCGGCGGCGGCGCACGGGCAGCGCCAGGAAGTCCTCGCCGCCGAACCGCACCTCGCCGGAATCGGGGGTCTCCAGCCCGGCCAGCACCCGCAGCAGGGTGGTCTTGCCCGAGCCCGAGGGGCCCAGCAGCGCCAGGAACTCGCGTTCGCGCGCCTGGAGAGACACGCTCTTCAGCGCCGGGAACCGCCCGAACGCCTTGGAGACGCCTTTGATCTCGAGGGCCGTGGCGGCGCTAGTGTCGTCGGCTGGCCGAAAGTTCACCGGAATGACGCCATTCGAGGAAGGACTTGAGGACGAGGGTGACGAGGCCGAGTCCGGCCAGGATGGAGGCCGCCGCGAAAGCGCCGACGAATTCGTAGTCATTGTAGAGCACCTCGACGTGCAGCGGCAAAGTGGTCGTCTGGCCCCGGATGCTGCCGGAGACGACCGACACCGCGCCGAACTCGCCCATCGCGCGGGCGTTGCAGAGCAGGACCCCGTAGAGCAGCGCCCAGCGGATGTTGGGCAAGGTGACCCGCCGGAAGGTGGTCCAGCCGCCGGCGCCCAGGGTGAGCGCGGCGGCCTCCTCGTCGGCGCCCTGGTCCTGCATCAGGGGGATCAGCTCGCGGGCCACGAACGGCAGGGTCACCAGCACCGTGGCCAGGACCAGGCCCGAGGTGGCGAAGATGATCTTGACGTTGTTCTCCATCAGCCAGGGGCCGAACCAGCCCTGGGCGCCGAACAGCAGCACCCAGACGAGGCCCGAGACCACCGGCGACATCGAGAACGGCAGGTCGATGAAGGTGACGAGCAGGCTCTTGCCCCGGAACTCGAACCGCGCGATCGCCCAGGCGGCGGCCACGCCGAAGACCGCGTTCAGCGGCACCGAGATCGCCGCCACCAGCAGGGTGAGCCGGATGGCCGCCAGCGAATCGGGATGCGCCAGCGGTTCGAGATAGCGGGCGAAGCCCTGGCTCAGCGCCTGCTGGAAGACGACGCCCAGAGGCAGCACGATCAGGAGGGCGAGCACGGTCAGCGCGCCCAGCAGCATCAGGGGCGCGAAGCCCGGCAGGCGGACGCCAGGGTTCATGCGCGGCCCCGCCGGGCCAGGAAGAACTGCAGGCCGTTCACGGCCAGCAGCGCGCCGAACGAGATGACCAGCATGGCCAGGCCCACGGCCGCGGCGCCGGCATAGTCGTACTGTTCGAGCTTGATGACGATCAGCAGCGGGGCGATCTCGGACTTCAGCGGCATGTTGCCGGCGATGAAGATCACACTGCCGTACTCGCCGACCGCCCGGGCGAAGGCCAGGCTGAAGCCGGAGATCAGCGCCGGCAGCACCGCCGGCAGGATCACCAGGCCGAAGCGCTGAAGGTGGGTGGCGCCCAGCGTCTGGGCCGCCTCCTCGACCTCGCGGTCGAGGTCCTGCAGCACCGGCTGGACCGTCCGGACCACGAACGGCAGGCCGATGAACATCAGCGCGAGATAGATCCCGATCGGCGTGTAGGCGACCTGGATCCCGGCCGCGGCCAGGGGCGCGCCGAGGGGGCCGGTGGGCGCGTAGAGCGCCGTGAGCGCGATACCGGCGACGGCCGTCGGCAGGGCGAAAGGCAGATCCACGAAGGCGTCGACGATGCGCCGCCCGGGAAACTCGTAGCGTGTGAGCGTCCAGGCGACGAGCAGGCCCAGGGGCAGGTTCGTCAGGGCGGCGAGAGCCGCGGCGCCGAAGCTGAGCCGCAGCGCGGCCAGGACCCGGGGTTCGGTCAGGGTGGCCCAGACGCCGCCGAGTCCAAGCTCCCACGGCCGCAGGATGAGGGCGGTGAGCGGCAGCACGACGATCAGGCCCAGCCAGGTGAGCGTCCAGCCCATGGCGAGCGGGAAGCCCGGCAGGATGCTGGGCTGCTTCCATCGGTGGCGCAGCCGGGATGGCGCGCTGGGCAGGGCGGCGGCGGTCATGGGCCGTCAGCGCCTGTAGATGCGGTCGAACACGCCGCCGTCGCTGAAATGCTCGGCCTGGGCCTTCTTCCAACCGCCGAACTGCCCGTCGATGGTGACGAGAGGCAGTTCACGGAACTTCGTCCGGTATTTCGCCAGCGCCCGGGCGTTGCGCGGCCGGAAATGGTGCTTGCCGATCAGGTCCTGCGCCAGGGGGCTGTAGAGGAAGTTCAGATACCCCCGCGCCTGCACGCGCGTGCCGTTCCGATCGACGTTGCGGTCGATCAGCGCCACCGCCGGCTCGGCCAGGATGGACAGGCTGGGGTAGACGATGTCGAACTTCGCGCCGAACTCGTCGAGGGACAGATAGGCCTCGTTCTCCCAGGCCAGCAGGACGTCCCCGATGCCGCGCTCGGCGAAGGTGGTGGTCGATCCGCGCGCGCCGGTGTCCAGGACGGGCACGTTCCGGAACAGGCGGGTGAGGTAGGCCTCGGCGGACTGGGGCGTCCCGCCCTTCTGGCGCAGCGCCCAGGCGTAGGCGGCCAGGTAGTTCCAGCGGGCGCCGCCCGAGGTCTTCGGATTGGGGGTGATCACCTGGACGCCGGGGCGGACCAGGTCGGCCCAGTCGCGGACACCCTTCGGATTGCCCTTCCGCACCAGGAACACGATGGTCGAGGTGTAGGGCGCCGAGTTGTCGGGCAGGCGGGACTGCCAGGTCTCGGGCAGCAGCTTCGCGCGCGTGGCGATCTCGTCGATGTCGTAGGCCAGGGCCAGGGTGACGACATCCGCCGCCAGACCATCGATCACCGCCCTGGCCTGGCGGCCGGAGCCCCCGTGGCTCTGGTTGATCGTCAGCGTCTGGCCCGTACGCTGCTTCCAGTAGTCGGCGTAGGCGGCGTTGACGTCCTTGTAGAGCTCTCGCGTGGGGTCGTAGCTGACGTTCAGCAGCGACACTCCCCGGCCCCGCTGCGCGAGGGCGGGAACGGGCGCGGCCGCCGCGGCGGCCAGACCGCCAGCCACAAGCCAGCGGCGACTCCGGGGTGGATCGATCGACATGACGACGGCTCCCGCAGGTTCCGGAGAACATACCAGACAGGCAACGCGGCGGGCGCGCCCCCGATCCGCGCGGCGCCAGATAGCCCACACTATTCCCATCAAGTAACAAGGATTACGCTGCAAGCGCCTGCAGATTTTCTGTCCCCGCGCCTCTCACCCGGCCTTCTGGACCTGATCGAAGACGCCTCCGTCGGCGAAATGGACGGCCTGGGCGACCTTCCAGCCCCCGAAAGCCTCGTCGATCGTCACCAGCGGCAGGGGCTTGAAGGTCGCGGCGTACCTCGCGGCCGCCACCGCATCACGGGGGCGATAATGGCGCCGGCCGATGACGTCCTGTGCGGCGGGCGTATACAGGAACCTCAGATAGGCCTCGGCCACCTCGCGCGTACCCCGGCGGTCGACGTTGCGGTCGATCAGGGCCACGCACGGTTCCGCGAGGATCGAGCTCGAGGGATAGACGACCTCGAAGTGCGGTCCGAACTCCTCGATCGTCAGATAGGCCTCGTTCTCCCAGGTGAGCAGGACGTCCCCCACCCCGCGCTCGGCGAAGGTCGTCGTGGATCCACGGCCGCTGCCGTCGAGCACGGGCACGTTGCGGAACAAGCCCCGCACGAAGTCGCGCCCGCCCGCCTCGCCCCCCGCCCGGAACGCCTGGGCGTAGGCCGCCAGATAGGCCCAGCGCGCGGCGCCGGAGGTCTTGGGGTTGGCCGCGATCACCGCCAGGCCCGGCTTCAGCAGATCGGGCCAGTCCCGGACGCCCTTCGGATTGCCCTTCCTCACCAGGAAGATGACCGTAGAGGCGTAGGGCGCCGAGTTGTGGGGCAGGCGCGCCTGCCAGTCCTGCGGCAGAAAGCCCGCGCGGTCCGCGATCTCCTCGATGTCGCCGGCGAGGGCCAGGGTGACGACGTCCGCCTCCAGCCCGTCGATCACCGCCCGGGCCTGCTTGCCCGAGCCGCCGTGGCTCTGGGCGACCGCGACCTCGCGGCCGGTCCGGCGCCGCCAGTCCTCGGCGAACAGGGGATTGATCTCCTTGTAGAGCGCGCGGGTCACGTCATAGCTGACGTTCAGCAGCCCCGCCGCCCCGCGCCGACCCGCCGGCTGCGAACAGGCGGCGAGGCCCGCAGCCGCGGCGGCGATCATCAGCCCACGTCGGGTCGGAAGCGTCATGGGGTCCTCCCGGACGACGAAGAAGGCGCCCGCGCGGGCAGGCGCCTTCAAGGTCCGGAACGCGCCTCAGAAGGCGGCCTTGAGCGTCAGGCCGTAGGTTCTGGGGTCGCCGGGCTGACCGGCGATCAGGCCGGTGTTGCTGGGCCCCACGGCGAGTTGCTCGAAGTACTTCTCGTCGAAGGCGTTACGCACCCAGCCGAAGACGTTGATCCCCTCCGGCGTACGGAACCCGACCCGGAAGTTCGAGAGCGAATAGCCGTCCACCCAGGTGTAGATCGAGGGCGACGCGTTGGACGAGAAGTTCGACCGGTAGCTGCCGTCGTAGCCCAGGTAGACCTCGCCTTCCCGCCCGAGGAACGTGGCGGGGAAGTTCGCTTCCGCACCGAACGAGAAACTCCACTTCGAGACGCCGGGCAGGCGCTGGCCCGAGATGTCGCAGTTGGCGGGGCTGAGTCCGCCGGGCGTGCCGGGCGCGCTGGGCGTCTGGCCCGCGCCCGCCGTCGTCCCGCCCGAAAGCTCCGGCGGGCACGGCGCGTCGACGAACTTGCGATAGGTGGCGTCGGTGTAGGCGCCGTTCACATAGGCCGTGAACCGCTCGCTGGGCTGGACCGAGAAGTCGAACTCGAAGCCCTGGCTGCGAACCTTGCCGGCGTTCGCCAGGTAACCGCGCAGCACGCCGAGCTGGCCGTTGGTGACCGTCGCCTGGTAGTCCTTGATGTCGGTGCGGAAGGCCGCGAGGTTGAGGGTGGCGCGCCGATCCCAGAACTGCGTCTTCAGCCCGGCTTCGAAATGGTCGACGTCCTCGGGCTTGATCGAACCCGCCGCGAGGATGGGATTGCCCGCGGCGTCGGTGGGCAGGCCGTTCTGGTTGATGCCGCCGGTCTTGAAGGTCTTGGCGTAGGTCGCATAGCCCCGGATTTCCGGCGCGAACGCGTAGCTTGCCGTCAGGTCGTAGCTGAAGTTCCAGTCGCTGAAGTCCGGCGCGCTGAGCTGGGGCGTGAAGACCGCGAGCTGGGCGACCCGGCGGGGGTCGGTCTGACCGACCAGCACGGGCAAGCCCTGGCCGTCGACGACCCGACGCTCGTAGTACCCTTCCTTCTTGTCGTAGTTGATCCGGACCCCGGGCTGGATGGTGAAACGCTCGTTCACCTTCCAGCTCGCCTGGCCGAAGAGCGCGAAGCTGGTGCTCTTGAGGTACTGCGTGTTCAGCGCCGTCAGCCCGTTGAGGACGCTGGGATCGTTGGCGAGCGCGCTGCTGGGATTGATGTTCCAGCGGCTGGATGCGGGCCCGTGCTGTTCGGTTCCCTGGGTGTCGATCCGCTGCTTGAAGGCGAAGGCGCCGACGACGACGTCCAGGCGCTCGCTGCCGTAGTTGTAGCGCAACTCCTGGGAGTACTGATCCTGCTGGGACGGGTTCTGCGACTTCGTGACGATCGGCAGCCCCAGGAAGTCGCGGTCGTTCTCCGGCTTCCAGTCCCAGTAGCGCCAGGCGGTGACCGACGTCAGGGTTCCCGGGCCGACGTTCCACACGACGCGCACCGAGGCGCCGCCGATCTCGTTGCCGGCGTTGAGGTTGGCGTCCACGTCCGTCAGCCGATCGAACGGATTGGTGCTGACGACGGTGTAGCCCTGGGCGGCGGCCAGGGCCGCGTATTGCCGGTTCAGAGGCCTCTGGGTCGCGCCGGTGCGGACGAAGATCTGGGCGCAGCACTCGGCGTCCTGCTTGTTGTAGTCGGCCGCCAGGGTGATCGCGAGATCGTCGTTGGGCCGGTAGAGGACCTGGCCGCGCAGGCCCAGGTTGTCCTGCCCGTTGATCCACTGCTGGCTCGTGACATTGTAGATCGTGCCGCGCCGGGTGGTCGTGGAGACGGCGAACCGCGCCGCGAGGGTGTCGGTCAACGGCCCCGAGACGGCGGCCTTGGCCTGCTTGAAGTCCAGGTTCCCGAACGACACCTCGGCCTTGGCCTCGAAGTCGAAGGTCGGCTGGTTGGTGGTGATGTTGACGGCGCCGGCCGTGGTGTTCTTGCCGTAGAGCGTGCCCTGCGGGCCGCGCAGCACCTCGATCCGGGAGACATCGAGGAAGTCCAGCGTCGCACTGGCCACGCGGGCATAATAGACATCGTCCACATAGAAGCCGACGCCCTGCTCGAAGCCATCGCTGGTGAGGCCGAAGGGTACGCCCAGGCCGCGAACGTTCACCGCCGTGTTGCGCGGGTTGGACGAGTAGTACTGCAGCGTCGGTGCGAGCTGCTGCAGGCGGCCCACGTTGAAGGCGCCCGTCGCGTCGACCTTGTCCCCGGCCACGACCGACACCGCCAACGGGATGTCCTGCACCGTCTCCGCGCGCCGACGCGCCGTGACCGTGATCTCACCGAGGGTGGTGGAATCTGCGGCCTCGGCCACCGCGGAGACCACGGCGGCGTGGTTCTCCGCGGCGGGAGCCGCCTTTTGGGCCAGGGCCGTCGTCTGGGCCAGGGCGGCCGGCGCGGCGCTGCACAGCAGAGCCGCAAGGATGGCGGCCGGACGGGCGCGTCGAAGCGCAAGCGAAGTCATGCGGGATCCCCCTCGTTTTCAGCGGGGCGGAACCTAGACCTCTTATTCCTATGGATTCAGTCTGAATAAGCTGGAAGCCAGCGCAGTTTTCCTAAACCCCTATTCCGCGGCGAGGAGCGCCCGACCGGCGGTGAACGAGGTCTTGAGGGCCAGTTCGGCCTTGGCCTCCTCGTATTCGGCGGCGAGGCGGGCGACGTACTCGGCCGTCGTCGGGGCTTCCTTCAGCGCCCCGATCCCCTGGCCGCAGCCCCAGATGTCGCGCCAGGCCTTGGCCTTCTGGTTACCGCCCGAGCCGAAGTTCATCTTCGAGGGATCGGAATGCGGCAGGTCGTCGGGATCGAGGCCCGCCGCCACGATCGAGGGCCGCAGGTAGTTGCCGTGAACGCCCGTGAAGAGGTTCGTGTAGACGATGTCGTCGCCGGACGAGTCCACGATCATCTGCTTGTAGCCCGGGTCGGCGTTGGCCTCCTGGGTCGCGATGAACGCCGAGCCGATGTAGGCGAGGTCGGCGCCCATGGCCTGGGCGCCCAGGATCGCACGTCCGTTCGCGATCGAGCCCGACAGCGCTACCGGGCCATCGAACCACTCGCGGATCTCCTGCACCAGGGCGAACGGCGACAGCACCCCGGCGTGCCCGCCGGCCCCGGCCGCCACGGTGATCAGGCCATCGGCCCCCTTCTCCACCGCCTTGCGGCCGAAGGTGGAGTTGATGACGTCGTGCAGCACGACGCCGCCCGAGGCATGGACGGCCTTGTTCACATCCTCGCGCGCGCCCAGGGAGGTGATGACGACCGGCGCCTTCCACTTGCACGAGACTTCCAGGTCATGCTCAAGCCGGTCGTTGGTCTTGTGGACGATGTGGTTGACCGCATAGGGGGCCGACGGCGTGTCGGGATGATCGCGGTCCCATTCCGCCAGTTCCTCGGTGATCCGGTGCAGCCATTCGTCCAGCAGCGAGGCCGGCCGCGCGTTCAGCGCCGGGAACGACCCCACGATCCCCGCCTTGCACTGGGCGATCACCAGGTCCGGAACCGAGATGATGAACAGCGGCGAGCCGATCACCGGCAGACGGAGACGGTCACGCAGAACGGGCGGCAGAGCCATGAAGCGCATCCTCGAAAAGGGGGAAAGAGTGTTCCATTTACGTTGTACGCACACGTCCGCAAGCGTCAAGCGGCGCCTTGCAGCCGAACCCGGCGGCTGACAGGCTCGAAGGGGAGAAGCGCGAATGCGATTGAAGATGCTGGCCGCCGCCGCGGCCGCGACCATCATCGCCGGCGGTCTCGCCGAGGCCGACCCGGCCCGGTCGCCCGGCGCCGCGGGAGCGGCTGACGCGCTGGGTGCTCCCGAGACGAAGAACCGGCTCAGCCCCGAAGTCATGGAAACCCTGGTCGCCGCGCCCCTCGCACAGATCAAGGGCGGAGACTTGGCCGGAGGACAGGCAACCTTCGAGCAGCTTCTTCAGGACCTCGAAACCCGGCACGGCAAACATAGCACCATGCTGCCCGATGCGCTGTCCGCCTTCGGGGTCCTCATCCGCGAGCCGGGTTACGAGGCCGAGTCCCTGCCCTACCTGAAGCGCGCCGTCGCCGCCGGACGGACGGCGTTCGGGCCCGACGACCCCGAACTCGCGGTCCTGCTGCACGACTACGCCGTCGCCCTGATCATCGCCGATGAAGCCGATCCGTCGCCCGACGCGGACGCGAGCGCCGCCGAAGCCTATCGGATACGGCGTGATGCGCTGGGGCCGGACAACATCGAGACCATCGGCGTACTGGGCCTCATCGGCGAACTCCAAGGCCTGCCCTCCCGGACAGGCGGCGACATAGCGAAGGCGGACGCCGCCGTCGGACTGCTGCGCAAGAAGGCCGACTTCATGCGGAGACTGCCCTATCCGGACGCGCGACGCGACGGGCGGGAGGCGCTGCTGAAGATCGCCGAGGTCCACGCCCGGCATGGTCGGAGCGACAAGACGCAGGAAGCCGCCGAGGCATGGCTCGCAGCGCTTTCATCCGAGCCGACGTGGAGGCGGGATGTGGTTTTCGACATACCCGGGCTGACCGCCGACCAGCAGACCGAGGTTCTGGCCGGCCTCGACGCCGCCGAAGGGGATCAGGGACTCGCCAAGCTTGCCGCCTTTCTGGAAGCCGCCGGCGAACACCGGGGCGCACAGCGGATTCGCGACCTCGCCGCACGACCCGCCGCGGGGAACTGGACGCCGGCGCCAAACTCCCCCTAGAGTTGTTCCAATCGCTCAAAAGCTGCACCGGGGGAGGCCCATGGCGGGCGTTCGGGTCTTCTTCGCGACGAACAGGAATTTCCAGCCCGGCAACAAGCTCCAGGCGTTCGGGCCGCGCTTCAATCCCGACGGGGTGGCGGCGCTGCGGTTCGGCTACGCGGACTTCGACGCCGGCGCCGGGTCGGACGGGCCGAAGCTCTCCAAGGTGACGGTCTATGCCGAGCGCAAGACGGCCACCGGGATCCAGGGGGGCTCGGACCGCTTCCTGGAAGACCTGCGCCGGCTGATGAGCGGCGAGAAGTCGGACACCCTGGTGTTCATCCACGGATTCAACGTCAGCTTCACCGGCGCGCTGGAGGCCGGCGCCCGGCTGGCGCAGGACGTCCGCGTCAACGGCGAGCCCGTGAACATCGTGGTGTTCAGCTGGCCTTCGGATGGCCAGGCGGTGCCCCTGATGTCCTACTACAGCGACCGGGAGGACGCCCGGGCCTCGGGGCCGGCGTTGGGCCGGACCTACCTGAAGCTGCGCGACTATCTGGAAGAGCTGAACGCGCAGGCCTATTGCGAGCGACGGCTGCACCTGCTGGCGCACAGCATGGGGTGCTACGTCCTGCGCCAGGGACTCCAGGCGGCGCTGGTCAAGGAGCCCAAGGCGCTCACCCGCGTCTTCCACGAGATCATGCTGGCCGCGCCCGACGAGGACGACGACGCCTTCGAGACCGACACCAAACTGCGGCTCCTGCCGCGGCTGGGCCGGCAGGTGACCGTCTATTTCAACCCCGACGACCGCGCCCTGCTCATCTCGGACAAGACCAAGTCCAATCCCGACCGCCTGGGCTCGGACGGGCCGCGCCTGATCGACCTGATCCCGAAGAAGATCGTGCTGGTGGACTGCCGCCATGTGGGCGGACGCGGCGACCCGCTGGCGCGTCACAGCTACTATGTCCGCAGCCCGGCCATGGCCGCCGACATCGGCGCGGTGCTGAACGGGGCCGAACCCGACGCCATCGGCAACCGCGAGTATGTGACCACCAAGCGCTTCTGGCGGCTGATCCAGGAGTTGTAGCCGCCCCTACTCTCCCCTTGCGTGAACTTGACGCCCGCGGGCGCGGAAGCGCATCTCGCCGCATGGCCGACCTCGCCCGTCTCGACTCCGGAATCACGCCTGCCGGCGAAGACGCCTGGCGCGCCCTGGTGGCCAAGACGCTGGGCGACAAGCCCTTCGAGAGCCTGAACAAGGCCACCGTCGAGGGCCTGCCGATCGCGCCGCTGTACGCCGCCGCGCCCACGCCGGCCGCTTTCCCCGTTCGACCCTACGACGCCGAGCGGCCGTGGGACCTGCGGGTGCTCTCGGCCCATCCCGACCCCGCGCGCGTGAACGCCGAATTGCTGGCCGACCTGGAAGGCGGCGCCGCCTCGGTGATCGTGGCGGGCCACGCCACGCCCGACGCCCTGGCGCGCGCGCTGAGGGACGTCGTGGTCGAGCTGGCCCCCGTGGGGCTCGACGCAGGCTTCCACGGGCCCAGGGCCGCCGACGCCCTGCACGCCGTCGCCAAGTCGTCGCCCGGCGCAAAGCTGAACGTCCACATGGACCCGCTGAGCGCCTTCGCGGCGGCCGGCGCAAGCCCGGGTCCCATCGAAAGCCATCTGGTCAGCGCCGCCACCGTGGGCGTGCGCCTGGCCCAGGCCTATCCCCACGCCCAGCTCTTCCTGGCCTCGGGCCGCGTCGCCCACGAGGCCGGCGGCGGCGAGGCGCTGGAGGTGGCCGTCGCCGGGGCGGCGTCGCTCGCCTACGCCAAGGCCCTGGTCCGCGCGGGCCTGCCCGTGGGCGAGGCGTTCGGCCGGATCACCCTGGGCGTCGCCACCGACGCGGACTACTTCCTCAGCCTCGCGAAGATGCGCGCCGCGCGGCAGGTGTTCGCCCGGATCGCCACGGCCAGCGGGGCCGGCGCCGCGGCGCGGATCGAGGCCCGCTCGTCGCGGCGGATGCTCACGGCCAAGGATTCCTGGACCAACATGATCCGCCTGACCGCCGCTGGCTTCGCCGCCGCGGCCGGAGGCGCCGACGCCGTGGTGCTGGGGGCCTTCACCGACGCGCTCGGCCTGCCGACCACCTTCGGACGCCGCCAGAGCCGCAACGCGCAGCTCGTGCTGATGGAGGAAGGCGAGATCGGACGCGTGTCCGACCCCGCGGCCGGCTCGGGCTATGTCGAGGCCCTGACCGGCCAGATCGCGCGGGCCGCCTGGGCGAAATTCCAGGCCATCGAGGCGGCCGGCGGCCTGATCCCGGCGCTGGAATCCGGCCTCGTCGCGCGAGACGTCGCGGCGGCGAACGCGGCGCGGGGCGCGCCCAAGATCCTGGGCGTCACCGCCTTCCCGCCCACCGAGGACGCGCCGGTGGACGTCGATCCGGCCACGCCGGCGACGCTGGACCCCGCCGACGCTCGCCTGCCCGGCCCCGACGGCCGCTGCGTGGCCCTGACGCCGGTGCGCCTGTCGGAAGCCTACGAGGCGGCGGCGTGACGGCGGACGTCCTCAACGGGGCGGGGCGATCGCCCATGAACACCGCATGCCATGCAACAACCGGTGTCATCCCGGTTTCGCGCAGCGAAGACCGGGACCCACGAACGAACGCGGCGTCGATCCCTCCGGAGGGGTGCGGCGTCGATGTCGAGCGCATCGTGCGACATCGACGCACGGCCCTGGGATGGGTCCCGGTCTTCGCTGCGCGAAACCGGGATGACAATCTGTGCAGGGGAGACGACCGATGAGCCCATTCCCCGACTTCTCGACCCTGCCGTTCGACGGCGACGTGAGCGCCTTCGCCCGCCCGACCGGCGCGCCCTGGATCACGCCGGAAGGCGTCGACGTGAAGCCGGCCTATGGCCCCGACGACGCCGCGGCGTTCACGGCGCTGGGCGGCTATCCCGGCCTGGCGCCGTTCGTGCGCGGCCCCTACCCCACCATGTACGCCACCAACCCGTGGACCATCCGCCAGTATGCGGGCTTCTCCACGGCCGAGGATTCCAACGCCTTCTACCGCCGCAACCTGGCGGCGGGGCAGATGGGCCTGTCCATCGCCTTCGACCTGGCCACCCACCGCGGCTACGATTCCGACCACCCGCGCGTGCCCGGCGACGTGGGCATGGCCGGCGTGGCCATCGATTCCATCCTCGACATGCGCACGCTGTTCGACGGCATCCCGCTCGACAAGATGAGCGTGTCGATGACCATGAACGGCGCGGTGCTGCCGGTGCTGGCGCTCTACATCGTGGCGGCCGAGGAGCAGGGCGTTCCGCACGAGAAGCTGACCGGCACCATCCAGAACGACATCCTGAAGGAGTTCCTGGTCCGGAACACCTACATCTATCCGCCCGGCCCCTCGATGCGGATCATCGCCGACATCTTCGCCTACACCGCGAAGGAGATGCCGCGGTTCAACTCGATCTCGATCAGCGGCTACCACATGCAGGAAGCCGGGGCGACGCTGGACCTGGAGCTGGCCTACACCCTGGCCGACGGGATCGAGTACGTCCGCGCGGGCGTCGCCGCCGGCATGACGGTCGACAAGTTCGCGCCGCGCCTGTCGTTCTTCTGGTGCGCCGGCATGAACATGTTCATGGAGGTGGCCAAGCAGCGCGCGGGCCGGCTGCTGTGGGCCAAGCTGATGAAGGAGACCTTCGACCCGCAGGACTCCCGCTCGCTCGCCCTGCGCGCCCACACCCAGACCAGCGGCTGGAGCCTGGCGGCCCAGGACGTGTTCAACAACGTGCCGCGCACGGCCATCGAGGCCATGGGCGCCACGGGCGGCCAGACCCAGAGCCTGCACACCAACTCGCTGGACGAAGCCCTGGCGCTGCCCACCGACTTCTCGGCGCGGATCGCCCGCAACACCCAGCTCTTCATCCAGATCGAGAGCGGCCAGACGCGCGTCGTGGATCCGTGGGGCGGCAGCTACTACGTCGAGCGGCTGACCGCCGACCTGGCCGAGCGGGCGCTGGAGCACATCGCCGAGGTCGAGGCGCTGGGCGGCATGACCAAGGCCATCGAGGCCGGCCTGCCCAAGCGGCGCATCGAGGAGGCGGCGGCCCGCACCCAGGCGCGCATCGATTCCGGCAAGCAGTCGGTGGTGGGCGTGAACCGCTATCGTCCCGAGGTGGAGGACGACATCCCGGTCCTGAAGGTGGACAACACGGCCGTCCGCAACGCCCAGATCGCCAAGCTGAACCGCCTGAAGGCCGAGCGCGATCCCGAGGCCCTGGCCGCCGCGCTGGACGCGCTGACGGCCGGCGCGGCCGGCAAGGCCAATCTGCTGGAGCTGTGCGTGAACGCCGCGCGCGCCAAGGCGACGGTCGGCGAGATGTCCTACGCCATGGAGAAGGTGTTCGACCGCCACAAGGCCAACGCCGACGCCGTGAAGGGCGTCTATCTGCGCGAGGCCGGCTCGACCCCGTCCGGCGAGCGGGCCAAGGCCATGGCCGAGGCCTTCGCCCAGGCCGATGGCAGGAAGCCGCGGATCATGGTGGCCAAGATGGGCCAGGACGGCCACGACCGCGGCCAGAAGGTGATCGCCTCGGGCTTCGCGGACCTGGGCTTCGACGTCGAGATCGGCGACCTGTTCCAGACCCCGGCGGAAGCCGCCGCCGAGGCGGTGGAGACGGGCGTGCATGCGGTGGGCGCCAGTTCGCTGGCCGCCGGCCACCTGACCCTGGTGCCCGAGCTGAAGTCCGAGCTGGCGAAGCTGGGCCGGCCCGATATCCTGGTGTTCGTGGGCGGCGTGATCCCGCCCGAGGACTTCAAGGCCCTGGAGGAGATGGGCGTCGCCGCCGTCTTCCCCCCCGGCACCGTCGTGCCCGAGGCCGCCATCCAGGTGCTGGAGCGCCTGAACGAACAGCTCGGCTATGCGCAGGAGCAGGCGGGGCGGTAGCGCGCCTCGCCTACCCCCTCCCCCCTTCTCGTCATGGCCGGCCTTGTGCCGGCCACCCATAGACACCGAGGTCCACAGGTTCGCAGCCACGCCGCGACCATCCTTTCGAGCGCCTGCGTTTATGGGTGGCCGGCACAAGGCCGGCCATGACGAGAGAGAGAGAGAGAGAGAGAGAGACGCGCCCCCTAACGCCCGCCCGAGGTGTTCGGCGCCGGCGCCGCATCCGCGGTCCCGGCGCTGCGCCGCCGGCCCGGGAGCAGAGACTGGGCCTTGGCCAACTCGGCCTTGTCGATGGCGCCGTCGCCGTTGGTGTCGATGCGGTCGAAGACGCCGGCCAGCATCTGGCCCATGCGGCCCCTGAGCTCGGCCTTCTGCAGCTTGCCGTCCAGGTTGTCGTCCATCATCCCCATCAGGCGCGTGGGCGCGAGGCGGCCGTCGGAGTCGACCTGATTGGCCGAGGTCTCGTCGGCCCAGCGGAACTGCAGCGAGGTGAACAGCATCTCCTCGTGGCTCTGTTCGCCCCAGGTGACGGTGATGTTCGGGTCGGGGTTGGCCGGGTTGTGCCTGGAGTTGTCGTAGACGTAGTTGGCGATGATCCGCGAGCCGGCCGGGATCCTGATCGGCTCGGCGAAGGTATAGGCCCGCTGCCAGTTGAAGTCGTATCGCGGCAGGGCCAGCAGCAGCGTCTTCCTGCCGTCCGGGTACTGGATCCAAAGGTCGTTCGAATAGGCGCGGTAGTGGGCGTGGGGGAAGGCCGCGTACAGCAGCGCGTCGCTCGGGAACTCGACGTAGGCCGTCTCCCTGTGGCGCGCGGTGTTGGGCGGGATCGAGATCGAGGTGTCGATCACCGTCACGCTGCGCATCATCAACTCGGGGGGCTTGTCATGGAAGTAGACGCCGATCTGCGAGCTGTCGACCGCCTCCTTGCCGTAGGGCGTGTAGTGCATCTGGAAGCCCACCGCGCCGCCAGGCGGCAGGTAGGTGCCCACGTTGCCGTCGAAAACGGTCGATTCGGCGCCCACGGCGTAGCCGCCGACGGAACCGCGCCAGCGCGTCTCGGAGGACTGGCCGTTGGCCGGCATCTCGTTCATCCAGCCGGTCAGGATGTGGTGGACCGACTGGCGGTCGCCCGGCTTCACCGTCGTGGCGCGGATCCACTTGCCCTCGGTCAGGGGATTGGCGATCGCCGGCCGCTGATAGTCGACCACGCCTGACGCCGGCACCGTGAACGCCGGGATGTTCAGGATCAGGTCGGGCTTGCCCAGCGGCCAGTCGGCGGCCACGTGTGTCTTGCCCGCCAGCGGATCGGGGCCGTCGCCGCGCGGCGCGCCACCCTCGATCCAGTGGACCAGGGTCCGGATCTCCTCGGGCTTCAGGTTCTTGTCGTCCGAGAATTTCCCCACGTGCGGGTCGGCGTTGTAGGGCGGCATGCGATCGGTGCGGAGCACCTCGCGGATCATGGGCGAGAAGCCCTTCACCATCTCGTAGCTGGAGAGCGCGAACGGCGCGATGCCGCCCTCCTGGTGGCAGGCGAGGCACTTGGCCTCGATGATCGGCGCCACCTCCTTGCCGTACGAGATCCTGGTCTTGTCGATCGACCGCGCCGGGAAGGCGATGGGCGCGCCGGCCAGGGCCATCCGGACCGACGGGATCGGGCGGCCGGCGTTGAAGGCGTCGAGGGCGGCGGCCAGGCCGTTCGCCGGACCGCGCCAGGCAACGGTCCAGCTCCGCGTGTCGATGACGATGGCCTCGGCCGAGCGGGTGACGCCCAGGCTCTCGCCGACGAGCTGGTTCACGTCCAGCAGGATGGGCTGGCGGTAGCCCGCCTTTTCCGCCTCGGCCAGGACGGCCTCGCGGCTGTCCCTGAGGTTGGAGTTCAGCAGCAGCACCTTCACACCATTGGCGGCCTGGGCCTCGGCCAGGGCGTTCAGCGCCGGGGCCTGGCCGCGCAGCGCCGCGTCGCCGTTGGCCTGGGTGACGAGCACCACCGCCCTGGCGTCGGTCATGCGGAAGAGCTCGTGCGCCTCCAGGTCGGCGTCCACCAGCATGAAGTTGTCCACGCCCGCCGCCGCCGTGGCCGCGGAGTCGGCCGCAGCCCGGGCGCCGATCGCGCCGGGCGCCGCGGGATCGCTGGCGCATCCGGCGACCGTGGAACCCAACGCCGAGACAGCGAGAACCCCCAGAAGCCGACGCAACGGGATCGAACGGACTTGGATCATGGCGGCTCCCCCGAATTGGTCTTCGCCTGATTGGTCTTCGCCTGGCGCCCACGAAAAGTGAGACGGGCGTCACCTTCACCAAGGGACATTACACCAATATTTCGAAAGCGGCGGAGACGCCGCGATCCTATCCGCCCCCCGACATCACCTGCAAACGGTCGCCCGGGATCGCCACATCCGGCCCGTCTCCGGGGCCGGGCGCGAAAGGGCCGTGGGGAGGCCCGCCCGCCTGGGTCAGCCTGGCTGGCGCAGGCTTCGCACGAACTCCACCAGCGCTGAGCGTGAAACGCCGCGCGGCAGGCCCGCATAGGCCTTCAGCAGTTCGAGCGCGCCCGGCTCGGCCAGAAGCGCCGCGACCTCGTCCACGGCGCCGCTGGACGGGGACGTCTCGCCGAACATCTCGGCGACCGGAACGCCAAGGGTCTTTGCGATGCGCTGCAGCATGGACGCCGAAACGCGGTTTGCCCCCCGTTCGTATTTCTGGATCTGCTGGAAGGTTACGCCGGCGGCTTCCGCCAGAGCTTGCTGCGACAAGCCTCGAACCTTACGCAACAGTCTGATCCGCGCGCCGACCGCCACGTCGACCGGGTCAGCGGCGGCTTCTGGTTTGCTGGCCATGAGTGATCTTGGATCTCCTTGGGGCGGATCTGCTCTATCGCGTCTGGCTCGCCGGATCATCGGCTGGCGGAACAACGTTCTCCGCACGTGAAGGCATATCCGAGATGACGTAGCAAGCCTCAGCAATGGCGATACCCAAGGCCCGTCGAAGCGGACCAAACGCCGGCGCGTCCTGTTCGAGCTGGATCAATTCTTCCTCGTACGGAGCAAGGAGTTCGACGAGGTTCTGGGCCAGACGCTTGCCATGTTCTGAGTCTTGAATCATTCGCCCCCCCATGAATTCGAAACTCGACCATCGAAAACGGGAAAGCAAGCAACCCTGACGGGCGGTTTCCAGAACAGCGATCATCCGTCGCACCAAGCCGGGAACTCGCGACGTGTCAGAGGGTTAGTAGCTTCCGGCGGAACGTCCGCCACCCGAAGCCGGCCGTCCGAAAACGGCGGAGATCGTCGACTTCGGCCCGGTGCGCCTCAAGGTCGGCAAACCGCACTTCCCGGCTGAGATCGCACCGTCAGACGTCTTCATGAGGCGCTCGGCGTGGCAGCGGCGCGCGCCAGGCTTACGCCCCCATTTTGGGTGGTATCGTCGGGACAAAAGGCGTCCGGCGGCTCCGCCGACGGCCGCGCGTCGCAGCGACGCAACCAGGCCGGGCGAGCGACGGCCCTCGATGAAAAAAAAGGCCGCGCCCGGAGGCGCGGCCAGTTCATTAGGGAGGAAACGCCCAAAAGGGCAGGACCTTTCTGCGCCTTTGCTGCAGCGCACGCAAGCCCTAATTTCACTCCAACATGAAATACATCCCGCAGGCCGTACGGAACATCCTGTTCCCGGTGCAGGGACCACGGACCACCCTCGGCTGAACCGCCGCCCAATTCAGCATCATATAGTTGTTTTATTTCAGGAATTTTCCTCCGAAGCACGCCTGGGCGATGCGTACGCACGGAACCTGAAGAGTCGTTGCGGACATATGGGCGGCAGGGGTGCGACGAGATGTTGCACCGCCAAAACCGTGACCCACGCGGGACTCAGCGTCCCCGCCGAACCAGTTCCTCCAAGCCCGCCGCGCACCAAGCATAGAGCCGTTCCCGGATCGCCCCCATGTCGGTGGACCGGCAAAGGCCGTCCGAGAGCTGGTCGATGCGGCCGGTCTCCGAAAGCGTGAGCATCATCGCCCCGGTCAGGAACTGATACGCCCAGTAGAGGTCGCGCCGCTCGGCCCGCGGCAGGGCCAGGGCCAGGGTGTCGATGAGCTTCTGCACGACCGGATCGAAGAAGCGGTGCATCGTCTCGCCGCCCCAGGCCGGAGTGTTGTTCACCAGGGCGACGAGCCGAAAATAGTTCCGCCAGCCCTCATCGTTCGTCAGGGCGCGCTGGATGAGAGGATCGATGAACGCCTCTATGATCCCTTCCGCCGAGAGGCGCCCGGCATGGGTTTCGGCATAGGTCCGAAGGGCGTCCAGGCGGGCGGTGTTGAGGATTCCGGCGCGGCGGGCGAACACGCTTTCGAAGAGTTCCCGCTTGGCGCCGAAGTAGTAGTGGATGAGCGCGGTGTCGACGCCGGCTTCGGCGGCCACCTGGCGGACCGTCACCCCGTAGAAGCCGTGCCGCGAGAACAGCGCCTCGGCCGCGTCCAGAATGGACTCGCGCAGATCCGGCCCCTCGCCCTTGCGCCGGCGCCCCCGGACGCCTCCTGCTTGCCCCAGCGCACGCGCCATGACCTCTCCGCCGGTTGTCGCCACCAGCTAGCACCATTCGCCGCCAGTGGCAGGCCGCGAAGGATTGCGCGGCTCCCCGCGCGACGTCAGGCGCCGAATATCCAGTCGCCCGTCAGGCCGCTCATGGCGACGCCGACAAGGATCATCTGCGCGCCTCCCACCAGGCTGATCACCGTATCGGCGCCGACCTGACTCACGGTGTACTGGCTCCCGGGCGCGAGCATGACCCTGTCGCCCTCGGCGAGGTTGAAGTCCAGGACCCGCTCGATCCCGGCCTCGGCGAAAATGTGGAAGATGTCGGCCCCGGCGCCGCCCGCCACCGTGTCGTCGCCGCGGTCGCCGGACATGAAGTCGTTCCCGGCGCCGCCCGTCAGGGTGTCGTTCCCCTGCCCGCCGCGGACAACGTCGTTTCCGGGACCGCCGTCCAGGGTGTCGTCGCCGAGGTTGCCGTAGACGATGTCGTCGCCCTCGTCGCCGAAGAGGCGGTCCTGATCCTTGCCGCCGACGACCCAGTCGTCGCCCAGCCCGCCCGAGGCGGTGTCGTCGCCCATGTTGCCGTTGATGTCGTCGAAGCCGGCGCCCCCCATCAGGCTGTCGTTGCCCTCGTCGCCACGCAGGTAGTTCGCGCCGTCGCCGCCGATCACGGTGTCGTTGCCGCCGCCGCCGAAGATGCGGTTGTCGCCGCCGTCGCCCTTGAGATGATCGCCGTACGGCGTGCCGATCATGTTCTCCATCTCGGCCATGACCTGAGAAGCGCCCATGATCACGTTGCGCGTGTTGATGGCGACGTTCACCCCGCTGAGCAGGCCCGAGAAGTCGAGCGTGTCGATCCCGGTTCCACCATAGATCTCGTCAGCTCCGCCGCTCGCGATGATCCAGTCGTCACCGCTCCAGCCGTCGATCAGATCGTCGCCTTCGCCGCCCGCCAGCGTGTCGGCCCCGGTGTCACCGAAAAGGATGTCGTCGCCGGCGCCGCCCGCCAGCGAGTCGGCGCCCTGGGCGCCCAGGAGGACGTCGTGCAGGCTGCCCCCCTGTATGGTGTCCGCACCGGCCCCACCGAAGAACACGACCGACTCGATGTTGATGAACGAGCCGCCGCCCGCCGTCAGGTTCGCATAGCTCAGAAGGACACCGGCCGAGGACGACGCTGAGAACCAGATCTCGTCATAGCCTTCACCACCGTCGACGGTGTTCAGGCCCGACGACACGACGATGACATCGTCGCCGACCCCACCCATGAGCCTGTTGGCCCCGGCTCCTCCGTTGAGCGTGTCGTCGCCTTCCTCGCCCGCCAGCGTGTCGGCGCCGTTCATGCCCCAGAGTTCGTCGTTGCCCGCGCCGCCGGTCAGGCTGTCGTCGCCGTTGTCACCATCGACGATGTCGTCGCCGAAGCCCCCCGCGACGGTGTCGTTCCCGTCCCCGCCGGCGAGGGTGTCGTTTCCGTCCCCGCCGTCGATGGTGTCGGCGCCCCCCCGGGCCATCACATAGTCGTTGCCGGCGCCGGCCGTGATCCGATCGGCCACAGCCACGCCCGCGAGGGTGTCATTCCCCGGCCCTCCGGCCTGGGTCAGCCTGACGGCCTGGGCGTCCCATGACCACGACGCGACATGGGTCCCGTCGCTATCGGGGCCGCCGTACAGTTGCTGGATCGCAGCAATGTCCAGCGGCCCGAGACCCGTGACGGCCGCAGACCCGGCGACATAACTCATGACCGTCTGGCCGGTGTTGTCCAGGTTCCTGTCGAGCGTGGTCGACCCTTCGAAGGGATGCTTCAGCCCCAGGGCGTGACCGATCTCGTGCAGCGCCGTCTCGAGATCGACCTGCCCGTAGTCGAAGAAGATGTCGCCGCCGAAGTCCTCCTCCCACGCCCCGTCGGGCAGGTTCAGAACGAACGGGTTGTAGGCGAAGGCCGCGCTGTCTTCGATGTCCTCGGGGCCAACGGCGAAGTTGTACGTGCCGATGCGGATGTCGCCCTGCCCGGCCGGAACTTCGAACAAGGTGAGGCCGCTGGCGTCGGCCCATATCTTCAAGGCCTGGCGGACGATGTCCTGCTCGACGGCCGACAGGGCCCGGAAGCTGTCGAGGAAGGCCTGCGGAAGCGAGCCCGCGAAGGTCGCCGAGGCCGCCGCGTCGAAGGAGAAGGTCAGGAAAGTCGGGCGGGTGGGCGTGTTGATCCCGTTCCAAGTGTAGCCCGAAAGCAGAGCCTCATGGGTCGTTACGATCGGCATTGCTGACTCCCCCTCACGCGTGCAGCCCGCCGTTCGGCGATGTCCGCCTTCAACCCAAGCTCCACTGTACTCGACCGGAAACCTGTAGCGGAGGCAAGCTCGCTCGCCGGTTGCGGGAAGAATTCCCGGGCGGCGTCGCGGAGGAGGCGCAGGCGATGGGAGCCGCAGGCCCCGGGATCAGGCGTTGGGGGAAACGCGTCCCCGGCGGCGCCACGCGTAGTAGGCCAGGCCGATCGCCAGCCAGACGGAAAGCAGGACGTAGGGGCGCCAGTCCGAACTGAAGCCCAGGGCCGCGATGACGAGGGCCGCGACCATGCCCAGGGCCGAGAGCGTCATCACCGTGCCGCGGCCGAAGCGCAGGCGCGCCTGGGCGTGCACGTCGGGGCGGTCCTTGGCGACATTGAAGGCCGCCAGGCATGAGCCCAGGTACTTCATCATCGTGGGGATGTTCACCGCGATCAGCAGGAACAGCAGGCTGGAGGGCAGCAGGAGGCCCGCCACCGAGGCCGCGAAGGCCACGACGATCGCCACGTGCGGCGTGCCGTACTTGGGGTGGATCTTCCCCAGCGCCGAGGGCAGCTCGCCCGAGCGGCCCATGGCGAACAGGAAGCGCGAGAAGACCAGGAAGATGGCGTTCATCGACTTGGTCAGGGCCAGCACCGCGGCGATCACGATCATGGGCGTCGCCGCCGGCCCCATGGCCGCCTTGGCCGCGTCCAGCAGCGGCGCCTGGCTGGACGCCAGCGCCTCGGCGCCCACCAGGCTGAGCGCCGTGAACGAGATCGCCAGGTAGACCACCACCGTCAGCAGCAGGCCCAGCGCCAGGCCCAGCGGCACCGTGGTCTTGGGGTTGGCCACCTCCTCGCCCACCTCGGTGGCGGTCTCGATGCCCAGGAAGAGCTGGATCATCAGCGGCAGGGCCGCCAGGATCGGCAGCCAGCCGCCGCCGGCCGCCTCGACGAAGAGCTGCGGCTTCAGGCTGGGGGCGCCCGCGGCCACGAAGACGGCGAACACGGCCAGGAGGCCCAGCATCAGCACCGTCTGCACCCGCGCCGCCACGGCCACGCCGACGTAGTTGATCGCGAACACCGCCACGAAGAACGCCAGCATCACCGGCTTGGCCGGCAGCGGGATCACCATGCCCAGGTAGTTCACCAGCACCTGGGCCAGGATGATCATGACCACCGCGTTCGACAGCACGCGCAGCCAGACGATCCCGAAGGCGATCAGGGGATGGGTGAACTCGCGCTGCCATTCGTAGGACGCCGCCGTCTTGGGCACCGCCGAGGCCATGAAGGCGTAGACCAGGCCGAACAGCACCATCGGCAGGGCCGCGATCCCCACGGCGATGAGGATGCCGTTTCCGCCCACCTGGGCCGCGGGCCCCAGGACCGAGAAGATGGCCGCGCCGATCGCCGTGCCGGCGCCCAGCATGACGAGGTCGATCAGTCGGACGCCGTGGCGAAGCTGTTCGGTCATGATCCCCCTCAGAACCGGCAGGATGTCTCGGGCGCCGCCGGATCGCGCGCCCAGCGCCAGGCCTCCACCGGCGCCGCGCGCGGCAGGAAACCAAACTTAAGCACCTCTTCGCCGCGGCGCACGGTCAGGTCCATCGTCGCCGCAGGATCGCGCCGCACGACGTTGAAATCGCTGGCTTCGACGATCACGTCGCCGTCCCGCAGGCCCGCCGCCGCCGCGGGCGAGCCAGCCTCCAGCCCCGCCACCACGCGGTCGTCGTTCAGCGAGCTGCGCGCGAAGCCCAGCCACAGCGGCCGCGCCGTCGTGGCCTCGACCTTCAGGCAGGGCGCATAGAGCCTGGGCGGCGGCGTCAGCAGCCCGCCCGCGGCCATGTGTTCGTAGTCGGCCTTCGCCCGTTCGGCGCCGATCTCGGCGCCCACCAGGGCCAGCCAGTCGGCGACGCCGTGGCCCTCTCCCTTCACCTGCCGTTGGCGCAGGGCCTTGACCACGTCGTCCAGGCTGCGCCGCCCGCCCGAGGCCTCGCGGATCGCCGCCTCGGTCCGCACCAGATAGAGGAAGCCACGGCCATAGGGCACGGTCTGGGCGACGGGGTCGGTCCAGAAGATCTTCGAGGCCTCCGGATTGGAAAGCGCCCGGTGGGGATTGGCGTAATAGGCCTCGGCCCGCTCGTTCAGCGTCTTCACCACCCGCCCGACGTCGACGGCTCCGGCCCGCCACGACAGGAACAGCGAATAGTATTCGGCCGCGCCTTCGCTGTACCAGGCGGTGTCGCCGTGCTCGCCCTGCATGGCTGGCCAGGTGTGGGCCATCTCGTGCGCCACCAGCCCCTGCAGGCTCTCCAGCGTCGGGTTCGCGGACGGCAGGTAGCCGAAGGCGAACGAGCGGGCGAGCGCCGTGCCGCCCGTGCCCGGGAATGGGTTCGTGCGGATGAAGACGCGGTAGCTGCCGCCCGCGTCGTCGAAGAACTTCGCCATGCTGGCGTAGAGCGCGCGCACCTGCTCGCCTAGGGCGGCGGCGTCGAACGGCGGCTCGGGGAGCCAGTAGACGGCGAAGTCCTCTCCGCCCTCCGCCGGATACGATTTCAGCGGGCCGGCGGCATAGTAGCTGAAGGCCAGGGCGTCGGACGGAATCGTGCGCTCCACGTCGCCCTCGCCCATCGACCAGACGCCGCGCGAGCCGGGCGGGGCGGCCGACAGGTCCCACTTGAGGCGCACCCGCCACGGCCCCGGCTTCACCGGCGTCGCCAGGAAGGTCACGCCGGCGCCGATGAAGCCGCCGGCGTCCTCGCGCAGGTCGAACAGCGGGCCGTTGTTGGTGGCGGCGGTCACCCGCCTGGGCGGGGCGTCGAAGCTGACGGTGACGTCGCCCACGGTGGCGCGGCCCACGCTCCAGCGCCGGTAGACACCCTGCGGCGTCGGCGGCTCCTCCGACTGGAAGAGCGCCAGCGGCCCCCGGGCGTCGCGCGCGGTCAGGGCCTGGCCGTCGTAGCGGGCCGAGGGGATCCCCACCAGCGAGAGCGGCAGGCGCACCAGCCCCTCGCCGGCCTTCAGCCCGGGCGCCTCCAGGGTCATGCGGACGGCCAGCCGGCTGTCGCCGCCGCCGGTGGCTTTGGGCGTCATCACCAGGTCCAGCCACGGCGGCTCGGCCGCCCAGGCCGGATGGGCGGCGGCCAGGATCAGCGCCGCCAGGATCGCCTGTATCACGCGCCTCATGTTCACGGCGCCTTCGAGACGGGCGGCGGCGGGGCGAACGGCTTCACCGACAGGTGCTCGTAGATCTCGGCCGGATAGAAGGCCACGCCGCCCACCATGGTCATCCGCACCTTGCGGATGTTGCGGATGTCGGCCGTGGGATCGCCGTCCAGCAGGATGACGTCGGCCAGCTTGCCGCGCTGGATCGCGCCCAGCTCGTGGTCGCGCCCGAAGTAGCGCTCGGCGTCCAGGGTGCCGATGCGCAGCGCCCTGGCCGCCGGGATGCCGGCCTGGACGTAGAGCTCCATCTCGCGGTGCGAGGAGAAGCCCGTGCCGTCGTCGGTGCCGGGCAGGAGCTGGATCCCGGCGTCGTCCAGCATCTTCACCACCTCCAGCACCTTCCGGAACCCGGCCTGGTAGTCGGCGTCGTCCTGGGGCGTGTTGATCGTCACGAAGCTGCGCTTGCGATAGCGCTGGTAGCCGATCGGCGCGTGGTCGAGATAGGGCGCGTCGCCCGCCTGCACCTGGCCCGACCGCGACAGCATCAGGCGCTCCAGGATCATGGCGGTGGTGTCCAGCGCGGTCCCTCGCTCCTTCATCAGCCGCACGGTCGCCTGCACGCGCTCGGACTTGAGGTCCAGGTCCTTGCCCCGGGCCATGCCGGTCAGGCGCAGCGGGGTGCGCGTGTCCTCCTTCGGGTCCAGGATCCAGCCCAGCATGAGCTGGTTGATGTGGGCGATGTCGTCGTAGCCGTCGCGGATCACCCGGTCGGGCGAGGAGAAGGCCGGCACGTGGCCGCTCACGCCCAGGCCCAGGCGCTTGGCCTCGGCCGCGACGGGGGCGACCCAGTCGGGATTGAAGCTGTTGTAGATCTTGACCTGCCAGTAGCCGTGGTCGGCGTACCAGCGCACGTGGTCCAGCGCCTGGGGCAGGCTGTCGGCGATGCGGCCGTTGCGGGCCGAGAACGGACTGCGGCCCTCCAGGAAGCCGTTGCGCACGATCCGCGGGCCGATCAGGCGGCCGGTCCGCAGGCCCTCCATCATCGCCAGCAGGGCGTCGTTGTCGTTGCCCTGGTCGCGCACGGCGGTGACGCCGGCCGCCAGGTTGAACAGGTTGGACGAGAAGCTGGAATGGGCGTGCATGTCGTGCAGGCCCGGCATCAGCACGCCGCCCTGCCCGTCGATCAGCGTCTCGCCGGCGCGGACGGGCGTCGCGGCGCCCATCGGGGCCACGCCGGCGATGCGGTCGCGGAAGACCACCACCTCGGACGGCGCGCCTACGGTCAGGGTCTCGGGGTCGTAGATGCGCACGTTGCGGATGCGCACCGGCCCGTCGAAGCGATGGGCCAGCTTCCGCGCGGCGTCCTCGGCGCGCTGGATGGAGATCTCGCGCTGCATGGCCTCGAGCTGCGGGGCGTGGGCCTCGTAGCCCTCGCGGATCAGCCGGCCGCCGCCCACGCCGAACAGCTCGCCCTTGGAATCCACCAGCACGTAGTCGGGGCTGAGGTCGATGCCGGCCAGTTCGTAGACCGTGAGCGGGACCGCCGCCTTGCCTTCACCGACGGTGATCTTGCGCACCTCGGTGAGCTTCATGCCGCCCGCGGGCAGGACCGGCAGGGTGCGGCCGGGCGCCTTCAGGAGCGCCTTCACGTAGACGCCCAGCATCCAGGGGCTGACGTCGTTGCCGACGTAGAGGACAGGCTTGGCCGCGGGCTGGCGGCCCTGGTCCGCCTGGCTCGTCCATTCGGCCTGGCCGTCGGCCCAGGTGAAGCGCTCGCTGACCAGGCTGCCGAACAGCGAGCTGCCCTCGATGGTCCACGAGACCGGCATGCCGGCCGCGTCGAAGCGGATCTGCTCCTTCGCCTTCGGCCCGCGGCCGTTGTTGTCGACGGCGTAGTCGACCGAGGCGGTACGTCCCGCGTGCTCGGCGACCAGGTGGCCGACCTTCTCGCCGTTGGCCAGGACGGTGAACCTCTGCGTCGCCGCGGCCGCGGGCTGAGCCGTGGCGAGGGCCAGCGCGGCCAGGACGAAAGCGGCGCGGATCGGCATGCGGTCACCCCAGGGATCGATCAGGTCGAGCTTGCAACATCGTACCTCGGGGCGACGGTATTTCTATTCGATCTGCTGGAAAGCTCGCGGAAGTGCGACAGGTTCAATGCAGCGCCAGCGCGGCTGCAACATAGCCTATTCTCCGCCGCTTGCGGCTCTGGCCCATAACGCAATGAAAATCCGCCAAGGCCTCGCTAGCCTGTTCGGGTCACATGCCGGGCTCGAATGCCGCGCCCCCTCCGTCTCGGCCTTCCAGGGGATGGAGGGGGCGCGATCCCGCAGCCCGGGCTCACAGGAGAGACGACGATGGCGGGCCTCACCAAGCGCGACCTTCTGGCGGCGGGCGCCGTGGCCGCGGCGGCCGGCCCGGCCCTCGCCCAGCCGACGGCCCTCCCCCAGCCGACGGTGGCCCAGGCGCCGGCCACGGCGCCGGTGGTGACGCGGCGCTCTGGCGTCTTCAACGGCCGCAAGGTCGCCTACGCGGCCACTGTCGGCGAGACCCTGATCACTGGCGCCGATGGCCAGCCCACGGCGCGGTTCGTGACCACGTCCTATGTCGCCGAGAAAATCGACCCCTCGAAGCGGCCGGTTCTGTTCACCTTCAACGGCGGACCAAGCTCGTCGTCGGCCACCCTGCACATGCTGGCCCTGGGCCCCAAGCGCTACCGCGTCGCCCAGGATCCCAAGGCGCCGACGCTCGGCCTCGAACTGGTGGACAACACCGAGACCGTGCTGGACGTGGCGGATATCGTCCTGATCGACCCGGCCGAGACCGGCTGGTCGCGGGTGCTGCCGGCCGGGAAACGGGATTACTTCTATTCGGTCGAGGGCGACGCCCAGTCGGTCTCGGACTTCGTGATCGCCTGGTGCCGGGCCAACGGCCGCGAGGCCTCGCCAAAGTACGTGCTGGGCGAGAGCTACGGCACGTTGCGCGCCGCCCTCATGGCCGGCCAGTTGGCGGGCGTCATGCCGCTGGAGGGTGTGTTCCTCTTCGGTCAGGCGGTCAACATGATCGAGACCAGCCAGCGGGCGAAGAACGTCCTGGCCTACGCCACCAACCTCACGTCGCTGGCCGCCGTCGCCGCCTACCACGGCCGCGCGCCGGCCTGGAAAGGCAGGCCGATCGAGGCGGTGATCGACGAGTCCTACGCCTGGGGGATGGGCGAGTACCTTCAGGCCCTGCTCCGCGGCCACGACCTGCCGGCCACCGAGCGAAGGGCGGTGGCGGACAAGCTCCAGGCGATGACGGGAATCGGCGCCGACTACTACCTGGCCAACGACCTGCAGATCACCAAGATCGCCTTCCTGCGCGAGTTGCTGAAGGGCGAAGACCAGCTCCTCGGCATGTATGATGCGCGCTACGCCGGCCCTGCGCCCGCGGCGGGCCAGCGGCCCCAGGACCCCTTCGGCCCGGTCATCGGCCTCACCCGGCCGGCCATGCTGGCCCACTACCGGCAGAACCTGGGCGTCGCCCGCTCGCCCGACGACTACCGCAGCGGCGCGCCCGGAACCTCGGGCTGGGCGTGGAACGGCACGCTGGGGCCTGGCGGCCCCTTCCTCGACTACGACTATCAGGCGCGCATCGGTCCAGCCTTCCGGGCCAATCCGAAGTTCCGCCTGATGATCGGCACGGGCGTCTACGACCTGACCACCACCGTCGGCCCCGCCCGCTACATGGTGACCAAGAGCGACTGGCCGCGCGACCGGGTGTTCCAGCGCCAGTATGAAGGCGGCCACATGGCCTACACCCACGAGCCCACGCTGAAGGCCTTCAACGCCGACATCCGCGCCTGGGTGACCGGTGGAGCGCCGCAGTAGGATGAAGATGCGCGGCTTGCGTCCCAGACCCGCCGGCGGCGCGTCGGCGCCCCCGGGGAAACACGAAGACCACAAAGGTCACGAAGACCGCCAAGACGCCAAGGTTCTCGAGAGTGCGCGCCCCTCCGTGACCTTTGTGGTGTTCATGTCCGAAATACCGCGCCTCTGGCGCGCCGCCGCCACGGCCTTCATCCTGGCCCTGACCGCAACGTCCGCAGCCGCGCTGCCCGCCGCCGAGGCGCCCGTCGTCACGCGGCACGAGATCCGCATCGGCGGCAAGCCGCTGCGCTACGAGGCCGAGACGGGCAGGATCGCCATCCGCGACGCCGAGACCGGCCAGCCGCGCGGGTTCATGTTCTACATCGCCTACCGCGTCCCCTCGCCCGGTAAGCCGCCTTCTGGCAAGCCGCGGCCCCTGGCCTTCGTCTGGAACGGCGGGCCGGGCGCGAATTCGGCGACGCTGCACTTCGAGGTGGCGGGGCCGAAGCGCGGCGAGGACGGCCGCCTGGTCGACAACGCCGAGACCTGGCTCACCCACGCCGACCTCGTCTTCGTGGACCCCATCGGCACGGGCTTCAGCCGCCCGGCCGCGGCCGAGGACGCGCAGGCCTTCTACGGCACGCTCGGCGACGTGGCCTCGGTGACCGAGTTCGTCCGGTCCTGGCGCCTGCTGCACGGCGCAGAGGCCCAGCCGCTCTACCTGATCGGCGAGAGCTGGGGCGCCGGCCGCGCGGCCAATGTCGGCCACGCGCTCATGACGCGCGGGATTCCCGTCGCGGGCCTGGGCCTGATCTCAGGCGGGACCGGCCTCTCGCGGCTGGGCGACGACGCGCCGGTCACCCACCTGCGGATCGCGGGCTATGCGGCGACCGCGCTCCACCACGGCCGGCTGGCCCCCGACGTGGGCGCGACGCCCGAGGCCGTGCGCCGGGCCGCCGAGGCCTGGGCGCACGACGTCTACGGCCCGGCGCTGGCCCGGCGCGACAGCCTGACGCCGGAAGAGCGGGAGACGATCGCCGCCGGCCTGTCGCGGCTGACCGGCCTTCCCGCCGAACGGATCGACCGCAAGACCCTGACGATCACGCCGCGCCAGTTCCGCACCGAGCTGGTCCCCGGCAGGATGCTGAACGTCTTCGACATGCGGATCGCCGACGAACCCAGGGCCTCCGCGCGCGGCGCCATCCTGGCCTATCTGCGGGGCGATCTCGGCTACCGCACCGACCTGCCCTATGTGGGCCTCGAAGCCCTGGCCGACGGTTACTTCCCCGACGGCACAGCGCCTCAGACCGTCGGCGCGCGCTGGGACTACGCCACCGGCCCCGTCACGCCCGAGGAACGCCAGGCCGCTATCGCCGAGGCGGTGCGCACCGGCGCCGGGCCGCCCAAGCTGGGGCCGCCGCTGCCGGCCACGGCCGAAGCCGTCGCGCTCGATCCGAAGCTGAAGGTGCTGGTGGCCTCGGGCCTCTACGACTCGCTCGCCAACTGCGCCGGCGACGACGAAACCGCGCGGCGCCTGCCGCCCGCCCTCAAGGCCGCCATGTCGTTCCGCTGCTATCCCGGCGGCCACATGATGTACCGCGAGACGCCGGTGCGCGTGCAGTTCAGCGACGACATCCGCGCGCTGGTGAGCGGACGGTAGCGCCCGGCCCCTAACCCGCCTCGTACAGCGCCTTCGCCGCCGCCAGGTCCTGCACCACGTGGCCCAGGGACTTGTAGACGGTGATCTGGTCGGGCGACTGGCGGCCGGGGATGTCGCCGGCCAGCACCTGTCCGATCTCGCCCACGACGTGATCGTCGCCGACGAGCCCGGCTTCCCGGGCCTTCAGGAACTCCGCCCCCTGGGCCAGCACGCCCTCACGGCTGTCGGCGACGAAGCGCGAGACGGTGACCACGTCGTGGTCCACCTCGGTCGGGCCGGCGTAGCTCGAGCCCACCAGGTTCAGGTGCGCGCCCGGCGTGATCCAGCGGCCCAGCAGGATCGGCTCCCGGGCGTTGGTGACCGTGCAGACGATCTCGGCCTCGGCGACGCAGGCCTCGGCGTCCTTGGCGGCCACGGTGGCGATCCCCGTCTCGGCGCCCATGCGCTCGGCGAAGGCGGCCGCCCGGCCGGGATCGCGGCCCCAGACCGACACGCGCGACAGCCGCCGCACCCGCCCGATCGCCCGGATGTGGGTGGCCGCCTGCTCGCCGTAGCCCAGCACCGCCAGTCGCGAGGCCGCGGGCCGCGCCAGGGCGTCGGTGGCCACGGCGCTGGCCGCAGCGGTGCGGATGGCCGTGATCTCGCCGGCGTGCGCCACGCAGACGGGCGCGCCGGTCTCGCCGTCGAACAGGACCACCACGCCCTGGTGCGACTGCATCCCCCTGGCGAAATTGTCGGGAAAGACGCTGATGAGCTTGGCGCCGAACACCGCCCGCTCGCCCAGCGCGCCCGGCATGATCCCGAACATCCTACCGTCGGCCAGGGGGATGATCGCGCGCAGCAGTTGCCGCGTCTCGCCGCGCGAGAAGGCGATCATGGCCTGGCGGACCAGCGGGATGCAGACCTCGTAGGTCAGTTTCCGCGCGACCTCCTCGCGATCGATCACGCGCATTCCAGGGTCCTTTCGTGCAGCCAGGCCACGACCGCCAGGTCCTGGACCGCGTGGCCCAGGGACTTGTAGATCGTCACGTCCGAATCTGACGCACGACCGGCGATCTTCCCGGTCAGCACCTCGCCGATTTCGCCCGCGATGTGGTCGTCGCCGACCAGGCCCGCCGCCTTGGCGCGCAGGAACTCGCCGCCGTGGGCCAGGACGTGCTCCCTGTGGTCCACGAGAAAGCGCGCCCGCGCCACCAGGGCGGCGTCGATCTCGGCCTGGCCCGGCCCGCTGGAGCCCACGACGTTCACGTGGGCGCCCGGCGATATCCATTCGCCCCGGACGACCGGGTCCACGGACGCGGTGACCGTGCACACCACGTCGGCGCCGGCCAGCACGCCGGGCAGGTCGCCGGCCGCCGGATCATGGGCCAGGCCGTGAGCCTGGGCGAAGGCCGCCGTCCGCGCCGGATCGCGGCCCCAGACCCGCACCTCGTCGAAGTCGCGCACCTGGCGCAGGGCGGCGATGTGGGCCTCGGCCTGCCGGCCGGTCCCGACGATCGCGAGGACCCGCGCATCCTTCCGGGCCAGGGCGTCGGTCGCGACCGCGCTGGCGGCGGCGGTGCGGATCGCCGTGACCTCGCCGGCGTCGGCCAGGGCCACAGGTGCGCCCGATCCGCCATCGAAGAGCACGACCAGGCCTTCGTGGGCCTTCCGGCCCTGGCCGTCGTGGAACACGCTCACCAGCTTGGCGCCGAACGCCTCGCGCTCGGAAAGGGCGGCCGGCATGATGGCGAACGTGCGCCCTTCGCCCAGGCCGATGAAACTGCGCAGAAGCTGGCGGGCGCGGCCGTCCGAAAGCGCGATCATCGCCTCGCGCACCCGCGGAATAGCCGCCCCGTAGGTCAGCCTCTCCCGCACGGCGGCGGCGTCGAAGACGCTCAGACCTGCGATGCTGGCGACCATATCGAACCCTCCGGCGATATCCGCCCCTTCTCCACCCCTTCTCCGCCCCAGCGGAAAACGGGAACGGCGACGACGCGTGGGGGTGCGTCGTCGCCGTCTCTGCGCGATCCGGGGGAAGGCCGCGCGATTCAGAAGCTGGCGCGAAGGCCCACGAAGTACCGCCGGCCGAGGATATCGCCGTAGGTCCGTGTCGGGAACGAGGGCTCCTCGTCCGTCAGGTTCGTGACGCCGATGCGCAGGGTGTAGTTGAGATAGTCGTAGGCGGCCGACACGTTGTGCCGGAAGTTCTCCTTGACCGTCGGCGTCGGGGTGTCCTCGATCGTCGAGGTGTAGGTCAGCTTCACCGGCGACAGGTAGTTCATCGAGTAGCTGAAGCGGAACGGTCCCTTGCGGTAGCGCGCATCCAGCCGCATCGACAGGTCGGGCGACGGGCCGAAATCCGTCGTGGACGAGGTGTTGTCGACCCGCGTGCGGTCCACGCCCGTCACCGAGATCTCGTACTTCTCGATCCGGGTGGCCTCGAGGTTCAGTTCCAGCTCGCCCAGGTCCCGATCATCGAAGTAGCGGCCGATCGGGAAGGTGTAGTTGATGTTGTACACCTCGCCCCGGAACGTGATCCGGCCGGCGTTGAAGGTCGTCGAGCGCGCCGTGGCGGTGTTGCCTTCGGCGTCGCGGGTGAAGGTGGCGCAGATGTCGGCCGGCTGCGGCGTGCTGTCGTAGCAGGTGGCCATGAAGCTCTGCGGCGTGAAGGACGACAGGCCATCCTTCAGGTCGACCTCGACCCGGTCGGCGACGATGGTCAGTCCCGGGATGAAGGTGGGCTGGAACACGAAGCCGTAGGTCCAGGTCTTGGAGATCTCGTTGCGCAGATCGGGGTTGCCGCCCGAGGTGATGAGGGCGCGCGAGAAGTTCTCGGACTGGTTCTGGAAGGTGGCCAGCGGGCCGTAGCCCGGGTTGGCCGCGAACAGCGCCTGACAGTTCGCCAGGCGGACGGCCGGGTTGGGGCCGCCGGCGATCCGGTCGGCGTCGCAGGGGTCGTTGCCCGAGTTGCCCAGGGCGGTGCGTTGGGGCGCGAAGAGTTGGTCCAGGTTGGGCGCACGGAAGTTGCGGCTGCGCGAGGCCCGCACCGTGAAGCCCTGGACGACCTCCCAGCGACCGCCCACGCCCCAGACGTCTTCCTTGCCCGCGATCGAGTTGTCGACGTAGCGATAGGCGCCGTTGAGCTCGACCGAGCGGGCGAAGGGCAGCGAGAAGTCACCGCCCAGCACCGGCACCAGCAGTTCGCCCGACAGCTCGTCGGTGTTGTAGGCGCCGCCGCTGGCCACGGTGGGGACCTGCGATCCCGTCAAGCCGCGCTGAAGGGACTCCAGGGGCACGAACTTGGCTTTTTCCTCGCGGTGCTCGTAGGCCGCGCTGAACTTCACCTTGCCCGCCGGCAGGGTGAAGAGGTCGCCGCCGAAGGTGGCGAGGAAATCGTCCTGGGTGTTGAGGTAGTCCTGGCCGGTCTGGGTCGTGGCGTAGAGGCGCGCCTCCGGGCTCACGTTGCCGACGCCGAACGGATTGATCGGAGCGCAGGCTGGATCGTCGTTCGCCGTCGTCGCATCGGCGTTGATGCCGCAGACGATCTGGCCCTGGGCGTTTCGCACCGCGTTGATCGCGTTGTTGAAGCGCGACGTGTAGACGCCATAGCCGCGGATCTTGCCGTCGGTCTCGGCGTGGCTGAACGAGAGGCTCCAGTAGAAGTTGCGCTCGCCCAGGTCGAAGTCCCCGTCCAGCGAGACCAGGGCGCGGACCGTATCGGTCTGGTAGTTCTGCTCGCGCGTGGGCAGCAGATCGCTCCACCACTTGGACAGCGTCAGCGGCGCGCCGGCCGGGCCGATCACCGCGAGAACCGCTGGCGAAAGGTACGGGTTGGTGCGCGAGATCGAGATGGCGCCCGCGCCGCTGGCCGCGTTGTTCAGGACGGTGTTGCTGGCCTGATTGCCATAGGGGTCGCGCGTCTCGACGCGGGCGAACAGCAGCTCACCCGACAGCTTGATGCGGTCGGTGATGTCGTAGTGGCCGATGAGCGTGCCGCTCCAGCGCTCGACGCCGGCATAGAGCGCGGCCAGTTCCTGATAGGGGTTGCCGTCGCCGCCGCTGGTGAAGGGCGGAACGGCGTTGTTCAGCAGATTGCCGATATCGTAGGGGATGAGCCCCGTGCCGGCCGCGTTGAACTGCTGCGGCACGCCGTTCACGCGGTAGATCGAACTGGCGAAGGGCGGGCCCGGATTGAACAGCACGCCGTTGGCGTTGAAGCTGACGAACCGGGTGTTGAGGTTCTCGGTCACGCCGGGGATGCCGTCGGCCGGCCCGGTGTTGCGCGGGTTCGAGATCGTGACCCGGCCCAGGTTCGAGCGCGGGCGGTCGTAGTCGTAGAGCGGCCGCGTCTTGGACCATTCCGCGTTCACGGCGACATTCGCGCGATCGTCGAGGAAATTCCGGCCCGCGGTCGCGCGCATGCTGTACTGCGGATAGTCGTCGCGCGAGCTGATGCCGTACTGGGCGTCGAGCTCCAGGCCCTCGAAGTCCTGCTTCAGGATGTAGTTCACCACCCCGGCGATGGCGTCCGAACCATAGACGGCCGCGCCGCCGGCCTGGACGATGTCCACCCGCTGGATCAGCCCCGTGGGAATGGTGTTCGTGTCGACCACGCGCTCGCCCGCGCCGGCCCCCGCGCCGGCGCCGGCCGAGGTGGTCACGAAACGGCGGCCGTTCACCAGCGTCAGGGTGCGCCCGGCGCCGAGGCCGAAGAGGTTGGGGAATTGCTGCCCGTTGCCCGCCGCCGAGCCGCTGCCGGCCGCCATCGAGAACTGGGGCATGTTGGAGGTCAGCTCGTTGATCGCCTGCCCCGCCTGGATGAAGCCCCGGTCGGTCAGGGTCTGGGCGTCCAGGATCGTGACCGGCGCGTCGGTGGTGGTCTCGGCGCGACGGATCCGCGAGCCGGTGACGACGATCTCGCCGACCTCGGAAACGCCCGCCTGGGTCCCCGACGCCTGGGTCCCCGACGCCTGCGCCAGGGCCGGTTCGGCGCCGATCAGCATCAGCCCGCCGAGCACCGTCGACGCCAGCATCCGCCCGCGAATGGAATTGCCGCTCATCCTGTTCCCCCAGGTGTGACGTGAGCGCCGAAGCCGCGTTTACGCGTGTCCTCAGCCGGACCCCTGCCCTCTTCGGACGGTAGGGCCCGCCGGCCGGTTTTTCTTTTCGTTCTTGGAACCGTAGTCCGGCTGACACAGATTGATCATGCAGGCTGCGCAAGGAGCGCGCATGCCCAATGCATTTCCTGGTGCGGCCCGCAAATCGCGAAGGCGCGACGCGTCTCTGCCTTGACAGTATCCAGACACGCAACCGCTATGCACACGATCATCCTGTGGGGAGATTTCTATGCCTGCGGCCCTCGACGCCATCGACATCAAGATTCTGGAGATCATGCAGCGGGACGCCTCACTCTCGACCGGCGAACTCGCCGAGCGGGTGGGCCTGTCACAATCGCCGTGCTGGCGGCGCATCCAGCGCCTGCGGGAGGAAGGCTACATCAAGGCGGTGGTGGCTGTGGTCGACCAGGAGAAGCTGGGCTTCAAGATGCAGATCTTCGCCCAGGTGAAGATGACCACTCTCACCGAACAGGAGCGCGCTCAATTCTACCGAGCGATCAACAGCATACCCGAAATCCTCGAATGCTGGACCGTCTTCGGCGAGATGGACGCCATGATGAAGATCCTGGCGCCGGACGTGACCTGGTATCAGGATTTCATCTTCTCGGTGCTGCTGAAGCTGCCGGGCGTCGTGGACGTTCGTTCCATCGTGACCCTCTCGGCCCAGAAGAGCACGATGGCGGTGCCGCTGACCGCCCGTCAGTTCCGGTGACGGTTGGATAAATCATTCGCCTCCAACGACGCCGGACTTCAACTTCGGAAGGATAATTCGGCCACCCCCGGCTAGCCTGCGCTCGGCAAGGAGCCCCGATGGACGTCACCCGCAGAGCCCTGGTCGCCGGCGCCGCCGCGGCCCCAGCGACCGCGCACGCCGCCTCGGGAGTCCTCTCGGGAACCACGAGATTGCTGCCCGCGAAGGCCGCGTTCGCGAAGATGCCCTATGTCTATCTGGACGCCGGCTCCACCCATCCGATGCCCCTCGGCGCGAAAGCGGCGCTGGAGGACTATCTGCGCTTCAAGACCCGCGACGGCCCCTGGCCAGGTTACGACATGGGCGCCAAGGAACGCGCGGTGGTCGAAGCCTTTGGCGCGCTCGTGGGCGCCGCCCCCGACGAACTCTGCATCGTCCAGTCCACGACCATGGGCGAGAACCTCGTCCTGGCGTCGCTGGGCGTGCCTCGGGGCGGCGGGCGGATCGTGACCGACGCCCTGCACTTCTTCGGCTCGTTCTACACCTACGGGGAGCTGGCCAAGGCCGGGATGGACGTCGTCACCCTGCCCATGACACCGGATGGCCGTATCGAGATGTCGGCGCTGGAGGCCGCGGTGAACGGCCGGACCCGTCTCGTCGCCTTGAGCCATGTCTCGACCGTCAACGGCTTCGAGCACGACCTGAAGCGGGTGTGCGACATCGCCCACGCCCACGGCGCCCTGGTCTACGCCGACATCGTCCACGGCGCCGGCTCGACGCCGCTGGACCTTCGGGCGACCGGCGTCGATTTCGCGGCCTGCTCTTCGTACAAATGGCTGATGGGCGATTTCGGGCTCGCGTTCCTCTATGTGCGCCGCGAGATCCAGGATCGCGTCGAGCGGCCGTGGTGGGGCTATCATCAGGTCGGCGGCCGCTTCCAGACGCACCTCTATCCCTTCGATCCTCCGGGCGACCTCCCGGCCGAGTACGGATACGCCAGGGGCGCGGCGGGCAAGTTCGCCATGGGCACGACGTCATGGACAGGCGTGGTCCAGCTCGAACACAGCCTGGGCTTCATCCACGAGCTGACCGTGCCGGCGATCCAGGCCTGGCGCCAGCCCATGGCCGACGCCATCCAGGGTGAATTGCGCCGGCGCGGCTACCGGCCGCTCACGCCCGAGGGCAGCCGCACGCCCCTGGTCGCCTTCGCCCTGAAGGACGCCCGCGCCAGGCTGGCCGGGCCGCTGGCCGAGGCCGGCGTGCGAATGACCGTCTCCGCCCACCGCTTCCGCGTCTCGCTCTCGGTGTTCAACGACATGAACGACGTCGACCGGCTGCTCGAAGCCCTGCCCAAGGCCCCGCCTGCATGAAAACGGCCCTGATCCTCGCAGCCGTCGCAATGGCCGCGCAGCCGGCCTTCGCCCAGCCGGCCTTCGCGCAGGCGCCCGGCGCGCCGCAGCCGCCACCGGCGCAGGCCGCCGGTCCCTTCGCCATCCCGATGTCGCGGCCCACGCCGCCCGGCCCGAGCGAGCCGCTGCCGGCTCCGAAGCGGTTCACGGCCAAGCGCACGATCGCCGTGAAGGGCCAGAAGGTCGCCTATACCTCGATCGCCGGCGAGACTTACCTCTACAACCGCGCCGGCGACCCGATCGGCTCGCTGTTCTCGTTCACCTACCTCAGGGACGGGCCACCCGATCCGACGCGACCGGTCATGTTCGTCTTCAACGGCGGACCCGGCTCGTCGTCTCTATGGCTGCACATGGGGGTGGTGGGCCCGCGCCGCGTCGTCCTGGACCGCGAGGTGAACCCGTCCAACACCCCGCCCTTCGGCGTCGCCGACAACCCCTACAGCGTGCTGGACGTGGCGGACCTGGTGTTCATCGACCCCGTGGGCACGGGATGGTCCCGGGTGGTCGGCAAGGGGACGACGGCCGACTTCTGGGGGGTCGACGAAGACGCCGACACCGTGGCCCAGTTCATCGAGCTGTGGCTGACCGAGCATGGCCGCTGGGGCTCGCCCAAGTTCGTGATGGGCGAGAGCTACGGCTCGATCCGCGCCGCCGTCCTGCCGCGAGCTCTGATGGGCGGGCCGCTCTATGTGGGCCTGATGCGCGGCATCACCCTGAACGGCGTCGTGCTGCTGGGGACCACGCTGGGCGCCCGCGGAGCCTCCGGCGAGGCCGGCGGGACCGAGATGCGCCAGGCGCTGCAACTGCCCGCCCTGGCCGACACCGCCTGGTATCACCAGCGCATCGACCGCCAGGGCCGCAGCCTGGAAGCCTTCCACCAGGAGGTGCTGGCCTTCGCCCAGGGCGACTATGCCGAGGCGCTGAAGCGCGACCGCGCCGGCCAGCTCCCTCCGGCCGAGCGCGACGCGGTCGCCACCCGGCTGGCGGGATACACGGGCCTGCCCACCGAAATCTGGGCGAAATCGCTGCGCCTGTCCGACGCCGAGTTCTCGCGCCGGCTGCTGGCCGACCAAGGCCTCCAGGTGGGCGTCTACGACAGCCGCTACACCCTGCCCCTGGCGGGCAGCGGCAATGACCCGGTGGGCGACGATCCCGCCATGGGCCGCTATGTCCCGGGCTTCGTGGCCGCCTTCCACCAGATGGCGGCCGACGACCTGAAGATCCGCATGGAACGGCCCTACGGCGCCATCGTCTGGAAGGACCTGCTGCCGGCCTGGAACTGGAACCGGACGGGCGTGCCGCCGGGCCAGAGCTTCGCCACCGACCTCACCGTCGCCATGCGGCGCAACCAGACGATGCGGGTGCTTGTGGCCTCGGGCTACTACGACCTCGCCACCCACACGGCGCCGGCCGAGTACGAGGTCCAGCAGGCCGGCCTGCCCGCCGACCGCATCATGCTGCGCCGCTACGCTTCGGGCCACATGCTCTACCTGGGCGACACCGCCGAAGCCTTCGCCGAGGACGTCCGCACGCTGATCCGGGCCGCGTCGAGGTAGGCCGGGCCAGGACACCACCCAGGGCCGGCGGTGGCGGCCAGCCGTAGCGAGACTTGCCGGCGGCCAAGCCCGGCGCTTGGCCTGTGCGCCCTTCCCCGCCGCGGCAAGCGACGCGCCGCACGCCTCCATGTCATGCTCTGGAGCGCCATACCTGGGAAGCTTCACCTCGCGATCTCGACGCAACGCCTTGATGCGTACGGCAATCCAGGCCTATAAATGAGAATTATGATTCCGCTTTTGAGCCGGAAGGCTCGGCGGGACTTCGAACCCCGATGAGGTGGCGTGATGCTGGTGACGAACGCGGTGCAGCCCGGCGGCGAGCAGGCCAAGGCGTTCTTCAGCGGACCGGAGGACGGCCGCTTCGTCATGGTCAACCTTCTGAAGTTCAAGCCTTTCGCCGAGTACCCCGACGGATCGGACGCCCACATCACCGGCGCCGAGGCGTACGCACGCTACACCGTGGAGGTGCGCAAGCTCCTGGCCTCGTATGGCGGTCGTTCGCTGTACGCCGGCGCCGTGACCGGGCTCCTGCTCGGCGAGGTGGGGGAGCTCTGGGACATGATCGCGCTCGCCGAGTACCCGTCTCTCGCCGCGATGAGCGAGATGATGCGATGCCCCGGCATGCAGGCCATCTCCCACCATCGGCATGCCGGCCTCGCCGGCCAGCTGAACATCCGCACGCGGCCGCATGTCCGCGACGAGGTCGTCGCGGAAGCCCCCTAGAGGCGCGGGGCGCGCGCCGCTCGGCGACGCGACGGCGACAGGTCCGTCCAGCTTACACGGGGAAGGCTCGGAAATGATTCCACGCATGAAGTTCCGTCTGGCGGCGTCGGCGGCCGTCGCCGCCGTCCTGGCGGTCGCCGCGAGCGCCCCGGTCTTCGCGGACGCCCAGGCGCAGGCGCCCGCCGCCCCGAAGGCCCTCGGCCCCGCCGAGGTGGGGCCGCCGATGGAGATCACCTGGCAACAGGGCCCGGACCGCCCGCGCGCGACGCGCCGACCGCCCAACATCGTGCTGATCGTCGCGGACGACCTCGGGTACAACGACCTGACGGTGAACGGCGGCGGGGTCGCCGGCGGCGCGGCGCCCACGCCCAACATCGACTCCATCGCCCGGGAAGGCGTCAACTTCGCCCAGGGCTATGCCGGTCACGCGACCTGCGCGCCGTCCCGCGCGGCCCTCCTCACCGGACGGTATCCGACCCGCTTCGGCTTCGAGTTCACGCCCGCCCCGCCCGCGCTCGGCCGGAACATGCGGACGTTCAACTACGGCATCCACAACGGCATCTCCTTCCCCGAGCGGGAAAAGGACATGATCCCGTTCGCCAAGATGGGTCTGCCGCAGAGCGAGATCACCCTCGCCGATCTCCTGCAGCGCGCCGGCTACCACACCCTTCACTTCGGCAAGTGGCATCTGGGGGAGTCGCCGGAATTCGGGGCGACGAAGCGCGGCTTCAAGGAAAGCCTGCTGACCAGCGGATCCATGTACCTGCCCAAGGACGACCCGCGCGTCGTCAACTCCATGCAGGACTTCGATCCGATCGACCGGTTCCTGTGGCAGTCGATGCCGTTCTACGCCCAGAAGGATGGCGGTCCGGGATTCCGGCCCAAGGCCTATCTCACCGACTACCTCACCGACGAGGCGGTGAAGGCCATCCACGCCAACCGGAACCGGCCCTTCTTCGCCTATCTGGCCTACAACGCCCCGCACACGCCGCTGCAGGCGACCAAGGCGGACTACGAGGCCCTCTCGCACATCAAGGATCATCGGATGCGGGTCTACGCCGCGATGATCCGCGCCCTCGACCGGGGTGTGGGCCGGGTCCTGCAGCAGCTCGAGGAGGATGGCCTCAGGGACAACACGCTCGTGGTGTTCGTCAGCGACAATGGCGGAGCCGGCTACGTCGGACTGCCCGAGCTCAACCGGCCCTTCCGCGGGTGGAAGCTGACCTATTTCGAAGGCGGTGTCCGGACGCCATACCTCATGCGTTGGCCGGCGGTCATCCCGGCGGGAACCACCTATCGCGCCCCCGTCTCGCACTTCGACATCTTCGCGACCGCCGCCGCCGCGGCCAGGGCCGCCCTGCCCGGAGACCGTGTGATCGACGGCGTGGACCTGGTTCCCTACGTGACGGGCAAGAGCCGGGGCCGGCCCCACGAGGTCCTCTTCTGGCGCAGCGGCGACTATCAGGTCGTCCGCGCAGGCGACTGGAAGCTGCAGGTCACCGATCGTCCGAACAAGGACTGGCTCTTCGACCTCGCCAACGACCCCACCGAGCGGATCAACCTGGCCGAGGCCATGCCCGACAAGGTGGCCGATCTGAAGCGTCTGCTGGCCGGGCACAACGCCGCCCAGGTCAAGCCGCTCTGGCCCCAGCTCGGCCTCTCTCCGGTGATGCTCGACCAAACCCTGGCCGAACCCCAGACGCCGGACGGCGAGTACGTCTACTGGGGCGGCTGACCCGGCGGCCGGCGCCGGCGATCCGCGACACCCCCCGGGCCTCCCGCAATGACCAGCGGAAGGCGAAACGTCCTATCGCGCCACGAACGCCCGCACCGCGTCGGTGAACCGCTGGAGGTTCTCTGCGCCCTCGTAGACCCCGTGCGGACCGGCGAAGTAGGCGGCGGTGAGCTGGGCCGGCGGCACGCCCACCTGGTCCAGGGTGTAGCGGCCCGCATAGGCCGGGGTCGTGAGGTCGTAATAGCCGGCCGCCCAGAAGAGACGCAGCGCGGGATCGGCCTGCATGGCCTGAGCCAACCCTTCAAAGGGATTCAGGCCGCGCTCGTGCGTCCAGGCCGCGTTCACGGCGAAGTTCACCCCGTAGTACGGCCCGGCGGCGGGATACTTCAGCACCTCGGTCAGGTAGCGGCCGACCACCGGGCTCTCCACCGGCCCGATGGCCGCCGGCGACGGCGGGGGGCCGGCAGGCGCACCGGCCGCACGGCGGGGCACGACGCCCAGGGCCGGGTCGTCGATGGCGCCGTCCTGCCCCGGCTCCAGCGGCGCGGTGACCGTCACGTCCAGCAGGCCGGTGCGCAGGCCCTGGTCCTTCAGGACGTTGAACATCCAGTCGTTCTTCGACAGCCGCAGGTTCTTCTCTTCGATGAGGCCGGCCGGCAGGCCCACCAGGGCCGACATCCGCCCGGCGATCCGGCGGCGCTCGGCCGGCGGCAGGCTGGCGCCCTGGATCAGGGCGCTGACGTACTCGGTGCGCGCGAAGTCGACGGCCGCGTCGAAATGCTGATCCACCGTGCGGCCGGCCCGGTCGACCTTCCCGTGACGCCAGGCGCCCGCGGCCATGGTGGGCAGGCTGACCACATGGGGCATCTCGCGGCCCGGGCTCTCGGACGCCATGGCGATCAGCAGCACGCCGTCGAAGCGCAGGTCGGGATTCGCCCGCACGACCTGGGCCGCGCGCGTGGTCCCATAGCTCTCGCCGGCCAGGAAGCGCGGCGAGGCCTCGCGGCCGTTGGCCTTCAGCCAGGCGCGGATCACCGCGGCCGCGGCGACGGCGTCGCCCGAGGTGCTGTAGAGGGCCTTGGTTTCGGCGCCCGGCAGGGCGCGCGAGAAGCCCGTGCCGACGGGATCGATGAACACCAGGTCCATGGCGTCCAGGGGGCTGGCGGGATTGGGCGCCCAGCCGCCGCTCGCGCGGTCGCCCGGCGCGGCCTTCGGCCGGATGTGGGGTCCCAGGGCGCTCATGTGCAGCGGCGAGGACGAGGCGCCGGGCCCGCCGTTGAACAGGAACACGACCGGCCGCTTCGCCCGGTCCCTCACCCCGTCTCGGACATAGGCGATGGCGGTGGCCAGGCCCACGGGGCGCCCCTCGGCGTCGTTCACCACGACTTCGGCGACGGTGGCCGTGTAGCGGACCGGCTGGCCGCCGAAGACGCCCGTGTGGCGCGTCACGGAGGTCCGTGGAGCCGGTGCGACCGTGGCGGCCTCGGCGGCCGGTCCCGCCCAGGCGATCTCCACCGGAAGCGACAGGACGGCTGCAACGGCGACGAGGAACAGCGGGCGCTTCATCGACGGGACGGCTCCGGAGGCAGGTGTGACGCGGCAAGCCTAGCCGCGCGCGCGCGAATTATCCTTTCGTTGTTGCGCGAGGGGCCCCCGCCGCCGACCGCCCCGCACGCCGGGCTCCGCCCCTGGCGCATGAGTTATGCGCACCCCAAGAAGCGAGCGCATAAGGCCGGCGCATTTTCCCCTGCCAGGGGTCGAGATCGCAAAGAAACTCCGCCCACGGCGCCTAAGCTATAGAGGCTGCAGCACTTCGGCCGCGCGCGCATTGGGACCGCTTCTTGAACAGAGTCCAACATCCCGGCGCAGCGGAGGCGCGGCGTCGCGCCGGCTCCGACGCCCTGTTCGACGCGGCCAGCTATTCCGAGTGGGTCCGGGGCGCCGTGCGCCTTCGCGAGGCGGATCCCGACACCGCCATCCTCTTCGAGAGCACCATTTCGGAACCCACGGCCGACCTGATGGAGGTCGTGCGCGACGCCTTTTCCCTTCGCGTGTCGCCGCGGTACGTCAGCGTCTTCGCCGACGGCAACCGCTACGCCGTGGAGGCGCTGGCGCGCCGCTACGGCCTGTCACCGAACAGGCTGATCACGACGACCGGGGCCACCAGCGCGCTCGCCCTGGCGCTGAAGGCGCTCGCGGGCGACGGCGGGCATGTCCTGGTGGAACAGCCGGGCTTCGACATCCTGACCCGCACCGCGCAGGACGCCGGAGCGCGGGTCGAGGGCTTCCGGCGCACCGCGCGCACCTTCGCGCTGGATCTCGACGATCTGGCCCGGCGGCTGACGCCCAGGACGCGCGCGGTGCTCGTCACCAACCTCCACAACCCCAGCGGCGTCCTGCTGGACTCCGCCGAGATCGCGGCGGCGGCCGAGGTGGCGGGCCGCGTCGGCGCGGTGCTGGTCGTGGACGAAGTCTACGCCGACTTCGCCGCCCCGCCCGTCGGCCAGGGGGACGCCGTCCCGCCGCAGCCGGCCTCCCGGTTGGCCGACAACATCGTCTCGGTCTCCAGCCTGACGAAGGTCTTCGGTCTGTTCGCGCTCAAGTTCGGCTGGCTGGCCGCCGCGCCGGCCCTGGTGGCGCGCATCCGGGAGGCGGCGCCCGACGGGGACATGGGTGTTTCGAAACTGACCCACGCGCTGGCCGCCCACGTCCTCGAGGCGCCCGAGGTGTTCGAGGCCCACTGGAAGCGGTCCCTGGCCCAGACGCGACCGCAGGTGGCCCGCTACGCCCGGACGATGGCCGAGGCCGGCCTCATCGAGGGCGAGCTGCCGCCGTACGGCTGCATGTTCTTCCCGCGCATCATCGGCGTCGACGACACGCGGTCCCTCTCCCGGAGACTCTACGAGCACCACGGGGTCCTGGTGACGCCTGGCGAGTATTTCGACGCGCCCGGCCACCTGCGCATCGGCTTCGGGGCCGACGCCGCCTCGGTCGCCAAGGGCCTGGAGCGCCTCGAGACGGCCCTGCGCGCCGGCCGCTAGCGTCGCCGGTACTGCCGGGCCCCGAACAGGATCGAGCGCTGATCGTCGGTCAGACCGGCCAGGCCCCCCTCGATCGTCTCCTTGCGCAACTCGTCCCGCCCGATGTCCATGCCGCGCCCCACGGCGGGCCGCGCGCCGATCTCGTCGGACCAGCGGGCCAGACCCGGAAGTTCGTCGCGGCGCATCTCGACCTGTCGCAGGGTGTAGGGATAGGTCGCGATATCGGCGATCGTATAGGCTTCGCCGGCCAGGAAACGGCTCTCGCCCAGTCGCTCGTCCAGCACGCGCAGCAGGCGGTCCACCTCGCTGGCGTAGCGGGCGATCGCATACGGATGCTTCTCCTCGGCATAGAAGCTGAAGTGCGCGTTCTGGCCGAACATCGGGCCGACGCCCGACATCTGGAACATCAGCCACTGGTGGCAGATCGCGCGCGCCCGCGGCTCGGTGGGCAGGAAGCCGCCGCGTGTCTCGGCCAGGTGCCACAGGATCGCACCCGATTCCCAGAGAACGAGTTGGCCGCCGGGCGCATCGGGATCGACGATGACCGGCATCTTGTTGTTCGGGTTCAGCGCCAGGAACCCGGGCTCGAACTGGTCGCCCGCCAGGATGTCCACGCCGCGATAGGCGTAGGCCAGCCCCAGTTCCTCGAGCAGGATCGCGACCTTGCGGCCGTTGGGCGTCGGCCCGCCGTAGAAGGTGATCACGGCGCCGACTCCTGCTCGATCTCGCGGGCGAGGTTGGCGCTGATGCGATCGAGCACCCGAAGCGTGGTGCGCAGGTCTTCCGGCGAAATCCCGGCCGCGGCGGCCTCGTTGATCCTCTGCGCCATCGGCACCAGGTCCTCCTTCAGCCGGCGCCCGCGCGGGGTCAGGAAGATGTGCAGCTTGCGCCCGTCGGCCGGATCGCGCTCGCGGCGCACGAGACCCGCCCGCGCCATCGCGTTCAGGGTGGTGACGGCCGTGGGGGCGGTCACGTTGTTGAGCTGGGACAGCCGCGCCTGGGTGACGCCGCTCTCCTGCCAGAGCGCCCGCAGGAAGCCCCAGAAACCGGACGACAGGCCGTGCCGGGCCAGGCGGGCGTTCAGCAGCCGGTCGAAGGCCCGGTGACAGCGTCGCACCTGGAACCCCAGGCTGTCTTCGGAGGCAAGGTCCACGGCCGCCTCAGATCTTGAACGCTTCGAAGGTCTCGGGCGCGAACAGCTCCTCCACCTGGAGGCGGCGTTTGGACAGCCCCTGTTCGTGGTGGTAGCGCAGGAAGGTGTCCAGAACCGTGCGGTTCTCCTGCACGCCATAGGGCCACCAGTCGGCGCCCAGCTCGGTGACCGCCTCCTCGACCGCCGCGACCTGCCAGGGCAGCATGGAGATCATCGCCGACGTGACCCGCAGGTTGTCGTACGCGACCTTCTGGGCCTCGACGAACGCCTTGTAGAGCGACCGCGCGATCCAGCGGTTCTGAAGATAGGCGTCCCGCCGCAGGGCGATGACGTGCATGATCGGAAACAGCCCCGTGCGCCGGTAGTAGGCTTTCTCCACGGGCACGAAATCCGGGAACAGGCGGCGCACCTCGTCGGGGCGCGAATAGAAGGTCGAGGGGGTCCGGGCGGTGTGCAACGCGTCGATCTCGCCCTCGGCCAGCATGGCCGACAGGGTCTTGTCCGGCGGGATCGGAGTCACGCGGAACTGCGGCGGCAGGTCCAGCTTCAGCTTCTCGTCGCGGCCGGGCTCCTCCTCGCCGCCGGTGAAATAGCCCACGCTGGCCGGGTCGACACCGTACTCGTCCGCCAGGATGCCGCGGATCCAGACCGGCGCCGTCATCTGGTATTCGGGGACGCCGATCCGCTTGCCCACCAGATCCTTCGGCTCGCGTATGCCGCTCTTCCTTGAGACGAAGATGCAGGAGTGGCGGAAGAACCGCGACGGGAACACCGGGATGGCGATGAACGCCGGGTCTTCGCGCTGCAGCGAGACGCAGTACGAGGAGAGCGACATCTCCGAGGCGTCGAACTCCCGGCCGCGCAGCATGCGGAAGAAGGTCTCCTCCACCTCCAGCGGCAGCAGGTTGAGGTCGATCCCTTCGGGACGGACCCGGCCGTCGGCCAGGGCGCGGGTGCGGTCATAGTCCCAGCAGGCCAGGGTCAGGCGCAGTCGGCTCAAGGTTCGTCTCCCCCATGTGGCAGGAGGACGTCGCGGCCCTCCCGGCTCGATTCCAGAATGGCCAGGCAGGCGGCCAGGTTGGCCTCGCCCCAGGCGCCGTCGTGCGTGGCCGGCCGGCCCTCGACCACCGCGGCCCAGACCTCGTCGACGACCCCCCGCCGCGGGACCTCGGGCGGCGGCAGGTCGATCACCTCGCGCGCGTCGCCGTACACCTCGACGGCGGTGGCTGTGGGCCGCAGGTCGGCGCGCTCGCAGCTCGCCAGCACGAAGCCGAAATGTTCGTGTCCCACCCGCTCGGCCTCGGCCGCAGGGCCCGAGCCGTAGGCGCGCAGGCGCTTCAGCTCGGCCTCATCGCCGCCGGTCAGGCGACGCCGGGCGGCGCCGTAGTCGTCGGGCGAACGACGCTGGCCCAGTTCGCCCACCCAACCCATGAGGGCGTCGGTGTCGAAGCGGCCGTAGCCGGAATAGACGAGGCTGGCCGAAACGCCGTTCGCAAAGGTCAGCAGGGCCTGGTAGGCGCCCTCGGCGCGGCGCTCGGGGTCCCAGCCCAGGGCCTGGGCGCGCACGCGGACGACCGGCGCGCCCGCCAGACGGCAGGCCACGTCCACCTGGTGGGCCGCCTGGCTGAAGACCACGCCCCCGCCAGCCGCCGGGTCCAGTTCCTCGGGCCGCCGGGGCCGGTACATGAAATCGGTGAAGTTGATCAGGGTGAGCATCCGCAGCGCGCCGAAGCGGCCGGTCCGGATCAGCTCGGCCGCCCGGACGACGGGTGCGTCATAGCCGTGGCTGGGACCGACCAGAAGGCGGACGCCCGCCTCGGCGGCGGCGGCGCGCATCAGGCGGCAATCGGCCAGGGTCAGGGCCATCGGCTTCTCGACCAGCACGTGCTTGCCCGCACGCGCCGCGGCGGTCGCATGGTCCACGTGCAGGTCGTGCGGCGACGCGACGTAGACCACATCGACCTCGGGATCGGCGCACAGGTCCGCCGCGGCCTCATAGGCGCGGCCGGCGAACTCCGCCTCGAAGGCGGCGCGGGCCTCGGGTCGGGGATCGGCGGCGGCGACGAGGCGCACGCGCGGGTCGCCCAGGAACATCGGCCGGGTCAGGACGAAGCCGCGCGACAGGCCGATGACCCCGAAACGGAGGATGCGGTCGGTCATGCTTCTCCCGTCACGTGTCCGGGGCCGCACTGGACTCCGCGGCCTCCGGAAGGTAATTACTTCGATATCTAAGTCTTTTCAACGACGCCCCCAAGAGCGCCCGGAACCGCCCATGAGACCCGCCGACAACGACCTTCTGTGCCGCGTGGAAGGTGAGGCCCCGATGGGCCGGATCATGCGTCAGCACTGGCTTCCCGCCTGCATGTCCGAAGAGGTCGAGGCGGACGGCGCGCCGGTGAAGAGCCGCCTTCTGGGGGTGGATCTGGTGGTTTTCCGGGACACCCGCGGCCGCGTGGGGGTGCTGGACGAGAAGTGTCCCCACCGCGGCGCCTCGCTGGTCTTCGGCCGCAACGAGGAATGTGGCCTGCGCTGTCTCTATCACGGCTGGAAGTTCGCCACGGACGGCGAGATCGTGGACATGTCGTCCGAGCCGCCCGACAGCCGCATGCGCAACCTGCGAGCCCGCGCCTACCCGACCCACGAGGCCGGCGGCTTCGTCTGGGTGTGGATGGGCGAGGCCGACGCGGTGCGGCCGTTCGAGACGCCGGCCTGGGCGCCGGAGCCCGACACGAAGGTCTCGATCGTGAAGATGCACGCGGCCTGCAACTGGGCCCAGGTTCTGGAGGGCGCGATCGACTCCGCCCACTCGTCCAGCCTCCACTCCACGAACATGCCGACCGCCGAGGTCGAAGGCTCGACAGCCACCGAGACCGCGTGGCTCCGGCCGTCGAACGACAAGGCGCCGCGCCTGGAGGCCGAGGTCACGGACTACGGCTTCCACTATGCCGCGATCCGCCGGCCGATCGTGAATCCGGAGACGCACGTCTACATCCGGACCACGGTGTTCATCGCCCCCTTCACGGTGCTGATCCCGCCGAACGACAAGTACAACCTGGCCCAGATGCTGGTGCCGATCGATGACGTGAACTGCATGTTCTACTGGATGGCCTGGCACCCCACGAAGGGAATCAGCCAGGACAACTGGCGGACGTTCTGCGCCGCCGTCCCCGGCGTCGACCTGAACGCCGACTGGACCAAGGTCCGCAACCTCGAGAACGGCTACCTCCAGGATCGCGAGGCCATGCGGGCCGGAGACTTCACCGGCATCCACGGCATCCCGGCGCAGGACATGGCCATGTGGGAGAGCATGGGCCCGATCGCCGACCGATCGGAGGACCACCTGGGGTCGTCCGACGTGGCCATCGTGCAGTTCCGCCGCCAGATGGCCGCCGCCGCCAAGGCCGTCCAGAAGGGCGAACCGGCCATCGGAACGACGGCGTCGGTCCGCCAGGTGGACCTCGCCTCGTTCGAAGGGGTGGTGACCCGGGAGTCCGACTGGCGCACGTTCACCACCCGGAACGCGCGCAGCCGGCAGGCGGCGGAGTAGTCCCCTCATCTCAAGGCGGCGATCCGCTTCGCCGCCGGCTTCAGCGCCAGCGCCATGAGCACGACGCCCGTGGTGACGGCGATGGCCGTGGTGAGCGCCAGCGACTTTCCGATCCCCTGGGGCCCGCCGAACAGGTTCTCGGTCATCCAGGCCGTCCAGGTGGGCGCGAGGCCCAGGCCGATCATGTTGGCCACCGTGAGATAGAGTGCGGCCACCTGGCCGCGCATCCGGTTCGGCGTCATCGACTGCACCGCCGCAGCCTGGAGTCCCCCGTAGACGCTGCCGAAATACATGGCCACGATGAAGAGCACCGCCGCCACGATGGGCCACGGGGACAGATAGGCGCCCACGAAGAGCGGGGCCTGGATGATCGCGCCCCACATCGAGACGCGGATCGGCGCATCCAGCTTGCCCGAGCGCGAGATCCAGTCCGAGATCACGCCGCCCGAGAGGACCCCCAGGGTGCCGAAGACCCCCAGGGCCAGGGCGAAGATCACCCCCACCTCGGCCGGATCGTAGCCGTGGACACGCATGAAATAGGCCGGCCCCCAGACGTTGAAGGCATAGCCTCCGATGACCACCGCCGAGAAGCCCGCGAAGACCGGGCCATAGGCGCCCCGGTTCTCCCAGACGTAGGCGATCACTTCGCGCACCGGCGGGGCGGCCGAGGCGGCCCCGGACTTTTCGAGGCGGCGAGGCGGCTCGCGCACGGTCAGCAGGACAAGGAGCGCCACCAGCAGGCCGGGGAAGCCGACCACGAAGAACGGCACCTTCCAGGCCTCCACCTGCCCGACCACGGGCAGCACGGGCGCCGCGGCGGCGGCCCACTGCACCACAACGCCCCCGACCAGCATGGCTAGGCCGCCGCCCAGCGTGACGCCGCAGTAGTAGACGCCCATCGCGAGGCCCAGTTTCTGCGGCGAGAAATAGTCCGGGATGATCGAATAGGCGGCCGGCGAGAGCGTCGCCTCGCCCACCCCCACCGCCATACGCGCGGCGAACAGACGCCAGAAACTGTTGGCGAGGCCGCAGGCGACCGTGGCCAGGCTCCATAGCGCGATGCCCAGGGCGATGAGGTTGCGGCGCCCCCGCGTATCGACCCAACGCCCGAACGGCAGGCCCAGCAGGGTGTAGAAGGCCGCGAAGGCGAAGCCGATGAGAAGGCTGATCTGCGTCTCGGACAGGCCCAGGTCGGCGCGGATCGGGTCGATCACCAGGCTGAGCAGCACCCGGTCGATGAACGAGAACATGTAGGCCAGCATCAGCACGCCGACCACGTAGAAGCCGTACGCCTCGCTGGGCGCCCAGGGCGCATCGGCGGCCTCGGGCTCCGCCGCCGGCTGTCCGGTCACGGCCTCTTCGCTCATCGTGAACTCCCTCCCCACCATATGATTAGATGTCGAAGTGATTTGCCGGCGCCTTCGGGCGAAGTGTCAACGCTTTTGACAAAGCCGGGGAACCGGCCCACTGAAACAGAAGGGGACACCGTGGGACGGGCGTAGGTGGCGTCACAGGAAAACTCGAAGCCGCTCCTGCTCTCGCTGTTGCAGGCCTTCTACTGGTGCGACGAGAGCCTGCAGAACTACTTCCGGGCCCGGGGCTGGCCGCAGGTGACCCGGCCGCAGTCGATGGTGATGGCCCACATCGTCCTGGGTGTGAACCGCCCCTCGGATATCGCCCGCAACATGGGCGTCAGCCGCCAGGCGATCCACGCCACGATCAACCAGATGATCGAGCTGGGCATCGTGTCGCTCACCGACGATCCCACCAACCGCCGCGTGAAGATCGTCACGCCGACCCAACTGGGCGAGACGATGCACATCGACGCCCAGCATGCGATCCGCATGCAGACCGAGGAACTGGCCCGGCGCCTGGGCGAGGAGGAACTGCGCCAGGTGACGCGGGTTCTCGGGCAGGACTGGGGGCCGCCGCTGCTGTTCGATCCGCCGCTGTCGGGGTCGGACGCCTGACGCGGCGATGGGCGCGATGGACAAAAATTTGGCCGCGGACCGACAAAAATTATCAGGATGACTCGCGCGCGGCCCGCGCCTTCTCCTTTCCCGCCCGACAACGATGCGGCCGCCAGGCCGACGCACAGCGAAGGACGAACACATGCCCGAACTCCGCCAGGTTCCCCGCTCCGAAGTAACCGCAGAGGTGATCCACCGCTACTATGACCGCCTGTTCGGCGAGGGGCGCGATCCGGTGGCGAACCCGGGTACGGCGACGGGAACGCCCGGCGACTGGTGGACGGTCTTCGCCCTCTGTCCCGACATCTTCCAGCATGCCGTCGACGGCTTCGCGGTCTATCGCCATCCCGACCGCAAGATCGACCCGGTGCTGCGCGAACTGGGCCAGACCCGCGCCGGCTGGGTGAAGGGCAGCCAGTTCGTCTTCTCCCAGCACTGCAAGTCGCTGCGCGGGCTGGGGGTCTCGGAAGAGAAGATCGCCGCCGTGCCGCACTGGACGGTCTCGGACGTGTTCGACGACAAGGAGCGCGCGGTGCTGGCCTACGCCGATTGCCTGACCGCAGGCGACGGCCGCACGCCATCGGCGGTGTTCGAGAAGCTCAAGACCTTCTGGAGCGACGAGGAGATCTTCGAGTTCACCTACATCACCACGCTGTACGCCATGCACGCGGTGATCACGCGGGCGCTGCGTATGGAGTACGACAACCGCGAGGAGCCGATCGTCGAGATCGCCGCGCCCGAGAGTTTCAACGCCGGCGATTTCCTGGGGGGCGCTCGCCGGAGCTGACAGCCACATCGTCAACAAAGTTGACGATTAGAGTCCTAAGGACGTAAGTTTTCCGCAAGGGAGGATCGCAATGGCGAAGACCAACAGCGAGTTCGAGATCCGCGGCGTGAACCATCTGGCCCTGGTCTGCAAGGACATGGCCGAGACGGTGAAGTTCTACCGCGACATCCTGGGGATGCCCCTGATCAAGACCATCGACCTGCCCCGCGACCTCGGGCAGCACTTCTTCTTCGACATCGGCAACGGCGACAGCCTGGCGTTCTTCTGGTTCAAGCACGCGCCGCCGGCCCAGCCGGGTCACGCCGCGCCCAGCGCGCTCCCGACCCAGGGCGATTTCATGAGCGCGCACGGCTCGATGAACCACATCGCCTTCGACGTGCCCGCCGAGAAGTTCGACGACTATGTCCGGAAGCTGCAGGACAAGGGGATCACGGTCTCCCCCATCCTCAACCACGACAACTCGCCGAGCGGATCGAGCGCCGAGGTGACCGACGACGTCTTCGTGCGCTCGGTCTATTTCTTCGATCCCGACGGCGTGTGCCTGGAGTTCGCCTCGTGGGTCGGGAAGCCGTTCGACGACGACGACGTGGCCCATGCGCCGATGAAGGCCGACGGCGTGCGGGACGAGAACGTGATCACGCCCCTGGCCAAGCGCCGCAAACTGCAGCCCGCCGAATAGAGCGGGCGACCGAGAGGGAGGAACTGGAGATGGATGACGCCGCGATGCGCGCGTTCGCCAAGCGCTTCTTCGACGCCATCGAACAGGGCGACGTCGAGACCGTCGGCGACAGCTACACGCCCGATGTCGAGATCTGGCACAACTTCGATGACGCCATCCAGACGCGCGACGAGAACCTGGCCACCCTGAAGGGCATGGTCGGGCGCATCAGCGACCGGGTCTACGACGAGCGCCGCGTGGAGGTGTTCCCCGGCGGCTTCGTGCAGCAGCACGTGCTGCGCGGCACGCGGAAGGACGGCAAGCGCGTGAGCCTGCCCGCCGTCATCATCTGCCGCCTGCGCGACGGCAGGATCGCGCGGCTGGACGAGTACCTCGACAGCGCCCACGTGGCGGTCTTCCGCCAGACGTTCTGACCCCCCGATGGGGGCGGACGACGACATCCTGGACTGGCTGCGCGCGGCCGGACTGACGAAGGCGGGCGAGACGCCGGTCCTGACGCCGCTGTCGGGCGGCGTGTCCAGCGACGTGTTCCGCGCGGACCTGGAGAGCGGCCCGATCTGCGTCAAGCGCGCCCTGGGACAGCTCAAGGTCGCCGCCGACTGGCAGGCTCCGGTGGAGCGCTCGGCCTACGAGGCGGCGTATCTGCGCGCCGCCGCCGACCTGGGCGGGCCTGTCCTGCCCCGCGTCCTGGCCGAGGACGCCGACCGCCATCTGTTCGCCATGACGTGGTTCGAGCCGGCCGATCACCCGGTATGGAAGGCCGAGCTGGCGTCCGGCCGCGTCGATTCCGGCTTCGCCCGGACGCTGGGCGCCGGCCTGGCGCGGGTGCATTCGCGCACCGCCGGCGATGCGACGGTCGCGCGCGCGTTCGACACGATCCCCCTGTTCGAGGCCCTGCGCCTGGCCCCATATCTCGAACACACGGCGCAGGCCCATCCCGATCTGGCCCCGCGCCTCCGGAGCCTGGCCGAAGCCACGCGGACGCACCGCCTGGCCCTGGTCCACGGCGACGTCAGCCCGAAGAACATCCTGGTCGGCCCGGCCGGCCCCGTCCTGCTGGACGCGGAATGCGCCTGGTACGGCGACCCGGCCTTCGACATCGCCTTCTGCGCCAACCACCTCCTGTTGAAGGCGGTCTGGAAGCCCGCACACGCCGCCGCCTTCGCCGACGCCTTCGACGCACTGCTGGACGGCTATCTCGCCGGCGTCGACTGGGAGGGTCCCGGCGACCTAGAAACCCGCGCCGCGCCCCTGCTGGCCGCCCTGCTGCTGGCCAGGGTCGACGGCAAGTCGCCGGTGGAATACCTGACGGACCCGCGGGACAAGGCGACGGTCCGCGGAGCGGCCGTCGCGGTCCTGACGCGCGACGCCCCGCGGTTCGCCGATGTGCGGAACGCCCTGCATCAACACCTGGGAGCCCGATGAAGCATACGATCACCCACGTCCGCGGCCGGCAGATCTGGGACAGCCGGGGCCGACCGACCGTCGAGGCCGACGTCACCCTGGCGGGCGGCGCGCGGGGCCGGGCGATGGCGCCGGCGGGCGCTTCGCGCGGCGCGCACGAGGCGCTGGACCTGCGCGACGGCGGCGAGCGGTTCGGCGGCTTCGGCGTGGACCGCGCCGTGGCGGCGGTGAACGGCGAGATCGCCCGCGCCCTCGCGGGCCGTGACGTGCGCGATCAGGCGGGGCTGGACGCCGTGCTGGAAGACCTTGACGGGACGCCCGGCTTCGCGCGCCTGGGCGCCAATGCGGCGGTCGCCGTCTCCCTGGCCGCGCTCCATGCCGCCGCGGCGGCCGAGGGGCTTCCGCTGTGGCGCTACCTGGCCGGCGACGCGCGCGTGCGCATCCCCCTCCCCGAGGTGCAGATCTTCGGCGGCGGCGCCCATGCCGGACGCCGGACGGATGTTCAGGATTTCATGGTCATGTGCCCCCGCGCCGCGACCGTGCGCCAGGCCTTCGAGATCACCGCCGACGTCTATCGCGCCGCCGGCGCCCTGATGGAGGAGAGCGGGCGACTGGCCGGTGTCGCCGACGAAGGCGGATGGTGGCCCCTCTTCGCCTCGAACGAAGAGGCCCTCGAAACCCTGGCCCGCGCCATCGACCGCAGCGGCTGGCGCGCCGGACACGACGTCTTCATCTCGCTGGACGTGGCCGCCAACGAACTGGGCCACGGCGACGGCTATCGCCTGCCCCTGGACGGCGCCGAACTCTCCACGACGCAGATGGTCGATCGCGTGGCCGGATGGGCGGCGCGCTATCCGATCCTCTCCATCGAGGACCCCGTGAGCCAGGACGACGTGGCCGGCATGGCCGACGCCACCGCCCGGTTCGGGCAGCGGGTGCAGGTGATCGGCGACGATTTCCTGGTCACCAACGCGGACCGTGTCCACAAGGCGGCCGCGGCCGGCGCCTGCAATGCGGTGCTGGTGAAGGTGAACCAGGCCGGCACGGTGACACGCGCCAAGGCCGCGCTCGACGCCGCCCGCGCCCTGGGCTGGAGCGCCATCGTCTCGGCGCGCTCGGGCGAGACCGAGGACGTCAGCATCGCCCACCTCTCCACCGGCTGGGACGCCGGCCAGCTCAAGGTCGGCTCGTTCACACGCTCCGAACGGATGGCGAAGTGGAACGAACTGCTGCGGATCGAGGAGGAGATGGGCGCCGACGCCGTCTTCGCCGGCGCAGGCGCCCTGCCCCCTTCGGTCGCCGGGACGCTGGCGTGAAGGCCGTCCTGCAGTATCGCGCCAGCCCGGGCTTCATCACCGACCTGGGCGCGCGCGCCGCCGCCGACGGCTTCGCCTGGGCCGCCGTGGACGAGACCGACGAGGCCGCCTTCGCCCGCGAGATCGCCGACGCCGAGGTTCTGCTGCACGTCCTGAAGCCCGTGACGGCCGCGATGATGGACCAGGCGCCCCGCCTGCGGCTGATCCAGAAGCTGGGCGTGGGCGTGAACACCATCGACCTGGAGACCGCGAAGGCGCGCGGAATCGCCGTCGCCAACATGCCGGGGACGAACAGTCAGGCGGTGGCCGAGATGACGCTGGCGCTGATGTTCGCCACGCTGCGCCGCATCACCTATTTCGACCCCCTGGTGCGCGCCGGAGAGGGCTGGCGGCCGGACCTGCGCGTGATCGACAGCGTCGGCGAGATCGCCGGCCGCACCGTGGGCTTCCTGGGCTATGGCGGCGTGCCGACACGGCTGGCGCCGGTGTTGAAGGCCCTGGGCGCGGACGTCATCTACACCGCCCGCAGCGCCAAGCCCGACGCGGTCGGGCGCGCCGTCGATCTCGAGACGCTGCTGGCGAAAGCCGACATCCTGTCCCTGCATGCGCCCCTCACCGACCAGACGCGGCGCATCGTGGACGGCTCGGCCCTCGCCCGGATGAAGCCTGGCGCCATCCTGATCAACACCGCGCGCGGGGAGCTGGTGGACGAGGCGGCGCTGACCGCCGCCCTGGCTGCTGGCCGGCTGGCGGCCGCGGGACTCGACGTCTTCGAGACCGAGCCGGTCGACCCGAGCGCGCCGCTCTTCGCCCTGCCCAACGTCGTCCTGGCCCCGCACGCCGCCTGGCTGACGCCCGAGACGCTGGGGCGCAGCCTGGACGTGGCCTTCGACAACTGCCGGCGCCTGCGGGCCGGCGATCCTCTCCTCAACCAGGTGGTCTGATGGCCGTCGTCCTCGTCACCGGCCAGCTCCTGACCCACGCCGCCTGGGGCGACACCGCCCAGGCCCTGAAGGCCCGTCACGAGGTCGTCCTGGCGGATCATACCCAGGACGACACCATCGCCGGCATGGCGCGCCGGCTGCTGGCGGCCGCCCCCGACCGGTTCGACCTGGCCGGCCAGGCGATGGGCGGCTTCGTGGCCTTCGAGGTCCTGCGCCAGGCGCCCGAGAGAGTGCGCCGGCTGGCCCTGCTCTCGACGCTCGCGCCCAACGACGGCCCGGCCCAGACCGAGCGGCGCATGGGCTACATCCGGCTGGTGGAGGCGGGAAAGTTCGCCGAGGTGGCCGAGGAGCGCATTCCCATCCTGGTCCATCCCGCACGCCGGGAGGACGCCCCGCTGCTCGACATCGTGCGGGGGATGGCCGGCGACACCGGCGCCGAGACCTTCCTGCGGCAGCAGCGGGCGATCATGAGCCGGGCGGACAGCCGCCCGGGCCTCGGGCGGATCACCTGTCCCACCCTCGTGGTCTGGGGCCGCCAGGACGGCATCACCACCGAAGCGCATCAGGCCGAGATCGCCGGCGGGGTTCCCGGCGCGCGGCTGGAGGTGATCGAGGACTGCGGCCACCTGACGACACTGGAGAAGCCGGCGACCACCGCCCGCCTCCTGGCGGCATGGTTCGGCTCCGCCTGACGGAGGTCGCGGCGCAGCCTCACATTGCGGGTCGGCGGTTTGGATGCGAAGGAACCGTCATGAGCAAGGAGTCGACGGCGGATCTCTACGCCGACCCCAACAACAGCATCGGCTACCTGACCCGGATCGCGTTCCGCAACTTCTCCCGGGCGCTGGAACGCAGGACCGCGCCCCACGGGGTCACGGCCGGGCAGTGGCGGTTCCTTCGCGTGCTCTGGCGCGAGGAGGGACTGACCCAGCGCGAGCTGTCACGGCGCGTGGGCATGCGCGAGCCAACCACCGTCACCGCGCTGAAGAGCCTGGAGCGCAGCGGGTTCGTCGTCCGCCGCCAGAGCGCGGAGGACCGGCGGAAGACCCACGTCTACCTCACGCCCGAGGCCCGCGCGCTGCGCGAGACCCTGGCGCCCTGCATCACCGAGGTGAACGAGATCGCGCTCGCCGGCCTGACGGAAGACGAGGTCCTGGCGCTGCGGCGGCTGCTGCAACACGTGGGCCGCAACCTCGCCCCCGAGGTGGACGACGTATCGTCCGACGCTCCCGTCTGATCCCGCGTCAGGCCTTCTCCAGTTCGGGGAGGCGATAGTCGGCCAAACGCTGGCGCAGCAGCTTCTTGTCGATCTTGCCCGTGGCGCCCAAGGGGATGTCGTCCACGAAGACGACATCGTCGGGCGTCCACCAGCGGGCGATCTTGCCCTCGAGGAAGGCCAGGAAGTCTTCGCGGGTCGCTTCCCGGCCGGGCTTGAGCTTGACCAGCAGGATCGGCCGTTCGTCCCACTTGGGATGGGCCACCCCGATCACCGCGCACAGTTCGGCCGCCGGATGGCCCACGGCGAGGTTCTCGACCTCGATGGAGCTGATCCACTCGCCGCCCGACTTGATCACGTCCTTCGCCCGGTCGGTGATCTGCATGTAGCCGTGCGGGTCGATGGTCGAGACGTCACCCGTGTCGAAGAAGCCCTCGGCGTCCAGAACCGCGCCGCCCTCCCCGCGGAAATAGCCCGCGGCGATGGTCGGCCCCTTCACCATCAGCCGGCCGAAGGTCCTGCCGTCGTGCGGCAGGGTGCGGCCCGCATCGTCCGCCAGCTTCAGGTCGACCCCGCAGATCAGCCGCCCCTGCTTGAGCTTGTAGGCGAGCTGCGCCTCGTCGCTCAGCGCCGCCACCCGCGCGTCGGGGATCGAGACCGTGGCCAGGGGCGAGGTCTCGGTCATCCCCCAGCCCTGGATCACGTCCACGCCGTAGTCGTCGCGGAAGGTGCGGATCATGCTCTCGGGGACGGCCGAACCGCCGATCGTCACCCGCTGGAGCGTGGAGAGCTTGCCGCCGGTCTCCTTGAGATGGGTCAGGAGCATCTGCCAGACCGTGGGCACGGCGGCCGAGTAGGTGACGCCCTCGGTCTCCAGCAGTTCGTGAACCGAGGCGCCGTCCATCCTCTGGCCCGGCAGCACCAGCTTCGCCCCCACCGCAGGCGCCGAATAGACCACCCCCCAGGCGTTGGCGTGGTACATCGGCGTCACCAGCAGGACCGTGTCGCGCGCCGAAAGGGCCAGGGCGTCGGCCTGCAGCGTCATCAGGCAGTGCAGGTAGTTCGACCGGTGGCCGTAGAGCACGCCCTTGGGGTTGCCGGTGGTGCCCGACGTATAGCAGAGGCCCGCCGCCGTCCGCTCGTCGAAACCGCCCCAGGCGCAGTCGGCGGACTGTCCGGCTATCCAGGCGTCGAAATCATCGTCGAACCAGATCACCCGCTCGACCGTCGGGCACTGCGGCAGGAGTTGCTCGATCAGGGGCCGGCACGCGGGATCGGCCAGGATAAGCCGGTCCTCGGCGTGGTTGATGATGTAGGCGATCTGCTCGGGGAACAGGCGCGGGTTCAGCGTATGAAGCACCGCGCCGATCCCGATGGCGCCGTACCAGGCCTCGAAGTGGCGATAGCCGTTCCAGCCCATCGTGGCCACGCGGTCGCCCATGCCGATCCCGTAGGCCCGGAGGGCGTTCGACACCTGTTTCGCGCGGGCGTGCGCGGCGGCGTAGGTGGTGCGGTTCATCCGCCCCTCGGCGTCGCGGCTGACGATCTCGCGGTCGCCGTGCCAGCGGGCCGCGTGGTCGATGATGCGGTCCAGAGTGAGCGGAATGTCCTGCATCAGGCCTTGCATCATCACCTCCCACGGCTATTGCTTAGATACCGAACTATAGGATCAGGGGAAGCGCCGATGGAAGGCTTGAGCGATCTGTTGTCGAAGGTGGACACCCAGTTTCTTGGCTTCCCGTCACCGACGGCGCCCCGCATCCAGGCCGGCGGCCATCCCTGTCAGGGCATATACTGGACGCCGAAGGGCCAGAAGCCCAAGGCCGCCTTCATCGCCACGCACTACAACGTCGATTTCTCCGAGCACTACATCGCCCCCTACCTCGCCACGCGGGGCTTCGGATTCCTGGGGTGGAACACCCGCTATCGCGGCTTCGAGGACCAGTTCCTGCTGGAGCACGCCATCCTCGACATCGGCGTCGGCATGCGCTGGCTGCGCGAGGTGGCCGGGGTCGAGACGGTCATCATCCTGGGCAATTCGGGGGGCGGCTCCCTGATGGGCGCCTACCAGGGCGAGGCCATCCGGCCGACACTGGCCGGGGCGCTCACCGGCGCCGCGCGCGAGGCGTACGAAACCCTGCCCAAGGCCGAGTTGTACGTGTCGCTCAATGCCCACCAGGGCCGGCCCGAGGTGCTGACCGACTGGATGGACGCCTCGGTGATCGACGAGTTCGATCCGATTCCGACCGATCCCGAACTGGACCCTTTCAGCGAGGCCAACAAGCCGCCCTACACGCCCGAGTTCATCGCCCGCTACCGCGCCGCGCAGCGGGCGCGCAACCAGCGCATCACCGACTGGGCCAAGGCCGAACTCAAGCGCCTCAACGACGCCGGCATTCCCGACCGCGTCTTCCCCCTTTTCCGCTGCTGGGGCGACCTGCGGATGATGGACGGGACGATCGACCCGTCGGATCGCCCGACGCCGATGTGCTACCGGGGCCATCCGGCGGTGGCCAACAGGACGCCGTCCATCGGCCGGGCCAACAACATCAAGACCTGGCTGTCGATGTGGAGCCTGGAAACCTCGAAATGCCAGGGCAAGCCCCACCTGGAGAAGTTCAGCGAACCTGCCCTGGTGGTCCAGGGCACGGCGGACACGGGCGTGTTTCCGCAGGACGCCCGCGACATCTACAGCTTCTTGGGCTCGAAGGACAAAACCCTCGAACTGATTCCCGGCGCCCACTACTTCGAGGACAGCCCAGAGGTGCGCAACGCCGCCGCCACGCTGATCTGCGACTGGGCGAAAGCCAGGGTCTGACGTGATCCGCAAGGGGCGCCCGGGCGCCCCTTGCGGCAGCCTCGTCCGAGGCGAGACGGGCGGCCCCGACAGGGCGGCACAGTCCGGATCGAAGCGCGAAGGATCAAGCCCGCAGGACGCGCAGGGCGAGCCGCGTATCGGCGCTGGAAACGAAAAAGGACCGGGACACATCCCAGCCCTTCCAATCTCTTGCGATGGTACCGCCTCCCCGGTTCGAACGGGGGACCTCCAGAGCCACAATCTGGCGCTCTACCCAACTGAGCTAAGGCGGCGTGTCGTGAGCGCGCTTTCTAGTCGTCGGGCGTCGTCGGATCAAGCTTATGCTCGGGGCTCGAGCAGCGGCCGCCTGTAGCGGCGCGAACCTGCGAGTTGGCGGCCGTCGGACAGGGTCACGACGAAGTCGCCGGACGAACGGGAATCCACCCGCGCCACCGCTCCACGGCGGACGAGGCGGGCGCGATGAATGCGTACGAACCCGGCCCCCGCGAGATCGCGCTCCAACGCCGAAAGCGACGCACGATGAAGGATCGGCAGGGTCCCGCGGTGGAGTTCAACATAGTTCCCGGCAGCCTCGACATAGGCGATCTCGGCGAGGGGCACGAAATGTCGCCGCGCGCCGTCACGCACCTCGAGGGCCGGCTCTGCGGCGACCGGCGGAGACGGCGCGGCCCGCTGGCGATAGAGCCGCCAGCACATGTAGAGCGTCACGAGGCCCGCATAGACCAGCGCATCCTTGCGGAATTCATAGAGGAACTGGTTCAGGGGGCCTGTCGGAGGGTAGGCGCGCCCCGCCGCCGCGTACCCGATCCACCGCAGGGCGCCCATCCCCCCGACGTGCGCCAGGGAGATCCCGGCGAGCGCGGCCGCATGCACGCCGAATGCGCGCCACCACGGCCGCGACAGGGGCCAGATGCGGCGGGTGAGCCCCATGATCAGCGGGCTCAACGCCAGCCACATCGCAATGCTGGACGTCTCCCACAGCAAGGGCTCCCAGAACGGCAGCCGCTCGCCGCGCCGACGGTGTTCGTCCAACACGCTGAGCGTGTTCACCACCGAAAAGAGAGGCATCAGCGCTGCGACGACAGCGAGGAAAAGCCCGTCGCCCACAGGGTCACGCGCCAGCACGCCTCCGGACCGCATACTTGGCTGTGACCGTTCCGGCACGTTCTTCGGCTCCAGGCCCTCCCTGTGGGGCCGCCCGCCGTTCTTAAGGTCGAACCGCGTCCTTCGGAAAGCGCGCCGGAGCGCGTCCCGTCGGGCCGGACGGGCCCATCGTATCCACGTCGCCGACATCCCACATGTCGGCGCACAAACGAAAAGGCCCCGGCTGCTCACGCAGCCGGGGCCCTGACGTCCGGAGTTCGACCGCCTACTTCGGCAGGGTGAAGCGGATTGGAATCCGCACAGTCCCACCGTCGACCGGCTGGCCGTCCCTGGTCTGCGGCCGCATCTGGAACAGCCGGCTCATGCGCATGGCGGAGTCGCCGAAGCCCATGTTGTCCGGTTGCTCCTCGACCACCGAGCAGTTCTCCAAGGTCCCGCGGGCGGTGACCGAGCAGCTGAGGGTGGCACGGCCTTCCACCTCCATCCGCGAAGCGCGGTCGGGGTAGAACCTGGCGATGTCCTCACCCGAGGGACGACGACGCCAATCGGGGTTGGTGATGACCGACGGCCGCGGCGGCTCGGGCGGCGGGGCCGCGGGAGGCCGGGGCTCTTCGATCCGGCGCTCGACCGGCGGAACCGGCAGCGGCGGAATCGAAGGCACGTCGGGCACCGCCACCGGCGGCCGCGGCTGCAGCTTGGGCGGCGGCGGCGGCGGCGTGTTCGGGGGCGGCGGGGGCGGCGGAGGCGGCGGAGGCGGCGGGACGGGCTTGATGATCGACACGTCCGTCACCTCGTCCGAGTACTCCTTGTACTTCGGGTCGAAGCGCGCCTTCCACAGATACACCCCGAGCGCGGCGTGCACGACCACCGCCACCAGAAGGGCGATGATCATCCCCGGACGGCGCGGAGGCTTCGGGTCATCGAACGGATTGTGCCGGACGATGGCGTGGTCAGGTGATGTCTCAGACATGGGCGCCACCTACTTGTCTTCGCCGACGAGGGCCACGCTGTAGAACCCGTTGTCCTGCAGCATGTTCATCACGCCCATGAAGTCGCCGTAGAGCACGTCCTTGTCCGCGCGGATGAAGATCCGCTCCTTCTCGGGGTTGCGCGACTCGCCCAGCTGTTTGCGGAGGTCGTCGCCCAGCATCGGAAGGTCGGTGCGGAAGTCCTGGATGTACAGGTTCCCGCCCGGCTGGATCGAGATGTAGACCGGCTTCGGGGGATTGGTGCCGAGCGGGGCGACGGCCGGTGGCAAATTCACCTTGACCGTCACGGCCGCCATCGGCGCCGCAACCATGAAGATGATCAGAAGAACCAACATCACGTCGACGAAAGGCGTCACGTTGATCTCGGCGTTCTGATCCTCTTGGTAGCGCCCGCCTCCGGAACTGGAGATCTTGGCGGCCATCTAGATTAGGCCCCCTTGTCGAGCTGCCGGGAGATCGCGTTCATCAGCTCGGCCACGAACCCTTCCGACCGCGCGCCGTAAGCGGAGATGCGGGTCTGGAAGTAGTTGTAGAAGATAACCGAGGGGATGGCCGCGAAGAGGCCCAGGCCGGTCGCCAGCAGGGCCTCGGCGATGCCGGGCGCCACGACGGCCAGGTTGGTCGTGTTGGTGTTCGCGATCCCGATGAACGAGTTCATGATCCCGTACACCGTACCGAACAGGCCGATGAACGGACCGTTCGAACCCACCGACGCGAGGTACTGCATGCCGCCCGACAGACGACGGGCGAGCGTCGCCTGAACGGCGCTCACGGCGTGTTGGGCGCGATCGATGGTGGTGTCGCGGTGCTCGCCGGTGATGGACAGGCCCGCCTGCTTGGAGAGTTCGATCTCCTGGGCGGCGGCGGCGGCCATGTCGGCCAGCGGGTTCCCGTCATACTCTTCAGACAGGGCGATGCGGCTCATGTCGTTGATCGACTTGGCGCTGCGGAAGTTCTCCACGAAGCCGTCCGACGCCTTGTTGAGGGCGTTGAACTCGAGGATCTTCACGATGAGCAGAGCCCAGCTGAACACCGAAGCCAGGGCCAGGCCGATCATGATCACCTTCACGACCGGGTCGGAGTCCATGAACATGGTGCCGACATTCAGCTTGCCGGCGTTCTTCATGGTGGGCGGATCGGCGGCTTCTTCGGCCGCGGGGGCCGGAGGCGCAGCGTCGGCGGCCGGGACCGCAGCCGCATCGGCGGCGGCAGGGGCGGCCGGGGCGGCGTCCTGAGCGAACGCCGGCGCGCTCATCATCAGCGCCGCGGCGCCGAAGAGAGCGGAAAACGTGGTCTTGAGTTTGTTGTCGAGCATCTGTCGCCAGTTCCTGGTTGGTCTAGCACGATTGGCCGGAGGGTCGTCGCGCGAGAGCGTCTCCACCCTAGTTGAAACAACCCTGGCGCCCAGCCCGCATGCGCGAACCGAAACGCCAGAGGCGCTGTCGCTGCGCCCGACCCAAAACGCGGACTCCCGACTGAGGCAGGATTGGCGTTTCTAACGGTGCGGACGGCCTTGAACTCCCACGAGAGGAACCCAAAGTCTTACCGCTTTGTAAGAGAGCGGCATGACCCTTTGGCAACCCCTTGTCGAAGCGTCAAGGGGCAGAAGCTTGCCCGCCGCAGTCAAAATACTGACGCATCCGCACGGATTGTGCGCTGCACATGCAAGAAGCGCTGCACGCCCTGCGTTTCACCATCGAAAGCGGCGCCGACATGCTGCAATGCAGCAATCTCGGCGATCCGAGGTCGCCGAAATCGGACCCACAAAATCAGGCTGATGAAATCGATGTGCTGGGGGCGATGGTGCCTGGGGGCGGATTCGAACCACCGACACGCGGATTTTCAATCCGCTGCTCTACCAACTGAGCTACCCAGGCTTGGGTCCCGGCGCGCGGGAGCCGCGTCTATAGAAGAGGCGTTCCCGTAAGTCCAGCGGGCCCGTGAGACGTCCTCAATCGTCCCCGGAGCCCCCGGCGAGATCGCCGGACGGCCCACTCTCGTCCTCCTGCGCGGGCACGGCGTAGGCCCCCGTCAGCCAACGCTGAAGGTCCACGTCGGCGCAACGCTTCGAACAGAACGGGCGATAGGCCGGCAGAGGGGGTTTGCCGCAGATGGGACAGCTCATCGCGCCGGCCCCACGTCGAAGTCGTCCCGCCGCCGCCCTGCCTCGGTGAGGATCGAGAAACGGGCTCCAATCCGCTCGAGAAGGCGGCGCGCCGGGAATTCGGCCGCCGCGGCCACACCGGGCGCGCACCGGGCTTCGAGCCGGGCTCCCGGTTGGGCCGCGCTCTCGGCCTCCAGCCGGCGGACGAGGCGATGGGCCAGGGCCGCGTCCGTGAGTCCGCCCTCGGGTCGCCGCAACCGCTCCAGGACGGGCGCGGCGCGGCGCGGTATCGACAGTTCCATGGTTCCGAAACGCCCGACGGGCCCGATGGCGACGCCGGGATTGTCCGGCCCGAAGGCATGGCGGGCCGCCGCCAGAAGCGCCGCGCCATCATGCCCACGCCCCACCAGATCCACCACCACCAGGCCTCCCAGCCCCTTGAGCCGCAGGAGGCGCGCGGCCTCGGAAAGTGCGGCGAGGTTGGCCTGACGCGCGGCGCGCTTGCCGTCCGGCCCCTTGCGTTCGCCCAGGTCCACGTCCACGGCCGTCAGCGCGCGCGTGGGTTCGATGGCGATCGTCCCGCCCCCCGGCAGGGCGTGGATCGTCTGCAACGCCTCGTCCTCGGCCTCGTCGGCCACGCGCCGGGCTTCAGGCCCGATCGTCACCCGTCCCTCGCGAACGAGCCCCCGCACCGCGAGGTCGAGCGTCGGGGCCGGCTCGATCAGTCGGGGCGCCCCCTCCCCCGTCCCCAGGGTCCGCACCGTCGCCAGCTTGCCCTCGCGGGGCTCGCTTCGGATCTCCACGGTCACGGCCGCGCCGCGCACAGGCCGTGCGTCGGGTTTGAACGGCAGAATGGCCTGGACGCCCCCCAGGTCCAGGAAGGCGCTGGCCAGGGCCGGCTCCACCTGTTCGACGCGCGCGACCAGGCGGGCGCCCAGCAGCAGGCGCGGATCATCCCCCTCGCGGCGCAGGAAGAGACGCTCAGGCCGCCCGTCCAGGGTGACCACGCCGCGATCCTCGCCGAGGCCGGAGTCGAGATAGGCGCGACGCTCGCTCATGAGCGCCGGTAACCGAGGCCGGTGAGAAGGCTCGCGGTTTCGTACAGCGGCAGGCCGACCACTCCGGAGTAAGACCCCTGGAGCGACATGACGAGGGCGCCAGCCAGGCCCTGGATGGCGTAGCCCCCGGCCTTTCCCACGCCCTCGCCGCTGGAAAGGTAGGCGTCGATCTCGGCCGGCGACAGGCGCTTGAAGCGCACGCGGCTCTCCACGACGCGGCTGGCGGCACGGCCGTCCGGGGCGCGCGCGCATACGCCGGTCAGGACCTTGTGGGCGCGGCCGGAGAGCAGGCTCAGGCACGACGCCACCTCGCGCCGGTCCTCGGCCTTGGGCAGGATCCGCCGGCCCACAGCCACCACGGTGTCGGCTGCGAGCACGTACTCGCCCGGCCGCCGGGCGGCGACATGCGCGGCCTTGGCCTCGGCCAGCCGGCCGGCCAGGACGCGCGGCGTTTCCTTGGGTTGGGGAGTCTCGTCCAGTTCGGCGGCCTCGACGGCGTCCGGCGCGAAGCCGATCTGACGCAGGAGTTCGAGGCGGCGCGGGCTCGCGGAAGCCAGGACGAGGCGCGGCTCAGAAGCCAAGTCGCAGCCTCGGGCCGTCTAGCGGACGCGGAAGGTGATGCGGCCCTTCGTCAGGTCGTACGGCGTCATCTCGACCAGGACCTTGTCGCCGGCCGAAACCCGGATGCGGTTCTTGCGCATCTTGCCGGCCGTATGGGCGATGATCTCGTGATCGTTCTCAAGCTTCACCCGGAACGTGGCGTTCGGCAGCACCTCGCTGACCGTGCCTGGAAACTCCAGCAGTTCTTCTTTCGCCATGCGGCTCCCTTGATCCTCAGCGGCTCTACATAAGACGACGGCTCGCGCCGTCGGGCCGCGAGCCGCTATTCCGGCGACCAGTATAGCGCATCGGCCATGACAACGTCGATGGCCTCCTCACAGGCCGAAACGTCGCCGGATACGCTGGGCGAGCCCGTCGCGGACCTGGCGGTAGGCTTCGAGCCTGTGCTCCCGCGAGCCTTCGGTCAGGGTGGGGTCCAGTGTGGGCCAGTATTCGATCTCGGCCGACCGGCCCCGGGCCAGCTCCACCGCCCTGTGCTGCGCCTCGGGCGTGAGGGAGACCACCAGGTCGAAGGAATCGTCCTCCAGTTCGTCGAACGTCTTGCAGCGGTGGCCGGAGAGGTCGACACCCACCTCGCGCATGACCTCGGCGGCGAGCGGGTCGACCTCCATGTCGTCCTCGTCGGGATCGAAATCGCCGCGCTTCAGACCGCAGCTATCCACGAAGATCCGCGTGCCGGCGAAGGTCTTCAGGAGCGATTCGGCCATCGGCGAGCGCACCTGATTGAAGTTGCAGCAGAAGAGAACGGCGTCCGGCAGCCGTTTCGCGGGGTCCGCCGCCATCAAGCTCAGCCCCGCCAGTGCAGGGCGCAGATCAGGGTGAAGAGCCGGCGGGCGGTATCGAGATCCGTCTCGATCTTGCCGCCCAGGCGCGTACGCAGGAGCTCGGACGCCTCGTTGTGCAAGCCGCGCCGGCCCATGTCCAAGGCCTCGATCTGCTGCGGCGTCGAACTGCGGATCGCCTGATAGTAGCTGTCGCAGATGATGAAGTAGTCCTTGATCAGCATCCGGAACGGCGACAGCGACAGGATGTGGCGGCGCTCATAGGCAGGGCCGCGGACGTCGAGGACCAGGCGGTTCTCCAGAAGGCCCATCCGCAGGTCGTAGGGGCCGCCCTCGGCGCCCTCGGGATGGAAGTGGTTCTCCTCCAACAGATCGAAGATCGCGATCTGGCGCTCCTGCTCCTGGTCGCGCGAAACCGCCGCGAGCGACTCCTCGTCAAGCTCGACGGACTGCAGCCGGTGGGTCTTGCTCGGGTCTTCGGCCATGGCTCCTCGGCGGAGCTTTATTGCAATCCGGGGGGCTTCGTCATCCCGACAGTCTGCATCGGCCGCTCAGACAGCTCAGCTGGGACAAAAAGGACACCCCACGCGCAGGCGCGGGATGTCCGGCCGGCCCCGCATCAACGGCCGGCGTAGCGTGGATTGAGCGGCCGCACGAAGTCGCCGCGCACATAGCCGACGCCCACGCCGTTCCGGCCCACCAGGATCCAGTCTGTCCCACGCACCTGGGCCAGCGCCTGAAAGCGTTCTCCGTTCTGAAGGCGGCCGACCCGAGCCGAGCCTGTGGTCGGCGCCGACCGCACGTTCACACCGCTCAGGGCCACGAAGGGGCCGTCGATCCGGCTGTAGCGGGCCGGCGAAACGTTTCGCGACAGACGATATCCGCCCTGGGTGTAGGTCGACGCGGATTTGGCGCGATCCTTCTGCGCCTCGCAGCCGATGGCGGACCCGGCGGCCGCGCCAAGCGCCGCCCCGGCGACGGTCTCTCCGGTGGCGTTGCGCCCGCCCACCTGGTTTCCGATGAAGCCCCCGACCAGGGCCCCGACCACGGCGCCGGCCTCCTGCTTGCCGCCGGGCGCCGTACAGCCCAGGACCCCGGCGTTGGCGCTCGCGCCTCCACCCAGGAGCAGGGCGACGGCGATCAGGGGCGTCGCGAGGCCGCGATGGGTCTTTGAGGGCAGGATCCGCATGGTCATCTCCAGTCCGTCATGGATCTCGTGATGACCAGGTTCCTAGCGGCCCCCATCTGAACCGCCCCGGCGCGATGGCGGACAGGCCATGTTCAGGTTTTGCCGTCGGCGGGCGGTTCTTCGGCGGCGGCCGGGAACTGTTCCTCCAGCGGCTGGGCGGCGACCGGCGTCGTCTTGACCGGGGTGAGGACGCCCTCCGCGTCGAAGGCGTTCTTGAGGCGTCGGTTGAACTCGCGACCGATCTCCCACTGGGCGCGGGGCTGGGTCGTGAGCCGGGCCTTCAGGTAGACGGCGTTGTCGGCGAGGCGGTCCACGCCCATCACCTCGAATGGCCGGGTGATCATCCGCCCATACTGGGGATCGGCCTGAAGACCCTCTCCCACCTTGCGCACGACCTCCAGCGCCCGGTCGACGTCGTTGTCATAGCTGATCGGGATTTCGGCGAGGTACGAGGAGAAGACCTTGGTCCGGTTATGGATGACCTGGGCCTCGCTGTACGGAAAGATGTGCAGCGTGGCGTTCGCGTCGCGAAGGCGGATCGTGCGCAGGGTCATGGCTTCGACCGTGCCGCTGGAACTCCCGATCTGGACGTTGTCGCCCACCGAGACGACATCCTCGGCGATGAGGAAGACCCCGGTCAGGAAGTCCTTCACCAGGGTCTGGGCCCCGAAACCCACGGCGATGCCCAGGACGCCGGCGCTGGCGAGGATCGGACCGACCTTGAGGCCGATCTCCGTGAGCACCGTGAGCACGCCGACCACGACCAGGATGGTCTGGGCGCTGCCGGTCAGAAGCGGTCCCAGCGTCCGGAGCTGCGCGGCCCGGCGAGGATCGCCGCTCCGGCGCGCGAAGCCGTCGATGAGCCGCTTTATGACGAAGCCCGCGAGCTCCACCAGCGCGGTCGCCAACAGCACCACCAGCACGAGGCGCACCAGCCGGGCCCCCGCGCCCCCGGACAGCCACGCCCGGACGTCGATGCCCCAGACATCCAGCAGGACGGCCAAGACCGCCAGTCCTACGCTGAGCCGGAAGAGCGCCCAGGTGAGGCGCGCCGCCTTCCGGGTGCGCGCCTCCTCGGCTTCGGCCGCAGCCCCCGCGACCGAGACCCGCGCGAGCCAGTAGTCGAGCACCCGGCCCACGCCCCAGACGAGGCCCACAGCAAGCGCAACAACGATGGCGGAGGCGACGAGATTCAGGCCGGCGATGCGCGGGTCGAGGCTCAGGAGGTGGTCGACCACGCCTGTCGTCGTGGCGACCACCTGTTCGGTGAAGGCCGGCTTCGTCGCGGCGTCGGCCGACGCCTCGGAGGATTCTGCAGTTACAAACACGTTCTGGGCTTAACCTCGGACACTTCGGCCGGCAACGCCCGGCCGTCGCCGAGGGTTCCTGACCTCAGGCGCCCTGCCCCATCCGGATCGCGGCGGAACGGGCGTGGGCAGGCAGCCCTTCCGCCTCGGCCAGCGCGATCGTCGCCGGCGCGAGAGCCGCGAACGCGGCTTCGTCGCACCGGATGATCGAGGTGCGCTTCAGGAAATCGAACAGCGACAGGCCCGACGAGAACCGCGCCGCGCGGCTGGTCGGCAGCACGTGGTTCGAACCCGCGACATAGTCGCCCACGGCCTCGGGCGCGTGCCGGCCGAGGAAGATGGCCCCGGCATGGCGCACCCGGTCGGCCAGGCGCTCGGGCGCATCCGTCGCGAACTCCACGTGCTCGGGCGCGATCAGGTCCACCAGACCGGGGGCTTCGTCCAGCGGCGCGATCACCACCGCCCCGTGGTCCCGCCACGAGGCGCGGGCGTCCTCGCCCGTCGCCAGCGCGCCGAGTTGCGCCTCGAGAGCGGCTTCCACGCGCGCCGCGAAGGCCTCGTCGTCCGTGATCAGGATGGACTGGGCGGCCGGGTCGTGTTCGGCCTGGGACAGGAGGTCGGCGGCGATCCACTCGGGATTGTTCAGGCCGTCGGCCACCACCACGATCTCGGACGGTCCGGCGAGGGCGTCGATCCCGACGGTCCCGTAGACCCGACGCTTGGCGGCGGTGACGAAGGCGTTGCCGGGGCCCACGATCTTGTCCACCGGCCGGACAGGTCCCGCGCCGTAGGCGAGGGCCGCCACAGCCTGGGCGCCGCCCACGCGCCAGATCTCGGTCACCCCGGCTTCCTTCGCGGCGGCCAGGACGGCGGGCTGGAGGCGTCCGGGGGGCGTCACCATCGCGATGCGGCCGACGCCGGCGGCGGCGGCGGGCACCGCGTTCATGAGCACCGTGGAAGGATAGGCGGCCCGGCCGCCGGGCACATAGATTCCCACGGCCTCCAGCGGCGTCCAGCGCCAGCCGAGTTCGACACCCGCCTCATCGGTGAACCGCTGGTCCGCGGGCCGCTGCCGCTCGTGGTACGCGCGGATGCGGCGGGCGGCGAACGCGATGGCGTCGCGCACGTCGGCAGGACATTCCGCCGCGCCCGCCTCGATCTCCTCGGCCGGCACCCGCAGGTTCGCCTCGGTCAGCTCGAACCGGTCGAACTCACGTGCGTAGCGGATGAGCGCGGCCACGCCTTCGGCGCGAACCGCCGCCAGCACGTCGCGAACGATGGCGTCCACCTCTTCGGGCGTGTCCCGGCGCTCGGCCACGAAGGCCGGGAACGCGGTGTCGAACCCGGGATCGGAGAAATGGAAACGGCGCATGGCGCGCTCTCTTACCCGTCGCGGCGCCCGAAGGCTATCCGCTCACGCGCCGTGCTGCGGGGTCCTGGGCGTGGGCCAGGGGGCCGAGACATCGGCCAGAACCGCGTCCACGCACTCCACCTGCGCCCGCAGGTCGCCGCCCCCTGCGAAGGTCAGCATCAGCACGCCGCCGGGCGCCTCGCCCGCCTTGAAGTCCAGGGACAGCAGCTCCACCACCGCATCCCGACGCTCGCGGCGGATCCGGCGGGTCTGGACCCCCATCACCCCGCCCACCTGCAGGGCCGATCGCACCCGCTGGCGGCCGCCCGCCTCCCATCGGTAGCGGTTGAAGGCGATCGTCAGGCGGCGCGCCTTCGGCTCGTAGGCGATGTCCCCCACCTTGGCCACCGCGTCCTGCAGTGCGACGGAAAGTACGGCCAGGTCGTCGGGATCGATGGCCAGGAGCTGGAGCGGCGTTTGGGACATGCCTACTCGACTTCCTCCGCGACCCCTTCGCCCTTGAGGCGGCGGACCTGCGCGCCGCAGGCGCCCAGTTTTTCCTCCAGCCGCTCGAAGCCGCGATCCAGGTGGTACACGCGATTGACGATGGTTTCGCCGCGCGCAGCCAGCCCGGCGATCACCAGGCTCACCGAGGCGCGAAGGTCAGTCGCCATCACCTGGGCGCCCTGCAGTTCCGCCACGCCGCGCACCCGCGCCTCCCCGCCGTGGACCGAGATGTCGGCGCCCAGGCGGGCCAGTTCGGGAACGTGCATGAAGCGGTTCTCGAAGATGGTCTCGCGGAACACGCTCTCGCCGTCAGCCAGTGTCATCAGCGCCATGAACTGGGCCTGGAGGTCCGTCGCGAAGCCCGGATAGGGATCGGTCGTCACCTCGACCGCGCGCAACCGGCTGCCGTTCCGCCGGACCGTCAGGCCGTCATTGTGCGGGATGACCTCGACCCCGGCCTCGACCATCTTGTCGATCAGGGCCTGGATGAAGTCGCTCCGCGTCCGGGTCAGCCGCACCTCGCCGCCCGCCATCGCGGCGGCCAGCGCATAGGTGCCGGTCTCGATCCGGTCGGGCAGGACGGCATGGGTCGCGCCCGACAGGCGGCCGACCCCCTCGATGAGGATGGTGGGCGTTCCGGCGCCCGAGACCTTGGCGCCCATCTTGTTGAGGCAGTCCGCGAGATCGGTGATCTCGGGCTCGCAGGCCGCGTTGCGGATCACGGTCACCCCCTCGGCCAGCACGGCGGCCAGCAGGGTGTGTTCGGTGGCGCCGACCGACACGAAGGGAAACTCCACCTCACCGCCCCGCAACCCGCGAGGGGCCTGGGCGTAGACATAGCCTTCGTGCAGGTCGATCTCGGCGCCCAGCGCTTCGAGCGCCTTGAGGTGCAGGTCCACCGGCCGCGCGCCGATGGCGCAGCCCCCGGGCATCGAGACCTTGGCCTGCCCCGAGCGCGCCAGCAACGGCCCCAGCACGTTGAACGAGGCCCGCATCTGCCGGACGAGATCGTAGGGGGCGAAGCCGCTGACGATCTCGCGGGTGGTGAGCAAAGTCTCAGGCCCGTCCGGCCCGTCGCGCTCGACCACCTCCGTGCCCAGGCGCTGAAGCAGCTTCCCGAGAAACCGGGTGTCCGCCAGGCGGGGCATGTTGGTCAGGCGCAGCGGGTCTTCGGTGAGCAGGCTGGCGGCCATCAGCTTGATGGCCGAATTCTTGGCGCCGCTGATCGGGATCTCGCCCTGCAGCCGCGCGCCGCCCGTGATGGCGATGCGATCCAATCGGTATCCTTACGACGCACGTGGCGTCGCAGTCCGTCGCGGCGCCTCTCCGCGGGTATCTAGCCTGCGCGCCGCGGACGCGCCAAGCGGTCAATCCGTGGAGACGCCTTGCGGTTTCGGCGCCGGCGGGGCGGCGCCCGAGGCCTTCCGACGACGGAGATTCGCCCGCAGCGCCTGGGCCAGCTTCGCCTCGCGCGGATCCCGCGGCCCCCGTCCCTCGTCGTCGCCTTTCGCCATCCGCTCCACCTGCGGCGCTGGGTCTCCCCCGTCAAGCGCCCCTGACGTCAATTTGGGCTTCACGTCACGCCCGGCTCCCGCTATAGCGCCCGCCTTCGCCGCCGTAGCTCAGTGGTAGAGCGCATCCTTGGTAAGGCTGAGGTCGGCAGTTCAATCCTGCCCGGCGGCACCATTCTTCCTAGGGGAGTGGGGATAGAGATCATCCCACTCCCCACCGGAAAACCCCAGAACAACTCGCGAATACCAACAAGGTGGGGGAAATCCGGGGGACTCGCTCGGCGCCCGTTCTCGCCCTTACCGCAATGCGGAGGCGACGGCGTGACGGACAACGAACTGCCCGACTTCCTCGGCATCGCCGACCTTCCGGCATCGGACCCAGCAAGGTTCATCGCCAGCCTGGAGCCCGAGAAGCGCGCTGTTCGAGCCCAGGGGCACTCACTGACGAGATCGTCCTCACCCGCCGGCGCCGTCCTCAGCACCGGACATTGCGGTCGCCTGGCGGTCCGCAATCCCGGGGCGCTGCCGGCCGGAACAAAGGCGCTCCTGGCGGTGCGCCCCGAGCAATTGCGCCAGCCCATCCGTGGCGTCTGGCCCTGGAAAGGCTACTGCCCTAGGAACATCCGCGCTCCAGCAGACCGAAGGCGGACGCCGCATTCTTTTTGAGATGGAACTCTATATGAAGGTGTCTTGTGGCCAGACAGGCGCGCACTCATCCGTCTGGCGTAGCCTCGGAGCCGCGCGGTGATAGAGACCGGCGATCATTTGCGCCAGGCGCGTGAGGCTATGGGCTGGTCTCCTGCGGACCTCGCCCGTGCGCTTCGTTTCAGCTCGGCCGACAAGCACGGCGAAAGCCGAATCCTCGAGATGGAGGCCGGCAAGCGGCCGATCTCCGGTCCGGTATCCGTGGCGGTCGAAGCCTTCCTGCGCGGCTATTTGCCCGTAGGCTTCGATCCTCCGCCCCGGCGGACCTAGGAAGGTCGAGGCCAGACGCTGGATTGCTGCGCCGATCAACGCAATCGCGCCTCGAAACCCGCCCGTCCCCACTCGATCCGACGGGTGGTCATGTCGATGAGCTGGCCCGCGTTTGGACAGGACGGATAGCCGGCGCGCCTTGAGCAGAGCTCAGCGACGGCCCCTCTAGGAGGACGCTTCCAGGGGGATGACCAACGTCGCCTGCAGGCCCCCGCCCGAGAGGTTCACAAGCGAGACCTGCCCCTTGAGCCGAACGGCGGCGCGTCGCACGATCGAGAGGCCCAGACCGGCGCCGCCGGTCACCCGGTTCCGGGAATCCTCGATCCGGTAGAACGGCTGGAAGACGGCCTCGAGCTTGTCGGCCGGAATGCCAGGACCGTCATCCTGGACCACGATGACCGCGCTCGCGCCTTCACGACGCAACGACACGACTGTCCTGTCCGCATGCCGAACGGCGTTCTGAACCAGGTTCAGGACAGCCCGCTGCAACTTCACGGGCCGCGTGGAGGCTTCCAGGCGCCGAGGCCCCTCGTAGGATACGTCTGCGCCGGCATCCTGGGCTTCGTCCACAATGGTCTGGATGATGGTCGCCAGATCCACGGCCTGCAGCGCCTCGGCGTCGCCGCCTCGCAGATAGTCGAGCACGGACGTCACGAAACGATCCATGTCGTCGAGGTCGTGCTGTACGCCGTGGCGGACCCGGGCCGGCCGGACTTCCGATGTCCGGAGGCGCAGGCGGGCGATCGGGGTCCGAAGATCATGCGAGACGGCCGCCAGGGCCTGCATGCGTTCATCCACCTGCTGCAACAACCTGTCGCGCATGGCGTTGAAGGCGCCGGCCACCAGCCGGACCTCCTTCGGCCCCTCTTCCGGAACAACCACGGGGTCTTCCGCCCGTCCGACCTGGTCGGCCGCCCAGGCCAGCCGTCGCAGCGGACGCGCGACCATCACGGCCAGGCCCGCTGTGGCGATACTGACGCCAGCCAGCAGTGTCAGGAGCGGCCCCCCCAGGCGTTCAAGAACTGGCGATGCGAGCGCCACATCCCGGGTCTCGAAGCGAAGCCATGACCCGTCCTGCAACTGCATCGCGCCCGCCAGGCGGCCCGGCGCCGAGGTGGCCGACAGCCGCACGCCACGAGACGACAACGCCGGGGTCGCACGGTCGAGGGCGGCCCGGACCTCCTCCATCGGGGCGGCGTCGAGACGAGCCACCCCCCCGTCGGCATCCGCCGTCCAGCGCAGGTTCGGGTCGCCCGGCCAGAGGCGCCGCAGGTTGGAATCGCGAGTGGCGTGAGGCAGGTCCGCAACGATGCGGTCGGCGACCGCGAGGTGTTCCGCCAGCCTGCGCAGCCGGGCTTCGGCGACCCGCTCGGCCTCCGCCCGTTGAAACAGCCATTCGCCTCCCAGGCATTCGATCGACAGCGCCAGGAACATCACCACCGCAATGCGCGCCACCAGTCCGTCGGGCCAAACGCGGCTTAGCACCTCCTAGACCTGCTCGACGTCAGGCACGAACATGTACCCGGCGCCGCGCACGGTTCGGATCAACTCGCCTGTGTCCTCCCCCTCGAGCTTGCGCCTCAGTCGGCTGATCAGCACGTCGACGCTTCGATCCGACGGGCTTCCCAGCCGGACACGCGACATCTCCAGCAGCGCGGCCCGGCCGATCACCCGTTGCGGATGTTCCAGCAGAGCCACGAGGAGATCAAATTCGGCGCCCGAGAGATCGACCCGAGCGCCGGACGGCGTGAAGACCTCTCGCCGGCGCAGATCCACGATCCAGCCCAGGAACGTCAGACGCTGGGGCCGCCCCCACCCCGCCGCACGCCCCGCCGCGCCTCGGCGAAGGACCGCGCGGACGCGCGCCAGCAGTTCACTCTGCGCGAAGGGCTTGGCGATGTAGTCGTCAGCGCCCAGTTCCAATCCAGCGACACGATCGGCCTCTTCTCCGCGCGCGCTCACCATGATGATCGGCGGGCCACCGTCCGCATCGCGTCTCAGCGCGCGACAGACATCGAAACCGCTCATCCCGGGCATCATCACGTCGAGCAGGATCAGGTCCACATCGCCCGCCGCCACGTCGTCGCAGGCTTCGGCTCCACTCGCCGCACCGCGAGCGTGGAAGCCGTTCTTGCGAAGCAGATCGGCAAGCAGGATCCGCATCGCGGGATCATCGTCGACGACAAGGATGGTCGCCGGTGGAGACGGCTGACGAACGATCGGCCCCGGATTCGCCACCAGATCATGTCGGGTATGTCGCTGAATCATTTCAAAGTGTTGCCCTGAACGTCCTGGCGGCCTCGGCCATTGACACTCGCTCCCGGCGCTCCGCAAAGCGCGACTGCGAGTGACTATCATTCTGATGGGTGTGACGGACGTGGACAAGAGAACGAAAAGCGCTGAGACCGGCTGGAAGGCCGTGGCGGGACCGACGGGAACGGCCTTTGTGGCCCTGGTCGGCGCATTGGCGTCATCGAGCCCGGCCATCGCCGAGGCGTTCGACGACTCCCAAGGCACCCCGGTCAGCGCGGTGGAGGTCCTGGGCGCGACCGATGCGGAATCGCCCAAGCGCACGGCGAAGCTGCTCGACACCCCTCAGACCGTCTCGGTCATCCCTCAGCAGATCATCGAGGAGCGCGGCGCACGCAACCTCACCGAGGTGCTGCGCAACACGCCGGGCATCAGCTTCAACGCCGGCGAGAACGGTTTTTCGACGTCGACCAACAACTTCAGCATGCGTGGGTTCGACGCCAGCGGCTCCGTGTTCATCGACGGCTCGCGCGATTCAGGCAGCTATGCGCGTGATGTGTTCAACGTCGAACGCGTCGAAGTGGTCAAGGGTCCTGCCGCCGACAACGGCCGTGGCGGCCCTGGCGGCTACGTGAACATCGTCACCAAGAGCCCGGGGAGCGAGAACGCCGTCTCGGGCGCGGTCAGTATCGGCTTCGACCAGTATGACTCGAAGACCCGCAAGCGTGGATTGGTCGATATCAACCACGTACTGGCAGACAACCTCGCGGTGCGCCTGAACGCCGTTCTGGAGGACAGTGGCGTCCCGGGGCGCGAACTGGCCCGCAAGAAGACGTGGGGAATTGCGCCCTCGGTGGCCGCGACACTCTCGCCCAATCTCAGGGCGATCCTCGCCTATGAGCACGTCAGCCAGGACGACCGGCCCGAATGGGGCGTGCCAGGCGCCTCGATCAAGGGGACGGCCGCCTACAATCCGCTGACCGCCGGCGCGCCGCGCGATGCGTTCTACGGCCTGCGCTCCGACTTCGACGACACCCGCAGCGACGCCGTGCTTCTGCGCTTCGAAGGGCAGTTTGCCGAGGGTCTGCGCATCACCAATCAGACCCGGTTCTCCGAGGTGGACCGCGACGCGCGCTTCACCGTACCGACCGGCTTCACAGCCGCCACCACTTTGGTTCCGACCCAGACCCAGTTCTATCGTCGAAAGAACGAGACCCTCACCAACTTCACGAACCTCACGGTCAGGTTCGACTCCGGCAGCCTGTCGCACAGCATCGCCGCGGGCGTGGAGTTCACGCGCGAGAAATCCGACTCCGATCGGCTGGGCACCGTCAATCCTCCTGCAGCCAGCCTGCGCGACCCCAACCCGGATCGGGCGGCGGGGGCCGTCCTGGCGCCCACCGAACGCGCCCAGGTCAAGGTCGATACCGTCGCAGCCTATGTCTACGACACTATCGAGATCGGCGAGCAATGGCAGATCACGGGCGGCATCCGCCTCGAAAGCTACGATGCCGAGATCCAGAGCCGGACCGCCGCCGGAGCGCCCGTTGGCGCCCTGGCCAACTTCAAGCTGTCAGACACCAACTGGGGCGGCAAGATCGGCCTCGTATACAAGCCTGCGCCGAACGCCAGCCTCTACGCTTCGGTTGGCACGGCGGCGCAGCCCCCCGGCTCCTATCTTTCGAATCCCGACATTTCGCGTACGGGCGAGAATGCGTTCCCGGGCTTTGTGGCCGGCGCCAAGACCGTGCGGTCCGACAACTATGAAGTCGGGCTCAAGTGGGACCTGTTCGAAGGTCGCCTGTCGACCACGGCCGCGGTCTTCCACACCGTCAAGCGCAACGCCCCCATCACCGGGCGCGATGTGGGCGAGACGGCGGACAGCCTCAAAGGCTACGGCAAACAGGTCGTCCAGGGCGTTGAGATCGGTGTTTCCGGGCGGATCACCGAGGCCTGGGAAGTCTATGGCGGTCTCGCCTGGATCGACAGCGAGCGCAAACACAGCGCCTACTTGGACGAAGTGCGCCGGCGAGCCAATCCCGCCGACTACGGCGCGTTCCTCCGCGCCAGCGGCGACAAGCTGGCCTTCACGCCAGATGTGACCGCCAACCTCTGGACCACCTACCGCTTCCCGTTCGGCCTCACACTGGGCGGCGGCGTCCAGCACGTCGGTTCGTCCTTCCTGGGACGGCCGGACGATGCGAACCGGATCATCCCCAACGGCATGTTTGGGAAGCTTCCCAGCTACACGCTCCTCCACGGCTACGCGTCCTATGAGGTCAACGAGACGATCGATCTGCGGCTGAACATCGACAACCTCACCAATGAGAAGCATGCTGTATCGACCAACTGGAACGGCAGCCGGGCTACCCTGGGGACGCCTCGAGCCTTTCTGATGACGGCCGCATTCCGCTTCTGACCGACGGGCGGCTCGCCGCCGGTTGGCGGCGACGCAAGGGAGTGTCCTGAAGATGATGCTGGCGATCCCCGCGGTCCTCTCTCATGAAGAGGTTCGCGCCTTTCGCCAGGATCTCCGGGACGCTTCTTGGCGCGACGGGCGGGCGACCGCCGGACCTGTGGCGGAACGCGTGAAGGCGAACCAGCAACTGGCCGACGACGATCCCGTCGCTGCACAGTTGGGGAGTCTGATCCTGGAGCGGCTGGCCCGCAACGAGCGCTTTCTCGCCGGGGCCTTGCCCCTGAAGGTGCTCCCACCGCGATTCAATCGCTATGCGGGTGGCGGCGTCTATGGGGATCATGTGGACGCCGCAGTGTTTTCGGTTCCTGGCTCCCCGCACCGTCTTCGCAGCGACTTGTCGGCCACCCTTTTTCTAAGCGAGCCCGACGACTACGACGGTGGCGAACTGGTGATAGACGGGGAGTTCGGCCCCACCTGCATCAAGCTGCCAGCAGGCCATATGGCGCTCTATTCCGCCCGTACTGTCCATCGGGTCACCACCGTGACCAGAGGCGAGCGCCTGGCCGCCTTCTTCTGGATCGAGAGTATGGTCCGCGAGACCGAGCGGCGTGAGATGCTCTTGGAACTGGACGACGCCATCCGCGCTTTGCGGGTCGATACGCCCGACCACCCGTCTGTGGTGCGGCTGACTGGCCTCTACCACAACCTCCTCCGGTCGTGGTCGCAGACGTGAGCGGCCCGTTGCCGAAGCTTCAGGCAATCCCGCATACGATAGCGACTGTCGGCGACTACGAGGCTGCGGCCCGGGAGCGCTTGAGCGAACCCGCATGGGCGTACCTCTCCGGGGGCGCGTCGGATGAGGTCACTGTGGCCCGGAACGTCGGCGCCTTCTCACAGTTGACGCTGCGCACCCGCGTGTTCGCCGACCTCACCGATGGCCACACGAACCTGGAGCTCTTCAATCAGAGCTTCGGTCTCCCGATCCTTCTCGCGCCTGTAGCCTTTCACCGGCTGGCCCATCCCGACGGCGAGCTGGCGACCGCCTTGGGCGCGTCGGCGGGCGGCGCCGGCCTTGTCGTCAGCACCCAGGCCAGCGTCACGCTTGAGGACGTGGCCAGCCAGGCGGCGACCCCTCTCTGGTTTCAGCTCTACATCCAGCCCGATCGCGCCGTCACGCTGGACCTCGTCCGTCGGGCCGAGGCCGCCGGCTACGGCGCCCTCGTCGTGACCGCGGACGCCCCGATTAGCGGCTTCCGGCCGCGTGAACAGCGCGCCGCCTTCCGCCTGCCCCCGGAGATCGAAGCCGCCAACCTGCGCGGCGTGCCGCCGCCACCCAGCCATACCGCGCGAGCCGGCCAACCCGTCCTGCTGGGCGGCCCGCTGCTCGCCGCGGCCGCGACCTGGCGCGACTTCGCCTGGCTCCGGAGCCAGACGTCGCTACCGATCCTCGTGAAGGGCGTGATGACGGCCGAGGATGCGGTCCGCGCATTGGACGAGGGCGCAGATGGTGTCATCGTCTCAAACCACGGCGGCCGGGTGCTCGACGGCCAGCCGGCAAGCCTCGATGTGCTACCCGAGGTTACCGGGATTGTCGGCGATCGGGCTCCCGTACTGTTCGACGGAGGTGTTCGCAGCGGCGGTGATGCTTTCAAGGCGCTCGCGCTGGGCGCTCGCGCCGTTCTCATAGGGCGCCCCTATATCTGGGGCTTGGCCGCCGCCGGCGCCGTTGGCGTTTCGCACGTCATTCATATGCTACGCGCCGAACTGGAAGCGACAATGGCGCTCACCGGACGGCATAGGCTTTCCGAGATTGATCGCACTGCGCTCAGGTCCTGACGCAGACTTCCTACCCCCAAGGAGGCCCCATGACCCGTTCCATTCCTCTTGCCGCAGCCGCCCTGCTGGCCCTTGCGGCCTGCAGCCCATCGAATACCGAGAAGGCGGGAGCCCCGACCGACTCCGGCGAGCTGAATCTCTACACTGCGCGCCACTATGACGCCGATCTCGCCCTCTACGAACGCTTCACCAAGGAGACGGGGATCAAGGTCAACCGCATCGAGGGCAATCCCGATCAACTCATCGCGCGCATGACCAGCGAAGGCGCGTCCAGTCCTGCGGACGTGTTCCTGGCTGCAGACGCCGGCGCGCTATGGCGAGCCCAGAACGCCAACCTGCTGCAACCCACCTCGTCGCCGGCGCTCGAGGCGGCCATCCCGGCGAATCTGCGCGAGCCTGAGGGGCGCTGGTTCGGCTTCTCCCGCCGGGCTCGGATCGTCGCCTACGACCCCGCCAAGGTGCGGCCCGAGGAGATCGACACCTACGAGGAGATCGCCTCTCCGCGTTTCCGCAAGAAGCTCTGCGTGCGCTCGGCCGACAGCGTCTACAACCTCTCGCTGGTCGGTGCGCTGATCGAAGCCTGGGGTCCCCAGAAGGCCGGAGAGTGGGTGAAGGGCGTGGTGGCCAACATGGCTCGGCCTCCCGAAGGCGGCGACCGTGACCAGATTCGCGCTGTCGGAGCGGGCGTCTGCGAGATCGCTCTGACGAACAGCTACTACTATATCCGCATGGCCGGCGGCGGCGACGCCAAGGACAAGGCTGTGACCGACAAGGTGAAGCTGGCATTCTCTTCTCTGGACGGCCAGGGCGCGCACGTGAACATCTCGGGAGGCGGCGTGGCCGCCAACGCGCCCAACCGCGAGAACGCCGTGAGATTCCTGGAATTCCTGGCCTCGCCTGAGGCCCAGAATATCGTCGCCGAGAAGAACAGCGAATTCACCGCCAACCCGGCCGTGCCGGCCCCGGCGCCGGTCGATGCCTACGCCGGGTTCCAAGCCCACCCGATGTCCGTGGCGACCTACGGCCCCCGGCAATCCGAAGCGCAATCCCTGATGAGCGCGGCGGGCTGGCGCTAGGGGCGCACGGTCGTGATGCCGGTCTTGCGCGGCGGCGTTGACGGATCGCCGCTGCGTATCCTGGCTCTGCTGGCTGCGGCTCTGGCCATGCTGCCTCTGGCCGGAGTCGTCGCGGCCGCGATGTCGGGTCAGGCCACGGCCGACATCGCGGCGCGTGATCTGACGCGTTACGCCCTGTCGTCGATCACCCTGTCCGCTGGCGTGGCCGTATCGACCGCCGTGGTGGGCGCCGTAGCGGCCTGGCTGGTCGCCATGCATCGCTTTCCCGGACGCGACCTGTTCGCTTGGGCCTTGGCCCTCCCCCTGGCGATCCCGGCGTTCGCCGTCGCCTACGCCTACGCCGATTTTCTGGACGTGGCGGGTGACTTGCGTACATGGACGCGTGCCCGGTGGGGGGCGGATCTGCCGTTCAATATGCGTACGCTCGGCGGCGCGACCTTTGTGCTGTCCTGCGCCTTCTATCCCTATGTCTATCTCGCCATGCGGGCCGCCTTGATGAACCAGTCGGTTCAGGCGCTGGAAGCTGCGCGGATGTTGGGGTGCTCGCCGGGTCAGGCCGTCCTTCGCGCAGCCTTGCCGCTCTGCCGGCCGGCGCTGGCCGCGGGCGTCGCCCTGGCGGTGATGGAAACCCTGGCCGACTATGGGGCGGTCCAGTTCCTGGGCGTCCAGACCCTGACCACCGGCGTCGTTCGCGCCTGGTTCGTCTACGGTTCGCTCACATCGGCCGCCCAGTTCGCCCTGCCCCTGATGGCCGCGGCCGCCATACTCCTGTGGATTGAACGCAGCGGCCGGCGAGGCCGCTCGCACGACGCCGCCAACATCCGCTGGCGGCGCCTCGAAGCGTCGCCGCTCAAAGGCGCGAGGGCGCTGGCCGCCAGCGGCTTCTGCCTTGTGCTCCTCACTGTCGGTTTCCTGCTGCCCGCAATCTGGCTTGGCCTCGCCGCCATGGGCGTCACGCCAGAATGGCCGCGGCTGTTGCGGGCGTCGGCCCACTCCGTCGCGCTGTCCTCCGCGGGGGCCGTGGCCACAGTGTTCCTGGCCGCTCTTTTGGCCCTCGGCGCCGGCCGCCTCCCTGTGACCGCACGTCTGGCGAGCCTGGGCTACGCCACACCCGGCGCGGTCATGGCGATCGGCCTCCTGGCGCCCGCCGCCCTGTTCTGGAAAATTGCCCCGGGCGGCAGCGCGAGCCTTTGGGTCGGTCTGACGCTTCTCATCTTCGCCTACGCCGCCCGGTTGATGGCCGCGGCGCTGGAGCCCATCGAAGCAGGTCTCTCGCGCGTGACACCTTCGATGGTCGCCGCCGCCCGCAACCTGGGGCGCAGCGAAGTGGGCGCGGCGCTCGCGGTGCAGGCGCCTATGGCTCGCGGAGCCTTGTTGACTGCGCTTCTCCTGGTGTTCATCGACGTGCTGAAAGAGCTGCCGGCGACCCTTATCCTGCGGCCCTTCAACTTCGACACCCTCGCAGTAATGGCCGACAACTACGCACGCGACGAACGCCTCGCCAACGCCGGATGGCCGGCGCTGCTCATCGTGGCCGCAGCGCTGCCGGTGGTCGTCTGGCTGACGCGGCGGATCACCGTCTCAAGGCCCGGAGAGGACGCCGCGTGAGCCTGGGCCCGGCCGATATCCGCGTGCAGGGTGTGACGAAGCACTACGGCGACCGCACCGCCGTGGACCGTATCGACCTCGAGTTGCGGCCCGGCCGCATCACGGCCCTGCTCGGCCCTTCGGGCTGCGGAAAGAGCACCCTGTTGCGTCTCATCGCGGGCCTCGAAGTCCCGGACGACGGACGGATCCTGGCCGGCGAGACCATGCTGGCGGGCCCGGCGACGTTTGTCCCGCCCGAGCGGCGCAGCGTCGGCCTCGTCTTCCAGGACTACGCTCTCTTCCCGCATCTGGACGTGCTCGAGAATGTGATGTTCGGCCTGCGCGGCCGGCCGGCGGCCGAGCGTCGTCGGCGCGCTCTGGCCCTGCTTGACCAGCTTCGCCTGGGGTCCCGCACGCGCGATTGGCCCCATACGCTGTCCGGCGGCGAACAGCAGCGCGCCGCCCTCGCCCGCGCGCTCGCCCGCGATCCGGCCGTCGTCCTCATGGACGAACCGTTCTCCGGTCTCGACCCGCATCTCCGTGCTGAGGTTCGGGCCACGGTCCTCTCCGCACTGCGCGAAGCGGACGCGGCAGTCCTGATCGTCACCCATGACGCCGAGGACGCGCTTCTCATGGCCGACGATCTGGTGCTGATGTCTCGAGGCGCGGTGATCCAGCGCGGAACACCCAGAGACTGCTACCTGAATCCGATCTCTCGCGAAGCCGCCGGCATGCTGGGCGACGTCAATGCGGTTCCCACCACGGTCAGGGATGGTCAGGCAAGGACCCCCTTCGGCACGGCGTCCGCACCCGGGATCGCCGATGGCGACGCCTTTCTCCTGGTTCGTCCGGAGACACTGACGTTGGCTGCGACAGGCGTTTCGGCCAAAGTCGTCGCCGCCCGCTTCGCGGGGGCCATGAACGAACTGGTCTTGGACATCGATGGTCTGGCGCTACGGCTGCGGACTCAGGGTGCGCCCAGCGGGCCGGGCACGCAGGTCACGGTCGCACTGGACGTTGATCGCGCCCGCGTTGTCCCCTCATCTAGCCTGGATCGTGTCTAACGTCGGCGCGCGCGAGCTTCATCCTCCAGAGCGTGCTCAGCGGCATGTGTCTCGACCGCCAGCCGGCGAGCCGCGTCGCAGGCTACGATCTGGGCGCCCCGGGCCGCATAGCCCACCTCAAGGTCGGCCAGCGTCGGAGCGTCGGGCAGCCGGTGCAGGTCGCAGGGTCGTCGCGCCTGCGGCGGCATCTCCAGCCTGGGCGCAGCCGGCAAGTTCTGGGGCCCACTCGCACAGGCGGCTGTCGTGAGCATGCAGGCGGCGGCTGCGATCGGGATCCAGTGGCGCAAGGGCGTCCTCCGAGGTCTGGGCGTTGCGGGCGATGTCGATCAGGGAGCCGGTCGCCGCCGCCGCGACATCCGCTGCGGATGCCGCACGCGCGGCGCTGTCCCGTTCTCCGCGGGTTTCGAGGGCGCCGATTGCGGCCTGCGCCCGGGCCGCCTCCGCCTTGGGGCGTTCGCGTGCGGCCCCGTCCAGCCGGCCCTTCCAGTAGAGGGACAGGGCGACGGTCAGGATCAGACCCAGAGCCGCGAGGCCCAGCGTCGTGCGGGTGGGAAGGCGAAGCATCATGCGCGCAGCCCCGACGCATAGCCCCCGCCCGGCTTCCTGGTGAGAATCTGGCGGCGCAATGGAGGCGCGAAACTGATGTGGACCCAGGTCCCCTCCTCGATGAGCTGGTCAAAGGAGAGGTCGGACGCCGCGAGAGCCCGGCACACCGCCAGGGGCGGTCCGAAGCCATGACAGTTGAAGTCCACCGCCTGGCCAGAAAGGTGGGCGGAACGCGGCGCGCCCCCCACCGCCCGGTTCAGGGCCGGGCTGCGGTAGCCGCTGCTCACCGTGATGGGCCGATCTCCCAGGATCGCCCTGACATGCTCCATCCGCTCCGCCGTCCGGCGCAGGTTCGCCACCACCTCGGGGGGCGGTGCGTTGTCGATCCCGCGATGAAGCGTCGTGGTCAGTTCTTCCAGCGCGAAGTGCGCCGTGAGGCGTGTGGTCATGCTCGGTTCCTGATGGAAGGGTCAGTCGCGCGGACCGCGCGCGGCGGCGGCCAGCTTGGCCCAGTCCGTGACCGTGGCGCCGGCCAGGTACAGCGTGGCCATGACCACGTTGGCGGCGATCAGCGCCAGCCCCAGCCACTTCAGCGCGCCGGGGTCGTCCAGCTTCCAGACGATCGCGCCTACGCCGGCGCTGTTCATGAGCGTCGCGGCGTAGGTGTAGATTCGCCGCCAGAGCCAGCGAACCTCAATAGGCGGCGTCATGGATCGCCTCCACCACAGGGCGTTCGCGCGCGGTCTCCAGACGCTCGACGCGGGTGAGCCCGGCGCTCCAGAGCTGGGCCAGCGCCCAGGCCAGCAGCGCCGCCGCCACGCCCCAGGCCCGTCCCTTCAGCGCCTCGACGGCGCTGAGGGTGGACGCCGCAGTGGACCGGATCTCGGAAAGACGCTCCTCGCATCTCGCCTCGTGGTCGCTCAGCCGCTGTTCCAGCGCGGCCAGCCGCTCGGATGAGGTCGCCATATAAACCTCCCCGACTACGTGCCGGCCTTCTTCTGGCCTGGTAGTGGGCCGGTGAGTTCAGCGTTCACGCCCACGCTCTTCGTCTTCTCCGTCCCAGTCTCGGTCCCGACCTTCTGCTCCCCGGTAAACAACCCGATCGGCAGCCCGCTCAGCATGGCCACGATCTGCTGCGCGCTGGTGACCGGCGCCGCCAGCCGCTCCTGTTCGGCCGCCCGAAGGATGGCGCCCAGATCGGCCTGCGCCCCGACGTTGGCGCGCCGGTTGGCGTCGGCGGCCAGCATCTGCTGCTGCGCCTGCAGACCCAGGCCGGTCTTCTGCGCCCAGTCCTGGAGGGCCGCCTGGGTGTTGGAAATCCGAGCCTGGGTCGCTCGGTCCGCGTCGCCCGCCGCCGCGCCCAGGGCCTGCTCGAACGCCCGCGACCGCAGACCCGAAAGCGCCGTCGCCCGCCCGCGCGCCAGTTCGCCCTCGGTCATGCTCTGGGTGATGGCGGCGCCGGAACCCCCGAAGGCGCCCGAACCGGCAAGGTCCAGCGCCTGCTGCGCCCGCACGCGGCCGGCGTTGGCGTCGTAATCTGCGGCCGTCGCATCCACCACCTGGTTCAGGTAGGGGTCCAGATACGGATCGACGTAGTTGTAGGCCTTGCCGCCCGAGGCGAACGGGGTGTTCGCGGTCATGTAGGGCGAGAGCCAGTCCGCATCGTCCGGCGCCCTCGGGACGCCGGGTTGAGTCGGGATCGACCACTGCCCCAGCGACGCCGCGCTCTGCGCCGCCTGCCGCTGAAGCGGATCGACCCCTGCGACGAAGCTGTAGGGGTCCTGCCCCAGCAGATCGCCGATCCGGCGGGCGGCCGTCTGGGTGACGCCCGTGGCCCACTCCGGAACGATGGGCGTGGTGGTCGATTGCGAGTTGCGGGTCGAGGTCGAAGTGCTCTTCGACGCCGAGCCGCCGATCTTAAAGCTCATCTAAAGCTCCTTTGCGATGAGACGCGCCAGCGGCGCATATCCATGCGACCGTAGGACTCGCTCCCAGCCGGAACGTCCCGCGATCACCGCCCGCCGGCATCCGGCCGACTTGGCCCAGCGTTCGGCTGCGGGCCGCAGCCGGTTCACCAGTTCGTCGAAGTCGCCACCCGCCAGCCAGATCATCAGCCGTCGGTCACGCGGGTCGTTCTCCAACGTCGTGACCATCCAGGCGGCTTGGCCCGCCCAGGCCTGCGCCTCTCCGGCCGCGACCATGCCTCGCACGTCGTCCAGGGTGTGGGTCGCCCCGGCGTGGTCGAGGGCCGCCTGCAGGGCCGGGGCGGCGCGGCGCCAGTCCTCCGGGCTCACAGCAGGCCCGCCGGCGCGGTGTCGAACGTGGGACGCCCGATGCGGGCGCCTGTTGGCGCGCTCGACCCCGAGAACTTCACCCGGAACAGCCGGCCGCTGAGCAGCAGGTCGGTCCTCGGTTCCCCCACGGCCATCTGCGCGCCCGCGGTGATCGGCGTCTCGTCCTGCGGGTGCAGCCGGGCCGTCACGTCCACGCGGACCGGTCCTGCCTGACTCCGGAAATCCGGCCACAGCCCACGGACAAGGGAGACCCGCTCCGGGTCCAGATAGATCTCCGCCGACTCCACGTGCCAGTCGAAGGGCTGGCCATCGGCCGAACGCCCCTTCTCGTGCAGGAATACCGCGCCGTCATAGGTCGTCGCGATGGGATAGGCCGAGGGCCCGGCGTCGACGAAGGCGGTGCGGGCCATGATTCCACGATGCCAGGCGCCGGCGTCGGGCCCCGCCACGGCCACGGCGAGGTAGCGGCTGTTCTCATAGCCGTCGCGCCGGTCGGGATAGTCGAACCGGACCTCGGAGAATTCGGCGTTGGACGAGGCGAACACCTTGTCCCCCTGGCTGGCCGCCAGCTCCTCGGCGAAGTCCCTGCGGATGGGACAGGCGATCGGCTGGGGCTGCCCACCGAGCGGATAGCGGTAGAACTGCCGGTCGGGCGAAACCCAATAGGCTGCCTGCCCCACGATGACCGCGGCATTCGGGCCGATGAGGCCGCAGTTCCGCCCGACACGCTCGAAACGCCACGGCTGGTTCAGCGCGCCCACGAACGTCCCCAGGAACAGCGCGTCGCCCGTCCAGACCAGCAGCGCAGGTCCGCACATCCGGCCCGCTACGATGCGGCCGCCGCCCGTCAGGATGTACTCCCGCGCCGTCGAGCCGCTCTCCGAGGTGCTCCATTGCGTGTTGTTGCGCACCGACGAATGGCGGACGCACAGCGGGTTGAAGTCTCCGGACACCTCCTCGTTGCACCCCAGCGCAAACACCTGATAGCCGCCGCCCAGCGGCGCCACGACCATGTGGGTCACGTTCTCCGGCGCGTTGGCCAGCGGCGTCGCCGCCGCGCCCGTGTCGTTCGTCCACGCGAAGATCGTCTGCCCCCGCGGGCTGGCCAGCAGATGCTGGCCCCAGGCCGCGAGCGACCATGTCAGCGGGAAGTAGTCGTCGGCCGACGCCAACCCGTAGCCGCCGACGCCATATCCGCCCGTGCCATAGCCGGCGGACCCCGCCCCATCGACGGCGCCGGGCGAGAAGCCCGTCTCGGGCGTGACATCGAAGAGCTCGCCGCCGCGCCAAACCTGGAGGTGATCGTGGGTCCCGAAGGCCACGTCGAGCACACCCGCGTTGTCGGTCCACGGAAAGATCGACCGGCAGACTCCCGACAGCGGCTCGGCCGTGAGCCGTTCCCAGCCGCCGATGGTCTCGGCCCGCCCCAGGCGGAACCGGACGTTCGAGCCGTCAGCCCAGCGGCCGGCGGCCGCATATGCGGTATCGTCCCCGTGCAGGCCGGCCGGGGGATCCAGGGGCGCCTTCATGCCTATCTCATCCTTGTAGGTTCGCTCGGCTTGTGCCGCGGGCCGCGAGGCCTCATTCATCCGCCGCCGCCAGAATTCGACCGTCGCCGGAACTCGCCCGCACCTCGGGCCATCACGACAGATCAGGGATGCCCGTGACCGACACTCATGCCACCCAGGCCGTGCTCCGCGCCGAACCCGACGCCTACGACATGGCCAAGGCGCAGTTGATGGGTCGCCAGGCTGCGGGCTACGGCTTTCTGCGCGCCGCGGTCCAGGCGCGCGAGGGTCGCCCGATCCACGGCTTCACGTCATCGAAGGCGTCGGCTGAGCGCTTCGCGAACATTGTGCGAGGCATCGACCCCACGGCGACGGCGGACTGGGTCCACTCGGACCACCTTCACCGCTTCGCCGAGTTGGGCATGCTCTACATCGCTGACGCCACGGTCGCGAAGCATGCCCGCCTGCGCCTTCGGGCCGGGCCCGCCGCCTTCTCCATCTGCGGGGTCACCCACACGACGGCCAGTGTCGATTCGATGGACCAGATCACCGGCGCCTTGCGTGAGGCCGTGATGCCGTGGGACGCTCTGATCTGCACCTCCAGCGCCGTGGTCGAGACCGTGCGGCGGGTCCAGGAGGCCGAGACCGAATACCTGCAATGGCGGTTCGGCGAACATATCCGTCCGCAGGGACCTCAACTTCCGCTGATCCCGCTCGGCGTCCATTGCGATGACTTCGCATTCGAGCCACCCGCCAGGACGGCCGCCCGGACGGCGCTGGGCCTGGCCGAGGACGAGGTCGCGGGCCTCTTCGTCGGACGCCTGGCCTTCCACGCCAAGGCCCACCCTATCCCGATCCTCCGAGGCTTCCAGCTCGCCGCGGAGCAGACCGGCCGGCGGATGGCCGTCATCTTCTGCGGCTGGTTCGCGCACAGCGGCGTCGAGGCCGCCTATCGGACCGGCGCTGCACAGTTCGCCCCGGACGTCCGGGTGATCTTCGTCGACGGCCGCGACGCTCCGTCCCGCGACCGGGCCTGGGCCGCGGCCGATCTCTTCGCTTCACCGTCCGACAGCATCCAGGAGACGTTCGGCCTCACCCCCGTCGAGGCGATGGCGGCCGGTCTTCCCGTCGTGGTGTCGGACTGGAACGGCTACAAGGACACCGTCCGCGACGGCGTCGATGGATTCCGCGTCCGAACGTGGGCGCCGGCGGCCGGGATGGGCCAGGCGCTGGCGCGGGCCTATGAAACCAGCGCCGCCAGCTACGACCAGTACTGCTGGCTCGCCGGCGCATCCACCGCCGTGGACATTCCGGGCTATGCGCGCGCGATCGCCACCCTGGCTGCGGATCCCGATCTGCGCCGCCGCATGGGTGAGGCGGGACGCCGACGCGCCCGCGAACTGTTCGACTGGCCCGTCGTCTACCGGCAATACCAGGAGCTGTGGGCCGACCTGAACGCCCGGCGCGCCGCCGCCGTCGCCGACCCCGCCACGGCGAAGTGGCTCAAGGCCGCGCCCAAGGTCTCCGCCGCCCGGCTGGACCCCTTCCATGCCTTCGGCCACTATCCTACGGCCGCGATCGGAGCCGCGACACGCCTGGCCGTCACGCCCGGCACGACGCCCGCGGATGTAAAGGCCCTCCTGGCCCATCCTCTTTTCGGCTCGCTCGCGCCCCCTCTGGACCTCTACGAGCGTCTTTTCATCCTGGCGGCCGATGGCGACATCACCGTCGGCGACGCCACCCGACGCCTCTCCGTCGGTCTCCCCACCCTCACCCGCTGCGCCGCGACGCTGGTGAAAGCAGGAGTCCTCGAGGTCGCCCCGGGACCGACCTGACCCGGGGTTTGACAGAGGCCGCGCGTGCAGGAGTCAGCGTCGACGTCTTCGCCAAGGAAGCCGTTTCCGCAGTACAAGCAGCGATGCCAGTCTTCGACATCGAAGTTCCATTTTTGATCGTCATCGGCGGGCGCTACCCAAGGCAACATGACGACTCAGGGTTCGTGACAACCTCTATGCGGCGAGCGCGCCGCTCGAGGGCATTCAGTGGATTCTCAATTGGGTGGCGCTGCGGAAGCTTGTTCCATATTCAGGACCCTTCGTTCCACCGTTGGGAACGTGCTAAGGTTGGTTCATGAGGATCATCGCCCGCCGGACCCTGATCGAGTTCTGCAATTCGCGGCCGGCCCAGGAACGGGCCAGTGCTCTGGTGGCGATGGCCGCATGGCATGCTGCCATCGAAAGTGCTGAGTGGGCCAGCTTCGCGGACGTGAAGAAGACCTTCAACACCGCCGATTGGGTCGGAAACGCCAAGGTCGTCTTTGACGTCGGGGGCAACAAATACCGGATCGTGGGCCTGATCGGCTTCCGATCCGGGCGCCTGTGGGTCCTTTTCGTCGGAACCCATGCACAGTACGACGCTATAGACGTCACGAAGCTCTAGAGGTGGTGACCATGATCGACTTCAGTCAGGTCCGCGCGCTCCGCACCGAGGAAGAGTATGAAGCCGCCCTGAAGACGCTCCGCCCGCTCTTCGACGCCGATCCCGACCCCGCATCCGAGGCGGGCGCACGGGTGGAAGCGCTCGCGCTTCTCATCGAGCACTACGAGCGCGCCCACTACCCGATCCCCAAGGCCAGTCCGCTTGAGGTTCTGAAGTTCATGATGGAACAGAACGGCCGGACACAAGCTGACCTGGGGCGCCTGATCGGCTCCCGGTCACGGGCGTCCGAAATCATGAACGGCAAGCGCGAACCCACGATTGATCAGATCCGCCTCATCGCAAGGGCGTGGCGCATTCCAGCCGGCGCGCTCATCGGCGAACTTGAGTCAGCCTAGTATGAAGGAGGGCGGCTCTCTGGTTGGACTAGCGTGGCCGCCCGTCAGTGTTTCGGATTGGGCTGCGGAGAGTTCGGGATGCGTTGCGAGGTGCCTCCCTGCTAGCGTGTGGATGTCAGGGGTAGGGAAGCTGAGCAATGCGGATCAACCCTTCTATTGCTAAGATAGCATGATGGATGTGGTACAATTTGCAGTTGCTCAGGATGCTGCGGGGCGCACAGACGAGGCGATAAAGGTGCTGCGGCGGGCCATCGCAGTTGCGCCCTCAGATAGAACGAAATTTCATCTCGCCTTCCTTCTGCTTCGCGAAGGAAAGTACGAAGAGGGTTGGGGACTGTGGGAACATCGTCCGGCCCGAGTGGGATGGGGCGGCCGTTTGAGCTTTCCAGAGTGGGACGGCTCCCCCATCAAATCGCTGCTGGTGCTACCCGAGCAAGGCTTTGGCGATCAGATCATGTTCGCCAGATACGTGCCGATGCTTCGCTCTCAAGGAGTGGAGGTCACGCTCTTCACAAAGCCCGATCTTGTCACCCTGCTGTCGCAGTTCGGCGTCGCTACATTTGCAGCTTCTGGCGACGTGAAAATCCAAAAGCATGACGCTTGGGTACTATGTGGATCACTCCCCCGCCTCATGGGAGGGCGCATATCAAGCGGTCCATATTTGAGTGGCGCGGCTACAACTCGGAAAGGAGGCATCGGGATCGCCTGGCGCGGCAATCCTTACCCAGACCCGAATCGCTCAATGCCGCCTGACATCGCTGCGGGCCTGTTAAAACAGACTGGAACCCTCTCTCTCGACCCCGAAGATACCGGCGCGCGCGATTTTCAGCACACTGCAGACTTGGTGGCCTCTCTTGACCTCGTGATCAGTGTGGATACGGCGACCGCCCACCTCGCTGGAGCCATGGGGAAGCCCTGCTTCTTGCTGCTGCCACATCACGCCGACTGGCGATGGCTTCGAGGGCGTAGTGACACGCCTTGGTATCCGTCCATTCGCATCTTTCGCCAGCCGAAGCGTGGAGACTGGGACACCGTGATCTCGGAAGCCGTTCAACACGCCAAAGCGATTGCTTACAGCAGAACAGAGCTGTCCTGACGCACGATGATCGCAAATCCGAGACCAGCCAGTGCGCCGTTACTGGAGCCACATCCTGGACCGCCGGTCCCGCCATTAGACCCGCGATAGCCTCTGCGTCCCGGTGAGCCTGCGCCACCAGTTGCGCCCAGACCCGCGATCCCTCCATTACCGCCCTTGCCATCCGACGTTGGAGAACCGGAGCCCCCAGGGGAACCGTCAATGTTGATGTCGCCGCCAGAGGCACCGCCCGGTGTGTTGGAGATCGCGGCGCCAGCCGCCACGATGCGTCCAGTCGGGAATGTAAAGGTGCTACTCAACCCCGACGACGGATTGCCATTGAAAATGGCGACCGGCTCGCCTCTCGCTAGGTAGACAAGGGTCTGGGTGAAAGCGCCGCTAGCGCCGGGGCTACCACCACCACTATTCCCACCGCTCCCCCAGTTGGTGAACAGCCACCAACCCGACACAGGACATATCCATGTGAACGAGCCGGCCGGATAACAAAAGGCGGCCGTGGAGAATTTCTTCTTCCGCCCATCCATCCCCTGCCCGACAAGCCCCCGCAGCGTCTGCCCCGGCGCGGCCATCAGTAGTCCGCCCATTCTGCGGTGACGTTCACGGCCTCGGTCTGACCCTCGGCCACATAAATCCGCTCGTTCGCCGCCAGGATCAGCGGGTTGTCGTCCGAATAGCCGAAGTCCGTCGGCGCATTCGCCACCGCGGCGCCCGGGTTGATGGTCGCCATCAGCTTGGAGTCCGCCAGGAACTTGGTCGTGCCCCCATCGTGGCTCCGGTAGAGCTGGATGTTGTTGGCGGCGTTGATCTGCTCCAGCGGCACGGCCCAAAGGCGTGTCACCCGCGCGCCGTTCGGCCCCGCGGTCACCAGCAGCGCGGTATTCGTCGGCGAGGTGGTGAAGGTGGTGTTCCCAGTGGTCAGCCCCACGCTCGCGGATCTCGGCGTCTGGGGCGTGACGATGGAGTTGGGGGTTACGGCCATGGTTCGGGCTCCTGAGGCGCCTTCCGGAACGAGGAAATCGTTCGGAAGAAAAATCCTGTTGAAATAAAGATTTGGATCAAAAACCGGATGTTTCGAGGTCGCTCGGCCTAGAGCGCGACGGCGAGCGCCACCTGGAGGCCCTGGATCGCGGTGGCGTAGTCCGCCAGGTCGGTGGCGGCCGGCGCCTCCCAGGTGGCGTTCGCACCATCGGTCTTGAGGTACTTGCCGGCGTTGGCGGTCTGGGCGGGCAACTCCACCTGGGAGAAACCGGCTGCGGCCACATACTCCTTGATCGACAGGCCGCCGTAGCCCGGCGTCTTCACCGCCCCGCCGTCGGTGGCGATCCAGGCGATGTCGCCGGCGTCCAGCGTCACCGTCCCGGGCGCCCCGGTGGTCATCGTGACCGGCCCGGCGCATGCGTTCCAGATCAGGTAGGCCTTGCTCACAGGGGGTATCGTCACGGTGAACGGCCCGCCGCCGCCCGTGAACCGGATCATCGCCGCTCGGGCCTCGTCGGCGCCGGCGTTGGTGGTGGTGAGGGCGGCGTGGCCGGTGAGCGCCTTCGTCAGCCAGCCGGCGATGGCGTAGTCGGCATGGACGAGCACGGCGTTCAGCTTCTCGCCCCAAAGGTTGATGTTCTCGCCCGTGAATTGCAGCTCGAAGCGAAGCGATGAGGACCAGGAGGAAGGCATCAGGGGATCGGGGCTCCCGTGTCTTGGCGGATCCAGTCGGTTCCGTCCGAATGGGCCAGGGTCTGGAGATCGGTCACGAGGACCAGGGCGTAGGGGTGCGCCGACGCCGGCGGCAGGGCGTCCGCCTGGGCGGCGAAGACCGGCGTGGGAGCGCCAGGCGACGCCAGCGCCGCCACCGCCTCGGCCAGCGAACGCAGCAGGGGACGCAACGCTTCGGGCGTGTCGGGACCTACGGGAAGAACGGTCGGCGTGCTCATCGGCCGGCGTCCAGGGCCATCAGGCCCCGCTCGACGCGCAGGGCGCCGAGCTTGCGGCTGCGGGCGTGCTTTGTGTCCAGTTCGCCGATCGCCCGTTCGAGCCTGGCTTCGTAGGCGCCGGTCAGTTCGGGGTCGCGCAGGAACGGCCCCGCCTCGGCCAGGGTGGCGAACAGATAGACGTCGGGCGCCTCGGACAGCAGGGCGTTGGTCGGTGCGACGTCCGACAGCGCAAACCCGCGCAGCATCCTCAGGACGAACCCGTATGATTGGTCGCAAGGCCGGTCGAAAGCCACGGCCTCGGCGTCGATCGACCAGGCGGCCGGTTCGCCGCGCGCCGCCGTCAACGGCAGCAGGCTGGCCTCGACGAACGGCAGCTCGAGTCGCCCGTCAGCTCGTTCCAGCCAGAGGCGCAGCGGCTCCGTGAAGCCCGCCGGCAACGACAGGCGGCGCACGCCCCCCGTCGCCGTCAGCGGCGCCTCGGCCTCGGCCAGTCGATGCCGCAGCACACGATTGAGCCGCGCTTCGGCCAGCGTCACGAACTCGGGAATGCGCGCGGTCAGATCGCCGCGCACGAGCCAGTTCGCCGCCGCCGCCTTCAGCTCGGCATAGGTGGTGATCGCCATGATGTGTCCTGGTGTTCAGGCCGGCGGGCGCGAGCCCGCCTAGCGGGTCATTGGGCGCCCAGCGCCGTGAGGTAGGTCAGGATCGCCGCGTACAGGTCGGCGCCTTCGGCGTTCGACAGCGCACCGCCCAGATGCAGGCACGCCAGGCGGTCGGCGCAGTGGGACGCTCCGGATCTCAGCCCGACGACAGCCGCATCCACGCTCGCGATGCTGGCGGCGGTGGAGATGCCGCCCACCTGCGCCCCGTTCCGCAGCACCCGGCTGCTGGCGGCGCCGCTGCGCACGACCACCACGTGGCCGGGAAGCGAGGCGGCGAACGCCGGATTGAACGATCCTGCGGAATGGATGCGGGTGTTGATGTTGCTGGCCGACGCTCCAATCCGCAGGTTGGCGGCGCCGAACACGCCGAGGAAGTAGTTGCCGACGCCGGCCCACGCATTGACGTAGCCGCCAGCGGCCATCCCGTCCTGGGTCCAGAGCGCGGACCCGGTCAGGTCGTTGAAACCGGTGTCCAGGTAGGCGGCCGTGCCGCCGTTCTCACAGCCCAGGTCGGCCGTGAACGTCAGCGTACCCGCGCCGCCCGGCTGCAGGTTGAAAGCGTCCTGGATCCAGTTGAGCCGTGCGGCCTGGGCATCATGCGCGGCCAGCATGTAGAAGGCGTCGAGCTTGGCCCACACCCCGGCCGCCTTGAGCGCCCCGATGCAGGCGTCGATCAGCGCGCGTCGCTCGGGTCCCGGATCGGTTTCGAAGCGCGCGAACAGCGCCGCCGCTTCGGCGTTCTCGGGGCCGCCGGGATCGGCGGCGCCCGGCGCGACCCGCGACTGATGTCCCGGCCCGCGTTGGCCCAGATGCAGCGTCATGCGCGTCAGAGGCCCAGGCCGGTCGACACATAGAGCGTCGCCGATCCCGAAGCCGTGATGGCCGCGACATGCGTCGCCGGGTTGGCCGCGCCGTTGGCGAGGGTGATCACCTCGATGGCGCCGGTGGGCAGCGGAATATCCGTGAGCGCGGCTGTCACGCCCGACGGCCCGAGGGCCCAGAAGACGGTGGAGGCGCCGGCGTTGTAGAGCCGGATCTGGTGCGCGCCTGTGGGTTGCTGCTTGATCGCCGCGCTGGCGCTCGAGGTCGTGGCGGCGATCGACGCCGTCGCGTCATCTGCGGGGGTGAAGGGCTTCATGGCAGGCCTCATGGCGGGACGTCGGCCGCGCAGCGGCCGTCTCCAGGGGATCGAAAGGGCGAAGGGCGCGGGAAACGGCGGCGGGCGTGCGGCCCGCCGACGCTCCGTGTCGAAAGCGGGCTCGACGTCAGCGGTTGGCCAGGCGGCAGGCCAGTTGCGGACGCAGCGTCCGGAAGCCGTACAGAACGTCCAGACGGCATGGGAACTTGTCGTTGTTGATGTCGTACTGGCGCACGATCCGCATCGACACGCCGTCGAAGACCTCGCGGGACGCCCAGTCCACGCCGCGCGGCATCATCAGGTCCGCGGTCGCGAAGGCGAAGGCGTCCTTCTGATAGGCGAGGCTGATCCCGTGCGCCTGGCTTCCCGTCCCCAGCACGGTGATGGCCACGTTGTCCCCAGGCAGCGCGCTCACCGTCTGGTTCGCGGGCGATCCTGCCGGCCCCACGATCGCGGGACTGATCGAGATCGCGGCCTGGCCCGAGCCGTTCGAGGTCACGCCGGCCGCGTCGTTGACGACGAAGGTCTGGAGCTGGCCCGTCGACTGCTTGGTCTCGGGGTGCACACGGAAGACGCCGGCGATGGTGAAGATGTCACCACGCTTCAGCACGTTCGAGTTGTTCGACCAGCCGTCGGTGACCAGGGTCGAGCCGGTCTGGCCGGCGCCGTTCACCAGCGGCGTGCCGCCCTTCGTGCCCACCGTGTGGCTGGGCCACAGGGTGTTCTCCATGAAGTCGAACCCGGCGGTCCGGCCCATGAAGCCTTCGCGGTTCTGGCGCGCGATGGTGGACTTGTCGTTGAACAGGCCCTTCAGCGCGTCCACCAGGTCCACGTTGTCCTGGGTGTTGAGGTTGCACGTGCGGCCGGTCAGCGGAGCCAGGTTGTCGACCAGCATCTTCCGCGCGCCCAGCACGCCGGCGAAGGTGGCGGGCAGGCCGTGATTGCTCACCTGGTTGTAGACGTCCTGGTACATGCTCATGGCGTCCGCCTCGATGTTGGCGGCCAGCACGCTCATCGCCGGCTCCAGGACGCGCTCCGAGAAGTCGTCCAGGCCCAGCGTCAGGTCCGCGGACGTGAAGTTCAGGTCCACGCCCTTCTGGGTCTGGACCTTCAGGTCCACGGAGGTCTCCACCGTGTCCTTGGCGTCCAGCACCGAGCCGGTCCGCACCGTGTACTGGTTCGGCAGCCGGATCTTCAGGGTGTCGCCGATCTTCGCGCCGTCCTGGGCGAAGCGGTCGTCATAGTCGCGCGTGATGGTGCCCACGAAGTTGAGCTTCTGGTGCAGCACGCGAAGCGCCTCCCGCGTCACCGCGGTGGCCGTCAGAATGGTGTTCGGCATCGTCTCGATGTCCTCTGTAATGGATGGGTCGCCGCAGGGCGGATCGAGGCGCGCCCCTTCCCGGGGGCCGGCGCGTGCTCGATCCGCCGGCCCCGCAGGGCCGCGGAGTCAGGTCGGAAAAAGGGGACGCAAGCGGGCTTCCCCACGAACGGGGTCCCGCCTTGTCCGGCGCGCTCGCCGGGGCGGCCCCGAAAACTCAGCTGGTCTGGCGCGGCGTCGGTCGGACGGCTCAGCTTCCCTTCGCCGCCTGGGCGTTGCGCCGGCGCATCCATTCGCGGGTGGCCAGCTCGTCGCGGACCCCGCCACCGCCGCCGGCGCCGCCGCCCAGGACCACGGCCGGCTGCAGGCTGCGGGCCTGCGCTCCGGCCTCGCCGCGCGCGGCCTCGTCGGCCCGCCAGGCCTTGTGCAGCAGCTTCCAGAGCCGCGGGTCGGCCATCCGGGCCAGTTCCTCCCGCGTGACGCCGAACGCCTCGCCGTATTCCACCAGCCTGGCCGCCACCTCGGGCGACCAGCCGTCGATCTCCTCGCGCAGCCGCGCGCCGGTCTCGGCCATGGCCTGCGCCGCCGCCTGGGCCGCCTCCAGCGTCTCGCGTTCGTCGGCCCGGGCGACCGCCTCGGCCAGATCCCCGCGCGCGGCGGACAAGGTTTGGAACCGCGCCCACAAAGCCTGGGCGCTGCGCGCGTCCTCCGCGGCATAGGCTTCCCAGTCCACCGCCTCGAAGGCGGCGAGCTGATCGTCCAGAGCCGCGAGTTGCCGCCGGTGCTGGCCTTCGGCGCGGCCCTTCGCCATCTCGCGGACGAAGGCCTCGCGCTCCGTCTCCAGCGCACGGCGGCCATCGGCCAGTTCCTGCGTCTTACGCGTGTAGTCGGCGTGGCGCAGGAACGCGCCCTTCAAGCCGATGGGCAGCGCGTGGACCTCGCCGTCCAGCTCCAGCTCGAAAGTCTCGGGGGCCGTCTCGACGACCTCGAGCTCGCCGTCCGGGCGCACGGGCGCGTCGCCCGCAGTGATGGGGTCTTGGTAGGCCATGGGACTCCTTGGGCGTGAGGGCTCCGGCGGCGCCGGAGCGGATATGGGTGGCGTCGCAAAGGACAAGGCTGCGCTGACCTGTCCCCTCGGGGAGCAGGGCGATCGCATGCAGCGCGTCAGCGCCGGAAAAGAGAAACCGCAGAGGGTGCAGAGGCGACGCGGAGATCGCAGAGAAGCCGGGTCAGCTTCGAATCCCTGCATCCTCTGCGGACCTCTGCGCTCTCTGCGGTTCAAAATTCCTGAGGCTGCCGCAGGGTCGTCGCGCGCCGCGCTTCAGGAACGTGTCGGCCAAGCCGGTGCGACGCCGGTCACAGTCAGCCCGAGTACCCGCCATAGCCAGGCATGGTCCCGAGCTCCCCGGTCGCGACCCAGCAGCCCGTCTGGAGAAGTGGATCCAGCAGTACGAGCGTCAGGAACACCAAGCCCCTCGGCAGGCTGGGTCGCATCACCAGGGCGATCAGCCCGAACACGACGGCGTACCAGCAGAAAATCGCAAACAGGACCGGATGTCCGGGGCAGACCAGTTCGCGGGCCGTTGGATTGTAGAAGAAGAACAGCCATCGAGACCCGACGTAGTAGATGCAGAACCAGAGGATGCTGACAGCATACAGAACCGCAGCCACGCCCCGCACGATCATCGAACCCCGCGCTCCACCAGCATGTCGGCCAGGCCCTTGCGACGCCGGTCATGCTCGGGGCCTACGCCACTGTAGTAGAAGTGGCCGGGGTGTCTCTGGTCGAAGAACTGCACCCCGATCCTGGGAAATGCCCTGGCGATCTGATCGTCCGTCATGCCCGCGCGGATCGGATCGCCATGCTGGTCGAGATCGACATTGATGACGTTCCGGATGTTGGGGTGCTTTCGGACCGCCCCATAGAGGTCGGCGTTGATGGGCGCGCCCACCAGGACCAGATTGTCCACCTTGCCCCCCTCTTCGGCCACGGCATAGGCCTGCGCCGCCGCCGCCGCCGCTCCATAGGAATAGCCGCCCAGATTGAACTGTTCGTCCCCCAGCGACCGCGACCGCCTTGCGGCCGCCTGCGCCTGCGGCATGCCGACCAGCGACCTGGCGAAGTCGAGATCGTTCATCCTGGTGATCCAGGACACGTCGGAGCCCAACTGTACGCGCCGCGCCGGGTGGGACTCTCCAGGCACGCGGACGTTCTGGATGCCCGCCGCCTCAAACGCACGGCGGAAGCCTTTGAGATAGTCTCCGCCCACGCCGGCGCCGCCGATGAAGAGGAACTCGCAAGCCTCGGGCGACAGCCGCCCGCCGCCCTTCGTCGGCACGCCCTGGGTCGCGTCGAACCGGCCGGGCGCGCCCAGCTGTTGGGCATAGGCATCCCGCCTGCGCGCCGCATGCATATCGGCCCTCGCCGGCTGGCCCTCGCGCTTCGTCGCCCCTGAATGATCCCAAGCCTCTCGCCACATCGCCCGCCCTCTTGGAACATATAAAGAACATTGCGCCAGCGCAAGCGTCGTCGGTCGACTACCGCTGCAAGGCCTTCAGCCGGTTGGTCTCGGCCTCGAAGGCCTCGATCTCCAGCTTCCGCGCCTCGTGCGCCCGGTCCTGCTTCAGGGCCGCGACCTCGGCCCGCGCCGCCGCCAGCGCCCCCGACAACGACTGGGCCAGCCCGGCCATCTGCGCCTTCGCCGCCTCGGCCTCGGGCGAGGCGCCCCCCTCGCCTTTCGCCTGGGGCGGCAACATGGCGGCCAGCCGCTGGGCGATCTCGTCGGCGCCGGGCCAGTCCAGGTTGCGCGCCAGCAGGTCCCCGATCAGGGGCGCCGCCGCCGGATAGGCCCGGATCAGCTCGATCATCTGGTTCGCCGCCTCCTCCCGGCGGCTGGTGAAGCTGGGCCCGGCGCGCACCGTCAGGTCGTAGCGCCCGACACCCAGGTCGTAGATCCGGCCGGCGGCCTTCAGGGCTGCGCCACCGTCGCCGTTTCCGCCGCCCGCGAGCGGGACGCCCCGCGCCGCGCCGTCCGGCCCCAGCACGCGCACCACCCGGGCGGTCGCATACACCTTCGGGATCAGGTCCACGAGAATGCGGCCCGCGTGCCGGATCGCCCGGTTCAGGTTGTCGATGTAGTGGAAGGTCGAGACGTCCCCTTCCCGCTGCCGCGCCATGATCGCCCGGCCGCTGGTCTCGTTCGACCGCGCCCCCAGGCTGGCGTCGTGCAGGCCCATGATGGACTTCATGTCGTCCGAGGCGTTCAGCGCCTCCTGCAGCGCCCCCACCGGCGTGCCGGCGAACGGCTGGCGCATCGGCGGCTCGGGCCCGTCGTATTCCAGGAAGGCGTGGCTGCGGGTGTTGGCCGTGGCCCACTTCTCCGCGTCGCTGTCGAACGCGCCCTTGCGGCCGATGAACGGCGCCTTGGGCGCCAGCGCCACCAGCTCCGTGGACGCCGTGCGCCAATAGTTGAACATCCGCTGCGGGTCCTTGGCGTCGCGAACCAGGCTGCGCAGCCGCCGCCGCCCGTCCACCATCAGGTCCTCGCCGTAGACGGGCACGATGGGGATGAACCGTCCGGCCCAGTCCATGGTCTCCAGCACCTGCGCGCCCGAGACGATCCGCTGGGTCACCCGATGGCTCGCCGCCTGCCGCGGCCGCCCCACCACGGTGACGCCCAGCGCATCGAACATCGCCTTCTGCGCCGCATAGGCGGCTTCCTCGATGGCGCGGCCGTCCGACAGCGCCAGGATCGTGCGGCTCACCCGCTCGCGGCGCCAGTATTCGGCCACCCGCACCCGCTCGCCCGCCCCTGGTCGGCCATCCCGGCCCCAGGTCCATGCCCCGGCGTCGCCCTCGCCCCAGTCCGCCGCCTCGGCGCCGGCCCATCGCGCCGCGAAAGCCGCCCGCGGCAGGCTTTCGACCACGAAGGCCGTGTTCCAGTCGGCGCTGTCGGCCGCGGTCGATTCCGGGTCGCCATAGATCGAGAACGGGTTCGCCACCCGCTCGACCGCCAGCTCCTGGTCGAAGCCGTCGTCGGCCGCATAGCGGGTGTTGACCCGGAAGTAGCCCACCCCGCTGGTCACGGCGAAGTCCAGCGCGGTGTCGTAGGCCACCGAGGCGTCCGAGCTCTGCTCGATGTGGCGGATCAGGCCGTTGAACACCTCGGCCGTCTCGGGGTCGGCCGCGTCGTCCACGGGGTGCACCGCGATCGCCGGCTTGTTGAGCCGCGCGTCGTTCACCACCTGGCGGATGAACGCCGGCAGCCGGTTGATGGTCAGCACCGGCCGCCCCTCCCGCGCCCGCTGCTGCAGGACGTCCGGCGTCCACTGTTCGCCCAGGCGCGCGAAGCGCAGGTCGTCCAGCGCCTCGCGCCGGTTCTCCGCCTCGGCGTCGGCCGCCAGCCGGAACGCCTCGCGGGCGTCTTCGAGGATGGTGTCGTCGGACAAAGGCCTGGCCCCATGCGTCGGAGCGCGTTCCGAAAGGTGGGAACCGGTTTTCGGAGAAAACGCGCGTTGAAACAGAAACTTGGAGCGGCGATACCTTCGGATCGCCGCTCCAAGAGCCCGCGCGGGACCGTCCCGGCGGGTTCGCGGCCCGTGAGCCGCGGTCGTCACAAACTCTCTGCGAAAACGTCAGCCGCCCGGCGGCGACGCGCCCTCCGCAACCCCCCGATGGGCCGCGCCGGGCGCAAATCTCGACGTTGACTGAACCCTACATCTTTTGCGGGCGCACGTCAAGAACAAAATAAGAACTCTTGCAGCCTCGGACGTGCCCCAGCCCGAGGATGAGCGCTTCCCGGCGCGCCCTCTGCTGTCTCCAACCGCGAACGGCGCGCCGCAGGCGCGGGAAGACGACCGCCACGACGCCAAGAGCGCCAAGGCGGCCCGCTCTGCCCCGCGCCGACCCCCGCCGCCGGCCCTACGCCCGCCGGCTGCGGATCAGGCCCACGATGAACAGCAGCAGGATCGCCCCCAGCGTGGCCGTGATCAGGCTGGGGATCACGCCCGAGCCGATGCCGATGCCCAGGCTCGTGGCGATGAAGCTGCCCAGGAACGCGCCCACCACGCCGACGACCAGGTTGGTCAGCAGCCCGTGGTTGCGCTTCATGATCTTCTCCGCGATCCAACCGGCCAGGATGCCGATCAGGATCGCGCCGATAAGTCCCACGCCGTTCATGCCGAACCCTCCATTGCCTCTGATCTGGAACGCTGTCGCGCAGTCAAGGTTGCAAGCGTGGCCAGGTCAATGGGTTCGGGGGTCGGACGTCATCAGCCGGACATAGAGAACCGCCGCGATCAGGGCCAGGAGACTGGTCAGGGGTCGCGAGGCGATCACGTGCAGGATGTCGTGTACGAACGACGGCATGGGTAACGTCCTGGCGCCACCGCGGAAGGCGGTAAACGCCTGATAACTCATCGTATCCACGCCAGCCTTAACGCCCTTTCAACCCAAGGCGTTAACGCCTGCCGGATTGGCCGTGGCGGGCGTTCGACGCGCGCCGGCCCGGATCACCGGAGCCGACCGAACATCAGGCCATCCACGAGAGCGGCCCGGCCACCGGGCGGCTCGCTTCGCGCCGCGGCCTGGCCGCGGCGGGCGCGGCCTGCCGGTTGAGCGCATAGGCGCCGAAGGCGTCCGCTGCGTGGCTGGCTTCGTCGTGCAACGGGCCCACATAGCTGCGCGTGGCCCTGTTGAACCGCTTCCGGTAACGTCGCAGGCGCTCGAGACCCAGGCTGCATCGTTCCGCGTCGAACCAGCAGATCGGGATCATCAGCCGCGCGGCGTTCACGCGCTCCTCGGGATCCGCCGCCGCCCCCACGTCGATGCGCCCGAGGCCCAGCGACCGCAGGGTCTCGTAGCGCGACCGGCCCGTCGCCAGTTCCCGCACCATGACGTCATGCGGCAGGTGGTGGGCTCCCCACAGCGCCTCACGCCCGGCGATCGCCTGCCGCACGATGGACGGCAGGCCCTCGCCGCTGGTCTCGAAATAGTCCACCACGCGGATCTCGCGCCCGGCCTGCTGGAAGAACCAGATCGCCGTATAGTCGTCGATGCCCAGGTCCCAGGCCGTGTCCACCGGCAGGGACGGGTCCACGGGCACGCGCCCGATCCGGCCGGCGCGCTCGGCCTCGCCCAATAGGCTCGCGTAGTACGTCCCCGGCTCGGCGGCCTCGAAGTCGACGAGGTACTCCGACGCGAACCGCGCCTCGCCCGCCTCCGTCGAACCCAGTTCCGCGACCAGCTCGGACCGCTCGTTCTCAAGTTGCTCGGGGGTGAACACCTGCGTCTCGGTGGCGGGTGACTTCTGGCAGAACCAGTCGGGTCGCCTGGCCCGCACCTCGAACGACCGCGTCGCGTGGTTCCGTCCCCTGGGGGTCCAGAGGAACAGCGCCCACCCGTCGTTCTCCAGCAGCATGGGGCGGATGTAGGTCCAGGCCGCCGGGTCCATCAGCGCCCACTCCGAGAACGTCACGCCGGCCACCGAGGCGCCCACGAGACCGTTGTAGTGGTCGCCGCCGGCGATCTGCCAGATCGACCCGTTGCGCAGGCGCACCTTCATCTCCCCGTCCACGAACTCCGGCCCCATGATGTCGGGAAACGCCTCATGGATGCGGCGGCGGCCCGTATGCGGGTTCACCGCGTCCCACAGCGCGCGTCGGCCCTGGGCGCCGTCGGGGAACAGGTGCCAGTAGCTGCCGACCCGCGCATGGCACTGCCAGGCGGCCCAGTGCAGCGCCACCTCGTCCTTGCCCCATCGCCGGTGCGCCACCACGTCGGCCCGCCGGGCGCCGCCCAGCAGCGCCTGCCACAGCGGCTCCTGGTGCGGCCGCGGCATCCAGGCGCGGGGCAGGCCCAGCTCCAGGAGATTGGAGACCGGGGGTGTGTCCTCGGTCGGCGTCGTCGTCTTCCGCGGCATCAGTTCGGCCGGCCCTTGCGCGGCGCCCTGCTGGCCACCTGCCGGGCCGCCGCCTCGGCGTCTGCGTCGCTGACGGCCAGGCGGGAGAGCGGAACCACTTCGCGGACCGCCTGGCGCCCGTCCGCGTCCGTATAGCGCTCGAAGTGGCGCGCATAGAAGACGACCTCGACCCGCCGCGTGTCGGGTTGGGCCGCTGCCGCGCGATCGTCCCGCCCCTCGGTGGCGACCTGGGTGGCGCGCTTCAGGAGGGTGTCCACACGCAGGCGGTCGGCGCTCGCCGTGTCCTTCGTCGCAGCCTCGGCCACCTTCAGCGCCTGGTCCACGCAATAGTCCGCCGCCATGCGCCGCGCCGCGGCCACCTGGGCGGCGAAGCCGGGCTTCTTCTCCAGCCATGTGTAGAAGGTCACATAGCCGGGCATCCCGTCCTCCTTGGACATCTCCGACCAGCGCTCGCCCTGGGCGAGCCGTTCGCAGATGGCCTCGGCCAGGAGGCGCGAGAAGCGGACCGGCCGCCCGGATTTCCTGCCCACGCCGGGTTTCCTGCCCATGAGAGCCTCCTTCGCCGCCTGCCGCGGCGTGTGATGAATGGGTTTTCCTCGACCGCCCGGCGAACCCCGGGGCAGAGGCGGGCCGCGTCCGCGCAAAGGCGGCGGAAGCCAGCCGACAAGGTGAAGCTGCCGGAAACGCGCCGAAGCTCAGGCCGTCCTGCGGGGGACGATGGCCCCAAGGCGCACTTTCCGACGTTGACGCAACCCTACCCCGAACGCGGGCGCAAGTCAAGAACAAATAGAGAACAATTTGTGGCCGCGCCGTCCTCTTGAAATTCCGCGCGCCGCACCTAGATCCTGCGCCGTCCGCGCCCCGATTTCCGCCGGGCGCGGCCTGAGAAAGGACGCCACAGGAACCCTCGGGGAGACGACGACATGCGAATCGCCACCTCTGAAGCCAACCTCCGCACGCCCGCTCCGAAACCCCCGCCCAGGCCGCCTCTCAGGCCGCCCGCCGCCAGCCTGCGCGACGCCTTCGAGCGGTGGCTGCGACCCGCCGTCGGCTTCGCCCATCCCCGTGACGTGCTCAAGGACCCCGGCCTCGCCCCCGCGGAGAAGCGCGCCGTCCTGGCCTCCTGGGCGTCCGACGCCTCCGCCGTCCAGGACGAGCCGCGCCTGCGCTGGCTCCTGGGCACGCCCGAGCCCGTCCCCCTCGCCGACGTCCGCGAGGCCCTGTCCCGCCTGGACCGCCTCGACAGCTAGCCGCCCGCGCCGGCCCGCGCGGTCGCCCGGCTCCACGCCCCCTCCCGCGACCGCTGGGACATGGCGCCGTGGCTGACCCGCGAGAACTGGGCGGCGACGCGCGCCGGAGGCGCGAGGATTCAACCGCAGAGAACGCAGAGGATTCCGAGGCTGCGCCGCCCTTCTGCGTATCTCTGCGATCTCCGCGATTTATCCCTTGCGGCGTCCCCGCCGTTCAGGGGCCCCCGCCCTCACAGCCCGAGTTGGCGGGCGATGATGTTGCGCTGGATCTCGTTGGTCCCGCCGTAGATCGTCTGGGCGCGGGTGGCGAAATAGTCCGCCACGCCCGGCGCGGCGAACGCGGGGATGTCCTCCAGGCCGGCGCGCCAGTCATCCCGATGCCGGTCCGCGAAGAACGGCGTGGCGTACTCGCCCGCCAGGCCCACGAACAGCTCGGTGATCGCCTGCGCCGTCTCGGTCGCGTGGATCTTCAGGATCGAGGCCTCGTCGCCCGGCGCCTGGCCGCTGCTCAGCGGCGCCAGCGCCCGGTAGGTGGTCATCTCCAGCGCCGTCAGCCCGATCTCCACTTCGGCGAACCGCCGCCGCAACCCGCCGTGCGACTCCAGAAGATCCCCCCTCAGAAGATCCCCCCAGGGCGCCGCGGCCGAGGCCGCCTTGAGGCTTTCCATCTGCCGCCGCTTGGCCGCCACGTGGGCGTAGGAGGTGCGCTCGTGGCTCAGCAGGTGCCGGGCGTAGGTCCAGCCGCGCCCCTCCTCGCCGATCCGGTTCTCCACCGGCACGCGCACGTCCTGGAAGCTCACCCGGTTTAGGGAATGCCCGCCGTCGATCGAGATGATCGGCGTCACCTGCACGCCCGGCGTCGCCATGTCGATGCAGAGGAAGGTGATCCCCTCCTGTTTCCGCTCGGTCGTCTGGGTCCGCACAAGGCAGAAGATCCACTCGGCGTGGTGGCCCAGGCTGGTCCACGTCTTTTCGCCGTTCACCACATAGTGGTCCCCCTCCAGCGCCGCCGCCGTCCGCAGGCTGGCGAGGTCGGACCCGGCCTCGGGCTCGGAATACCCCTGGGCCCAGAACACCCGCGAGGCCAGGATGTCGGGCAGCCACCGGTCCTTCTGCGCCTGCGTACCGAACGCCATGATCACCGGCGCGACGTAGAGCAGGCCCATCGGCGATACGTTGGGCGCGCCCACCCGTTCCAGTTCCTCATCGAAGATGAACCGCTGCGTGACGCTCCAGCCCGGCCCGCCGTAGGCCTCGGGCCATCCCGGGGCCAGCCAGCCCCTGGCGCTCAACGCCTGTTCCGAGGCGCGGAGGTCCGCCTTGGTCAACCGCTGGCCGTTGCGGACCTTGGCCAGGATTCCCTGGGGGTACTCGGTCTCGAAATAGCGCCGGACCTCCTGGCGGAACCGTTCGTCGTCCGGGCTCAGGTCGAGGTTCATCGGTCGTCCATCCCACTGCGAAGAAAAGAAACGTGAAGCATGATTCCGATTTCTAGCGCAGATGACCAGATTTCCCTAGCGGCACACGACCGCCTTTCGGCGCGACCCTGGAGTCCGGGCCGTGGGATCACGCCATGCCTCTTGACCCTCCCGCCGCGGCTCCGGCACGTCGGCGTGGACAGGAACGATCCCGAGGAACCCCGCCCATGTCCGCCTCCACCGCCCCAAGCCTCGCTTCCGCGCTGGGCCAGGTCCGCGTCGTCAGCCTCGAGGCCGGTCGCGCGGTCATCGAATACGAGGTCGGGCCGCACATGTGCCACTCGGGCGGCGTGGCTCAGGGCGGCTTCGTCTGCGGCTGGATCGACGCGGCGATGGCGCACGCCTCCATCTCCCGGTCCCCGGACGTCACGCCCATGTCGCTGGAACTGAAAGTGAGCTACTTCGCCCCCGCCCGCCCGGGTCGGGTCCTGGCCGAGGGCTGGATAGAGCGCGCGGGCCGATCCACGTGCTTCGCCGAAGGTCGGCTCACCGACCTCGACGGCAATGTCCTCGCCAAGGCGACCTCCACCATCCGCCTCATCCCCCGCGCCGCCGTCGAAGCCACCACCAGGCGGGCGCTGGAGACGAAATGAGGCGGCGGGCTGTGCGTTGCCTCGCCCGGCTCCCTCTCCCAGGGAAAAGCCCTCGGCGCGGAACGCCGAGGGCCTTTGGACGCCACCCGTGTCGGGGGGGATGACCAGCGGCGTCCTGCTCCTGAAATGCAGGACGGCTGCGCTTGTTCCCAACGCAGGGCGCAAAATCTTTTCACGGTTCGGCCGCCAGCAGGTCCAGCGCCACCCGGACCAGAGTCTCCAGCCGTACGGCCTCGCGGTCGGCGCCCGCCGCTTCGCGCGGGGTCATCTCCTCACCGCAGATGAGGTCGCAGGCCGTCACGAGGTCCGGGTGCCGCGACAGGGTCTCCCGCCAGCCCGCCAGCCTGAGGCGCGCCGCCGCGGTCCGCTCCGCCTGGGCCATCACGCTTCGAGGGTCGGGCCCCGCGAACGCACCGCCGAGCCGCGGCGCGAGGCTGGAAGGCAGGGGCGCCTCATGCTTCACCCGCCGATAGGCGTCGCCGTAGCGCACCCCGGCCACCATCGCCCCGGGGGTGATCCGCCCCCGCGCCGCCAGCGTCTCCAGCCCGGTCTGTCGCCGATGCGGCCCGGCGCGCGCCCTGTCCGCCGGCCCCGCCACCGCCGCCCCCCGCGCCCGGCTGAGCGCCACGGTCTCGGCGACGCCGGCCGCGACTTCCGCGGCCTCGGCACGGGCGCGATCCTGGCGCTCACGCCGGATCAATCGGTCCCGCGCCGCCCGCTGCGCTTTCAGCGTCGGATCAACTGGCTTCTTCACGCACACCCCCACGATCCAGAGTTCTTGCTTTGTTCTCAATCCGGTCCGCGTCCTTCCTTCGGGAAGATTCCCTTCGGATCGCCTGCGGGATTGGAGAACCGTCACACTACCTATGCGGTACGTCAGGTTCGGACGTACGTTCGGCCTGGAGCCTGACAATGTGCAACGAGTTCCGCTTCCAGGCCGCGCTCGACGAGATCCTGGACGCGTTCAGCCGGCTCCGGATCGACGTCGACTGGGAAGGCGGCGCGCCGAACCTCGAGCCTCGCGCTTCGATCCGGCCGACCGACAAGGCCTTCGTGCTCGCCGGCCGAGGCGACGGCGGCGCGCGTCTCGCCGACCTGCCCTGGGGCTTTCCCGGGCCACGTGGTCCGGTCATCAACTTCCGCTCGGAAGGCCGACGCTTCCCGTCAGGGCGTTGCCTCGTCCCGATGACCGGCTTCTATGAGTTCACCCGCGACAACGACCTGCCCAAAGGACCCAAGTCGAAATGGCTGTTCGAGGCCGCGGAGGGCGGCTTCCTCTGTGTCGCGGGCCTGATCCGCGAGGGCCGCTTCACGCTGTTGACCTGCGCCCCCGGTCCCGACGTCGGAGCCTACCACGACCGTCAGGTCGCACTGCTGCCGCGCGATCTGTGGGGAGACTGGCTCGACTCCCGCCGGCCGCAGCCGCCCCTGGGGCCCGTTCCCGCGCGGACGCTGACGGTCACGCGCGTCCGATAGGCGGAGCTACGGCAGGTCCTCGGCCAGGATCGCCATCTCGAACATGAACGAGCCGTCCTCGTCCTCGTCCTCGAACACGACGCCGATGAACTCCTCGCCGACGTAGACCTCGGCCGAATCCTTCTGCTTGGGACGCGGCATGAGGGTGATCCGAGCGTTGGCGAAGGTGCCGCGCAGGTGGCCCTCGATCCTGCGGATGGTCTTTTCGTCCACGCTGACGCTCCTGGGTGTCGATTCCGGCGCGAACCTACAGAAAGGCGGCCGGGGACGAAACCTCAGATGACGTAATCGTACACCGCCTCGGCCAGTGTATGGTCCATGCTCTTCGCCGGTTCCTCGCAGGTCGGGCAGTTGACGAGGCGGGCCGGCACGCCTGCCGCCGTGCAGCCTGGCGGCACGTCCTTCAGCACCACGGAACCCGAGGCGACCTTCGCGTAGTCGCCGATCCGGATGTTGCCCAGCACCGTGGCGCCCGCGCCCAGCAGCACGCCCTTGCCGACCTTCGGGTGGCGGTCGCCGCGCTCCGCGCCCGTCCCGCCCAGGGTGACGCCGTGCAGCATCGAGACGTCGTCGCCGACCACGGCGGTTTCGCCCATGACGATGCCGGTGCCGTGGTCGATGAACACGCCGCGGCCGATCCGCGTGGCCGGGTGGACGTCCACCTGGAACAACTCGCTCGACCGGCTCTGGAGATAGAACGCCAGCGTCTCGCGGCCCTCGTTCCACAACCAGTTCGCCACCCGCTGGGTCTGAAGCGCCAGGAAGCCCTTGAAGAACAGGAACGGCTGGACATAGCCGCGGCAGGCCGGATCGCGCTCGAACACGGCCTTCAGGTCCAGTTCGGCGGTCTCCACGAGCGCGGGGTCGGCGTCATAGGCCTCCTCGATCGTGTCGCGCAGGCTCATCGCCCGCAGCTCCTGGTCGCCCAGCTTGCGCGCGAGCTGGTAGCTCAGCGCATCGCCCAGGGTGTCGTGGTTCAGGATCACGGCCGCCAGCACGCTGGCCAGCGCCGCCTCGCTCTTGGCCGCGGCATAGGCCTCGTTGCGCAGCGCCGCCCAGACGGGCGGCGGCGCCGTGGGGTTCACGACCTCCAGGCGCTGACTCATGGCGTCCTCCCGGCCCATCAGGGTCCCTTCGCCTCAACCTAGCATGGCGCGCGACAGGGCCGGCGCCAGAAGCCCTCGCTGCGCCATATAGAAAGCCTTCAACAGCATCGCCACCGTCAGCGCGTCCTGCAGATGGCCGTCGACCGCCGCGTCCAGCGCCTCGCGGAACGGGACGCGGACCTGCGCCAGCGCCTCGGTGTCGTCCGGCCGTGCGTCGCCGGCCGCCGGCGACAGGCCGGTCGCCAGGTAGCCCACGGCGCGCTCGTCGGTCACCGAGTTCGAAAGCTGCGCCCGCAGGATTTCGCGCCACTCGGCCGCCTGGAGTCCGGTCTCCTCCGCGAGTTCCCGCCGGGCGCTCTCGAGCGGATCGTGGTCCAGCGGCCCCCCGCCCTCCGGAATCTCCCAGCTGTAGTCGCCCGCGGGAAAGCGATGCTGCCCCACGAGAACCGTCGTCCCGTCCTCGAACAAGGGCAGGATGGCGACCGCCACATTCTTGAAGCCCACGAGACCATAGGTGGCCGCCGCGCCGGTCGGCGCCGTCGCCGCATACGTCGTCACCGAGATCCAGGGATTGTCGAAGACGGGGGTCGCCGCGCCCCGAACCCAGGGGGCGCCATGAGGCCGGAGCCAGGCGGGCTTGCGCATCATCCGGCTCCTGAAAGCTCCCGCACAGGATCGCGATCCTTGCCCCGGCATCGTTAGGCGAAGGTTTACGGGACGTTCCGGTTGGCTTCCGGGCGCACGCTCCCTAAATCCCGCAGGTGACCTCCGCCCTCCCCTCTGCCCCCGCATTCGGCGCCGCCCTCGCGATCGCGCCCCGTCCCGATGTCCTGGACTTCCTGGCCCTGCGCCGGTCGGCGCCGGCCCTGACCCTGACGGAGCCAGGGCCCACCGCGTCGCAGTTGGACGACATGCTGCGCATCGCCGCCCGCGTCCCCGACCACGGCAAGCTTGCGCCGTGGCGCTTCGTGGTCCTGGCCGGAGACGCCAAGGATGTCTTCGCCGCGCGCCTCGACGCCATGGCCCAGGGGCGCGGAGACGCCGTCCTGGCGGCCAAGCTCGGCAAGCTCAAGGCGCCGCCGCTCGCCGTCGCGGTGATCGCCTCGCCCAAGCCTGGCGCGATCCCCGAGTGGGAACAGGTCCTCTCCGCGGGTGCGGTCTGCGCCCATCTGCTGCAGGCGGCGCTCGCCATGGGTTTCGGCGCCAACTGGATCACCGACTGGTACAGCTATGATCCGGAGGCCGTTTCCCTGCTGGGCCTCGCCGAAAACGAGCGGATCGCAGGCTTCGTGATGATCGGCGCCGCCAGGGAAGCGCCACTGGAGCGGGAACGCCCGGCGCCCGCCACGCTCGTCACGCACTGGACGCCCTGAACCTCGGCGTCCGCACCAGCCGTCCCAGAACCACGGCGGCCGGGCGCCGCTCCGCGACGCCCGGCCTGAAGTGACACGCCCGAGGAGAGTTGGGCAGGTTCTGCTATAGGCTTCCCGAAAGCTCTTGGGAAGCCCGAACTTCGCTCTCGATCCCGATTTCGCCCGTCTCGCCGCGGCGGAGGCTTACGCCCAAGCTTCAGGGCGAACCTCCAACGCCTCCAATACTCTATATTTGGTACATTTTACTTTTAAATTACTTGAAATACAGTAATATTCGGGCTCAACAAAAAGATTTTATTAACGAATTCCTCTGTCGAAGATCGCTTCAGCCCCGCCCGCGATACGGGGCGACGCCCTGATCCGGCAGCCACAGATCCTCGGGCGGCGGCCCGCTCTGCCAGAACACGTCGATCGGAATCCCGCCGCGCGGATACCAGTACCCCCCGATCCTCAGCCAGGTCGGCTCCAGCTCGGTGACGAGGCGACGGCCGATGGCCACCGTGCAGGCCTCGTGGAAGGCGCCGTGGTTGCGGAAGGCGCCGAGATAGAGCTTCAGCGACTTCGATTCGACCAGCCAGGCGCTGGGGACGTAGTCGATCACAAGGTGCGCGAAATCGGGTTGGCCGGTGACCGGGCACAACGAGGTGAATTCCGGCGCGGTGAACCGGACCAGATAGGCCGCATCCGGATGGGGATTCGGCACGCGCTCCAGGACGGCGGCCTCGGGGCTGTCGAAGCCCCGAACGTCACGCCCGAGTTGGGTCAGGTGGGTCTCTTCCATGCGGTGGCGTTTAGACGCTAGTAGGGGCCCGAACAACGACAGTGGAACAAGGCAGGAGACCTCCCAGATGGCCCAGGGTGATTTTCAGGACTACGTGGTGCTGGTCACGGGGGCGTCGACCGGTCTCGGCCGCGCCATCGCCGTCGAGACGGCCTCCCGTGGCGCAAAGGCCGTCGTGGTGAACTATGCGCGCAACCTGGCCGACGCGGAGGAGACGGCTTCGCAGATCCGCGCCCACGGGGCCGAAGCCGTCCTGGTCCAGGGCGATGTCGCCAATGACGCCGACTGTCGGCGGATCGCCGCCGCGGCCGAACCCTTCGGCCGGATCGACGCGCTGTTCAACAACGCCGGCACGACCAAGTTCGCCAACCATGCCGACATGGACGCGGTCTCCGGTCAGGACTTCCTCGACCTCTATGCGGTGAATGTCGTGGGGGCCTATCAGATGGTCCGCGCCTGCCGGTCGCTGCTCGAGGCCGCCCCGCGCCCGGGCGCGGTGGTCAACACCGCGTCGATCGCCGGCGTGGTCGGCATCGGCTCGTCGGTGCCCTATGCGGCGTCCAAGGGCGCGCTCAACACCATGACGCTGTCCCTGGCGCGCGCGCTCGCGCCCAGGATCCGCGTCAACGCGATCTGCCCCGGTTTCATCGATACCCCCTGGTTCGGAAAGGGCCTGGGCGAGCAGGCGGCCGAGAAGGTGCGCGCCAACGCCGCCGCCGCCACGCCGTTGAAGGCCGCCTCGACGCCCGAGGACATCGCCGCGGCGGCTGTCTTCCTGGCGGCCCCCGCCTCGCGCCACGTCACGGGCGAAACCCTGCTGGTCGACGCCGGATCGCATCTGGGATTCGCGGCGCTGACCCAGCGCTGACGCCTGGCGCCCACGCGGAACTGCACAATAGGAAGGCGCCCGCCGCACAGGGCGCCTTTCGATTGGTCAGGGCTTGCCGCATCCTCGCGCAACACTCCCCTCGCGTTGATCTGAAGCGCCGGGCGCCGACGATGGCCTCGCCCGCCGGTTGCGACCGGGCGGACATGAGAGGGGATACTCAATGAGAACGCTCAAGATCGCGCTGGCGGCCGCTGCCGCCACGCTCTGCTTTGCTGGCGCCGCCCAGGCGCAGGACGACGGTTCGCCATCGTTCTCCTTCAACCTTGGGGCTGCGACCGACTACGTCTACCGCGGGTTCAGTCAGACCGACCAGGATCCTCAGATCTCCGGCGGCGTCGACGTGACCGCCGGCATCTTCTACGCCGGGGCGTGGGCCTCGAACGTCGACTTCCTCGACAGCACCGATGCCGAGTTCGACCTGTACGCCGGGATCACGCCCACCCTGGGCAACGTCTCGTTCGACTTCGGCGTCATCTACTACGGCTACATCGACAAGGGCGCTTCGGACTACGACTTCTGGGAATTCAGCGCCTCGGCCTCGGCGCCGTTCGGCCCGGTGACCCTGGGGGCGACCATCGCCTACTCGCCCAACTTCTTCGGCGCGGCGGACGACGCCATCTACTACGAGGCCAACGCCTCGATGGACATTCCCGAGACCAAGTTCTCGATCAGCGCCGCCCTGGGCCGCCAGGAGCAGGACGGCGGCCTCGACTACACCACCTGGAACGTGGGCCTGGGCTATGCCCTGACCGACAACGTCAGCTTCGACGTCCGCTACCACGACACCAACGTGTCCAAGGCCAATGACCCCGCCGGGTACGGCGACGGTCGCGTCGTGGCCAGCATCGCGCTGTCCTGGTAACGCAAACCGACCTCGATCTGGGAAAGCCGCTGCGGCTCGCCGCGGCGGCTTTTCGTTTGCGGCTGCCGGCGTCTCTTCCTAAGTACCGCGACCCCACGACGGCCCAGGCCTCATTTCCGACGCGGGCTCGGGTTTTTCACGGCCCGGGCAACTTTCACTGGCGACGACCGTACCTCGGCCTATGGTGACGAATCGACACGAGAGCGGAGTTCGGCGCATGGAGCGGATGGCCGTCCGGGCCCAGACCGTCGTGTTCGACGCCTTCCTCGCGGCCGTCGCCTTTGGCGTCGCCTTCTTCGTAGCCCCGACCCAACCCGAACTGGGGTTCGGCCAGGAGGGCGCCCTGGGCGTCTTCCAACTGGCGGGCCTCTACGCCGCCATCGCCGGGATGTTCGGCGCCCTCTTCCGGCGCGAGCTGTCGCCGTGGCGCTATGTGTCGATCCCCGACGCCCTCGTGCTGGCGCGCTGCGCGCTGCTGACGGTGGGCGTCTTCCTGCTGGCCGTGTTCGTCCTGGACCGCGCCGAAGGCCTGCCGCGCTCCACCCTGATCATGGCGCCGGTCTTCCAGATGGTGATCGCCATGGGAGTCCGCATCCTGCGCCGGGCGATCCACGAACACGCGCTCGAGACGCTGTCCCCCCTCAAGGCCATCGGCGACCGCCTCGCCCAGACGCCGTCGCTGCTGCTCATCGGGCCACCTTCGCTGGCCGACACGTACCTGCGCGACATGGCCCGCAGCCATGACCGCAGCTACACGCCGGTCGGCATCATCGGCACCGACCGGCGCGACGTGGGCGCCAACGTCCGCGGCGTGTGTATCCTGGAGGCGATCGACAATCTGGACGAGGCCCTGGCCGATCTGCGCCGCTGGAACCGCTATCCACGCGCCATCCTGTTCCTGGAGGAGCCCGGCAAGCTCAGGGGCCTGACGGCCGAGCAACTCGGACGGCTGAAGGCGGACGGCATCCGGCTGCTGCGCCTGCCGTCCATCGTCGAGCTGGCCCAGCATGACGGGCTCACCCTGGTCCCGATGCGCGACATCAACATCGAAGAACTGCTCGCGCGCGACCCGATCGAGCTGGATCGCCGCGCGGTCGGCCGCCTCCTGGCCGGCCGGCGCGTCCTGGTCACGGGCGCCGGCGGTTCCATCGGCGCCGAACTGTGCCGTCAGGTCGCGAGCTTCGGCTGCGCCCATCTGACGCTGCTCGACTTCTCCGAGACCGCCCTGTTCGAGATCGAGCGCGAGATGCGCGAGACCTTCCCGCACATCGCGGCGAAGGCCGTGCTCTGCGACGTCCGCAACGCCCCACGCGCCATCGAGGTGTTCCAGCGCGAAGCGCCCGACCTCGTCTTCCACGCCGCGGCGCTCAAGCATGTCTCGATGGTCGAACGCCACCCGTCCGAGGGGCTGCTGACCAACGTCGTCGGGACCTGGAACGTCACCGAAGCCGCCAAGGCCTGCGGCGCCGGCCAGATGGTGCTGATCTCCACCGACAAGGCCGTGGACCCCACCAACGTCATGGGCGCCACGAAGCGCCTGGCCGAGGCCGTGATCCAGGCGCAACAGACCACGAATGACAGCCGGACCCGCTTCTCGGCCGTCCGCTTCGGGAATGTCCTCGGTTCCTCGGGCTCGGTGGTGCCGATCTTCAAGTCCCAGATCGAGCGCGGGGGGCCCGTGACGGTCACCCATCCCGAGATGTCGCGTTTCTTCATGACCATCCCGGAAGCGGCCCAGCTCGTCCTGCACGCCACGGCCGCCTGCCACGAGGACGACCGCCAGGACTCGCGCCTGTTCCTGCTGGAGATGGGCGAACCCGTCAGCATCCTGGATCTCGCCCGACAGATGATCGCGCTGTCCGGCCGCCGCGATGTCGAGATCGAGATCACCGGCCTGCGCCCCGGCGAGAAGCTGACCGAGGCCCTTCTCGACGAGACCGAGACCTCTCTGCCCGCCGCGCCGAAGGTCATGGAGGTGGTCTCCGGTTCGGCGCTGCGCGTGACCCCCGGCCACCTCGAGGAACTCGCCGCCATCGCGCGCGGCGGCGACGTCGACGACGTGCGTCGGGCCCTGTTCGACCTTGTCGCGCAGGTCCGCGGCGAAAAGCCCTCCGCACCGAACCTGCGGGTCGTCTCGGGCGGCTGAGCCGCTCAGGTCGCGATCGGGAAGTCCGCGGGGTCGTCTGTCCAGGGGTTGAAGGCGGTCCAGCCCAGGTTCCGCACATCCTTGAGATTGCGTGTGGCCAGATATAGGCGATGATGCTGCGCGGTCGCCGTCAGCAGGCGTCGACCGCTGGCGCCTTGCCCCCGAAAGCCTTCCGATAGCGCCCCGCCATCCGGCCCCAGAGCCGGACCGCCTCATTGTCGAGCGGCAGGATGCGACCCGAGAACCACGCCCCGACCTCGTCCCGATAGCGGATGACGCGATCGCGCCTGGGATCCTGCAGGGCGAGCAGTTCGATCCCCTGGTCGATCTCCGCCAGCGTCAGGACGCTGAGGTACGTCCGCGATGGAGGCGCAGCGCGCAGCCAGTCAAGCACCCGGGCGTCGGGCCGCGCCCGCATGGGCTCGGAGACGACGTTGATGTCGAGCAGCCAGCCTCTCACAAGTCGAAATCGATATCGCGAAAGAGCGACGGATCGCGCTCGAACTCGATGTCGATCGGGCCGATCTCGCGCAGCGCATCGACCCAGTGCTTGCCGCCCTCGGGGTTCGTCAGGCGGCGATACTCCTCCGCGGAGATCACGACGGCGGCCTCCCGGCCGCGCACGGTGATCGTCTGCGGGCCGTTGGCCTTGGCTTCGCGCACCGCCTCGCTGAGGCGGGCCTTGGCGGTTTCGAGTTTCCAGGCGTGCACGGCGACCTAGTCAGCTGACTATATTGAGGGCCGCCGCCTTCGGCGCAATCCCGTCTATTCGGCCGCCACCACCCGCGCGGGCGCGCCGGCCGACTGGAGGCGGGTCACCAGGGCTTCGTACTCGTCCCACAGCGCCTTGGGCGTCTGCTCGCCGAAGCGTTCGTAGAACTCGGGGATCAGAGCCGCTTCCTTGGCCCAGATGGCCGGGTCCACCGTCAGCAGCAGGTCTAGCTGTGAATCGGTCAGCGTCAGGCCCGACACGTCGAGGCTGGCGCGCGCGGGCACCCGCCCGATCGGCGTGTCCACGGCGTCGGCCTTGCCGTCCAGGCGCTCCACGATCCACTTCAGCACCCGGCTGTTGTCGCCGAAGCCCGGCCAGACGAACTTGCCGCGCTCGTCCTTGCGGAACCAGTTCACGAAGAAGATCTTCGGCAGCTTGTCCGGGTCCGGAGCGGTCTCGCCCATCTTCAGCCAGTGGCCGAAGTAGTCGCCCATGTTGTAGCCGCAGAAGGGCAGCATCGCGAACGGGTCGCGGCGCAGTTCGCCGATGGCGTTCTCGGCCGCGGCGGTGCCTTCCGAGGCCACGTTCGAGGCCATGAAGACACCGTGGCGCCAGTCGCGGGCCTCGGTCACCAGCGGCACCGCCGAGGCTCTGCGGCCGCCGAACAGGATGGCCGAGATCGGCACGCCGGCCGGGTCCTCCCACTCGGGCGCGGCCACCGGGCACTGCGACGCCGGCACGGTGAAGCGGGCGTTCGGGTGGGCGGCGGGCTCGGCGCTGTCGGGCGTCCAGTCGCGGCCCTTCCAGTCGATCAGGTGCGCCGGCGCTTCGGGCGTCAGGCCTTCCCACCAGACGTCGCCGTCGTCGGTCAGCGCGACGTTGGTGAAGACCGAATTGCCCCACAGCGTGTCGATCGCGTTCTTGTTGGTCTCGATCCCGGTGCCGGGCGCCACGCCGAAGAAGCCGGCCTCGGGGTTGATGGCGTAGAGTTGGCCGTCGTCGCCGAACCGCATCCAGCAGATGTCGTCGCCGATCGTCTCGGCCTTCCAGCCTTTCAGCGTGGGTTGCAGCATGGCCATGTTGGTCTTGCCGCAGGCGCTGGGGAACGCCGCGGCGATGTACTTCACCACGCCTTCGGGCGAGGTGAGCTTCAGGATCAGCATGTGTTCGGCGAACCAGCCCTCGTCGCGGGCCATGACCGACGCGATCCGCAGCGCGAGGCACTTCTTCCCGAGCAGGGCGTTGCCGCCGTAGCCCGAGCCGTACGACCAGATTTCCCGGCTCTCCGGGAAGTGGACGATGTACTTGATCTCGTTGCAGGGCCACGCGACGTCCTTGACGCCGTCCGCCAGCGGCATCCCCACGGTGTGGACGCAGGGGACGAAGAAACCGTCGTCGCCCAGCATCTCCAGGGCGCCCTTGCCCATGCGGGTCATGACACGCATGGACACGGCCACATAGGCGCTGTCGGTGATCTCGACGCCGATCTGGCTGATCCGCGACCCCAGCGGGCCCATGCAGAACGGCACGACATACATGGTGCGGCCGCGCATGACGCCCGCGAACAGGTCCTTCAGGTCGGCCCGCATCTCGGCAGGGTCGAGCCAGTTGTTGGTCGGGCCGGCGTCCTCGGGGTTTTCCGAGCAGATGAACGTGCGGCTCTCCACCCGCGCCACGTCGCGGGGATCGGAAGCGGCGTAGAACGAGTTCGGCCGCTTCTCGGGGTTCAGGCGCTTCAAGGTGCCGGAAGCGACCAGTTCATCGGTCAGCCGGGTCCACTCCTCGTCGGATCCGTCGCACCAGACGACCCTGTCCGGCTGCGTCAGCTCGGCGATGTCACGCACCCACTGGACGAGTTTGGCGTGTTTCGTCGGCGCGGGCGCAAGTCCCGGTACGGTCTTCTGGTTCATAAGCAACGACTCCTCGAACCCCAATTTGGCACAGTGGGACAAGCCCCTGCGCTCTCTCACCGAGAGCAATCTCATAAAGACTGAAAGCTCGCCTGCATACCGCGGGCCAGCGCAAGGCGACTCAAGTCCCTCTGATCCTACGGATCGTCTGTGGATAGGGCTGCATAGAGGCGCCATGCGGCGGAATCGGGACGCGGATTCGCCTCGGAAGCGAATCGGTCCGTCCCGAGGATGGGCGTACGGGCCGCTCCCCCGCGGCCCGTACGCCCCTGACGTCACCCCCGAAAGCGGCCGCCCCCCGGCGCCGCAAACTCCATGACGTCGCATGCCAGGACGCCGCCGCAGCAGCTCTCCCCCCATCCGGACGCAACGAAGCTGCGAGACGAAAGTTGGCGAAGGGGCTGGAATACGGCATCTCTGGTCCGGCCCTTCCGGGAGACCGCCGCGCGAATGATCCGCCTGGAGACCTGCGCCGCCCCGCCCGCCCCTACGCTCCGGCGCCAGGGATGAGCGCGCGCGCCGATCCGGGCCCGCAGCGCCCGACCGACCCCCTGCTGGAGATCTTCATGGAGCGTCGGGGCAACCTCCTGCGCTTCTATTCCGCGCGGACAGGGTCGCCATCGCTGGCCGAGGACCTGGTCCAGGAACTGTACCTCAAGCTCGCCACCCGCGACCCCGAGGTCACCGCCGAGAACCCGGTGGCCCTGATCTATCGCATCGCCACCAACGTCATGCTGGACCGCGCACGCGGCGAGGCCCGTGCGGCGGCGCGCGACAGCGCCTGGCGGGTCGTGGCTCATGCGAGCCTGGGACGCGAGGACATCGTCGACGACGCCCCCGCCGATGAAGCTGTGGCCTCGCGCCAGCGCCTCCGACAGCTCGTCGAGGCGGCAGCCGGCCTGCCGCAGCAGCAGCGGCGCGCGTTCCGCCTCCACAAGCTGGAAGGCCGGAGCCACGCCGAGACGGCGCGCGTGATGGGCCTGTCGGTCAAATCCGTGGAGAAGCACGTCTCGGCCGCCTTGAAGGCGCTCACCGCAAGGTTGGGGCGATGATCTACCATAAATTGTATCCCACACCTGGGGGGAACGGGGGGTCGGCGCCGTCTATGCCCTTGGAGGGCCGCTGCTCACCGCAGCGCCGAAAGGGCTCATGATCAACGCTCGGCGATACGACGACGACGCCCGGCGCGAAGACGCCGCCGCGTGGGTCGTGCGGCTCGAAGCCGACGACCTCGGCGATGCCGAGGCGGTGGCGTTCGACGCCTGGCTGTCGGCGGCCTCCGACAACGTCCGGGCCTTCGACGACGCCTTGTCCGTCTCCCAGGACTACGCTGCGGCGGCCGGGTCCGTGGGCCAGGCGCTCGCGACCCGCCGGGAACAGCCTCCCCGGACGTTCGACCGTCGTGCGGTCGCCGGCCTCGGCGCCATCGCGGCCGCGGCGGTCTTGGCTGTCGTGGTCGCGCCTCAGCTATCCGCTCCGCAGACCCAGACCTACGTCACCGCAAAGGGCGAGCGGCGCACGCTCGAACTGGCGGACGGCTCCACCGTCGATATGAACGGCGGCACGTCGCTGTCGATCACCCTCGCCCGGGACGGCCGGCGCGTGATGCTCGAGCGCGGCCAGGCCGTCTTCGACGTCACCCATGAGCCGCGCAGGCCTTTCGTGATCGCCGCCGGCGACCGCACCGTGCGGGTCGTGGGCACCCAGTTCGACGTCCGCCGCCTGGATGGACGCCTCAGCGTCACGGTGGCGCGAGGGGCGGTCGAGGTGCGGCCCGCCGAAGGCGCCGCCGGACGCGCCTATCGCCTGCACCCCGGCCAGCGGCTGGACCACCGCGAGGGCGTCGTCGATGAGCGGGTGGCGGCGGCGGAGCCCGCCGAGGTGTTCGCCTGGCGCTCAGGCCGGCTCGTCTATCGCGAACAGCCCCTCAGCGACGTGGTCGCCGATCTCAATCAGCAGTTCGCCACCCCGATCCGCATCGAGGATCCCGCCCTGGCCGCAACGCCCATCTCGGGGGTCCTGGTGATCGACGATCAAGCCGCGGTCATTCGTCGCCTGGCCTTGCTGGTTCCCATAAGCGCGGTACGTTCCGACGCGGGCTTGATCCTGCGGCGCGATGGAGCGCCGGCCCGCTGACGAGGGCGTGGAACCATAGACAGGCGCAGCCTGCCTTTGCGAACGGTGCTGGGCGGCGTGGCCCTCGCTTGCGTGGCGGGGCGCGCCGAAGGCGCTGACGCACGCTATCGTTTCTCCATACCGCCCCGCGCCTACGCCGACGCCCTCGTGGACCTGGGGCTCCAGGCCAACGTCTCGGTGCTGGGCACCACCAACTGCGGCCCCGACGGGCGGACCTCGCTGACCGGACGTCACACGCTGAATGAAGCTCTGCGTCTGCTGCTGCGGGACGCCCCCTGCCGCTGGCAGGTGATCGACGGGCAGACCGTGCGGATCCTGCCCGCGCCGCCTCCCGCGTCCCAGGCGCCACGCCCGGAACCCCAGCGACCACCGGCGCTGGTGTCCGAGGTGGTCGTCACCGCGACCAAGAGGACCGCGGCCGCAGATCGCCTGGCGGCAGGCGTCAGCGCCATCTCGCGCCAGCAGGTCGAAAGCACGCGAAGCGTCGATGTCGGCCAATCCATCGGCCAGCTCGCCGGGGTCCTGACCACCAACCTCGGCCCGGGCCGCGACAAGCTGCTCATCCGCGGACTCTCGGACGGCGCCTTCACAGGCCGGACCCGCTCGACGGTCGGCACCTATCTCGACGACGCTCCCGTGAACTTCAATGCGCCCGACCCGGATCTTCGTCTGGTCGACATCGAGCGCGTGGAGGTCGTGCGGGGGCCTCAGGGCGCGCTCTACGGCTCGGGCGCCCTGGCGGGCATCTACAGGATCGTGACCGCCAAGCCCGACCTTTCCGACGTCTTCGCCGGCGCTTCGGCCGCCGGCGCGCTCACGCAAGGCGGCGACGCCAGCCGCGAGGTGGACGGCTACCTCAACCTCCCGATCGTGAAGGACCGGATGGGCCTGCGGCTGGTGGCCTACAAGGAGATCCAGGGCGGCTACCTCGACGATGTGAACCTGGGCCTGGCCAACGTCGACAAGACCCGGCGCGACGGTGGCCGGCTGGCGCTCCGGATGGTGCTCGCCGACGACTGGCGACTCGACGCTCTGGCCGCCACGCAGCATCTGCGCTCGAACGACACCCAGTACGCCATCGCCCGTATGGACGCGGGCGGCGGCTCGGCGCCCCGGCGCGCCAATCAGATCCGCGAGGCGCACAACAACGATTTCTCCTACGGCGGCGCCACCCTTCACGGCGCGTTCGGCTGGGGCGGCCTCACCGCGTCGCTCAACTACGTGCACCACGTCTTCTCCAGCCAGTACGACGCCACCGAGCGCCTGGAGGAGATCTTCACCACCCCGACCACGGACCTGGGCGCCTATGTGGAGACCACGCGCTCGAACATGCTGGTCCAGGACCTCGTCCTGCGCTCGCACGAAGGGACGGCGGCAGGCTGGCTCTTCGGCGTCTACGGCGCGCGTTCCGTGGAGCGCAGCCCGTCCCAGCTCAGCCTGCTCTCTCCCGGCGGGGTCTCGATCCCCTACACCGAGTTCCGCAAGGACCGCCTGACGGAGTTCGCCGTCTATGGCGAGGCGTCCTACGAGTTCGGGGACGGGTGGACCGCGACGGTCGGCGGCCGCGTCTTCGAGAACCGGGTCCATACGACGGCGGAGATCGATCCCAAGGGCTTCCTGGGTCCCCGCTCATTCGACCGGCGCCGGACATTCAAGGGCTTCTCGCCGAAGCTCGCGATCCAGCGCGAGTTCCAGAACGGCGACCTGGTATACGGCCTCGTCTCCGAGGGCTACCGGCCCGGCGGGTTCAATTCCAGCGGCTTCTTCCCCATCCGTCAGCAGCGGGCCACCTTCGCCCAGGATCGCCTGCGCAACTTCGAGGTCGGAGCCAAGGTCCGCCGGCTGGACGGGCGCCTGGCCGTACGCGCCGCCGCCTACTTCGACGACTGGAGCAACGTCCAGACCGACCAGTATCGGACGTCGGGCCTGTCCTACACCGCCAACGTCGGGGATGCGCAGATCGTCGGCGTCGAGGCCGAGGTCTCCTACGACTGGGCGTCCGGCTTCTCTCTTCAGGTCAACGCCAACCTCTCCGACTCGCGAATCCGCAACCCCAATTTCGATTTCGCCACCCGGATCCGGGACGACCTTCCGGGCGTGCCGAACCTCTCGGCCGGCGCCCTGGCGCTCTACGAACGACCGCTGGCCGGCGACCTCACCTTCCGCGTGGTGGGCCAGGCCAGCTATGTCGGGCGGTCCGCGCTCAGCTTCGACGCCACCCTGCCCTCCGAGAGCCAGGCCTACCTTCGCGCCCGGATCTCCGCCGAGATCGCGTCCGGCGACTGGCGGGTCATGGCCTTCGTGGTCAATCCTTTCGACGCCGAGGGCGACACCTTCGCCTACGGCAACCCCTTCAGCTTCGGCGAGGTGCGCCAGGTCACCCCACAGCGCCCGAGGACCTTCGGCGTGAGGCTGGCTGCGACATTCTGACGATTCCCACAGCGACGCTGGGGGGTGTTCCGGACGCGCGGCGTCTTACGAATCGACAGGATCGGGACGGGGGTCCGGGTGATCAGGCTATCAGCGCTCGTGTGCGTGCAGAATCAGGACGCCATGCTGGCGGAATGCCTGCGCAAGCTGTCCTTCTGCGACGAGGTCGTGGTGGTCGCCGATCGCTGCACCGATCGCTCCCAGGAGATCGCCCGCCGCAACGGCTGCCTCGTCCTGGACGGCATCTTTCCGCTCGAAAGCCAGCGCAAGGCGGCCGGCGCCGAGGCCTGCACGGGCGAATGGATCCTCGAAGTCGAGCCCGACGAACTGATCGATGCGCACCTGGCGTGGGAAATCCGGGCTGTCCTCCAGATGCGGCCCGACGGTGACCACTACGACCTGCCGATCGACAACTACCTGGGGGACACGCTGATCCGCGACGGCTGGGTCGGCCCCCTCAGCGCCCGGCGCGGGACACGCCTCTACCGCCGAGGCCTCAAGACATGGGCGCCGGCCCGCCTCGACGCCGCCGCGACGCTCGAGGGCAGGCCCGGCGGCGCGCTGAAGGGGGCCATTCGGCGCATGCTGGGCGCCGACGTCGGCGGTCTCCTGGCGCGGCTGGATCGACGGACCTTGCTCGCCGCGGAGGATCTGGCCGACCGCGCCGGACGGCCCGCCGCGATCACAGGGGTGGCCCGGGGCGTAGCGACGTTCCTGTCCGCCTACCTCGCGCGCGGCGGCTGGCGTGAAGGGCGCATGGGCGTGGTCACCGCATCGCTCCAGGGATTGTTCCCCGTGATGGCCCAGATCCGCGCCCGTGACGTGGCCGAGGCCCGCGCCACGGCCGCGGCGGCCGAGAGCGCTCGCGTCGCCCGGCTGCGCGACCGGCGCTTCGCCGCGCGCTGATCCCTTAAGGTCCTTGCAACGCGGCCGCCTCTAGGCACGCTTCGCGGACTTCCCCGCGGGCGCGAAAGGCCATCCCTTGACGATCCTGGTCACCGGCTCGGCCGGCTTCATCGGCTTCCATCTCAGCCGCCGCCTGCTGGAACGGGGCGAGAGGGTGGTCGGCCTCGACAGCCTGAACGCCTACTACGACCCCAGGCTGAAGGCCGCCCGCCTGGCGATCCTTCAGGGTTACCCCACCTATCGCCACGAGACGGTCGACCTGGCCGACCGCGATCGGATGCCGGCGGTCTTCGCCTCGGCCCGACCAAGCCATGTGGTGAACCTCGCCGCCCAGGCCGGCGTCCGCTACAGCCTGGAGAGCCCCGAGACCTACGTGGACTCCAACGTCGTGGGCTTCCTGAACGTGCTGGAGGGCTGCCGCGCCCATCCGCCGGAACACCTGCTCTACGCCTCGACCAGTTCCGTCTACGGCAACCACGCCACCCTGCCGTTCGGCGTCCACGACGCCGCGACCCATCCGATCACCCTCTATTCGGCCAGCAAGCTCGCCAACGAGGCCATGGCCCACGCCTACGCCCACCTGTTCGGCGTTCCGGCCACCGGCTTCCGGTTCTTCACCGTCTACGGCCCGTGGGGGCGTCCCGACATGGCGCTCTTCAAGTTCACCGACGCCATCCTCAGCGGCCGGCCGATCGACGTCTACGGCGAGGGGCGGATGCAGCGCGACTTCACCTATGTGGACGACATCGTCGACGGCCTGGTCGCCGCCCTGGACCGGCCGCCGGCGGCCAACCCGCGGTGGGACGCCGCCCACCCCGACCCGGCCACCAGCGCCGCCCCCTGGCGCATCCTGAACCTGGGCGCCGGCCGCCGCGTCGAGCTGATGCGCTACATCGAGGTCCTGGAGGCGAAGCTGGGCCGCAAGGCCGAGATCAACTTCATGCCCATGCAGGCCGGCGACGTCTCGGCCACCGAAGCCGATACCGAGGAGACCCGCGCCGTCCTGGACTATGCGCCCTCCACCTCCGTGGAGGTGGGAGTCGGCCGGTTCGTGGATTGGTACCGCGACTACTACGGGGTCTGAACGCGCTTGCGGGACGCCGGCATGTCGCCCATATTGTCCCTGTATTGAGGCAAAGGAGCCGGCGCATGGCGCGCTCAGCCACAGTTCGGACCGGAGTTCGCGCCAGCAAGCGCCCGGTGGCCGCAGCGCCCTCCGCGGCCGGCGTCCTGCGCCGCCCGGGCGCCATGGACCTCGACGGCGTCACGGCTCTCTTCGGCATGACCCAGGCCCAGATCGCCGAGACCGCCGGCCTCGCCCGCGAGACGCTGCAGAAGGTGGAGCGCCGCAACGCGCCCAAGACCCAGGGCCGCCTGCGCGAGATGCTGGAGATCCTGCGCCGCGTGGAAGCCTGGGCGGGCGGCCCGGCCCAGGCCATGGCCTGGTATCGCGCCGAGCCCATCCCCGCGTTCGGCGACCGGACCGCCGAGGCCCTCGTGAAGGCCGGGCAGGCGGGGGCCGTCCGCGACTACCTGGATCACGTGGCGAGCGGCGGCTACGCCTGAGGCCTCTCCGGTGAGGTTCGCCGGCGAGGCCTATCGCGCCCACGACCCCCGCTGGTCCTGGTCGCCCCTGTCGGGCGAAGGCGCGGCCCTGCGCGGCGGCCGTTTCAACCGCCGGGGCCAGCCCGCGCTCTACCTGTCGCTGACGCCCATGGGCGCGGTCCGCGAGGCCTCGGCCGGCTTCGCCCACCGCCTGGAGCCCCTCCTCCTGTGCAGCTATGCGGTGGACTGCGAGGACATCGTCGACCTCCGAGACGACACCGCCTGCGCCGCCGCGGGCGTCGATCCGGCGGCCCTGGCCTGCCCGTGGGCGCTGGACCTGGCCGAAGGCCGCGATCCGAGATCCCACGCCGCGATCCGCCGCCTGGCCGACGGCGGGGCGGCAGGGCTTCTGGTCCCCAGCTTCGCGCGCGGAGCCGGACCCGCCGATCCCAACCTCGTCCTGTGGCGCTGGGGACCGCGACCGCCGCACCGGATCGAGGTCCACGACCCGTCCAGCCGGCTCCCGAAGAACCAGCTCTCCTGGCGCTGAGCCGGCCGGAGGCCGCCCCGCAACCCCTTGCGCCACAAGGGTTCAAAGCATTTTTCGGCGAACTGGACCTTCTTTCCGTCACGTGCCCGTGAAACAAGCGCATAGGCGGCTTCTCCGCCCCCTTTTCGCGCACTACCTTACGGTCCGAAGGCTGGCGATCACGACCGGCCGCCCAGGAAGGAGTCCCCCATGAAGCTGTTCGCCATCGCGGCTGTCGCCGCCCTCACGGCCGCACCGGCCCTCGCCGGCACGTCGGTCGCCGTCCGCACGGGCGGCCTGAACCTCTCCGACTCGCAGGACGCCGCGGTGATGCTGCGCCGGCTGGACATTGCCGCCGCCCAGGCCTGCGGCGCCGAGCGCGGCAGCGTGCGCGACGTCCAGGTCGCGGTGCGCAGGAGCGCCTGCTACGCCGACGCCATGGATACGGCCCTGGCGAAGCTGAACGCGCCCGCGGTCGACGCCCTCCACCGCGACCGCGACGCCCAGGTGGCGACGCTCCGCTAGGACCCTACTTGCCGGGCTTGGCGGCCTGGACCTCGATCTCGGCGAACATGCCGGGCCGGACCAGCGCCGCCACCTGGGAGGTGATGCGCGCGGGCTTGTTCTTCAGCGGGCCGTAGACCTCGTTGTAGGCCTCCATCATGCCGGCGAAGTCCATGCCGCCGCCCTTGGCGGGATCGCCCACCAGGACGATTCGCATCATCACCACGTCCTCGAAGCCGTAGCCCTGCCCGGCCAGGATCTCGCCGATCTGCTTCAGCACGCTCTGCACCTGGGTCTTGGTGTCGCCGAACGGCCGGTCGGCCGGGGCGCCGGACACCGCCTGGGGCGTGATTCCGCTCACGTACAGCATCTCGGAGCCCGCCGGCACCTTCACCGCCCGCGAGATGAAGCCGTTGGAGGGATTGACGTGGACGTTCTGGGCCTGAGCGGCTCCAGCCACGGTCAGCGACCCCGCCAGCGTCAGGATCAGGGCGGGAAGAACAGGACTGCGCATTGATGCTCCGTGAGGTTCAGGCCGCGGCGAGATTCAGGCGGCGGGGGCAGACCGGCGTCCCGTCGACGCCGTGGTTTGAGAGGCCCGCTCGGCGAGGAAGCCGATCGTGCGATAGGCCGAAAGCACCGCGCCTTCCTGCCAGCCCGGCATCTGGCTGAGGTGCGCGCCCGAGAAATAGACCCGGCCGTGAGGCTCATTGAGGAGCCGATAGGACGGGTGGTCAAGGTGGCCTTCCTGACCGCCCTGCCCGCCATAGGCCGGCCACGGACCGAAGTTGAACGGGATCTTGCTCCAGTTCACCACCACGCCCCTTTCCAGCAGGCCTTCCTGACCCGGATGCAGACGGCCCACGACGCCGCGGGCGATGTCCATCTGTTCGGCGAGCGGACGGTCCGCGAACATCCGGGCGCCCGGCCCCGATCCGTAGCAGGCCAGCAACATCCCCCGCTCGCTGTGCAGGTTGTTCGAGGGATACCAGACCAGCGAGGTCTCGCCGCCCACGAACGAGATGCCGCCATAGATCTGTTCCCGCTCCCAGAAGCGGGGCGATTCGAACCCGATCTTGTTGGAATAGTCGTACGGCACGTCGGCGATGGCCGCCTTCACCGGAGCGGCGAAGTTGGTGTCGATCTTCGCCAGGATGTTCAGCGGCAGGGTCACGATCAGGAACTCGGCCTGGGCCAGGTTCTCGGCGCCCGTCCGGCGATCGCGCCAACTGACGGCCGCCCCCTGCGCCGTCTGACGGATCCGGGTCACCTCGGCGTTTCGGATCATCGGACTGCGGATCGCCCGCTCGAAGCCGGCCACGATCCGGTCCATGCCGCCGACCGGCTGGAACATGGTGGCCTGCATGTAGAGCATGTCCTCGAACAGCGTCGAACGCAGTTGCTCGTTCGCAAGGAGTTCGCGGAAGGGTACGGGCGACCGGGGCGATCCGAATTGCGAGGCGGCGCCCGGCAGCTCGGCGAAGCCCGAGCGCTCGGTCCCCCGGAACACCATGCCTTCGTCCAGGTCGCCGTAGGCCCGCAGGAACGGCATCAGCCGCGCCTTGTCATCGGCCGAGAGCTCCTGGTCCAACGCCCCTTTGTTCAACGCCTTGGCCAGAAGTTCCGACAGATAGCCGCGGGTGTCGTTGACGCCCTGCCGCATCTGGATGGGCTTGCCGCCGTTCGAACCCGCCGCCCAGAAGTACGCGCTGCGGCTGGAGTTCACCTCGACCTCGAGCGGCACGTCCAGCTTGCGGCAGTAGGCCAGAAGCCCCTCGTGATGGCTCGGAATCCGGGCGGGTCCCGCGTTCAGGTAGACGCCGTCCGAGAATCCGACGGTCTGGTCGGGCGTCCCTGCCATCTCGACCCTGTCGCCGCCGCGCAGCGTCCAGTTCCGCCCGCCCAGTCGTTCACGCGCCTCCAGCAGGGTCACCGAGAATCCGGCGCGCTCCAGTTCATAGGCCGCGACCAGTCCGGCGACACCGCCGCCCAGGATGAGGACCGTGCGGCCCGATCCCAGATTGGCCGGCAGCCGGGGCGCCGCCCCCGCGGAGGTGGCCGCCATGAGACCCAGGGTGGTCATGGCTGAATAGGCGGCTCCATAGCCGCCTACGGCGCCCAGGCGTTGGAGAAATCGGCGGCGGCTCAGACCCATGAGGGACTCCGGAGCAGTTCATGCGCCGCCCGGCCGACGGCTTTCCGGAATCCCGCCGGACCAGCCTCGGCTGGCAAGGGATTGCGCCGACCCGGCTGCATGCCGACCGGGTGTCGCCCAGATATCGGGCGCCCACCGCCACTGAATTTGACAACTGACGAGATTGTAGAAATCTCAAATACTTCAAAAATTATCAGATCAAAATATTCATTTCAGTCAAATAGACGAAGGTTTGATTATTTACCCGGCCAGTTCGTAATCCATCGCGCAATTTTGAGGCATGATACCAAATCGTACGCGATGGCTGCTTGCTTCGACTACGTCACGGTGCGTTCCTCACCCGATCAATCGGTGTTCGCCGACAGCTTCTACGGACGAGGCATGACATCTCGCTGTCGAAGACTTGGCGGAGCGACCGAAGCGGGGCGGGGGAACGCAGAGAAGGGCCCAACATTCAAAGAGGGGGTCCTGCAGTGAAAACAGTATCTACTGGCGCCACGCAAAGCGCCATTCATCCCGCCGCCTCGCGAGCCAAGCGCGGCTTTCTGCTGGCCGGCATCGCCGCGGGCGCCATGACGATCGCCGCACCCGCGGCGGCTCAGCCCGAGACGGTTCAGGAACTCATCGTCACGGGATCGCGCAGCAAGCCGCGCACGGTGCTGGAATCCCCCGTGCCGGTCGATGCCTTCTCGGCGGAGGACATTCAGTCGATCTCGGTGACCGACACGCAGGACCTGCTCAAGACGCTGATCCCGTCGTACACCCTGACCCGTCAGCCGATCTCCGACGGCGCCACGTTCATCCGGCCCGCCTCGCTTCGGGGCCTGCCCTCGGACAAGACCCTGCTCCTCGTGAACTCGAAACGTCGGCACCGCTCGGCCCTCGTGGTGACCGGCGGCAGCGGCGTCCAGGCCCAGGACGCCGCACAGATTCCGGCCTCGGCGCTCAAGTCCGTGGAGGTGCTGCGCGATGGCGCCGGCGCCCAGTACGGCTCGGACGCCATCGCCGGCGTGATAAACTTCATCCTGAAGGACTCCGCGGATGGCGGCAGCCTGTCGATCCAGGCCGGCCAGTACTACGAGCGCGACGGCGAGGCGGTCATCATCAGCGGCGACAAGGGTTTCGCCCTGGGCGAAAACGGCTTCGTGCACGCCTCGTTCGAGTACGCTACCGAACAGCCGACGGCGCGGGTCCAGACCTTCTGCAACCGCAACATCCCGAACCAGAACGCCGGCTTCTGCATCCCGCTGTTCGCCACCGAAACCACGGGGCCGGGCACGCCGTTCACGGCGGCCTATGCCCAGCGCGTGAACTACGCCGGCCTCTACAACCGCATCCCGCAGAAATGGGGCCAGCCCGAGGGCGAGTACACGCGGGTCTTCGTGAACTCCGGCTACGAGCTGGGCGTGGGCGAACTCTACGCCTTCGGCAACTACGGCCGCAGCCACCAGAAGGAGGATTTCAACTACCGCAATCCGGTGGACGTGGGGGCTTCCACCAACAACCTGGACGACTTCATCCGGATGCGGGACGGCCGCCTGTTCTCAGCCAACCAGATCTTTCCGCTGGGCTTCACGCCAGAATACTTCGGCACGGTCACCGACTACTCCATCGTCGGGGGTTACAAGGGCGAATACGGCCCCTTCGGCTTCGACCTCAGCGCCCGCTGGGGCGTGGACAAGCTCCGCTACGACCTCGAGCATACCGTGAACTTCTCGCTGGGCGAGGCCAGCCCGACCGAGTTCAACCAGGGAACCCTGCGCTCGGACGAGCTCGCGCTGAACGCCGACTTCACCTACGAGTTCGCAGGCTTCACGCCCGAACCGATCGCGATCGCCTTCGGCGCCGAGTATCGCAAGGAAGGCTACGAGATCCGGGCCGGGAACCTGGAGGCCTACATCGCGGGGCCCTACGCCCAGCAGGACCCGTACGACTTCTGCACCGACGAGGCCGACGTCACCCAGCGCACGCTGCGCCCGACGGCGCCCCAGAACCAGGGCATCATCTGCAACTCGATGACCCAGGTCATCGACGGCCGCACCTTCACCAACCCGGTCTATGCGGTCCTGGGCGTGGGCTCGAACGGGGCGCCGGGCTTCCCGCCGCTCTATGCGGGCCGCCTGACGCGCAACTCCAAGGCCGCCTACGTCGAGGCCAGCACCGATCTCAGCGACCGGCTGTTCGTGCAGGCCGCCCTGCGGATCGAGGACTTCTCGGACTTCGGCTCCACCGTCGACTACAAGGTGGCCGGCCGCTTCGAGATCAACGACATCTTCGCCGTCCGCGGCTCGGTGGGCACCGGCTTCCGGGCGCCCACCACGGGCCAGAACTTCACCACCATCGTCTCGACGGTGATCAACAACGGCCAGCCGGTGGCCCAGGGCCTGTTCCCGGCCACCAACCCGGTCGCCCAGTTCCTGGGCGCCCAGCCGCTGAAGCCCGAGGAGTCGAAGAACTTCTCGGTGGGGATCACGGCCCAGCCGATGCCGGGCATGACCCTGTCGGTCGACGCCTACTACATCGAGATCGACGATATGTTCTATGCGGTGACGCCCATCACCGTGACGCCGGCGCTGCAGGCGGCCCTGATCGCGGCCAACGTGCCGGGAGCCAACACCATCGGCCAAGTGAACTTCTTCCAGAACGCCTTCGACGCCCAGATCCAGGGCGTGGACGTGGTGGCGACCTACGCCCACAACTGGGAGAACGGTCACACGACGACGCTCAGCACGGCGTTCAACTGGAACATGCCGGTGATCGACAAGGTGAAGGTGATCATCGACCCCAGCGGGGTGACGCGGACCTTCTTCGATGGCGAATACGTCTACGACTTCAAGCACTCCGAGCCGCGCTGGCGCGGATCGATGACCGCGTTCCACAAGTTCGGGCCGTTCACCGGGGTCGCGCGCGCCAGCGTCTACGGGCCGTACAAGAACATGTTCAGCGTGACGAACCCCGTCATCCAGAAATGGAACCCCGAGATCTTCATCGACCTGGAGGGAAGCTGGGACGTGACCGAGAAGGCGCGCATCACGCTGGGCGTGCGCAACCTGTTCGACAACTACCCCGACCGAGACAAGATCGGCGAGTCGGCCACCAACGGCCGCATCTACCGCTCGGACATGATCGTCGACTGGCAGGGCGGCTTCTACTACGCGAAGGTCAACTACACGTTCTGAGGCGCGCCTCCGACGCGCTGCGGGCGGCTCCTCCGGGAGCCGCCCTTTCTGCTTGGCCCGCCGAACGATCCGCCTGAAACGAAAAAGCCGCGCCCAGCAGGCGCGGCGAGTTCAGGGAGGAAACGCCCCGAAGGGCACGGCCAAGCTGACCGGGTTCATTGCACCCCGCCAGAGAACTTCCTGGCTGCGGACCGGCTTTTGGATAAGTGCGCAGGAGATAGGCGCCATCGCCTGCATGCACGGCGTCCGGCTACAGGCGGAGATCGGCCGCCGCCTTCGGAAGCGCCGCCTTGACGTCGAAGACCACCGCCGCCTCACGCCCGAACGCCCGGATCGCGTCGGCGCCCAGAGCCATGAACTCCCGGTGGGCGACAGCCAGGACCACCCCGTCGTAGGCCCCCGCCACGGGCGCCTCGAGCAGGTTGAGGCCGTACTCGGCGGCCGCCTCCTCCGCGGCGATCCAGGGGTCCCACACATCGACCGCGGCGCCGTAGTCCTCCAGCTCGCGCACGATATCGATGACCCGGGTGTTCCTCAGGTCCGGCGTGTTCTCCTTGAAGGCCAGGCCCATCACCAGCACCCGGGCGCCTCGCACCAGGACGCCACGGCGGATCATCTCCTTCACCAGTTCCCGCGCCACGTGTCCGCCCATGCCGTCGTTGATGCGCCGGCCGGCCAGGATCACCTCGGGTCGGTAGCCGACGGCCTCGGCCTTGTGGGTCAGGTAGTAGGGGTCCACCCCGATGCAGTGTCCACCGACCAGGCCGGGGCGGAAGTTCAGGAAGTTCCACTTGGTCGCCGCCGCCGCCAGCACCTCGGCCGTGTCCACGCCCAGGCGACGGAAGATCAGGGCGAACTCGTTGATCAGGGCGATGTTCAGGTCGCGCTGGGTGTTCTCGATCACCTTGGCCGCTTCCGCGACGCGGATCGAACTGGCCCGGTGCGTGCCCGCCCGAACCACCGAGACGTAAAGCGCGTCCACGAAGTCCGCGGCCTCCGGCGTCGATCCCGCCGTCACCTTCACGATGTCGGCCAACCGGTGGTTCGGGTCGCCGGGATTGGCGCGCTCGGGGCTGTAGCCGGCGAAGAAGTCGCGGTTGAACGTGAGGCCGGACACTTCGGCCACGACCGGCACGCAGTCCTCCTCGGTCGCGCCGGGATAGACCGTGGATTCGTAGATCACCACGCCGCCCGGCCCGATCGCGCCGCCCACGGTGCGGCTGGCGGCCAGCAGGGCCGAGAGGTCAGGCCGCTTGTAGGCGTCGATCGGGGTGGGCACCGTCACCACGAAGACGTTGCAGCCGGCGAGGTCGGCCGGATCGTCGCTGAACGTCAGGCGCCCGGCCGCGGCCAGGGCGCCTGGCTCCACCTCCAGGGTCCGGTCCCGCCCGGCCCTGAGTTCGGTGATCCGCTCGGCTCCGATGTCGAAACCCACCACCTCATGCGCGGCCGCGAACGCCACCGCCAGCGGCAACCCCACATAGCCCAGCCCGATGACCGCGATCCGCGCCGGCGTCTGCGTGAAGGGGTTCAGCACCATGGCCGCGGTCTAGCACGCTTCGGGCGCGAACCGCCGCAGTTCCCGGATCCCCAGGTACAGGTGATAGAGCGACGTCGCCGGCGACGGCTCCTCCACGAACGCGCCGTCCGCGTACATGCGTTCGCGCCAGACCCCCCGGACCGGCGTGTCCAGGAACGCCGCGACGGCGTTCGCCGCCTCCAGGGCGTCGTCCTCGGCGCCCAGGCTCAAGGCCGCCTTCAGTCGTTCGGTCTGAGGCCAAAGGCGGGCCGCGGGGTCCCGCACATCCAGGCGGGGCGTCAGGGCGTTCACGGCGACTCCGCGTCCGGCATCCACGCCGCGCCTCCCCGCTTCGTACAACCGCGCCGCCGTCGCCTCGCCGCGCGGGTCTCCTCGCCTTCGTCCCCAGTCGGCCAGCAGCCAGGCCCACTCGAACTGGTGACCCGGCTCGACCACCGCCGCGTCGCCCGACAGCGGCGACCAGTCCGCGGCGAAGAACTCCAGCAGCGCGCCGGTCTCCGCCGTCACGAAGCGCTCCAGCGCCAGCGTCACGATTTCGTCCGCCAGGTCCCGCCACATCGGCGCCGGATCGATCGCCTCCCAGGCCAGGGCCGCCTCCAGCAGGTGCATATGGGCATTGGCCTGGAACGGCGCGTCCCCGGCTTCACGGAAGCCGCCCGCCGCATGGCGGAAGCGATCAAGCGCGCCACGCACCCGCCGCGCCTGGGCCTCGTCTCCAAGCGCCGCCAGCGCGAGCAGGACGAACCCGTGTTCATAGAGGCGCGCCTCCGGGTCCGTGATCCGGCCGTCAGGCGACAGGACGGTCGCGAACAGGCCGTCCGGCCCTGCGGCTCGTCTGCGGAAGGCGTCGAACGCCCGCCGCGCCACGGCGTCCCAAGGCCCCGGACGGCGATCCCGGGCCGCCGCGGCGAAGACGAAGGCCTGGCGGGCTTGTACGCGGGTGCGGCAGCGCGGATCCTGGGGTTCGCCCTTCCAGGTCAGGGCTTCCCGGAACAGCCCAGAGCTCTCGTCCACCCCCACGGTCGCCCAGAGCGGCAGGGCCGCCGTGGAGAGCCAGGAGTCCAGCGCCGTCGCGGCGGACGCCAGGTCCGCGAACTTCGGGGGCGGGCGTGCGCCGGCGAACACACGCACCGACTGCGCGGCGTCCAAACCGCACACCAGCACCGCGTCAGCCTCCGCGACCACGGCCAGCCGCTCGACCCCCGCGACCGCCACCCGTATCCCCGGCGCCGCGCGCACCAGCACCTGCCGGACATCCCGGGCGTGGACATCGCCCGTGAGGCTGGAGCCTCCCGCGTCACGCGGCGAAGCCGCCAGGACCGCGTCCCAGGCGCCCACGTCCGACCAGGCGAAATCCACGGGCACGACGGCGCCGCGCGTCGTCTTTTCCATGATCGCCCGGTCGAAGGCGACCGCCGGCGCGGCGTCGAACGCCGGGCCCAGGCTCACGCACGCGCCCGAGACGGTCGCCGTTTCCAACCCTGCCTCAACGGCCGCGGCGACCGCAGGCGCCCAGCGGCTCAATTCGCCCGCCAGCGCATCGGCGGAGGCGACGAAGACTCCGGCGTTCCAGAGGGCGCCATCCCGGATCAGGCCGGCCGCCCGCTCGGCGGCGGGTTTTTCGACGAAGCCCGATATGGCCAGGGCGCCATTCTCCGCCGCTCCGGGCAGGATATAGCCCACCGCGTCGGACGCCGCGGCGGGCCGCAGCCCCAGCGTCACGATGGCCCCCGCCTCCGCCACGGCCGCGGCGGCGCGCAATCCGGCGGCGAACGCCCGGTCGTCGGAAATCTCATGATCGGCCGGCATGATCGCCAGAATGACATCGCCCGGCCCGCGCCTGGCCCATGCCGCGGCCGCAGCGATGGCGGCCGTCGTGCCGCGCGGCGACGGCTCCAGCACGATCCGGGCGACGACGCCCGCCTCGTCGGCTTCCCGCCCTATCCGCGCGGCGTCCGACACACCGCCGACGACAAGGATTTCGCCGGTCGCGACCGCACGCGCGCGATCCAGGGCGGCGCGGAATGGAGACCGCTCCCCGGTCAGCGGCACGAACGGCTTCGATCGGCCGGGGCGGGACGCCGGCCATAGCCGTGCGCCGGCGCCGCCGCAGAGGATCACGGGAAGGATCGGCGAAGTCGAGATCGGGCGCTCCCCGAGGGCGGCGACGGCAGACGCCCTCCCCTAGCGCGCGGGGCGCCGCAGGGGAATTCCGGATTGTCGGATCAAGGGGCCTGGAAACCTGGACGCGGAGTTGTCCACAGACTCCCCCGACAGGTGTGTCAGATTGACCCACAGCCCGGAGGACGCGTAGAAGGCGCTCGAACTATGGGGTTTGGCTGTTTTTCGGACGCTGAGCGGACAGTCGCCGTCAGGCGAAGAGCGCACGAATCCCGAAGGCGATGACGGTCCACAGGGCCACCGAGGCGCAGGCGCCAACCGTGAGGCCGATACCGACAGGCAGCCGGCGCGGCGCCAGTTGCTCCGTGACGGTCCTGGGAGCGATCAGTTCGACCGGTACGTCGGACGGCATGTTTCTACTCCGGCGCCGCCCAATTCGTGGGCTGTGTCACACTTTGCTCAGCGAGCGTAAACAGCGCGTGTCGGAAGTTGGCTAACATTTGCGGTAAACAAATCGGGTAGGCCCGAGCGTGGTTGAAGTGATTTCGAGAGCGCCATGACGGACGTCGCCGCCAGGACGATCGACGCGCCCATCCCACCTGCGCCGCAGCAACCTGCGGCCGCGACCTTTTCCGTGGCGACCAGCCCCGGCAAGCGGATCATCGACATCGTGGGCGCGGCCGCCGCGCTCTTCGTCTTTCTGCCCCTGTTGTTCACCATAGCCCTGGCGATCCGCGCGGAATCGCGCGGGCCTGTGATCTTCCGGCAGCGGCGCACGGGGCATCAGGGCCAGATCTTCACGATCTACAAGTTCCGCACCATGACGGTGACGGAGGACTGCGCCGACGTTCGTCAGGCGACAAGAGGGGACCAGCGGATCACCGCCGTCGGCGCCATTCTTCGCAAACTCAGCCTCGACGAACTGCCCCAGTTTCTGAATGTGCTGCAGGGCGATATGTCCCTGGTCGGGCCCAGGCCTCACGCCTTGGCTCATGATGACTACTACGGCGCTCGTATCGGCCCCTATGCGGATCGTTTCCGCGCCAAGCCGGGCCTGACCGGCCTCGCCCAGGTGAACGGCCTGCGGGGTGAAATCCACGACCTCCGCGGCATGCAGGATCGGATCGACGCCGACAACCTGTACATCGACGCCTGGTCGCTGGGTCTCGACGTGGCGATCCTCGCCAAGACGGCCCTGGTGATATTTCGCGATCCCCACGCCTACTGATCGGACCAACGGCCCGGCGGTGACATTTTGTTAAGCACGGCTGCAACCGGATGCGGAGCCGACCCGAATATAGTTCAGACCACGCCGCCCACGGGACGGGAACCCTGGCGCGGCTCTTGCTCCGGCAGGGGCATGGTCCACGGGGCGATCGGGGAACATGTCCGGAATTGAAACGCGGTTTGGCATCGAGGATGACGTGGACAGGATCCGCACGGCATTCTACGGCTTCGTCGGCGCGAACGCCGCCGATGCGGACGGTCCTGCACAGTTCCGAACGGAGCTCAGCGAACGTGGCCCCCGGGTGCTCGTCAGGCTCTGGAGCGCCGAGGCCATGGACGCCTTCCTGCGTCAACTCCCCGGCGAACGGCCGGATCGGCGGCGGTGCTATGAATAGCCTGGCGGAGCTGCGCACCTTCGCCGAGGCGGCCGAATGGACGCCTCGCGGCGCCCCCCGCCCCCCGGCGACTGAAGCGCCCGCAGCCATGCCTGTGGCGACCAGCCGCCGCAAACGTGCGTTCGATATCGTGCTTTCGGCCGGCGCCCTGCTCTTCTTCCTCCCGCTCCTGCTCACAGTGGCGCTTCTTGTGCGCCTCGAAAGCCCGGGTCCGGCGCTCTTCCGTCAGCGGCGCACCGGCCTGAATGGCGTGATCTTCACCGTCTTCAAGTTCCGCACCATGCGGGTCGAGGAAGACGGCGCCGTCGTGCGGCAGGCCACCCAGAACGACTCCCGCGTCACCGCTCTGGGCGCCATCCTGCGTAAGTATTCGATCGACGAGCTGCCGCAGCTCCTCAACGTGCTCCGCGGCGAGATGTCTCTGATCGGACCCCGTCCGCACGCCGTGGCGCATGACGAACTGTGGACCGAGCAGGTTCCGGGCTATGCCCGCCGCTTCCGCGCCCGCCCAGGCTTGACGGGATATGCTGCGATCTGCGGCTTTCGTGGCGAGGTAAGGGAGTTCCAGGCCATCCTCGACCGGGTGGAATCCGACAACGAGTACATCGACACCTGGTCCTTCGGACTGGACGTGAAGATTGTCTGGCGGACTATTCCCCTCGTCTTCGGGGACACCAACGCCTACTGATCCGCCGCCTTAACGGATCGCTCAGGGCCGGCCGCTAGAGTCCCCGCCGACAAGGATCGAGGGGAAGCCAGAATGGCGGACGACAGCGGCGCACATCGCGCCCTTCCCGAAAAGGAAGTCACAGGTCCCGCACGCCGCGGCCCCTTCCGACCCGAACGTCTCCAGCCTGTCCGTTCCCGCATCTCCGGTTCAGGCCTCGCGCGCCTGTTTCAGGCCGGGGACGCTCTGGCGCTGATCCTGGCCTCATGGATCGCCAGCGCCGCGATGTCGCTGCCCCCGGTGATGTGGCTGGGAGCGCCGATGTTGGCCCTGGTCCTTCTGGTCGCCACCGGGGCCTACTCGATGAACATGCGGGAGCGGCTTCGCCGCCGCTTCGGCCGCCTCCTGATCGCAGCGGGCGCCGCGGGTGGAGGCGCCGGCGCCGTCTGCGGACTGCTAGACCCGACCTTCCCGGCCATCGCCTGTGTGGCGTGGGCGGCGGCGGCGGCCACCGCGCTCATGTCCACGCACCTCGCATGGGGCGTGGTACTTGGCCGTCTGCGAGCCAGAGGCCTGCTGACCCCCAATCTGATCGTAGTGGGCGGCACGCCTGCGGCGCAGCGGCTGATCCGTCGGGCGCTCCGGACCCGCGACGTCAACATCCTGGGCGTCTTCGACGACCGCCGCGACCGGGTCGGGCCGGATATCCATGGCGTTCCTGTCCTGGGCAAGACCGCCGACCTCATCGATTATCGCATCCTACCCTTCGTCGACCGCATCGTGATCACCGTGCCCCCGCGGGCAGGGCCCCGGATCGCCCAGTTGCTGGAACGCCTGGCGCCGGTCCCCAATCCCATCTCCCTGCTGCTGGACGAGGATGACGAAGACGCGCAGTCGCGGGCGATGGGCCGCATTGCCGACTTCGACCTGATGCACGTCTCCGGCGCCACGGAACGCTCGGGCTATCTGCTCGCGAAGCGGATCCTGGACCTCGCGCTCAGCCTTGGCGCGCTCGTGGCCCTCGCCCCCGTGATGGCAGCCGTGGCCTTCGCCATCAAGCTGGACAGCCCGGGGCCTGTCTTCTTCAGACAGAAACGCCACGGCCTCATGAACGAAGAGATCACGGTCTGGAAGTTCCGCTCGATGCGGACCGAGGTCAGCGACCACCGCGCCGCACGGCAGGTGACGGCCGACGACGATCGGGTCACCCGCGTGGGTCGCTTCATCCGCCGGACCAGCCTCGACGAACTCCCGCAACTCTTCAACATCGTCACCGGCGAAATGTCGGTCGTCGGTCCCCGACCCCACGCCATCGGAATGCTCAGCGGCGGCGCTGAGGCCAGCAAGCTGGTGGAGACCTACGCTCACCGCCACCGGATCAAGCCCGGCCTCACCGGCTGGGCCGCCGTGAACGGGTCTCGCGGTCCTGTGGACACCGCCGACGATGTCCGCCGCCGCGTCGCGCTGGATCTGGAGTACGTCGAACGTCGCTCGTTCTGGCTCGACCTCTCGATCATCCTGCGGACTGCGCCATGCCTGCTGGGCGACAGTGGAGCGGTGCGCTGAGCCTGTGGTCGAGCGTCGGCGATGTGGGCCTACGCCTGCTCCACCGGTATGGGCCCGACCGTTAGCTACCGCTTCTCAGGCGGAAACTTGATGCCGAACGGCTTCAGGACAAGGACGATGTAGACGAGCACCACCAGGACGATCAGGAACGAGATCAGGCCCTGCCCCTCGTTGCCGAACCAGTTGGCCACAGCGCACCCCACGGAGGGGGGAAGATAGTGCAGGATCGTGTCCTGCGGCTCCCCGGGCTGCACCGACCTGTGCAGGAATAGCACGACCAGGGCGCCGAAGATCGCCACGGTGATCCAATCGTAGACCGTCTCCACCAGCCCCCTCCGAGAATATCGTCGTCACTAACTAGCAGTCTGCCGCCGCTGTGCAATTGTCGGTCAGCCGATGAGTCCGGTCAAACGGACGCTATCCGTGGTGCAAGTCACATGCCGCTCCGCCCCGCCCGAGGGATGTCACGCCTGCTCCCGGTCCTGGCCGTGACGGCGACCGTGGCTCTGGCGGCAAGCTGCGGTACGGGCCCGTTGAGCACCGCGTCAGCCGAGGATCGCCCCGGAACGGTCGCCACACTGCCAGATAGCCGGAACCTCAACTTCCGGTGCAGCGGCCGCGGCTCGCCCACCGTGATTCTCGAATCGGGATTCGGCGCCGGCGCGGGCGGCTGGGCCAAGGTCCAGCCGCGCATCGCCAAGGTCACGCACGTCTGCGCCTACGACCGGGCGGGCTACGGCTTCAGCAGCCCCGGCCCGGAACCCCGGGACGGCGCCGCGATCGCGCGCGACCTCGATGCAGGCCTGGACGCCGCCGGCCTGCAAGGCCCCTACGTGCTGGTCGGCCATTCTGCAGGCGCCCTCTACGCACGGCTGTTCGCGGCGCGGCGCCCGCAGGAGGTCAAGGGACTGGTTCTGGCCGACCCCACAGTCGAGCGTCTTGCGCCCGCCGGCCGCGACGGCCTCACCGGTATCCGGAGCCGACTGCAGCGATGCCTGACGACAGCCGAGGCGCCCCAGCGGCCTGGAACACCCCCCGATGCTGCGTGGGGCGACTGTCAGAGAGGCGGCGCACGCGCCGCGGAGATCGCCCGGGATCCCCAGACCTGGCGCAACCGGCTCTCCGAGCTGGACGCCATCTTCACCTCGACGTCGGCCCAGGCAAGCCGGACGCGGTACGTCCTGGCCGAGGTTCCCACCTACGTCATAACCGCATCCGACACGGCTGCGACCGCCCCTCAGGTCGGCTATGACAGGCCGCGTTCCCTATGGGAGCTGCAACACATGCAGATGGCGTCGAACGTCCGTTTCGGCTGGCAGCGCACGGTGTTCTCGTCCCACCTGGTCCAGAATGACCGGCCCGAGGTCGTCGCCGACGCCGTGATCGCGATGGTGGAGGCGATCCGCGCGGGAAAGCCGCCCGAACCTCTGGCCCCCAGCGAAACGGACGCAGAAGACCCCGCGTTCGGCGAGCCCGCGTTCGGCGAGCCCGCGCCTAGCGGGCCGCCAGTTCCCTGAGGCGCGCAGCCTCGAGCGAGGTCACGCACTTGGGCGCCGCCCAGGCCTGGCCGCGGGCGACGGCGTCGCGGGCCGTGACGAACTCGGTCCGGCCGAACTCCCGGGCGAACCCACGGCGCGTCTCGGGCGTGGAATCGCAGATGTAGACCGTGCGGGCCGGGGCCGTACGCGCCGCCGCGTCGGTCGCCTTGGCGGCCGCCGAGGGGGCGTCCCCCGCCACAGCCGCGCCCATCGAGAAGGCCGAGACCGCAAGGGCGCAGATCATGAGCCGCATCGCTTGTTCCTCCTTCGGCGGCTCCATGCCGCTCTTCAGGAGGCGAACGCTACTGCACGGGTGGCCCCGGCAAAAGTTCCGTGACGATTCTGCGACACTTCCGGATCACTCGTAGTATCCGGGGCCGCAGCGGACAGCGACGGCCCGGCGCACGGACGCCGGGCCGGCTGTTTCCCGAGAAGGGCCGCCGGCTCAGAGCCTGGCGGAAAGGCTGATCGAAAGACTGCGGCCCAGTTCGTAGTTGTTGAGCCGGATGATGTCGCCCCCGCGCTTCTGGAACTCGTCGAACTCCTCGCCCAGCAGGTTGCGGGCTTCGACGCCGGCCGTGAACGCCTGGCCCCAGAGCTCGAACTTGTGGCGGAAGGTGAAGTCCAGCATCACGCCCGGCTTCTGCTCGAAGTCGGGCGCGCCCGCCTGGCCGCGCGCGGTGCTCCGCTTGCTGGCGTAGTTGGCCAGAAGCGTCGCCTGGGTCATGCCGTCCAGCGTCTCGAAGCCCAGTTGCAGGTTGCCCAGGTGCTTCGACTGCCCCTGGAGCCGCGTGCCGTCGATGACGAAGTTCCGCGCCGGCGCCGGCAGGCCCAGGTTGGTGCGTGGGAACACGACGTCGTCCGCCCCCACCTTCACCTCGGACTTCGTGTAGGTGTAGTTGGCGGCGACCAGCCAGCGCACATTGTCGACCCAGCTCTGGCCCGTCTCGAACTCGAAGAACTTCTTGAACTCGGCCTCGGCGCCGTAGACCACGGCCCGCGGCGCGTTCAGGAAGCTCTGCTGCAGGCCGGAGCCGGACTCGTTCACCACCGACTCGATGGGCCGGTCGATGTCCTTGTAGAACAGGCCCACCGTGGCGAACTGCCCACGGTCGAAATACCGCTCGTAGCGGGCGTCGAGATTGATGATCTCGCTGTCGAAGAGGAACGGATTGCCGATGAAGGTCCGGTCGCTTTCCGGATCGAGGTAGAGTTGCGGCGCCTGCTCGCGGAACTGTGGGCGGGCGATCGTCTTGGACGCGCCGAAACGGAGCTGCTGGTCCTCGGCGAAGTTCCAGGTGACCGTGGCGGCCGGCAGCCAGTAGTCGTTCTTGAGGCTGCGGCCTTCAAGCGGAGTGGGCGAGAACAGGTCGATCGCCTGGACGTCCTGGGTTCCGGTCTCGAAGCGCACGCCCAGGGTGGCGCGGACGGCGGGCGCGATCTCGCCCTCGCCCTGGATATAGGCGCCGTGCGTGACCAGGCTGGCCGAGTAGGCGGCCGCCCCGTCCGAACCCGTGACCTCCCGAAGGATCAGGCCCTCGGGACCGATGTTGTAGTCGGAATAGAGGAAGTCCACCCGCTGGCGCTGGAAGTTCAGGTCCGGGGTGAAGTTCATGGTGAAGCGGAAGACCCGCGAGTCCGAGATGCGCTCGTTGTCGTACCAGGCGTAGCCGCCCGAGAGGGTGAGGTCGGCGATCCAGGGGTTCTGCAGGCGGTACCGGAAATCGATCCCCGCGCCGGACGTCTTGTCCTCCAGTTCGCTGAACCGGATGAAGTTCGCATCGAGCTGCGGGTTGTGCAGGTATTCGCCGCCCACGAGCCGGTAGCGGAGCGAACGCTCGTAGGGCACGTCGCGCTCGGTCCGGGCGTAGGAGCCCCGCCACAGGATCTCCAGGTCCCCGAACTCATGCCGGCCGGTGATCTGGGTGTCGATCAGCTCGCGCTGATACCAGGCGGTGGAGTCGTCCCGGATCGTGTTGCTGGCCCGGGCGCTGTCGCCGGTGACCGAGCGGGTCTCCTTCGTCACGTTGCGGACGTAGAGGTTGGTCCACTTGAAGCTGTGGTTGTCCAGCTCGAGGGCCACCTGGGTCAGCCCGTTCAGGACGATGTCGTTCTGGGTCGAGTTCGAGAACAGGTCTTCCTGGACCGACAGGCCGTCCAGGTTCACCACGCCCTCCTGCTGGGTCGCGCGGCGCGTGGACCAGCCGTTGTCGTATCCGAAGATGCCGACGACGCCGAGCCGGCCCCAGTCGAAGTTCCAGGCGGTCCCGGCGGAGACATCGAAGCTGCCGTTGATCGGCACGTTGTCGGTCGACTGGAGCAGGTTGATGTTGGCGTTCTGGAAGCTGCGGCCCATCGCCGTGAGGGTCGTCGAATCGAAGTTCGACGAGTCGATCCGCTTGCCCGTCTCGATGCCGCGCCGGATCAGCAGCGGGAGTTCGCGCGTGCCGTCGTCGACGCCGAACGAGTCGCTGTTTCCGCCGCCGAAGTAGGTCAGCCCCCGCTTCAGCGTGGTGGAGGAGTTCATGCCCAGGCTGACGCCCATGGCGACGAACGGCCGGTCGGGCACGCCCACCGTGTTCAGGTCGATCAGCCCCCCGCCGAACTCGCCCGGATAGTTGACCGAGTAGGTCTTCTGGACCGTGACGCCCGCCAGGATGTTCGAGGGGAAGAGATCCAGCGGAACCACCCGCTGGAGCGGCTCCGGGCTGGGCAGCGGCGATCCGTTCAGCAAGGCCGACGAATAGCGCTCGCCCAGGCCCCGCACATAGACGAACCGGCCGCTGACGAGGCTCAGGCCGGCCAGCCGCGTCAGCGCCGCCGCCGCCGTGTCGTCGCCCTGGCGCACGAGGTCCTCGGCGGTGACGATCGAAGCCACCTCGGAGGTCTCGCGCATCACTTCGGGGATGTACTTGCCGCGGACCACCACCTCGTCCACCTCGGTCCCGGGATCCTGGCCCCAGGCCAGGGCGGGCGCCATCAGCGCCGTCGTGCAAAGCAGAAGCCCGGCGAGCGGGCGCTTGAAATGGGTCATGTGAGGATGGCCTCTGGAGTTCGACATCGCGCGAAGGCGGCGGGGTCCGAAGACCCCGCCTCGCCGGCTCAGCAGCTGCTTCCGGTGGACAGGCCGCAGGTCCAGCCCTGCCACCAGGTGTCGCTCGCGTCCCGAACGGCGCCGATGTAGGTCACGTTGTCGAAGAAGGCGTAGATCGCCTGGGGATTGGTCGCCACGCGGCCCATCTCGTTCGAGCCGTTCACGAAGCCCGAGAGGGTCGAGGTGTGGGTCGAGGAGTTGTTGGCCCCCGCGTTGAACAGGGTCGCCACCTGGGCGGCGGTGACGTTGGTGTCTTCACGGAAGGCGATGGCGCAGGCGAAGACCACCGAGTCCCACCGCGGCGCGGCGGCGACGGTCGAGGTGTCGTCCACGTCCAGGCAGGCCGTGTTCGGGTTCGTGGACACATGGATGCCGTTGATGAAGCGGCCGCCAGTGCCCGTGTTGAGGATCTGAACGTCGCCGGCGCCGGTCCGCGTGGAGCCGATGGCGGTGTAGTTGGCGATCTTGGGCTGCGAGTTCAGCGACGCCTGGACGCCGGCCGAACTCATCTCGAAGGCGCGGTCGCCGCCGTTCGCCCGCTGGCGGATGATCAGGTACTGGATGCCGCCGCGCCAGCCTTCGTCGGTGTCGATGCTGTCGTCGTCGGCGCCGGTGATCACGACGCGCTTGGCGTTCACGGTGCCGCCGAAGAACTCGATCCCGTCATCCGACGAGTTGTGGACCTGGACGTACTCGACCGTGGTGCCCGAGCCGACGCCGTTGAACGTGATGCCGTTCAGCTCGCGGTTGGGCTGCACCTCGAAGCCCGGATAGCGCACCTGGATGTAGCGCAGCCGGCCCGAGTTGTCGGTGGGGCTGTTGCCGCCGTAGAGCGACACGCCGCCCTCGAAGGTGGCCACGCAGTTGATGTTCGGAGGCGTCGTGCCGGCCGGGCAGCTCGCGATCGGAGCGCGGCCCGATATCACGATGCCGCCCCACTGGCCGATGAGGTCGGCGCCCGAGTTGCCGTCGATGTTCGAGCGGCTGGTGAAGATGATGGGGCTGGTGGCGGTGCCCTCGGCGAAGATCTGGGAGCCGCGGACGATGTTCAGATAGTCCAGGCCGCCCGAGCCGAAGAGCCGGACGCCCGGCTCGATGGTCAGGATGCCCTGCTGTGCGCCGGCGATGGGATTGTTCGGATCGGCGCCGCGATCCTGGCCGACATCCGTCCGGCCGCTGATCGCGTAGACCGTGCCGTCGCGGTTGGGCACCACGAGGTTGCCCAGGATGAGGGACGGAAGCTGGCAGGCGCGCAGCGTGCCGTTGGCTACGAGGCCCACGTTGGAGAAGCCCGTCGGGCAATCCGCAGCCGGCTGGCCAGGTTGCGGCGTCGTGCCGCCACCCCCGCCACCGCCGCCGCCGCTGGTGGGCGGGAAGGCGCCTTCGCCGGGCGAGGCGACGTTGTCCGCCCCGCCGCAGCCCGCCAGCGCGAGCGCGCTCAGAGAGCTGACGAGGATGAGTTTGAGCTTGACGCCGGTCATGTTGATCTCCCGCGAGACGCTTGTGCGTGCAGGCGGGCGCTCCGTCCGAAGCCATCCCCCGGAGCCGTCTCCCCGCCGTCGGGGGCGTTCTTAGGGACCGCCGGTGACAGCGCGCGGACAGGCGGATGACACTTCGGCTTCGGTTTCGTGGCGCCTCCGTTGCGACGCCGACGCGCACCGGCGACGCCTTGTCGCAATTCCACCGCGCTCGAGATGCGTACTGGTCGCGCCGAGGGCCTATGGGCTAACGTCGGGGCTCGGGATCGGGGCGGAAGATGGCGCTCAAGGCGATGCAGTTCGGGGTTCTTGGATCGGCCGTCGCCCTGGTCATGGCCTCGGCGTCAGGCGCGGCCGCCCAGGTTCTGGAGATCGGCGAGGACGGCGCGGTGACCACCTACGCCGGCCCGCAGGTTCACACGTCGGCGGGGGTCACGCCGATTCTCCCGCCCGAGCCCGCCCCGCTGGTCCGCGCGCCGCCGGAGGAGGTGATCCGGCTGATCCGGGAATCGTCAGAGCGCCACGCCGTGCCGGCCGAGATCGTCGAGGCGGTGGCTTGGCAGGAGTCGCGTTTCAATCATGCGGCGGTTTCGTCAAAAGGCGCGCGCGGTGTCATGCAACTGTTACCAACAACCGCTAGCGACCTCGGCGTGGACCCCTCGGACCTGAAAGGCAATATCGACGGCGGCGCAGCCTATCTGGCTCAGCAGATCCGGCGGTTCGGAGATCTGAAGCTGGCGCTGGCGGCCTACAATGCCGGCCCCAAGGCGGTCGAACGGTACGGCGGCGTCCCGCCCTATGCCGAAACCCAAACCTACGTGCGCGCGATCCTCTCGCGCCTCGGGGCCGCCGCGGCCCTGGGCGCCCGCGCGGAGTGAGACCGATGAAGAGATTTTTCCCCCTCACGACCGTTCTGGCTTTCGCAGCCGCGCCCGCGCACGCTCAGGCCCAGGCCGATCCGGCCGGCTCGTCACCCCTTCTGGCGGCGCTGAACTGGGTCCAGGGCACCCTGCTCGGCAATCTCGCCACCACCGCGGCGGTCATCGCGGTGGCCATCATCGGCTATCTGATGCTGGTGGGCCGCTTCGACTGGCGGCGCGGGATCGTCACCCTGGTCGGCATCTTCATCATCTTCGGCGCCGTCACCATCGTGGCCGGCATCCGCTCCCTGGCCGGGGGGCTCTGAACCATGAGCCGGCTGGCCTCCGATCCCGTCTTCGCGGCGCTCACGCGGCCCCAGATGATCGGCGGCGTCACCTATCCCTACATGGTCCTCAACCTGGTCGTGACGGCCGAGGCGTTCCTGATCACCCGTTCCTTCTGGGCGCTGCTCATCGCGGCCGTGATCCACGCTGTCGGCTATGTGGGATCCCTGCGTGAGCCGCGCTTCTTCGATCTCTGGGTCACCCGGCTCTCCACCTGCCCGCGAGTGAAGAACTTCAGCTTCTGGCGCGGGAACTCGTACAGGCCATGAGCGACACCTTCCTCACGACCGCGGCCGCCAGGATCCTGGCCCCGCGCGAGGCCGCAGTCGGCGACCGGCTGCCCTACCTCGCCCACGCCGACGACGTGACGCTGCGCACGAAGGACGGCGTGCTGATCCAGACCCTGCATCTGGCGGGCTTCCCGTTCGAGACCGCGCCCGACGAGGAGCTCAACTACCGCAAGGCCGTTCGCGAGACCGTGCTGCGCGGCGCCGCCAGCTCGCGGCTGGCGCTCTGGCACCATGTCGTGCGCCGCCGCGTGACGCCGGCCTTCCCGCCGCCGCCGGAAGAGCCCTTCTGCGAAACCCTCGACCAACGGTGGCGCGATCAGCTCGCCAGCCGCCGCCTGTACGTCAACGACATCTTCCTGACCCTCGTCCTGCGCCCGACCCAGGGTTCGGCCGGTCTCCTCGAACGGCTGATGAAAGGACCCCGCGCCCGCGACGGCGAGATCGCCCGCGACCTGCGCGAGCTGCACGCCACGCGCGAGGCCTTCGCCGCGGCCCTGGCCCCCTATGGCGCGCGCACGCTCGGCCGCTACGACGGCCCCGGCGGCGCCCAGCGCTCCGAGCCCGCCGAGTTCCTGGGCCTGATCCTGAACGGCGAGCTCCGGCCCGTGCTGGCGCCCGGCGGCGACTTCGCCCAGGCGCTCGGGACCCGCCGGCTCAGCTTCGGCCTCGACGCCATGGAGTTCGGCCCCGGCGCGTCCGAGCCTGCGTTCGGCGCGATGGTGTCGGTGAAGGACTATCCGGCCCGCACCGCCCCCGGCCTGCTGGACGGCGTCCTGCGCCTGCCGATGGAGATGGTGCTCACCGAGAGCTTCGCGTTCGTGGACCGCCAGGCGGCGCTGGACCGCATGGGCCTGGCGCTGCGCCGCCTCAAGGCCGCCGAGGACGACGCCTACAGCCTGCGCGGCGAACTGGCCCAGGCCCGCGACGACGTGGGCGCCGGGCGCGCGGCCTATGGCGAGCACCACCTGACCATCCTGGCCAAGGCCGACAGCCTGGACGCGCTGGACGCCGGCGTGGCCGACGTGCAGTCGGCCCTGGCCGAGACCGGCGCCGTGGCCGTGCGCGAGGACGTGAACCTCGAACCCGCCTTCTGGGCGCAGTTCCCCGGGAACTTCCGCTTCATCTCGCGCAAGGCGCTGATCTCAGCCGGCAACTTCGCGGGGCTGGCCAGCTTCCACAACCACCCGACCGGCCAGGCCGACGGCAACCACTGGGGGCCGGCCATCGCGGTGCTGGAGACCACGGCCTTCGGCCCCTACCACTTCAACTTCCACAACGGCGACCTGGGCAACTTCACCGTCATCGGCCCCTCGGGCTCGGGCAAGACGGTGCTGCTCACCTTCCTCCTGGCCCAGGCCGAGAGGCTGAAGCCGAAGATCGCCTATTTCGACAAGGACCGCGGCGCCGAGCCCTTCATCCGCGCCATCGGCGGCCGCTACGACGTGATCTCGCCGGGCGAGCCCACCGGCTTCAACCCCCTGGCCCTGTCCGACACGCCGGGGAACCGGGCGTTCCTGGCCGAATGGGTGGCCCAGCTCCTCACCTCCGAAGGCGAGGTGCTGGACGCCGAGGACCGGCTGATGATCGCCGACGCGATCGACGCCAACTTCGCCCAGCCGCCCGGCCATCGGCGCCTGCGCTATCTGCGCGAGCTGTTCCGCGGCGCGCGCCGGCCCCACGCGGGCGACCTCTCGGCCCGTCTGGCCGCCTGGTGCGACGGCGGCGACCACGCCTGGCTGTTCGACAACGAGGCCGACCTGCTGGACGTCGAGACCCGCATCCTGGGCTTCGACATGACCCGGCTGCTGGATTCGCCCACCGTCCGCGTGCCGGCCATGATGTACCTGTTCCACCGGCTGGAGCAGCGGCTGGACGGCGACCCGGCCCTGATCGTGGTCGACGAGGGCTGGAAGGTGCTGGACGACCCGGTCTTCGTCCGCCGGATCAAGGATTGGGAGAAGACCATCCGCAAGCGCAACGGCGTGGTGGGCTTCTGCACCCAGAGCGCATCGGACGCGCTGGACAGCCGCATCGCCTCGGCGATCATCGAGCAGGCCGCCACCCAGATCTTCTTCCCCAACGCCCGCGCCAAGGCGGCGGACTACGTGGACGGCTTCGGCCTGACCGAGCACGAGTTCGAGCTGGTCCGCACCCTGCCCGACACCTCGCGCTGCTTCCTCATCAAGCGCGGCGACCACAGCGTCGTCGCCCGGCTGGACCTGACCGGCCTGTCGGGCGAGCTGGCCGTGCTGGCCGGCACCGAGCGCGCCGTGCGCCGGCTCGACGCCCTGCGCGGCGAGGTGGGCGACGCCCCTGACGCCTGGCTCCCCCGCTTCATGGCCGGCGGCGAGCCCCGCGAGGGTCGGAACGCGGCATGAGCACCGCCTGCGCCGCCATGATCGACGACGGCGTGATCCGGGGCGTGCTCGCCACGGTAGAATGCCAGACGCGCGTCTACGCCGAGGGCGGCTATACGGCGCTGACTTCGGGTTCACCCGTCTTCCAGGGTGCGGTCACGGCGATCCTCACGATCTATGTGGCCCTGATCGGCTACCGGATGCTGTTCGCCCAGGGCGCCGCCCGCCTCTCGGACGCCCCCGGCATCGCGCTGAAGGTGGGATTGATCCTGGCGCTCGTGACCAGCTGGGCCACCTTCCAGTCGCTAGTGTTCGACGTGGCGGGCCGCGCGCCGACCGAGATCGCGGCCATCGTCTCGGCCCCATTCACCGAGGACGGGACCTCGCTGGCGTCGCGCCCGGTCGACGGGCTCCAGGCGGCCTATGACGAGTTCAGCGAGACCGGCGCGGCCTACGGCCAGCTCGCCGGGCCGAACGCCAAGGGCTATTCCAGCCCGCAGGCCGCCGCCGCCGAAACCACCGCCGCGGCCTCGGGCGTCCTCTTCCTGGCCAGCGCGGGTGTGATCTCGGCCGCCACCCTGGCCATCGGCGTCCTGACCGCCATCGGCCCGGTCTTCATCGTCCTGGCGCTGATCCCCGCCACCCGCGGCCTGTTCGTGGGCTGGGTGCGCGCCATCGCCGCCGCGGCCCTCACCCCCCTGGTGGCCTGGCTCCTGATCGTCCTGATGCTTTCGGTCATCGAGCCCTGGATCGCGACGCTGGCCGAACAACGGCTGGCCCAGCGCCTGAACCCGCAGACGGCCATGAGCGCCGCAGCGCTGGTCTTCGTCTTCGCCGCCGGCCAGGCCGCGCTTGTGATCGGCGCCTGCGTCATGGCTTTCGCCTTCCGCCTCCCCTCGCCCCGGGCCGACCGCGGCCGGGCCGGCGCCGTCGCCCCCGCCGCGGCGAGCCAGCCGGCCGCAGCCCCCCTGCCCTCGCGCGCCGAGCGGCTGGCCCTCGACCTCCAGAGAGATCAGGCCCAGGTCGCCGCCCGCAGCCGGGGGGGGGGGGGGGGCGCCGCC
>NZ_JBBCIT010000013.1:0-227099 GCF_037189685.1 Phenylobacterium sp. | reverse complement strand
CGCCTGACCAACGTGCACGCGGTGGACGGGGCGGTGTCGATCTACATCGACGGCCTGTTCACGACCTCGACGGTGCTGGCCGGCGGCCCGCCGCTGGACGTGGAGCGGGTCGAGATCCTGCGCGGGCCCCAGGGCACGCTCTATGGCCGCAACGCCATCGGCGGCACCGTCAACGTGATCTCGGTCCGGCCCACCGACGACTTCTACGCCGAGGTCCGGGCCATCGCCGAGAACTACAGCTTCACCAACTTCCAGGCGGCCGTCTCCGGCCCCATCACCGAAAACCTCCGCGCCCGCATCTCGGGCTACAAGCTCGACCAGCGGAAGGGCTACTACAAGAACGTCAACGACGGCCAACCTTCGGAAGGCAGCAAGCGCGACGAGTACCAGGTCCAGGCCCAGATCGAGGCCGACCTGGGCGAGAACGCCGACCTGTGGGTCTCGTACAAGACCCTGGTCTGGCACAACCGCGGCGGCCCCGGCGCCCGCGCCGGCTACCTGAACGGCCCCTACGAGACCGGCCGGCTCGACCCCAACTTCTCGATCGTCTTCAACTCGGCCCACGGCTACACGACCGAGACCGGCGTCAACGGCATCGTCCCCGGCAGCCTGCTCCAGTTCAACGGCTCGACGACCACGTCGAACCCCGCGCTGAACGACAACCGCACGTTCAACAGCAACATCCCCCAGCGGGTGCGCCTGCGCGACGTCAACTCGCTGACGGCCAACTTCGTCTACCACGCCCCCACGGTGGACATCCGGTACGTGGGCGGCTTCCAGGAGTACAAGTACGACCTCTATGGCGACACCGACGCCACCAGCGTCCGCTCGTTCCAGATCCCCCTGGCGCCCGGCTCGATCTGCGGCACCATCGGGGGCCTGTTCGCCGCCGGCGTCTCGCCGGTCAACTGCCAGCCGCTGACCGTCAACGCCAACAACGGCTACCACTATTTCGAGTACCCCAAGTGGTACAGCCACGAGCTGAACATCTCGTCCACCCATGACGGCCCGGTCCAGTGGATCGTCGGCGCCTTCTACTTCAACGAGAAGTACACCGGCACCGGCAGCACCGCCGACTTCTTCCTGGTCGGCCCCTCCAGCCTCCAGACCCCCATCCTCGGCGCCGCGCCCAACCCCGGCGGCACATGGTCGACCGGCAACTACGCCCTGACCACCCGGAGCAAGGCCCTCTTCGGCCAAGTGGACTGGCAGGCCACCGAGACCCTGAAGGTCACGGCCGGCCTCCGCTACACCAAGGATCGGAAGTTCGGCCAGGAGTTCCGCCGCGTCGTCTGCAACTCCGACGCCTGCTATCCGAGCCTCTATCCCGCCCTGGGCCTGAGCGGCTTCGGCCCCGGCACGGCGAACAACTGGGGCAGCCTGCTGGGCAACCTGAACGCCCTGGCGCAGCTCGCCCCCGTGCTGGGCATCCCGGCGCTGGCCGGCCTCAACGGCCTGGGCAACGGGGCCATGGACCTCACCGACGCCCTGGCGCCCAAGAGCACCGACGGGCTGATCGAAGGGGTCGCCACCCCCTCGGTCTGCACCGCCGGCGTCTGCCGCCAGTATGTGATCAACCCGGCGACCGGCGTCGCCAGCCGGCAGCTCGACGACACCTCGGACGCCATCACCGGCACGGCGGGCCTCCAGTGGGAGCCGGATCCGGACACCATGGCCTATGCCCGCTACAGCCGCGGCTACAAGGCCTTCGGCTTCTCGGCCGGCGGCTTCCTCGCGGCGCCCAAGGCGGACGAAGAGATCGTCAACTCGTACGAGCTGGGCCTGAAGAAGAACTTCGGCTCCAACCTCCAGTTCAACCTGGCGCTCTTCTACCTCGACTACCGCGACCTGCAGGCGCCTGTCGCCGTGCGCGTCGGCGCCACCAACGTCACCCAGTTCGTGAACATCGACAAATCCGTGTCCAAGGGCGTCGAGTTCAGCACGATCTGGCAGCCGGTCCGGCCGCTGCGCCTCTCTCTCGACTACGGGTACAATCCCAGCAAGATCAAGAAGAGCCCGCTGCTGGTCGACGTGAACGACAACATCACCACGGGCGCGGTCAGCGTCGTGGGCAACTCCCTGCCCCAGGCGCCCAAGCACAAGCTGGCGCTGAACGGCCTCTACACCTTCGATATGGAACCGGGGAGCCTGACCCTGGGCGCCACCTACCTCTACCGGTCGAAGTCCTACGCCAACGTCTTCGAACGCGACTACAACTCGGCCCCGTCGTGGGATCAGGTGGACCTGCGGGCCATCTGGGCGCCCACCGGCGGCAAGTACACGGTCATCGCCTACGTGAAGAACGTTCTGGACGACGACGGCTACGCCGCCGCCATCCAGGCCTCGCAGCGGAACAACAGCGCCACGGTGCCGTCCGACCGCTTCCCCAACGGGGCCCAGGTGTACGAACTCACTCCGCCGCGCACCTACGGCGTGGAGCTCCAGTACCGCTTCTGACCGGCGCAAGCCCGGCAGGCCCGTCGTTCGGGGCTGCCGGGCCAACCGGCGCAAGAAGACGGCCGACACACGAAGGGCCGGCGGAGCGATCTGCCGGCCCTTTCGTCTGGCGCAGCGTCAACCGGCCGTCGGCAGCCGGATCTCGGCGCGCGCCCCGCGTCCGCCGAGCCCAGACGCCCAGCGAACCTCGCCCCCATGCCGGGCGGCCCGGTCGCTCAGCCCGCCCAGGCCGGCGCCCCGCGCCACGGACGCCGGATCGAAGCCCACCCCGTCGTCCTCGACCGTCACCGTCAGCCGCCCCTCCGCCACCGACAGCGCCACCCGCACCACCGAGGCGCCGGCGTGCTTCAGGATGTTGTTCGTGATCTCGCGCAGCATGGCCCGCAGGGACTGGGCCACCTTGGAGTCCAACTCGGCCCTCGGCGTGGCCTCCGGCGGCCAATCCAGCTCGATCCCGCGCGCGCCCAGCCGTTCGGCCATCTCCTTGCGGCTGCCGGCCAGGGTCTCGGCCAGGCCCGCGTCGTCGCCGGCGGGCTCGGTGACGATGCTGCGCAGGTCGGCCAGGGTCTCGCGGATGTACCGGTCCTTGCGCTCGCCGTCACGGCTGTGCAGGGCGCTGAGCAGCGTGGCCCCCAGGTTGTCGTGGATGTCCCCGGCGATCCGCTGGCGCTCGACGATCACCCCGCGTTCGTAGGCGCGACGGCTCTCGACCACGAACCGCAACATGTCGGCCAGGCCCTGCGTCTGGGCGATGTCGGCCGGCGAGAACAGCGAACGCCCGCCGTGAGCGTAGGCCAGCCGCAACGACGGCAAACCTTCCATCGCCGGCGTCACGAGCGCGAGGCCGTCGGCCTCCAGCCGGGGCGCCTCGACCGGGGCGGCCGGCTCCAGGCTCAGGGGATCGAAACGCGACTTGAGCACGGCGGCCCAGCGCGCCGCCTGTTCTTCGGGCGAGGCGGTCAGACCGATCTGGACCACGCCCTCGAACAGCGCCCGTTCGTCACGAGGCCGGCGGCGCAGGATACGCTCCGCGATCCAGCCCCTGGCCGGCAGCCAGATGAGACCGCAGATCAGAAGCGCCAGCGAAAGGCTGACCTCGGCGGAGAAACGGAGGCCGGCAAGAAACAGGAGGTCCAGCGCCACAAGCAGGACGAGGCCCAGGGTCCAGGCCACGATGCGCACCCACCACTCGCCCAGCTCGAACAGCCGGTAGCGCATGATCCCGACCGCGAGGCCGGCGTAGATCAGGATGAACAACAGGAAGCCGAAGGGTTCGGCCGCCGAAGTGTCGACGTCGAACATCTGCGGCGCGAGGATGGTCAGGCAGAAGGCCGCCGCCACCACCACCCATGAGAGCAGGAACCAGCTCAGCGCCGCACGCGCGAGCGGATCGCGCCGCGTCTTGCGCCAGTGGATCCCGGCCAGCACGAACGTGCCCGCCAGCGCGCACATCACGTGGAACCGGCGCGCGAAGGTCAGATCGGGGAACCAGCCCAGCGCCTGGGCCGCGTACCAGGCCAGGACGGCCCCGACCACCGCCACGCCCACCCAGCGCGGCGCGAGCTGGCGCGGATAGTAGAGCAGGAGCGAGAACAGGGCCGCGGCGAACAGGCTGCCACCCAGGAAGTTCAGGCCATTGATGAGATAGAAGGACAGCTCGGGGAGACCGAGTTCCCGGCTCGTGTAGATCGGGCCTATCGGCGCACAGATGAGCATGCCGAAACCGCTCAGCAGGACATAGCGCGCCGCCGCCTCACGGGGGCGGAACACGAAGATCGCGGCAGCGACCAGCCCTGAGACGGCGCCGACCACGGCTCCGATCCAGAAGTCCGCGCCCAGAGTGGTGACGGGCCGGCTCGGCGCAGGCCGGAGAGTCCAGTCGCGCCCGGAAGTGTCGGTGAAGGTGATCTCGGGCTGGCGCTGCATCGAGGCGAACCGCCCCTGGCGCGACATGAACCGCTGGAAATCCGCGAACGGGCCGAAGACACCATCGACCTGGCCCGTGAGGTCGAGCCGCTCGAAGGTCAGTTCGTCGCCCCCGGCGCGCACGCGGGTCATCACCACGCCGACAGGTACGTCCGAGGCCGGCCCTGCGGCCGAACGCACCACCATGCCGCCCGCCCCGGCGTCCCAGCCCAGGCCGAGGCCGAGCCAGGGCTGACTGACCGAGAAGCTGATCGCCCCGCCGATCACCGCCGCCACGGCCACGACGGCGAGGACCAGCAGCCGCAGCGGCGCCGCCACGCGGCCGACAGGCCCCGCCCCGGGCGTCGCAATGCTTGCGTCCATCCTGTCCAAACCCCCGGGACGGACGACGCCCCCGGCCACTCCCTCGGCCACGCCCCCCTGGACTTTCTTAGGGGAATCATTGGCCTGGGCGCCATCCGATATTAACTTCGACGTCAGAAACGTGGAGCGCGGCGACTCCCCGATGGTGCAGAGCGGCGAAGGCCAGGGCGGCTTGGGCCAGGGCGGCTTGGGCCAGGACGGTTCAGGTCAGGATGGGGGTGCGCGTCCCGAGGCGCCCGCCGAGCGCGGCTGCCTGATCGTCGAGGACCGCGCCGATACCCGCGAGTGGCTGGCGGGTCTTGTCGCCCAGGCCTTCCCCGACATGACCGTCGTCACGGCCGCCAGCCTGCGCGAGGCGCGGCGCCGGATCGAGGATCACAGGACCGCACCCCGTTGGCGCCTGACCCTGGCCATCATCGATCTGGGACTGCCCGACGGGTCGGGCACGGAACTGGTGCGAGAGATCGCCGAAGGCTTTCCCGAAGCCCAGCCGGTCGTCGCGACCATCTATGACGACGACCTGCACCTCTTCGACTCGCTGGCCGCCGGCGCCCGGGGCTACATCCTCAAGCAGGACGATCCCGACCAGGTGGCCGCCTGCCTTCGGCGGATCGACGGCGGCGAGCCGCCGCTGTCGCCGTCCATCGCGCGCCGGATCCTTGAGCGCTTCCGCCCCCGGCCGGACATCAAGCCCGACGCGCGGCCCGCGGACGAGGCCAGGCTCAGCCCGCGCGAGACCGAGGTTCTGACTCTGCTGGCCAGAGGCATGTCCGGTCCCGAAGCGGCCAGGGCCATCGGCCTGAAACCCCAGACGGTCGCCGGATATGTGAAGGTGATCTACCAGAAGCTCCACGTCACCAGCCGCGCCGAGGCCGTCCTGGCCGCAGCCCAGAGGGGCCTCACCTGAGCCCTCCTGATCGCCCGGAACACCGCTCCGAAGCTGGCCTCCGGAATGACAACATCTCCAGTTTTGATCGACCGGTACGTAAGGGTTCACATTTCCACGTTCGCCTATCCCTGTGCGCAAAAGGGTTCGAAGACCGTCGTTCGATTTTGTCCGGGCATTTCGAAAATGCGGTCTTTTCGCCACAGTCGGAAAAAACCGTCTTGCGAACGCTGTAAGTTATCACTGATGAGTTGACCTTGGCGGCGAGGCGGACTGAGGGTCCGGCCCCCAGGGCGCCTCCCCGCGCCCGTTCCGAAAACTCGATCAGAACACGAGGCCCGCGGTCCGACCGCGCGTGCCTTGGGAGGACCATATGTCTCGTAGAATCCCGCCCGCTCGGGCGATCCTCGTCGCCGGCGCGTCGTTCGCCGCCCTGGCCGCCGCCGCTCAGCCCGCGCTGGCCCAGGAAGCGACCCTCGAAGAACTGGTCGTGACGGCGGAGAAGCGCGAGCAGTCGCTCCAGGACATCCCCGTCGCCGTGTCGGCCTTCACGTCTGCGCGCCGCGACATCGCCGGCATCACCGGCATCCAGGACTTCGTGAACTTCACGCCCGGGATGAACTACTCCGGCACCGACCGCGTCAGCCTCCGCGGCGCCGGCCGCAACACCTTCTACATCGGCAACGACCCCGGGGTGGCGTCCTACTCGGACGGCTTCTACTCGGCCTCGTCATCCGAACTGTTCAAGACCCCGCTGTTCATCGAGCGGACCGAGATTCTGCGGGGACCGCAGGGCACACTGTACGGCCGCAACGCCATCGGCGGCGCGATCAACCAGATCTCGAAGCGTCCGAGCCACGAGTTCGGCGGCGAGGTCCGCGCCAGCTACGGCAACTACGACCGCACCAGGATCGAAGCCGTCGTCTCCCTGCCGGTGGCCGACAACCTGCGCTTCAAGGTGGGCGGCAGCCAGGACCACCAGCGCGACGGCTTCATCAAGAACATCGGGACTGCGAACGACGGCGCCACCATCAAGCGCACCTACTTCGAGTTCCAGATGGAGGCCGAGCCCACCGAGCGGCTGGATATCTTCGTCCGCTACAACCGCTCGTCCTGGGACGACACCATGGGCGTGGGCGACCGCCTGTCGAACCTGGTCACGCCCTATGACACCACGCGCGTGTTCGGCCTGATCGGCCAGCTCCAGGTGAACCCCCAGTTCGGTTACACGACCCCGAACCCGGGTGTCGAAGACCCCTATGTGATGAACACCAACACGGACGGCTACGGCCAACTCCGCGGCAATCACGTCCTGACGACGACGATCACCTATGACCTGGGCTTCGCCGACCTGAAGTACACGGGCGGCTTCCAGCAGTACAACTACCAGACCGGCGGCGACTACGACGGCACCAGCCGCACCCAGCCGATCCTGGGCGTCCTGGCCGTGCCGTACTTCCCGACCCAGACCACCGACTTCAACGAGAAGAAGCGCTACTACTCCAACGAGATCAACCTGACCTCGAACGGCGACGGCCCGCTGCGCTGGATTCTCGGCGTCTACCAGTATGAGGAAGAGTACCGTCAGCGCATCCAGCTCGGGAACCCGAACCAGGCCTCCCTGGCCACGCCGCTGACCCTGACCGGCGCGCCTGCCGCTCCGAATCCTCTCCGCAACTTCGCCGACACCCAGGCGACCCTGAACTCGAAGGCCTTCGCCGTGTTCGGCCAGGCGACCTACGAATTCAACGAGCAGTTCGCCCTGACCACCGGCCTGCGCTACACCAAGGACAAGAAGAGCGGCTCCGAGTTCCAGCGGCTGATCATCCAGTCGCCGGCCATCGCGGGCGGCGCGGCGGCGTTCGACGTCTCCACCGACATGGACCCGCTCACGCCGGGCGTGCAGAACTTCCGCAACCTCAAGAACAGCTGGGACGCCGTCACCGGCGTCGTGAACCTCGACTGGACGCCCGACGCCGATACGCTGGCCTATGCGAAGTACAGCCGCGGCTACAAGTCGGGCGGCTTCCTGCTGGGCACCCTGTCGCCTCAGCCCGAGGCCGACCAGGAGCAGGTCGATGCGTTCGAAATCGGCCTCAAGAAGACCTTCGCCGGCCGCTTCCAGCTGAACGCCGCGGCCTTCTACAACGAGTACAAGGATCTGCAGCTCAACCTGTCGCAGCTCAACCCGGCCGGCACCGCCGCGGCGAACAACTTCGTCAACGTGAACGCCGAGGCCTATGGCCTGGAGCTGGAGGCCATCTGGCGTCCGATCCGCGCCCTCGACCTCTCGGCCAGCTACGGCTACCTGCACACCGAGATCACCAAGGGCTGCTGCTTCTACGACCCCGCGGATCCTGGCGCTCTGGACCCGCGCGCCACGCCGTCCGGCGGCTCGGTGCTTTCGAACGGCACGCTGCTGGTGTTCCAGACGCTGGAAGGCTCGCGCATCTACCAGTCGCCGAAGCACAAGTTCGCCGGGAACGCGAACTACACGTTCAACTTCGACGCGGGCTCGCTGATCCTGTCGGCCACCTACACCTGGACCGACGAGACCTACTATCAGCCGTTCAAGAGCGACGCGAACAAGGTCAAGGCCTACGACGTCACCGACTTCCGCGTCCTGTGGAACGACGGCGCCGACCGCTACACGGTGATCGGCTTCGTGAAGAACGCCTTCGACCAGAAGGGCTTCACCTCCAACGGGTCCACCACCCCGACGGCGATCTTCGACAACCCGAACCCGGGTGTGGCGTCGATCGTCCAGACGCGCACCGCCATCACCCGCGGCCTGATCCAGCCGCGGACCTACGGCGTGGAACTGCAGTACCGCTTCTAGGACGCCGTTCCTGCCGAGCGCCGGCCTTACGCGGCGGCGGCCCCCAGGGTCCGCCGCCGTTTTTGCATGACGTCGCCGAAGTGGCGCGACAGGCGGCAGGCTGCGCCCGCGCACATCCCAGAATTGCAAATTCTATCGGGAAAGCGTCCGGACTTAACTTCTGTGCAAGCCGTAGACCACAAAATGGGTACCTGAGGTTCCTCCAGTACCAACGGCCCATGTCCCTGCCAGAGTTCATTTCCGACCGCATCGCCGCCGAAGTCCGGCAACAGATGGAAGGCGTCCTGGCCCTGACCGGCCAACTCGCCCGCCAGCGGCTGACGCCGGATGGCGAGGCTTGTGTCGCCAGTGTGACCGAGGCCGCCGAGGGCCTGCTTCGCATCATGACCGCCGCCGCGGACCTCAGGGCCACCATCACTCCGGGACCGAGGAGCGTGCCGGAGCCGGTCGTCCTGCGCGAGGTGATGGACGAGGTGCAGCAGCGCTGGGAGCCGCGGGCCGCCGAGGCCGGCGTCACCCTCCTCGTCTCGTTCAGCGGCGAACCCGACGCGGCGGCGCTGGCCGACCGCCGCCGCCTGATCCAGATTTTCGACGGCTTCATCGGCGAAGCGGTCGGCGCCCAGGGGCGCGGCGCCGTCGAGGCCGGGCTCAGCGCCTTCGCCGGACCGGACGGGGTCGTGATCGAGGGCCGGGTGCGCGGACCACGGGACACCGGGTGGGACGACCAGGATGTCGAGGCCCGGGTCCGCAGCATCGATGAACGGCTGGGCCTCGAAGTGGCTTTGGGCGCGCTGCTCGCGCGGAGCGCCCTGGGCGACATGGGCGGGGAGCTGCATCGCGAGGCCAATGCCGGCGCCTCCGATACCGCCGCCTTCACACTGCGACTCGACGCCGTACCCGAAAGCGCGCCCGCCGCCGCCGAATTGGCCGAGGACGCCGGGCGCGCGGCCCACATCCTCGTGGTCGACGACAACGCCACCAACCGGATGGTCGCCCAATCGCTCGTCGAGATGTTCGACTGCACCAGCGAGGCCGCGGAGGACGGCGAGGAAGCCGTGGAGGCCGCGCGCAGCGGCCGCTTCGACCTGATCCTCATGGACATCCGCATGCCGCGCATGGACGGCGTGGCCGCCACCCGCGCCATCCGCGCCCTGCCCGGCCGCATCGGCGCCACGCCCATCATCGCGCTCACGGCCAACGCCGACCCGGAGGACGCCGAGGCCTATCTCGCCGCGGGCATGAACGGGGTGGTGGAGAAGCCGATGAAGCCGGAACACCTGCTCCAGGCGCTCCAGGCGGCGCTGGACCCGGGCGGCGCGGCCGCCGCCGCCTGAACGACCGTTTCACCTGCAACTTTTTTGCGAGGGAGCGGCCTATTGCGCCCCCCTGCGCAATCCCTTAGTGGCCGGGCTCCTGTTTCGGGGGAGATTTATGTCCGCGCCCAAGTCCGAGGCCGCGCCGTCCCTGGAGAGCGTGCGCCAGCGCATCGATGCGCTGGACGGCGAACTCCTGCGCCTGCTGGACGAACGGGCAAGCCTGGCGCGGATCGTGGCCGCGGCGAAGCACGCCCGCGGGGAAGGCGATCGGTTCGCGCTGCGCCCGGCCCGCGAAACCGAGATCCTGCGCCGTCTGCTGTCCGACGACCGCCAGGCGGCGAGTCCGGGCCTCGTCGTCCGGGTGTGGCGCGAGATGATCGGCGACAGCCTTTCGGTCCAGGGGCCGTTCCACATCAATGTCTGGGGCGGGCGTGACCCCGGACGCGTCGTGGAACTGGCGCGCCATCGCTTCGGGGCCGCGCCGCCGCTGCGCCAGTTCGCCAAGGCCGAGGACACGATCGCCGCGGCGCGGGAGCCCGGCGGCGTGGCGGTCTGCGCCCTTACGCAGGACAACGCCTGGTGGGCCCGCCTGCTCGCCGAGCCACGGCTCAAGGTCTTCGCCGCCCTGCCCTGCCTTGCCGCCTGGGGTCCGATGTCGGCCCTCGCCGTCGCCGCCGTGGAGGTGGAGCCGACCGGCGACGACCGCACCTTCTGGGTCACCGATGCGCCGGGGTCCGCCGCCGCCGTGGAAGAGACGCTGAGCCGCGACGGCGTGGCCGGCGAGCTCGTGGCCGAGGCCGGCGGACTGAAGCTGTTCATGCTGGCGGGGTATTATCAGGCCGACGACGCACGCCTCGCACGGGCGCCCGGCCGCCTGTCCGGGATTATTGGGGCTGCACCCGCGCCGTTGGACGTGTAAACCAGCCGAACTGGTTTCATTTGCAACGAACTCACGTGACCGACATGACCGAAGCTCCCGACCGCGCCCGCGCCGCCCGCCCGCTCCCGAAGCCCGGGATCATGGACATCCACGCCTATGTGCCCGGCAAGGCCCAGGCCGAGGGCGTCGCCAATCCGGTCAAGCTGTCGGCGAACGAGAACATCCTGGGCTCCAGCGAGGCGGCCCGCGAAGCCTACCGCGCCCATTCCACCGACCTCGAGGTCTATCCCGACAGCCGCACCACGATCCTGCGCCAGGCGATCGCCCAACGGTATCGGCTGGAGCCCGAGCGGCTCATCTTCGGTTGCGGCTCGGACGAGGTCTTCGCCCTTCTGAACCAGACCTTCCTCGAGCCGGGCGACAACATCGTGCAGGGCGAGTACGGCTTCGCCGCCTTCGCCATCGGCGCCCACGCCTGTCAGGCGCAAGTGAAGTACGCCCGCGAGCCAGGATACCGCATCGACGTGGACGAGCTTCTGAAGGAAGTCGACGACCGCACGCGCCTGGTCTTCCTGGCCAACCCCGGCAACCCGACCGGCACCTGGATCCCCTTCTCGGAGGTCCTGCGCCTGCACGCCGCCCTGCCGCCCAGCGTGGTGCTGGTGCTGGACGGGGCCTACTCCGAGTTCGCCACCGACCCGGCGTTCCAGGACGGCCTCGACTTCGCCCGCGGCTCGGAGAACGTGGTGGTCACGCACACCTTCTCGAAGCTGCACGGCCTGGCCGCCCTGCGCGTGGGCTGGGGCTACGCCCCCGCCGACATCGCCGCCGCCGTGGACCGCATCCGCCTCCCGTTCAACACCTCGATCGCCGGTCAGCACGCCGCCGTCGCCGCCCTGGCGGACGAGGATTTCCAGGCCCGCTCCATCGCCCACGTCGAACAGTGGCGCGCCTGGCTGGCGCAACAGCTCGGCGGCCTGGGCCTGGAGGTGGTGGGGCCATCCGCCACCAACTTCGTCCTCGTCGGCTTCCCTCAGACACCCGGCAGGACGGCAGCCGAGGCGGACGACTTCCTGAGCGCCCGCGGCCTTCTCATGCGGCGGGTGCTGAACTATGGCCTGCCCGACCACCTGCGGATCACCATCGGGCTGGAGGCGCACAACCGCGCCGCGGTCGATGCGCTGGCCGAATTCATGAAGACCTGAGCCCGTGACGACGACGCCGATCTATCCCCGGATGGCCGTGATCGGCTGCGGCCTGATCGGCTCGTCGGTGATCCGCGCCGCGCGCGAGACCGGCGCCGTGGGCGAGATCGCGGTCGCCGAGTCGTCCGAGGCCGCCCGCGCCACGATCGCCGAGCTGGGACTGGCCGACCGGCTGACGGCCGATCCTGCCGAAGCGGTCCGCGACGCCGACCTGGTGCTGTTCGCCGTTCCGGTGCTGTCGATGGAGGCCGCCGCCCGCGCCGCCGCGCCGGGCCTGAAGCCGGGCGCCACGGTCACCGACGTGGGCTCGGTCAAGGCGCACGTAGCCGAAGCGCTGAGGGCCGGGTGCCCCGAGACGGTCCATGTGATCCCCGGCCATCCGATCGCCGGCTCCGAGCGCTCGGGACCGGAAGCCGGTTTCGCCGAACTGTTCCAGAACCGCTGGACCATCCTGACGCCGCAGGAGCGGGACGATCCCGCCTATGCCGAAGCCGTGGCGCGGCTGATCACGTTCTGGACCACCCTCGGGGCCAACGTCGAGACGATGGACGCCAAGCATCACGACCTGGTGCTGGCCATCACCAGCCATCTGCCGCACCTGATCGCCTACAACATCGTCGGCACCACCGCCGACCTCGAGGCGGTCACCCAGGCCGAGGTGATGAAATATTCCGCCGGCGGCTTCCGCGACTTCACCCGCATCGCCGCCTCCGACCCCACCATGTGGCGCGACGTCTTCCTGACCAACAAGGAGGCGGTGCTCGAGATGCTGGGCCGCTTCAGCGAGGACCTCCAGGCGCTGAGCCGCGCCATCCGCTGGGGCGAGGGCGACAAGCTCTTCGAGCTGTTCAGCCGCACGCGCGAGATAAGGCGCGGCATCGTGGCCCTGGGCCAGGAGAGCGCCGAGCCGAACTTCGGCCGCGATCGCGGAAAGCACTGAAGCCGCCACAATCGCATAATATCGGCGCAGCATGGACGAGCTTCCGTCCCGCCGAACCGGAGGACCTTCTGATGCGCAAGATCACCCCGACGATCCTGGCCGCCGCGTTCGCCGCGGCCCCGATGGCCGCGCTTGCCCAGATGCCCACGCCGGCCGACCTCGTGAAGAATTGGGACAAGGACGGCGACGGCGCCATCTCCAAGGCCGAGTGGGTCGCCGCGGGCCGACCCGCCGAGCGCTTCGACGCCGTCGACGCCAACAAGGACGGCAAGGTCACCGCCGCCGAGCTCGACGCCGCCATGAACGCGCTACGCCAGCGCGGGGGATGAGGCCTACGGCTTGCAGACGACCGGGAAGGTGACGTTCACGAGGGTGGCGGGCGCTGCCGACGCTGCGGTTGGCGCGACGCGATAGGCGATCCCGTTCTCGTCCAGGAACGCCTGGAGGATCGTCACGGGCGCGGCGAAGTTCACGTTCTGCGGGAACGTCCCCGTCTCGCTGACCAGCCGGACCTCGTCCAGCTTGGCGGCGGTCACGCCGATGAGGGCGCCTGTCGCGTCGACCACCGGACCACCGCTGTTCCCAGGTTGGATCGGGGCCGAGAGCTGGAACAGCCCGCGGTCGCCCTGCGGGCCGCTCAGGCCGGCCACGACGCCGGTGGTGATCTTGAGGCCGCCGCCCAGCAACCCGCCCAGCGGAAAGCCCCCGACGCTCAGCGGCTCGCCCAGCCGCGGACCGCGGCCCCGCAGCGCCAGCGACTGGCCGCTCGCGGACTCCAGCTTGAGGATCGCCAGGTCCGCGGGCCGGTCGACGGCGACCAACCGGACTCGGCCCCAGCGCGGCGACTCCACCTCCCGGCACTGCGCGACGACATGGGCGGCCGTGACCGCAAAGCCATCCGCGGTGATGAAGAACGCCGACCCCGAACCGCCACCGCCATCCCCGCGACCTGAGCCGCCGGGCGTCGTATTCTGCGACCGGCCTTCTGGCGTCGAACGGGGCCTGGAAGCCGGCGCGGCCGACGCGGAGAGTCCCTTGCCCCACCAGCCGGACTTGCCAGCGACGCAGTCCGCCAACCCGTCGAGCACACCGTCAACACCGGTGCCCTCCAGGTTCATGGCCAGGACGGTTCGCCCATCCACGGCGATCCGGAACCGGCTCGCCAATCGAAGCGCTGCGAGCGCCCGGTTGTTCAACACGTCGTCCAGATAGAGATAGCCATCATCGTAGCTGGGCTCGAAGTCGAAGCTCCACGCGTCCGTCTCGAACGCGCCCTTCCGACCGGGTTTGAGCGCGCGGGACGAGACTGCGCCGAACGAGACACCGTCGCCTGTCGCGCTCAACATGAACGCTCCGCCGTCACCGAGGACGGAGATCGCCACGCACCGTCCATCCTCGTGGTCCACGCTCAGCCGCCAGTATCCTTCGGCGTTCAGCACCCCCGGGGGGTCGTCGGCGGCAAGCAGGGCCTGATCGACGCCCTCGCCCCACCAGCCGGCCTGCCCCTTGCCGCAAGCCAGCACCGCATCGAGCGCCGCCTCGGCGCCCGTGTCCTCGAGGCCAATGTCCAAAACGGTGCGGCCGTCGACCTTGATCTTGACGCCTCGGGCCAGCCGCAGCGCCGCCAGAACCCGTTCCGACACCGTATGCTCGAGCATCAGGAAGTCGCCGCTGTCGTTATAGTCCGGGATGAACTGGAAGACGTGGGTGTCGGTCTCCAGCACGCCTTTCTTGCCACGACGCTGCGGCCCCTCGGTCATCACCGACAGCCCCACCATCGCCCCGGAGGCGTTGATCATGAACAGCGCCTTCGTACGGGTCGGCACGCTCGCGAGGCAGTGTCTGCTGTCGGCCTTGCCCCGGCCGACGGACCAGTAACCCTGCCGTTCGAGAACCATCTCCTCGGCCGCCTGCGCTGCGCCGGCGCATGCCGCCACCATCACCGCCAGAACAACGGCCAAAGCTCTCCGCAACATCGGCATTCCCCCGAAAGCCTCCGGCGCACACGTTGCGTCTCAACGGTGAAGATGTACTTACCCCACACTCAACCCTGGCTGTCCGCCATCGTCAAGAACATATGCGGAACATCAACCCGGTTCGCCGTCGGTCTGCGCCAGGAATTCGGCCACCTGCTCGATGGCTTCCACCAGGCCCACGCGCTGAAGTTCCACCCCCGGCGGCAGGCCCGCGAACAGACGTGTGGGGGACGAGGCGTCCAGCAACACGAAGCAGCCCTTGTCGTCGGCGCGGCGGATGAGGCGGCCGAAGGCCTGGGCGATGCGGGCGCGGGCTATGGCGTCGTCGTAGCTCTTGTTCCCGAAGCGCCCCCGCCGCGCCTTGTGCAGGATGTCGGGCCGTGGCCAGGGAATGCGGTCGAAGACCAGGAGCCGCAGCGAGCGGCCCGGCACGTCCACGCCGTCCCTGACCGCATCGGTGCCCAGGAGGCAGGCGTCCTCCTCGGCGCGGAAGATGTCGACCAGCGCGCCCACCTCCAGCGGGTCCACATGCTGGGCGTAGAGCGCCAGGCCCCGGTCGGCCAGCGGCCCCGCGATCCGCTCATGCACCGCGCGCAGGCGGCGGATGGCGGTGAAGAGGCCCAGGCCCCCGCCGCCGGCGGCCAGGAACAGCTCGCGCATGGCGGCGGCCACCTGGCGCGGATCGTCCTTGGCCACGTCGGTCACCACCAGGGCGCGGGCCTGGCGGGCATAGTCGAACGGCGAGACCGCCTTCATCGTCTTCGGCCGCTCGGGCAGGCGTGCGGCGCCGGTGCGCATCTCGGCCAGCGCGAAGGGATCGTCCAGCGTCGGATCGGCGAGGGTGGCGGACGTGACCAGCACCCCGTGCGCCGGGGCGATGACCGCGTTGGTCAAGGGTTCGGTGGGATCCACCCAGTGGCGGCGGCTGGCGGCGTCCACCACCCGGCCGAACATGAACGTGGCGTCGAACCAGTCGACGAAATCGGGGTCGTCCTCGGCGTCCTCGTCGATGGCCGACAGCATCGAGCGCCAGGCGGGAAGCTGCATCCGCGCGCGGCGGTCGAGACCCCGCAGGGCGCCTTCGATCCGGGCCCGCTCGGACGGCGACAGCAGCTCGGCCTCGACGTCCATCACGTCCTCCAGCGCCCGCGCCAGCGCCAGCAGCGGCTGCTCCAGCCGCGCCAGCGCCGCCGCCGCAGACCGCGCCGTCTCGCGCACGAGGTCCAGGGCCGGACGCGCGGCACACTCCATCCCGACCTCGCTGGGGGCCGCCCCCCCCTTGTGATTTCTGGCCTTGAGCTGCTCCAGCACCGCCACCAGGAAGGCCTCCACCGGGCCACTGGGGCGCACCTCGCCATTGGGCGGCGCGATCCGCCCGCTCCAGCCTTCGCCCGGCAGGGCCGCGGCCGCTTCGAGCGCCGTGTGCAGCGCCCTCCGGGCCTCCTCGCGGTCGCCCAGCAGGTCGGAGAGCCGCGCCTCCAGACCGCGCCCGCGCCGGCCGCGTCCCTCGGGCCCGCGGATCCAGCGGCGCAGCTCGGCCGCCTCCTGCCCCGACAGCGCCGCCGAGAACGCCGCGTCGGCGGCGTCGAACAGGTGGTGGCCCTCGTCGAAGACGATGCGCTTCAGCCGCGCCGTCTCGGCGTCGCCCGGGCTGCCGCGCGCCGCCCGCGCCCCGTCGAACGCCGCCTGGCTCAGCACCAGGGCGTGGTTGGCGATCACGATGTCGGCCCGCCGGCTGCCGCGGATCGCCTTCTCCACGAAACAGGCGCGGTAGTGCTGGCATCCGGCGTGGACGCACTCGCCCCGCCGGTCCACCAGGTTCGCCGCGCTGGCCTGGGCGGCGGGCGAGACGGCGAACAGGCTGGGCAGCCAGGCGGGGAAGTCGCCGCCCGTCATGTCGCCGTCGCGGGTGGCCCGCGCCCAGCGCGCCGCCAGCGCAACGCCCACGAGGTCGGCCCCGCCGAGCTGGGCGGCGTTCGCCTGCTCCTGGAAGTTCAGCAGGCACAGGTAGTTCTCGCGCCCCTTGCGCACGACGGCCTTCTTCGCGCGGGCCTTCTCGTCGGGCCAGATGGCGGCGCTCTCGCGCTCGATCTGGCGTTGGAGAGCGCGGGTGTAGGTGGAAACCCAGACGGCCGGTCCGTTCGCCTCGGCCCACAGCGAGGCGGGCGCGAGATAGCCCAGCGTCTTGCCCACGCCGGTGCCCGCCTCGGCCAGCATCATGTTGGGCTCGCCCTCGCGCATCCGGGGCTGGAAGACGTGGGCCGTCTCGGCGGCGTAGTCGGCCTGGGCCGGCCGCGGCTCCGACAACCCCGCCTGGGCCAGCAGGCCGGCCAGCCGCCCGCGGGCGTCGTCGGGCGGGACGGGCTTGCTCCCCGGCTCGCCGGGCGGCGCCTCGGCCTCCCATTCCGCCAGCCGCGTCCAGACGTCCAGGCCCGAGCCGCGGAACATGTTGCCCGCCGGCGCCGAGCGCAGGGCCGCCAGAACGGCGACGCCCCAGGGCCAGCCGGCGCGCGCCAGGGTCTCGGCCTGGGCGATGGCCTCCTCGCGGCCGGGCGTCGGCGCGGCGGCCAGCTCGGCCAGCAGCACACGCGACGCCTCATGCAGGCTGGCCGCCTGATCGGCCGGCGCGCGCGGGATCGGCAGCCCCAGCGCCTGCGCCAGTCCCACCGCCGACGGCGCCGCGAACCGCGCCGGGCGTGCGAAGGCGAACAGCTCCAGCACGTCGAACAGGCGCGGCCCGCGCGGCGGCGCATGCAGCCCCAGCCGGCGCGCCGTCATCGCCGCATGGGCCACCACCACCGGCGCGCCTTCGAACAGGTCGCGCGCGTCCGGCGGCCGGATCGGCTGCGCGTCCCCGTTCGGCGCACACACCCCGCACCGCGGCCCGGGCAGGACCACGAGCGCGGGCGCAAGCTGGAGCTGGGCGACGGTGGGCGGGAGAGTCACCCATGGAGGTTAGGCCGGACGGGCAGCGAACGGAAGGGGAACCGCAAGCTTCTGAATGAGTCCCCAAAGCCGACCGAAGGACCGTCGTCGTCGCCACTTGCATGCGCTGCACATGTGACTAGACTAGTTACATGTCCATGATCCAGATCCGCAATGTCCCCGAGGCGCTTCACCGCCGGTTGAAGGCGCGGGCGGCGATGGCGGGCCTGTCGCTCTCCGACATGCTGCTGCGGGAGATCGCCGCCGTCGCGGAGCGCCCCTCGCCCGAGGAAATGCGGGCGCGTCTGGCGAAGCTCACGCCCGTCGATTTCGACGCGGCCGCCGCGGTGAGGGCCGAGCGCGACTCGCGGTGATCGTCCTTGATGCGTCGGCCGCGCTCGAGATCCTGCGGCGCGGTCCCGCGGAAGACACCCTCGTGCAGCGGCTGTTCGCACGGGGCGAGACCTTGCATGCGCCGCACCTCATCGATCTGGAGATCGCCCAGGTGCTGCGACGCCTGGTGCTGAGCGGACAGTTGACGGAGTCGGCCGGCGCCGCAGCGCTCGACGTCTGGCGCGGGTTCCCCGTCCGCCGGCATGGGCACGAAACGCTCATGCCGCGCGTGTGGTCGCTCAGGGCGACGATGACGGCCTATGACGCCGCCTATATCGCCCTGGCGGAGGCGCTCGGCGCCGTGTTGCTCACCAAGGACGCCAAGCTGGCGCGGACACCCGGCCACCGGGTGAACGTAGAGGTGATCTGAACCCCTACTTCTCGGTCAGCGTCCACACCCCGTCCCAGCCCGCGTCCGGCGACGCGGCGGCCAGGACGCGGCAGCGCTCGAGGTAGATCGCCGAGGGCCGGTCCTGCGGGTCCAGCTCCAGGGCCGCGCCGAACGCCCGCGCGGCGCCCTCGAAGTCCCGCGCCCGGTACGCCGTCAGCCCCTCGCCGAACGTCTTCAGCAGCGCCGGCAGGGCCGCCTCGCCGGCGCGGTAGCCGAGGGATTCATAGACCGCCACCGGCCGGTCCTTGCCCTTCACCCGGATCAGGTCGATCTCGCGAAGGGTCGCCGGACGCTTCAGGTCGCGGACGGTCATCTCGGAGAGCAGCACCTTGGCGCCATACTGCTTGGTGACGCCCTCCAGCCGCGAGGCCAGGTTCACCGTGTCGCCGATGGCCGTGTACTCCATCCGACGTTCCGAACCGATGTTGCCGATGACGGTGGGGCCGGTCGAGAAGCCGATCCCGATGTCCAGCGGCGCCTCGTTCCGCCCGGCGCGCCGGGCGTTCAGCACCGCCAGCCGCGCCATCATGTCGTCGGCGGTCGACAGCGCATTGTCGGCGTCGTTCGGCCCCACGAAGGGCGAGCCGAACAGGGCCATGATCCCGTCGCCCATGTATTTGTCGAGGATGCCGTCGTGCTGGAAGATCACCTCGACCATCTCGGTGAAATAGGCGTTCAGGAGTTGCACGGTCTCACGCGGGCCGAGCGCCTCGGCGATGGCGGTGAAGCGGCGGACGTCCGAGAACATCACCGTCACCTTCTGCTCCTTGCCGCCCAATTCGGCCTCGCCGGCGGAGAGGAGCTGGTCGGCCACCTCCTTCGACATGTAGCGGCTCATGGTCGAGCGGACGCGCTTCTCCTCGGTGATGTCCTCCAGCACCAGCATCGAACCGATCCGCTGCTCGGTGGCGTCGATCAGGGGCATCGCCGTCAGGTTCACCGAGGCCTTGGCGCCCGACCACTGGGCCAGCTCGGCGTCGACCGCCAGCACCGTCTCGCCCGTCGCCTGCGTCTTCGCCAGGCCGTCCAGCACCCAGGGGTTGGCCGCGAACAGCTCGCCCGAGGCGCGGCCCACCAGGGCCTCGCGGTTCTGGTCCAGCAGGGCCGTCGCCGCGTCGTTCGCCGTCACGATCCGCCCCCCGGCGTCCAGGGTGACGATGGCGTTCGACGTGCTCTTCAGGATCGCCTCGTTGTAGTTCTTCATCGACAGCACGTCGTCGAAGAGCTTGGCGTTCTCCAGGCTGACCGCGATCTGGGCCGCGAAGGCCTTCAGGCGCGACTCGTCGCGGGCGGTGAAGACGCCCTCCTTCTTGTTCAGCGCCTGGACCACGCCGATGCGGGCGCCCGCCTTGTTGGCGATGGGCACGCACAGGATCGAGCGGGTGCGGAAGCCCGTGCGCGTGTCCACCTCGCGGTTGAAGCGCGGGTCCTCGTAGGCGTCCGGGATGTTCTCGATGCGGCCGGTGGTGAAGACGGCGCCGGCGATGCCGCGGTCGGTGGGCACGTGGATGCCCCGCGTCTCGACCCCGTCGGCATAGACGGTGAACAGCTCGTCGGCCTTGTCGTCGTAGACGAACAGGCTGGCGCGCTCGGCGGCGAGCAGGCCGGTCGTCGCCTGCATGATGCGCGCGATCAGCACCTCCAGCACCAGCTCGCCGGCCAGGTCCTGGGTCACCTCCAGGATCTGCTGCTCCTCGCGCAGCGAGGCGAGCATCAGGGCGAAGCCGCGGTTGATCTCGGCGTATTCATCGGCGGTCAGCACCTCGACCCTGGCCTCGTCGAGACGGCCGCGCTCCACCTGGCGGATCGCGTCGACCAGCCGGCCGGCCGAGCGGGAGACGTCGGTCGAGGTCAGGATCGCCATCGAGACCGCGCCCAGGATGCAGACGGCCACCACCGCGGCGCTCCACAGGTTGAGCGCGAAGATGTCGGCCTCGGGCACCGCGAAGCCGTAGCCGGAGATCATCCGGTCGAACTTGTAGAGGAACGATCCGGCGCTGAAGATCAGCGGCAGCGCGCAGACGAAGACGGCCAGGAACAGCAGCTTGCTGCGTAGCGGGACGGCGATCAGGTCGGCCTGTTGCTCGGAGGGGATCGGCCCGCCCAGCGCCTGGGCCAATCGCTGGATCACCGGCTCCACGGTGCGCCCGACGGCGAAGTACTCGAAGATCGCGTGCGCCGGCGACGCGAACACCAGGATCAGCACCGCCAGCCCGACGAACTGCCACATGGCGATGCCGCCGTGGAAGTAGGTGTTGATGGTGTAGATCGCCGCACAGAGCGACAGCGTCGCCATCGGCCCGTGCAGCAGGGTGACGCGCACCGCCGACATCTGGGGCAGGTTCAGCGCGCGGACCGCCGCCTCGGCCAGGATGGCGTCCGGCGGCCGCTCGCCGCGGTCGAGCGCGCTCAGGACCGGCGCGAGCGGCTTCAGGTGGCTGCGGATCACCCAGACGTCGATCGAGGTGAAGAAGGCCGTGGCCGCCGGCACGCAGGCCCAGAACAGCAGCCACTGGCGCGGCGTGAACTCCAGCCCCAACAGGCCCAGCCCCATCGAGACGGTGACCGCCGTGACGGTGGCCAGGAGGTAGATGGTGATGAGACGCCAGAACAGCGCCCGACCGGAATCGACAGCCGGCGGCGCTGCGGCTCCAGGCGCTGCTCCGGGGGCGACTTGTGGGACGTGCGAGGCCAGGGTGCTCACGCGCGCTCCCGGCTGTGCGCGACGGTTCGACGATCCATGACCCAGCCCTACCGACGCTCCCCGAACGCCATTCTAACGCCCGTTCGACGCCCCGCACAGAGCCGCCGCTCGCCTTCCCGTCCAGGACATGGTTGATTGTCCTTCCGGGGAACACAACGACCGAAACGACGCCGCGCCGGAGTCCCCGCCATGCCGATATCCCGAACCTCCGCCGCGGGCTTCGCCGCCGTCCTGGCCCTGGCGTCGACGGGCGCACACGCGGCCCCGCCTCCGGCGGCCGAACAAGCCGTGGTTCACGAGGTTCTGGCCCAGGCGGTGCGCGCCCGGCCTGCGCCCGAGGTCCGCATCTCGTATTCCCCCGAAGCGACCGAGGCTCTGGCCCTGCGTCGCGCGGGACTCGCGAAGACCTCGGTGGATCGCCGCCTGGGGGACGAGGACATGACGGGATCGCTGGGTTTCCTCTGCGGTCTCCAGTCCGGCGCCGACCGGGGCGGGGCGGCCGCGGCGCGCGGCGTCGATCCTCACGGCCGCTTCCTGGGCGCCAAGCTCAGCCTGTCCTTCCGCTGAACCCCGGGGCGGACGGCTACCGCACCACAAGGGTCAGAGGCGCCCCGTGGCGCCGCACCAGCCGGCGAAGCAGCACCGAGACGGGACCGGCCGGAACGGGCGTGACCACATACTGCCGGCCCGCCCCGCCCGTGTAGCTCGTGCGGTCCGCCCCGATCAGGCCGATACGCAGCACCTCGCCGGTGTCCTCGCGCACGGCGAAGGTCTCGGGATAGTCCACGTCGAAGTCGGCCAGGGTGACGCGCACCCGCCCCGCCGCCGGCCGCCGTCCCCAGGTGCGCACCGCGTTCGACAGGCTCGACGCCACGACCGCCCGCATCTCGGTCTTGAGCGGCGTCTCGGGATCGAACCCTGGCGTGCAGTCGGTCGGCAGATCGACACGCAGCCGCCGGGAGGCCCCGCCGTAGACGCGCCGGCGCTCGCGTTCGAAGCCGGGCTCGCCGCGCAGCCGCTCGGCGTTGTAGCCGGATCTCTGGACCACCACGGGCCCGGCGCCGCGCTCGGCGATGGCGTAGGCGTCGGCCCAATGCAGGACGCGGGGCACCGAGCGCAGGTCCTCGCTCCAGGCGTAGGCCATCCGCCCGTCGGTGCGGACGTCGAACGTCGCCGTCTGTCCCAACCGCGCGTAGGGATCGCCCCACCACGTCCGGCTGAAGCAGACGTGGCGCCTCAGGGCCTCGGCGACCTGAGCGTCCGAGAGTTCGGCGCGGGCGCTTCCACCCGCCAGAAGGACAGCCAGCGCCGCCGCGATCGCCGGAAAGCGGCGCATGGTCCGGGTATCAGCCGGCGATGGCCGCGGCCCCCTGCTCGCCGGTGCGGATACGCAACGCATGCTCCAGGTCGAGGACGAAGATCTTGCCGTCGCCGATCTTGCTGGTGTTGGCCGTCGCCTGGATCGCCTCGACCACCGCCTCGGCGATATCGGCCGGCACGGCGATCTCCAGCTTCACCTTGGGCAGCAGCTTCACCTCGTATTCCGCCCCGCGATAGACCTCGGTCTTGCCGCGCTGTCGGCCGTACCCCCGCACTTCTGTGACCGTGAGGCCGGACGCGCCAGCTTCCGTGACGGCGTCGAGCACCGCGTCCAGGCGGCTGGGCTTGATGACCGCGATGATCATTTTCATGCGCGCAGAGGCTCCTGCTCGAACTCGCTCGGGACCACAGCTAAGACCTTCGGCGCGACGGCGCCAAGCGCTCTCGATGCGGCGGCGCATCGGGTGTCCTCGAAACGGGCGCCGCAGCCGGCGACGGCGCGAGTGCGGGACGGGCTGCGCGCACCCGGGCCCGCGTCCCCTTCGGCTTGACGGCGAAGGTCTGTTTCACCGCCTCCATGAGCAGCAGGCCCGCAAAGCCCGGCCAGAGCCGCGAGCCCGCCTGCTCGAACCCCTCGGCCCATCCCGCCATCCAGCCGACAGGTGGGACATACAGCGCCCGGGTCCAGCCCGCAGGCTCCAGTTCGGCCTCTCGCAGCAGTTCGGCGAGCTGGCTTCGCGTGTACGGGCGGCCGTGGCCAAAAGGCGTTCTCTCGGTGTTGGCCCAGAGTCCATTGCGCGAAGCCACGGTCACGATCACCCGGCCGGTCGGCGCCAGAACCCGCCAGACCTCGCGCAGGAAGGCCACCGGGTCCTGGCTCTCCTCCAGGCTGTGGACCACGACGATCCGGTCGAACAGGGCGTTCTGGAACGGCAGGCCGTCCTCGGGCGTCAGGGTGGCCAGGTTGCGGGCTTCGCCGCCCGGCCAGACCTCCACGCCCTGCTGCGCCGGCATGGCCGCCACCACCCGGCGGGCGCGGTCCCTCAGCGGCGCGACGAACGGCGTCGCATAGCCCACGGCCAGGACGTCGAGGCCGGCGGCGTCCCCCCACGCCTCCTCCAGCTTGCGCGAGACCATGGCGCGCGCAGCCCGGCCCAGGTCCGAGGCGTAGAACCGGCGAAGGTCGAGCACGTCGCGCCGCATGCCCCTGGCTAGCGCCGATCGTCGTCCCGTGAAAGGCGCCGCGCCGCATCGGGTCGACGCAGAGCCGCAGGGGGCCTAAACGCAGGGGGCCTAAATCGGAGAGGCGTCGCCCCGGAGACCCGCCATGCCGCTGACCGTCCACCAGTTTCCCTGCCTTTCGGACAACTACGGCTTCCTCGTCCGCGACGAGGCGTCGGGCCGGACCGCCTGCATCGACACGCCCGAGACGGCCGCCGTCCTGCGCGAGCTGGAGGCGCTGGGCTGGGAGCTGGACTTCATCTTCAACACCCACTGGCACCCCGACCACGCCGGCGGCAACGCCGACATCAAGGCGGTCACCGGCTGCACGATCGTCGGTCCCGCAGAGGTCACCCGCATCGCCCCTCTCGACCGCGAAGTCGGCGGTGGCGACACGGTGGCGCTGGGCGAGACGACCTTCGAGGTGATCGAGAGCGGCGGCCACACCCTCGGCCACGTCGCGTTCTACGATCCCGCCGACCGCGTGGCCTTTGTCGGCGACACCCTGTTCGCCCTGGGCTGCGGGCGCCTGTTCGAGGGCACGGCCGAGCAGATGTGGGACAGCCTCCAGAGGCTGGCCGCCCTGCCGGACGACACCACCGTCTACTGCGCGCACGAATACACCGCGTCCAACGCGCGCTTCGCCCTCTCGGTGGACGACGGCCCGGCGTTGAAGACCCGCGCCGCAGAGGTGTTCGCCGCCCGCGAGCGCGGCGACTGGACCGTGCCCACCACGATCGGACTGGAGAAGGCCACCAATCCCTTCCTGAGGGCGCCGCTGCTGGCGGATCGCGTGAACGCCGCCGGGCAGCCCGACGCCCAGGCCTTCGCCGCGGTCCGCGCCGCCAAGGACAGTTTCAAGGGCTGACGTTCCCTTCCCCCTGCGTGGGAAAGGGGGATTCAGTCGCCGGTGCGGATCGCCTTCGCGACCCGGTCCGAAGAAGGACGGCCGGCCAGGCCGTGGCCCGGCGACACGACGATCGTCAGGACGCCCTCCGCCAGCGACGCGGAGGGCCTTCGCCCTTCGGAGAAACGCACGCTGTCGACCTGCCCCAGCGCTTCGCGATCGCGGCCGGCGAGGCGCACGAAGGCCAGGCTGACCACCATCGCCGCATCGGCGATCAGCGCGGCCGACGCCGGCGTCGCCTCGGCCTCGAACACCACCTGCCGCCGCGCCGCCCGCCCCGAACGCACGCTGGCCTGCAGCATCCGCTCGCTGAGCGCCTGGGGGCTGAGGCCGCCCAGGCGCAACGGAACACCGCCGCCCGCAAGGGACACGGGTTCGCCAGCGGGCCGCTGGCGGCTGAAGAGGATGACGCCGCCCAGCCGGGTCGCCCGCAGCACGGGCTCGCCCAGGTCGTTCTTGTAGATGACGTCGCCGCGCGGCGCAGGGCTGGGGCTCAGCACCCAGACCTCGGGACTGTCCTCGAACTTCAGCATCGGCGCGGGCTGCGTGCGGTCCAGGACGAAGACCCGGCCGTCCTGCGAGACGAAACGCGCGATCGGCGGCGCCGAAATCTCGGCCGAGCGGCCGCGGTAGAGGCTGTCCCGCAGCTTGTCCGCGGGGCCGGCCAGCGCCCCGGCCCCCGTGGACAAGGTGGCCGACAGGCCGGCGGCGCCGGCCAGCGCCGCGCAGATCACCCTCCTCGACGCCTTGGGTCCGCCTGTCATGCCAAGCTAGGGGATGCCTCGGGATCGGGGCGCTTTTTGGACGCCCGACGGGTGACTTCTGGCCGGCGGAACAGCCCGCCGGTCACCCGACCATGTACTGGCCACCGTTAAGCGCGAGTGTCGTGCCCGTCACATAGCCGGCGCGCTCGCCCGCAAGGAAGGCCACCATGTCGGCGATTTCCTCGCCCTTGCCCAGGCGGCCGACCGGGATCTGGGCGATGATGCCCTCCAGCACCTTCTCGGGTACGGCCTGCACCATCTCGGTGTCGATGTAGCCCGGAGCGATGCAGTTCACCGTCACGCCCTTGCGCGCATTCTCGAGGGCCAGGGCCTTGGTGAAGCCGATCATTCCGGCCTTGGCGGCGGAATAGTTCGTCTGGCCCATCTGGCCTTTCTGGCCGTTGATCGAGCTGATGTTGACGACCCGGCCCCAGCCGCGGTCGCGCATGCCCTCGATCACCTGGCGGGTCATGTTGAACAGGCTGTCCATGTTCACCCGGATGACCTCGCTCCACTGCTCGGAGGTCATCTTGTGGAACACGCCGTCGCGGGTGATGCCGGCGTTGTTCACCAGCACGTCGATGGGGCCGAGCTGTTTTTCCACGGCTTCGGCGGCGTGCTTGCAGTCGGCGAAGTTCCCGACGTTGCCCTTCACGACCATGATGCCGAGTTCCTTGGCGCACGCCTCGGCGGCCGCATCATTGCCGGAATAGCCGGCCGCCACCTGCATCCCGTCGGCTTTCAGCCGCTCGCAGATGGCGCGACCGATGCCACGGGTCCCGCCCGTCACCAACGCAACCCTGGCCATTTCGTCGTTCTCCCTCGAGTCCCGGACCGCCGCCCGTTGATCGGGCGTCCGGTGGCTATCAGACCTTTTCCACGCACATTGCGACACCCATGCCGCCGCCGACGCACAGGGTGGCGAGTCCCTTTCGGGCGTCCGAACGCTGCATCTCGTGCAGCAGGGTGGTCAGGATGCGCGCGCCGGAAGCGCCGATCGGATGCCCGATCGCGATGGCGCCGCCATTCACATTCACCTTGTCCGAATCGAGGCCCAGTTCCCGCACCACGCACAGCGCCTGGGCGGCGAAGGCCTCGTTCGATTCGATCAGGTCCAGGTCCGTGACCTTCCAGCCCGCCTTCTCCAGCGCCTTGCGGCTGGCGGGGATCGGGCCGGTGCCCATGATCTCGGGCTCGACGCCGGCGTGGGCCCAGGAGGCGATCCGCGCCAGGGGCTTCAGGCCACGCTTCTTCGCCTCGTCCGCGCTCATCAGCACCAGGGCGACGGCGCCGTCGTTGAGGCCCGAGGCGTGGGCCGCCGTCACCGAGCCTTCCTTGCTGAACGCCGGGCGCAGGCCCGCCATCGCCTCGATGGTGGCCCCGTGCCGGATGTATTCATCCTGGTCGACCACCGTGTCGCCCTTGCGGCCCTTGATGGTCACGGGCGCGATCTCGTCCTTGAACTTGCCCGCCTTCTGGGCCGCCTCGGCGCGATTCTGCGAGGCGACGGCGAACCTGTCCTGGTCCTCGCGGGTGATCTGCCAGCGGGCGGCGATGTTCTCGGCCGTCTGGCCCATATGATAGCCGTGGAAGGCGTCCCACAGGCCGTCCTTGATCATGGTGTCGACCAGGGCCAGGTCGCCCATCTTCTGGCCACCGCGGAGTTGCTGGGCGTGGGGCGACTGGCTCATGCTCTCCTGCCCGCCCGCGATCACGATCTCGGCCGACCCGTCCAGGATCTGCTGGGCCGCGAGCGCCACGGCGCGCAGGCCGGAGCCACAGAGCTGGTTCAGGCTCCAGGCCGGGCTCTCCACCGGAATGCCGGCGTTCACCGCCGCCTGGCGGGCGGGTCCCTGGCCCGCGCCGGCCTGCAGAACCTGGCCCATGATGACCTCGTCGACGTCGTCGGCTGCGATCCCGGCGCGGTCGACGGCCGCCTGGATGGCCACCTTGCCCAGTTCGTGAGCGGGCAGGCTGGACAGCGCCCCGTTGAATGACCCCACCGGCGTGCGTGCGGCGGAAACGATGACGATGTCGCTCATGACAGGTTCCTGCGGCTGATCTCGTACGGCCCTGCCTGCATCTATCAACGGCAGCCCTGCGCAGGGCAAGGGGAGATGAGCAACGGGAGATCGAGCGCAAGCACAGGGCGAGCGCCGGGACAGGGCGAGCGCCTGATCGCCCGATGTCATTTGCTTATGCGCTCGCATCCGCGATACTGCGGTGCAGAAGGGCGGCCGAGTCATCGGCCTGCTGCGCAAAGGATTAGGGATGGCTGACACCGAAGGCGCCGGCGACGCCCCTGGAGCGACGGGTGGAGCAACGGGCGGGCGGGGTACGGGCGAGCGGGTCGTGATCAAGAAGTACGCCAACCGGCGTCTCTACAACACGGCCTCCTCCAGTTACGTCACGCTGGAACATCTCGCCGAGATGGTGAAACAGGGCGTCGACTTCGTCGTCTACGACGCGAAGACCAATGAGGACATCACCCGGACGGTCCTCACCCAGATCATCTTCGAGGAAGAGGAGAAGAGCCAGGGCCAGAGCCTGCTGCCGATCCAGTTCCTCCGCCAGCTCATCAGCTTCTACGGCAACTCCATGCAGGCGTTCCTGCCCAGCTACCTCGAGATGTCGCTGGCCAGCTTCACCCAGCAGCAGGAGCGTCTGCGCCAGCAGCTCTCCACCTTCGGCCAGGCCGGGGGCATGGCGGCCTACGAGGAGCAGATCCGCCAGAACCTGCAACTCTTCGACCGGGCGATGAAGATGTTCTCGCCCTTCGCCTACGCGCCGCCGGCCAAGCCCGAGGACCCGCCGGCGCCGCCCAGGGCCGAGGCGCCGCCGCCCTCGCCCGGAACCGCCCCGCCCGGAACCGCCCCGGCCGGCGGCGCTTCGGCCGCGGACGAGGCGCTCCTGGCCTTGCGCAAGCAGATGGCCGACATGCAGGCTCAGCTCGACAAACTCTCGAAAGGTTGAGTTCGCGACGTGGCCCACGCATTGCAGGTTGTGCGACATGATGTCCCGCATTGACCGCATCCGACGTGCGGCCCTGGTGCGAAGGGCCTACCGCGCCGAGGCTGACGGCCCCGACGCGGCGACCCGCGCCGAGCCGGGCCTTCCCGTGCCGGCGGGCAGGGTCGAACCGCCGCGTTCGTTCCGCGACGGCGCCGCGGAGTCCGGATTCGCCGCCCAGCTCATCGGCCAGGACGGCCAGCGTCGTGGCCTCCGGGCCGGCGCCTCATTGCTCGACTTCGCCCGCGCCGCCTACAATCGCGTGGAATGGTCGGGCAGCTTCGACCGCCGCGCACGCAAGGGCCGGCAGGCCAAGACCGAGATCTGACCCGTCGGTGGCTGGCCTTGGGCCGCGCCGAACGCCCCCTGTCCTCTTCAGGCCGCTTCAGGCGGCCCGGCGGCTGATCAGCCCCGAAGCCAGGGTGACGGCGGCCAGCAGTTCGGCCGCCGCGAACGGTTTGCCCACGAACCCGAGGGCCACATCCAGCTCCACCAGATGGGCGTTGGGTCCGCCCGATATGAACAGCGCCTTGAGGTTCCAGCGCGCATACAGGTCGCGCGCCAGGGCGACACCGTCGTCCGCCCCTTCCAGCTCCACGTCCAGGATGGCGAAGTCGACCGCATGCTGGCCGGCGAGCACCGCCGCGCTCGCAGCCGTCGAAGCGGTCGCGACGACGAGATGGCCCGCGTCAGTGAGGGCCTCCACGATCGAGGCCGAGAGATCCGGATCGTCTTCGACCACCAGCAGGGCGAGCGGAGGCGCCGGCGCCGCAAGGCCCTTCTCGTCCGCCGCGCCCTTGTCCGAGGGCAGGAACACCTTGCCGGTCGGCGCCGAAGCGGGCGCGCCGGCGCGCTCGGCCTCGAACTGCTGCGCGAGCAGGGGGCGCACCTGCCGCCACAGGTCGCCGTCCGAGGCCGCGGGATCGAGCGGCACGTCGAAAAGCCGCGCGAAGGTTTCCAGGGCGGCCCTGGCCTCCTCGTCCATCGGCGCGGCGCCGGGCTTCAGCAGCGGGTCGTAGCTGGCGCACAGGTCGCGGAAGGCGTCCACGCGGACGGAGAGGGGAACGGCGTCGGCGCGGCCGGTCTGGATGTGCATGTGGGATTCTCCCTCTGTCGACGCCTAGGCGCCATCCAAGCCATCGGTCGCAGCGCGGGCGCGCTGAGGACGCGAATGTCGACTGACCAAGTCGTATTTGATCGCGGCCGTTCCAGGGCGTCAGCTTCACAATAAGTTTGATCGACCGAGCCGCCCCTGCGGGCGGGCGAAAGGCTCACGCGATGTTGAAGCGCGGCGCGGCCGGGCCGCCTCAGAGATCCTGGCGCGCCAGCAACCGGACCAGCTCGGCCTCGAGCGCAGCCACGCGCCGCTCCAGCGCCGCGATCCGCCGGTCTCCATCCGGTTCGCATGCGTTCTCGCCTGCCGCTCCCTCTCCCGCCGCATCCGGAGGCGGCGTCGGCGTGGAAACGCCGGCGCGGTCCGCCACCTCCTCCGCGGAGACGCCCAGCAACTCGGCAAAGGCCGCCACCTGCCCGGCGGAAAGTTCCCTCTGATCCTTGAAGACCAGCGCCAGATCGGCCTCGCTCAACCCCGCGACGGCGGCCAGCACGGCCCGCGAAAGGCTGCGTTCCGCCAGTTTCCCGTCGAACCAGGGGGCGTCGAAGAAGAGGGCCATGGGCTTCGTCCGGTCTGGCACCGGACTTGCTTAACCAAGTTCGACCCCGCCCGCCACGGACCGGCCGATGCTGATCTTCCTCTCCCGCATCTTCGACGTCGCCGTCGTCGCCCTGATCCTCAGCGCCTTCACCTGACCCCGCCGCGCCGCGGGCCGCTCAGACGACGCCGTGCTGCTTCAGCAGCGCCTGCTCGTCGCCCGAAACCCAGCCAAAGACCTTGAGGTCTCCGTCCAACGCCTGGACGAGGTAGTGGACCTCGAAATCGATCGCCACGTCCGGCCGGCCCTTGCGCGCATAGGTCGCCGTCCAGGCGACGTGGGCGACGCCGTGGAGCGCGTCCATGGGGGAAAGGCGGACGTCGCGCAGCCGCATCGCCTTCGTCCCGATCTCACGGTAGCGGGCGTAGCCCTGCGCCATGGCCTGCCGGAGCTGGTCGTCGTTACGGCCCGTCATGACCCCCGCGGGCGAAGCGGCGATGAACTCGGGCGCGTACAGCGTGGCGACCTCGTCCATCCCTATCTCGTCGCCGAGGGCCTGGTTGAAGATCCTCTCGTACCGTTCGAAGAACGCTCTCACGTCCGCTTCCATCGTCCGTCCTCCCGGCGCGGCCGCGCCCTGGCCCTGCCGTTCAGACTTCGTCCGCGCCCCCCGGGTCCCGCGCGCGGGACTTGAGCCACATCACGCCCGCGAGGTCGGAGACCGAGGCCCAAAGCCGCCCCAGGTTGGTGTATTTCGAGCGCCCCGTGCGGCGGTGGCGGTGGTTCACCGGCCGGAAGGCCACCTCATAGCCCTCGCGCAGCATCAGCGCCGGCAGGTAGCGGTGGATGTGGTCGAAATAGGGAAGCCGCAGGAACGCCTCGCGCCGCATCGCCTTGAGGCCGCAGCCGGTATCGTTGGCGGTGTCGTTCAGCAGACGGCGGCGCACCCCGTTGCCCACCTTCGAGGCCCACTTCTTGGCGGCGCTGTCCTGGCGCTTCACCCGTTCGCCGCCTACCAGCGCCAGGCCCGGCGGCCCGGCCAGCAGGGCCTCGACCAGCGCCGGCGCGTCGGCCGGGTCGTTCTGGCCGTCCCCGTCCAGGGTGACCACCAACGGCGCGCGGGCCGCAAGGACCCCCGTGCGCAGGGCGCGGCTCTGGCCGGCGTTGCGCCGGTGGGCCACCACCCGAAGCTGCGGGATCTCCGCCGCAAGACCCTTCAGCGCCGCCCGCGTGCCGTCGCGGCTGGCGTCGTCCACGAAGACGATCTCGAAAGACCGGCCCGCGAAGGCGGCGGCGATCTCGCGCGCCAGCGACGGCGCGGCGCCCTCCTCGTCGAAGACGGGAACCACCACCGAGATGTCGGGAGTCGTCTCGGGCGCATCGTCCATGCGCCGTCATAGAGCGCTTTCGGGCGAAAGGCAGGCCGGTTGGAACTCCGAAAAGCACGAAAGGACACGAAAGGGCCGGCCACACCCGGCCTCCGCGCAAGCGGAGGCGCCATCATGGACCGCGGAAGGACGCGGACGGCGAAGCTGCGGTTCCGCGCCCTTCCGCGTTTTTCGTGGTTCCTTGAAATTCGAGAGGCGCCGCTTCGCGGCGTTTCAGGCCGAAGCGGCTTTCGTGCTTTTCATGGTCAAAGCCGAACCACGGCGGGCGCCGCGGCGGGTCGACGGATCGTGCTATCAGGGCGCCATGAGTCTGGAGCGCACGCTGGAACGATGGAGCGGGGGCTGGCGAGGGCCGGCGTTCGCCGCACTGATCGCCTTCCTCGCCGGCCTGCCGGGCCTCGTCGCCATGCCGCCCCTGGATCGCGACGAATCGCGTTTCGCCCAGGCCACGGCCCAGATGCTGGAGCGCGACGACTTCGTGGTCATCCGCTTCCAGGACGATCCGCGCTTCAAGAAGCCCGTCGGCATCCACTGGATGCAGGCGGTCAGCGTCCACACCCTCTCACGCCCCGAAGCGCGCGAGATCTGGGCCTATCGCATCCCCTCCCTGGCCGGGGCGATGCTGGCCGCCGCCGCCTGCGCCTGGGGCGCCGGGGCCCTGTTCGGCGCGCGGGCCGGCGTTCTGGCCGGCGCGATGCTGGGCGCGACGTTCCTGCTCTCGACCGAGGCCTTCATCGCCAAGACGGACGCCGTGCTGGCGGGCATGACCACGCTGGCGCTCGCGGCGCTGGCGCGCCTCTACGCGGCGCGGAACGGCGGCCCCCCCACCTCGCCGCTGACGGTATGGGCGTTCTGGGTCGCGGTGGCGGTGGGGATTCTGGTGAAGGGACCGATCACCCCGATGGTCGCCGGCCTGGCGATGCTGTTCCTGGCCGCCTGGGACCGGCGCGCCGGCTGGATGGCCGGGTTGCAGTGGTGGTGGGGCCTCATCGTCCTCCTGGCCATCGTGGGACCTTGGGCCGGCGCGGTCACCGTGGCCACCGACGGCGGATTCTGGACCGAAGCCGTGGGCGCGGACCTGGCGCCCAAGCTGGCGGGAGGCCACGAGACCCACGGGGGGCCGTTCGGCTACCATACCCTGCTGGCGCCGATCCTGGCGTTTCCGATCACCCTCCTGCTGCCGGCGGCGGCCGTGGCGGCGTGGCGTCATCGCGCCGAGCCCGGCGTGCGGTTCGCGGTCGCCTGGCTCGTCCCCACCTGGCTGGTGTTCGAGATCCTGCCCACCAAGCTGCCGCACTACACCTTGCCGGCCTATGCGCCTCTGGCCTGGCTGGCGGCGCGGGCGATCGTGGCTCCCGCCGGAGGTGCGGAGACGGTCGGCCTCGCGGCTCGCTGGCTGGGGGCCGTCCTTGCGGGCGTGGTCGGCTTCGCCCTGGCGGCCGGGGTCTTCTACCTGCTCTCGCTCTACGGCGGCCCGTCCGACGCCCCGATGGTCCTCTGGGCCGGCGCGGCGACGGCCGCCGCCCTGGCCGCCGCAGGCGTTGTGGGCGGATGGCTGCTGGTGGCGCGCGCGCCGGTCTCGGCCCTGGCCGCCGCCCTGGTCCTGGGCGCGCTGGGGCACGGCCTCCTGGCGGCGGCCGTCGCGCCACGGCTGGAGCCGCTGTGGGTCTCGACCCGCCTGGAGACCGCCCTGGACAGCGCGCGCCTGCTGCCCCGCCAGGGGATCGCCGAGGCGCCCGTCGAGGTGGCCGGCTACGCCGAGCCCAGCCTGGTCTTCGCCCTGGGCACCGACACCGGCCTGGGCGGTCCCGAGGACGCCGCGCGCGCCATCGCCGGCGAACGCCCGGCCATCGTCGAGCGCCGCGAGGCCGAGGCCTTCCGCAAGGCCCTGGCCTCACGCGGCGTCCGGGCCGTAGAGGTCGCCCGCATCCGGGGGATCAACTACTCCAAGGGCGACGACGTGGACCTCCGGGTCTATGTGGCGCCCGAGGTTCTGGAAGAGGTGCGGCCATGAGCCGGCGTATCGAGATCGTCGAAGTCGGGCCCAGAGACGGCCTTCAGAACGAGAAGACCCTGTTCGACATCGACCAGAAGCTGGAGATGATCCGCCGCCTCGAGGACGCGGGCGCGCGGCGCATGGAGGTGGTGTCGTTCGTCAATCCCAGGCGCGTGCCCCAGATGGCCGGCGCCGAGGAGATCATGGCCGCCCTGCCGCACACGCCGGGGCGTTCGCGCATCGGCCTGGTGCTGAACCTGCGCGGCTGGGAGCGCTGCGTGGCGGCGAAGTGCGACGAGGCCAACGTCGTGGTCTGCGCCAGCGACGGCTTCGGCATCCGCAACCAGGGCGCCTCGGTGGACGACCAGGTGAAGGCGATGGCCGACATCGTGGCCGTGCGCCGCAAGGAGGAGCCGCCGATAACCGTGACCGTGTCGGTCGCCTTCGGCTGCCCGTTCGAGGGCGAGGTGCCCGAGGCGCGGGTGGTCGACATCGTCCGCGCCGCCGCCGACCTGCGGGTGGCCGAGATCGCGCTCGCCGACACCATCGGCGTCGCCGACCCCTGGATGGTCCGCCGGCGCGTGGAAGCGGCGCGCAAGGCCGCCGGCCACATCCCCCTGCGCCTCCACTTCCACGACACCCGCAACACCGGCCTGGCCAACGCCTTCGCCGGCGTCGAGGCGGGCATCGACATCCTCGACGCCTCCGTGGGCGGCCTGGGCGGCTGTCCTTTCGCCCCCAACGCCACCGGGAACATCGGCACCGAGGATCTCGTCTACATGCTGGAGCGCGCCGGCTTCGAGACCGGCTACGACCTCGGAAAGCTCATCGAGATCGGGAACTGGGCGTCCGACCTCCTGGGCAAGCGCGTGGCCTCGTCGGTGGCCCGGGCCGGGGGGTTTCCGCAGCCCCAACCGGCCTGAGCGCGGAAATACGATCTTCGGCCTTCCGCGCGCCGCAGACCCGAGCCTCCGCGCATGCAGAAACCCCAGCATCTTTTTGTCCACGGATTCACACGGAGACACACGGATGGCGCGGCGGCCATCATCCGTGTGTCTCCGTGTGAATCCGTGGACCTTGGCGCCGCTTCGCGGCTTCGCAGGACCGGATGCCGGCGACCGCCACCTCGTGGCCCATTTCAGTGGCGCGGACGCGTGTCCGCGGGCGAAGGGGCGCGGGTCCGCTAACCCAGCAGCCGCCGCACCAGCGGCCGGGCCACGGCCGCGGCGACCACCAGCGGGCCCGCGAGCCAGGCGCCCAGCCGCTGGCCCGGCCCCCCGGCGCGCTTGCGGAAGTAGCGGGCCAGGCCCACGCCCTTGTGGAACTCGACCTTCAGCGGGCTGGTCTGGCTGGTCCCGCCGATATGGATCACCTCGGCCCTGGGATGGAACAGCACCCGGCCGCCCGCGGCGCGCACGCGCCAGCACAGGTCCACGTCCTCGACGTGCAGGAAGTAGCCCTCGTCGAACCCTCGGAGAAAATTGAAGTCCTCGCGCCGCATGCAGAAGCAGGCGCCCGAGATGGTGGGCGTCTCCACCGCCGTCTCGGGCAGAGCCTCGCCCTCCCAGTGGACCTCGAAACGCCTGAGCGCCGGGGCCTTCGCCAGGCCGCTCATCGAGAGCAGGGCGCTGACCGCGGTGATGTCGCCCCGCCGCGCGCCGCGCTGTTCGGTGCGGTCGGGGTTGAGGATGCGGCCGCCGACCAGGCTGGGGACGGGCTGGCCGGCGATCTCCCGCACCAGGGCCGCCACGCATCCCGGCTGGAGGAAGGCGTCGGGATTCAGGAACACCAGGTGGTCGCCCCCGGCCCTCCGCGCCCCCAGGTTCGCCCCCCGCGCGAAGCCCACGTTGCCCTGGCCGCTCACCAGCGTGACGCGCGCGTCCTGCCCGGAAAGCGCCCGCAGCCGCTCGGCCTGGGCGGGCGTGGAGCCGTTGTCCACGATCACCAGTTCGTCCACCAGCGGATCGGCCAGGACGCAGGGCAGGCTCCGGCCCAGAGCCTCGCCGGTCATGTAGACCACCATCACCACCGAGACGCCGCGGCGGGCCCTCAGGACGTCCCGGTGGACGTCCCGGCCCGGCGCCGCGTCCACGGCGACGATGGGCGCGGCGATACGGTTCATCAGGCCTCCGACCCCCGCCGGCGAATGTCCGGCGGTTGGGCCTCGGTGGCAAGCGCGTTCGCCGCCTCGTCCAGGGTCAGGATCTGCTGGCCGTCGGATCCGAGGCGCCGCAGGGCCACCTTGCCCTCCTCGGCCTCACGGCGGCCAACCACGGCGATCACGGGCGTCTTGGCCAGGCTGTGCTCGCGGATCTTGTAGTTGATCTTCTCGTTGCGCAGGTCGGTCTCCACCCGCAGGCCCGCGGCGCGCAGTTGCGCGGCCGCCTTCAGCGCGAAGTCGTCGGCGTCGGAGGTGATCGTCGCCACCACCACCTGTGCCGGGGCCAGCCAGAGCGGGAAGGCGCCGGCGTAGTTCTCGATCATCACGCCGATGAACCGCTCCATCGAGCCGCAGATCGCCCGGTGCAGCATCACGGGCCGCTGCTTCGAGCCGTCCTCGGCCACATACTCGGCGTCGAGACGCTCGGGCAGGACATAGTCGAGCTGCAGCGTTCCGCACTGCCACGTACGGCCGATGGCGTCCTTCAGGTGGAACTCCAGCTTGGGACCGTAGAAGGCGCCCTCGCCCGGCAGCATTTCGACCTGTTCGATCCCCGCGTTGAGCGCAGCCCGCTCCAGCTTGCCCTCGGCCACGTCCCAAATCTCGTCCGTGCCGAAGCGCTCATCCGGACGGAGCGCCAGCTTCACCGCATGCAGCTCCAGCCCGCAGTCGCGGTAGACGCTCTCCAGCAGGCGGATGAACTTCGTCGACTCTTCCTCGATCTGGTCTTCGCGGCAGAAGATGTGGGCGTCGTCCTGCGTGAAGGCCCGCACCCGGAAGATGCCGTGCAGGGCGCCTGACGGCTCATACCGGTGGCAGGCGCCGAACTCGGCCATGCGCAGCGGCAGGTCGCGATAGCTTTTCTGGCCGTGGTTGAAGATCTGCACATGGCCGGGGCAGTTCATCGGCTTGACGGCCAGGGCCTCGCCCTCCTCCGTCTCGCACGTGAACATGTTCTTCCCGAACTTCTGCCAGTGCCCGGACTTCTCCCAGAGCGCCCGGTCCATGATCTGAGGCGCCTTCACCTCCACATAGCCGTCGTCGTCCAGCCGGCGGCGCATGTAGTCTTCGACCGAGCGGTAGAGCGTCCAGCCCTTGGGGTGCCAGAAGATCATCCCCTTGGCCTCTTCCTGCATGTGGAAGAGGTCCATGGCCCGGCCGATCTTGCGGTGGTCGCGCTTCTCGGCCTCCTCCAGGCGCAGGATGTAGGCCTCGAGATCGGCTTCCGAGGCCCAGGCCGTGCCGTAGATGCGCTGGAGCATCGGGTTGCGGTGGTCGCCGCGCCAGTAGGCGCCGGCCAGCTTCGTCAGCTTGAAGGCCTTGCCCGCCGCCTTCGTGGAGGGCAGATGCGGGCCGCGGCACAGGTCCTTCCAGTCCCCTTGGCGATAGACGCTGACCGGCTCGCCGGCCGGGATGCCTTCGATGATCTGCGCCTTGTACTCCTCGCCGATCCCGCGGAAGTGGGCGATGGCCTCGTCGCGGTCCCAGACCTCGCGCACGATCGGTTCGTCGCGGTCGACGATCTGTTTCATGCGGTCTTCGATCTTCGCCAGGTCGTCCAGGCTGAACGGCTCCTCGCGGGCGAAGTCGTAGTAGAAGCCGTCCTCGATGGCCGGGCCGATCGTGACCTGGGTGCCGGGGAACAGTTCCTGCACCGCCTCGGCCAGGATGTGGCTCACGTCGTGGCGGATCGTCTCCAGGGCGTCGGGGGCGTTGCGGTCGAGGATCTCGAACCGCCCGCCCTTCTCCAGCGGCCGGTCCACGTCCAGCAATTCACCGTCCAGCTTGATCAGCACGGCGCGCTTGGCCAGCGAGGGGGCGATCGAGGCCGCCACCTGCTTGCCCGTCGTCCCGGGCTCGTACGCGCGTTTGGAGCCGTCGGGAAAAATCAGGTCGATCATGTTTCACACGTCCAGTTGCGCGAGGCCTCTCCGGCCTTGTCGCGCGGCGTTGTCCCACGTGGCGGCGGCGGCGGGTCCCAGCCCGCGCCGCCCCAGGGATGGCATCGACACAGCCGCCGCACCGTCAGCCAGGAGCCACGGACGGGACCATGTCCGATCAGGGCCTGGGCGGCGTACTCCGAGCAGGTCGGAGAGAACCGGCACGACGGCCCGATCAGCGGCGAAAGCGTCAGCTTGTAGGCGCGCAAGACGCCCCTGACGCACCTCTCGTAGAAGCTCATGCCGGCCAGCGGTTGGTGGGTCGAGCCCGTGCCTTAAGGCCGGACTCCGAGAGGTTCAAGCCGCGCCGGCGGTCGTAGTTCGCGCACGCGCCGCCGACGCGGACGCGCGCGTCCGGCGGAAACGGTCGGAAATGTCCGTCAGGCGAACCATGCGCGTCAGGTATCACAGGGCGGCGACGGGCGAAACCTCCGCGTCGTCCGCCCGGCCTCACCCCATCGGCAGTTCGCGGATCTCCACCGTGCCGCCGGCCTCGAAAACCGGGTTGCCCGTGAGCAGGGCCCGGGCCTCGGCCAGATCCCGGGCCGTCACCCGGATGAAACCCGAGATGTGCGCGATGGGTTCGGGGGCGCGGCCCATCTTCCGCACGCATTCGCCCCTGCCGATCGAGCTGCCGCCCTGGAACACCCCGGCTTCGCGCAACCGCGAAAGGTAGGGGTCCCAGTCCAGGCCGCCGTCGCCCGAGGCGTCGTCGTGGTGCAGGAAGATGAAGTCCGGCATCAGGTCCTCCCTCAGGTCCTCTGGAGGCCCTTGCGGGCCATGGCGTTGGCCGCCGCCTCGGCCGCCGCCTCGAAGGCGAGCAGGGTCGAGGTGTGGCGGGCTGGATAGTCCTTCACCGGCTCCAGCAGGGCCAGGTCGCCGAACCGGCCTTCGGGAGCCGTCCCGCCGGACTTCAGCATCGCCCGGAAAGCGTCCCGCGCGGCTTCCAGTTCCGCGAGGCTCGCGCCGATCACGTTCGCGCCCAGCACCGACGCCGCCGCCTGGCCGAGGGCGCAGGCCTTCACGTCCTGGGCGAAGTCGGCCACCCGGTCGCCGTCGACCGTCACGTCCACCACCACCCGGCTGCCACACAGCTTCGAGACTTTCTCCGAGGTGGCGTCCGGCGCGGCCAGCCGTCCGGCCCTCGGCAGCTCGGCGGCCAGCCGTAGCACCTTCGCCGAATAGAGATCGTCGATCATGCCCCTAGGTCGTCATCGGCGGCGGGGTTGTCAAATGGACAAGCCTCGGGCGGACGACCTCTCCGAGGGATCGGGGAACCACGAAAAGCACGAAAGGACACGAAAGGTGGCCAGCCCGGCCGCGAAGCGGCGTCTGGAATCCTGATCTCGCCGGATTGCCCGCAAGGCGGGCGGCCGCACGACGCCTTTCGTGTCCTTTCGTGCTTTTCGTGGTTGATCAGATCGGCGCCGACGCGCCTCAGGGCCTCACCATCATCCGCTCCATCCCGCGGAAGAACGGCAGCTTGCGCCACTCCGGGGTGGCGTTCGGCTCGGCCAGCTTCAGGTCGGGGAACCGCTCGAACAGCCTCACCAGCGCCACCTGGGCCTCCAGCCGGGCCAGGGGCGCGCCGATGCAGATGTGCGCGCCCCCGCCGAAGGCTACGTGCGGCCTGTGCTTGCGGCTCACGTCGAAGCGGTGCGGGTCCTCGAAGACGTCGGGGTCGCGATTGGCCGCGCGCAGCACCACCGTCATCGCCTGGCCCGCGTGGAGCGGGCAGCCGCCCGCCTCCATGTCGCCCGAGGCGATCCGGCCGGTGATGTCCACCGGCGGGTCGTAGCGCAGCACCTCCTCGACCACCGAATTGATGATTCCGGGATCGGCCTTGAGCTTGGCCAGCTCGCCGGGATTCTGGATCAGCAGGCGCACGGCGTTCCCGATCAGGTCCGTGGTGGTCAGGTTGCCGCCCACCAGCAACGCCTGGAGGTTGATGCGCAGCTCGTCGTCCGACAGGTCGGCGCCGCCGGCCTGGAGCTCCACCATGTCGCTGATCAGGTCGTCGCGGGGCGCGCCCCGCCGCTCGCTCATGGCCTGGGTGAAATAGGCGTTCAACGCCTCGCTGGCCGCCATCATGGCCGTGGTCTGCTCGGGCGTGCGGAACGGGTTCAACCCCTGGATCACGCCTTCCGACCATTCGCGGAAGTCCGCCAGCCGATCGTGGTCCACGCCCAGGATCGAGGCGATCACGTCGATCGGGATCGGCACGCAGAACCGCGCCATCAGGTCGAACTCGTCTTCACCGGCCACCGCGTCCAGCGCTCCGGCGATGATCCGCTCGACCTCGGGCTTGAACCGGGCCACCCGGGCATACAGCGCCTGGGCCAGGGGCTGGCGTACGCGGCCGTGGTCCGGATCGTCCAGCATCAGGATGCTGGTGGTGCTGGTGCGGGGCAGGGAGGTGTCCAGCTCGGTTACGAACCGCCGCTGCATCACCGCGCCTTCCTCGGCGCGGATCGGGTCGCGCCAGAGGCCGCGGTCGTTCACCACCGCCCGCACGTCGGCGTATCGGGTCAGCACTAGGCTGCCCGACACCGGGTCGCGATGCGCCGGACAGCGGGCGCGCAGGTCGTCCAGCATCGTGTGCGGGTCGACCCGGTAGGTCTCGTTCAGCGGCGTCAGCTCGAAGATCGACGGCAGGGGGCGTTCGGTCATGGCCGGTCTCCTCGCGCGGCGCCAGCCGGAAGGTGACGCCGGCGTCAGTTTCCGTCCGAACACCCGGCGCGGCAAGAGACGTTCGGGCGAGACGGAGTCACGTTCCCATCATCCGAGGGCGCGCCAGCGCCAGCAGGATCGGACCACGAAAAACACGAAAGGACACGAAAGCGACGGAGTTCTCCCAGCGCCTCGGCCCGCCGGAAGCCCCTTTTTCGTGTCCTTTCGTGTTTTTCGTGGTTCCGAATGACAACGCCTGCGGCGCGTGCAGGGCTGGCTCTACTGCCGCGCCATCTCGGCCTCGCCCACCGCCTCGCCGTCCAGCGCCTGGTCGTCGTCCATGGTCACGGTGACCCGCTTCAGCTCGCCGGTGAAGGCGAACGGCGCGTCGTAGCCGGCTACCGGGCTGCCGCGGTCCAGGCCGATATCCAGGCCCGACCACGAGATCAGGGTGACGAAGCCGTTCGTCGCCAGGCCCTGCCCCGCCGGCTCGCCGTCGATGATCAGGGTGAAGGTTCGGTTCAGGCCTTCCCCGGTCTGCCGCGAGACCACGCCCAACCGCCGCGCCGTCGCCGGCACGGGCCGGTCCGAGCTCACCGTCGCCTTCTGGCCGCCGATGTTCAGGGTGTGATGCAGCCGCCCGTCCTTGAGGTAGAGGCTGTAGCCGCTGGTGGCGTCGCCGTGGGCCAGCAGCACGCCCTGGTCGCCGCCGCTCAGAACCACCTCGGCCTCGATGCGATAGGTGCGCGCCCGCACGTCCGGCGCCACGTCGGTCGGGATATGGCCCATGCCCTTGTGGAACACGAACCGTCGCCGCGCGCCGTGGAACCGGGCCGAGTTCTCGGCGAACCGCGGCCCGAACCGGTCGTCCAGCGGCAGCACCTTGTGGGTCTCAGCGATGGCCCACCATTCGTCGATCATGGCCTGCAGCTTCCCGGGCTCGCGCCCGGCGAAGTCGTCGGTCTCGGCCACGTCCCGGTCCAGGTGGAACAGCTCCCACCGGTCGGCCTCGAAGGGCGTTCCCGGCGGATGGAACGCCACGGCCTTCCAGCCGTCCTTCCAGAGGCCGCGATGGCCGAACATCTCGAAGTACTGCGCCTTCGCCCGCGCCGGCGCATCGGGGGCCTTCAGCACCGCGGCGAAGCTCTCGCCCTCCAGCGGCGCCTGTTTCACCCCCGCCACCTCGGCGGGCGGCTCGATCCCGATCAGCTCCAGCAGGGTGGGGACTACGTCGCAGGCGTGGGCGAAACGGCGACGCACCTCCCCCCGGGCCCGAAGCCCGTTGGGCCACGACACCACCAGCGGGTCGCGGATGCCGCCGCCGTGGGTGTTCTGCTTGTAGCGGCGCAGGGGCGTGTTCGACGCCATCGCCCAGCCCCAGGGGAAGTTCGAGTGGGTGTCCGGGCCGCCGATGTCGTCGATCCGCGCGATCTTCTCCTCCATCGGCTCGCCGCGGAAGTTGAACGGCCCCATCGCGTTGACGAAGCCCATCGGGCCGCCCTCCTGGCTGGCGCCGTTGTCGCTCATCACCAGGATCAGCGTGTCGTCGCGCACGCCCGCGCGCTCCAGGAAGTCCACCAGCCGGCCCAGGTGCCGGTCGGTGTGGTCCAGCATGGCCGCGAACGCGCTCTGGAGGCGGGTGAACACCCGCCGCTCGTCCTCGGTGTGCTCGTCCCAGGCCTTCACGCCGTCGTTGCGCGGCGGCAGCGTCGTGTCCGCCGGGACGATCCCCATGGCCTTCTGGCGTTCCAGCCGCTGTTCGCGCTCCACGTCCCAGCCGTGGGCGAACACCTCGTCGTAGCTCCGGATCAGGTCGCCGGGGGCCTGGTGCGGCGCGTGGCAGGCGCCGGGCGCGAGCCACAGCAGCCACGGCGTGTCGGGCGAATCGGCCATGTGATCGGCCAGGTAGCGGATCGACTGGTCCACCAGGTCCTCGGTCAGGTGGTAGCCGGTCTCGTAGGTCCCGGGCGGCGCGATCGGCGTGTTGTCGCGCACCAGCTCGGGCGCGTACTGGTCGGTCTCGGCGTCCATGAAGCCGTAGAAGCGGTCGAACCCACGGCCCAGCGGCCAGCCGTCGAACGGCCCCGACGGCCCGGTCTCGGTCAGGTTCGTCACATGCCACTTGCCCAGCATGTAGTTCCGGTAGCCGTGGGGCCGCAGCATCTCGGGCAGCGTCCCGGCCTCCTTGGCGATCTTGCCGCGATAGCCGGGGTAGCCGCTGTCGAAGTTGGCGAGGCAGCCGACGCCCACCGAATGGTGGTTCCGGCCGGTCAGCAGGGCCGCGCGAGTCGTCGAGCACATGGCCGTGGTGTGGAAGCCCGCCATCCGCACGCCCTGGCCGGCCAGCCGGTCGATCACCGGCGTGCGGATGGCCGAGCCGAAGCAGCCGAAGTCCGAGAAACCCACATCGTCGAACAGCACCACCAGGACGTTGGGCGCGCGCCCCGTCGGCCCTTGGGGCGGCTTGGGGGGCTCGGGCCACCAGGGCGTCGACTCCGCCACCGTCCGCCCGATCTTCGCCGCCATCGACGCCTCCCCCTGTCATCGTTCGTGAGGGCGCACCTTGGCCGAGAGGGGCGCGAAGGCCAAGCGGGCGGGGCCATCCCACGTCATCCCCGGACGAGCGTGGGGATGACGAGCCCAGGATGGGGGCGACCGTCCTACCCCCGCGCGCGCCAGATCGTCTCGGCGCGGTCCTTCAGCGCCTCGTTCATGGCCATGAAGCCCCGGCGCACCAGCCCCCGCACCCGCCGGCCGAGGGAGGGACCCATGAGCCCGCCGAAGATCTCGCCGTTGTCCACGATGCAGCCCGCTTCGTGCAGCGCCTGGATCTCGATGTAGCGCGTCGTGCGGATCAGCCCGCCCATCATGGTCAGGCGCCAGTGGAGCTGCTCGTTCGGGACCCATTCGAGCACCCGCGGCTTCAGCGGCTGGTGCGGCTGGTCCGGCAGCGCCAGGGTCAGGTCCAGCGTCTCGCCGATGCGGATCACGCCCGAGGCGCTGGGATAGGTCGGGTTCCATTCCGCCCAGCGGTCGAGGTCGTGGACCACCTCCCAGATCACCTCGGCCGGCGCCTGGACGCCGATCCGATGCTCCACGCGCACGCCGGACGGGCCCTTGGGCGGCGGCGGCTTGCCCTCGGTCTTCAGGGACATCGTCTTCGGCCCCATCGATCCGCGCCGGCCCAGCGGGCCGGACATGAGGTCGGGGGCGTTCCTGAGCGCCATCAGGCCTGCTCCTTGATCCGCCAGGTCGCGCCGGCCGGGCCGTCCATCACCTCGACGTTCAGCGCCGCCAGTTCGCCCCGTATACGGTCGGCTTCGGGCCAGTTCCTGGCGGCCCGCGCGGCCTGCCGCTCGGCGATCAGCCCCTCGACCCGGGTCTTCAGGCCGTCGTCGGCGCCGCTCTGGAACCAGCCCTGCGGATCGGCGTCCAGGAAGCCCATGAGCCGGCCCGCGTCCAGCAGCAGCCCGCGGCCGCCGGCGACGCGCGCCGCATCCCTCGCCATGATCGCCGCCCGCACCTTGTCGGCCAGGGCGAACAGGGCGGCGAAGGCGGCCGGCGTGTTCAGGTCGTCGTGCAGCGCGCGCGCCACGTCGGCGTGTTCGGACGCTCCCTCCGGGGACTGCGCCCCATCCGGCGCGGGCGTTCCGGCCAGGAACCGCCCGGCGTCGTCCAGCACGCGGTAGAGGCGGTCCAGCGCGCTCTTGGCCTGTTCCAGCAGCGTGTCGTTCCATTCCAGCGGCTGGCGGTAGTGGCCCGAAAGAAGCGCCCAGCGCAGCACCTCGCCCGGCCAGGTCTTCAAGAGGTCGTGCGCCAGGGCCACGTTGCCCACGCTCTTGCTCATCTTCTCCTCGGCCATGTTGAGGAAGCCGTTGTGGAGCCACCAGCCGGCGTATTCGTGGCCGTGCCCCGAGCATACGCCCTGGGCCAGCTCGTTCTCATGGTGGGGGAACACCAGGTCGATGCCGCCGCCGTGGATGTCGATCGGCAGGCCCAGCGCCGCCTCGATCATGGCGGTGCACTCGATGTGCCAGCCGGGACGGCCGGCGCCCCAGGGGCTCGTCCACTGGGGCTCGCCGGGCTTGGACGGCTTCCACAGCACGAAGTCGGCCGGGTGGCGCTTGTAGGGCGCCACGTCGACGCGGGCGCCGGCGATCATCTCGTCCATCGGCCGGCCCGACAGCTTCCCGTAGTCGGGGAACGCCTGGGTGTCGAACAGCACATGGCCCTCGGCGGCGTAGGCGGCGCCCTGGCCCACCAGGTCGCCGATCATCTTCACGATGGCGTCCATCGTTTCGGTGACCCTCGGCTGGAACGTGGGCCGCAGGGCGCCCAGCGCCCCGGCGTCGGCGTTGTAGGCGTCGAGGTAGCGGTTGGTGATGACGTCGATCCCCACGCCTTCCTCCGCGGCCTTCCGGTTGATCTTGTCGTCCACGTCCGTGACGTTGGCCGCATAGAGCACGGCGTCCTCGCCATGGAGGTCGCGCAGCACCCGGAACAGCAGGTCGAACACCACCACCGGCCGGAAGTTGCCGATGTGAGCGTAGTTGTAGACCGTCGGCCCGCACACATACATCGTCACCCGGCCGGGATCCTTGGGGACGAAGGCCCGCTTGGCGCGGGTCATGGTGTCATAGAGGTTGAGGGTCATGGCTCACGGTAACGCTGCGGAACGGTTGCCCCCTTGGGGGTCGGCCCCATATACAGGCCGTCCGGATCGGAAGCCACGGCGCCTCGGATCCGACGTAAGGGGTGGCCACGCGTCATTTCCGGGACCGTCGTCCCGGCGCAACTCAGCCCTGGAAAGAACACGCTCTCCCATGGATGCACCAGCCCGCGACCGAACCCTGATCGGGTCCGAGGACGGAACCCTTGAGCCCGTCAAGCGCCCCTCCCGCGAAGAAGCGATGGAAGCGGTGCGCACCCTGATCGCCTGGGCCGGCGACGACCCGCGCCGCGAGGGCGTGATCGACACCCCCAAGCGCGTGGTCGACGCCTACGCCGAGTGGTTCGAGGGCTACAAGCTCGACCCGTCCAAGGAGCTGTCGCGCACCTTCGAGGACGTCCAGGGCTACGACGACATCGTCATGCTCCGCGACATCGAGGTCGAGAGCCACTGCGAGCACCACATGGCCCCGTTCCTGGGCAAGGCCTACGTCGCCTACATGCCGACGAACCGGGTGGTGGGCATCTCCAAGCTGGCCAAGGTGGTCGAGATCTTCGCCCGCCGGCTCCAGACCCAGGAGACCATGACCCAGCAGATCGCCGACGCCATCACCGACAGCCTGCGCCCCGCCGGCGTCGCCGTCCTGATCGACGCGGCGCACCAGTGCATGACCACCCGCGGCGTGCACCACCGCCATGTCAGTACGATCACCACCCAGTTCACGGGCGTCTTCAAGACCGATCCGACGCTGCGCCAGCGCTTCCTGGACTTCGTGAACCGGTAGCGGTCACCGTGCGGGCGCCGGGCTCCGGCGCTCGCACAGGGCCACTTCAGCACAAGCCCGATAGCTCCGGCACAGGCCGCTCACGAAAGAAGAGAACTGCCCTTCCTCGATCAGGACATGCATCGCCACCGCGTTCCCGCAGCCGGAATCGAAGCCATGCTCCGGGCATCTGGTTCGCCACCCGGTTTCCATGCGACGCCGCGCCTCGCCGCTGATCGGGTAGAGCAGCAGTTCCTCCTGCAGAATCGACGGAGCAAGCCACTCCAGCCGCTTCATTGGGCACTGCGCCTTCAGCGTTGCATAGTAGGTCTCGTAGGGTTGCGTCTCACCCCATGGGATCAGCGTGGTGGCGGTTGCCAAGATCGCAAGGAGCTTCATCCGGCCATGTCCTCTGGCTAGCGCACTGCCACGTTATCACGAGGCGCGTTCCACGCCGTCACTGTCCGGTATCCTCGAATAGCTGGTCGTCCAGGCCTCGTCGCCCGGCGCTCGCGGGCGATGCAGGAGACTCACCAGCACGAAGCTGAGCAGCATCAGCAGATACCACGCCCCCAGCTTGCCCAGGCCCACGGGGCGCCAGCCGCCGGCCTGGTCGGGGTAGGTCCAGGCGGCGGTGAAGGTGCCGACGTTCTCGGCGATCCAGATGAACAGGGCCACCAGCACGAAGCCCAGCAGCAGCGGCATCCGTCGCGGCCTCCGGCCCGGCGTGAACACCACCCAGGTCCGCGAGAACATCATCAGCGACAGCCCGAACAGCGCGATCCGCACGTCGACGACGTAGTGGTGGGTGAAGAAGTTCACATAGGCGGCCAGCGCCAGCAGCCAGGGCGCCCACAGCGGCGGATAGCCGGGGAAGCGGAAGTCCATCAGCCGCCAGATGCGGGCGATGTACGAGCCGATGGCCGCATACATGAAACCCGAGAACAGCGGGACGCCGCCGATCCGCAGCAGGCTGTCCTCGGGATAGATCCACGAGCCCTGCGCGGTCTTGAACACCTCCATCGCCGTGCCCACGACGTGGAACACCAGGATGACCAGCGCCTCGCGCCGCGTCTCCAGGCCCGTCGCCAGCAGCCCCGCCTGCACGGCCACGGCGAAGATCACCAGGGCGTCGTAGCGCGCGAGCGGCGCACCGCCGGGCCACCAGAGGTGCGTCGCGATCAGCGCGGCCAGCATCAGGCCGCCGAACAGGCAGGCCCAGGCCTGCTTCATTCCGAACAGCACGAACTCGCGGGCGGCGGCGGCCAGGCGGGAGGCGGCGACGGCCTGCACGGCCCCTGACGGTGTGGCGCTCATGCCGTCACCCTGACGCCGACGCGGCCAGGGATGATGCACGGCCGGTGCAGAACAGTCGGGGCTCAGCCAAAGATTCCGAAGATCGGGTCAGCCATCCCGCGGCCGCATTCAGGGGCCAGTCATCCGGGCCATGCGTCCATTCGGCGCGCGGCCCGTCGCATTCCCATTCGCCCGGCCTTGGTATATTGCACCGCAACATGATCCTGCGCCCCGCCCTCGCCGCGATCGCTGCCGCGACCCTGCTTGCGCCCGCGCTGCCGACGCCCGCCGCCGCGCAGGCGATGACGGTGGAGCCCACGGGCCGCATCGAGCTGTCGGACATGATGGGCCGCTGGTACGAGGTCGCCCGCGTCCCCAACCAGCTCCAGAACGGCTGCACCGCAGGCGCCTCGGACTGGACGCCCCAGCCCCAGGGCCAGCCCCAGGGCTTCGCCGTGGTCCAGTCGTGCCGCAAGGGCGGGCCGGACGGGAAGCTCGCGGTCTGGAAGGCGCGCGCCACGGTCGCCGACCCGCGCACCAACGCGAAGATCAAGATGAGCTTCTTCGGCGGGGTGGTGAGCCAGGACTACGTCGTGGTCGAACACCGGCGCGAACAGGGCTGGCTGGTGCTGGCCACCGCCAACGGCAAGTACCTCTGGCTGATGTCGCAGCGCCCCACCCTGCCGTCGGGCGTGAAATCCCAGGCGGTCGCCCGCATCCGCCAGCTCGGCTTCGACGTCGGCCGGCTGGAATTCCCCTCCCCCGGCCGCTTCTGAGCCGCCCGCGGCGCCACAGCCCCCTTGAACTCGGAACGAAGGCGGAACAGGGTGGCGGCATGGACGTCACGATCGTCACCGTCTCCCGGCCCGAGACCACAACCTCGGTCACCCGCGGCGCCGCGCGCCTGCTGACGGCCCTGGGCTATGCGCCGCTGACCGAGGTGACCTTGCCGAACGGCCGCCGCGCCGACCTCATGGCCCTGGGCCCGAAGGGCGAGATCTTCATCGTCGAGGTGAAGTCGGGCGTGGAGGACTTCCGGGTCGACCTGAAGTGGCCCGAGTACCGGCCATACTGCGACGCCTTCGCCTTCGCCGTCGCCCCGGAGTTTCCGCGCGACATCCTGCCCGAGGAGCCGGGCCTGATCGTCGCCGACGGGTTCGGCGGCGCCGTCCTGCGCGAGGCGCCCGCCATTCCGCTGGCCGGCGCCCGCCGCAAGGCCCTGACCCTCGCCTTCGCGCGCCTCGCCGCCCTCCGCGCCGCCGGCGTCGCGGCGACCGCGCTCTAGGCTGGCAGGCGTCTTCAGTCCGAGACGAACGCCTCCGCGGCATAGCCCTGGAAGTGGAGCAGCGCGGTGAGGTCGGCGTGGTCGACCTTGGCGTGGGCCTGGGCCGCCACGACCGGCTTGGCGCGGTAGGCCACGCCCAGGCCGGCCGCCTGGATCATCGCCAGGTCGTTGGCGCCGTCGCCCACGGCCAGCGCCGCCGAGAGCGGGACGCCCAGTTCCGCGGTCAACTCCTCCAGCGCGGCCAGCTTGGCCTCCTTGCCCAGGATCGGGTCGCCCACCTCGCCGGTCAGGCGGCCGTCGGCCTCGATCAGGGTGTTGGCCCGGTTCAGATGGAAGCCCGCCGCCTCGGCCACCCGCGACGTGAAGAAGGTGAAGCCCCCCGAGACCAGGGCGCAGCGGGCGCCATGCGCGGCCATGGTGCGGACCAGGGTGCGGGCGCCGGGATTCAGGCGGACGCGTTCGTCGTACGCCTGTTGCAGGGCCGTCGCGGCCAGCCCCTTCAGCATCCCTACGCGTTCGCGCAGCGCGCCTTCGAAGGCCAGTTCGCCGCGCATGGCGCGCTCGGTGATCGCGCTGATCTCGGCCTTGAGGCCGGCGAAGTCGGCCAGCTCGTCCAGGCACTCCACATTGATGATCGTCGAATCCATGTCGGCGATCAGCAGCCGCTTCCGACGGCCGGCGGCGGGCTGGACACAGGCGTCAACCGGCAGGCCGTCCAGCTCGGTGGCGACGACGGCCTCGACCGCCGCGCGATCCGCGATCAGGGGCAGGTCGAAGGCCCCCTCGCCCAGCGGCCTGGGCGCCTTGACGGCCATGCCCGCGCCTGCGAGCGCTGCTCTGGCGCGATCTGCGGCGGCGGTCGCCGTGGCGGCATCGGGACTGACGAGGGTAAGGACGAGTTCCATGACCGGCCGCATCTGGCTGATCGCCGGACCCACGGCAAGCGGCAAGTCGGCCCTGGCCCTCACCTTGGCGGAAGCCGTCGGCGGCGAGATCGTGAACGCGGACTCCATGCAGCTCTACGCCGGCCTGCGCGTGCTGACCGCCGGGCCTTCGCCCGACGAGACGGCCAAGGCGCCGCATCACCTGTTCGGCGTCGCCGATCCAGCCGACGGCTGGTCGGTGGGACGCTGGCTGCGGGCGGCCCGCACGACGCTGGACGGGATCGCCGGGCGAGGATGCGACGCGGTGGTGGTGGGCGGCACGGGCCTCTACTTCCACGCGCTCACCCGGGGGCTGGCCGGGATTCCCGACGTGCCGGCCTCGGCGCGGCAGGCGGCGGCCGGGGACTACGATACGATGGGCGAGGCCGCCTTCCGCGAGCGGCTGGCCGGCGTCGATCCGGCGGCGGCGGGCCGGATCGCGCCCGGCGACCGCCAGCGGCTGGTGCGCGCGTGGGAGGTCTACGCCGCCACCGGCGCGCCGCTCAGCGACCATCAGGGGCGGGCGGAGGGCCAGCTTCCCGCCGGAAGCTGGCGGGCCGTCGCCATCGACCCCCCGCGGGCGGCGCTCTACGCCCGCTGCGACGCACGGCTCGAGGCGATGGCGGCCGCCGGCGCCCTGGACGAGGTGCGAGCGCTCATGGCGCGGAACCTGGACCCCGACCTGCCCGCGATGAAAGCGGTGGGCGTGCGCGAGTTCGCCGCCTATCTGAGGGGCGAGACGACGCTGGGCCCGGCGCTCGAGGCGGCGCAGCAGGAGACCCGCCGCTACGCCAAGCGCCAGTCGACCTGGATGCGGGGCCGCATGGCGGACTGGCCGCGGCTGACCGGTCTGGACCCCCGCGACCACTGGAGGCAGTTTCTTGCGCTCCACCCCGGCTTGACGCCCTGAGCGGGGCATGCGAAAGCCCGTTCCGATCAACCGCGGGAAATCTCGTGCGCACTATCCTCGTACTCGTTGGGCGACCGTAACGGACTGACTTCCCGTCAGGACCGATCGGTCGCACGTCCCAGGCCCCTCGCGGGCCTTTTTTATTACCCTGTCCACCCTCTGCTTCAGGCTCACCCCATGACCGCCCATCAGACGATCGAAGCCGAAACGACCACGCTCTCGGGCGCCGAGATCGTTGTGCGCGCCCTCATCGACCAGGGCGTCGAGGTGCTGTTCGGCTATCCGGGCGGGGCGGTGCTGCCGATCTACGACGCCCTCTTCGCCGAGCCCCGGCTCCAGCACGTGCTGGTCCGCCACGAGCAGGGCGCGACCCACGCGGCCGAGGGCTATGCCCGCTCCACCGGCAAGTGCGGCGTGGTGCTGGTCACCTCGGGCCCCGGCGCCACCAATGCGGTCACCGGGATCGTGGACGCCCTGATGGACTCCATCCCGATGGTGGTCATCACCGGCCAGGTCGCCACCCACCTGATCGGCACCGACGCCTTCCAGGAATGCGACACCATCGGCATCACCCGGCCCTGCACCAAGCACAACTACCTGGTGAAGGACGTGGCCGACCTGCCGCGGATCATCCACGAGGCGTTCCACATCGCCACCTCGGGCCGACCCGGCCCCGTGGTCATCGACATCCCCAAGGACGTGCAGTTCTCGAAGGGCGCCTATCAGGGCCCGGCCGAAGTGAAGCACGCCCACAACTACGCGCCGAAGGTGAAGGGCGACGCCGGCAAGATCGCCGAGGCCGTCGCCCTGCTGGCGCGGGCCAAGAAGCCGATCCTCTACACCGGGGGCGGCGTCATCAACTCGGGGCCGCGCGCCTCGGACCTGGTCCGCGAGCTGGCGGCCCTCACCGGCGCGCCGGTCACCTCGACCCTGATGGGCCTGGGCGCCTTCCCGGCCTCCAGCCCGCAGTGGCTGGGCATGGTGGGCATGCACGGCAGCTTCGAAGCCAACAACGCCATGCACGACTGCGACGTCATGGTGGCCATCGGCGCGCGCTTCGACGACCGGGTGACCGGCCGGCTGGACGCCTTCGCCCCCACCTCGCGCAAGATCCACATCGACGTGGACGCCAGCTCGATCGGCAAGAACGTGCGCGCCGACGTGGGCATCGTCGGCGATGCGGCCGCCGTCCTCGAGGACCTGATCGCCGCCTGGAAGGGCCGCAACCTGTCGATCGACGCGCCGGCCCTGAAGGACTGGTGGACCCAGATCGACGCCTGGCGGGCGCGCGAGTGCTTCCGCTATCGGCCCGACGCCAAGCTGATCAAGCCGCAGCACGCGGTCCAGCGCCTCTACGAGCTGACCCGGGGCCACGACACCTACATCACCACCGAGGTCGGCCAGCACCAGATGTGGGCGGCCCAGTACTTCCATTTCGACGAGCCGAACCGCTGGATGACCTCGGGCGGGCTGGGCACGATGGGCTACGGCCTGCCGGCGGCGGTGGGCGTGCAGATGGCCCATCCGGACGCGCTGGTCATCGACATCGCGGGCGACGCCAGCGTCCAGATGACGATGCAGGAGATGTCGACGGCCATCCAGTACGGCCTGCCGATCAAGATCTTCATCCTGAACAACGAGTGGATGGGCATGGTCCGCCAGTGGCAGCAGTTGCTGCACGGCGAGCGCTACAGCCACTCGTACTCGGCCTCGCTCCCCGACTTCGTGAAGATGGCCGAGGCGTTCGGCTGCGTCGGCCTGCGCGCCGAGACCCCCGACGAACTGGACGACAGGATCCGCGAGATGATCGCGGTGAAGAAGCCCGTCCTCTTCGACTGCCGGGTGACGAAGGAGGAGAACTGCTTCCCGATGATCCCGTCGGGCAAGGCGCACAACGAGATGATCATGGCCGAGGAGACCCGCGACCTGGGCTCGATCATCGACGACGCCGGCAAGCGGCTGGTGTGATGGCCGCGCATGGCGGCGGCTGCCTCTGCGGGGGCGTGCGCTACGAGGTGGACGGGCCGCTGGCGCCCGTCCAGTTCTGCCACTGCGGCCAGTGCCGCAAGGCGCAGGGCTCGGCCTTCGCCGCCAACATGCCGGTGGCCAGCACGGCGTTCCGGCTGCTCCAGGGCGAGGCGCTGCTGCGCGAGCACCGCGCCTCGCCCGGCAAGCGGCGGGTGTTCTGCGGCGCCTGCGGAAGCCCGATCTTCAGCCAGCGCGACGACACGCCGGGAACGAAGCGCCTGCGCGTCGGCACGCTGGACGGGGACGGCGCCGACCTGACGCACGGCTTCCATATCCAGACGGGGTCGAAAGCCGCCTGGTGGCCGATCCCGGACGGACTGCCCGCCTGGCCCGAGGAAGCGCCGGACTGAGCCTCACCAAGCTGAGCCTGCGCCCCCGGGCGCGACCGATCAGGCGCGACCGATCAGGCGCGACTGAACAGGGCGCCGTGGGCGGCTTCAGGCGGGATATCGTGCGCCAGCCCCTCGATCCGCAGGCCGACGACGCCATAGGCCTTACCCTCGGAGATCCTTATCCCCTGCCCGTCCGGGGCGTCCGCCAGGTAGAGCGCCAGGCGCGTCGCATAGCCCGCGGGATCCGGGTGGGTCAGGTCGAGCGCGGCCACGCGCCGGGCGCCGTTGAGGTGGCGCCGCGCCTCAGGCGGCTGGTCGTCGGCGGGACGATACGTCCCCATCAGGAACGGCAGCTCCAGGTCCGATGGCATCGACAGCCACCAGGCCAGTTCGATCCCGTCCGGTCTCCGGCGCCGCCCCCGGAACGGCCGCGACATCCGAATCCCGGCCTTCCTCAGGTCGGCCCGGCTTGCGCCCAGCTCGAAATCCGGAATCTCCACGGCGTATTCGATGGGCCCCTCACCCGGTGTCGCCCAACGACGGAGCCGCGCGGCGGCGCGAGGGCCCGCCACCAGCGAAACCGCGCCGTCGCGCGCCTTGGACGGCGCCGGCGGGGTGAAGAGCTCGAGGAACGGACCCTCCTCGAAATAGATCAGGGCATTGTGGGCGCGGTCCGGGTCGGCGCCCCAGACGCAGGTGAAGCCCAGGGCGCGATACGTCGCCACCGCCGCGTGCAGGTCGGCGACGCGGATCAGGATGTGAGAAAGCCGGCGCGAGCTCATGTCGCCTCCCTACGGGCCGCGCCGCACTATGCCTGCGAACGACTCGCAGATGCAACGCAGGCCTGAAGGGAGGCGCTATGTCGCCGGCTGGATGGGCGCCGCCACCGGGCAGGTCAGGATGGCGCGCAGGCCGGGCCGGTTGCCCGCGAAAACGAGCTCGCCCTGAAGCTGGCGGACCATGGCGGTCATCATCCGGCTGCCGAAGCCTTCGCCGGGCGCGTGCTTGCCCTGGCCCTGGTCGGCCACCACCACGCGCAGGTTGGCCCGCTGGGCCTCCAGCGTCACCTGGACCGGGCCGGGCGCGCCGCCATAGGCGTACTTGTTGGCGTTGATGACGAGTTCGGTCACCACGAGGCCCAGGGTCACGGCGCGGTCCGTGGGAATCAGGATGGGGCTGGCCTCGACGGTCACGAGCCCCTCCCACTCGCGGCCCAGGGACGCGTTCATGTCGGCCACCAGTTCTTCCAGGTAGCGGCCCAGTTCGATCGTCTCGATCTGATCGGCCCGGTAGAGGCGGCGGTGAACCAGGGCCACGGCCTGCAGGCGGCGGCGAGCCTCGTCGAAGGCCGCGTGGATGCTGGGATCGGCGAGCGAACGCGCCTGAAGCCCCAGGAAGCTGGAGACGAGCTGGAGGCTGTTCTGGATGCGGTGGTTGACCTCCTTGATCAGCAGTTCCTTCTGCTGGAGCAGCCCGTCCTTCTCGCGCACCGCATCGCTCAGGCGGACGTTCAGCTCCTGGAGACGGCGGTGGCTGCGGGCTTCGAGCAGCGTGTCGCGCAGGCGCGCCGCGGCGTCGACTTCAGCCAGGCTCCAGCGCCGCGACCGGCCCTCAACCGTCTCCCGCCAGGCCTCGAACGAGGCGCGCGGCGTCAGGGCCTCGTCCTGATCGAGGGCCACCGCCTTGTGGGGATTGCCGGCCCATTCGACCACCTGGACCTCCTCGGCGCGGAACCAGAGGATGACGAAGGGCTCGTCCGGCGCGACCACCAGCGCCAGGAGGCCGCTGGCCTGGGCCTGAAACGCCCGCGCGGCGGGATAGGCCTCGGGAAGCCGGTCGGTGACGACGGGATGGGGCCCCTGGGCCTCGACCCACCGGACCAGGTCCAGCACCTGGCTCTCGGGCGGATGGGCGCCGTCCATGTGGAGTTCGCCGGCGCGGAAGGCGGCGACGCCGTCGGCGGCGAGCATGCGGCGCAGAGTCGGCGCCGCCTCGGCCAGGTTGCCGTCCAGGCCGCCGTCGCGGGCGAAGCGGGCCGTGACCTCGTCCTCCAGGCCACGCAGGCGCAGGCGTTCGCGATAGCCCTCGGCCTCCTCCATCGCCTTCACCTGCCGCGCGAACCCGCCCGCAAGGGTGCGCGCCGCGGCGCGCACGTCGTACGGCATCAGCTTCGGCTCGCGGTGATGACAGGCGATCAGGCCCCACAGGACGCCGTCCATCACGATCGAGACCGACGCCGAAGCCCCCACCCCCATGTTGCGCAGGTACTGCATGTGGACCGGCGAGACCGAGCGCAGCACGCAGTCGCTCATGTCCAGCGGGACGTCGGCCCACGACGGTTCGAGCGCGGCGGGCGCGTAGCCGACGTCGGGGATCACCCGGACGAGATTGCGGACATAGAGTGCGCGCGCCTGCGCCGGGATGTCCGAGCCCGGGAAGTGATGGTTCAGGAACGAGGGCATACCCTCGGCCACGTCCTCGGCCAGCACCGCGCCGGCGCTGTCGTCCAGGAAGCGGTAGATCATCACCCGGTCGAAGCCGGTGATGCGGCGGAACTCCACGACCGCCCGGTCGCACAGCGCCTTGAGGCTCGCCGCGCGCTCGAAGGCGGCCCCGGCGGCCTCGAGCTGGCCCAGGATGGCGGTGGCCGGCAGCGGCGTCTCGAGGCCGGGCTCGATCTCGACGATCAGCCGGTCGCCATCGACATGGGCCGAGATGTCGAGCGGTGCGCCCGCCATGCCGACATGCCCCGCGTAGCCACCGCTGGCGCTGGACTGGGTGATGCGCGCGATGCGCTGGGCCAGTCCGTCGCCTAGGACCTCGCCCAGCGTGCGGCCGATCCAGGCCTGAACGCCCAGCAGGCCGCGGACGTCGCCGGCGCCGTGGGTGATCTCCTGGGTCGTGCGCCCGGCCACGAGCATGGCGCCGTGCGGCTGGATCGCGCCGGGGACATGGATGGGCTCGCGCGCGCAGGCGTCGTCGTTCCCAGGGTCAGCATTCCGGGCGGCGTCGCCCATGAGCGGGATCGGGTCAGCCAACCGCCGGGACCCCGCAGAGACGCGCCTCGGCCAGGGCAAAGCCCCGGCGCGCGCCGGCGATCAGGGACAAGAGATCGTCTTCACCTACAGCCTGCGCGTCGACGACCGTCAGGAAAGCCTTCCACCGCGGTCCCACCTCGGCGCCATACGGGTCGAGGAAGCCCAGGCCGCTCATGGTCACGCCGGCGCGGACCGCTTCGCGGCGGATCACCTGGCCGCCGAGCGTGGAGCCTTCCAGGACGTACATGAGACCCAGGGCCTCGGGCCGCCCGGCCACCTCGAACGGTTCGGGGACCGGCGCGCATCCGCCCGCGGCGGCCAGGTCGCGGGCCAGCAACCCGCTTCGGCGGCGGGCGGTGAAATCGAGGCCGGGCAGATCGGCCAGCCAGGGGGCCATAGCCGCCTCGGCGTCGAGATGCAGGCCGTAGAATCCTTCGATCAACCCCCGGCGCGCCTCCGGACGGGCGATGCGCCGCAGGATGTCGACCCGACGTTCGAGCCGGTCGTGATCGGCCCGCGTGGCGTCGCGCAGGCGTCGGTGGGCGTCACTGATCATACCGGCTCTGGAGGGGTCCCAGTCTGAATAGGGCGGGAAGGGGCAGGATAGAGTCCCCGCGCGCAGGGTTCGGTCGGAAATCCGACTCAACGCCATTTCGTTCCACAGGGCCATTTCGTTCCATAGGACCGACGCGCGGCCTCGACGGGCGAAGAAGGCTTGATCCGCGCCGGGCGGGGCGTCATCAGCGCGGGCCATGAGCCGAGCCACGCCCGCGACGCGCGCCCTCGACGCCGTCGGCGTGACCTATGCGCTGGCGACCTACGCCTATGACCCGAAGGCCGAGCGGGTGGGCCTACAGGCGGCCGAGGCGCTGGGCGCGCCGCCGGGCCAGGTGCTCAAGACCCTGATGGTCAGGGTGGACGGCAAGCCCGCCTGCGTGGTGCTGGCCTCGGACCGCGAGGTCTCGATGAAGCGGCTGGCTGCGGCGCTGGGCGGCAAGGCGGCCGAGATGATGAAGCCCGCCGACGCCGAGCGGATGACGGGCTACCGCGTCGGCGGAGTCAGCCCGTTCGGCCAGAAGAAGCCGGTCCCGACCATCGTCGACGCCGACGCCGCGGCCCTGCCCGAAGCCTTCGTGAACGGCGGCCAGCGCGGGCTCCAGGTCCGCCTCGCACCTGTGGACCTGGTGCGGGTGCTGGGGGCGGTCGTGGCGGCGATCAGCTAGCGGTTTCCGAGCGGTAGATCGTGTAGGTGGCGAGGAAGTCGGGATCGTGAACGACCTCACCAGTGCCAGACAACCGGTATTCGCCGAGGCTTGCGCGCTGAAACACCTGGGTCATTGGCGGAAGCGTGTAGCGCTCGCCGATCCTGTCTCCATCCAACTCCAGCCCTATGCCCGCCCTACGGTCGGCCGACCGGACGAACCCGTGAAACTGCTCACGATGCAGAACCTGATCGTCCGGGCCGCAGTACGTCAGACCGACCAGCACGGTCTTCCCGATGAGCGAGGTTGCGACCTCGTCGTCCCAATGTTCGGGCGGCGGCTGGTTGGAATCGTATGTCGTCGCCATGCGCCACCGTTGGCCTTGGGCGCCAGGCCGTCAACGCCCTCGAGAGGCCGTTGACGGCCGAGCAGACCCAGGAGAGGCCGTAAAATCCCATCCGGGCGAGAATGGGTCGTCAGGCCTTGAAGCGGATCTGGCCCATGTAGTCGCGCTTGCCCAGCGGCACCCCCTGCGCCCGCAGCACGTCGTAGCCGGTGGCGGCGTGGAAGTGGAAGTTCGGCAGCGAGAACGACAGCAGGAAGTCGGCGCCGCGGAACGGCATCTGGCGCGGACCCAGCTCGAACACCAGGTCCTTGTCCTCCAGGGCGTTCACCGCTTCGGGCGTGAGCGCCGACAGTTCGGCGACGGCGTCGGCGACCAGCTTGCGGAGGCCGGCGAAGTCGAAGGCCGCATCGAACGCCGGCGGGCGGAATGCGCCGGCCTGTACGCCGGCGATCGCCCCCCTGGCGTGGTGGACCGTGGCGATCACCTGGCTGCGCAGCGGCCACATGTCGTCATACAGCCGGGCCTCCAGCAGCGACTCCGGGTCGCCGCCCTGGCCGGTGACATGGGCGTGGGCCTTGTCGAGATAGCCCGCGACGCCGCCCAGCGTCTGCAGGTACGAACGGACGGTGGCGTCGTAGAGCGTGACGGCCATGATCTCCCCCTCATCTGGATTCCCGCGGGTGGTAGCAGGGCTCCGCTACGGCGCCCCAGAGGTACGGCGTCCCAGAGGCACGGCGTCCCGGGGTACGGCGCCCCAGGGATAAGGCCCAGGGATGAGGCCCAGACGCCGAGGTCGGGCTTCAGCGCGCGCCGAGGCGGGCGAGGACCTCGCGCGGAATGGCGTAGTGGGCGATGACCGCAGCGCGGTCGCGCAGGCCCATCACCTCGCGCTGGACCAGGAAGCCCCAGACGGCGTCGCAGGCGGCCTTCAGCGCCGCGGCGCGTCCCTCACCGCCCGGATGGGCCGCCAGGGCGGCGAGCGCGGCCTCGACCTTGCGGCCGGCCCGCCCCAGCGAGCCCGCCTGCTCCTCGAGCAGTTCGTACCGGAGGACGGCCTCCCCCGTCTCGACGCCCAGGCGGCGGCTGAGGCTCTGGAACGCCAAGGTCCGGGGCGCCAGTGGGGGCATGCGGAGCGACGACATGGCGACCATGTTGGTCGCCGCCGCCGCCCTGGCAAGTCCCTCGGGGCAAGTCCCCCGGGGGGCAAGTCCCACTGCGGGCATGGCCTCAGTAGTAGAAGCGCTCCTCGGCGATCCGGCCATCGCGGATCGTGTAGACGCCCACTTCGTCCAGCACGTGGCGGGCGCCGCCCTTGGGCGTGATGTCCATGCGGAAGCGCACGGCGAACTGGTCGCCGTTGAGGTATGGCCCCTGGATCTCGACGCCGTGGACCTCGTGGTTGGCGCCCCACCACTCGCCCTTGGCGCGGACCCCGGCCTTGCCGCGGATCTCGCCCATGTCGTCGCCCGGCATGTTCTCGTAGCTGACGACGTCGTCAGCCCAGTACCGCTCGCCGGACTCGTCGAACTGGCCGGCCTTCCACATCGTCACGAGGGCGTTGGCGACATCCTGGGTGGTGGTCATCGGGGGCTCCTGAAGCTGTTCTGAAACCCAGTGTCGGCCAGGCCTCTTGACAGCGTCATGGCAGCAGTGCGGCGGGGGCTCAGGGTTCGGGCCGTCGCCTCGCCAGGACATTCAGGTGATCCGGCTTCTGTCCGGTGATCTTGTAGAGCAGGAGCCAGCCATGCATCGCCGCCGCGACGGGCCCCGGGATCGGCAGCCCGCCGAACCAGCGCGAGACGGTCGAGCGGTCGACGTCCAACGCTTCGGCGAGCCGGGACATCCAGCCCCGCTCGCCGAAGAGAAGGATCGCCGCCCGACGGAGCTCTTCCGCTGTCATGCCGCGGCTTGCGCCCCGAGTCCTTCGGACTCGCGGACGAAGCTCAGCACGGCCTCGGAGAAGCCGTCGATGTGGGTCCACGGGCCGTACCCCACACCGTTCCGGGCGCTGGCGACGTTGACCATGTAGGCCTTCGCCGCCTTCGGGTCCGGAACCCGGTCGTGCGACTGCTCGTCGGTGATGACGATCAGACGGTCGTGCGGCAGGCGGTTCACATGCTCGACGGCGGCGCCGAGCAGGGTTCCGCCGTGAGGCTGCGACCGGACGACCGCGTCGACCCCGGCCATGCCCCGGCGCGCCGGGACTTCCACCACCTCGTCCGAGAAGGTGAAGACCCGCACGTCGCCCGGGATGACGGACGCCAGCGTCGCCGCCGCATCCAGCCGGGTGAGGTCCGACTTCGCCGACAGACGCCAGTCCATCGAGCCGGAGACGTCGACCAGCACGATCGTGCGGCCGTCGAACACCGGGCCTTCCAGGACGGCCTCCATCAGCGCCTCGTCCAGCCAGCGCTCGAACCGCGGCGCGGCGCGGGCGGCGGCCACGTAGCGGAACGGGAGCACGCGGTGTGCGCCCCGACGCCCGAGGATGGCCTCGGTGACGAGCGCCTCGTCGACGCCGGCCTGATCCATGTTGCGGAGGTTCCGCAGCAGGGCCAGGTAGCCCAGCTTCCGCTCGGCCAGCAGGCGTTCGAACGTGGCCTTCCTGTCGGCGCCGCCCGAAAGGGCGACCTCCCAGGTGTCCGGCGACGGCAGCGAACGCTCGGCGACCTGCTTCCACAGCACGGCCTGCGCCTCATCGGCCGGCCTGGCATGGACGAGGAACAGCACGTCGCGCAGCTTCACCGGCCCGTCGCGGTCGTACTTCGCCAGTTGATAGGCGTCGAACTTCGCGAAGGCGGCGGCGAGGCCCCGCTTCATCTGCTTGCTGAGCGGACGCTTGCCGTGGCGCCAGTAGATGGCGACGAGTTCCGTCAGATCGTCGGCGCGCTGGATCACGCGCGCGATGGTCGGCGCGACCAGCGGCCCGCCCTGTCGGACCAGCCCCACGAGCAGCATCAGCGGCGCGTGGCGCAGGTTGAAGCGCTCGCGCGCCTCCACCGCCAGATCGGCGAGGACCTGCGGGGCGACCTCCATCGACAGCGCCGCGACGCGGTCGGCGATGGTCTGGCCGTCCTCGTAGAATTCGGTCTCCCAGAGCAGGCACGACAGCACCGAGCGGCGAAGCGCCTGCTCGGCGGTCAGGACCACGGCCGGGGCGCCCTCGTGCGTGGTGCGCGGGCGCGGCGCGAAGATGTTCAGGCGCATGGCGGGGCCTCCTCTGACTGTCACTCGTGGGCCGGATCGGGGAACGGGCGAAGACGCCTAGCCCTGCCTCCGGCCCCGAGGAGCTTTCGTCAGGGTGCGGGCCTCGAACCCGCTGAGCTTTTCAGCCGTGCCATCGAAGGAATCGTCCTCTGCGCCACCGATCCGGGCCGTCGGCGCGTGAAGCGCCGCCGGCGAGGCCCTTCTAGCTCTTTTGATGTATAATGCAACATTAAATGTGTCATCTCCGGGGAATCGTCGGCTCGGGCGGCGCTTCCGCCAACGGCTCGCGACCGTGGACCTCGCTTCCTCCCGCGGCGCCTGCATGCCGCCATCGGGACTGGCCTGGCCGCCCCTTTGCGGGGAGCGATGAATCCGAGACCTGCCGCCACCGAAGATGACACACCAACGCCGACAGCGCGTGGAGCGCGCCCATGCAGGACGCCGATCCTGCGCGGCCAACGCCCTGAAGCATCAGGGAACAGGGAGGCGTCAGGGAACAGGCGAGAGCGGACGGTGCTCTATCCACTGAGCTACCCGCGCCCCGAGGGACGCGGAGCGGGATTCGAACCCGCGACCACCTCGTTATGAGCGATGAAGCCGCTCTCTACGCCACTGACCTCGAACGCCGGGGAACAGGTGAGACGGTGCTGCCCATTGCTGGGCTTCGTAGACAAAACGAAGGAACCGCACTCTACGCCACCGGCGCCTCTCCACCGGGGCGGAGAGGACGCGCTGATAGTCCGAAAAGTTTCATATCGCAACAACGAACTTCAGCGCGCCCGCCCCTACCCCTTCACGCACACCACCTGCCGCAGGGTGTGGACGATCTCGACCAGGTCGGCCTGGGCCGCCATCACCGCGTCGATGTCCTTGTAGGCCATCGGCGTTTCGTCGATCACGTCCGCGTCCTTCCGGCATTCGACGCCCGCCGTGGCGGCCACGTGGTCGTCCAGCGTGAAGCGCCGCCTGGCTTCGGCCCGGCTCATCGCCCGCCCGGCCCCGTGGGAGCAGGTGCAGAACGACTCCGGGTTTCCCTTGCCGCGCACGATGTAGGACCGCGCCCCCATCGACCCCGGGATGATCCCGAGCTCGCCGAGGCCCGCCCGCACCGCGCCCTTCCGGGTCAGCCAGACGTCCTTGCCGAAGTGCCGCTCCTGGGTGACGTAGTTGTGGTGGCAGTTCACCGCCACGTCCGTGGTCGCCAGGTCCGGGAACGCATCCCGGAGCACGGCCAGCACGCCGGCCATCATCACCTCGCGGTTCGCCAGCGCGTACTTCTGCGCCCAGCTCACCGCCCGGATGTAGGACACGAAGCCCTCCGACCCTTCCGGGAAGTAGGCCAGGTCCTTGTCCGGCAGGTGGATGAACCACCGCGCCATGTCCTTCTTCGCGCGTTCCACGAAGTAGGACCCGAAGCGGTTGCCCACGCCCCGCGACCCCGAGTGCAGCATCACCCAGAGGCAGCCGGCCTCGTCGAGGCAGAGCTCGATGAAGTGGTTGCCCGTGCCCAGCGTGCCCAGGTGGCCGAGGCCGCGCGCATGCGCCGCCTTCGGGTCGCGCTCGACGATGGCGTCATAACCCTCGGCGAGCGCCGCCCACTTCTCGACCGCGAGCGCCGGCGGGTCGCCCTGGTGGGCGCCGACGTCGTTGCGGCCGCCGTTGTCGGTCCGGCCATGCGGGATGGCCGCCTCGATGGCCGACCGGACGGCGGCGAGCGAGTCCGGCAGGTGTTCGGCGCGGACCGAAGTCTTCACCGCCATCATCCCGCACCCGATGTCCACGCCGACGGCCGCCGGGATGATGGCGCCCACGGTCGGGATCACCGAGCCGACGGTCGCGCCCATGCCCCAGTGCACGTCCGGCATCACGGCCACGTGCCGGTGGATGAACGGCAGGCCCGCGACGTTGCGCAGCTGCGCCCTGGCGCTGTCCTCGACCTGGACGCCGCGCGTCCACGCCTTGATCAGGCCGGCTTCGCTTTCGATCACTTCAAATCCGCTCATCGGACTCTCTCCTAAACTGCCGTCCCTCCCGGCCCAGCGTCGGCAAAGCGTCCTTCCGAAACGAAGAACCCCTCCGCGGCCGGGCCGGGAGGGGTTCTTTCGGACGATCTCAAGGATGGCTGAGACCTAGACCGAAGCGTCCTCCCACGCACGCACGCCATTCCGCTCGACCTGGCGGTCGAGTTGGGGGGCGGGCAGGCTGTAGAAGACGATCTTCGACATGGCTCTCATCCTTGAGGGCGGCGCCGATACCACGTTCGCCGACACCGTCAAAAGCCCTGTTTCAGATGAAACCAACCTTGGCCACGCGCTGTGGCCTCAGAACCACGGTCATCCGGGCGGGTCGGTAGGCCATCGCCGGGCGGGGCCCTTGGGCGGCGATGTCGGGACCGATGCGGCGGATGGCGCTGGCGAGGCCGCATAGCTCGCCGAACCGCCGAGGTGGTTACGGCGCGCGGTCGGCGCGGGAGACCGGTGCGGAGGCCCGTCCCGGGAGGCGGCTGTCACCCGGGCGAGAAGCTCGCGCAGGGCGGGAAGTTCGGCCGGCGGCGGGCCGGGAAGGCGGGCCTCGGCGTCGGCGGCGACCCCTTCCAGCGTGCGCAGGAGCAGGGGGAAGCTGGCCCGCTCGACCTCCCGGTCGCGCTCGTCGTAGCGCTCCTGTTCCGGAGGTTCGCGTTCCGGGGTTTCCTGTTCGGGACTTTCCTGTTCCGGAGCCTCCCCCTCGGAGGCCGCGGGCGCCGCGACGCGCCGGGCCTCCTGGCGCAGGCGGAGGTCCAACGCGATGGCCACGCGGACCGAGAAGAAGCAACGATTGAAGATTTCGTAGGCGGCCACGCGCTGCGCCGTCGTCTCGGCGCGCTCGGCCTCGGCGCCGAAGACCAGACCCAGGCGATAGGCGTATTCGCGCAATTCCAGGAGCTGGGTCGAAGCGTCGGTCATTGAGAACAAATATAGAACAAAAGGCGCGGCCGTCAAGACGGGACATCGGCGCCCGCACGCGGCTGCCGCCCCGTTCAGAACCCGAGGACGGGGCTTCCCGCGATCACGCGTTCGTGAGATCCTTTCACGATCAGTCGGAGGGGCGAGACATGACCCATCGGGCGCTGGCGTTCATCGCAACGGCCGGGATCGCGCTTTCCGGATGCAACCGGCATGCGGAACCGACAGGTGGCGGAGCCGGAGACGGTGGTGGACGCTATACCGGCGTGGGCATCTATCAGGCCGACCGGATGTGGAGACAATTGTCGGTCCCCGCCCCACGCGAAGCCGCGGCGGCGCGCGTCGACGACGACAGCCATGTGATCGTCGTCATCGACAGTCGAACAGGAGAGCTTCGCCAGTGCGGAAACCTGAGCGGCCACTGCATCGGAATGAGCCCGTGGACCCGACCGCTGACCCCGGCCCAGCTTTCGCCGGCGCCGCTCGTGAAGCACGCCGCGCAACTCGACGCCGAACCGCCGCCCGAGCCGAGCAAGCCCGTGCGATAGGGCGGCGAAAGGTCCGCGAACCCCCTCTCGCGGGCGCTTGCGGCGTCTGCTTGGACTGGATCGATCAAGGTCTGCGCCATGCGCCGTGTCCGGGCGCCGCGTCCAGGCGCCGGAACGACCCCGTTGTGGACATCGGCGCCTCAGTCTCCTCTCCCCCGAGCGCAGCGAAGAGCGGGGAGAGGGGCCAGCTTCCGCTTTCCACCCCTCGCTGACGCCAGGAGCGTCTGCACCTTTCGGTTGGCAAAGGTCTCCGGCGAGCGCCGATCCCCCGGCCCACGTCGCCATGTTGCGGACAGTCGGCGGCCGGTCAGGCTAAGCCCGCCGCGCTCGGGCGCTTTAGTGGGCCGCGACTGGACTCGGTGGCGATGTCGCCGCTAGCTTCGCCGGATGGCGGCGACGGGAGCTTTGGGATGAGGGCGTTCTTGCTCGGAGGTCTGTTGGTGGCTCTGGCCGCCTGCAGCGGCGGCGACGAGGCGACGGCGCAGCGGGACCCGCAGGCGGCCTTCCAGGCTGACGTCCAGGGGGCGCCGCAGGCGGTCTATCAGGGCGGGCCGCAGCAGGCCCCGCCTGGTGGCCCGCAAGGTGGCCCTCAGGGCGCCCCGCAGTACGGTCCGTCGAACGGCCCGCAGCAGATCGCCCAGGGCGGTCCCCCGCAGGCGCCGGAGAACGAGGCGCAACAGGCCTTGCGGGGGCTGTACGCCATCCGGCAACAGCAGTGCCAGAGCGGCAATTCGCTGGCGTGCCAGACCCTGGGCGAGTTCCCCAAGCACAGCCAGAACCTCTCTCAGGCCGCTCAGGGATGCCGCGCGGGCGCCCAGGAGGCGTGCGCGGCATACAACAACCTGTCGCAGCGGATCTTCACCGCGTACGCCGAAAGCGCCCAGGTGATGCAGCAGGGGGCGCAGGCCTCGGCGCAGATGGACGCCTGGCGGTCGCAGATGAACGCCAACCACGCGAACAACATGGCGCGGCTCGGGGCGCAGGCCGCCGCCGGCCAGGCGGCGCACCAGGCGCGGCAGGAGAGCTATGCCGCCCAGAACCAGGCCTGGGCAAACGGTCAGGCGTCGGCCGAACGCAATACCGGCCGGTTCAACGACTACGTCTACGAGGGCACGACGATGAACGGCGGCGGCGTGCAGACCCGCGTTCCCTATGGCTCGACGGGCTACACGGACGGGCGCGGCAACGTGGTCGCGGTTCCGGACGGCGGCACGCCCCCGGACGGCTGGCAGCGGATGAACCCGACGTACGCGGCGCCGAACTGACCGGCCACGCCTGTCGGTTCTGATCCTGCCCGGCGATCTGGCCGCGCAGGACGTGGGCCGTCGGGAAGGTGGGCCGTCAGGCTCCCGGGCTGGCGCTGAGGCCGCCGTCGAGGGTGAAGACCACGCCGGTGGTGTAGGCCGAGCGGTCGGAGGCCAGGAAGACCATCAGGTCGGCGATCTCGCGCGGCTTGGCCGCCCGGCCGAGGGGATAGCCGGCCATCAGCTCGCGGAAGCGGGCCTCGTCGCCGAAGCGCCTCTGGGCGGCCGCCTTCATCCGCGCGACGAGGCGGTCGGTCTCGACCGGGCCGGGGCTGACACCCACCACGCGGACGCCGTCGCGCAGCGACCTGCCCCCGAGCGCGCGGGTGAAGGCGTAGAGGGCCGCGTTGCCGGTGGAACCGGCGATGTAGGCGGCGTCCATCCGCTCGCCGGCCGCCCCGATGTCGTTGACGATCACGCCCGAGCCGCGGGCCTTCATGTGGGCGTAGATGGCGCGGGTGAGGTTGATGTAGCCGAAGACCTTCAGCTCCCAGGCGTGGCGCCAGCGCGCCTCGTCCACATCCTCCAGCGTGCCGCCGGGAATGTCGCCGGCGTTGTTGACCAGGACGTCGGCGTCGCGGCCCGCCTCGGCCAGGGCGGCGAGCTGGGCCGGGTCACGCAGGTCGGTGGGGACGGCGCGGGCCCGGACCTGATGCTGCCCGCGCAGGCGCTCGCAGAGAGCGTCGAGCGCCTCGGCGCCGCGGGCGGCGAGGATCAGGTGACAGCCCTCCTCGGCGAACGCCGCGGCCGCGGCGGCGCCGATGCCCTTGGACGCGCCGGTGATGAGGACCGTCCGGCCCGCGAGATTCAGGTCCATGCGATGCTCCCTTCGAACAGGGGCAGAAGACCCCGGCCGGGCGATCGGCTCAAGCCTTGACAGATCGGCCACTCGTTCCTCAATTGTTCCGGGCAAGGAGGGGGCATGTTCGAAAAACTGCGGCGCGACTGGCACATGCGCGACATCGACGCGCGCATCCGTCGTCACGGTTGGATGGCGATGTACGTGGGCGACTACCGGACCTCGCCGACCTGGGCCTACAGCATCGGCTTCGAAGAACGGCTGGGGCGGCCCGAGGTCATCGTGTTCGACGTCACCCGGGAAGACGCCCATTCGCTGCTCTGGTGGATCTATACCTCGGTCGAGAGCGGCGACCTCCGGATGGTGGACGGGGAGGCCTGGGCGCCGGAGGGCGAGGTGATCGGCGTCTGGCGGGACGTCCATCCCACGCAGGTGGATGCGGCGGACGGCTGGTTCGCCGCCGGCCTCGAGCGACGGACCCGAAAGGGGAAGGATGGCGGGCTCCGGGCCTTCCAACTGGTGGTGCGGGACGGCGCGCAGAAGTTTCCGTGGGATGCGGGCTACGATGAAAGGCTGCGCCACAGGCAGCCGGCGCTATACATCCCCGCCGAGGACTATGGCGAGGTTCACCTGTCGCCCGGCGACCGGGAGGCCCTTCGCATCGCGGACGAGCGGAGCTGGTCGATCCGGCTCATCGACGGGCCGGAACTGAAATGGGCCTACACGATCGGGCTGTCGGCCGCAGGGCGTCCCGAGCTGATCGCCATGCTGCCGTCCGCCGACGGCGCCGCCAATCTCCTCCATGAGGCGCAGGCGCATCTGGCGCGCCGCGATCTCGTGCTCGAGGACGGCTTGCGCTGGGACGCGCCGGGATTCGAGTGCTGCTGGCGCCGCGTGCACGAGAGCCAGCACGCGGCGCTGAACGTGTTCTTCCTGGCCAAGCTGCGGCACGAGCATCGGACAGGCCGGCGCGAGGCGATCGAGACCTATCAGCTGTTCCTGCCGGACAACGAGGGGCGCTATCCATGGGACGCCGGCTGCAGAGTCCGCGAGAGCCAGCCTCTCCTGTTCGAGCCCTTCGACCCGGCGCAGCTCAAGCGGGGACCGCTTGCAGCCCTGATGCGCATGTGACACCTGAGCGCCGACCGCCAAGGACCTGCGCCATGACCGACCCCCAGCCCGCCCCGCAACCCGCTTCCGTCTACGACCTCTCGCACGCCGACCAGGAGGAGAGCCGCGCCACCTTCGCCGTGCTGGTGGACAACGAGCCGGGGGTGCTGCACCGGGTGGTCGGGCTGTTCGCGGCGCGGGGCTACAACATCGACAGCCTGACGGTGGCCGAGACCGACGGTTCGCAGCACACCAGCCGGATCACCATCGTCACCCGCGGCACGCCGCAGGTGCTGGCCCAGATCGAGGCCCAGCTCGAGAAGATGGTCTCGACCCGCCACGTCCAGGACGTGACGCGCGACCCCAACGGCCTGGAGCGGGAACTGGCCCTGGTGAAGGTGCGCGGCGCGGGCGCCGAGCGGGTGGAGGCGCTGCGCGTCGCCGACATCTTCCGCGCCAAGGTAGTGGACACCACGCACGAGAGCTTCGTCTTCGAGATCACGGGCGCATCGTCCAAGGTCGACAAGTTCGTGGGCCTGATGCGGCCGCTGGGGCTGGTCGAGGTGTCGCGCACCGGCGTGCTGTCGCTGCAGCGGGGCGTGGAGGTCTTCTAGGGCGCGCCCGAGGGCGTTGCGCCCCTGGCCGAGGCCGAAGCGGCGTAGCCGCCCGATTGAACCGCCAAGCCGCCAAGACCGCCAAAGAGGCCCGCGGGCCGGCTCAGGACGCCTTGGCGCTCTTGGCGGTCATTCTTCCCGCGCCATCCCTCCAGGGCCAAGGCGCGCCACGGAACCGGCGCAAACCTGAGGCTCTTTCGACGGCGTGTCCCTGCGCGCCGTCTTCCTCGCGACCGCCGCCCTTTCCACGGGCCTGACCGCCGGCCTGGCCGGCGGCGCGGCGGCGCAGGGGCAGATTCCGCTGATCGTCCCGATCCCGCGCAGGGCCGCGCCGCCGCCGGACCTGCCGCCGGCGGAGGCCGAGGTCTGGCCGTTCCCCGCCCCGGATCCGCAGACCTGGTGGACGGACAAGCGGCCGGTTCCGCCCGAGGCGGCCGATCCATTGGGCGAGCGCCGCCTGCGGCGGGGCGAGCGCCTGCCGGAGCCCGTCGGCGGCGTCGATCCGTCCACCTATCGCCTCTGGGGGCTGAAGCCCCTGCAATGGCAGGTCCTGCGGCGGGACGAAGCGGTGCTGGAGGTGTGGGCGCGTCCCTCGGGCAGCGTCCGGCAGGGCGTGGTCCGGGTGACGGTCCGCGGCGACGGCAGGGCGTTCGTCCAGGGGCGTGCGGGCCTGGCCTGCTGCGACGCGCTGATCGGGCGACGGATGGGGTTCGACGCAGCGCTGCCCGAGGGCGCGGCCGGCCGGTTCCGGGCGCTGGCGGAGAGGCCCTTGTGGGCGTCGCCGCGCGACGTGCGGGTGGAGGAGCCGGGCGCGGCCGACGCCGTGTGCCTGGACGGGACCGCCTACGACCTGGTGTTGGCGGTCCGCGGGCGGACCGTCACCCTGCGGCGCGCCTGCGACCCGGCCGAGGTGGGCGAGGCGGCCGACGTGCTGGAGGCGGTGCTGGGCGCGGGCCTGGGCCACGACGGGCGCTTCGACGCGGTGTTCCCGCGCGGGGCCGACTTCTCGGCCGCGCGGCAGGCGCACGCCCGGCTGCTGGCGGCCGGCGGACGGCTGAAGCCCAGCCCAGAGGCGCCGCGCCCGCCCCCCGGGCGGGAGGGCGCGCCCGAACCCCAGCCGGAGCCTTTGGGAGTTCACCCGACTCCAGCGCCTTCAATTCCCGGTCCTTAGGGCCTATATGTGGAGCGTCGGGTTCGCCCGACTATGGAGATAAACGCGCGCATAATAAGCGGACTGGACCCGGGTGCGATTCCCGGCGGCTCCACCAATCTTCCCCGGGTTGTCGCCGGGCAGTGCGGGGCCGATCAGCATCGACAGACGTGTAAAGGCGTTGCTTTCTCTCGGCCTGACCCACCGTTCCGGGTCTTAAACCAAATGCGAACGATAACTTCGCTGAGGACGTTCGCCTGGCTGCGTAATGCGGTCCGGTAACATCCGAACCAAGTCCTAGGGGTTCAGATCCCTAGGCGGGGCCCGGAGGGCGCCTGGCAACAGAAGCCCTCCACTTTCCGCCTCATCGAGAGGCGCCCTCCTCCTTCTGGACAAGAGTCCGGGGGCGCCTGGCGACAGAAGCCCTCCACTTTCCGCCTCATCGAGGCGTTCTTCTCCTTCTGGACAAGAAGCCGAAGGGCGCCCGACAACGGAAGCCTTCACCGCTTCCGGAAGGGCTCGGCCATGCGCGCCTATCGCTTCGACCAGCCCGACAGCCTCGACAGCCTGCGGGCGCGCGAGGAGCCTGTCGGCGAACCCCAGCGGGGCGAAGTCCTGGTCCGCGTCCGCGCCGTCTCGCTGAACTACCGCGACATCGCCGTGATCCTGGGCCGCTATGTGTGGGACGCCATACCGGGGCTGATCCCATGCAGCGACGCGGCCGGAGAGATCGTGGCGGTGGGCGAAGGCGTGACCGCCTTCCGGCCCGGCGACCGGGTCATCAGCATCTTCCACCCCCGGTGGTTCGGCGGCCGGCCGCCGAAGGGCGTGGCCATGCAGACCTATGGCAGCGGCGCCGACGGCTGGCTGGCCGAGTACAAGGTCGTCTCGCAGGAGGCGGTGGTCCCGCTGCCCGACGGGATATCGTTCGAGGACGGCGCCACCCTGCCGTGCGCGGCCACCACCGCCTGGACCGCGCTGTCGGGCCAGACGCCGGTGCGCGCCGGCTCGACGGTGCTGACCCTGGGCACGGGCGGGGTCTCCATCTTCGCCCTGCAACTGGCCAAGGCGATGGGCGCGCGGGTGATCTCCACGACGTCCGGGCCGGCCAAGGCGGAGCGCCTGAGAGCGCTGGGCGCCGACGAGGTCGTGAACTACGTCGAGGTCCCGGCGTGGGGCCGTCACGTCCGCAAGGCGCTGACCGGCGGCGCGGGCGTCGACTGCGTGGTCGAGGTGGGCGGCCCGGCGACGGTCGGCGAATCACTGCGCGCGGTGCGCCCCGGCGGCGAGGTCGTGCTGATCGGCTTCCTCAGCGAGGCCAACCCCGGCATCGACTATTTCCTCCTGAAGGGCAGCAACGCGATCGTCCGCTCCATCGGGGTGGGCGACCGGGCCGCGCTGGAGGATCTGGTCCGCGCCTGGAGCGGGGCCGGTCTCTCGCCGGTCATCGACCGGGTGTTCGGCTTCGACGAGGCGCGCGAGGCGTTCGCGCATCTCCAGGCGGCGCGGCATGTCGGAAAGATCGTCGTGCGCGTGGGCGACTGAGCGTCCGCGCGCCGCGCCGGCAGCTCCGGCGCGGCTTTTCCGCGTGCAGCCTTGCGCGGGCTTCGGCAGGCGTTACCTTCCTGACATTGTCCCCCGTTCGGAGTGAAGGCGTGGCCCAGGAGCCGCCGGTCCAGGACCTGATGCACTACGAGGCCCTGGCCCAGGACGCCCTGCGGGGCGTGGCCAAGGCCGCGCTGAAGCGCGCCGCCTCGCCCGAGGGCCTGCCAGGCTCGCACCATTTCTACATCACCTTCAAGACCGACGCCGCGGGCGTGTCGGGGCCGGTCGACCTGCTGTCGAAGTACCCGGACGAGATGACCATCGTCCTCCAGCACCAGTACTGGGACCTGGCGCCGGGCGAGACGTTCTTCTCCGTGACGCTGCAGTTCGGCGGCCAGCCCAAGCGGCTGTCGATCCCCTATGCGGCGATCACGCGCTTCTACGACCCCTCGGTGCAGTTCCTGCTGCAGTTCGAGCCGCCGCCGGCGGCGCCGCCCGAGGCGCGCGCCGAACCCAAGGCGGACCCCAAGGCCGAATCCAAGACGGAGGAGCCGCCCAAGGGCGAGGCCACCGTCGTTTCCCTCGACCAGTTCCGGAAGAAGTGAACGCATGACCGACGTCGCCACCCCCGAGGCGGAAACGCTCACGGACGACGACATCCTGCAGAGGTTCCTCCGCACGAAGAACCAGCCGACGGGATCTCAGACCCTGGGCTTCCGCATGGTGTCGGTGAGCCAGGCCGACCGGTCCGTCGAGGTGGAGTTCGACGCCAGGGCCGAACTGCTGCTGAACCCGATGAAGCAGATCCAGGGCGGCTATCTCTGCGCCATGCTGGACGAGGCGATGAGCGTGGCCTGCATGGTGGCCTCGGGCATGACCGCGGTCGCGCCGACGCTGGAGATGAAGACCAGCTTCCTGCGCCCCGGACAGCCCGGGAAGATCAAGGGGATCGGCAAGGTGGTGAAGTGGGGCCGCCAGGTGGCGTTCACCGAGGGCGAACTCTACGACCCCGAGGGCCGGCTGCTGGCCAAGGCCACGGGCACCGCGATCCCCACGCCGTTCCAGAAGTACAAGAAGTAAGGACCTGCCCCTTGGCCCGGCTCCTCTCCCTCTTCGCAGGCCTCTGGCTGGCGGCGGCGGGCGGGGCGCCGGCCCTGGCCGCGCCCGTCGTCGCCGCGTCGGCCTTCGCCGACTGGGCCGCGGTGGTGGTGGCCGGCGACTGGCACGCCGCCGACGGCGGCCCCACCGAAGGCTTCGACAACGCACGCCGCGACGTGACCCTGGCGCTGGGCCGCGCCGGGTTCCAGGCCGGCAACATCCGCCAGTTCTCGGTGCGGCCCGAACGCTACGGCGACACCCGGCCCGAGAAGTCGGACGTGCGGGGCATCTACAACGCGCTGGTCGAGGGCGTCGGCCGCGCGCGCAGCGGCTGCCTCTTCTATCTCACCTCGCACGGCCTGCCGCAGGGGGCGCAGGTGGACCAGGGCATCCTGCGTCCCGCCATGCTGGCCAGCATGCTGGACCAGACGTGCGGCGAGCGCCCCACCGTGGTGGTGATCTCGGCATGCTTCTCGGGGGTCTATGTGCCGGCTCTGGCCAAGCCGAACCGCATGGTGCTGACGGCGGCGCGGCCCGACCGGACCTCGTTCGGCTGCGGCCAGGACAATAAGTATCCCTTCTTCGACGACTGCTTCCTGTCGTCCATGCCCAACACGCGGGACTTCAGCGGGCTGGCGGGAGCCGTGAAGGAATGCGTTCGGCTGCGCGAGATCGCGGAGAAGATGAACCCGCCGTCCGAGCCGCAGATCTGGGTCGGTCCCCAGTTGCGGCCGATGCTGCCGCTGTACGCCTTCGAGAAAGGGCTCAGGCCGGATTGAGCGCCCGTGCGCGGCGGCGGCGCAGCGCCGCGCCCAGGCCGAGGAAGCCGGTGAGCATCAGCGCCCAGGTCCCCGGCTCTGGGACTTCGGCCAGGGTGATGCCGTCCAGGATGAGGAAACTGGGGTCGAACGGGTCCGAAGCGTTCGAGACGCCGGCCTCGAAGGTGTACGTCCCCGCGCCCAGCACGACCGAGAACAGGTTCCAGGGCGTATGCCCGTAGTCGCCGACGCCGGCGATGTCGGACGTGAAGAGGCTGATGGTCCCGGCCGGGCCGACGAGGCGCACGAACGCCGTGTCGTTCCACGGCAGGGCGTCGCCGCCCGAGAACGCGGCCCACCCCGAGAAGAGGCCGCCCACCGTCGTGAAGGTCTGGCTGATCACGAACGGCGTGTCGGCTTCGTAGGGGGCGGTCAGGACGCCCAGCAGCAACCCCTCCACCGGCAGGTAGGTGTGGGTGACCTCGCCCGCCTCGTTGCGGTGGTTGAACTCGGTGAACGTCTGGACGAGGCTGGGATCGGCCGTCCAGCCCGCGACGATGTCCTCGAAACTGCCGTTCGTGAACGTGGCCGCCTGCGCCGGAGCCGCCAGGACGGCGGCGGCGGCGAAAGCTGCGGCGAGCATGGCGGGAATCGGGTGGCGCGAGGCCATGCGGTCGCTCCGCGACGAGGCGTGTCGGATCGACGATATACAGCGTTCGCCCTTGTTATCCATGCCGATTCTCCGCCCTTTGGGGGAGACGGCCGCGCGACTCAACCGAGGTGATATGTTCGACGCAACCAGCAGCGGAGCGAACCCGACCATGCGGCGACTCGGCAACGCGCCCCTCTCCCCCCTGACCCTGCTGGCCCTGCTGGCCCTGGTCCTGTCGGCTGCGCCGGCCGCCGCGCAGGACCCGGCGCTGCCCGACACCCCGATCCCCTACAGTCAGGTCGCCCCACGCAAGGCGCCCGCTCGCGCCACGCCCGCCGCGATCGCCCCGGTCGCAAACACCCCGGCGGCGGCCGCGACGCCCGGCGAGCAGATCCGGCCAGGGGCGCGCCTGGCGCCCGGCCAGCCGATCGATCCGGCCGACCTGGAAGCGTTCGTCGACGGCTGGATGAGCGACGCCATGACCCGCGAGCACGTGGCCGGCGCCACCGTCTCGGTGGTCCAGAACGGCCAGGTGGTGCTGAAGAAGGGCTATGGCTTCGCTAAGCTGGACCCGCGGCGACCGGTCGACCCCGACCGCAGCCTGTTCCGCGTCGGCTCGATCTCGAAGACCTTCACCTGGATCCTGCTGATGAACGAGGTGGAGGCCGGCCGCATCCGGCTGGACGCCCCGATCAACCTCTATCTGCCCGAGCGCGCGCGCTTGCCCGGCCGCCTGCGCGAGGTGACGGTCCGCAACCTGCTGGACCATTCGCCAGGGCTCGAGGACCGCGCCCTGGGCCAACTGTTCGAAAACAACGCCCGCCGCGTACGGCCGCTCGAGCTCTACCTGCGCCAGGAGCGGCCGGACCGGGTCCTCGCGCCGGGGGTCCTGTCCAGCTACTCCAACTACGGGACCGCCCTGGCCGGTGCGGCAGTGACGTTCGGCAAGGACGAGACCTTCGAGCGGATGGCCGAGGAGGAGATCTTCCTCCCGCTGGGGATGACCCACACCACCTTCCGCGAGCCGCGCCCCGAACGGCGCGGGCTGCCGGGCGCCATGCCCGCGCGGCTCCGGTCCGACGTCACCGACGGATTCGGCTGGCAGGCCGGCGGGTTCAAGGCCCTGGCCTACGAATATGTCGGACACGCCGCGCCCGCGGGCTCGGTCTCGTCGACGGCCGGGGACATGGCCCGGTACATGCTGGCGCTGCTGGGCGACGGAACCTGGAACGGCGTCACGATCCATGGCCCCCGCGCCGCCCAGGCGTTCCGCACGCCCCTCCAGCGCACGCCCGAGGGCATGAACGGCTGGCCCCACGGCTTCATCGCCTATCATCTTCCCGGCGGCTTCCGCGGCTACGGGCACGACGGCGCGACCCTCGCCTTCCATTCGAGCATGGTGGTCGCGCCGGCGCTGAACCTGGGCGTCTTCATCAGCACGAACAGCGCGGGCGGGGCCGACGTGGCCGGGGCCCTGCCGGGCGCGCTGGTGCGCCGCTACTACGCCGCGCCCGCGGCTTTCCCGCGCCCGGGGTCGCCCGAACTCGCGAAGGCGGCGCAGCGCTTCGAGGGCGCCTACCTCTCCACCCGCCGGGCCAACGGCGGCCTCGAAGGCTTCGTCGGGCTGTTCATCGGCGCCGTGGACGTCGCCGTCACGGGCGACGGGCGGCTGCTGACCGTGCGGATGGGCCAACAGCAGGCGTGGGTCCCGGACGGCCCTGTGGGCGAGGGGCGCTTCGTCTCTGCCGACGGCGACCGGCGGCTGTGGTTCCGCATGGCGGACGGCCGCGCCGTGAGCTTCCGCGACGGGTTCAACGCCGCGACCCAGCAGCGCGCCGGCTTCACCGAACGGCTTTCGACCCTCGCGCTGGCCGCGGGCCTCGCCGCCTTCGCCTCGGCGGCCACCCTGGTCGGCCTCGTCTGGCGCAGCCGCCGGGAGGTGCGCCAGAACCAGATCCAGGCCCGCGCCGGACTGATCCAGGCGTTGCAGGCGGGGCTCTGCCTCGTGGCCATACTGCTCTTCGCCACATGGGCCGGCGGGGCGAACGACGTGGAGGCCATCTTCTACCGCTGGCCCGGCGCCCTGATCGTCGCCGCCTCGGCCTGCGCGCTGGTGCTGGCCGCCCTGACGCTGATCACCATCGCCGCCCTGCCGGCGGTCTGGCAGGGCGGACGGCGCGTCGACAGCTGGAGCGCCGGTCGCAAGCTGTCGTTCACCCTCACCGTGCTCATCTACGCCGGCTTCTCGGTCCTGCTGGCCCTGAACGGGGCGCTGGAGCCCTGGAGCCGGTAGGCGCCTCTCTGGGGCGCCTCTCTGGGGCGCCCACCTGCGGCGCCTGGTCGCGACGAGAAGCCCCTCAACTACGGTCAAGTCTAAACCGGGCTTTAACCAAGGACTGGGTAAATCCTGCCTACCTGAGGGGGCGAGCGCGCCTGCGCGCCCCTCTCGCGTGTGGGGAAGGGGCCAGCCGCGTTGAATCAGTTCACGGCCATGCTGCAGCGTTTCGGGGTCGGCCGCCTGGCCGCGATCCTCGGCATCGCCGCGGGCCTCGCGGCGGTCAGCGCGGCCATCTTCATGAACCTGGGCCAGCCCAAGGCCCTGCTCTATTCCAACCTGGACCTGAAGGAAGCCGGCTCGATCACGACGGCCCTCGACCAGGCCGGCGTCAAGTACGAGGTCAAGGGCGACGGCTCCACCATCATGGTGCCCCGCGACCAGGTGGCCTCCACCCGCCTGATGCTGTCCGGCAAGGGCCTGCCGACGGCGGGCTCGGTGGGCTACGAGATCTTCGACCAGGCCAATGCGCTGGGCCAGACCGACTTCGTCCAGCAGCTCAACCGCCAGCGCGCCCTGGAAGGCGAACTGGCCCGCACCATCCGCGGCCTGGAAGGTATCAGCGCCGCGCGCGTCCACCTCGTCCTGCCCCGGCGTCAACTCTTCGAGAGCGAGGCCGAGCAGCCCTCCGCCTCGGTGAACATCACCGTCGGGGGCCGCGATCCCAGCGCCGACCAGGTGCGGGCGATCCAGAACCTCGTGGCGGGCGCCGTGCCCAACATGAAGCCCGACCGGGTGACGGTGGTGGACCAGCACGCCAAGACCCTGAGCGGCGGCGACGTGGGCATGGCCGCCGAGGCCGACGGCCGCAAGTCCGAGGTCGAGCAGCGCATCGCCAAGCAGGTGAAGAACCTGGTCGAGGGCGTCGTCGGCGCCGGCAAGGCCCGCGTCAACGTCTCGGCCGAGGTCGAGCTGGCGCGGGTGACCGTGCAGCAGGAGACCTTCGACCCCGACGGCCAGGTCATCCGTTCGGAAAGCACCAGCGAGGAGAGCGCCCGCGAGAACGACGCCAACGGCGTGGGCCAGGTGGGCGCCGCCGCCAACATCCCCGGCGCGCCGGGTTCGGACCTGGCCAACAACTCGTCCACCAGCGGCCGCACCGACTCGACGACGAACTACGAGATCTCGAAGACGGTCCGCACCGAGGTGCAGGAGCCCGGCCAGATCAAGCGCCTGTCGGTGGCGGTCGCCGTCGACGGGGCCACGGCCGCCCCGGGCGCGGACGGCAAGCCCGGCGCCTACACCCCCCGTTCGGCCGAGGAGATGCAACGCATCGAACAGCTCGTCCGCACGGCGGTGGGCTTCAACCAGGACCGCGGCGACCAGGTGAGCGTCATCAACGTCCGCTTCCCGACCCCCGAGGTCACCGGCGGGGTGGAGGCGGCCAATCCCCTGATGGGTTTCGACAAGAACGACATCATGCGCGCCGTCGAACTGGCCGTGCTCGGCATCGTCGGCGTCCTGATGATCTTCTTCGTCGCCCGGCCGCTGCTGGGCGGCGGCAAGGGCAAGGGCGGCGCGCCGGGCGGCGGCCTCATCGCTGCGGGTCCCCAGGCCCAGCGCGTGATGGTCAGCCCGGACGGCCAGCCGATGCAGCTCGCCGCCGACGGCTCGGGCCAACTGGCCCTGCCCGGTCCCGATGGCGAGAGCCGGATCGACATGGCCCGCGTGGATGGGCAGGTCCGCGCCAGCGCGGTCAAGAAGGTCTCGGAATTCGTGGAACGCCATCCCGACGAGTCGGTCGCGATCCTCCGCTCCTGGCTGCATGAGACGACCTGATGGCCGCACCCCGCAGCTCCGGCTCCAAGAACATCGTCGACCCGTCCCGGCTGAACGGCGCCGAGAAGTGCGCCGTCGTCCTGCTGGCTCTCGGCGAAGAGCACGCCCACGTCTGGCAGTCGCTGGACGAGGAGGAGATCAAGGAGATCTCCCAGGCCATGGCGAGCCTCGGCACGGTGAGCGCCGGCGTGGTCGAGGACCTGCTGGTGGAGTTCGTCTCGGGCGCTTCGGGCACCGGCGCGATCATGGGGTCGTTCGAACAGACCCAGAAGCTGCTCACATCCATCATGCCCGCCGACAAGGTGGACGCGCTGATGGAGGAGATCCGCGGGCCGGCGGGCCGGACCATGTGGGACAAGCTCGGCAACGTGAACGAGGCCGTGCTCGCCAACTACCTGAAGAACGAATACCCGCAGACGGTCGCGGTGGTGCTGTCGAAGATCAAGTCCGAGCACGCCGCGCGGGTGCTGTCGGCATTGCCCGAGGACTTCGCCCTGGAGTGCGTCATGCGGATGCTCCGCATGGAGCCCGTGCAGCGCGAGATCCTGGACAAGATCGAGCAGACGCTGCGGAACGAGTTCATGTCGAACCTGGCGCGCACGTCGAAGCGCGACAGCCACGAGATGATGGCCGACATCTTCAACGCCTTCGACCGGCAGACCGAGTCGCGCTTCATCACCGCGCTGGAGGAGCGCAACCGCGAGGCGGCCGAGCGCATCCGCGCCCTGATGTTCGTGTTCGAGGACCTGTCGAAGCTGGATCCGGGCGGCGTCCAGACCCTGCTGCGCACGGTCGAGAAGGACCAGCTCGGCCTGGCCATGAAGGGGGCGTCCGACAGCCTGCGCGAGATGTTCTTCTCGAACATGTCGGAGCGGGCCGCGAAGATCATGCGCGAGGACATGGAGAGCATGGGCCCCGTCCGCCTGCGCGACGTGGACCAGGCGCAGATGAACATCGTCCAGGTGGCCAAGGACCTCGCCAACAAGGGCGAGATCATGCTGGCCGGCTCGGGCTCTGACGACGAGCTGATCTACTGATGTCCGACGCCCTGGCCAGATTCGCCTTCGACACTGAGTTCGACGCCAAGGGCGGCGTGGCCTTCCAGGCGCCGCGGCCCAAGCGCCTGTTCCCGATCGAGGAGGTGGAGCAGATCCGCGAGGCCGCCCGCGCCGAGGGCGAGCGCGCCGCCCTGGCCGGCGTGGCGGCCCAGCAGGCCAACGCCCTGAGCCAGATCGCCGCCGCCTGCGCCCAGGCGCTGCCCCGGCTGGCCGAGGTGGCGCACGAGCACCGGCAGGGATCGGCCGGGCTGGCGCTGGCCTGCGCCCGCGCGATCGCCGACGCCGCGCTCGAGCGCTTTCCCCAGGCCCCGGTGCAGGCCGCGCTGGAATCCCTGGCCCGCGAGATCGACGCCCAGCCGCGGCTGGTGGTCTCGGCCGAGCCCGGCCTGGCGGAGGCGCTGAAGGGCGTCCTGGACGAAACCGCCCGCAACCTGGGCTTCGAGGGCGCCATCGTGATCAAGCCGGACGGCGCCTATGGGCCGGGCGCCTTCACCCTCGACTTCGGCGACGGCCAGGCGGCCTTCGACCCCGCCCAGGCCGCCGAACGCGTGACCCAGACCCTGATCGCGGCGCTGGCCTCCGAAGGCCTGCACGCCGAACCCCTGATCCCCGGCTCGGAGAGCTGATCCCATGTCCGACGACGACCTGAAACTGGACGAATTCGCCCCGGAGGACGGCGCGCTGGCCGACACCTTCGCCGAGGACAAGAACGCCGGCGACCTGGCGACCGTGTTCGACGTGCCCGTGGCCATCTCGGCCGTGCTGGGCCGATCGTCGATGTCGGTGGCCCAGCTCCTCCAGCTCGGCTCGGGCTCGGTGCTGGAGCTGGACCGCAAGGTCGGCGAGGCGATCGACATCTATGTGAACAACCGCCTGGTGGCCCGCGGCGAGGTCGTCATCGTCGACGATCGCCTGGGCGTGACCATGACCGAAATCATCAAGGACGGCGACACGCAGGCCTGAACGGCGGCGTGGGCAGAGGAGTAGACGGATGCGGCTTCTGGTCGTCGGAAAACTGAGCGGGCAGCTCTCCACCGCCGTGAAGATGGCGATGAGCGCGGGCGCCAAGGTGAGCCACGTCGAGACCATCGAGGCGGCCACCCATGCGCTGCGCGCGGGCCAGGGCGCGGACCTGCTGATGGTCGACTACGACCTGGACATCGCGGGCCTGATCTCGGCCAACGAGGCCGAGCGGATCCGGGCGCCGGTGGTGGCCTGCGGCATCGCGGCCGACCCGAAGCGGGCGGCCGACGCCATCCGCGCGGGGGCCAAGGAGTTCATCCCCCTGCCCCCCGAGGCCGAACTGATCGCCGCGGTGCTGTCCGCCGTCAGCGACGACAACCGTCCGATGGTGGTGCGCGACCCGGCCATGCAGCAGGTGATCCAGCTCGCCGACCAGGTCGCGCCCTCGGACGCCTCGATCCTGATCACGGGGGAAAGCGGCGTCGGCAAGGAGGTCGTCGCCCGCTACGTCCACCAGAAGTCGCGCCGGGCCGGCAAGACCTTCATCTCGGTCAACTGCGCCGCCATCCCCGAGAACCTGCTGGAGAGCGAGCTGTTCGGCCACGAGAAGGGCGCCTTTACCGGTGCGCTGGCCCGCCGGATCGGCAAGTTCGAGGAGGCCAACGGCGGCACGCTGCTGCTGGACGAGATCAGCGAGATGGACGCGCGCCTCCAGGCCAAGCTGCTGCGCGCCATCCAGGAGCGCGAGATCGACCGCGTGGGCGGCTCCAAACCCGTCAAGGTGGACATCCGCATCCTGGCCACCTCGAACCGCGACCTGGCGCAGGCCGTGAAGGAAGGGACCTTCCGCGAGGACCTGCTCTATCGCCTGAACGTCGTGAACCTGCGCCTGCCGGCCCTGCGCGAGCGGCCCGGGGACGTCATCGCCATGGCCGAGTTCTTCGTGAAGAAGTACGCCGCCGCCAACGGCATGGCCGAGAAGCCGCTGAGCCCCGAGGCCCGGCGGCGGCTGGCGGCCCACCGCTGGCCCGGCAACGTGCGCGAGCTGGAGAACGCCATGCACCGCGCGGTGCTGCTCGCCGTCGGCCCCGAGATCGACGAGACCGCCATCCGCCTGCCGGACGGCCAGCCCCTGGCCCCGGCCGACGCCCACGCCCGCACGGCCCAGGCCGCCGCGGCCGCCGCCGAGACGGCTGCGCGCGCGTTCGTCGGCCAGACCGTGGCCGAGATGGAGCAGCAGCTCATCATCGAGACGCTGGAGCACTGCTTCGGCAACCGGACGCACGCGGCCAACATCCTGGGCATCTCGATCCGGACGCTGCGCAACAAGCTGAAGGAATACACCGAGGCCGGCGTCCCGGTCCCCGCCCCGCAGATGGGGGCCGCCAGTGCGGCGTGAGCCGCGGCCTCCCCCTATTCATGAAACCGTTGCGAAAAGCGTTTGGCTCCCCGGCGCGCCCCTCCCCCCTGCGGGGAGGGGTTGGGGTGGGGATGTCGGCTCGGCGTCGAACGTCCGGTAGAGCATCCGGCGAGGGAGTTCACCACGTGATCCTTCATGAGAAGTCCAGGATAGATGTGGCTCGCCGCCGCCGGACTGCCTCCCGTGCGACCTGCGCCGATGTCGAGACCACACCCCCAACCCAACCCCTCCCCGCAGGGGGGAGGGGCGTTTTGACTTGCTCCCATTCATGGACGGGGGGGACCACTCGCCCGCTTCGCAGGGGAGGCCCGGATGTCTGACGTCCGCCCCACCTATCGCTACGACACCGCACCATCCGCCCGCGACCTGTGGGGCATGGTCATGCGCGGCGAAGTCGCGATGGCCCTGGGCATCGTGGGCATCGTCGTCCTCCTGATCCTGCCCATCCCGGCGTTCCTGCTGGACGTTCTGCTGTCGATCTCGATCGCGATGTCGATCCTGATCCTGATGACGTCCATCCTGATCAAGAAGCCGCTGGAGTTCACGGCCTTCCCCACCGTGCTGCTGGTGGCGACGCTGTACCGGCTGGCCCTGAACATCGCCACGACCCGCCTGATCCTGACCCACGGGCACGAGGGCTCGCACGGCGCCGGCGCGGTGATCGACACCTTCGGCCGCCTGATGATGGGCGGCAACTTCGCCATCGGGGTGATCGTCTTCATCATCCTGGTGATCGTGAACTTCGTGGTCATCACCAAGGGTTCGGGCCGGATCGCCGAGGTGGCGGCCCGCTTCACCCTGGACAGCCTGCCCGGCAAGCAGATGGCCATCGACGCCGACCTCTCGGCCGGCCTGATCGACCAGGACGAGGCCAAGAAGCGCCGCAAGGAGCTGGAGCAGGAGAGCACCTTCTTCGGCGCCATGGACGGCGCGTCGAAGTTCGTGCGCGGCGACGCCATCGCTGGCCTGGTGATCCTGGCCGTCAACGTGATCGGCGGCATCCTGATCGGCGTGCTCCAGCACGACGTGCCGCTGGGCCAGGCGTTCTCCAGCTACACCATCATGTCGATCGGCGACGGCCTGGTCAGCCAGATCCCCGCGCTGATCATCTCGATCGCCGCCGGCTTCCTGGTCTCGAAGGCGGGCGTCGAAGGCTCGGCCGACAAGGCGCTGGTGACCCAGATGGCCACCAACCCGGTCAGCCTGGGCATGGTCTCGGCCGCCGCGGGCGTGCTGGCCATCATCCCCGGCATGCCGCTCATCCCCTTCGCGGCCCTCTCGGTCGGCGCGGGCGCGCTGGCCTGGCGCCGATCGCAGCAGGCGGCGCAGCCCCAGGCGGTCGAGATCGAACCCGTGGCCGCCGAACCGGAAGAGGAGCCCATCGCCCAGACCCTGGCGATCGACGAGATTAAGATCGAGCTGGGCTACGGCCTGCTGCCGCTCATCAACGACCTGGAAGGCCGGCGGCTCACCGACCAGATCAAGGCGCTGCGCCGCACGCTGGCCGCCGACTTCGGCTTCGTGATGCCCTCGGTGCGCATCCTGGACAACATGCGGCTGCCGTCGATGGGCTACGCCATCCGGATCAAGGAGATGGAGGCCGGCGCCGGCGAGGTGCGGATCGGCTCGCTGATGGCGATGGACCCGCGGGGCGCACAGGTGGAGCTGCCCGGCGAGCATGTGAAGGAGCCGGCGTTCGGGCTGCCGGCCACCTGGATCGACGACGCCCTGCGCGAGGAAGCCACCTTCCGCGGCTACACCATCGTGGACCCGGCCACGGTGCTGACCACGCACCTGACCGAGATCCTCAAGGAGAACATGCCCGACCTGCTCACCTACGCCGAGGTCCAGAAGCTGCTGAAGGACCTGCCGGCCGAGCAGAAGAAGCTGTCCGAAGACCTGATCCCCAGCGTGGTCTCGGCGACCACGGTGCAGCGCGTGCTCCAGGCGCTGCTGCGCGAGCGGGTGTCGATCCGCGACCTGGGCGCCATCCTGGAAGGAGTCGGCGAGGCGGCGCCGCACACGGCCTCGATCATCAACCTGGTCGAACAGGTGCGCGGCCGCCTGGCGCGCCAGCTCTGCTACGCCTACCGCGGCGACGACGGGGCGCTGCCGATCGTCACCCTCTCGGCCGAGTGGGAGCACGCCTTCTCCGAGGCCCTGGTCGGGACGGGCGAGGAGAAGCAGCTCGCGCTGGCGCCGTCCCGGCTTCAGGAGTTCATCCGGGGCGTGCGCGAGACCTTCGAGCGCGCCGCCCTGGCCGGCGACACGCCGGTGCTGCTGACCAGCCCGAACATCCGGCCCTACGTGCGCTCGATCATCGAGCGTTTCCGCGGCCAGACCCCGGTGATGAGCCAGAACGAGGTCCACCCGCGCGCACGGCTGAAGACGGTCGGCGCGATCTGACCTCCCCCATCGCTGCCGCGATGGGGGAGGTAGGGTTGAACGTCCGCTCAAGTCGTGCCCAGGTGTGAGTTGAACGCTCAACCAAGGCCCGATGGACGAACTGCCCACACGCGACCGGCTGGTCTTCGCGGCCATGAAGCTCTTCGGAGAGAAGGGCTACCTCTCGACGTCGGTGCAGGACATCCTGCGCGAGGCGGGCGCCAATGCGGGCAGCCTCTATCACGCCTTCCCCACCAAGCAGGACGTCCTCGTCGCGGTGCTGGACCTCTATCGCCAGGGGATCGAGCCCATGCTGCTGGCGCCGGCGTGGGACGGGGTGGCCGACCCCATCGAGAAGGTCTTCGCCCTGCTGGCCCGCTACCGCGGGATGCTGGAGGCCACCGACTGCCTCTACGGCTGCCCCATCGGCTCGATCGCCCTGGAGCTGCACGAGCCCGACCCGCCGGTGCGCGAGCTCCTGAGCGTCAACTTCACCCAGTGGGTGGGTCATGTGGAGCGCTGCCTGGTCGAGGCCGGCGACCGGCTGCCGCCCGACGTGAACCGCCACGTGCTGGCGACCCTGGTGCTGAACGTCATGGAGGGCGGCGTCATGCAGGCGCGGACCCACCGCAGCCTCGCCGCCTTCGACGCCTCGGTGGCGGGGCTTCGCGACTATATCGCCCGGCTGGAGCAGGCCGCCTCCGCCGGGCGCGCAACGGGAGCGGCCGGGGGAGCTCGGACATGAGGCTGTCGAGACGCAGGCTCGCCGCCGCCGCGGCGCTCACGATGCTGTTCGCGGGGCCGGCGGCCGCCCAGTCGGTGAAGGACTTTCCCGACGTGACCGACAGCTCGTTCGCCGAGCCCAACGGGTCGCGGGTCCTGCGTCTCTCGGCGGTGATCCCGGCCGAGCGGGCGAAGGTGTGGCAGGCCTTCGCCACGGCCGAGGGCTGGCGGGCGTGGGCCACGCCGCTGGCCGCGGTGGACCTGCGCGTGGGCGGGGTGATCGAGACCAGCTACGACACCCGCGCCCAGATCGGGAACCCCGAGAACATCAAGAACCAGATCACGGCCTATGTGCCCGAGCGCCTGCTGGTGTTCCGCAACATCCAGGCGCCCTCCGGCCTGCCCGGCCGCGAGCGGTTCGGCGAGACGGCCGCGATCGTGGAGCTGGAGGACGCCGGCGCCGGCCAGACGCGGGTGACCCTGACGGGCGTCGGCTACGCGCCCGGCGAGCCGTTCGACACGCTCTACAGGCACTTCGCCTGGGGCAACGCCTATTCGCTGATGAAGCTGAAGGAGAGCTTCATGAAGGGACCGATCGACTGGAAGCAGGTCGAGGCCCAGCGGCAGGCGGGCGCCGCGGCCGCCAAGGTCGCGGGTCAGGACAAAGACAAGGGGGAGGACTGACATGAACCTGAAAACCTTCGGGCGCGTCACCCTGGCGGCCACCGCCGCCCAGGTGGGCATGGTCGTGGCCGGGCACTATTCGGCGCCGATCCGCGACAACGTGTTCGCCCTGGGCGGCATGGGAATCTCGTTCCTCGCGGGGGTGTTCTACGCGCGGATCAGCCGGGGCGGCTGGGCGGACAGCCTGGTGGGCGGCCTGCTCAGCGGCGGCGCCTGCGCTTTCCTGGGCATCGGGGTCTCGGTGTTCCTGGGCGACGTGCCCGGCTCCCTGCTGGCGTTCGGGACGGCCGGTTCGGCGGTCGCCGGCCTGATCGGCGGCGCGGCCGGACGGCTCACCGCGCCACGGCCGAAGGGCTAGAGGCCGTCCGTCGGCGTTGCAGCGGGACGTCCCGGCTGATAGCGGTTCGGGCCTCGGCTTGGAGACTCGGGTTTCGGATGCGGCGACCAACTCAGCGACCCCAGGGCTCGGGCGGACGGTTCTTCTGGGACCTCCTGACCTTCGAGCGGCTGATCACGGGCGCCCTGGTCCATCTCGTCTACTGGGCGGGACTGGGCATCATCGGCGTGATGGCGTTCGGGGTGCTGGGCGCCTCGATCGGCGTGGCCATCCGCGAGGGCGGATGGGGCATTCTGCTGGCGTTCGGCGTGCTGGCGGTCGGGCTTCTCGGCGTGTTCGTGGCCGTGCTGCTGTGGCGGGCCTTCTGCGAATTCTACGTCACGATCTTCAAGATCAGCGAGGACCTCTCGGTCCTGCGCCAGGACGTCGAGCGCGAGCGCGCCGGACGGTAGCCGCGAATCGCCGCCCGGCCCCCGCCCGGGCGCGCCGCGGCGGATTCAGAATTCGAGCACGATCTTGCCGAAGTGCTCGCCGCCGGCCATGGCGGCGAAGGCGGCAGGCGCCTCGGTGAACGGGAACACCTTGTCCACCACGGGCTCGATCCGATGCAGTTCGATCGCGCGGCACATGGCCTCGAACATGTCGCGCGAACCGACCGAGAGGCCCTGAAGCTTCGCCGAGTTGCCGATCAGCATCGCGGGATTGAACGGCTCGCCGGCGCCGGCGACCACGCCGATGACGGCGATGTGCCCGCCCACCCTGACGGCCTTCATGCTCTCGTGGATCGTCCCGCCGCCGCCGACCTCCATGATGAAGTCCGCGCCCCGGCCGCCCGTCGCGGCGCGGACCGGCCCCGACCACGCCGGGGTGGTCCGGTAGTTCACCAGATGATCGGCCCCGAGCGCCTGGGCCCGCCCCAGCTTTTCGTCCGACGACGAGGTGACGATCGTCCGGTATCCCGCCGCATGGGCGAACTGGAGGCCGAAGATCGAGACTCCGCCCGTGCCCTGGAGGACCACGGTGTCGCCAGGGTCGAGCCGGGCGTCGTGGAACACGCCGCGCCACGCGGTCAGCGCCGCGCAGGGCAACGTCGCCACCTGATGATCCGTCAGGAACGCGGGAACCTTGGACAGGCCCTCCTGGCTGAACACCTGGAGCTCCGAACCCGCCCCGGGGATCGGGAAGCCCAGCGCGGACATCAGCTTCTCCACCGTGGGCGGCCCCGACACCCAGTTCTGGAAGAAGAGGGTCGCGACCCGGTCGCCCACGCCGAAGCGGGTCACGCCCTCGCCCACGGCCTCCACCACGCCGCAGCCGTCGGAGAACGGGGTGATGACATCCGTCGTCGAGGCGGCCCCGCGGCCGTACATGCCGTTGATCATCAGCAGGTCGCGATAGTTCAGCGACACCGCCCTCATCCGCACCAGCACCTGGCCGGGGCCGGGTTTCGGATCGGGCAGGTCCACGACCTTGATGGCGTTCGGGCCCCACGGGGCGGCGACGTTCAGCGCACGCATGTCCTGTCCTCCACTGACGGCGCATGATGGCGAGACGGGCGCGCCCCGGGCAACCGTGTCCCCACGTCATGATGGGGGCGTCAGGATGGTCTCCCGCAGCCTCAGGGACTGCACGCCCCGGGCGTCAGGCGCGCGAGAGCGGCAGCACAGGCCGTTCGCCCCACTGGTCCGGATCGTGACCGAACACCATCACCGTCTCAGGCTCGAGGAGGTCCACGAGAGCATCCAGGGACCGGTTCATTTCGGGATGGTCCGACATCGCCGGGAACCGCCGGCTCTCGAGGGCGCCGGCGTGATAGCAGGCGTCGCCCACCAGTATGTGGTCGCCGGCCGCGCTTCGCACCCGCAGAGACTGGTGCCCCGGCGTGTGGCCGAAACTCGGGACGCAAACCGCCGAGCCGTCGCCGAACAGGTCGTGCTCGCCGTCGATCAGCCGCACCTCGTGGCCAAGGTCGAAGTAGCGCTTGCGCAGCCCGTAACGCTGGGAGAGCTCGGGCTCGAACCCCGCCTCCCATTCGCGTCGCTGCACCATGAGGGTCGCGTTCGGCAGCTCGCGCAGGCCCCCCGCGTGATCGAAATGCAGATGGGACAGCACCACATGGCGCACCCGCGCCGGATCGACGTCCAGGGCGTGGAGGCGCTGCGTCACGGTCTCGGCCGGCGTCAGGCTGACGTCCATGCCCAGGGGACGCAGCGCCCGCAGGTAGCTCTCCTGCGGGTCGCACATGGCCGCCGGCAGGCCGCAGTCGAACAGCGCGACCCCGTCGGGATGCTCCAGCACATAGAACGGGATCGGAACCGACACCCGCTCGGCGTCCATCCCCATGCCTTCGCCGGAACTGTGGAACTGGCCGCAGACGCAGCCGAAGAGGTTCAGGCCCATACCGGGAGCCTACGCCGGATCCAGGCGACGCACACCATAGAGCCGCAGCGCGCCCATCAGCCCGGCCAGCGCCATCGCCGACATGAGCAGGTAGCCCTGGGCGCCGAAGCGGTCGAACAGCGGCCCCGAGATCATGGTCGCCACCCCCATCAGCACACCGGCCGACAGCGCCGAGTTGATCGTCTGGGCCGCCGAGGCGTTGCGCGGGGTGGAGAGGCGCTCCACGAGCTGGAGCGAAGCCAGGAAGGTCGCCGCGTAGCTGAACACGTGCAGGGTCTGGAGGGGGAACAGCGCCCACAGCGGCGGCGAGAACGCCAGGGCGGTCCAGCGGACGACGGCCGCCACGCCGCCGATCACCAGCAGGTTGCGCGGGCCGATCCGCCGTCGCCACGGTTCCATGAACCACATGAAGGCCACCTCGGCCGCCACGCCTACGCCCCAGAGCACGCCCGTCAGGCTCTCCGGGATTCCCTGTTGCTTCCAGGCGAGCGTCGAGAAGCCATAGTAGAAGGCGTGGGCCGACTGGATCAGCCCGACCGACACGGCGGCGGTCAGGAAGGCGGGGTCGCGCAACAGCCCTCCCAGGCCGGCGAACCGGTCCGAGGCGCGGATGGTCCGGCCGTCCTCATGCACGGGATCTGGAGGAAGCAGGTAGCGCGCGGCCAACGCACTCAGGGCCACGGCCGCGGTGATCCAGACCAGGACCAGGTCCGGCGTGCCCCAGGTCAGGAGCGCGCCCACCATGATGTTGGCCACGATGAAGGCCACCGACCCGATCCCGCGCGGCCAGCCGTAGTTGAAGCCGTCGGTGCGCGCCCGGTTCAGGACGATCACGTCCGCCAGCGGCGACAGGGTGGCGAACGCCGACGAGGCCACGAACCACACGACCGTCCAGCCGGCGAAGCCCAGCGGCAGCGCCATCGCCGCATAGGCCGCGGTCACGCCCAGGCTCATGACCATCAGCGCGCTGCGCCGCAGCCGGAAACTGTCGGCCCAGACCGCGATCAGCGGCGCCGTGAACACCCGCGCCAGCATCGGGAGCGACAGGATCAGCCCGATCTGGGCCCCGGACAGGCCCCGCTCCGCGAACCACACGGGCATGTAGGGCGAACTCGCGCCCGTCCCGACGAACAGCGCCGAATAGAAGAGGCCGAGACGCACAGGGAGCGACATGAGCCCCGGCATACCGGGAGTCGGAGGGCACCCGTGAACCCACCTCCAGCGTGCGGACCATAGACGGCGCGCCCGTCGCGTCTAAAGTCTCCTGAACAGCGATAAGGGAGACGCGACATGGCCGGAGCGAACAGCCGGGATCGGCAGCTTCGGGAGCGGGCGGCGGCCGTCATCCCCGGCGGCATGTACGGGCACCAGTCGGTGGGCCTGCTCCCAGACGACTATCCCCAGTTCTTCGAGCGCGGCGAAGGCGCCCACATCTGGGACGCCGATGGCCGGCGCTACCTGGACTTCATGTGCGCCTATGGCCCGAACCTGTTCGGCTACGCCCATCCCGAGATCGACGCCGCCTTCGTCCGCCAGCTCGGTCAGGGCGACACGCTGACCGGCCCCACCGCCCTGATGGTCGAGCTGGCCGAGGCGCTGACGGCGCTGGTCGCCCACGCCGACTGGGCGATCTTCTGCAAGAACGGCACCGACGCCACCACCATGGCGCTGACCACCGCCCGGGCGCACACGAAGCGGCGCACGGTGGTGCGGGCCAACGGCGCCTATCACGGCGCGCTGCCCTGGTGCACGCCCCGGCCCGCCGGCGTCATCGAGACCGACCGGGCGCACCAGGTCTTCTGCGACTACAACGACGCCGCCAGCCTGGAGGCCGCGGTCGAGGCGGCGGGCGACGACCTGGCCGCCGTCTTCGCCGCCCCGTTCCGCCACGACGCCTTCGTGGACCAGGCCGAGCCCGATCCCGCCTATGCGCGGAAGGCCCGCGAACTGTGCGACCGCACCGGCGCGCTGCTGGTGGTGGACGAGGTGCGCGCCGGCTTCCGCCTGTCGCGCGACTGCTCCTGGAGCCGGATCGGCGTGCAGCCCGACCTCTCCACCTGGGGCAAGTGCGTGGCCAACGGCCATCCGCTGTCGGTGATGCTGGGCTCGGACAAGGCCCGCGCCGCGGCCGCCTCGATCTATGTGACCGGCTCGTTCTGGTACCAGGCGGCCACCATGGCCGCGGCGCTGGAGACCCTGCGCCTGATCCGCGAGACCGACTACCTGGAGCGCATCACAACCTTGGGCGAGACCCTGCGCGCGGGCCTGGCCGAGCGCGCGGCGGCCGCCGGCTTCGGCCTCCGCCAGACCGGGCCCTCGACCCTGCCGCTCTTCCTGTTCGACGAGGACCCGGACCTCAGGAAGGGTTTCTGCTGGTCGTCCGAGATGCTGGCGCGAGGCGTCTACGTACATCCCTGGCATAACATGTTCCTGTGCGCCGCCATGACCGGCGCTGACATCGCCCAGGCGCTGGACGCCGCCGAGGGCGCCTTCGATGCGCTGAAGCGCCAGGCGCCCGGCCTCGCGCCCGTCGAGAAACTCGCCTTCCTTTCCGCTGGAGCCCGCTGATGGACGACTATTCCGAATACGACGGCCTGGGGCTGGCCGAGCTGGTCCGGTCGAAGCGGGTCTCGCCCGCCGAGCTGGCCGAGGCCGCCATCGCCCGCATCGAGCGGCACAACCCCACCCTGAACGCCGTCGTCTACAAGGGCTACGACGACGCCCGCCGCGCCGCCGCCGGCGACCTGCCCGAGGGGCCGTTCCGCGGCGTGCCCTTCCTGATCAAGGACCTGGGCATGCCCGTCGCCGGCTGGCCGCGAAGCTGCGGCAGCCGCTTCGCCCGCGGCCTGACCGACACCGAGGACGGCGGCCTCACCGCCCGCTACCGCCAGGCCGGCGTCGTGCTGGTGGGCAAGACCAACACGCCCGAGTACGGCATCACCGGCACCACCGAGAGCGCCGCTCTCGGCCCCTGCCGCAACCCCTGGGACCCGGCCCACATCTCGGGCGGCTCGTCGGGCGGCGCGGCCTCGGCCGTGGCGGCGGGCATCGTCCCCCTGGCGCACGCCTCGGACGGCCTGGGCTCGATCCGCATTCCCGCCGCCTGCTGCGGCCTGGTGGGGCTGAAGGTCACCCGCGACCGCAACCCCAACCTGCCCGACGGCTTCGACTACGCCCTGGGCAATGTGGTGGACCACGTGGTCACCCGGACCGTGCGCGACAGCGCCGCCATGCTGGACGCCACCGGCTATCCCGAGCCGTACTCGTCCTACCCCGCGCCGCCCAAGGACCGGCCGTACATGGAGGAGATCGGGCGGAGCCCCGGGCGCCTGCGCATCGCCTGGTCGTCCGAGACGCCGTCGGGCCGACCGATCGACCCCGAGATCCAGGCCGCGCTGGAACGCACCGCCGCGCTGCTGGCGGGCCTGGGCCACGAGGTGGTCGAGAAGGGCCTGGGCGTGGACTACCGCGCCCTCTTCGCCTCGCGCGGCGCGGCGGCGGCGTCGAACTTCGCCGCCGGCATGGACCGCCTGATCGAGCAGCTCGGCCGCGAGCCCGAGCCGGACGAGCTGGAGCCGCTGACCTGGGCCACGCTGAAGGCCGGCCGCCGCCAGACCGGCGCCGACGCGATGCGCTCGCTGCAGGAGACGCGGATGCTCAACCGGCGCACGTTGGCCTTCTTCGAGGACGTCGACGTCTACCTGACCCCGGTGCTGGGGACGCCCGTGCCCGAGATCGGCTTCATCGACCCGGTGAACCTGGAGCCCAAGGAGGTGAACCGCCGCCAGGCGCGGGTCTTCCCCTACACTCCGCCCTTCAATTTCTCGGGCCAGCCGTCGATGAGCCTTCCCATCGAGACCGACTCGCGCGGTCTTCCGGTCGGGATGATGTTCACCGGCCGGTACGCCGACGAGGCCACCCTCTTCCGACTGGCCGCCCAGTTGGAGAAGGAGGCGCCCTGGAAGGGCCGCCGGCCGCAGGTCTGGGGCTAAAGGAACGATACGGGGGGTTCATGACGTTCTGGACGCGTCGCAACTGGATGACGCTGGCCGCGGTCGGCGGCTTCGTGGCCGTGGCGGTGGGGGCCTTCGCCGCCCATGGGGTCCAGGACCCCAAGGCCCAGGATTGGCTGCGCACCGGGGCCATGTACGGCTTCATGCACACCATGGCGACCTTCGCCTGCGCCACCTTCATGAACGTGGGCGCGCGCCGCGCGCGGCTGGCGCCGGCGTTCTTCCTGGGCGGGGTCGTGCTGTTCTCGGGCTCGCTCTACGCCATGGCGATGGGCGCGCCGCGCTGGCTGGGCATGGTGACGCCGGTGGGTGGCCTGATGTTCCTGGCCGGCTGGGCGATCCTGATCGTGGCCGCCCGCGGGGTCGATCCTCAGGGTTGAGCCTTCGGCAGCGCCAGCCGGTGGAGCGCGAGCGCCGACCCGACGAGGGACACCAGCATCACGACCGCCATCGGTCGCGCCGTGCCGTCGTGGAACGCGCCGGCGAGGCTGGCCGCCAAGGCGCCCACGGCGAACGACGCCGCCCCCGAGAGCGCCGAGGTCGATCCGGCCCGCAGCGGGTCCACGCTGAGCGCGCCGGCCATCGTGTTGCCCTGCATGAAGCCGAAACTGGCCAGCAGCAGGAACAGAAGCGGCAGCACGCTCCATCGTTCGCCCCATCCCGTGACCGCGGCGACGACCAGCAGGACCGCCAAGCCCACGGAGATCAGGCTAACCCGCGCCAGCACCTGATCGGGCGTCATGCGCCGCAGGATCCACCGGTTCACCTGGCCCGACCCGATCACGGCGGCGGCGTTCAGACCGAACACCCAGGGAAACACGGCGGGTGAAAGGCCGTACGCGCCCATCATCAGGCCCGGCGACGAGGCGATGTAGGTGAAGAGCGTGGCGCCGTTCAGGGCGCCGGCCAGGGCGTAGCCCACCAGGCGCGGCCGTCGGATCAGGGCCAGATAGGATTGCAGCGGATTCTCGCTGGCGGCCTGAATCGCCGCGGCCTCGGATCGCGACTCCCGCAGCCGCGTCAGCACCGCGGCGGTGATCAGCACGCCGAACAGCGCCTGGAACCAGAAGCTGCTGGGCCAGCCGCCGAACGCCAGCAGCAGGCTGCCCAGGAGAGGCGCCAGGATCGGCGCAAGCCCCATGATCAGCATCATCAGGCTGAGCATCCGCGCCGTCTCTGTATGGTCGAAAAGGTCTCGGACCACGGCGCGCGCCACCACGCCGCCGGCGCAGGCGCCGAGGGCCTGGACGAATCGGCCGGCCAGCAGGAACTCGATCGTGGGCGCCAGCGCGCAGGCGACCGACGCCACGGCGAAGATCGCCGTCCCGATCAGGATGGGCGGGCGGCGGCCCACACGGTCGGCCCAGGGGCCGTAGAACACCTGGCCGATCGCCATGCCGGCCAGGAAGGCGGCGACGGTCGCCTGGGTCGCCGCCGGGCTCGCGTTTAGATCCGCGCCGATCGCCGGCAGCGTGGGCAGGTACATGTCGATGGCCAGCGGGCCCATCGCGGTGATGGCCCCCAGCAGCACGACGAGTCCCCACGGCGTGGCGGGGGGCGGACCGGAAGGCGAAGACTCTTTGGCGGACGTCACGGCGCCTGCCCTACTGGGTCACTGGGAATTCAACAAGCCAGGAGAGCCACGGATGTCCGCGCTGGAGACCATGATGCCCCCCGTGAAGCGCGCGGCGGTGAACGGGATCGACCTCGCCTACTATGAAGCCGGGCCGCGGGACGGCGTCCCCGTCATATTCAGCCACGGCTTTCCCGAACTGGCGTTCTCATGGCGTCATCAGATCCGGGCGCTGGCCGACGCCGGCCGCTGGGTGATCGCGCCCGACCAGCGCGGGTACGGCCTCTCGTCAAAGCCGGACCGGGTGCAGGATTACGGCATCGACCGGCTGACCGGAGACCTTTCGGGCCTGCTCGACCATCTGGGCGTGGAGAAGGCCATCTTCTGCGGCCACGACTGGGGCGGCTTCGTCGTGTGGCAGATGCCCCTGCTGCACCCGTCCCGAACGGCGGGTGTCATCGGCCTGAACACGCCGTTCTCCCCGCGGGCGACGGCCGATCCCATCGCCATCATGCGCAAGCGCTTCGGGCCGGACATGTACATCGTCTGGTTCCAGACGCCGGACGAGCCGGAAGCGGTGCTGGGCGCCGACACGACACGGACCCTGTCGTTCTTCATGCGCAAGCCGATGGATCCGGAAGCGGCCGCTGCGGCCATGGCCGCGGCCGCCGCATCGGGCTCCACCTTCGCCTTCCGGGACCTGCTCAAGGCCTGGGACGGCAAGACCGGCGGCGAGCCGCTGCTGCCGCCCGACGAACTGGCCGTCTTCGCCGACGCGTTCCGCGAGGGCGGCTTCTTCGGCCCGGTGAGCTGGTACCGCAACTTCACCCGGAACTGGGAGATGACCGAAGGCCAGGCGACGCGCATCGACGGGGTCCCCTGCCTGATGATCACGGCCGAGCGGGATGCGGTCCTGCCGCCGTCGGCGGCCGAGCCGATGCCCGGGTTCATCGGCGACCTGGAAACGCACATGGTGACAGGTTCCGGCCATTGGACGCAGCAGGAGAAGCCCGAAGAGGTCAACCGGCTGATCCTGGACTGGCTGGACAGGCGGTTCCCGAAGTAGAAAGGGGTCATGGACCGCACCGCCCCGGCGCTCACCGTCTCGACCTCCGCCCATCGGCGAGGGCTTTTCCGCGAGAACGAGCCGTTCTCCAGCGGCTGGCTGCCGACCAGGGGGCCGCATGAGATCTTCTATGAAGAATGCGGCGCCCCCGCCGGAAAGCCTTGCGTGATCCTGCACGGCGGCCCCGGCGGCGCGATCAACCCCACCATGCGGCGGTTCTTCGACCCGGCGAAGTGGCGGATGGTCCTGTTCGACCAGCGAGGCTGCGGCCGGAGCCGCCCCAACGCCAGCCTGGAGGACAACACCACCTGGGCCCTGATCGAGGACATCGAGCGCCTGCGCGTCCACCTCGGGATCGAAAAGTGGTGCGTGTTCGGGGGCTCGTGGGGCTCGACCCTGGCGCTGGCCTACGCGATCACGCACCCCGAGCGGGTCGAGAGCCTAGTGCTGCGGGGCGTGTTCCTGGTGACGGCGCGCGAGCTGCGCTGGTTCTACCAGGACGGCGCCTCGATGATGTTCCCGGACGCGTGGGCCCGCTTCTGCGCCCCGATACCTCCCGAGGAGCGCGGGGACATGATGGCCGCCTACCACCGGCGGCTGACCCACCCCGACCGGCGCGTCCAGGCCGAGGCGGCGGCCGCCTGGAGTCAGTGGGAAGGGGACACGATCTCGATCCGCGGCCCCGAGGCGCGGCCGTCCAAGTTCAACGAGATCGACTTCGCCATCGCGTTCGCCCGCATCGAGTGCCACTACTTCGTCAACGGCGGTTTCTTCGAGACGCCCGACTGGCTGATCGAGAACGCCCACGTCCTGAAGGGCATTCCCGGCTGGATCGTCCAGGGACGCTTCGACGTGGTGACCCCGCTGGAGAGCGCCTGGCGGCTCCGGAACGCGTGGCCGACAGCGCGCTTCGAGGTGGTCTGGGACGCGGGCCACGCCTCCACCGAGCCCGGCGTCGTCGACGCCCTGGTCCGCGCGACGGACCAGGCGCTGCGGGTCTGACGGGCTGGAGCGCGCCGCAGGCGCGGTCTTTCGACACGAAGACCACCAAGGACACGAAGACCACGAAGGGCGGACATGCGTTCGCGGGCCACGCGCAGGGCTGCGCGCCTTGGCGGTCTTCGTGTCGAAACCCCGCCATCGTTCCGGAGAGCGCTAGGCGATCACATGCAGCGCCGCTTGGCCGCCGACCGCCGCCTCGGGCCGGATCTTCCGGTCGAAGGTCGCGAGCCGGCCGCCATTCCTGACCGCCAGCGCGAGCAGATAGACGTCCGTGAGCTGGGCGGAATTCAGGAGCGCGGCCTCCACGAACCAGGCCGGGTCGAGCAGCGAGACGTCGTCGGCCCAAAAGCGATGGCCCGGCTGCGACGTCAGCTTTCGCAGGAAGGGCAAGACCGCCGCCGGTGATCCCGTGGACCGCGCATAGCGAGGCCCCGACAGGATGCGGATCACGCCATTCTCCGTGACGGGGCAGGTCGCGAAAGCCTGGCCCTCACGCGAGAACCAAGCGTGCGCGGCCTCGTAGTGGACGTGGGGCGGATGGAGCCGATCAGGACATTCACGTCCAGCAGGTAGGTCACGGCGCCTCGTCGCGCAGGCGATTGACCAGTTCCAGGGTAACCGGCGCCGCATCCTCGCGGTTGGGCAGAAGGAGGATTCCGTTGCGCTCCCTGGGTCGATCATGCCGGGGCGCAAGGGCCTGACGCGCCAGGTCGGAGAGGACCTCGCCCACGGTGCGCTTCTGCAGATCCGCCATGTGGCGGACGGCCATCAGGACATCGTCGTCGATCGTCAGCGTCGTGCGCATGGTCCGCCCCCATTGCGCATCATACATCAGATGCGCGGCGCCTCGAGCTCAGAGGAAGCTGCCCTTGCCGCTGGTCACCTCGGCGTAGCGGTGAACACGCACCGACTGGACCAGGCCGAAGCCGATCATCACGGTCAGCATGACGGTGCCGCCATAGCTCAACATGGGCATGGGCACGCCCACGACCGGCGCCAGCCCCATGACCATCGCCCCGTTGATCAGCATGTAGACGGTGAAGGTGGCGGTGACGCCAGCCGCCGCCAGCCGGCCGAAATGGCTGTGGCTGACATAGGCGGTCCGCAACGCCATGAAGATCGCCGCGGCGTAGAGGACGAGCACCGAGACGCAGCCCACGAACCCGAACTCCTCGGCGAGGGCGGCGAAGATGAAATCGGTCTGCTTCTCGGGCAGGAAGTTGAGCTGGCTCTGCGAGCCCAGGCCATACCCCTTGCCCAGCACGCCGCCCGACCCCAGGGCGATCATCGACTGGAGGATGTGGTAGCCCGAGCCCGAGGGATCGCTCTCGGGGTTGAGGAAGGTCATCACCCGCTGCCGCTGGTAGTCGTGCATCACGACCATCACGAACGGCGGCACGATCGCCAGGAACAGGGCCACCCCGGCCCCGATGACCTTCCACGACAGGCCGGCCAGCACCACGATCGCCACGCCGGTCATGAGGATGAGCATGGCGGTGCCCAGGTCGGGCTGGTGCGCCACCAGCAGCACCGGCAGGGCGATCATCCCCGCCGGGATCAGCAGCCACCACGACAGCCGCGCCTTCTCGGCCGAAGCGCCGTGATAGAGGCGCGCCAGCGCCAGCACGATGCCCAGCTTCATCACCTCGGACGGCTGGAAGCTGAACCCGCCGATGGAGAGCCATCGCTGCGCGCCCAGGCGCACGTCGCCGGCCACCTCCACCGCCACCAGCAGCAGAAGGCCCACGGCGTAGAGCGGATAGGCGATGGCGAACCAGACGCGGATGTCGATCATCGCCAGGGCCAGCATCATCAGAAGGCAGATCCCGAAGCGCGAGGCGTGGTTCCAGGCCCAAGGCTGCCAGGACGACCCCGCGATCGAGAACAGCATCAGCGAACCCGCGCCGGCGATCAGGCAGAGCACCAGCACGAACAGCCAGTCGATCTCGGACAGCTTGACGACCAGGCGGTCGCGTTCGCCGGGCCGCGTGAGGGCCGAGACGGTCATGTGGGCCGCCCTTGCGACGGAGGGGCCGGCGCGGAGGTGGGTATCGGCTCGCCGTCGGGCGTCAGCAGCGTCGGCGGATCGGGCAGCATGTCCAGCTCGGGATCGGGCGTCATCTGGGGCATCGGCAGCGGTTTCTGCACGCGGGCCAGGATCTCGGGGTCCTTCAGCAGGGCCGTGCGCATGATCTCGCGCGCGCGGGGCGCGGCGGCGGTGGAGCCGCCCATGCCGTGCTGCACGATGACAGCGAGCGCATAGCGGGGCTCGTCGATCGGCGCGAACGCCACGAACAGGCCGTGGTCGCGCAGCCGCCAGGGACCGCCCTTTCCGCGATGGCCGCCCTTGTCGTAGTTGCGTACCTGGGCTGTCCCCGTCTTGCCGGCCATCGTGATGTCGCCGAGGCCGAGCTGGCTGGCGCGCCAGGCGGTGCCGCCCACATCGGTTACGGCGGCCATGCCCCGGCGGACATACTGGATGTGCTCGGCTTCGAACGGCAGGTCGGCGACGTCCGAGCCGCGGGGCCGTTCGCGGCCGCCCACCGACAGCACGAGGCGGGGGTTCAGGGCCTTCTGCGCATTGGCCAGCCGCGCGGTCATGACGGCGAGCTGCAGGCAGTTCACCTGCAGGTAGCCCTGGCCGATCGCATACGAGAGGTTCTCGCCCGGCCACCATTCGGACTGCGCGGGATTCTTGGCGAAATAGCTCTTCTTCCAGGCCCGGTCCGGGACCGTTCCCTTCTTCTGGCCGGGGATGCCGATGTCGAACACCTGGCCCAGGCCGAACGCGCGCGCCGCCTCCGCGATGCGGTCGGGACCGACCCGCAGCGACATGGCGTAGAAATAGGTGTCGCAGGAGTTCTTGATGGCGTCGTGCAGGTTCTGCGAGCCGTGCCCGCCGCGCTTGTGGCAGTGGAAGAAGCGGCCGCCGAAGTTCATCCCGCCGCCGCAGCCCACCCGCTCCTCTGGGCTGATCCCGGCGTTCAGGATCGCCAGCGCCGTCATCATCTTGAAGGTGGAGCCCGGCGGGTAGAGGCCCGACAGGCATTTGTCGAGCAGCGGGCGTCGCTCGTAGTTCGCCAGCGCCCCATACTCGCCCCCGGTCAGGCCGCGGACGAAACGATTGGCGTCGAACGACGGGGCCGAGGCCATGCACAGAATGTCGCCGGTGCGGCAGTCCATCATCACCGCGCCGCCGCTCTCCTCGCCGAACACCTCCAGCGCGCGGTTCTGGATATCGACGTCCAGGGTGAGCTGGATCTCCTCGCCGGGGATGGCGGCGATGTCGCCGCCGTCATCGTGGCCCACCTCGCGGCCGTTGGCGTCCACCTCGACCTTGCGCGCGCCCGGCCGGCCCCGAAGCTCGAGGTCGAAGGCCTTCTCCACCCCCTGCTTCCCGATCCGGAAACTGGGATGCATCATGATCGGGTCGGCGTTGGGGCCGGTGGCGGTGATGTCCTCGCGGTTCACCTTGGCCACGTAGCCGATCACGTGGGCGAAAGCGCCGCCGTGCGGATAGACCCGCACCTCGCCCATGTCGGCGGTCACGCCCGGCAGTTCGGGCGCGCGGATGTTGATGGCGGAGAACTGCTCCCAGCTCATGTCCTCCATCACCGAGACCGGCGCGCGGCGGGGGGCGCTGTTGACGTCGCGCAGCAGCCGGCGCTGGCGAGCGTCGGTCAGGGGCACGAACTCGGCCAGGGTCTTGATGGTGGCCTCGGTGTCGAGACCCGTGTCACGCGCCACCAGCAGGCGGAAGTTGGGACGGTTGGCCGCCAGGACAGCGCCGTTGCGGTCCACGATCACCCCCCGCGGCGCCGGCGCGAGTTTGAAGTTGAACTGGTTCGACGTGGCCAGCTTCTCGAACCGTTCGGTCTGGTAGAGCTGGAGATAGGCCAGCCGCGCGGTGAGCGCTCCGATCCCCAGCCCGGCGCAGGCCCCCAGCAGGATGGAGCGCCGATGGAACACGCCCTGCCGTTCGTTGACCTCCTCGAAGAAGATGGCGGGTTGGGTCATCCTCCTACGCTCCTCGCGGAGCTACGGAGGACGAGCACCTGGGGATGAAGCCTGCGGAGCCTTGGCGAAGTAGGGTCATGAGCCTGTCACCGGAACCGGACGTCGGCGTCCTCGAACCGGTCGATCAACCGGTGCGCGAACGGATAGAGAATGACGGTGGCGAGAAATTGCCAACCCACACTTATGGGATCGGGCGCCACCTGGGTCTCCAGCATGGTGATCAGATAGCCCGACCCGAGGGCCATGCCCGTGGCGGCGGCGTACCATGCCCACATGATGAGCTGGCTCTGGCCCGCCAGCATGCCCCGGCCGCCCAGCACCAGGCCGTAGGGCAGCAGCAGGCAGACCGCCCAGAAGCCCGCCGGCGTCCCCCACAGCATGTCGAGGAACAGGCCCAGCAGCAGCGCGGCGGGGGGGGCCAGCATGGCCGGCCGGATCACCGCCCAGGCGAACACGACCGGCATGGCGAACAGCGGCTCGGGCAGCGACAGGCCCCAGAAGCGCAGCGGCAGGGCGAACACGAAGGTCACCGCCATGACCTGCAGCATCGGCACGCCCAGCCAGCGCCAGGGCGGCAGGCCGCGGGCCGCGCTTCCGGTCATCGCCCGCCCCCCGTCATCGCCCGCCTCCGGGAGACGGCGCGGCCTTGGCGGGAGGCGTCGCCCCGTTGGACGCCGGCGGAGCGGCGGGGGCCGAAGCGCCGGCCTTGGGCGCAGGCGTCGCGGCCTTCGGGGGCGGCGCGACCAGCCTGGGCGGGGGCGGCAAGGTCTCGGCGCCGGGCGTGGGCGGCGGCGCGCCCGACGGCGTCAGGTTCTGGGTCCGCGCGAGCTGGGTGAAGTCTTCGAACAGCAGGATGCGCACATAGTCGACCGGCGCCTTGTCCGCGGCCAGGGCCACCCGCCAGCGACCGTCCAGCCCGCGAACCGCCACCCCCACCGGCAGGCCGCGCGGCAGGAGGCCGCCGTCGCCCGAGGTGAGGATCACGTCGCCCTCGCGCACCGCCGCCGAGCCGCGCAGGTATTCGAGCCGCGGATTGGGGCCGCCGTCGCCGGTCAGGATGGCCCGGGAATTGGTCCGGTCGATCATCACCGGCGTGCGCGACGCCGGATCGGTCAGCAGCAGCACGCGGCTGACGCCCTGGCCGGCGCCCACCACCCGGCCGATCAGGCCGTTCTCGCTCATCACGGGATTCCCGGGCTTGATCCCCCGCTCGGTCCCCGCGTTGGCCAGGCGGGACTGCGCGAACGGCCCCCGGCTGTCGGTCACCACGCGCGCGCTCGCCATCGGGATCGGCGGATCGGTCTTCAGGCCCAGGATGGCGCGATAGCGTTCGTTGGTGTCCTGGAGCGAGACGGCGATCTCCTGCCAGCGGCGCGCCTTCTCCAGTTCCTCGCGCAGCCGGCGGTTCTCGGAGACGGCGAAGAAGTAGCCGCGCACGCCTTCCACACCCTGGCCCGTCAGTCGCCCCGGCGCCGAGGCGATCTCGCCCACGGGCGCCAGGACGCGATCGGACAAGGTGCGGGGATTGCCGTACTCGTCCGTGTCGAACGCCTCGCGCCGATCCGACAGAAGCGCCGCCACGGCGACGATCAGCACCACGATGAAGGCGATCCCCGCCGTCCAGGTCAGCGGGACCTTCAGTTCGCCGAGCGGGTTGTCCCTCAAGGGCATCCAGGTTCGCCCCTACCGCCCTTGCGGCGCGGCCCTTACGCCAGGGTGGATTCCAGCACGCCCTTCATCCACTTGGGATGCTCGAGCACCTTGCCGCAGCCCAGGGCCACGCACGAGAGCGGGTCGTCGGCCACGGTCACCGGTAGGCCGGTGTGGTCGCGGATCTCGGCGTCCAGGCCGCGCAGCAGCGCGCCGCCGCCCGTCAGCATGATGCCCTTGTCGGCGATGTCGGAGGCCAGCTCAGGCGGCGTGGCCTCCAGCGCCATCTTCACGGCGTCGACGATCTGGCCGACCGGCTCGGACAAGGCGTCGGACGCCTGCTTCTCGCTGATCCGCACCTCGCGCGGCACGCCCTGCATCAGGTCGCGGCCCTTGACCTCGATGGAGAGGCCTTCGCCGTCGGCCGGGGCGCGGGCGGTGCCGATCTCCTTCTTGATCCGCTCGGCCGTGGTCTCGCCGATCAGGAGGTTATGGTTGCGGCGCATGTAGCTGATGATCGCCTCGTCCATCTTGTCGCCGCCCACGCGGACCGAGCGCGAATAGACGATGCCCGAAAGCGAAAGGACGGCCACCTCGGTGGTGCCGCCGCCGATGTCGACCACCATCGAGCCGGTGGGCTCGTGGATCGGCAGGCCCGCCCCTATGGCGGCGGCCATCGGCTCGTCGATCAGGCCCACGCGGCGGCCGCCGGCGTTGAGGCAGGAATCGTTGATGGCGCGGCGCTCCACCGCGGTGGCGCCCGACGGCACGCACACGATCACCTTGGGGTTCACGAAGCCCTTGCGGTTGTGAACCTTGCGGATGAAGTACTTGATCATCTCCTCGGCGACTTCGAAGTCGGCGATAACCCCGTCGCGCATGGGGCGGATGGCCTCCATGTGGCCCGGCGTGCGGCCCAGCATCTGCTTGGCCTCTATGCCCACGGCGTGGACCACCTTGCGGCCGCCGACGTTGCGTAGCGCCACGACCGAGGGCTCGTTCAGCACGATGCCCTTGCCTTTCATGTAGATCAGGGTGTTGGCGGTGCCGAGGTCGATGGCGATGTCGTTCGAGATGGCGCCGAAGAGAGACGAGATCATGCAGGGCCCTGGAGCAAGGGGGCGAAGGGGGCGGACCGACAGAGGTGGCCAAAGCCGGCGCGACTGACCGCCGAGGATGCGGCGAGTCGGTGCGCTTTGTCTGGCGGGCTTTCAGCGTCCCTCTGCCCTGACGAATTGGGCATTTCAAGGCTTAAAGAGAGGTATGAGGATTCGCGCCGCGCGCGAGCCGAAGAACCTTGTTTCGCCGTGGAATCGCCCGATTTCCGTCGCAGCCCGCGAATGACCCGGTCTACCGCGCGTTGAGCAGGGGAATGGTGATCCTCCGCTCCAGGCGCAGGAAGCTGAGCACGACCGCGAAACCGAAGGCCGCGAGCAGGGCCGCCATGGCGTGGGCGCGGTCCCATTCCAGGGACTCCACAGCCTTGAAGATCTCGATCGACAGCACGTTCGTCTCGCCCGGAATACCGCCGCCGATCATCAGGACGACGCCGAACTCGCCGATGGTGTGGGCGAAGGTGAGGATGGCCGCCACCACATAGCCGGGAACCGAGAGCGGCAGCGCGACGCGGACGAAGGTGGCCCAGCGCGAAGCGCCGAGCGTGGCGGCCGCGTCCAGGTTTTCGTCGCCCACGGCCTGGAAGGCGTTGCGCAGCGGCTGCACCGCGAACGGCAGGGAATAGAAGATCGAACCGATCACCAGGCCCTCGAAGGTGAACGCCAGGGTGTGGACGCCCAGCGCCTGGAGCGGCGCCATCAAGGGGCTGTTCGGCCCCAGCGCGATCAGCAGGTAGAAGCCCAGCACCGTCGGCGGCAGCACGATCGGCAGTGCGACCAGGGCGCCCACGACCTCCGAGAACCACCCGCGCCGGCGCGCCAGCCACCAGGCGAGCGGCGTCGACAGCGCCAGCAGGATGGCCGTGGTGACGGCCGCCAGCCGCAAGGTCAGCAGGACAACGTCCAGGAAAGGCGTCACGGGACCTCGTAGCCGTAGCGCCGGATGATCGCCTTGGCCTCGGCGCTCTTCAGGAAGGTCATGAAGGCCTGGGCCGCCGAGTTGCCCGCGCCGCGCTTCAGCAGCACCGCCTGCTGGTCGATCGGCGTGTGCAGGGCGGCGGGCACGACCCAACGCGACCCGCCCTTCGCCGTCGTGACCTGAGACAGCGCCACGAAGCCCAGCTCGGCCGCGCCGGTGTCCACGAACTGATAGGTCTGGGCGATGGAGGTCCCCTGCACCAGTTTCGGCGCGAGCTGCGCGCGCAGCCCCAGCCGGTCCAGGGTCTCGACGGCGGCCAGGCCATAGGGCGCGGTCTTGGGGTCGGCCATCGCCAGCTTGCGGAAGCGGCCCGTCCGCAGCACCGCGCCGCGCCCGTCCACCAGGCCCGACGTCTTCGAATAGAGCACCAGCCGGCCGACGGCGTAGGTGAAGCGGCTCCCCGGCTGGGCCAGCCCCTCGGCCTCGGCCTTCTCGGGCCGCTCGCGGTCGGCCGAGAGGAAGACCTCGAACGGCGCCCCGTTGGCGATCTGGGCGTAGAACTGACCCGACGAGCCGAAGCTCAGCACCGCGTCGTGCCCGGTTCGAGCCTTGAACCGCGTGGCGATCTCGCGCGCCGGCTCCGTGAAGTTGGCGGCCACCGCCACCATCGCCCGGCCTGCGGCAGCCTGGCCTGGGACAGCCTGGGCCGCGACAGCTTGGCCCGCGTGCGCCGACGCCGCCGGGATCACGCCCGTGATGATTGCAAGCAGCAATGCGCGGCGTCGCATGACGGCGGGGTCTCCATTCGTTATGTAGCGAATCTACATAACGACGACGAGGGCGGCGATGACTTTGAGAATCCTTCTGCTGGGCTCCACCCTAGCCCTGGCCGCGGGCGTGGCCCAGGCTGACGTAGTCCGGGCGGCCGATACCGAGGTCTACGACCTGGGCGAGCTGGTCGTCACCGCCCAGAGTCGTTCGGGCGAGGCCATCGGCGGCGCTGTGATCTCGGGCGAGACCTTGCGCAACTACGCCAAGTTCTCGGTCGACCAAGCCCTCTCCCTCGTGCCGGGAACGAACGCCTCCAACACCGGCGGCTCGCGCAACGAGCGGGTGATCTTCGTCCGCGGCTTCGACCGGTTCCAGACCACGCTCTCGATCGACGGCGTCCGCGTCTTCCTGCCGGCGGACAACCGGATCGACTTCGCCCGCTTCCTCACCGCTGACCTGGCGCAGGTGCAGATCTCCAAGGGCTATGTCTCGGTGCTCGACGGGCCGGGCGGCCTGGGCGGAGCCATCAACCTGGTCACGGTGAAGCCGACGCGCGCCTTCGAGGCCGACCTCCAGGGCTCGGTCTTCGCCAACCGCCGGCTGAGCGGCGAGGCCGGGGTGCTCTCCGGCCGCATCGGCGGCGTCAGCGGAGACTTCTACTGGCAGGCCTCGGGCGCCTGGTCCGACCGCGATCACTTCACCCTCTCGAAGAAATTCGACGCCACCCCGCTCGAGGACGGCGGCGTGCGGGCCAACTCAGGCTCGGAAGACTGGCGGATCAACCTGAAGGCGGGCTGGCGGCCCAACGAGACCGACGAATATTCGATCAACTACACGCGCAGCGAGGGCGAGAAGAACGCCCCCTACAGCGTCAGCGACGCCGCCAACACGCGCTTCTGGAGCTGGCCCTACTGGAACACCGACAGCCTCGCACTGCTCACCCGCACCCGGCTGACCGACGACCTCACGCTGCGTACGCGGCTCTACCGCAACACCTTCGACAACCTGCTGTCGGCCTTCGACAGCGCCACCCAGGCCACCCAGAGCCTGCCGCGCGCCTTCAATTCCTACTACAAGGACAATGCGGTCGGCGGGAACATCGCGCTCGACTGGGCGATCAGCGACACCAGCCAGCTCAAAGGCGTCTTCTACGCCCGCCGCGACGTCCACCACGAGCGGCAGGAGGGCTTCACCCGCGTCCCGCCCTCGGGAAGCCCGTCCGCCAACGCCCCCTACGTCGAGCCGCGCCAGACCAACGACGAGTACACCTACTCTGTGGCCGGCGAGTACACGACAGCCCTGAGCGAGGGCCTGGAGCTGGTGGTCGGCGCCTCGTACGACTGGACCGACCTGCGGGTCGCCAACGACGTCAACGTCCAGGTCACGGGCACGACGATCCAGAACAGCGTCATCAGCTTCCTGCCCGTGACCTATCCCAAGCGGAACAACGAGGCGCTGAACGCCCAGGCGGCCCTGCTCTGGAAGCTGGACGACACCACCCGCCTGCACGCCAGCGTCTCCAGCCGCGCCCGCTTTCCCACGGTGTTCGAACGCTTCAGCTCGCGCTTCGGCACGGCCGTCCCGAACCCCGACGTGAAGGAGGAGCACGCCACCAGCTTCGAGCTGGGCGCCGAGTTCGAGCCCGCGCCGGACGTGCGGCTGACCGGGGCGGTGTTCTATTCCGACCTCAAGGACGCCCTGATCCAGATCCCGGTCAACGTCCCGGGCTTCGGCAACATCAACCAGACCAAGAACGCCGCCGACGGCGAATACTACGGCGCCGAGGCCAGCGTGGCGGCGCAGCTCTCCGACACCCTCGACGCCGGCGGCAACGTCACCTGGTTGCACCGCAAGCTGACCGACCCCACGAACCCCGCCTTCCGGCCCCAGGGCGTCCCCGACTGGAAGGCGTTCCTCTATGCGAACTGGCGGCCGATCCCGCGGCTGACCCTGCGGCCGAACGTCGAGTACGCCAGCCAGCGGTGGACGGTGACCACCCAGGCCCCCGTCGCGTGGTACAAGACCGGCAGCTATTTCCTGGTGAACCTCTCCGCCGACGTCGAGGTCGCCGACAATGTGACCGCGACCCTGGCCGTGCAGAACCTGGGCGACCAGGACTACCAGCTCACGGACGGGTTCCCCGAGGCGGGCCGCTCGTTCTATGCCACCATCCGGGCGAGGTTCTGACGGAGGCCCCAATGCCGGACGACGGCCTGAGCGCGACCCTGACCCTTCGGCGGGGGGCGCTGGCGCGCGTGGGCCTGGAGCGGGTCGCCCTCGTCGAGGCCGTCGCCGAACTGGGCTCGATTAGCGCCGCGGCGAAGCGGCTCGGCCTGAGCTACAAGGGCGCGTGGGACGTCGTCCAGGCCCTGAACAACCTGTTCGACACGCCCCTGATCGAGGCCGCGCCCGGGGGCCGCAGCGGCGGGGCGGCGACGGTCACGCCCCGCGGCCGCGCGGTCGTCACGGCCTTCCGGCGGGTGCAGACGGAACTGGACGCCGCGCTCGCCAAGCTGGACTCTGCCCTGGGCGGCGAACCCGCCCACGACCTGTTCTGGAGCCTCGGCATGAAGACCAGCGCCCGCAACGCGCTCCGCGGCGTCGTCAGCGAGATCACCCCCGGCGCCGTCAGCGGCGAGGTGACCCTGACCCTGGCCGATGGCGTGGCCATCACAGCGGTCCTCACCCGGCGCAGCATCGAGGAACTGGAGCTGGCGGTCGGAAAGCCGGCCATCGCCCTCATCAAGGCCAGCTTCATCGTGCTCGCCACCGGCGGGAGCCTTCGCACCTCGGCCCGCAATCAGATCCCCGGCGCCGTGGCCTGGCGCGAGGACGGCGCCGTCAATACCGAGGTCGGCCTCGACATCGGCGGCGGCAAGACCCTGGTGGCGACCGTCACCCTGGAGAGCGCCCAGGCCCTGGACCTCAAGTCCGGCGACGCGGTGACCGCGCTCGTCAAGGCGCCGCACGTGATCCTGGCGGTGGAGTAGCGTCGCCCCTCGCGTTATGTAGTTTTACCACACAACGCTCCGGAGGGACCTTTGCGCCAGACCCAAGCCCTTGCCGCGCTCACAGCACTGTTCGCCGCGTCCCTCCCGATCGCTCCGAGCGCGCTGGCCCAGACACCGACGACGCCTGGGGAGGAGACGGCCTGCTCAGCCGTCGCCGCCCCGCCGGCCGAGCTGTCGGGCTGGGGTCACGCCATGCCGCTCGCGGCCGCCGGCGCGGCCGAGAACCTCGACGCCGCCCGGCTCACCCTGGGCCATGCCGCGGCGGCCACCCTGCCCCGCACGCCCGAGGTGACCTACGCCCTCCGCCCCGAGAAGCCCGGCGGCTCGGTCAGCTACGGCGGCCTCTTCGCCTTCGACGTCCCGAAGGCCGGAACCTACATCGTGGCGTTGTCCACCGGCGCCTGGATCGACGTCGTACGCGACGGAAAGGCGGTGGAATCGACCGCGCACGGCCGCGGTCCCGCCTGCACCGGAATCCGCAAGATGGTGACCTTCCCGCTGGAACCGGGCCGCCACGTGATCCAGATCGCGGCGAACGGCGCGCCCGACCTCTCGATCCTGGTGGCCGAGCGGCCCTGACGACCGGACCACCATGAAGCGCGCGGTCCTGTTCCTGGCCCTCGCCGCGGCCGCCCTGTTCACGGTGGCCGCGACGACGCCGAAGGGCCTTGAGTCCGGCGCCTTCGACTGGCGCCTGCCGGCCGGCGTCGCGCCGCCCCCCGTCCCGGCCGACAACCCGATGAGCGCGGCCAAGGTCGAGCTGGGCCGCCGGCTGTTCTACGAGGCCGACCTGTCGATCGACGGGACCATGTCGTGCGCCACCTGCCACGAGCAGAAGCGCGGCTTCACCGACTCCAACCGCACACGGCCTGGCGTCCACGGCGACCCTGGTCGCCGCAACATCATGACCCTGGCCGGCGTCGGCTACTTCCGCACCCTGACCTGGGCCGACCGGCGGGAGACCGGACTGGAGCGGCAGGTCCGCGTCCCGCTCTTCGGCCAGACCCCCGTCGAGATGGGCATGGCCGGCCAGGAGGCCGAACTGGCCCGTCGCCTGAGCCAGGACGCCTGCTATCGCCAGATGTTCCGCGACGCTTTCCCGGAGGCAGACGGCCGTATCGACGTCGAGACCGTCAGCAAGGCGCTGGCCGCCTTCCAGCGCACGCTGCTGGCCTTCGACACGCCCTACGACCGGGGCGTGATGAGCGCCCAGGCCCGGGCCGGCGAGCGCCTGTTCCGCAGTCGCCGGCTGGGCTGCGCCGGCTGCCATGCCGGCCCGCATTTCACCGACGCCGCGACATCGGACGACGCCTACCATCGCCTGCCGGGCGCGGCGTCGGCCGACCGGGGGCTGGCGGAGAGCACGGGCCGCGACGCGGATACGGGGCGCTTCCGCACACCCGGCCTGCGCAACGTCGCCGCCTCGGCTCCCTACCTGCACGACGGCTCGGCCGCGACGCTGCCGGACGCCATCGCCCGCCACTACGCGCCCGGCGACCGGGCCGCCCCCTCGCCTGCTGACACCGCGCGCCTCGGCGCCTTCCTGGAAGCCCTGACCGACGAGGGCTTCCTGCGCGACCCGCGCCACGCCCTGCCCCGCACCGCCTGCGGCCGCCCGCTCTGAACGCCCGCCTGGCCTGAAAGTCCGGTCTTGCCGCTCGGCCTCCCCCTCGGCCTTGCTCGGGGACACCCCGAGGCGCTATGCGCTCGCCCATACGGCGAGGGAGCGAGATGAGCGACAGCGAGGAATTCGTCTACGACGAGGCCAGCGGCGAGTGGGTCAGCGCCGCCGAGGCCGCCACCCGGACGGGGCCGGCCGCCGTCGAGGTGCGGGATTCCGTAGGCAACCTGCTGGCCGACGGCGACGCCGTCACCCTGATCAAGGATCTCAAGGTCAAGGGCGCCGGCCAGACCCTGAAGCGCGGGACGATGATCCGCTCGATCCGCCTGACCGGCGACCCCCAGGAGATCGACGGCCGCCACGAGACCATCAAGGGCCTCGTCCTGCGCGCGGAATTCGTGAAGAAGGTCTGAGGCCGCCCGTCAGCGCAGCATCAACGCCTCGACCGTCGCCGTGACCTGGCCGCCGCTCTCCTTGGCCCCACCGCCGACAGCGTAGACGCGACCGCCGATCCCCACGCCCGCCAGGCCGTGGCGGGGCGTGGCCATGTCGGGGCCGGCCGTCCATCGGTCTGTCTCGGGATCGTAGGACCAGGTGTTCGCGATCACGCCCGGCCCGCCCTCGCCGCCGAAGACGTAGAGCTTCCCGTCCGCCGCCGCCGCGGCCAGGCCGCCTGCCGCGCGCGGCATGGGGCGCAGGGTGGTCCAGCGGTCGGTCTTCGGGTCGTAGGCGTCGAGCTGCGCAGAATTGCCCTCGCCCACGCGCCGGCCGCCGACGAGATAGAACAGGCCGCCGATCCCGGCGCCGGCCGCGCTGTTGCGGGCCAGGGGGCATGGTCGCGCCGTCTCCCACCGGCCGGCGCGGGCGTCGAACACCTGATGGGCGTCGATGTCGCCCTGGTCGTTCCATTCCAGGTTCCGCTCGCCCTTCGGCGCGCGGCCGCTGGCGATGTGGATGCGCTCGCCCAGGGCGACCGCGACGGTCTCGCACTGAAGCCTCGGCATCGGCGGCAGCGGCCGCCAGGCCTTCCCTTCCAGGACCAGCGCCTCGGGAACGGCCATCCAGCCCCCCTCCGCCACTCCATAGCCGCCGAAGACGTGGACGCGGTCGCGCGCGGTCGCCAGAACCGGATGGTGGCGCGGGAACGGCAGCTTCGGCCCTTCGCGCCAGGTGTCCGTCGTCGGGCTGTAGATCCCGACGCGATCCTCGGGATTGATTCCCGCGCGCACGCCCTCGGCGCTCTTCTGGATTCCCGGCGACATGCCGCCGGCGATCACCACCTGGCCCCGCCAGACCGTCCCGTAGACCTCCTGAACGGTCCAGGGGACAGGCGCGCACGACCGCCAGCGCGCGGTAGCGTCCGGAGCGGCGCTGGCGGTGGCCGGAGCGAGGCCGGCGGCCATCGCGGCGAGCATGGTGCGGCGGTCGATCATTCCGACATGCCAACCCGTGCGAGCGATCCGGTCAAGGCGGGCGTCTGCAACGTCAGCCGAGGGCTGTCAGCACCACGCCGACGCTGGTCAGCACCCCGCCGATCCACTGCCGCGCACTGGGCGTCTCGCGGAACAGCCGCCGCCCCACGGCGGCGGCGATGGGCGCCTCGATCACCCCCACGGCCCGCACGGGCCCTGCCGGCGCCAGCGCCAGCGCCCCGAACCAGCAGGCCGAGGCCGCCGAGCCGAAGAAGCCCGCGCCCAGCGACGGCCGCCACGACGTCGCGACCGCCCTCAGCGCCCGGCGGTCGTACAGCGCCAGGATCGTGGTCAGGAGCGCCGACTGGAACGCCTGGGCGCAGACCAGGGCCGCCATCGCCGAATAGATCGGATGCTCTGCGTCCAGGGCCAGGCCGGCCTGACGATAGCCGTTCAGCGCCACGCCGAAGGCCGCGCCGGACGCCAGCCCCAGGAGCGCCCCCGCCAGCCCGCCGCGGACATCCTCGCGGCGGGGCCACGACAGGACGAAGAGACCGGCCGTCGCCACCCCTACGCCGATCCAGGCCGCGCCGCTCAGCCGGTCGCCCAGGACCGCCAGCCCCATGAGCGCGCCCAGCGGCAGCGACGACTGCTGCATCACCGTCGCCACCGCGAAACCCGACCGGCGCATGGCCAGAAGCAGCAGGCCGGTAGCGGCCATCTGGGCCAGGGCGCCGATCACCACCGCGACGGTGAACCGCCACGAGACCTCGGGCGAGGCCTCCGGCGTCAGCGCCACGGCGACGGCGAACATCACGATCGCGAACGGCAGGCCGAACAGGAAGCGGACCAGGGTCGCGCCCCATGGCCCGGCGTCGCCCACCAACCCACGCTGCAACGCATTGCGCGTCACCTGCAACGGCGCCGCGGCCGCGGTGAGAAGTATCCAGAGCATGAGGGGCTCCACGCCCTCCCCTCAATGGGGAGGGACAGGCCGCGAAGCGGCCAGGGTGGGGAGGTGTGGGCCGGAGCGCCGAGGTCGTGGAGGATCGATTCCTCCCCGCCCGGCTCGCCTCCGGCGAGCTGTCCCTCCCCGTCAAGGGAGGGAGATCAGAAGCCGCTGGCCACCCGGGCGGCCGGCGCGCTCTTCTCCTTGCGGGCGAAGAGGTTGTTGAGCGCGTTCACATAGGCCTTGGCCGAGGCGGTCAGGGTGTCGGTGTCGGCCGCCGAGCCCGTGGCGATCCGGCCGTCCTCTTCGAGGCGGACCGAGACCTGGGCCTGGGCGTCCGTGCCCTCGGTCACCGCGTGCACCTGGAAGAGGCGCAGGATCGCCTCGTGCGGCACCACGGCGTGGATGGCGTTGAACACCGCGTCCACGGGGCCGTCGCCCGTCGCGTTGGCGCTCTTCTCGTCGCCGTCGATGGTGACGGTCAGGAAGGCCTCCTGCGGCCCCTCGGTCCCGGCGATGACGCGCAGATGCTTGACCTGGACCTTGTCGGCGCTGGACGCCAGGGCGTCGTCCACCAGGGCGACGATGTCGTCGTCGAAGACGTGCTTCTTCTTGTCGGCCAGGTCCTTGAAGCGCTGGAACGCCTCGTTCAGCGCGTTCTGGCCCAGCTCGTAGCCCAGGTCCTTCAGCTTCTCGCGGAAGGCGTGGCGGCCCGAGTGCTTGCCCATGACCAGGTTCGACTCGATCTGGCCGACGTCCTCGGGCCTCATGATCTCGTAGGTCTCGGCGTTCTTCAGCATCCCGTCCTGGTGGATGCCGCTCTCGTGGGCGAAGGCGTTCTTGCCCACGATCGCCTTGTTGAACTGCACCGGGAAGCCGGTGATGGCCGAAACGTAGCGGCTGGCGCGGGTGATGTGCTGGCTCTCGATCCCCGTGGCGTAGGGCAGCCGGTCGCCGCGCACCTTCAGCGCCATGACGATCTCCTCCAGCGCCGCATTGCCCGCGCGCTCGCCGATGCCGTTGACGGCGCACTCGATCTGGCGCGCGCCGCCCTGGACGCCGGCGATGGAGTTGGCGACCGCGAGGCCCAGGTCGTTGTGGCAGTGGGTGGAGAAGATCACCCGGTCCGCGCCCGGCACGTTCTCGATCACGTCGCGGAACAGGTCGGCGTACTCGCTGGGGTAGGTGTAGCCTACCGTGTCGGGCAGGTTGATCGTGGTGGCGCCGGCCCTGATGGCCGCTTCCACGCAGCGCAGCAGGAAATCGCGCTCGGTGCGGGTGGCGTCCTCGGCCGACCATTCCACGTCGTCGGTCAGGTTCCGGGCGTGGCCGACCGACTTGGTCACCAGCTCCAGGACCTGCTCGGGCTCCATCTGCAGCTTCCACTTCATGTGGACCGGGCTGGTGGACAGGAAGGTGTGGATGCGGCCGCGTTTCGCGGGCCGGATCGCCTCGGCGCAGCGCTCGATGTCAGCGGCGCCGGCGCGGGCCAGGCCGCAGACCACGCTCTCGGTCACGATCTGGGAGATGGCGCGGACGGCCTCGAAGTCTCCGTTCGAGGCGATCGGGAAGCCGGCCTCGATCACGTCGACCTTCATGTCCTCGAGGATCTTCGCCAGCTCCAGCTTTTCCTCGTGGCTCATGGAGGCGCCGGGCGACTGCTCGCCGTCGCGCATGGTGGTGTCGAAGATGATGACGCGGTCGCGTCCGGCCTGCGGATTGGCGGCGGACTCGGCCGGAACGGCGTCGTTTGCGGTCTGGGTCATTGTCTCTAGGTCTCTTCGCGGGATTTCAGTCTGCGGGCGGAGGCAGATCCCCTGAACGCCCGGCCGCGAACGTGCGCGTGCCTAGAGAGGCGCCCAGGGGCGGCTAAGCCCCAGCGAGAGAAGAAGCAGGCTGTCGAGCCGCGTGCGCATGGCGCTGCATCTACCGAAAGCCCCGCCGGAGGGCAAGCATCTTGCGCGGCACGTGACGAAGGGGCGCGGTTTGGGCAGAACATTGCGCGATCACGCGATCAACCGTCTCCTCGCCGCCGCAGCCACGACCGCGCGAACCAACCCAGGGCCAGCCAGAGCGCCACCACGGCGGCGATGACCAGCGCGTTGCGGCCGACATCGCCGCGCATGAGCTGGACGATGGAGGCGCCGGCGAAGGCGGTGAGCACGATCTTCGGCACGATCCCCAGCCCGGTCCCGGCCACGAAGTGCAGGGTGCGCATCGGCGTCACGCCGGCCGCCATGTTGACCACGATGAAGGGCGCCGAGGGCACGAGGCGCACGATCAGGCTGGCCAGGAAGCCGTTCTCTCCTACCAGCCGCATGAAGCGCCGCACGCCGTCGCCCGAGAACCGCTCCAGCGTCTTCGCCCCCGCCGCCCGGCCCAGCCAGAAGCCCACCAGGGCCGACACCATCGTGCCGATCCAGCTGTAGGCCGCGCCCGCCACCGGCCCGAACGCCACCACGGCGGCGGCGATCAGCACGATCTGGGGCGTGCCGATGAAGGCGAGAGCGGCGAAAGCGCCCACCGCCGCCGGGAGCGCCCAGGGCCCCCGCGCCGCGGTCAGCCAGTGCTCCAGCGTCCGCTCGCCGTCGAGGCCGACCAGCGGCGCGCCGAACAGGAAGACGACGCCCACGCCACCGAACAGGACGAAGGACACGAGAAGGGTCCGCCACGCCCTGGCGTCCATGTCCGAGAGGAAGGCCAGCAGTCGGCGCATCGCCGATGGGGTCGCGTGTTCGCCGCTCCGGGTCAACCCGCGCCGACCCCGGGCTCTCCCTTATAAGGTTCTTACAGTTGTCCTCACCGCCCCGCGCCGCATCCTTGCCGGCGTGACATGGACTGGGGACTGAACCTTGAAGAACACGCTCTTCGGGGCGCTGCTGGACGCCGAGGGCACGGCGTCCGGTCTGCTCGCTCCCGCCGAGGCCCTCGCCGCAACGGCGCCGGGGGTCCGGACAACGCGCGACGGAATCCCGATCGAGCAGATCCTGCGGGATCGCCCGGACGTCTTCCGCGCCTTCGACACCTTCCACGGCGGCGGAAACGACCTCCACTCCAGCGCCTGGATCCAGCGCGTGGGCGGGACGACGGTCGAGGACTACGCCAACTACTGGTACGAGCAGTACGGACGCTGGGAAGGCTATGGCCAGGGCGGAAGCGGCGGGGCCGCCGCCCCGCTGGAGGACGGCGGGTTCGTCCTGCCGCCGGGCATCCTGGAGACAGGCCGCACCACCGTCGAAGGCTATCTGCTCAGCCAGATCCTCACCGAAAGGCCGGATGTCTTCCGCGCGTTCTTCACCGAGTTCCACGGCCCGAACAACGACCGCAACTCCTCCGCCTGGGTCGACCGGGTGGGCGGGACGACGGTCGAGGACTACGCCAACTACTGGTGGGAGACCCACGGCCGCTCAAGCGGCTGGACCCCCGGCCAGGGCGGCCAGGACGGCGGCGGCGGCGCCCCGCCGGACGCCGAGGGCGAGCCGGAAGATCCCCTGCCGAGCGAGGAGCCTCTCGTCTTCGAGTTCACCGAAGCGGGGATCGTCATGCGTCCCGCCCGGCCGGACGACATCATCGAGGGGGGCATCGTGGTGGGCCGGCGGCCGGGCGACGACAGCGGAGGACAGGCGACGGGCGGCTTCGACCTGTGGGCCGGCATGGCCCGCCCGTTGATCTACGAGCCGAAGTCGGACGGCGGGTTCGACCTGCGGCCCGCGGCGCCGAACGAGATCGTCGAGGACGGCGTCGTCGTCGGCTACGCATTCTTCACGCCCGATCCGTTCGGCTGACGAAGCGATCGCGCGGGTGGCGGCGCCGGATGATCGCGCCGCCACCATCGCGGCGGGCGCGGGCCTCCGGACCACGGCCTGCGAACCGGTCCTGAAGAGCGGCTCCCGGCGGGTAGGAATGCGGCGCGGCTTGAGCTACACGGGCGCCGTCCTTTCCAACCCTGATCGGGAGCCAAATCCGCCATGTCCCTGGAATCCGCCGCACTGGCCCGCGTGAAGCCGTCCGCCACCCTGGCGGCGGACGCGAAAGCCCGCGAGCTCCGGGCCCAGGGGAAAGACGTGATCGGCCTGGCCGCCGGCGAGCCCGACTTCGACACGCCCGACAACATCAAGGAAGCGGCCATCAAGGCCATCCGCGACGGCAAGACGAAGTACACCAACGTGGACGGCATTCCCGAGCTGAAGGAAGCGATCTGCGCCAAGTTCGCGCGTGAGAACGGCCTCGCCTACAAGCCCAGCCAGGTGAACGTGTCGCCCGGCGGCAAGCCGGTGATCTGGAACGCCCTGCTCGCCACGCTGAACCCCGGCGACGAGGTGATCGTGCCCACGCCCTACTGGGTCAGCTACTGGGACATCGTCCTGCTGGCGGGCGGCGCGCCGGTCGCGGTCGCCACCTCGGCCGACACTGGCTTCAAGGTCCGCCCCGCCGACCTGGAACGGGCGATCACGCCCAAGACGAAGTGGATCATCCTGAACTCGCCGTCCAACCCGTCGGGCGCGGCCTATACGCGCGCGGAACTGCGGGCGCTGGCCGACGTGCTGCTGAAGCATCCGCACGTCTGGATCCTGACCGACGACATGTACGAGCACCTGGTGTTCGGCGACTTCGAGTTCACCACCATCGCCCAGGTGGAGCCGGCGCTCTACGACCGCACCCTGACGATGAACGGCGTCTCCAAGGCCTACGCCATGACCGGCTGGCGGATCGGCTATGCGGCCGGCCCCGAGCCGCTCATCAAGGCGATGGCCAAGGTGATGAGCCAGACCACCTCCAACCCCTCGTCCATCTCGCAGTGGGCCGCGGTCGAGGCGCTGAACGGCCCGCAGGACTTCATCAAGCCGAACGCCAGGCTGTTCGAGCAGCGCCGCGACCTGGTGGTCTCGATGCTCAACCAGGCGAACGGCATCCATTGCCCGACGCCCGAAGGGGCGTTCTACGTCTATCCGTCGTGCCAGGATCTGATCGGCCGGACCGCGCCGTCCGGCAAGGTCATCGGCTCGGACGCGGACTTCGCCGTGGAACTGCTGGAGGCCGAAGGCGTGGCGGTGGTGTTCGGCGCGGCCTTCGGCCTCTCGCCCCACTTCCGCATCAGCTACGCGACATCCAACGCGGCGCTGGAAGAAGCGTGCCAACGCATCCAGCGTTTCTGCGCCAACGTGAAATAGGCCAACGTGAAGTAGAACGTGCGGCGGCGCGGCCCGGCCGCGCCGCCCAAGCCCCAGGACTTCTCGCGCCCCAGGACTTCTCGAGCGTCAGTGCTTCTCGCGCCAGGCGGCCTTGGCCGCGTCCTTGGTCAGGTTGAGGCAGACCTTGTCTTCGCGCACCGTCTCGACCCAGGTCAGCGGGATCAGATGGTGCTTGAGGCCCGCGCCGAGGTCCAGCTTGGCCAGTTCGATGTCGCCGCCCTGCACATGGTCCACCCGGCCGACGTGGCCGCCGTCCGAACCGATCACTTCCATATGCTCGCGGATCTGGGACGCTTCGATCATGATCGTCTCCTCGTCTTCGGTTAAGGGGACGAGGTAACGGATCGCCAGCGCCGGGGTTTCAATGGCCGAGCTGATCAATCTCAACAAGGCGCGCAAGGCCCGCGGGAAATCCGCCGCGCGGGCGCAGGCGGCCGAGAACCGCGTGAAGTTCGGCCGCGCCAGAAGTGAAACGACGGCGACGAAGCTCGAAACCGAGCGCGCACGCCGCGACCTCGACGGCAAGAAACGCGAGGAGTGAGCGCTCTCCCGCGACGGGGCGGCTACGCCGCCTTCGGCAGGGCGCCGTTGCGAAGCTCCTCGGGGATCGAGTCGTAGATGGTGGGCGGGGTGATCCCCAGGCGCCGGCGGGCCGACTCCAGCGGCTCCGCCATCAGGCGCTCGTAGTCTTCGCCCAGCAGCCACTTCGCCGCCTTGCCGCGCCGGTAGCCCTGCCAGATCGCCTTCACATAGGGCTGCGAACGGTCCTTGCGGGCCCGCGACGCCGCGCCCACCGCGATCAGCGCCCACCCCAGGCCTTTGGTCTGGGCGTAGGAGAAGGCCACCAGCGAGGCCTCGCCCAGCGCGTCGCGGCCGTAGCCCGACAGGATGTGCCAGATGTCGTGGACATCTCGGGTGCGGCGGCCGAACCAGGCGTAGGGATGGGCGTTGTCCACGTCCTCGATCCCCTCGCGGCTCACATCGGCCAGGCCGTCGGCCGAGAGTTGTTCGGACCGGATGAACTCCCGATAGGCGGCGCCGACGCTGCCCTCTGGCAGGCTGTCGAGCCAGGCGTCGTCCATCAGCCGGCGCGCGAACTCCTCGCGCGCGTAGGCGATCCGGCCGCCCTCCGCGGTCGACAGGAGGCGCAGATAGCCCCGGGCGGTCGACTGTCCGTTCAGCGCCCGCATGATCTCGAACACCTGCCGCGTGTCCTCCTTGTCGGAGAGCAGCTTCTGCAGGGCCCGGAGCGCGTGGCCCCAGTCCATCTTCGTGGAAACGGGGCGCGGCGCAGGCGCGCGGAACTCAGCGACGTCGGCGGTCATGGCCATAGGGGGAGGACCTCTGGACTAAGCGGCGTTCCCAAAAAGATGACGCGTGCGTCATCTTTTTGCAAGGGGTTTTCCATCCTGTCACGGAAGCCGTAGACATCCCGCGCATGGCGACCCTTCGCAAACGCTCGCTCCTGCTCTCGGGCCATGCGACCTCCATCGCGCTGGAACCCGAGTTCTGGGCGGTGCTGGACCGCATGGCCGAAGCCCGCGGCTCGAGTCTGGCCGCCCTGGTCGTCGCCATCGACCGGGCCCGGGGCGAGCGTCCCCTCGCCTCGGCCTGCCGCGTGGCGGCCCTGGCGTTCGTGCAGGAGAACGGCGCCGACAAGCCCTGACGGCTTGCGTCACCCCATTCCGCTCTCCGCAAACCGCTCCAACGCAGCGGCGTCGCCGATCGCCAGGGGCGCGATCCAGGCGCCCGGCTCCATCTCTCCCGCCGAGAAGCCGTCGAAGGCGGTCCAGGCGTCTCCGCGACGCTCCAGCGCATGCAGGCCGCCGGCCAGCACCAGGGCCGTCCCGCCCGCCACATCCCAGATGTTGGGCCGCTCGAACCAGGCCATCTGAAGCAGGCCCGCGGCCACGAAGGCGCACTCGATCGCCGCCGAGCCGGTCTTGCGGCCGTCCCAGCTCGGGGCCGCCTGCGCCGAGGTTCCCACGGAGCCCCCTGGGGAGGCCCCTGGGGAGGCCCGCGGCTCGCCGCCCAATCGCCGCCGGATCGCGGGATTGGGCCGGACATCGAGCGGCGCGCCGTTGAACCGCACCCCGCCCTCGCCCGCCGTCGCCCCGTGATAGACGCCGGGTTCCAGCGCATGGCTCGCGCTGCACCACACCGCGCCCGCCACCGGCCAGCCGCGGTACAGCACGCCCACCGACGAGGCGAACAGCGGGAAGCCGTTGATGAAGTTCGCCGTCCCGTCGATCGGGTCGACCGCCCAGAGGAAGTCGTGGCCCAGGCCCGGCCGATGGTCGATCTCCTCGCCGACGATGTCGTGCTGTGGAAACCGTTCGGCCAGGCGGTCGCGGATCAGGGCCTCCACGCGCGCGTCCACTTCCGAGACGGGATCGCGGAAATGCGTCGGGTCGTCCTCCACCCCCTTGTACTTGACGCGCAGAAGACCACCCAGCGCCGCCCGGATCTCGGCGCCGCCCAGTTGGGCCAGTTCCACCGCCACGCCCTCGATCTCGCGCAGCAGGGGCTCGTCCGGGAAGGGTGGCCTGGCCGTCATGGCCGCCGCCCCGGCTTCAGGACCTTCACCCACGAGGAGCGGAGCCGGATCTCCACCTCGCCCGCGAGGCTGTCGTCGGGCGAGCGATCGTCCAGGCGGAAGGGCCGGTCATGGATCGTCAGCCGCGCCGCCCGCGTCGTCCGCGCGCCCAGGGGCGGGTGCGCGTTGTCAGGCTGCTCGGCCCAGGACAGCAGCGCATCGCGATCGTCCGGGGTCACGATCACCACGTCCAGCAGGCCGTCCCCGGGCGACCCGTTGCCGGCCAGCCCGAGCCGCGAGCCGACGACCGGGATGTTCATCACCTCGACCATCAGGCACGGCCCCGCCCACGACCATCCCTCCGCCTCGATCGCGCAGGGAAAGGGCTCCGCCCGGCGCAGGGCGGCGCAGAAGGCGGCGCGCCCGTTGGCCTGCTTCTCGACGGCGGTCCTGGGCTCTTCCTCGGCGTTCTCCGCCGCCTCCGTCAGGACACCCGATCCCACCGCCTCCACGAACGGCCGCCGCCCCCACGGGCCGACCGCCTCACCGCGGTCCAGACGGGTCCAGGCGTCCAGAGACCACCGCGCCGGAAGGCCGCGCCAGTCGGCGTCCACGCCCAGGGCATGGGCGATGTTGTTCGAACCGCCCAGCGGCAGGATGCCCACGGGAATCTCCACGTCCTCCAGCCCCGAGACCACGTCGGCCACCGTGCCGTCGCCGCCAGCCGCCACCACGAGGTCGAAACCCCGGGCCAGGGCCGCGCCCAGATCCTCGTCGCGATGCGAGCAGTAGGCGACATCGAACCCCGCGCTTTCGAGCGCCGCTTCCAGAGCCTCGCGCGGAACGGGCCGCGTTCCCGAACGGGCGTTGTGTACGAGGAGCGCGCGCATCGGCCTCTCAGGGGAAAACAGACGACGTCGATCCTAAAGCGCGGAAGGCCCGCCCCGTTCCCGCACCGACCCCACCCGAGCCGGAGAGGCGCGCCCCGCCCGCCTCCAGGTCCCGGCAATTCATACGCGTGCGCATCTTTCATACGCGTATGACTTCGCCCATATATCCGCCACGGTTTCCAACCTAGACAGAGGCCCATGCGCAACCACCTCCGCACCTTCACCCTGCTGGCCGTCATGACCGCCCTGTTCGTGGGCGTGGGCTATGCCGTGGGCGGGCCCACCGGCATGCTGATCGCGCTGGTCTTCGCCGGCGGGATGAACCTGATCAGCTACTGGAACGCCGACAAGATCGTCCTCAGGATGTACCGCGCCACCGAGGTCGACGCCGCGCATCCCGAGCCGCTGATCCGCAACTATGTGAACGACGTGCTGGAGCTGGCCGCCCGCGCGAACATGCCGGCGCCGAAGATCTATGTGATCGACCAGGACCAGCCCAACGCCTTCGCCACCGGCCGCGACCCGCAGCACGCCGCCGTCGCCGCCACGCGCGGCCTGCTGGGCCTGCTGGACCGGCGCGAGATCCGCGGCGTGATGGCCCACGAGCTGGCGCACGTGAAGAACCGCGACACCCTGACCATGACGATCACCGCCACCATCGCCGGCGCCGTGGGCGCGCTCGCCAACTTCGCGTTCTTCTTCGGCGGGCGCGACGCCGAGGGACGTCCCGCCAACATGATCGCCGGCCTGGCCATGATGATCATCGCCCCGATGGCCGCAGGACTGGTGCAGATGGCGATCAGCCGCTCGCGCGAGTACGAGGCCGACCGCGAGGGCGCCGAGATCAGCGGCGATCCCCAGGCCCTGGCCTCGGCCCTCCAGAAGATCGAGGCCTACGCCAAGGGCGGCTACCACAACCCCGACGCCGAGCGGAATCCGGCCACGGCGCACATGTTCATCATCAACCCGCTGGCAGGCGGCGGCGCCGACAACCTGTTCTCGACGCACCCGGCCACCCAGAACCGCGTGCGCGCCCTGATGGAGATGGCCGGACGGCCCGTGACGGACCCGCGGCGGCCGGGGGGCGGCGCTCCGCAGGTCCGCACGGGCCGCGATTCGGGCCGCGGCACGGCTGTGCCGGTCACCGGCGCGCGACGCCCCGGCCCCTGGTCGTGAGGCCTACTTCAGCGTCGCGAGCGGCCGCGCCTTTTCGGACCCGCCGATGAGGGCGCGCGCCTCGGCCACCGCCTTGGCCGTCTCGGTCTTGCCCTCGGCGATCTCGTCGGCGAGCCCCATCAGCTTGGGGCCCGTCACCGAGCCGGCGTTCGCCTCCTCGGTCACACGCACGCCGCCGTCCTTGGCGATCGCCTGGTCCCAGGCGCGGCGCACCTCGGCCCAATAGTCCTTCGTCCTGGCCCAGTAGGTGTCGGCCGCAGCCACGGGATATTCGCTGAACCGGTTGTAGGTGTTGGTCACCACCTCGTGGACGTATGTGACCGGCTTGCCTTCGCGCACGCCGACCTTGGCGTTGTCCTGCTCGTGCACCCAGCCCTTGGGCGTCAGCGCGTGGCGGTTCACGCCGACGTACCAGGTGTAGGCGGGATGGCGCACGGCGTCGCGACGCGCCAGCGGCCGCAGGGTCTGGCCGCTCTGCCACTTGGCCACGCCGTGGTCGTAGGTCCAGCGGCCCACGCCGCCGTAGCGGGGCGAGTCGTCGGTCTGCCACACGGTCTGCGACCACGCGCCCTTGCGCTCGGCCGCCGGCACCGGCTTCAGCGTCCAGCGGCCCGAGCTTTCATAGACCACCACCTTGGCCGGCTGCCACGTCCAGTCCTGGCGCCAGTGCTTCACGATCACCGGCTTCTCGTCCTCGTCCTCGACCACCAGCAGGTGCTGGAGGCTGATGAAGTCGCCGCGGTCCTCGATCACGCGCACCGACTCGTGGCCGCCGCTGCGCTTGGGATCGAGCGGCGTGTAGTCGTCCACGAAGGGCGTGGTCTCGCGCATGTCGAAGCGCACGCGGTAGTCGCCGGCCATGCCCAGGATCGACTGGCGGTCCTGTTCCGGCGGCTTGCCCGCGGCGTGGGCCGTGGCGGGGGGAAGGACGAAGCTGGCCGCGAAGGCCAGCGAGAAGGAGGCTAGGGCGAGGCAGATGCGGCGGGTGGCGGTCATGTCGTCCATCATCGTCAGAAGTCGTAGGTGAGGGAAAGCGAGACGTTGCGGCCGGGCTGCGTATAGGCGTCGCGCGCCACCGACGTGGAGCTGAGGCCGCGGACGTCGTTCCACCAGGCGTACTTCTCGTCCGAGACGTTGAAGACCCCGCCGCGCAGCGTCAGGCCGTCGGCCACGCGCCAGAAGGCGGTGACGTCGACGACGGTGAAGGCGTTCGGCCGCCAGCATGTCGGCGTGCAGGCCTGGGCCACGCGGCTGGCCGACTTGCGCTCGGAGCGGACCACGGTGATCTCGCCGCCGAACCGCCGGGCCGGATCGCGCCAGCTCACCCCGGCGGTCACCTTGATCGGATCGATGCTGTCCAGCGGCGCCTTGGCCGGCGTGTAGCTGTCGCCCTTGGCGTAGGCCGCGCCGAGGAAGACGCCGACGCCGTGGTCGAGCTGGAACCTGGCGCGGCCCTCGATCCCGCGGATCTTCACCTTGGCCCGGTTCACGAACTGGAAGACGCCGGGGTCGGTGGGGGTGAAGCTGCCGGACACCTGCACCTGCTCGATGAAGTTGCGGTATTCGGCGGAGAAGGCCGTCACCTCGGCGATCCACAGGGGCGTGACCCAGCGCGCGCCGCCCTCGAAGGCCTCGCTGGTCTCGGGCTTCAGGTCCGGGTTCGGCTCGGAGCGGTAGTTCTGGATCGGGTTGGAGAAGGCGTTGTTCACCTGGCTGGGCGACGGCGCCTTGAAGCCCTGGGCGTAGTTGAAGAACAGCCGCACCGGCTCGGCCGGCTCGAACACCACCCCCAGCTTGGGCGAGAGGCGGCCGTCGTCGGACTTGCTGGGCGTGAAGCCCACGAGCAGGGCGTCGGCCTTCGGGTCCAGCTTGTACCAGTCGTAGCGGAGCGCGGGATACAGCGTCAGGCGGCCGTCCAGGAAGGCGATCTCGTCCTGCACGAAGGCGCCGACCAGGGTGTAGTCGGTGTTGGGGAAGGCGCGCTGGGGGAAGGGCTCGCCGACCGGCGGCACGGTCCCGTCGCGCAGGCCCGTCTGGCGCGTGCGCGAGACGTCGGCGCCGAAGATGAGGTGGTGGATCCCGAACCGGCTGTCCGCCTGGGCCGAGGCGCCGTAGACGCGGTTGTCGAAGGTGTTGAGGCGGGTCCGGTCGGCAGAGGTGAAACGGTCCTCGGCCGTGAACTCCACGGTGGTGCTGTCCTGCCAGTAGGCGCCCCAGACCAGCCGCTCGACCGGACCGCCCTCGAAGGTGATCCGCTGGTCCAGCATGACGCGGTCGCGCTCGATGTCGTCGGCGGCGCCCAGGCCGATCACCGATGCCGCCGCGAGCGGGGGCTTGGCGATGCCGGACAGGACGGTGGTCTTGATGTCGCGGTGATAGTGCTCGGCGGTCAGGCGGATACGGTTGTTGTCCGAGGCGTCGAACACCAGCTTGCCCAGGACCGACCGGGTCAGGATGTCCTGCGGGTTGGCGGTGGTGCGGTCGGTGTTGGCCGCGTCGTTCGAGCCGCGCGTCTCCTGTTCGTGACCGGCGCGGTAGGTGTAGGCGATCATGCCCGAGAGCCGGCCCTGGCGGCCCGCGCCCACAAGCGTGCCGCCCACGCTGTCGTCCGACGAGCCGTAGGCCCCGCGCACCCGCCCGCCGAAATCGCGGCCCTTCAGGAAGTCTTCGGGGTCCTTGGTGGTGAAGCTGACCGCGCCGGCGACGCCGTCGGAGCCGTAGAGGGCCGAGGCCGGGCCGCGCAGGATCTCCACCGACTTCATCAGGTCCAGGTCCTGATAGTCGCCGCGGCCGACGGACTGGGCGCCGAAGGTGAAGCCGTCGGGCACCCGCACGCCGTCGAGTTGGATCAGCACCCGGTTGCCCTCAAGGCCCCGGATATTGAAGGCGGCGTTGCCATCGCGGCCCGTGGTCCCCAGCGCGGCGCCAAAGCGCGTGGGGCTGGAGCGGACGGATACGCCAGGCTCGAACTTCACCAGGTCCTTGACGTCGAACGACAGGCGGTCCTCGATCTCGGCGTCGGTGATGACGCTGACGGTGACCGGCAACTCGCTCTGGGGCTTTTCGGTTCGCGAGCCGATGACGGAGACCGGATCGACGGTGACGCCGCCCGCGTCGTCCGCCGCTTCCGCCGCGCCGACGGGGGAGGCGGTCGCCATGACCAGGGCGGAAGCCATGCCGAACAGGGCCAGACGCATCGAGGGGTTCTCCGGAGATTGAATCTCCCGCGCTCTTATTGCGAGTTATTCGCAGAATCAATCTCAACATGACCTGTGGATATTTCGCCCGTGCGACACTTTGGCCTTGACGCAATTTCGCCGGCTTGTGGCATCAATACTATTGCAAGTAGAGCTGAGATCGTCGGTACGCGGAATTTCCTTACCTGGCCGCGAGTCGACACAACCTCCGCGATTAGTACGGGTGCGTGCGGTCGCGGGATCGGCCTGTTCCGATGGAGATCTGTCACCGGTGAGCCCGCGCGCCATGCAGACTTTCCACCACACGCTCGACATCGATGCTCCGGCCACCGAGGTGTGGCGCGTCCTGACCAATCCCGAACTGGTCCGCGAATGGGCCTCGGCCTACGCGGACGGCCTGTCGATCCGAACCTCCTGGCGGGAAGGCGATGCGGTCGCGTGGAAGGAGCCGAACGGGGCCACCCGGGCCGCCGGTCGCGTGGCGGCCTTCGAGCCGGGCCGCCGCCTCAGCTTTGAATACGACGCGGGGCGGGTCGCGCCCGAGGGCCGCTCGTTCTGCGAGACCTTCGAGATCTCGGAAGTCGACCACCGAACCCGCCTGGACTTCATCACCGGGCCGCTGGACGACATCGGGGCCGCCGCGCTGAAACGGCCGGCCGAGGCGGCGATCCGCGAGATCAAGAGCCTGGCCGAGGAATCGGCCCAGATTCGCCGTCTGCGCTGACCCACATCCGGTCGGCGACCGTTCGTCGCAGCATCCGCCTCGCCGGACGGCCCTCCCGACCCCGCCCTAGCCAGAGACCCCGTGGCCTGCCAAATCGAAGGCGCAGCCATACGGAGTCTTCCATGCGTTTCCTGACCGCCGCGGCGGTCGCGGCCCTCTTCGCGACCGCCGCCCTTCCCCCGACGGCCCAGGCGCGGCCCATCCGTTTCTCCGCCGATATCCCGACGTCCGGCGTGCTCGTGGTCCCCGCCGCCGGCGAGGCGGACCTGGCCCTGCGCGCGCCCGATCTGGACGCGGCGACCCGCGCGGCCGTGTCCCGCGGCCTGGCCGCGGCCAGGTTCGACTACAAGGCCGGCTCCAGCCTCAGCTTCCGCAGCCTCGGGGGCTACGACGAGATCGTGGTCCTGGGCGCCGCGCCCGCGGCCGGCCAGCTCACGGCTCTGGAACTGCGCAAGCTCGGGGTCGCTGCGGCCCGGACGACGGCCAAGGCGTCGTCGCCCGCCGCTCTGGCCTCGGCCGGTCTCCCCGCCCCCCACGAAGCCGCCGTGGGCGTCGCGCTGGGCGCCTACGCCTTCGACCTCTACAAGTCGCCCGCCGCCGACAAGCCCAAGGCCCAGCCGCAGCCCTTCGTCATCGCCGGGCCGGAGGCGGCCGCCGCCCAGGCCGCCTGGACCCGGCGCGGCCGCGCCCTGGCCGAGGGCGTGGGCTTCGCCCGCGACCTGATCACCGAGCCGCCGAACGTCCTTTATCCCGAAGCCTTCGCCGAGCGCACGCGCGCGGCCTTCAGGGGCGTCCCGGGCGTGACCGTCGAGGTGCTGGACGTCCCGGCGATGGAGAAGCTGGGCATGGGCGCGATCCTCAGCGTCGGCCAGGGCTCGGTCCGCCCGCCGCGCATGGTGGTCGTGCAATACAGGGGCCCCGGCGCCCCGGCGCAGCCGCTGGTGGTGACCGGCAAGGGCATCACCTTCGATTCCGGCGGCATCTCGATCAAGCCCAACTCGGGCATGTGGAAGATGAAGGGCGACATGGCGGGCGCCGCCGCGGCCGTGGGCGCGGTGCTGTCGCTGGCCAGGTCGAACGCGCCGGTCCACGTGGTGGCGGTCGCCGCCATGGCCGAGAACATGCCGGGGGGCTCGGCCGCCCGGCCGGGCGATGTGGTGCGCGCCCACAACGGCAAGACCCTGGAACGGCTGAACACCGACGCCGAGGGCCGGATCGTGCTGGCCGACGCCACCGCCTACGCCCAGAGCCGCTTCAAGCCGGCGGCGATCGTCAACCTGGCCACCCTGACCGGCGCCGTCGCCACCGCGCTGGGCGACGAGTATGCGGGCCTCTTCAGCCGCCACGACGGCCTGGCCGCCCAGATCGAGGCGGCCGCGAAGACGACGGGCGAGAGCGTGTGGCGCCTGCCGCTGCATCCCAGCTACGCGAAGGACGTCGAATCCCCGATCGCCGACATCCGCGACATCTCGCTGTCGCCCAGCGCGGGCGCGGGCGTCGGCGCGCATGTGATCGGGTTCTTCGCCGATCCGGCGACGCCGTGGGCGCACCTCGACATCGCCTCGGTCGACTGGGCCGACGGCGACAAGCCGCTGGCCCCGAGGGGCGGCCAGGGCTTCGGCGTGATGCTGGTGGACGAGCTGGCCCGCAGCTTCGACGCCGGCCGCGCCGCCGACTGACGGGCGCACGGAGGCCGCCGCCAGGCCGCGGCCTCCGATCCGTTGGCCCTGATCCGTTGGCCCCGATCCGTTGGCCACGGGCCCGGGATCGGGCAAGCTGGCGACTCGATGCCCGACGAACGCAAGAACGACCGCTACGGCCTCCGGCGCGATCCCGCCGGCTGGACCGTCTATGCCATCTGGACGTCCGAACCCGCGATCGTGGGCGGGGTCGCGCAGACCGGCCTCTCCGAGGACGACGCCCGACACCTGGCGGGACTGCTCAACACCCAGTCGCGCCGGGGCGACTCCTCGATGCGGCGAAGCTGAGCCGGCGGCGGCTATTCGCGCCGCAGCACACCTTCGGTGAGCACATTACCCCACATGTTGGTGCGGAACTCCGCCTTCATGGCCGCGGGATCGTAGAGCGGGCTCCCGACCCATTCGATGAAGCTCATGCCTTGCGGCTCGCCTTCGGTGAGGTAGCGGGCGAACACATAGTCCAGCACCCCGGTCTTCCCGTGCCGGATATGGAGATAGCGGAACGAGAGCTGCTCCATCGCCTGCCGGATCGGCTGGCCCTTGCGGAAGTGCATGTAGAAGGCGCTCATGATCCCGGCCCGGTCCGCGCCCGACTTGCAGTGCATCAGCGCCGGATACTCCAGGGTCTCGAACAACGACTTCGCCCCCAGCACGCGCTCACGCGAGGGGACCTCGCGGGAGGTGATGGTGAAGTTCACGAAGTTCAGCCCCAGCCGCTCGCAGGCGTCCTTCTCCAGCGCGTGGAAGCTGGCGTCGAAGCCGCCGCGCAGGTTCACGACGGTGCGGATTCCCCGGTCCTTCCAGGCCGCGATCTGATGCGGCCACGGCTGGTTGGCCCGGACCAGTTCCTCCGAGATCCAGTGCGCGTTGGAAAACCCCAGCCGCAGATAGGCGTGATCGTTCCACAGATAGTCGGCATAGGTCGCCGCGCGCCCGAGCGGGCTCGAGAGATCGAAGCGATCCGGCGGGGAGGCGCTGTCCATGCCGCCTAAGTAGGCGCGCCCGCCGCCGCGGGAAAGGCGGCTCAGCGCCGGCCGGCAATCGTGACGCCCCTCAATCGTGACGCCCCCGTCATCTTCCTTGACTGATCACCGTTCAGATCGCATGGTGCCGGACACAACGATCAAGGGTGAGGAGCAAGCCATGGCCGCCGACGGCAACATCACCAAGGACATCATCTACGACGCCGTCGCGCCCGACGACTTCGAGTCGATGCTGGAGCTCGACCGCTACAACAACCGCTCGACCGCCTTCGACAAGATCATCTCGGCGACCCACGACCACTTCTGGGACCCGCTGGACAAGAAGTACATCGACTTCGACGAGCCGTTCGACATGGAGAACGAGTCGATCCTCCCCGAGGACATGGTCGTCTCGCTGCAGACCAAGTACGTCTCCGACCGCCTGTCCGATCCGAAGGACCGCATCCGGTTCATCAACGGGTTCGCCCTGCGCAGCTTCTCCTCGATCCTGCACGGCGAGCAGGGCGCGCTGAACCTGTCGGCCAGCCTGTGCCACGTCCTGAAGGACCAGGGCGCCCAGGAGTACGCCGCCAACCAGACCCGCGAGGAAGCTCGCCACGTCACGGCTTTCGCCAAGTACATCAAGGCCCGCTGGGGCCGGCCGGTGGAATGCGGCCCGACGCTGAAGACGCTGCTGGTCGAGATCATCGGCAGCCCCGAGGTCTACAAGAAGATCGTCGGCATGCAGATGCTGGTCGAAGGGCTGGCGATGGGCGCCTTCGCCACCTTCTTCAAGGTCAGCAACGATCCGCTGGCGCGCAAGCTGATGCAGCTCGTGATGACCGACGAGGCCTTCCACCACAAGTTCGGGAAGATCTGGGCCGACCGCACCATCCCGCACCTGTCGGAGAAGGAGCACGAGATCATCGAGCTCTGGGCCGCCCAGTGCTTCCAGACCCTGCTGTTCAACCTGGTGGGCCCCTCGCAGCAGCGGAGCCTCTACGAGGAGTTCGGCCTCGACCCCGACATCGTGATCGCCGAACTGGCCGAGATCATCACCGACGACGATCGCCGCGAGGGGATGAAGGAGCAGACCAACATCTTCCGCGTGCTGGTGAAGACGCTGCTGAACGCCGGGATCATCACCGACCGCACGAAGGCCTTCTACGCCATGTACGTCGACCTCGACGAACTGCGGTCCGAAGGCGACAAGATGGTGGGCGACGACATCGCCGAGGAGGGCATCCGCTACCTCCAGGAGATCAACTTCGCCGACAAGGCCAAGCAGATCCTGATCGCCGCCGAATAGGCCGCCGGGCGGGCGGAACGTGGGGGCCTCCGCGCACGCGGAGGCTCTTTTCGTATGCGCCTGCCGGGTCAGGTCCGCTCGATCGACGAGGCGGTGTCGTCGATCATGCCGACGATGCGGTCCAGCTCCTCGGCCGACACCGGGCGAGCCATGCGGGTCTTCAGCGCCATCTGGAGATTGGCCAGGGCGCGTTCGACCCGCGGGCGGCCCGGCCCGGCGTGGCGGCCGGCGTCCTCCATGCGCGCGAAGAGGGCCTCCACGACGGTCCGGTCCCGGTCCAGCTCGGCGCGGCCTTCGTCGCTGATCTCGTACAGCTTGCGGCCGGTCTCGCCGCCAGCCTGGCGGACGCGGCCCTCGTCCTCCAGCAGCGCCAGTGTCGGATAGATCACCCCCGGCGAAGGACGATAGGCGCCGCCGGTGCGGTCCTCCAGTTCCTTGATCAGCTCGTATCCGTGCCGCGGCTGGGCCTCCAGCAGCGCCAGGATGACGGTGCGCAGGTCGCCGTGGCCGAAGAAGCGCCCGAAGCGTCCGCGCCGCTCGCCATGCCGCTCGCCGCGCCCGCCCCAGCCGTGACGGCCGTGGCGGATGAGATGGTCGTGAAAGAGCTTGTGTCTGTGCATTCGATATCCTTTCGATATGTCTTATTTTCAGATATATCGGAATCGTATCGGCGCGCAAGCAAATTCGATACAGTCGAAATTGGGCGCGTTTGACGGGCCGCGCCGCGGAATAGGTGCTAGAGGGGCGCGTCTGCCCTACGAGGACGCATCCCATGAGTTTCCCGACCGTCCCGTCCAAGGACGCCCTGGAGCGCGGCGAGGTGCTGGCCCCGCGTTTCGACGCCGCCGGCCTGATCGCGGCCGTGGCCACCCATGCCGACACGGGCGAGGTCCTGATGCTGGCCTGGATGAACGCCGAGGCGCTGGAGGCGACGATCCGGACGGGCGAGGCCCACTACTACAGCCGCTCGCGCGGGGAACTCTGGCGCAAGGGCGCCACCAGCGGCCAGGTTCAGGTGGTGGACGAGGTCCGTATCGACTGCGACCAGGACGCCGTGTGGATCAAGGTGCGGCCCCAGGGCGACGGCGGCGCCTGCCACACCGGCGCGCGATCCTGCTTCTACCGTGTCGTGGAGGGCGGCCGGCTGGTGCGGGAATGACCGTCGCCCAGGCGCTGCTGGCGTTCGCCGCCGCTGCCGCCCTGCTCACCCTGACGCCGGGGCTGGACACGGCCCTGGTCCTGCGGACGGCGACCGTCGAGGGCGCCAGGCGCGCGGCGCTGGCCGGACTGGGCGTGGTCGTGGGCTGCCTCGCCTGGGGCGCCGCCGCGGCCCTGGGGCTGGGCGTGCTGCTTGCGGCCTCGGCATTGGCCTTCACGGCGCTGAAATGGGCCGGCGCGGCCTATCTGGTCTGGCTGGGGCTGGGCCTGCTCCTCCGTCCGAGGCGCGCGTTCGAGACGGAGGCGGCCGCGGCCGCGGCGACGACTCCCGGGAGCGGCCTCCTCACCTGCTTTCGGCGCGGTCTCCTTACCAATCTTCTGAACCCGAAGGTCGGCGTCTTCTACGTCTCGTTCCTCCCCCAATTCCTGCCGCAAGGCGCGCCAGCCGGCCCGTTCGTCTTCCTGCTCGCCGGCCTTCACGGCCTCATGGGGCTGGCCTGGTTCGCCCTCCTGATCGCCGCCACCCGACCGCTGTCGCGCATGCTGCGCCGCCCGGCCGTGGTGAGCTGGCTGGACCGGCTGACCGGCGGGGTGTTCCTGGCCTTCGGCCTGCGGCTCGCCCTGGGCCGCCCCTGAACGCACCCCTGAGCGCGCCCCCCGAGCCGCATCAGCAGTTGTCGCTGCGGCAGAAGCCCTGGCGATCGCCCATCTTCGCGATTTCCTCGGCGTCGCGACGCCGGCGCTCCTCCCACTCCTCGGCCGTGGCGCAGATGCGCTTCTTGAAATGCGAGCCGGTCTGGGCCTGGAGCACGCAGACCTTCTTCGGCTCTTCCGGCTTGGCCGCCGCAGCGGTCCCGCCGGCCTTCGCCTCGGCGCTCACCGCCGGCTCGGCCATCAGAGCCGCCGCCAGCAACAGACCTGCCAGCATGGATAGTCCTCCCCAGTCTTCGGCCGTTCCGCCTTTGGCCACAGCCTAGACCGGGGATGCGGGCCTCTCCAAGCCCATGCCGGCGAACCGGTCAGCGACGCCAGTACCCCTGACGCTCGTCCCACCGGCCGTACCGGCCGTTATGGGGATAGCCGCTGAAGCCATAGCCGCACGGATCGTCCCGGCGCGCCATCTGGTTGGCGATCACCCCGCCGGCGACGGCGCCCACAGCCGCGCCCACGGCGTCGTCCCGGGCCACGGCCGCGCCTGCGGCGCCCCCGATGACGGCGCCGGCCGCCGTGGCCGCCGCGCGGTTGCGTTCGTAGTCGCGCTGGCAGGCGTCGGCCCAGCGGGATCCGCCGCCTGTGCTGGCGCAGCCGCCGAGCGCCGCGCCGATGGCGAGGGCTCCGGCCCAGAGGGGGATGTAGCGCATGACGTCCTCCGCTTCCCGTAGTGCAGCCTGGGGAACGCCGCAGCCGCCGCGGGCGTTCCGGCCGCCCGCCGCCCGATCAGGCCGCCGACTGGCCGAGGACGCGCAGCCGCGAACGCCTCGCCACGGTTCCGACGATCACCAGCATCAGCAGCGACGGGACCAGCAGCGACAGGCGGGGCCCGATCTGGTGGGCCAGGACGCCATAGGCCACCGCGCCCAGCGGTCCGCCGCCCATGACCCCCAGAGTGAAGATCGACAGCACCCGGGCGCGGCGGTCGGCCGGCGCGTGTTCCTGGATGAGACCGCGGCTCAGCGTCATGGCCACGCCCCCGCCCAGGCCCCAGACGAGGTTGGCCGCGCAGAGCAGCCACAGCGGCATGGGGATCACGCAGACCAGCAGCACCAGCCCCCCGCTCGCCAGGGCCAGGAGGTAGGCCCGGCCCTTTCGCCGGGGAGGCCGGCGCATGATCACCATGGCCGAGACCATGCTGCCCAGCCAGAAACAGAGGCTGAAGGCTCCGAGCGCGGTGGCGATGGCGGCATTGGCGCGCCCACCGGCCTCGACGGGGAAATAGCTCTGGACAATCAGCGGCAGCAGCACGGCGAAGGCCCCCATGAAGCAGACGCCCATGCCCACGCTGCACAGCATCACGGGCCCGATGACGGGCGAGGCGACCACGGCGGCGAAGCCTTCGCGGATATCCCCGCCGACGACCGCCAGCGGATGTCCGACGCCGGCTGGTCGCGCCGCCATCGGCCGGGGCCGGATCTTCAGCGCCGCCAGGGAGGCCGCGGCCATCATGCCCGCCTGCCCGAAGAGCAAGGCGGCGACGCCCACCAGGGGCGCCACCATCGCCGCCACCATGCCGAGAATCTGGGCCGCGAACTGCGCCAGCGACGCGGCCGCCACGGCCTTCTGCACGTTGCCGGGGTCGGGCGCGACCTGGCTGAGCAGGGAGTCCCGCGCAGGATTGGAGAAGGCGCTGATCGCGCCGACGACCAGCGCGTAGGCGATCACCAGGCCATAGGTGAGCCGCCCGCCGGCCACCAGGCCGCCCAGGGCGGCGAAGGTGACCACGGCCGCCAGGGCGCAGACGACGACGATGCGCCGCGTGTCCGCGCGGTCGGCGAGGAAACCCCCGAGGAGGATGAGGAGTGTCGTCGGCGCCTGGAGCGACATCTGCGCCAGGCCGAAGCGGATCTCGTTCTCCTGGAGCACCACCCGCACCAGGTAGGGAAACAGCACCATCTGCAGGCCGAAGGCCAGGAACCACGCGCCGTGGGCGAACAGGTACGCTGGAAACCGGGTGTCCGCGCCAGGCGCCCCGATGGCGGCCTCCCCGATGATGGGCGCATCCGCCCGGACGGCCTGCGCCGCCTCGTCCCTGCTCGTGACCACCGGCGTCCCCCTTCGCCCCAGCCTGCCTGCCTGAAATGGCGGCGTCGAGGGGGTGCGGCGATCAGAACGGGTGAGAGGGGTTGCGAAGCCGGGCGCGATGAGTCTGGAATGACCCAACGGCTGCGACGCGGGCCAACCGCGCGCCGACCGCAAGACGGAACACCGTCAAAGGTGAAAGCGTCACAGGGCCTTGGGAGGCGACGTGAAAAGGATGAAGGCGTGGGCCGTCACAGCGGCCATGGCGTGTCTCTGGGGCTCGGCGGGCCAAGCGATGCCCCTTCTGGAAGTCTCGAGCGCGCGGGCCGCGTTCCGCATCGACCTGCCGGAGGGATGCGTCCTGCAGGACGGCGCGCAGCAAACGACCTACGCGACGTTCTATGTCGCATGCGACGGACGGGTCTATGCCGGCATCTACGCCGGCGACGCGCCCGATCCGACCATACCCCGAAGCCGGCTCATCGAGACCGACGACAAGTGGCCCAGGAACGTCCAGGTCTGGAGCGAGGTCGTCCCCGGCGATCAGGCCCGCGCCGACGCCATCGCCGCCTCGGTGAAGGTGCGCCGCATGAAGGTGGCGCTGGGCTGACGTCCCGCAGAATCCGGTTCCCTTGCGCCGCGGCAGGGTCTTAGCTTGGGGCAAAAGCTCCAGAATGCGCGCCCTCAGGGAGACTCCGCCATGGCCGACAGCGCCGCCGTCCTCGCTCCACAGGCCGACTCGTCGGCCGACGACGAGGTGCTCTACGATGTCAGCGAGCACGTCGCGACGATCACCCTGAACCGGCCCGAGCGGATGAACACCATCTCCGGGCCGATGCTGCGCCAGCTCGCGCAACTCCTGCTGAAGGCCGATCGCGATCCCGACGTCCGCTGCATCATCCTGACCGGCACAGGCCGCGCGTTCTGCGCCGGCCTCGATCTCAGCCGCGCCACCCAGGGAAGCACGGGGCTGGAGGGCGCCTCGACCTCGACCGACATCGACCTGCGGTCCACGCCGCCGACGGTGCTGTTCAACCTGGGCACGCCCACGATCTGCGCCCTCAACGGGTCGGCCGCGGGATATGGGATGGACACGGCCCTGGGCTGCGACATCCGCATCATGGCCCAGGGCGCCAAGCTGGCGGCGGCCTTCACCAAGCGGGGGATCGTGCCCGAGAGCGGCGGCACCTGGTTGCTCCCCCGGCTGATCGGCTGGTCCAGGGCGGCGGAGATCATCTTCACGGGGCGGACCCTGACCGCGGCCGAGTGCGTGGAGATGGGTCTGGCCTCCCGGGCCGTCCCGGACGCCGAGGTGGGGGCCGCCGCGCGCGCCGTGGCGCTCGAGATCGCGGCCAACGCGCCCCTGGCCGTCCAGGCCTCGAAGCGGTTGATGCGGATGGGTCTGTCGGAAGGCTTCGACGAGCACGTGCATCACGTCTTCCTCCAGCTTCTGCCCCTGCTGCGCACCGAGGACGCGCTGGAAGGGATGAAGGCCTTCATGGAGAAGCGGCCGCCGAAGTTCTCCGGCCGATGAGGCGCCCGTCGCGTCGCGCACCGGATTCCACCGCCCGTCTGCTGGCGGTCTGCCTGGGCGCACTCTGGGCGCTGACGGCCTGCTCCGGCGAAAAGGCCGCGCCCGAATCCACCCCGCCGCCCGCCGCCGCGGTGGCGGCGCCGACCACGCCCGACCTCGCGGCGACACCCCCCGCGAAGCCGGCAGGCGCAGAAGCCATCGACGCCGCCCTGGCTGAGGCCCAGGCCTTCAACGCCAGCACGGTGGCGGATCTGGCCGCCATCGCGCGCGAGGAACAGAGGATCAGGCAGGCAAGCGCCGCCGCCCAGGGCGCGGCCCGGGAGGGTGGGAACGCCGAGCCACGGATCGCCGCGGCCCGCCGCAACGCCGAGGCGGCCCGCTCCGCTCTCGCCACGGCGCATGCCGCCCTGGCCGCCGCCGCCTCGGCCCGGACCGCCGCTCTCGAGGCCGCGTCGTCGCAATGCGCCGCCGCCTCCGGACTGGCCGCCTATGAAGGCTGCGCGGCCCTGACCGCGGAACAGCTCACGCTCACCCGGAATATCGCAGCGCTGGAGGCGCGCCACGCCGCCGCCGACGCGGTCTGGAGCCAGGAACGCCCCCGCCTCGAGGAGGCCGCTGCAGCGGTTGCGCTGGCGGGGCTCCGCTGACGGGCTCCAGCTTCACCGGAGGGCTGGCTTGACCGGCGGGCTGGCTTGATTGGGCGGGCTTGATTGTCGTGAATGCGCCCCCACATGGGGGCTGATCGCTGGCCGCGGGCATCTCCCCCTGCCCTGCCGGCCGACGGGTTGCGGCCCTGGCGCCTTAGATGGCCGCCGGGGCCGCTTTCGTTTCTGATCCTATTCGAGCGTCGGCCTCGCCGGACGGGAGCCCGGCAAGGCCGACGGCGAATTCAGCGCCCGGCCTGCGGGTTGCGACCTTCCTGGTCTTGCTGGCCTTGTTGGCCCTGCTGGGAGCCCGGATTCCGATTGTCCTGATCGCGGTTCTGGCGCTCACGATCCGTCTGCTGCTGCTGCTGGTTGGGCTGCTGCTGCTGGCCCGGATTGTCCTGCTGCTGCGGGCGGCGGGTCTGGTCGTTCTGGTCGATGTTGTTCTGGTTGCCCATCACACGATCCTTCCTTGGCTTTGGCGCGAAGCGTTCAACGATCCGCGCCACTAAGAAGGCTTGGGCGAAGGAAGGGTTCGACTGAGCTATAAGATAATTTTTCCAGCAGCTTAGCTGGAGCGGGGCCTGGTCCGTCAAAGGTCTCCGGCCGGGGAGCGGGCCTCGATCCAGGCGTCCAGCGCCTGGGCCGCCTGGCTGCGGCAGCCGCCCTGGTGGGCCTGGACGATCGCGTCCAGTGTCCGGATCACCGCCGGCTCGGGACAGACGCCCGAGCGCGTACGCGCGACGCGCATGCCGCCCACGGTCTCCTTCGCCGCGGGGGCGACGATCACCTTGAGGATCGCCAGTCGGTCCGCCTCGCCCTGGCTGGCGGCGCGGCGGGGCAGCACCACACCGCCGGGCGCGCCCTTGAAGCGGACCAGATCACCCGACGCGTGCATCAGGGTCAGGGTGTCGCCCGGCGCGAGCGCCACCCGGGCCCCGGCCTCGAAGCCCTGGCCGCGGGAGATCGCGGATGACGACGAAGCGACCACCACATAGTCCCGCGCCGCCGCAGGGGCGCCGACGGCGGCGAGCGCAAGCCCGATGGCCAGGCAGGTCAGGTGTCGGCGCGGCCCCAGCATCGCGCTGAGCATCGCCCGGCGAGCTCTCGCCCGCAACCCCGACACACGCAAAAAGCGAGACAAGACACAACCTTGGGGAGACAACAGTTAACCGCCGGTTAAGCCCTTGCGCCCTATTGTCGCACTTAGAATATCGAGGCAGCGCTATGGTCAGCGTACAGCTGAGAAATTCCGGTCAGGGGCTCTGGACGGCCCTCGCCCTGCCCGTGACGGTTCAGGCGGCGCAGACGCTCGCCGCCGCCGCGAAGACCCTGAACCTGGCGGACCAGGTGCGGATCTCGCCGTCCGCGGGCGCCGCACGGCTGGACATCAGGGTCTAGTCAGGCCTTCAGCCAGATCCTCAGGCCGATCCACATCGAACAGCACCCCGTCGTCGGGCGCAGGTATTCGCGCCAGCCGGTCTCCCAGCCCCCCCAGGATCGCACGGGCCCCGGCGTCGCCGGTCAGGCCAGCGACCGCTCCGAACAACCCGCGGCCGAGCACGACGGGGTTGCCCCGCCGGCCGCCGAATTCGGGCGCCGCGGCGGGCGCGCCAGCGGCCACGGCGCGCGCGAGCGCCTCCAGCACCGCGACCGGCGCGCGGGGCATGTCGCCCAAGAAGACGAAGACCCCCTCCACCTCGGAGCCCAGCGCCGCCACGCCGGCGCGCAGCGACGCCGCCATACCCTCGGCGTGGTCGGCGGCGTGGACGAGGCGCATCGCCGGATCGAACGCCCGGACGCAGGCCTCGACGGCCGCGCGGCCGGCGCCCGTCACCACCACGACCTCGCTGACGGGCGCCGCCCGCGCCGCGGCGAGCGCGCCATGCAGAAGGGGGCGGCCCTCGAAGGCGGCCAGCAGCTTGCCCCCGCCGAACCGCCGTCCCGCGCCCGCCGCCAGCACGACGGCCGCGAACCGCGCCTGCCCGCCCGTCCCCGTGATGCTCACCGCCTCTGTCACGGCGCGCCGTTCCCTCCTATGTTCCGAGCCGGATGACGCCCTACGACGACATCACCGCGCCCGCCAGCGTGCGGCCGGACGCCGGATCTCCTGCCGGCGCCACGCAGCCGCGACGCAACCACGGGCCTCTGGCCGACGGCTTCGGCCGCACGGTGACCTATCTGCGGCTGTCGGTCACCGACCGTTGCGACCTGCGTTGCGTCTACTGCATGGCCGAGCACATGACCTTCCTGCCGAAGGCCGAGGTGCTGACCCTGGAGGAACTGGACCGGATCGCCTCGGCGTTCGTGTCCCTGGGAACGCGCAAGCTGCGGCTGACGGGCGGCGAGCCCCTGGTCCGCAAGGGCATGATGGACCTGGTCCGCAACCTCGCGCGACACCTGCGCACCGGCGCGCTGGACGAACTCACCCTCACCACCAACGGCACGCGGCTGGCCGAGTTCGCGGGCGAACTGGCGGCGGCCGGCGTGCGGCGGATCAACGTCTCGCTCGACACCCTGAAGCCGGACCTGTTCCGGACACTGACGCGCGGCGGCCAGCTTCCCAAGGTGCTGGCCGGGATCGAGGCGGCTCAGGCGGCCGGCCTGGCGGTCAAGATCAACACCGTGGCGCTGAAGGACGACAACGCGGCCGAGCTTCCCGACCTGATCGCCTGGGCCCACGGCCGCGGCTGCGACATGACCCTGATCGAGACCATGCCGATGGGCGAGGTCGAGGCCGACCGCACAGACCAGTACCTTTCGCTGACAACCGTCCGCGCCGGGCTGGAGAGCTTCTGGACCCTGGAGGACATCCCGCTCTCCACCGGCGGGCCGGCGCGGTACGTGCGCATCGCCGAAACCGGCGGGCGCCTCGGCCTCATCACGCCGCTCAGCCACAATTTCTGCGAGACCTGCAACCGCGTGCGCCTGACGTGCACCGGGACGCTGCACACCTGCCTGGGGCAGGAGGACGCCACCGACCTGCGCGCGGTGCTCAGGGCCGGCGGCGGCGACGCCGAGCTGATCGCGGCCATCCGCGGGGGGATCGACGCCAAGCCGAAGGGCCACGACTTCGAGATCGCCCGGCGCGCGCCCGCCGTCGCCCGGCACATGTCCACCACGGGCGGCTGAGGCATGGCCCGCGTCCTGCTGTTCGGCCCCCTCAGAGACCTCGCCGGCTGGCGCGAGCGGCGAATCGAAGCGGCGTCCGTGTCCGCGTTGTGCGCCGTCATCGGCCAGGAGGACGCTGCGCTGGGCGAGGCGCTGGCCGGCAAGGGCGTCCAGGTGGCGGTGGACCAGGCGATCGTGCGCGGCGACGCCGCCCTGGCCGACGCCAGCGAGGTGGCCTTCCTGCCGCCGATGAGCGGGGGGTGAGCCGCCGATGAGCATCCGCCTCACCGACGCGCCCTTCGACCCCGGCGTCCTGCTTTCGGACTTCGTCCGCGGCCGCATCGAGACCGGCGCGGTCGCCACCTTCACCGGCCTCGCCCGCGCGGAGGCCGGCGCCACGACGGTTCTGGAACTGGAAGCCTACCCCGGCTTCACCGAAGCGCAGATCGGCCGGATCGCCGACCAGGCCTGCGAACGCTTCGGCCTTCACGACCTTGCCATCCTCCACCGGGTGGGCCGGATCGCGCCGGGCGAACCCATCGTCTTCGTGGCCACCGCCGCGGGCCATCGCCGCGCCGCCTTCGAGGCCTGCGACTTCCTGATGGACTACCTGAAGTCCCGCGCGCCGTTCTGGAAGAAGGAGCACGGCCCCTCCGGCGAGCGCTGGATCGAACCGACGGCCCAGGACCACGCCGATCGCGAGCGGTGGGGCGGCTGAGATGCGGCGGCGCACGCTCCTGATGGTCCTGGTCGCGTCGGCCTGTCTCGGGGGATGCGGCTTCGTCTACGACCAGAAGATCGATGAAGCCTACAGGCTGGTAGCGGTGGATGTGCTTGAGCAGGCCATGGTCTGTCGCAGCCTGACCGGAGGGAATTGCTCCGGGGACGGGTTGCCCGGTCCCACCGTCTTCGCCGCCGGCGCGGACGATCGCTACCTCGTCATGGCCCGGCATCCCGCAGGATATCCTGCGGGATACGGCGGGATCGATCGGTCGGTCACCGAGTACTTCTACGTCACGCGACATCGTGGAGACCCGCCGGTAGGCGTGGGTGACGTCGTCGGCCCGCTGACCCGATCCGAATTCGAAGCCGAGGCGCAAAGACTCCGGCTGCCGCCCTTCAGCCGACGAATTTCCCGGGTCGAATAGCTTCCGATCCTGCAAAAGGTCTCGTCACCATCACCGCGCCCGCCACGACACCCTGTGGCGACACCCCGCGCCGCTGGGTTATGAGGGATCGGAGGAGCACCAAAGCCATGAACGCCCCCAGCACCCCCTCGGCCTTCGCCCCCGGCGGGAAGATCGACACCGCCAGGACGCTGAAGCCCGTCCGGGTCGCCGTCCTGACCATCTCGGACACCCGTGACGAGGAGAGCGACACTTCCGGCGACCTGCTGGCCAGCCGGGTCGCGGGCGCCGGCCACGAGCTGGTTGCACGCGGCATCGTGAAGGACGACGTCGCGGAGATCCGCGCCCGGGTCCTGACGTGGGTGGACGAAGGCGTGGAGGCCATCGTCACCACCGGCGGCACGGGCATCACCGGCCGTGACGTGACCCCCGAGGCCGTGCGGCCGCTGTTCGACAAGGAGATCGACGGCTTTTCGGTGATCTTCCATCTGGTCAGCTACCAGTCGGTGGGCCTCTCGACGCTCCAGTCGCGGGCGCTGGCGGGGATCGTGAAGGGTTGCTTCGTCTTCTGCCTCCCCGGCTCGAACGGCGCGGTGAAGGACGGGTGGGACAAGGTGATCTCGGCCCAGCTCGACAGCCGCCACGGCCCCTGCAACATGGTCGAGCTGATGCCCCGGCTGATGGAGTCGTGAGCCGGCTCACCCACATCGACGAGACCGGCCGCGCACGCATGGTCGATGTCTCGGACAAGGCGGTCACCACGCGCGAGGCCGTGGCCGAGGGTTTCCTGCGCATGTCGCCCGGGACCCTGGCGCTGGCGCTTTCGGGCGAGGGGAAGAAGGGCGATGTCCGCGCCGTGGCCGAGATCGCCGGCGTCATGGCGGCCAAGCGGACGGCCGACCTGATCCCCATGTGCCATCCCCTGCCCATCGCGAAGGCCGAGGTGCGGGTCGAGGCGGCCGAGGGCGGATTGTCGGTGACGGCGCGCGTGAAGACCACCGGGCGGACCGGCGTCGAGATGGAGGCGCTCACGGCCTGTTCGGTCGCGTGCCTGACGCTCTACGACATGCTGAAGGCGGCGGAAAAGGGCATGGTCATCGAGGCCGTGCGGCTGGTCTCGAAGACCGGCGGCAAGTCGGGCGACTGGGCGCGTTGACGGCGACCTCGACGTTGGGGCTTCCGGCCGTAGCGTTACCATCGGTAAGGCGTTCCTCATGACCGCTCAAGCCAACGCCGCGCCCGAAGGCGCTCCCGAAGGGCCTCTGGCCGATCTCGTCGTCGTCGAACTCGGGACCCTTATCGCGGGCCCGTTCTGCGGTCAGATCCTGGGCGACTTCGGGGCCGAGGTGATCAAGGTCGAAGACCCCCGCGTCGGCGATCCGATGCGCCAGTGGGGCCGCAGCCTGCCCAAGGGCCTGTCGCCGTGGTGGCCCGTGATCGGTCGCAACAAGAAGTCTGTGGGGATCGACCTGCGCAAGCCCGAGGGGCAGGCTCTGGCCCGCAAGCTGATCACGCAGGCCGACGTGCTGATCGAGAACTTCCGGCCGGGCGCGATGGAGAAGTGGGGCCTGTCCTACGAGAGCCTGGCCGCCGAGAATCCGCGCCTGATCATGGCGCGCGTGTCTGGGTTCGGCCAGACCGGCCCCTCCTCCCAGCGCGCCGGCTATGGCCTGATCGGCGAGGCCATGGGCGGCCTGCGCCATGTGACAGGCGAGCCCGACCGGCCGCCGGCGCGGGCCGGCATCTCGATCGGCGACAGCCTGGCGGCCATGCACGCGGTCATGGGGATCACCATGGCGCTGCACGCCCGCGAACGCACGGGCAAGGGCCAGGTGATCGACGCAGCCCTCTACGAGAGCGTCCTGGCGGTGATGGAGAACCTGATCACCGAGTACGACCTCACGGGCTACACCCGCGAGCGATCGGGCTCGGTCCTGCCCGGCATCGCGCCGTCCAACGCCTATCCCTGCAGGAACGGCGAGATGATCCTGATCGGGGGGAACGGCGACAACGTCTACGCCCGGCTGACCGAGGCGATGGGACGGCCCGACCTGAAGACCGATCCCAAGTTCGTCGACCACGCCAGCCGCGGCGCCAACCAGGCCGAGCTGGACGGGATCATCTCGGACTGGACCTCGGGCTGGAGCCTTCCCGAGCTGTTGAAGCTGCTGGAGGACAAGGGCATCCCGGCCAGTCGCGTCTACCGCGCGCCCGACATGCTGGAGGACCCCCAGTTCGCCGCCCGCGACACCATCGTGACCGTGGAGCACGATGTCTTCGGCCCGATCCGCATGCAGAACGCCTTCCCGAAGCTTTCGGGCACGCCGGGCCGGGTGCGCTGGCCGGGACCACCTCTGGGGGCGCACACCGAAGAGGTCCTGGTCGCCCGCGCCGGCTGCGACGCCCAGGCCCTGGCCAGCCTGCGGGCGGCGGGCGTCATCTCAGCCTGACCGGCGCACGGTGGCTCTTCTCCGAACCACGAAAAACACGAAAGGGTGGATCATCCCTCAGCCTCCGCACAAGCGGAGGCGCCGTCATTGCAAACCACGGAAAACACAGAAGGATACGGAATCGCAGCTTCGCCTTTCCGTTTTCTTCTGTGTTTTCCGTGGTTCCTTGAGTTTGGAAGTCGCCGCTTCGCGGCCTCACAGGACACCGCCCCTTTCGTGTCCTTTCGTGTTTTTCGTGGTCTTCTTGAAATAGGATACGTCCGGTCCGCGACCTTTGCCGCGGGCCGAACGTGGAAGTCCGGGTCGCCTGATTCCGGGCGATCTCCCTTGGCCGCCGGTCCGGCCCCCGCGAGTTACGCCCGCGGGCCTTCGTGGAGCAGCGATACGCCTCGCCCGGCCGTTTCAGAAGGCGGCGCCTTGTCCCAGCGCGATCTCGCCGCGCGGCGATGCGACGCGGAACATGGTGAACCCCATCAACGGGACGCCAGGATCTCGGCCACCGCCGAGGCCACCTGGGTGACGTCATAGGGCTTGCGGATGATCGGAGCGTCGAACCCGCCCGGCGCGCCGCCCGTCTCACCGTATCCCGTGGCGAACACGAAGGGGATCTTGCGCTGGCGCAGCACCTCGGCGACCGGGGTCACCGAGCGGCCGTTCAGGTTGGCGTCCAGGACCGCGGCGTCGATCGGCTGGTCCAGCAGCGCCATCGCCTCCTCCAGCTCATAGGCCGGGCCGACCACTTCGGCCCCGGCCTCGGACAGTCCCGTCTCCAGCTCCAGCGCCAGCAGGACGGCGTCCTCCACGATCAGCACCCGAGCGCCCTTCAGGCTGGCGGGGCCGGCGGCGGTGGCCACCGTCTCGGTCACCCGGTTCGCGGCCGGGACATCGGGCACCACCTCGGGCCGGTCGGCCATCGCCTGCGGTCCGGCGTGCAGCCGCACGCGAACGCCCGCGGGGCGGTATTCCACCTCAGCGGCGCCGTTGAGTTCGCGCGGGGTCACCTGCTCCAGCAGGGTGGAACCGAAGCCGCGGCGCGGCGGCGCGCCGACCGGCGGCCCGCCCGTCTCGGTCCAGGTCAGCTCGAAGCCTCCATCCCGCAGCGTGCGCCAGCGCAGGTCGACGTGGCCGGTCTCCACCGAAAGCGCCCCGAACTTCACCGCGTTCGTGGCCAGTTCGTGAAGTGCGAGAGACAGCGCGTTGGCGGCGCGTGGAGTAAGGAACAGCTCGGGACCTTCCCAGCTCGTCTGGCCCGGCGCCAGCGCGCCCAGCTCGGCCGAGGCCAGGTGGTCGATGGCGGCGCCCCGCCAACGAGCCGCGGTAAGCAGTTCGTTGGCCGAGGCCATCGCCTTCAGCCGCCCGTTGAAGTTCGTCAGGAACGCGTCCAGCGAGGTCGTCCGCTTGGCCGTCTGCTGGGCCAGCGCCTGCACGGCGGCCAGGACGTTCTTCACCCGATGGTCCAGCTCGGCCATGAGCTGCTGGCGCTGGTCCTCCTCCAGGTGCTGGGCGGTGACGTCCTCGATGATGCCCAAGATGCGCAGCGCGCGCCCCTCGCCGTCGCGGATCACCCGGCCGGCGGCGCGCATCCAGTGCAGGGCGCCGGTCTCGGGATGGATCATGCGGTAGCGATGCTCGTACACGTCGGCCGCGCGGAGCAGGCGCGCGATGTCCGTGCGCAGCGCCGCCATGTCGTCGGGATGGACGATGCGGCGCAGGCCCTCCCCCCCTTCGCCGGGATATTCGCCGGGCGGCAGGCCGATGATGGCGGACAGCCGCTCGGTGACCCGGACGACATCGTTCTCGATGTCCCAGTCGAATTCACCCAGGCCGGCGATCTGGAGGGCGAGCTCCAGGCGGTCGCGGTCGGAGCTGTGATCCAGCTCGCGCGTCATCATTTCAATAGATAGGCGCTCCCTGCGCTTCGTCCATCTTAATCGTCGCCTTCCCGACTTAGTCCATGAGGCCTTTGCGCCACGCCGGCAGACCTCCTATGTTGCACTGCGCTATCCTAGAGCTCCCATCGGGAGCGTGAATGTTCGGAGACGATACATGCCCCCCAAGGCCGGCCCGGTTACGACCGAAGACGTGGCGACCGCCGCGAACGACACCGCCGCGAAGATCGCCGCCGACGCCCAGAAGGCGATCACCGAAGCCGCCAAGCGGATCGAAGCCACCGTCCAGCAGAGCCTCGAGCAGATCCGCGCGCAGAGCCGGGTGTACGCCGACGTGGCCGGGGAACAGTTCGATGAAGCGGCCCGTGCGGCCAGCGAGCAGATCCGCGCCCGTCCTCTGGCGGCCACCGGCGCCGCCCTCGGCGTGGGCGTGCTGATCGGCATGCTGCTCGCCTCCCGGCGTTGAGCCTCAACCGCATCCTCAGCATCGTCGTGGCCGCCGTCGCGGTGGCTGCGGCGGTGTCCGTGTCCCTGGTGGCGGCCGCCTTCGCGCTCTACGCGCTGGTCGTGCAGTGGCTCGGTCCCGTCGGTGCGGCGGCTCTCGTCGCCGGCGTGTTCGCCCTGATCGCGCTGTTTTCGGCGGCCGTGGCCGTGGGCAAGATACGTCCTCGCCGGGGCGTTCCGCCTCCGCCGCCCTCGCCTGTCGAGAAGATCATGGGCCTCGCGCGCGAGCGTCCGATCCTGGCCACCGGAGCCGCGGTGCTCGCCGGGATCGTCCTGATGCGAAATCCCGCGATAACCACCGCCCTCGTCAGCGCCTTCCTGGCCGGCGGCGGAGCGAAACCACCCTCCCCGCCGAAGCGGCGCTGAAGGCTCGGCCGTGGAACGCCGTGGCCTCTGGCGGCGTTTGCTTTCGCGCAGACATGTCCGCTCTGCGATCGGAGATACGCCATGCTCGGCTGGGCCCTGACCTTCCTCGTGGTCGCCCTGATCGCGGGCCTCCTCGGCTTCACCTCGGTGGCCGGGGCCGCGATGGGGATCGCGAAGATCCTGTTCTTCGTCTTCCTGGTGTTGTTCGTGGTCTCGCTGGTCCTGCACCTCGTGCGCGGCCGCGGGCTGGGCTCAGGCCCGCTCTGACATCGCCCGTTCAGGCGAAGACCGACCTGGGCGCCGTTCCAGCGCCCAGGTCCGAAAGGGCTCGTACGACGAGCCCGTCCAGGCGAGGGCGGTGACCCGCACGGTCCCGTCCTCGACCTCTATGGTGTTGAAGCCAGGCGGGACACCGCGCTCGCGCACCGAAAGCGTCCCCGCCCCGACCGCCCAGGTCCGGCCGTCGCCATGCGGATAGGGCCAGACGAAGGGCGCGTGAATATGCCCCGACAACACCAGGTCGACCCTTGCCTCCGCAAGTCGGGCGGCCGCCTGCTCCCCGCCCCAGACCCGCGCCGTCATCGGTCCGCCGATCATCTCGATCAGAGGGTGATGGACGACCACGATCCGTAGGCGGTCGTCAGGCTGGAACCACCCCGCGGCTTCGTCGGCCTGCCGGGCCGATATCTGGCCCTTGGACCAGTTCAGCCGCGGCTGGGCGCCCCGGGCGGTATTGACCCCCACCACGCCGACGCCACGGGCCCGCCAGGTCTGGAGCCGCGCCGGGCCGACAAAGCGCTCGAACCGCCGGAACGGCGCGAAAATCCGCTCGGCCCAGGCGAGATAGGGGGCGTCATGATTGCCCGGCGTCACCATCCGCGGTCCCGGCAGGGCCGCCAGCCACGCGTCGGCCAGTTCGAACTCGGACACCTCGGCGAAACGGGTCAGGTCGCCGGACACCACGGTCAGATCGAAGCCCCCCGCCCGGACGAGATCTCCCGCCGCCGCCACCGCCGCCGCGTTCTCACCCCCGAAGTGGATGTCGGACAGATGCGCGATCCGGACGATCACCGCTCATCCCTGGGAGGCGGCGCCAGCACGCGGCAGACACGCGGGTCGAAGCTGACCTTGGTCACGGCGGGAAGGGTCACGGTCTCGCCGTCCAGGATGGCCGGGATGGGGTGGGCGGACCGGATCAGCGCCACCTTGCAGCTCCGGCCCTCGACCGCCGGATCGGCCCGCCAGTCGCTGATGAGGGCGTTGAATCCCAGCCGCAGGACCTCGCCTGCGCCGCGGACGTCCAGCGCCGCCGCTTCCAGGGCCGGATCGTCGGCGCGCATCACCTTGGACGCGATGGGGCAGATCAACAGCACCGCCTCGGCCTTGGCCGGAGGGCGATCGTCGAACCGGTAGCGGAGGCGTCCGGTGAAGGCCCGGCGCAGGGCCCGCTTGGCCCGCGCCCAGGCGAGCAGCAGCTTGCGCTCACGCACCGCCTCCCGCGCGGCGGCGAAGCGGGCCGGGGAGCCGAGGATGGCCGCGCAAAGGAAGCGATGACCCTCGATGCAGCCGCCGCCGAGGTCACGTTCCTCCCCTGATTCCAAGGCCGCCCTGAGCGCCTCGGGCCAAGGGACGGCGCCATAGACCGCGTGAGGCAACATGTTCATCGTCCCGCCGGGAAGCGGTGCGATGATCGGCCCGGCGGGGCCGCACAGCTCTGCCGCCGCCCGCACGGTGCCGTCCCCGGCGAGCGTGATCAGGAGGTCTGGCGCCGCGTCTATGCTGGCCTTGAGCTGGTCCATGAGCGCGTCGGGCGCGGGCGCATGCACCTTGGCGTCGACGCCATGCTCGTCGAGCATGCGCGCAATCTGTTCCGGGGCGTCGGGTCCGACGCTTCCGGATGCGACATTGGCCACCACCTCCACCTTGCGGAAACGGCGGGGGGCGGATTGCTCGGAGTCAGTTGGTGGCAGGCGCTTGGGTCCCGTCCCTGGCGGTGGCGTCGCGGAAGGCGTCTTCCGCGTCGGCGGCGACGCCGCGGACCACAGGTTCGGCCCGGTCGGCCGCGACCGCAAGGTTTTGATCCACCACGGCGCCGGCGCCGCCGAAGGAGCCGTTCACCGCGGCCAGGGCCAGGACGGCGAGCCCGATCCCGGCGGCCAGGATCGTCAGCGTCATCAGGATCGGATGCCTGCGACGGCCACGGTGGGCGTCGCGGCGGCCCATTTCATACGCTTCGCGCAACTCGCTGCGCGCCGGGTCGCGATCGGTCAGGGCGGTCACGGCAACCTCCTCGGGTTCGGTCACCGAGGGAACGGCGGCCGCGGGGCTTGGTTCCGCCCGCCCGCTGCGGATGGGACGTTGGCGGGGAACTGGGCTTTGCGCGACGCGTTCTTCGCCGCAGGGGACACCCACAGGAGAGCCATTGGCATGTTGAAGCCACTTATCGCCATGGCGGGCGCCGGCGTCCTCGCCGCCGCCTGCACCACCACCGGGAACACCGAGCGGAGCGCCATGGGCGGCGCCGCCCTGGGCGCTCTGACCGGGGCTGCGATCGGAGCGGTTTCGGGCGACGTGGGCGTCGGGACCGGAGCCGCCGTGGGCGCCGGCGTGGGCGCGGTCGCCGGCGCGGTGAAAGGTTGCCGCGACGACGGCGGCTGCGGCGCGTCCTCGCCCAACCGCCGCCAGTACTACGACGAGCGCGCCGGCCGGTATTACTACTACGATCCGGGCTCGGGCCGTTACTATTGGGAGAACGGCGCGCCCCGCTGACGCGGCGGCGAAGCCGGGTTAGGAAGAGGGCGGTCGTGTCCCGACCGCCCTTTTCATATGCGTTGACCGAGGAGACAGGCGATGGCGCGGATCGTGGGGCTGATGGGGGCGGTGCTGACCACCGCAGGCTTGGCGGCCTGCGCGACCGGGCCTTCGGGGCGGGCGGCGATTGAGACACCGACGGCGACCTGTCGGGAAGTGACCATCCCGATCTATTTCGAGCCCAACGAGGCCGAGGTGACGCCCGAGGGGCGCGGCGTGCTGGCGGCGGAGACCCGGGCCGTCCGGGGATGCCGGATCGAGGGGGTCCGCGTCGTCGGGCTGGCCGATGCGGTGGGGGATCCCGCCGCGAACCTCGAGCTTTCCAAGCGCCGCGCAGCCTCGGTGGCCGAGGCGATCAAGGCCGCCGGCCTGCCGGACGCCGAATTCGAGATGGCCGCCGCCGGGCAGGCGGATTCGATCTCGTCCGACGGCCAGTTGCGCCCCCTGCGCCGCCGCGCCGACGTCACGCTGCGCGTCAGCCCGCCCTGAGCGCGAGATGTCCGGAGCGTTCCGGATGAATCTTGCAGCCCTCGGGTGAAGACAAAGGATCGGGCGGGGTCCTGCGACCCGCCCCCCGGTGAGGACAGAAAGATTGGGCGGGTCTTTCGACCCGCCCGCCGGGGGAAGAAGAAAGATTGGGCGGGTCTTTCGACCCGCCCAGGTGTGCATCATCGAGAAAAGGGGGTGCGGAGACGGCAGACCGGCGTGCTCGCCGGCCTCAAGTCGGGGGGGGCGTCGCCGCCTCCGCACGGAATGAAACGTGGGGAACGCCTCCGTGTTCCGCTCCCTTCGGACTTTTTTCGCGACGCCTCCTGCAAACGGACTGGGCGGCCCCGCCACAGGAACGGCGGCGGCGGCGGCGCGTTCTCCCTCGCCGAGACCGCGCAGTCGCAGGAGAGCCCGATGACCTACTCGTCCCGAGAGCCGGAGCACACGATCCTCAACGCCACCCGCGCCCGCCAGGGTCGTTGGGGCCGACCTGTCTTCTGGGTGCTGGTGTTCGGCACCCTGCTGGCCGCCCTGGGGCTGTTCGCCGCCTGGACGTGGAAGGCGCCCGATCTCGCGGCCACCGAGCCGACGGCGGCCGAGCGCAAGGCCGCCGCGAGCACCTTCCAGGCGCCCCAGCCTCCGCCGCCGGACCCCAACTGACCCGGCCTGGCCGGGATACAAGGCCGCCCCGAGAAAAGGTCGTGGGACCTGAGACGAGGCCATGAAGAATGGGCGCCTCCCATCGGAAGGCGCCCCTTTCGTGCCCGGACCCTGTCTGATTGCTCGAGCGGGCGTCCGACCGCCGTCAGGCGGCCTTCTGCTTGGTGTTGCGCGGGTGGAAGAACAGCGCCTGGCCGATGGCGGCCTTCACCGTCTCGGGCTGGAACGGCTTGGTGATCAGGAACGTCGGCTCGGGCCGCTCCCCGGTCAGCAGGCGTTCGGGGAAGGCGGTGATGAAGATCACCGGCACGTCGAAACGTTGGAGGATGTCCTTCACCGCGTCGATCCCCGAGGAGCCGTCCGCGAGCTGGATGTCGGCCAGCACCAGGCCGGGGGACTTCCGCGCGACCGCATCGACCGCCTCGGTCCGGGTCGCGGCGATGTCGACGACGGTATGGCCCAGTTCGGTCACCAGCGCTTCGATATCGGCCGCAATCACCGGCTCGTCCTCGATGATCAGGACGTCCGTGGCCAGTTCGGCGTCGATTTCGGCCTGGGCCTCGGCGATCAGCCGCTCGACCTCCGGGAAGTCCGCGCCCAGAATCTGCGCCGTTTCGCTGGGCGTGAAGCCCTCGAGCGCGGTCAGGAGGAACGCCTGCCGCGACCGCGGCGCGATCCGCATCAGGCGCCGGGTGGCGTCGTCGGCCCCGCCATCGTCGGTCGGCCCTTCGAGCTGGGCCCCCGAAGTCCCCCAGATGGCGTGGAACACGTGATAGAGGGCGACACGCGGCGTCATCGCATCGGAGAGCGTCTGTTCGCCCGCCGCCAGCGCCTCGAGGGCCACGCGGACATAGTGATCGCCTGTGGACTGGTCCCCGGTCAGCGCGCGCGCATAGCGGCGCACGTAGGGCAGGTGAGGCGCCAGTCGGGCTAGAAGGCTCAAGGGTTCCCCCTCCATGATTGCTTCGGTCCGGCCTGCGCCGGCGCAGGACGATGCGTCCCGCCGAGCGGGACTATGATGCTCCGAAAACGCGGCCTCAGGGAACCGGTTCCCTTATGGCCAAGTTTTCATCATCCTCCGGCGCGATGATGGGGAACCCGACCGGGGGGACATGCGTTGAGCGGCGAAGAAGACCACGAGAGGGGGCGATCTCCGCGACAGCGGACAGCCGAAGACATGATCGAGCAACGACCTTCCCCTGAGCGTCGCAGGGCGTCCGCCGCTGTCGATGAAGCCCGCCTGCGGCAGCAGGCCATCGGCGTGCGCCTGCGCGAGCTGTTCGACGAGGTCGTGAACGAACAGGTCCCTGACGAGTTCCTCGAGATCCTGCGGCGCGCAGACAGCCGCGGCTCGGAGAAGGCCTGATGGGCGCCTCCGAGAAAGTCCGCCCTCAACGCACCGCCGCGGAGGACGCCGCGTTCAAGGGCGAGCTGGTCCAGCTGATCCCGCATCTCCGGGCCTTCGCCCGCACACTGTGCGGCGACGCCACGGCCGCCGACGACCTTGCCCAGGATGCGATGATGAAGGCGTGGGATGCGCGCGCCAGCTTCCAGATGGGCACGAACATGAAGGCGTGGACCTTCATGATCCTGCGCAATCAGTTCTACTCCGAGAAGCGCCGCTCCTGGCGTCAGAGCCAGCTCGACCAGGAGGCCGCCGAACGCACGCTGGTGGCGGTCGACGACCCGGAAGCTCCGGTCGCCCTCGACGAGCTTCGCCTGGGCCTCGCCATGCTGCCGGCCGAACAGCGCGAAGCGCTCATCCTGGTCGGCGCGGGCGGCTTCGCCTATGAGGAGGCCGCCGAGATCTGCGGATGCGCGGTCGGCACGGTGAAGAGCCGGGTCAGCCGGGCGCGCCGCGCCCTTCAGGCCATCCTGGAGGCGGGCGCCTATGATCGCGATGGCGCCGCCGCCGGCGAGGCGATGAGCTCGATCCTGGCCCACGCGGAGCGCCTCAGCGCCTCGCGATAGGGAGGCGCGTGGGTGTACGGTTTGGACCGCCTGTCGCTGAGCACGATCCGGGTCCGCCTGATCGCGGCGCTCGCGGCCGCCCTGCTGCCCGTGCTCATCCTGGGCGCCTTGCAATCGGCGATCGGATTCCAGCGCGAGGGACAGGCCCTCCGCCAGAATCTGGGCTTCGCGGCCGAGCGCAGCGCCGCCACGGCGCGGGCGCGCATGGAATCCGCTGACGTTCTCCTCCAGACGCTCGCGCCCGGGGCGGTGGGGTTCCAGTGCGCCCAGCGGCTCGCCGACGTGAAGGAACGGATTCCGGGCTATCTGAACCTCGTGCGCTTCGATCGCCTGGGCCGGGTGGTCTGCGCCGCGGGCGGGGTGCCCGCCGATCCCCAGCGCGAAGCCCGGTCGTGGTTCCGGGAACTGGTCAGCGGACGCGAGTTCGTGATCACGCGCGATCCGGGCTCCAGCTATGCCGACGAGCCGGCGGTGCTCACGGCCGCGCGCGCCACCCGGTATGATGGGGCGTTCGACGGCGCCTTCGCCGCCGTGGTCGCGCTTTCCAGCCTCCAACCGCAGGTCACCGATCCGTCGCTGCCCCGGGGCGCCGAGGTCGGGCTGGTGGAGAAGACCGGTCGCTACATCTCCACCACCGACGTCCACGCCTTCCCGCGGTTGCCGGCCGACTGGCGGGCCAAGGTCGACGCCGCCGGCGCCCTGGTGTGGTACGGCCGCGACGGCCGCGATCGCCGGCGGGTCTACTCCGCGGCGCCGGTCATCGGTGACGAGGTCTATGTGGTGCTGTCGGCCCAGTCGCCTGGCCTCCTGTCATGGGCGCGGATCAACCCCCTCACCAGCATCTTCTTCCCGTTGCTGACCTTCGTCCTCGCCCTGGTCGCCGTATCGCTGGTGACCGATCGGGTGGTCGTGCGGTGGATCGCCTACCTCCAGCGCATCGCGGCGCTCTATGCGCGGGGGCGGCTCAGCGTCCGCCCCGTTCAGGCCGAGCAGATGCCGCCCGAGATCCGCGAACTGGCCGAGACCCTCGAGGACATGGCCGACGCCATCGTGGCGCGCGACGCCTCGTTGCGCGACAGCCTGGCCCAGAAGGACGCGCTGATGCGCGAGATCCACCACCGGGTGAAGAACAACCTCCAGGTCATATCCAGCCTGCTCAGCATGCAGCAGCGGGCGCTGACCGATCCCGCGGCCCGCTCGGCCATGAGCGACACCCGCCAACGCATCACCGCGCTCGCCCTCATCTACCGCGCCCTCTATCAGGGCCCCGACCTGAAGCGTGTGGACCTGCGGCCCTTCCTGGAGGAGCTGACGGCCCAGCTCGTCAATGGCGAACTGGCCCACGGGCTGGCGGTGCGCACCGAACTCCGCGTCGAGCCGTTGGTCATCGACCCCGACCGCCTGGCGCCTCTGGCCCTGTTCGCCGTCGAGGCCATCACCAACGCCCAGAAGCACGCCTTCGCCCAGCGGGGCGGCACCCTGAAGCTGGAGTTCTTCGTCCGCGGGGACGAGGCGATCCTCGAGATCTGTGACGACGGCGAGGCGCCCGACGACGCCCTCGTGGCGTCAGGCGTGGGCCGCACCCTGATGACCGCCTTCGCCCGCCAGCTCCGCGGCCGCGCCGAGCTTGTGCGCAACAGCGAGGGCGGGGTCACCGCACGGCTGATCTTTCCCACCCCCACGGCCGATCGCCCGGCCGCCGCGCGGGGGAACCAGGCCGCGGCATGACGCGTTGCGGCGGGGCGATATTCCAACCCCGGAGATGAACCCGATGCGTAAGGTCTTTCTGATGGCCGTCCTCGCCGCCGGCCTGGCGGTTTCGGCCTGCAACACCGTGTCCGGCGCCGGCCAGGACATCAAGTCCGCCGGTGAGGCCGTGACCACCACGGCCGAAGACGCCAAGAACTGACGTCGGCGTCACGATGATCGGAAGGGCCCGGCGCAAGCCGGGCCTTTTCTGTATCGGCCCGCCTGTATCAGCCCGCGCGTCAGGCGGCGTAGAGGCCGATGTCCGGGACCACGGGCGCGAGGTCCCCGGCTTGCGCCTCCCCCAAGCCGAGCAGAAGCCGGCCCCCGGGCGCCAGGACCACCCGCAGGTGATCGCGCACCCGCCCCAGGGCTTCGGGCGCGAACTGGGGGAACATGTTGCGGCAGAGCACGAGGTCAAAGGGCCCCACCCGGCTCAGGTCGTCCATGAGGTTCACCCGCCGCCAACGCACCATCTGGCGGATGCGGGGCGAGAGCCCGAAGAACTCGCCTCGGCGCTCGAAGAACCGCACCAGCATCCGCGCAGGCAGGCCGCGCTGCACCTCGAACTGCGAGTAGAGGCCTGATTGCGCCTTCTCCAGGCTGCGCTCCGACAGGTCCGAGGCGTAGAGTTCGCACACCTTCGCCAGATCCGGGCGGTCGGCCAGCATCATGGCCAGCGAATACACCTCCTGACCTGTCCCACAGGCGGCGCTCCAGATCCGCACCGGCTGGCCCGCGCGGCGGCGCGCCAGGTCGGGGATCACCTCGTCGACGAGGCGCTGGAACACGGCGCGGTCGCGGAAGAATTCGCCTTCGGGCACGATCATGGCCTCGACCGCCGCCCAGGCGGCCCGATCGCCCGCCCCTTCCCGCAGCGCTTCGATGAACACCTCGGGCGTGGCGTAGCCTTCGCGCCGTGCGACGGGGCCCAGCCGGCTCTCGATCAGGTACGTCTTGCCGGTGTCGATCTTCAGGCCCGCCCGCGCCTGGCAGAGCGCAGCGAGGTAGGCGCAGTCCTCGGGCGGTATCATGCGACCAGCCCCAGGTAGTCCAGCTTGCCGGCCACGATGGAGCCGTCGAACGGCTTCATGATGTATTCGTCGGCGCCCGCATCCAGAGCCTCCCGGATGCGCCCGATCTCGTTCACGGCCGTGCAGAACACCACCTTCGGCTGGTCGCCGCGCGGCTCTGCGCGCAGGCGGCGCAGGAACGTGAGGCCGTCCATGGCCGGCATTTCCCAGTCCAGCAGGATCAGGTCGGGCGTCACGGCGCTGCACCAGGCCATGGCCTCCACGCCGTCGGCCGCCTCCGCCACCTCGAAACCGAGGTCTTCGAGGATGCGACGCGAGACCTTGCGGATCACGCGGCTGTCGTCGACGACGAGGCAGGTCTTCAAGGCGAGGGCGCGCTCCCAGCGAGAGGGCCCGTTGTCGCGCACCGCTGGTTAACGGCGGGCTGACGCTGCGCGAATCAGGCTGCCCCCGCCATGCCGGCGGCGAGCGGAACGCCCAAGTCTATGCCGGCAGGGTCGCGGCGAACACGACCTTCTCTTCCGAGACGTCGGTGAACACCCGCCCGCCAGCATCGGTGACGAACAGGTGGACATAGTAGGCCTGGACCCAGTGGCCGTGCAGACCTTCGCCCAGCGGCTGGCCCTGGAGGCCCGCCAGCACCTCGGGCCGCAGGCGCGCCCGCGGGCCCGTCGCTTCGATCGCGATGGCCACCGAGGCGCCCTCCTGCACCGCGCGCACCTTCGCCACGCCGCCGGTCGGCAGGGCCGCCCCCGCCATCTGGGTCAGGTTGAGCAGCGTCCGGGCCACCGGCTTGTCAACCGCGGGCGTATCGACGCTCCACGCCAGCTCGGCGCGCATGTGCGCGAAGACGCCGGCCGCCAGCTTCTCCAGGTCTCTGACGTCGAAGGTCTCGGCCGAGGCCGAAGCGCCGAACGCCACGCGGCAGAACGACAGCAGGTCGGTAAGCTTGCGCGCGGAGGTGACGATGAGGCCCATCGCCTCCTCGCGCATGTCCTGGGCGGACGGGTCCTCGAGCAGATCGAGGCCGGACGTGATCGCCGAAGCCGGACTGATGAAGTCGTGGCACATCCGGGCCGCCAGGTAAGCGGCGATCTCCGCGGGGCGGAGGGCGGTGGCGGCGGCGGTTTCGGTCATGCGGGAAAATAGGCGCGATTTGCGCCTTGGGGAAACGGCCACGCCTCTCTAAGACAGGCGCCGATCGAAGACGCCGAGGACGCCTTGACCGACAATGCCGCCGTGGGCCCGACGCTGGCCGACATCTGTGAAGCCGCCGCCGCCCTGATCCTGCCGCTCTGGAAATCGGGCGTCGAGGTCCTCACAAAAGCGGACGAAAGCCCGGTCACCGAGGCCGATCGGCGGGGCGAGGCCCTGATCCTGGAACGCCTGGCGCAGCGCTTCCCCGACATTCCGGTGGTCTCGGAGGAGCATTCCAGCGAGTTCGGGACGCCGGATCGCATCGGCCCGCGCTTCTTCCTGGTCGATCCGCTGGACGGCACCAAGGCGTTCGTCCGGGGCGACCCGAACTTCACCGTCAATATCGGCCTGATCGACAACGGCCGCCCCGTGGCCGGCGCGGTGTGCGCACCCCCGACCGGCGAGACCTGGTTCACCGGCGCCGAGGGCGCGATGAAGCGCGTGAACGGAGGGCCGGCTGTCCCCGTACGTGTGCGCCCGTGGCCGAAGGGCGCGGCCGTGGCGCTGGTTTCCCACACCATGAAGGAAGAGACCGCGGTGAAGCTGGCGCAGGAATACGGCTTCGACCTGCGCGAGCCGATGGACTCCTCGATAAAGCTCTGCCGCATCGCCGAGGGATCAGCCGACGTCTATCCCCGCCACGGCCCGACCATGGAATGGGACATCGCCGCGGCGCATGCGGTGCTCGAGGCGGCAGGCGGCAGCGTCCTGACGCCGGACGGGCAGACCTTCTCCTACGGCAAGGCCGACGACGGCTTCCGCAACGGCTGGTTCGTGGCCCGAGGCGCCTGATCTTTCGCGGTCCCGCCCCGGGGCCAGGGCGGCCTGGCTTTTCCCGGCAGCGATGACCGGACGCCCGACAGGGGCTGAGGGCGCGGAAAATTCGAGGAAGGCCCGGCCGACCGCGTTTGGCGGAGCCCTTCCGCGCCCTCGGCGCCTGCCGGACGGATCAGGTGCGCCGAATCGAATCCAGAGGAAGCTCCAGCGGCGTCTCGACGGACGCCGGAGCCTGCCGGACGACCGTCTCGGGCGCTGGTGTCAGCGCGCCGGCGACCTGCCCGAACGCCCAATAGCCCGTGAAGCCCAAGGTGAAGGCCACGCTGGCGAGCAGCAGGTAGGGCTTGAGGATGTCCATCGTGCGGACCTGAGCTTTCGGTGCGTCGGTTGCCGAAACGTCAACGGACGCCGTCCGGTTCGGTTGCAGGTTCAGTCGCCGGACGATCGGCGGCGATAAGGAAGCGAGCGCGGCCAACGGCCTTGTCCTCTTCGGCGCCGCCACGGCGGCGGCGCCCTCTCGCTGCAAGTTACGGGCCGCAGGACGCGCCGGTTGCAGCGGCAGGGCGCGATCCGCGTCTGCGCCTAATATTGCGAATGATTATCATTGCGAATTGTTTCTGCGCGATCTAAGAGCGCCTCGCATTCTCACTAGCAACAGTTCGCAACAAAGCGAATCGGGGGTTCAAATGTCGAGGACGGGCGTTTCGGCGCGGAAGAAGCACGCGCTCACCTGTGCAGTGGCCGGGCTGGCCGGCCTTTCAATCGGCGCGGGCGCGCAGGCCGCCGAGGCCGGGGCTGTCGCCGAAGACGTCGCGGTCGCCACCGCCGATCAGGACCGCGGCACGGCCGTCAGCGGCGTCGAGGTCGAAGGCCGGCTGATGAAGCAGAACAACCCCAAGGTCACGGCCGACCCGCTGAACAATCCGCAGACGGTCACCATCATCTCGAAGGGGACCATCGCGGCGCAGAACCTGCTGAGCCTGCGCGACGTCCTGTCGACCGTGCCCGGCATCACCTTCGGCGCCGGCGAGGGCGGCGGCGGCTTCGGCGACTCGATCAACCTGCGCGGCTATTCCGCCAACAACGACATCACCGTCGACGGGGTGCGCGACAGCGCCCAGTACAGCCGCTCCGACCCCTTCAACCTCGAGCAGATCGAGGTCACCAACGGCGCCAACTCCGTCTATTCGGGCGCCGGCTCGGTGGGCGGCACCATCAACATCGTCTCCAAGCGTCCGAGCGGCCGCAACTCGACCGTCGTCACCGGCGGTGTCGGGACCGAGAACTACTGGCGCGGCACGATCGACGCCAACCACGTCATCGGCGACAATGTGGCGGTGCGCCTCAACGCCATGGCGCACCGCAACGACGTTCCCGGACGCGATGTGGAGGAGCTGAAGCGGTGGGGGATCGCGCCGGCGATCACCGTGGGCCTGAACGGGCCGACCCAGTTCACCGCGCTCTACTTCCACCAGGAAGACCGCAATACGCCATCCTACGGGGTCCCCTTCTACAACGGGCGCGCGGTTCCGGGGATCGATCCCGGGAACTACTACGGCTACGCCAACGTCGATCGCCAGGACACCAACGTCGATGTCCTGACCGGCATCGTCGAGCACGACTTCGGCGAAGGTCTGCGGATCCGCAACCTGTCCCGCTATCAGAAGGTGAAGCAGGACCTGGTGGTGAACCCGCCGCAGGGGACTCTGTGCCTCGCCAACGGCCAGCGCCCCGTCGCCTGGAGCCAGTCCACCACCGTCACGAACACCACGGGCTACCAGGCCTGTGCGGGAACCGATCCGGCGCCCGGCTTCTACCAGCCCAGCGGCCCCCGCGGCACGGCGCGATTCTCCGAGAACACCCTGCTCTACAACCAGACCGACCTCACCTGGGAAGGCGAGCTGGGCGGCGTGCGCCATACGCTGGTGGTCGGCGCCGCGTTCCTGGCCGAGGACTACCGGCTCGACAACGGCAACGTCCAGCGCGAGGCCAACGGCGCCACCGTGACGCTCCCCCCGATGAGCATCGCCAACCCCAACAACACCTACGTCGGGTCCATCAACTTCATCCAGGCGGGAGCCCAGGACGGCGAGCGGCGCAACCAGTCGGTCTACCTGTTCGACAACATCGTCCTCAACGACCAGTGGTCGATCAACGGCGGCGTCCGCTGGGAGCATAACGAAGGCTCGAACCGCACCGACACCTACAACACCACCGTGGGCGCGACCCTGGGCGCCATTACGCCCGGCCCGACGTTCGAGTCGGACGAGAACCTGCTCACCTGGCGGCTCGGCGTGGTCTACAAGCCGATCCCGAACGCGAGCCTCTATCTCGCCTACGGCAACTCGCAGACGCCGTCGCAGGCCACGGTGAACGGCAGCGGCGCATGCAGCGCCGTCAACTGCACCGTCGATCCCGAGAAGGCCGAGAACTTCGAGATCGGCGGCAAGTGGGATCTGCCGACCGGACTGTCGCTGACCGCAGCCCTGTTCCGCAACGACCGCACCAACTACCGCGTGGCCTCGAACGACCCGACCATCCCGGTCCAGCAGCTCGACGGCAGCGCCCGCGTCGACGGTGTCTCGCTGGGCGTCTCCGGCCAGATCACGCCGGACTGGGCCCTGTTCGCCAACTACACCTACCTCAAGTCGAAGGTGCTTCAGGGCGTGGACGACGTCGCCGCGGCGCTGGGCCGCGACTTCACGAAGGGCGACGACCTGATCGGCGTGCCCGACCATGCCTTCAGCCTCTTCACCACCTACGACCTTCGCCAGTGGAACGTGCAGGTGGGTTACGGGGTCACCTACCAGGGCGAGTACTACCTGAGCCAGCACGGCCAGATCACCAACTCCAACCCGCCGGCCCGCACCACCATCCCGCGCGTGAAGGCCGAGGACTACTGGGTCCATCGCGCGACCGTGGCCTGGTTCCCGAGCGACGGCCTGGAGGTGCGGCTGAACGTCAGCAACCTGTTCGACAAGGAATACTACACCCGGGTCCGGACAGCCCTCGCCGGTTGGGCGACGCCCGGCGACCGTCGGAACGCGACGCTCACCCTCAACTACCGGTTCTGAATCCCTCCCCTTCTTCGGAACCGGCCTCGCGCCCCGCCGACATCTCTCGTCGGCGGGGCGCTGTTCTTCTAGGCTCTTCCCATGATGCTGCATGTTCCGGGCGTGCTGTCGCCCGACCAGGTCGCCGACCTCCGCGCGCGGATCGACGCCGCCGCGTGGGAGGACGGGAACGCCACCGCCGGCCCGCAGTCGGCGCTCACCAAGCACAACCTCCAGCTCCCGGAGGCGTCCGAAGCGGCGCGCGCGGCGGGCGGCCAGGTGCGCGAGGCCCTGACGCGAAACCCCCTCTTCATGTCGGCCGCCTTGCCCCACACGGTCTATCCGCCTCTCTTCAACCGCTATGGCCCGGGTCAGACCTTCGGCGATCACGTGGACAACGCCATGCGCTTCCAGCGCGACCAGGGCGTGCGCCTGCGCACCGACCTCTCGGCCACCCTCTTCCTGTGCGATCCCGACGACTACGACGGCGGCGAGCTGGTGGTCGAGGATACCTACGGCGTCCACGCCGTGAAACTGCCGGCCGGCGACCTGATCCTCTATCCCGCCTCCAGCCTGCACCGGGTGGAGCCCGTCACCCGCGGCGAGCGGGTGGCCAGCTTCTTCTGGGTCCAGAGCCTGGTGCGCGACGACGCCCGGCGCGCGCTCCTGTTCGACATGGACATCTCGATCCAGCAACTCGCGCGGGCCACGGGCCAGGACGCTCCGCCCATCGTCGCCCTGACCGGGGCCTACCAGAACCTCCTGCGCATGTGGGCCGAGCTGTAGGCCGCACCGCGACGTCCGCCCTCGGCCTACCGCGTCGTCTCGTTCACCTGAGCCTTGGGCCGCGAGGCCGGGACCACTGGAATCTCATGGTCGGCCAGGGCGGGCATCCGCTCCTTCCGCGCCAGCGCCGCTTCGATGAACGGCGCGAGCTCGGCAGCCTTCCTGGCCTCGCGCTCTGTCGCCTCGGCCTTGAACGCGGGCATCACCTCGGCGGCGAACAGCTCCAGCGACTCGCAGATGTGATCGTGCCGGTTGCGGCCGGCCTGCTGGAGGAAGATCACCTGGTCCACGCCGGCCGCCTGGAAGCCCCGGATATGCTCGCGGATGTCGTCGGGCGTGCCGATGCCGTTGGCGTTCACCTTGGCGGCCTTGCGGGCGCGGATGATCTCCTCGTCGCTGGCCGCGCGGCTCTTCTGGAAGTCGGCGAACAGGGTCGAGCGCCCGGGGACCGCGTCGTGCGCCACCAGCGCGTTGATGGCGTAGGAAAAGAACTCGAACCCCTCCTGCCCGCGCCGGATCGCCTCGTCCCGGTCGGGGTGCACCGAAAAGTTCGACACCATGGCGAGCTGCGCGTTCACGCCGTGGCCGATGGGTCGGCAGTCGTCCGAGCGGATGATGCCGTAGTAGATGTCGGCCCAGGTCTTCGCCTCCTCCGGGTCGAGGAACGAGAAGGCCAGGGCGCCCACGCCGCTCTGCGCCGCCACCTTGATGGTGTCGCGGTTCGTGCAGGCCATCCACATCGGCGGGTGCGGCTTCTGCACCGGCTTGGGCACCACGTTGCGGCAGGGCATGGAGAAGGCGCGGCCCTCGTAGCCGGGGTAGGGATCCATCGTCATCATGTTGGCGATCTGCTCGGCCGCCTCCAGCGCCAGCGCCCGCTTCTCCCGCGCCGGGATGCCGAAGCCGCCCAGCTCCAGCCGCGTCGCCCCCTCGCCGATGCCGAAGTCCAGCCGGCCGCGCGAGACGATGTCCAGCGTCGCCAGCGCCTCGGCCACGCGGGCGGGGTGGTTGTACTGCGGGATCACCTGGCGGATGCCGTGGCCCAGCCGGATGTTGGTGGTCAGCGCCGCGCAGGCGGCCAGGAACACCTCTGGCGCCGAGGAGTGCGAATATTCCTCCAGGAAGTGGTGCTCAACCTCCCAGGCGTAGTCGTAGCCCAGCCGGTCGGCCAGCTTCACCTGCTCCAGGGCGTCCTGGAACAGCCGCGCCTCGTCGCCCTCGTTCCAGGGCCGCGGAAGCTGATGCTCGTAGAAGATGCCGAAGCGCATGCCGTGTCCTCCCGCCAGCCTTCTCCGAGGCCCGTCTGGTTCGACAGCATCCCGCCTGGAGACTGGAAATGGCAAGAGCCATCGCCCGCACGGCAAGAGGCTGGCGGCGCTCTGCGGAACCTGATTTCGTGACGGCCGCAGCCTGGAGAGCGCCGTCATGGCCTACGATCGCGACAACCGCCCGGATCTCTCGAACTACTGGATGCCGTTCACGGCCAACCGCCAGTTCAAGGCCGACCCGCGCCTCGTGGTGGCGGCGCAGGGCGTCCACTACCGCACCGAGGACGGGCGCGAGATCCTGGATGGCCAGTCCGGCCTCTGGTGCGTCAACGCGGGCCACGGGCGCCCCGAGATCGCCGCGGCGGTGAACAACCAGCTCCTGAGCCTGGACTACGCGCCGTCGTTCCAGATGGGCCACCCCATCGCCTTCGACTTCGCCCAGGCGCTGGCCGGGATCGCACCCGAGGGCCTGGACCGCATCTTCTTCACCAACTCGGGCTCGGAATCTGTCGACACCGCGCTGAAGATCGCCTTCGCGTATCATCGCGCCCGCGGCCAAGGTCACCGGACCCGCATCGTGGGGCGCGAGCGCGGCTATCACGGCGTGGGCTTCGGCGGCATCTCGGCCGGCGGCCTGGTCGCCAACCGCAAGGTCTTCCCGCTGCTGGCCGCCGACCATATCCGCCATACCCACGATCCCGCCCGCAACGCCTTCGCCCGCGGACTGCCGCCCCACGGCGTCGAACGCGCCGACGACCTGGAGCAGCTCGTGGCCCTGCACGGCGACACGCTGGCCGCGGTGATCGTGGAGCCGGTGGCCGGCTCGGCCGGCGTCCTGCCGCCGCCCGTGGGCTACCTGCAGCGCCTGCGCGAGATCTGCGACCGTCACGGCATCCTGCTGATCTTCGACGAGGTCATCACCGGCTTCGGCCGGCTGGGCGCGCCGTTCGCCGGCCATTACTTCGGCGTCACGCCCGACCTGATGACCACCGCCAAGGGCATCACCAACGGCGTCCTGCCGATGGGCGCGGTCTTCGTGCGGCGCGACCTGCACGACACGATCCTGGGCGCGGCCGAAGCCCCGATGGAGTTCTTCCCCGGCTACCCCTACGCGGGCCATCGCGGGGCCTGCGCGGCGGGCCTGGCCGTGCTCGACATCTACCGGCGCGAGGGCCTTCTGACCCGCGTCGCCGATCTTGCCGACCTCTGGGCCGACGCCGTCCACGGCCTGCGGGGCGGCCCCTTCGTCACCGACATCCGCAACATCGGCCTCATGGCCGGGATCGACCTGGCGCCGCGCGAGGGCGCGCCCGGCGCGCGGGGCTACGCAGCCATGGTCGCCGCCTTCGAGGCGGGGGCGATGATCCGCGCCACGGGCGACACCCTCGCGCTGGCGCCGCCGCTGGTCGTGCAGCCCGCCGAGATCGAGCGCCTGGTCGAGATCGTGCGCGGGGTCATTTCGGCGCTCGACTGACCGCCTTCGCGATGGCCGCCACCAGCGTCGACGCCGGCAGGTCGCGGCCGTCCAGGCTGGCCACGGGCCGCACGCCCATCAGGCTGTTGGTGACGAACATCGGCGCGCCTGCGACACGGCCTGGATTGGCGTAGACTTCCTGCACGGGCACACCCAGGGCGTGACAGGCGGCGATCACCTGCCGGCGGAGGACTCCGTCCAGGACGCCGCAGTCCAGCGAGGGCGTGAACACCTCGTCGTGGCGGGCCCAGAAGACGTTGGCGGCCGCCGCGCAGGCGATCTCGCCGGCGGTGTTGAGCATCAGGGCTTCGTCGGCGCCCGCCGCCCGCGCCTCGGCCCGCGCCAGGACGTTGTCGAGGTAGGAGAGCGTCTTCAGCCGGCTGGCGGGCGAACGGTCGTTGCGGCGGGTGCGCGCCGTGGCCAAACGGACGGGGCCGGCCGGCGCCGCGATCGCCGAGGCGACGGCGGTCAGGCGCGGCGCGTAGGCCTCTGGCGGGTCCAGCCCCCGGTCGCCCGACCCGGCGCTCCAGTTCAGCCGCACGGCCGCCCGCGCGGGCCGTCCGGCGGCGGCCAGGGCGGCCTCGCCGGCGGCCGCCACGTCGGCGCGGGGCGGCAGGGGCAGGCCCAGCGCGCGGCATCCGCGTTCCATCCGCTCGACGTGGTCGTCCCAGTATTCGAGGACCCCGCCCGCCCACAGCACCGTCTCGAACAGGCCTTGGCCCAGGGTGAATCCGCGGTCGTCGAGGGAGATGTCGCTCATCGGCAGGCGTCCGCAGCGGGTTCGGTCAGCGCCTTCAGGATGGCGCCGATCTTGGCCGTGGTCTCTTCCGTCTCGGCGATGGGATCGCTGTCGGCGACGACGCCGCCCCCCGCGCGTGCTTCGAACGCCCAGCCCGCCGGATTTTCGGTCAAAGTCACAGTCCGGATCAGCACCGAGGCCTCGAGCGCCCCGTCCGTCCCCGCCCAGAACAGGCTGCCGCAGTAGGGGCCGCGCGGCGGCTCATGATGGGCGATCACCCGCATGGCCTGCAGTTTTGGCGCGCCCGTCACCGAGCCCGGCGGGAAGGCCGCCAGGAAGGCGTCCCAGGCGTCCCGCCCCGCCGCCAGCCGCGCGCGGACCGTGGAAACGAGGTGGTGGACGTTGGCGTAGGTGCGGAGCGCTGCGAACTCGGGAACCGTCACCGTGCCCGTCGCAGCCACCCGCGCAAGGTCGTTTCGCATCAGGTCCACGATCATCAGGTTCTCGGCCCGATCCTTTTCGCTGGCCGCCAGTTCCGCCGCCAGCGCGGCGTCCGAGGCCGGATCGGCGCCGCGCGGCCGGGTGCCCTTGATGGGCCAGGTCTCGGCCCACAGCCCGCCCTCGCCGCACCGCACCGACAGGAAGCGCTCGGGCGAGTTCGACACCAGCGCCCGCCCCGGCAACCGCAGCCAGGCGGCATAGCCCGCCACACTGGTCGCCGCGAGCCGGCGGAAGAGGTCGTAGGGTCCGACGCCCGCCTCGAGCCGCCCGCACCAGCCGCGCGCGAGGTTGGCCTGAAAGATTTCGCCGGCGGCGATCCGCTCCACCGTCTGCGCGACGGCGGCGGCATGGGCGTCGTCCGTCACCGAGAGCTCGATCGCGGTCGCCAGCACGTTCCGGCGCGGCGGCGGCCGCGGTGCGTCCCGCCAACTCCGCGCGAAGGGGGCGGCGGCCGCCGCCGCGCGCGGATCGGGCCCGCGACCGATGGCCATCGCCCGGCGGCGGTCGGCGTGGAAGGCCAGCAGCGCCGGGTAGCGCAGGAGCGTCAGGTCGGGCCATCCGCCCCCGCGCGCCTGGGGCGCCGTGGGTTCGAGCCGCGCGCCCAACTCGTAGCCGGCCAGCCCCACCACCCCGCCCTGGAACGGAGGGCCGTCGGCCACGGACCCCGGGGGACGCGGCGCCGACGGCCCCAGCAACCGACCCAGGTCCAGGCTGTCCTCCGTCCTCGCGTCAGGGCGGCGCAGGACGTACGACCAGCCCTCGGCCGACAGAAGCACACAGCCGTAGGCCTCGTCCGCGAAGGCCGCACCGACGGCCACAGGGTCGGCCCAGGCGGTCGCGCGCACGGTCACGCACGCCAGCGGGTTCAGCGCGGCGGTCGGCGGCGGGCTTGGGACGGGGCTCGGCACGCCGCCGCCTATAGCGCATCGCGGGCCGGTTGACCTGCCGCGTCGTCAACCGCGCCTCATGCCGGAAGCGACGAGACACGGGAGGACGACGTTGGCCTACGAAACCATCCTCTACGAGATCGACGGCCCGGTGCTGACGGTCACGCTGAACCGGCCCGAGAAGCTGAACGCCTACACCGCCGTCATGGGCGCCGAGCTGGCCGACGCCTTCCAGCGCGCCGACGCGGACGACGACGTGCGCGTGGTGATCGTCACCGGCGCGGGCCGCGGCTTCTGCGCCGGCGCCGACATCTCGGGCGGCGCGGGCGCCTTCGACTCGGGGGCCGAGGGCTCGGTGGCCTTCGCCGCGCCGGGCCGCGCGCGGCAGGCGGGCGGCGGCTTCGTGGAAGCCATCTTCAACTGCCGCAAGCCGTCCATCGCGGCCATCAACGGCGCGGCGGTGGGCGTGGGCGCGACCCTGACCCTGCCCATGGACATCCGGCTGGCGGCCGAGACCGCGAAGATCGGCTTCGTCTTCGCCCGCCGCGGCCTTGTTCCCGAGGCCGGCAGCGCCTGGTTCCTGCCACGGCTGGTGGGCCTGCCCCAGGCGCTGCGCTGGTGCCTGACCGGCGCGATGGTCGGTCCCGCAGAGGCCCACGCCGCCGGTCTCGTGGCCGAGGTGACGCCGCTGGACGAGCTGATGGCCCGCGCCCGTACGCTGGCGCTGGAGATCGCCGAGAACACCGCCCCGGTGTCGATCGCGCTCGCCCGCCAGATGCTGTGGCGGTTCTCGGGCGCGGACGATCCGTGGGACCTCCTGAAGATCGACGGCCCGCTCAGCGTCGAACTGGGCGCCGGTCCGGACGTCCGCGAAGGCGTCGGCGCGTTCCTGGAGAAGCGCCGGCCCCGCTTCCCCGGCAAGGTCTCCACCGACATGCCCTCCGCCTATCCGTGGTGGGGAAAGGCCTGAGACCCGGCTCAGGGCCTCGAGCCGGGATCGCCCCAGAAACCCGGCTGCGGCGGATGCAACACCCCGCGCACGACGCGGCAGCCGCCCGGCCGGTCCCGGGTCAGCCACCAGGGGCCGTCCAGGTCGACGGCGTCGGCGCCGGCCCCGATCCAGAGCGCCGGCGCGATGGCCAGCGAGCTCGAGACCATGCAGCCGGCCATGAGGCCCAGGCCCAGGCGGCGCGCCTCGGCCGCCATCGCCAGCGCCTCGGTGAGCCCTCCGGCCTTGTCCAGCTTGACGTTGACCACCTGGTAGCGATCGGCGATCCGGCCCACGTCTGCGGCCGTGTGGGCCGACTCGTCCGCGCAGAGCGGCGCGGGATAGCCCAGGCCGGCCAGGGCGGCGTCGGCGTCGGCCGGCAGCGGCTGTTCCACCATCACCACCGGCAGCCGGGCAATCAGGTCCGCCAGGCCCGTCAGCACATCCACGGTCCAACCTTCGTTCGGATCCACGATCAGGCGGGCGCCGGGCGCGGCCCGCGCCACCGCGGACAGGCGCGCCCCAGGGTCGTCGGCGCCCAGCTTCACCTTCAGCCGCGGCGCGTCGGCCGAAGCGGCGGCGGCCGCCGCCATCGCGTCCGGCGCATCCAGGCTGATCGTCACCGCGGTCGCCATCGGGCCGGGCGCCGGATGGCCGAGCCGCGCCGCGACGGCCTGGCCCGAGCGCCGCGCCTCCAGGTCCCAGAGCGCGCAGTCGAGCGCGTTGCGCGCCGCACCCGCGGGCAGGGCCTGGGCCACGGCGCGGGCGGATTCGCCGCGCGCGATCCCCTGCGCCGCCCCGGCCAGGACGGAGAGCACCGAGTCCGGCGTCTCGCCATAGCGGGCGTAAGGCGCGCACTCGCCCAGGCCGAAGAGATCGCCGTCGCGAATCTCCGCCACCACCACCTCGGCATGGGTCTTCACCCCGCGCGAAATGCGGAAGGGCGCCTTCAGCGGCAGGCGCTCGGCGCGTGCGGTCAGAAGCTCGGCCACGACGGCGTTCTCGCCCATCCTCGCGGCGGCGTCGACAGGCCGCGCAACCCGTGATTACTCTCGGGCCGGACATCGCTCCCCGGGGGCGATCGGGGGGAGCGACATGACGGACACCACCGGCGCGGAAACGCGCAAGCTCGACATCGGCCGCGTGATCGGCGGGACGTTCTCGGTCATCGGCCGGAACTTCGTGACCTTCGCGGTCCTGGGCCTGATCCTGGCCGGCCTGCCGACCGGGCTGATGTACGTTCTCCAGACCCAGGCGATGACCGAACAGCTCGCCGCGATGCAGACAGGCGACATCGCCGCGACCGGCGCCTACTTCACCAATGTCGGCCTGAGCACGGTGGTCCTCATGATCACCACCGCCATCCTTCAGGGCGCGCTCATCCACGCCGTCGTCCAGGACTTCAGCGGCGCCCGCGCCTCCATCGGCGAGGCCCTGGCCACCGGGCTGCGCGCCTTCCTCCCGCTGATCGCCGTGAGCCTCCTCTACACCCTGGCCATGGCCTTGGGCTTCATCCTGCTCATCGTGCCGGGGATCATGATCGCCATCGCCCTCTGCGTCTGCGCGCCCGCCGTGGTGGCGGACCGGTCGGGGGTCTTCGGAGCGTTCACCCGCTCGCGCGCCCTCACCCGCGGCAACCGCTGGCGCATCTTCGCGCTGTTCATCGTGCTCGTCGTCCTCCTGATGGTCGTGGGGGCGGTGGTCGCCGTCGTCGCCGGCGCCCTGGCCCTGACGAATCCCGGCGCCCTGCAAGACCCGGCGGCCCTGGCGATGAACCCGCTGATGATCGCCCTCAACGTCGTCCAGCAGACCCTGTCCGCCGTCATCGGCGCGGCGCTGATCTCGGTGCTCTACGTCGAGCTGCGCCAGGCCAAGGAGGGGCTGGGCGCGAAGGACCTGGCCGACATCTTCAGCTGACGTCGAACTTGTCCCGGCGGCGACGGCCGAACAGCAGGCGGCTCTCCAGCCGCCCCCGGAGCGCGGCATAGTAGGCGTTGAGGAAGGTGGCGTCGGCCGTGTCGGCCGGCCCGTCCCAGCCGATCTTGTCCCGGATGCGTCCGGCCACCGCCGCCATCGCCTTGCGGTCTCCGGCCCTGATCACGTCCTCCAGCACGTGCAGTTCGCGGATGCCGTACGCGTCGAGCTGGCCAGGCGAGAACGCCAGGCCGCTGGATATCCGGCGATCGGCGTCTGCGAGGTCGATCTGCAGGACGCGCTTGGGCGCCTTCACCACGATGGTCCCGGCCACCAGATCGCCCAGCCGCCGGCGATCGGCGTTGAACAATGGGAACAGGACCAGCACCAGGCTCCAGATCGCGCCCAGGCCGATGAGCGCCGCGTCCACCCCCTCGCCGCGCATCAGGAAGAAGGTGGCGGGCAGGAACACCTCGACCTCGCGCATGGCGTTGCGCGCGAAGACGGCGTCTGCGGTCAGGCGCCCGCCGTCGGCCGACGCGACCCTGAGGCCCATCATCCGCTTGCCCGGCGTCGCGGCCCGCGACCGCGCCTCGAACCAGAAGAAGTAGAAATTCCGGCCCAGGAACAGGGCCAGGAGGGCGACGATCATCGCGCCCTGGCTCAGCCACGTCGCGCCCGTCGACCAGACGGCCAGCGCCACCAGCAGGCCGAACACCAGGAGACCGGCGCCCAGTATCATCAGGTCGAGGATCATGGCGCCCAGCCGCTCGCCGTAGCTGCCGATCCGGAGCCGAAGGTCCACGCCCTCGGGAGTCACCAGTTCGCGATAGCCGTCGAAGCGCCGCCGCGCCCCGACCCCGCGGCCCCACACCGAGCGCCGCGTTCCGTCCCCAGGCGCGGACGCGGTCATGGCGCCGCCTTCCGGGGCCAGTAGAAATAGGCCAGCCAGCCCGCCAGCGTCGTGGCCGCGATCGCATACCGGACGAGGTCGTGGGTGATGAGCTGGCGGCCCAGTCCCTCCAGCAGACCGGCGACCATCAGCATGCAGACCACGCCCGCCATGGCCGTGGCGGCGCGTCGGCCCGCGGCGGCGGCGGCGTCCAGTCGCGTCTGCACGCCCGGGAAGATCACCGACCAACCGATGGAGAAGCCCGCCGCGCCGGCCAGGATCACCGCGAACAGCTCGGTGGCGCCGTGGATCATCAGCCAGCCGCCGGCCTCGAAGCCCAGGTTGCGCGAGGCGAACAGGGCCAGGAAGGCGCCGACCATGCCCCCGTTCAGCACCATCAGAGCCGCCGTGGGCGCGCACAGCAGGAAGCCCAGGGCGAAGGCGAACAGGGCCACCTGGGCGTTGTGGGTGAAGAGGAAGGCCGCGAACACCGCCAGGCCGTCGCCCATGCTGGCGTCGTGGTCGTAGAGCGTCTCCCGCAGGAACTCCGTTGAGGCCGACGGATCCCGACCGCCCGCCAGCCCCGGGTTGACGAAGCTGTGGAACCAGTCGGGATCGCCGTTCACCAGCAGGAAGGCCACGAGCGCGGCGATCCCCGAGATCGCGAACGACGCCAGGGTCTCGCGCCACAGGGCCCGCACCGCGTTCGGCCAGTCATGGCGGAAAAAGCGGGCCAGCCGCTCGGGCAGGCGGGTGCGCGCGCCGTAGACGAAGAAATAGGCCCGCGTGCAGAGGCTCTCCAGGTAGCCGGTCAGGCTCTGGTCCAGCGAGATCGAGCGCGCCACCGACAGCGACGACAGCGCCTGGCGGTAGAGCACCGGCATCTCCAGCAGTTCGTCGGGCGAAAGGCGGGACGCGCCGCCCGCCTCCGCCTTGTCCAGCAACCGCTCGAGGCGCCGCCAGTCGGCCTCGCGCTCGGCCCGGAACCGCCAGCTCTTGAGGTGCAGCTCGGACATCAGACCAGCCCCCGCCGCTTCACGTCGAGGTATTCGTTGAGCAACGCCGAGGCCAGGGCGTCCACGGGCGCGTCCACGATCTGGGCGCCCAGCCGCCGCAGGCGGGCGGTCACGGCCTCGCGCTGCCGCAGGAGGCGCTCGGCGATGACCGCGCGGGTGACGTCCTCGGGCGTGACCGGCTCGGCGGCGACCAGCCGCTCCATCTCCTCGTCGCGGAACACCACGAACAGGACCACGTGCGTGCGCAGCAGCCGCGCGACGTTCTCCACCATCAGCTCAGCCGAGGTGGCGTCGGCGAAGTCGGTGAAGACCACCACCGTCGCCCGGCGGTCCAGCCGCCCCGACAGCGCGGTGAGGCCCAGGGTGAAGTTGGTCTCTTCCGAGGAATAGTCGATCCCCGCGCAGACCCGCTGGACGAGGGGAAAGGCCGATGGACCCGAGGCGGCGCCGCTGGCCACGCGCGGCCGGGAATCGAAGGCGAAAACCCCGACGCGGTCGCCCATCCGGAGCGAAACGAAGGCCAGCAGCAGCGCGGCGTTGATCGCCCGGTCCAGGCGCGGGAGGCCCGCCACCGGCGCGCTCATCAGCCGGCCGCAGTCCAGCGCCAGCATCACCTGGTGGTTCCGCTCGGTGCGGTATTCCCGGCCGATCAGGCGGACGTGGCGGGCGCTCTGCTTCCAGTCGATGTCGCCCAGGTCCATGCCGGTCTGGAATTCCTTCAGCGCGTGGAACTCGGCGCCCTCGCCCGTGTCGATCAGCGGCTTGGCGCCCAGCGGCGCGTCGCGCGCGAACAGGCGCAGCGCCTGCTCCTTCACGCCCGCGATGTCGGGGAGGATCGGAACGGTGCGTCCGGGCGACACCTCGCGTTGCAGCCACACCAGTCCCAGCGGCCCTCGCCAGCGGGCCCACAGCCCCTCGATCCGCCCCTCGCCCCGGCGCAGGGCCTCCAGGGTCAGCTCGGCCTCGGCCCGGCCCTCGCGCGTGGCCAGCAGCCGCCGGTCCGGCGTCACCGTCAGCCGCGGCCCCACGCCCGCCGCCACCTCCACCTGCGACGGCGCGGCGCGTTCGAAGGCGGCGGTGACCCGCAGGGTTTCGGGCCGCCCCACCCCGATCAGCGCCGGCGCGGCGGCCGACAGCGTCAGCGCGCGCGGCGAGGCCGCCAGCATCACGTCCGCCAGCATCAGGCCCACGGCGAGCACGATCCACGCCGCCGCCAGCGTCCAGAGCTGGGGCGCGGCCACGGCCACCGCCAGCGCGGGCGCGGCGCCGGCGGCCATCAGGCCGATCGCGCGGGCGGTGGGATAGAGGCCCACAGGGTCAGCGCGGCGCGGCGGCCAGGTCGACCAGACCCTGCAGGATCTGGTCGGGGCGGCGGCCGTCGATCTCGGCGGCGGGCGACAGGATCACCCGGTGGCGCAGCACCGGCAGGGCCAGCGCCTTCACGTCGTCGGGAATGGCGTAGTCGCGCCCGTCCAGCGCCGCGCGCGACCGGGCGGCCAGGGCAAGCTGGGCGGCCGCGCGGGGCGACGCCCCGCTGGCCAGATCGGGCGTCTCGCGCGTGGACCGCACGAGGTCCAGCACGTAGCCGACGATCTCGTCGGTCAGGCGGACGGCGGCCACCGCCTTGTGCGCCTCGTCGAGCTGCTTGGCCGTGACCGCGCGGGAGACGCCGCGGGCGGCGGGATCGACGTGGCCCGCCTGGACCCCGTACTCGGCCACGATCCGCCGCTCCTCCTCGCGGCTGGGATAGCCCAGCGTCTGCTTGAACAGGAAGCGGTCGAGCTGGGCCTCGGGCAGCGGATAGGTGCCCTGTTGTTCCAGGGGGTTCTGGGTGGCCACCACCATGAAGCGTGGCGAGAGCGGCCGGGTCTTGCCGTCGATGGTCACGCGCCGTTCCTGCATCGCCTCCAGCAACGCCGCCTGGGTCTTGGGCGGCGTGCGGTTCACCTCGTCGGCCAGCAGCAGTTCGCAGAACAGCGGCCCCTCGGTCAGCGAGAAGGTCGAGGTCTGGAAGTTGAACACGTTGGAACCGATGATGTCGGCCGGCATCAGGTCGGGCGTGAACTGGATGCGCCCGAAGTCCAGGCCCAGGGTGCGCGCGAAGCACTGGGCCAGGAACGTCTTGGCCACGCCCGGCGGCCCCTCCAGCAGCACGTGGCCGCGCGCGAACAGCGCGGTCAGCAGGAGGTCGACGGTGTCCTCCTGCCCCACCACGGCCTTGGCGACCTCGGCGCGGACGCCCGCGGCCAGGGCCTTCACCTCATCGACGGTCACGCGTGAGTTCTCCCTTCCAGTCGTAGAGCTTGCGGGCGACCGCCAGCAGGTCGTCGCGGCTTTTCGCGCCCTGCGCCTCGGCGGCCATCTCGTCGGGCGAGGCCAGGCCCCGCCGCCGGGCCAGATCGTCCAGCCAATGCTCCTGGGCGGCGTGCCCGCCGCCGGCGCGCGTCACCAGCCGGCGGACCACGGCGGCGTAGGCGGGGGCAAACTCCGCTTCCTTGCGCGCCACCCGGATCAGGTCGGCCGAATTGTCCACCAGGGCGCCGGCGCCCAGCGCGAAGGCGCGGCCGGCGCGGCGCGGCTGGCCGAACCGCGCCAGGGCGTGCAGCGCCATCAGCACCGTCGCCGCCAGGCCGATCAGGGTGGCCGCCAGCCACGGGGGCTCCAGCATCAGCCGGCCCAGGCCCCGGCCGCGGGCCAGGCCGTTCAGCGTCACGTCGAACAGGATGGGCCGCTCGCCGCCGGCGCTGGCGGCCGAAAGGATCGCCGCGCCGGCCCGCGCGTTGGCCAGCTCGGCCAGGCCCTGGTTGTTCAGGAGGTCCGGGTCGGCCAGCAGCAGGACCTTGGGATTCTTGATGGCGTAGGCCAGCACGATCTCGCCGTCCCCGGTCACCAGGGCGGGCGCCCAGCCGTCGCCGGTCACGGTCTGGAGCCGGTCGACCGGCCCCAGCGGCAGCACCGTGCCGGGATCGAACGGCCCCCCGGCGCCGCGCAGCGTCGGGCGGGTCACAGCCGAACCGGGGGACAGCCGCGTGGCCTTGGCGTATCGCGACAGCATCCGGTCGACGTCGCGGGCCGGCCGGACGTCGACCTTGCGCACCGCGCCCCGGCGCAACGGGTCGGGCGAAACCAGCCATTTCGGCATCACGATGAGGGTGACCGCGGCGTCGGCGAAGGGGTCGAACGCCTGGCCCCGCTCATGGCCTTCCGGCGTGACGACGACCGCGGCCTCGGCCAGGTCGCGCGGCGGACTACGGCTCACGCTGGCCGCCTCGCCCAGTTTCCGGGCGAGGATCGGGGCCGCGGCGAAGCCGACCGCGGATCGCGACATCGCGTGCGCCCGCCCGTCGTTCCCGCCGCGCAGATCGGGCGCATAGGCCGCCAGGACGGCCATCGCCGCAAACGCCACGACGCCGACGCCGATCAGCGTCAGGATCGTCCGCGGCCGGAACGCGGGCGCGACGGACGGGGTCGCCTCGCTCATCGCCACCCCTCCGCGAAGGCGAACGCCTCGTAGTCCGCGCGCGCCTCGCGGAACGCGTCGGCCCCCGCGGGCCGGCCACCGAAGAACGTCTGCTCCACCGCCCGGGCCAGGCGCGCGAACGCCGCCCGCGCCGCCGGCGGCAGGACCGCAAGCTCGGCGATGTCGCGGCTGGTCAGGGCCGGACGGACTGCGCCGGGGCGGCGGCCCGCGAGATCGTCGATGGAGCGGAACAGGAGGACGTGGATCGCCTCCTCGAACCGGCCCGACTCGGCCAGGCGATCGGCGTCCTCCAGCAGCGCCCGGGCCGCCGCCGCATCGGGCCGCCAGTCGGCCACCTCGCCCACCGCCGACCTGCGGCGGAACCAGGATTCGGGCGCGAACTCCCGCGCGACCAGGTAGACGATGAACAGGACCCCGACCGCCACGCCGACCCAGAACACCACGACCATCATGGGCGCGATGGCGTCCAGGAACTCGACCAGTCCCTTCAGCCACGAGGGCGGCTTCGGCGGCGGCGGCGCACCCTTGAAGTCGAACTGGATGCCTGGCGTTTCCAGCAGGGCGCGATGCGCGGCGGCGAGTTTCGCCTCCGCGGCTCCACCGCCATCCACCGCCACATCGCCCTGCACGCACGCCCCCGGTTACGGCGACAGCGTAGATCACTCATCGCCCGCCGCAAGCCGTGGCCGCCCCGGAACGGGCGTTCCGGCCCGCCGGTCTTGCAAGGAAGCCGGGAGTCTTGAACCCGCCGCAGGTTCGGAGTTGGGTGACGGCATGAGCGACCTCACCGCCTTCATCCAGGGCCTGCCCAAGGCCGAACTGCACCTGCACATCGAGGGGAGCCTCGAACCGGAACTGATGTTCGAGCTGGCCCGGCGCAACCGCCTCGACCTGCCCTTCCGCTCGGTCGAGGAGGTGCGCGCGGCCTACGCCTTCGGAAACCTCCAGGACTTCCTGGACATCTACTACCAGGGCGCCGGCGCGCTCAGGACCGAGGACGACTTCCGCGACCTGGCGCTGGATTATTTCCGCCGCGTGGCCGCCGACGGCTGCCGGCATGTGGAACTGTTCTTCGATCCCCAGACGCACACCGACCGCGGCATCCCCTTCGCCGTGGTCGCCGACGGCCTGCTGGCGGGGATGGCCGAGGCCGAGCGCACGCTGGGCGTGGGCTCGGGCCTGATCCTCTGCTACCTGCGCCACCTGGACGAGGACGCCGCCTTCGCCACGCTTCGCATGGCCGAGCCCTACCTGGACCGTATCCTGGGCGTGGGCCTCGACAGCTCCGAAGTCGGTCACCCCCCGTCGAAGTTCGCCCGGGTCTTCAAGGCCTCCCGCGAGCGCGGCCTCAAGCTGGTGGCCCACGCCGGCGAGGAGGGGCCGCCGGAGTACGTCTGGGAGGCGCTGGACATCCTGGGCGTCGACCGCATCGACCACGGAAACCGCGCGCTGGAAGACCCGAAGCTGGTGGAACGCCTCGTCGCCGAGGGCATGACGCTCACCGTCTGCCCGCTCTCGAACCTCAAGCTGTGCGTGGTGGACGACCTGGCGAACCATCCCCTGAAGCGGATGCTGGGCCTGGGCCTGAAGGCGACGCTGAATTCCGACGACCCCGCCTATTTCGGCGGCTACCTGGGCCGCAACTGGACCGCCACGGCCGACGCCCTGGGCCTGACGAAGGCGGAACTGGTCACGCTCGCGAAGAACAGTTTCACCGGCTCGTTCCTGCCGCCCGAAACGGCGCAGGCGCACCTGGCCGAAATCGACGCCTACGCCTCGTCCAGCGCGTACTCGTAGTAGGCCACCGCCTGCATCTCGGCGCCGCGGCCAGCGTAGAGAGCGCGGGCCGGGTCGTTGTCCAGTTCCGTCGCCACCCAGGCGACGGCGCAGCCGTTCGCGCGGCCCCACTCGGTGAGGTCCTCGAGCAGACGCGAGGCGATCCCTTCCCGCCGGCGCCCCTCGGCCACGCCCAGGTTGTCGATGTAGAGCGCGGGCGGGGCGTCCGGCTGACGCGTGATGACACCGCGGGCCTGACCGATCACGACGCCGTCCGCCACCGCGCAGACCAGCAGGTGGCCGGGGTCGGCCAGATAGGCCGCGAGGTGGCGGGGGTCGATCTCGTGGTCGAAGACGTCGTCCTCGACCCGGTTCAGCAGGCCAGCGCCGGCGGCGGTGATGCGCAGGATCCGAACGTCCATGAGCGCCACCTTAGGGCTTGCGCGCTCGAGTTGAACAGCGTCTCCTCGAACCTGAACGGCGCGTCACGATGCCGGGGAGGACCCTATGCCGAAGCTGATGCTGGCCCTGCTGGCCGCCACCGCGCTCACGGGCGCAGCCCATGCGAAGACCATCGCGGTCGGCCCCGGCCCCGACGCCCAGGAACGATTGCAGACCGCCCTGCTCGACGCGAAGCCGGGCGATGTGGTCCAGATCGCCGCCGGCCGCTACGACCTGGTGGACGGCCTCTCGCTGGACGTGGACGACGTGACGGTGAAAGGCGCCGGCCCCGAGGCCACCATCCTGTCGTTCAAGGGGCAGAAGGGCGCGGGCGAAGGCCTGCTGGTCACGTCCGACCGCGTGACCATCCGCGACCTCGCCGTCGAGGACACCAAGGGCGACGGGCTGAAGTCCAAGGGCTCGGACCAGATCAGCTTCGTCAACGTCCGCGTCGAATGGACCGGCGGCCCCAAGGAGACCAACGGCGCCTACGGCGTCTATCCGGTCTCGTCCAGCAACGTGCTGATCGATCGCGCCCTGGTGCGGGGGGCGTCCGACGCCGGCATCTATGTGGGCCAGTCGAAGAACATCGTGGTCAAGCGCAGCCGCGCCGAGTTCAACGTGGCCGGCATCGAGATCGAGAACTCGATGAACGCCGACGTCTTCGACAACGTCGCCACCCGCAACACCGGCGGCATCCTGGTGTTCGACCTGCCGAACCTGCCGGTCATGGGCGGCCATTCCACCCGTCTGTTCCGCAACAAGGTGGTGGACAACGACACGCCCAACTTCGCACCCGCGGGCAACATCGTCGCCGGCGTCCCTGTGGGCACGGGCGTGATGATCATGGCCAACCGCAACGTCCACGTCTTCGACAACGAGATCGCCGGCAACCAGTCCACCGCGGTGATGCTGGTGAGCTACACCCAGAAATTCGACGACAAGACCTACAACCCGCTGGCCCGCGACATCGTGGTCCGCGACAACCGGATCGGCCGCAACGGGTGGGACCCGAAGTTCGCGGGCGGCGACGTCATCAAGGGACTGCTGGGCCGCGACATCCCGCCGGTGATGTGGGACGGCGTCACCAGCCACCCGCAGAACAGCGACCCCGTCCGCATGCGCCTCACCGATGGTCCGGTGCTGAACCTGCGCCTGCCCGGCCCCGGACAGGTGGACAAGGCCAACCCGGACATGACGCCGAACGTCGCCATCGACGGCGCCACAGTGGCCGAGCCGGCGCCGGTCGTCCTGCCCAAGCCCCAGACCGACCTCGGGGCGCAGACCGACCTCGGGGCCTGAGGCCGGCGCGATGCGGTGGCTCGCGGCCCTGGCCGCCCTCCTCTGCCTGGGCGCCGCGCCACCGCCGGGGCCGGTCGCGCCGCCCGTCGCGCTGGACGTCCTCCTGGCTGAGACGCCGGCGCCGAAGCTGTCGGACTATCGTCTGTTCACGGGCGCCGGCCAGACCGAAGCCAACACGGGGCTCACGCCCTACGACCTGAACACCCCGCTGTTCAGCGACTACGCCGACAAGCACCGCTTCCTCTACCTGCCGCCGGGCGCGAAGGTCCGGTATCGTGCGCACGGCGCCTTCGAATTTCCCGTCGGGGCCACGCTGGTGAAGACCTTCGGCTATCCCGGCCGGCGGCTGGAGACCCGGCTCCTGATCCGCAAGGCCGAGGGATGGACCGCCTTCGCCTACGTCTGGAACGAGGCCCAGACCGAGGCGGTGCTGCGGCGCGCCGGCGCCCGCCTGGAGGCCCGTTTCACCGATCCCCAGGGGCGGGCGCGGACAGTGGAGTGGGCGGTCCCCAACCAGAACCAGTGCAAGGAGTGCCACCAGCTCGACAGGACCCTGGTCCCCATCGGCCCCAACGCCCGCAACCTCAACCGCGACTTCGCCTATGCTTCCGGGCCGGAGAACCAGCTCGCCCACTGGGCGCGCGCGGGCCTGCTGGCCGGCGCGCCGCGGCCTGAGGCCGCCCCCCGCGCCGCCCGCTGGGACGATCCCGCCGCGCCCCTGGCCGACCGGGCGCGGGCCTATCTCGACGTGAACTGCGCGCACTGCCACAACCCGCGCGCGGTGGCGTCGAACTCGGGCCTCTACCTTGATCTGGACGAGGCGCGGCCGGCCGCGCTGGGCGTCGGCAAGGGGCCCGTGGCCGCGGGTCGGGGATCGGGCGGCCTTCGCGTCGGCATCGAGCCGGGTCGGCCCGAAGCCTCGATCCTCGTCCACCGCATGACCTCCACGGAGCCCGGCGTGATGATGCCCGAACTGGGCCGCGCGCTGACGCACGAGGAAGGCCTGGCCCTGGTCCGCGCGTGGATCGCCGCGATGCCGCCACAATGACGCCGGCGCGCTGATGCGGCTTGCAGAAAGGCTGGTTTGCCGGCCGCTGCGGAAGCCCTCTATCCCCTGTTCCCGACACCCCAGCCTGGAGCCCGACCTTGGCCGACCTGTTCTCGCCCCTGACCCTGGCCCACGGCCCGGCGCTCAGGAACCGCTTCATGCTGGCGCCGCTGACGAACCTCCAGAGCCACCCCGACGGCACGCTCTCGGACGACGAGTTCCGCTGGCTCACGCTGCGCGCCCAGGGCGGCTTCGGCCTCACCATGACCTGCGCCGCCCACGTCCAGGCGGTCGGCCAGGGCTTCCCCGGCCAGCTCGGGATCTTCGGCGACCAGCACCTGCCGGGCCTCACCCGCCTGGCGGCCGCGATCAAGGGCCACGGCAGCGTCTCGGCCGTCCAGCTCCATCACGCGGGCAACCGCAGCCCCAAGGACCTCGTCGGCCAGCCCGTCTGCCCCTCGGACGACCCCGAGACCGGCGCCCGCGGCCTGTCGCTGGGCGAGGTGGAGCAGCTCGTGGAGGACTTCGTCGCCGCCGCCGTCCGCGCCGACCAGGCCGGGTTCGACGGGGTCGAGATCCACGGCGCCCACGGCTATGTCCTGGCCCAGTTCCTGTCGTCCGGGATCAACCGCCGCGAGGATCGCTACGGCGACTCGATCGAGAACCGCGCCCGGATCGTCTTCGAGATCATCGACGGCGTGCGCGCCCGCACCCGTCCCGACTTCCAGGTGGGCCTGCGCCTCTCGCCCGAACGCTTCGGCCTGCGGCTGGCCGAGATCCGCGACACCGCCCAGGCGATCCTCACGGACGGCCGGATCGACTACCTCGACATGTCGCTGTGGGATGTCTTCAAGGAGCCTGTCGAGGAGGACTTCAAGGGCCGCAGCCTGATGAGCTGGTTCACCGACCTCGACCGCGGAAACGTCCGGCTGGGCGTGGCCGGCAAGATCACCACCCCGGCCATCGCGGCGAAGATGCTGGACGACGGCGCCGACTACGTCCTGATCGGCCGCGCCGCCATCCTGCACCACGACTTCCCCGAGCGCGCCCGCGACCCGGCGTTCACGCCCATCGCCCTACCGGTCACGCCCGAGCATCTGCAGAATGAGGGCCTTGGCCCGGCGTTTGTGACCTACATGGGGACCTGGCCCGGATTTGTTCAGGCCGCGTGACGAACGCCGCGCCGCGACCAGGTCGGCCACCATCACGCCGGACAGGATCGTCGCGTAAGCCACGAAGGCGCACAGGATCACGTACGGTTCCGGCCACATCGGTCGCCCCTCCCACCTTGAGCACAGGATGCCCGTCTCCGGCAGGTGAGGAAATTTCGTAGCGATCCCTACGGGAAACTACGGCGCCCGCGACACGGGCGCGCAGCGCGGAGCGCCTGCTTCAGGTCGGCGGGCCGCTCTCCGCGCGCATCAGGCCCGCGTGCGTGAGGGCTGTCGACGTCCACCGGACGTCGCCGCGGCCCAGCCGGTCTTCGGCCGGGACGGAGCGGATCACGCGCAGGCCGCTGCCGGCGGCCAGGCCTTCGAGCTCGCCCGCGGGACAGGCCCACATCGGCCGGTCGGGAACGGCCGAGGGGTTGCGGTGGCTGATCAGCAGCACGCCCTCGCCCGCCAGCAGCGACGCCAGCGACCGCAGCGCCTGCGGCCGGTCGCCCGGCCGGACATGCATCCACACGCCGCTCAGCAGGATGAGGTCGAAGGCGTGGCCCAGGGCGTGGGTGACCTCCAGGTCCGGCAGCCGGTCGTCCAGCCATCGGACGCCCGACCCGGCGTGCCGCGCCTGCGCCTCGGCCCGAAGGCCGGCGGCGGGCTCGACGGCGATCACCGCATAGCCCAGGCGGGCGAGCCAGGCGGCGTCGCGGCCGCTCCCCGCGCCGACGTCCAGCGCCCGGCCGCCCGCGCGGGACAGGACGAGGTCGGCGACGGCGGCATGCACCGCCTCGGCCTGGACGCTCTCGTAGCGTCGCGCGATCTCGGCTGCGGCGGCGTCATAGCCCGCGACCGGATCGACTTCCGGGGTCTCGTCGGCGCCCAGGGCGTCAGACCTCCCGCACGCCGTCCAGCGCCGCCGGGCGCGGTCCGCCCGTCGCCCAGTCCAGCAACTCCACCGGATGGGCCAGGGGGACCTCGACCACGGGCGCGAGCTGGGTGATGCAGCCGATGTTGCCGGCGGCCACCACCGCCCCGCCGGCCGCCGCGATATTGGCCGCCTTGCGGTCGCGCAGCCGTGTGGCCAGCCCCGGTTGCAGGATGTTGTAGACGCCGGCCGACCCGCAGCAGAGATGCCCCTCGGCCACCGTGCGGACGTCGAAGCCCGCCTGCCTCAGCAGCGCGAGCGGCGGGGCCTTGATCTGCTGGCCGTGCTGGAGCGAGCAGGCCGCATGGTAGGTGACCGCCAGCCCGGCGCCGGCCACCGGCGGCGGCAGGCCCGCCTCGGCCACGAACTCCAGGATGTCCCGCGCCGCGATCGGACGGCCAGCCACCCGGCCATACACCTTGAGCATCGTCCCGCAGCCGGCGGCGGTCGTCACCACGGCGTCGATCCCGTCCAGCCTGCCCCAGGCCGCAAGGTTCGCCTGCGCCATGCGCCGCGCCTCGTCCGCCCGGCCCAGGTGTTCGGACAACGCCCCGCAGCAGCCTTCGCCCGGCGCCTCGACCACCTCATATCCCATGCGTTCCAGCAGCCGCGTCGCCGCGGCCCGGACCTGTGGCGCCATCGCCGCTTCGACACAGCCTTTCAGCAGCACCACGCGCCCCCGTGGTCCCTCGGCGACGGCGGACACGGTTCCGGCGAGAGGCCTGGACGGCGCGGGCCTGGCCGCCGGCAACAGCCGCAGCATCGCCGCCAGCGGCGCCAGGCCCATCCGCGCCAGCACGGGCTCCAGCGGCCGGGCCAGCCGGCCCAGCCGGAGCGCCCACGCAAGGCGGCGGGGATAGGGCAGCACGCGGGCCAGCAGGCCGCGGACGAGCCGCTCGGGCCAGGGCCGGCGGTGATGCGCCTCGATGTGCGCCCGCGCGTGGTCGATGAGCTGGGCGTAGTCCACGCCCGACGGGCAGGTGGTGGTGCAGGCCAGGCACGACAGGCAGCGGTCGACGTGGGTCACCGTCCCCGGCGACGGCGGGCCGCCCCGCTCCAGCATGTCGCGGATCAGCTCGATCCGCCCGCGCGGGCTGTCGCGCTCGTCGCCCAGCAGGACGTAGGTCGGGCAGGTGGCCGTGCAGAAGCCGCAGTGGACGCACTTGCGGATCGCGCCCGCGCTGGCCGCGACCTCGGGGTCGGCGAGCTGTTCGGGGGTGAAGGCGGTCCTCACGGGCGGCCCTCCATGCGGCCGGGGTTCAGCACGCCCAGGGGATCGAAGGCGGCCTTCACACGGTCCTGCAACGCGCCCAGCGGCCCCTCGCGCGGGCCGAACGCCTCGTCGCCCTTCAGGCACAGCGCGTGCCCGCCCAGCTCGCGCGCCACCGCCCGCACCCGCGCCGCGGGCTCCTCGGTGGCCAGCCAGGCCAGGCCGCCCGCCCAGTCGTAGAGCGCCTCGCCCGGCAGGGCGTGCGGCGCGCGCCAGCCAACCGCCGGCGGCAGCGACAGCCGCCAGAGCGGCCGGGGATCGCCCGCCAGCGCCTCGGCCTCGCGCACCTGGAGCCAGAAATCCCGGGAATGCCCGGCGTCCAGCCGGTCGGTGCGGCCGAAGCCGGCCAGCGCCCCAGCCAGCATCTGGGCCAGGTCGTCGGCCCGCGCCGCCACCGACGCCTCGAACCCCTCCAGCCGCAACGCGGTGACCGCCATCTCGGCTTTGAGCGGCCGCGCGCGGGCCGTGGTCACCGGCAGGTGCGCCGCTCCGGACACCTCGAACGGCCCGTTCATCGCCGCCTGCATCGCCTCGAAGGCGCGGACGTCGTGCAGGCCGAACAGCAGCAGCGTCGCCTCGGTCCTCGGCGCGGGCAGCACCTTGACCGTCAGCTCGGTGAACACGGCCAGCGTTCCCCACGACCCGGCCATCAGCTTCATCAGGTCGTAGCCGGTGACATTCTTCACCACCTTGCCGCCGGCCTTGAACGCCTCGCCCCGGCCCGACACGCCCGAGAACCCCAGCAGGTGGTCGCGCGCCGCCCCGGCCCGGAGCCGCCGCGGTCCCGAGAGGTTCGCCGCCACCACCCCGCCCAGGGTGGGCTCGCCGCGGGCGCCCAGCAGGCGCGTCCAGCGCGGCGGCTCGAAGGCCAGCATCTGGCCGCGGGCGGCCACGATCCGCTCCAGGTCGGCGACCCGCACGCCGGGCTGCGCCGTCAGCACCAGCTCGTCCGGCGCATAGTCCACGATCCGGTCCAGCCGCTGGGTCGAGAGGACCACGTCCACCGGCTCCAGCGCCCCGATCCCGCGCTTGGTGCCCGCGCCGGTCACCTCGATGCGCCGCGCCGCGGCGCCGGCCTCGGCGACGATGGCCTGGACCTCCTCGGGCGAGGCCGGCTTCAGGGGTCTGAGGGTCTCCAGCATCAGAACCGCGGCAGCTCGGGGAAGGCCACCTTGCCCCGATGCACATGCATCCGCCCCAGCTCGGCGCAGCGGTGCAGGGTCGGGAACACCTTGCCGGGATTCAGCAGCAGGCCCGGGTCGAAGGCGCACTTCACCCGCTGCTGGCAGGCGAGGTCGGTCGGATCGAACATCTCGCCCATCAGGTCGCGCTTCTCCACGCCCACGCCGTGCTCGCCGGTCAGCACGCCGCCCACGGCCACGCACAGCTTCAGGATATCCGAGCCGAACGCCTCGGCCTTCTCCAGGTCGCCGGGCCGGTCGGCGTCGTAGAGGATCAGCGGGTGCAGGTTGCCGTCGCCGGCGTGGAAGACGTTGGCCACGCCCAGCCCGTACTCGGCCGCCAGTTCGTAGATGCGGCCCAGCACCTGCGGCAGCTTCCCCCGTGGGATGGTGCCGTCCATGCAATAGTAGTCGGGCGCGATCCGCCCCACGGCCGGGAAGGCGGCCTTGCGCCCCGCCCAGAAGCTCAGCCGCTCGGCCTCGGTCTGCGAGACCTTCAGGAAGTCGGCCCCTCGCGCCGTCGCCATCGCCTCGACCTGCCCGGTCAGCTCGGCGCATTCCGCCTCGGGGCCGTCCAGCTCCACGATCAGCAGGGCGGCGGCGTCCACCGGATAGCCGGCACCCACGAACGCCTCGGCCGCCCGGATCGCCGGGTTGTCCATCATCTCCAGCCCGGCCGGGATCACGCCCGCGGCGATGATGTCGCCCACGCACGCGCCCGCCGCCTCGGCCGAAGGAAAGCCCAGCAGCAGCGCCCGCGCCGTCGCGGGCTTCGGCAGGATGCGCACCGTGACCTCGGTCACCACCCCCAGCAGCCCCTCCGAGCCCGTGATCAGGCCCAAGAGGTCGTAGCCCTCGGCGTCGAACGCCTTGCCGCCCAGGCGCACGACCTCGCCGCTCATCAGCACGATCTCGCAGCCCAGCAGGTTGTTCGTGGTCAGGCCGTACTTCAGGCAGTGCACCCCGCCCGAATTCTCCGCCACGTTGCCGCCGATGGTGCAGGCGATCTGGCTGGACGGGTCGGGGGCGTAGTAGAAGCCGGCCGCCTCCACCGCCGCCGTCACGCCCAGGTTCGTCACGCCCGGCTGCACCACCGCGCAGCGGTTGGCGTAGTCCACGTCCAGCACCCGGTTGAACTTCGACAGCCCCAGCACCACCCCGTCCGCCAGCGGCAGCGCCCCGCCCGACAGCGACGTGCCGGCCCCGCGCGGCACCACCTTCACCCCGTTGGCCCCGCACCAGCGCAGGATGTCGGACACCTGCTGCGTGGTCTCAGGCAGCACCACGGCGATCGGCGCCTGGCGATAGGCCGACAGCCCGTCGCTCTCGAATGGGACCAGCTCGGCCGCCTCGGCGATCACGCCCTCGCCCGGGACGATCCGGCGCAGCGCCCGCACGATCTCGCCCTTGCGGGCCAGGAGCGACGGATCGGGCGCGGGCATCTTCACAGGCGGAACCGTAGGCGGAGACTGGGCGTCGCTCCAGCTACTTCCCTTCGAACCGCGCCGTCCGCTTCTCGTTGAAGGCCGCCACGCCCTCGCGGCGGTCGGCGGTGGTGAAGAGTTGATTGTAGACCGTCAGCTCCAGGTCCATCGCCTGCTTCAGGTCCAGGTCCAGGCCGCCATGGACCACCCGCTTGGCCCCGCGCACCGACTGCGGTGCCTTGCTCGCGATCACCGTCGCCACGCCCAGCACGGTCTCGAACAGGGCCTCGGGCGCGACCACGCCGCTCACCAGCCCCCAGTCCAGCGCCTGCTGCGCCGTGAACGGCGCCGCCGTGGTCAGCAGTTCGATCGCCCGCCGCGGCCCCACGGCCCGCGTCAGGAGCTGGGTGCCGCCCAGGCCCGGCAGGATGCCCAGGCCCGCCTCGGGCAGGCCGAACCGCGCGCCCTCGGATGCATAGGCGAAATCGCAGGCCAGCGTCATCTCGCAGCCCCCGCCCATCGCCGCCCCCTGCACCGCCGCGATCACCGGCACGGGGCAGGCGAGCTGCATCCGGATCATGGCCTCGAACAGCCGGTGCTGCTCGGCCCAGGCCTCGTCGCTCATGCCGTTGCGTTCCTTGAGGTCCGCCCCGGCCTGGAAGTGCTTGCCCTCGCCCCGCAGGATCACGCACCGCAGCGCCTCGTCGGACCGCAGCTTCGACCAGGCGTCCAGCAGTTCGCGGCCCATCTGCGTGGACAGCGCATTCGCCGCGTCGGGCCGGTTGAACGTGATCGCCGTGATCCCCGGCGCGGCCTCTTCGACCTTGATCGTTTCGTAGGTCATCCGTCCTCCTGCGCGCCGCGGGCGCGGGGTTGGAGCCGCGGAAAGGCCTCGGGCAGACGAAGCGTCCCCGAGGCTCCGCGCCCTTTTCCGTTCATATGCGATTCCTCCGCATGGCAGGGGGCGAAGCCCGCCTTCCAATGCGCCGACGGCCCGGCGCCCCCAACGCAACGCCGCGTCCCCGCTTCAACGGACCGGAAGGCGCGGGAAACCAAGGACGGCGACGGCGCGTTTCCGCGCCGCCGTGGTTTCCACGAGGGAGCCTCCGCCCGCGCGGAGGCCCGGGGACGTCCGCTACTTTCCGGCCTCGGCCAGGGCCGTGTCGATGTCGGCCGCCGAATGCCGCTCGGCGATCGCCGGCTTGCCCTGGGCGCGGTTGACGATGCGGCCGCGCTTCACGGCCTCGCGCTGTCCGACCTGCTCGGTCCAGCGCTGGACGTTCCGGTAGCTCTGGACGTCCAGGAACTCGCCCGACTCATAGGCGCCGCCCTTGGCCAGCAGGCCATACCAGGGCCAGACCGCCATGTCGGCGATCGTATAGTCGGCGCCGCCCAGGTACTCGCTCTCGGCCAGCCGGCGGTCCAGGACGTCGAGCTGGCGCTTCACCTCCATCGCGAAACGGTCGATGGCGTATTCGATCTTCATCGGCGCGTAGGCGTAGAAGTGGCCGAAGCCGCCGCCCAGGTAGGGCGCGGAGCCCATCTGCCACATGACCCACGAGATCACCTCGGCCCGCGCCGCGCGGTCGGTCGGCAGGAAGGCGCCGAACTTCTCGGCGAGGTACATCAGGATCGAGGCCGACTCGAAGATGCGCACCGGCTTGGGCTCGGAGCGGTCCAGCAGGGCCGGGATCTTGGAGTTCGGGTTGATGTCGACGAAGCCCGATCCGAATTGGTCGCCCTGGCCGATGTTGATGAGCCAGGCGTCGTACTCGGCGCCCCCGTGGCCCGCGGCCAGCAGCTCCTCGAACATGATGGTGACCTTCACGCCGTTGGGCGTGCCCAGCGAGTAGAGCTGGAACGGGTGCTCGCCCACGGGCAGCACCTTGTCGTGGGTGGGACCGGCGATGGGGCGGTTGATGGCGGCGAAGCGTCCGCCGCTCTCCTTGTTCCACTGCCACACCGGCGGCGGCGTGTAGTCGGCGGGGAAGTTCGGTGGCGGCTTCGCGGCGTCGTCGGCCATGATCGGCGTCCTCGTTCTTTACGGCTCCGCGCCTCGCGTCCGGGCGCGTCCCGCCAATTTGGGGACGGGACGCCCGCGTGTCACCCGTGCGGGCGTGGAATCGCCGCGGAAATCCCCCTCGCCCGCGGCGACCATCGCGGACGCGCGCGGAACCCTGTTGGGCCGGCGGGCAAGGCGCACTATGAACGGGGCCATGCCGCTCACGTTCTTCCGCAACACCTTCGCCGGCAATCCGCTCGACCGGGCCAGCGACCGCAGGGGCGACGCCGACTGGCTGTCGCGCCAGCTCGGCTCCTCCGAAAGCCTGGGCGTGGCCCTGTGGAACGGCCGCGCCTTCGTCGAGAAGACCAAGGACGGCGGCGAACAGATCGCCTACCTGCCCTCGCGCCTCGTGGGCGAGCTGGCCGGCGGGAACGAACGCCTGCTGTTCCTGGGCCTCTGGAACGAGACCGCCGTCTTCGCGGTCGACATCGAGGGCTCGAACGACCCGGCCCAGGGGCCGCTCCAGGGCCTGGGCGAGTTCAAGGAGCTGCGCCAGATCGCGCTGCAGCTTCCCGATACCGACGCCGCCATCCTGGCCACCGCCAAGGCCATGTTCGAATGGCGGCGCAAGCATCAGTTCTGCGCCGCCTGCGGCCAACCCTCGACAACGCGCGACGGTGGATGGAAACGCCAGTGCCCGTCGTGCCAGGCCGAGCATTTCCCGCGCACCGACCCGGTCGTCATCATGCTGGCCGCCCACGGCGACCGTTGCATGCTGGGCCGCCAGGAGGCCTGGCCCAAGGGGATGTTCTCGGCCCTCGCCGGCTTCCTCGAGCCCGGCGAGAGCATCGAGGAGGCCTGCGCCCGCGAACTGTCGGAAGAAGCGGGCCTGCGCACGATCAGCGTCCGCTACCATTCCACCCAGCCGTGGCCCTACCCGTCGTCGCTGATGATCGGCCTGATCGCCGAGGTCGAGGACGACGAGGGCACGCCCGACCAGACCGAGCTCTCCGAGGTCCGCTGGTTCACCCGCGCCGAAGCCCGCGGCCTGCTGGCCGGCGAGCTGGAAGGCGTCTTCTGCCCCCCGCGCATGGCCATCGCCCACCAGCTCATCCGCGCCTGGGCCGAAGAGGGCTGAGGCCGCGAAGCGGCGACCTTCCGATTTCAAGGTCCACGGATGCACACGGATGAAGGCCGCCGCGCCATCCGTGTGTCTCCGTGTGCATCCGTGGACAAAAGATACTGAGCCTCGGCTCTCGCGGAGGCTGGGCGCAACGACCACGGGGAGTTGACGCCGGGCGCGCGACGTCCGATCCCAGCGCGATGAGCGAGGCCGCCCCGCCGGAGCTGAGCGCGCGCGCCCTGATCGGGCGGGTGGCGCGGGTCTATCTGGCCCCGCGGTGGAAGGGCTGGACCGTCGCCCTCCTGGCCGCCGTCGTCGTGGCCTGGACCAGCGCCGAGCTGGTACGGATCATCGAGCCCGCCACGAACGACCTGCTGGTGTTCCGGAAGCCCGGCGCGATCCTGTGGCTGCCGCTCACCATCGCCGCCCTGGCCGTGGGCCGCACCCTGGCCCAGGTGGTCCAGGCCACGCTCGTCAATCGCATCGGCAACGCCGTGGTGGGCGACGTGCAGGTCCAGCTCTTCGGCCGGCTGGTGCGCGCCGACCTAGCCCACCTGCGCAGCCGCCATTCGGGCAGCTTCGTGTCGTCGGTGCTCTACGACGCCGGCCTGATCCGCGAGGCGGCGACCGCCGGCGTGGTGAACTACACCCAGAACCTCTTGATCTTCGTCGGCGCGACCCTGGTCATGGTGGCCAACGACTGGATGCTGTCGCTGCTGCTGCTCGGCGCTGCGCCCGTGGCCTCGCTGATCATGCGTCGCTTCGCCAAGCGGACCACCAAGGCCGCCAGGGGCGCCATGGCCGAGACCTCGGCGCTGTCGTCGGCGATCATGGAGAGCCTGGACGGCGTCCGCGTCGTCAAGCTGGAGAACCGCGAGGCCTACGAGGAAGGTCGCGTGGCCGAGGTGGTCGCGCGGCGCCAGCGCCACCTGACCAAGGGCGCCAACGCCCGCGCCCGCGCCGCCCCGGCCACCGAACTGCTGATGACCCTGATCGTCGCCGCCGTGTTCGCCTACGCCGGCTGGCGGGCGACGGTGGGCGAGATGAACGCCGGCGCCTTCTTCTCCTTCGTGGCGGCGCTGACCATGGCCAGCCAGGCGCTGCGCCAGCTCGCCAACCTCCAGACCGTGTTCGCCGAAGGCATGTCGGCGGCGCGCCGCCTGTTCGCCGCCCTGGACGTGGAGCCCGAGGTCCGCGAACAGGCCGCCGCCCGGCCGCTGGCCGTCGGCGAGGGGCGGGTGCGGTTCGAAGGCGTCGGCTTCTCGTACGCCGCCGACGGCCCGCCGGCGCTGGACGGCGTGGACGTGGAGGCCCGGCGGGGCGAGATCGTGGCCCTGGTGGGCCCCTCGGGCGGCGGCAAGAGCACCATCCTGAACCTGATCCCGCGCGTCTACGACGCCACCGCCGGCCGGGTGACGATCGACGGCCAGGACGTGCGCGAGGTGACGCTGGCCTCGCTGCGCGACCGCATCGCGCTGGTCACCCAGGAGCCGTTCCTGTTCGACGACACCATCCGCGCCAACATCGCATATGCCCGGCCCCAGGCGACCGCAGCCCAGATCGAGGCGGCCGCACGCGCCGCCGCCGCGCACGATTTCATCGCCGACCTGACCGAAGGCTACGACACCCTGGTGGGCGAAGGCGGCGCACGCCTGTCGGGCGGCCAGCGCCAGCGGATCGCCATCGCCCGCGCCTTCCTGAAGGACGCGCCGATCCTGCTGCTGGACGAGGCCACCAGCGCGCTCGACACCGAGAGCGAGGCCCAGGTGCAGGCCGCCCTGCAACGGCTGATGTCGGGCCGCACCACCCTCCTGATCGCGCACCGGCTGGCCACGGTGCGGGGCGCCGACCGCATCTATGTGATCGACCGGGGCCGGGTGGTGGAGACCGGCGACCACGCCGCGCTCGTGCGCCGCCGGGGTCTCTACGCGCGCCTGGCCAAGGGCCAGGACCTGGAGGCGGAGCCGGCGGCTTGAAGGCCCTCCTGCGATCCGACGGCGTCCAGGGTTTCCTCGGCTGGCTGCTCGGGACCTACCTGAAGCTGGTGCTGCGCACCGTGCGCTGGCGGCACGAGAACCTCGGCTGCGTCGAGCCCGTGCTGGCCGACGACGCCGCCGGCGCCATCGCGCTCTTCTGGCACGGGCGCATTCCCCTGTGCCTGGCCACCGCGCCGCAGTGGTGGCGCAAGCGCACCCGCTGCCTGATCTCGCCCTCGGCCGACGGCGAGTTCATCGCGCGGGCGCTGGCCATGTCGGGCTTCCCCGCCATCCGCGTCTCGTCCGCCAAGCCCGGCGACACGGCCAAGGCGCGGCAGGCCGTGGCCGCCATCCGCGAGGCCACCAACTGGGTGAAGGACGGCGGCGCGCTGGTCGTCACGCCGGATGGCCCGCGAGGCCCCAACGAGGTGATCGCCGCCGGCTCGCTGCAGATCGCCCGACGGTCGGGCCGGCCGGTGTTCCTCATGGGCATCGCCGCCGCGCCGGCCTGGCGGCTGGAAAGCACCTGGGACAAGGTCATGTTCGCGGCCCCCTTCGGCCGCGGCGCCGTGGTCTGGGACGGCCCGCTCGATGTCCCCCCCGACGCCGACGACGCGGCGGTCGCGGCGCTGATCCAGGACTGGTCCGCCCGCCTCTCCGCCGCAACCCGGCGGGCCGAGGCCCTGGTCTCGCGCTGAGGCAGGGCCCTGAGATTGATCCCCGCCGGAGTCGGTGAGACATAGGCCCGATGGCCGACGCCGCGCACGATGACGTCCACGGGCATGCGCACAGGCATGGGCATGCGCACGGCCACGGCCACGGCCACGGCCACGGGCATCACCACCACGCCCCGCCGGACGACATGGGCCGCGCCTTCCTGATCGGGGTGGTGCTCAACACCGGCTTCGTGGTCGCCGAAGTGGCCGTCGGTCTCTGGACCCAGTCGCTGTCCCTGCTGGCCGACGCCGGGCACAACCTGTCCGACGTCCTGTCGCTGTTGCTGGCCTGGGGCGCCGCGGTCCTGGCGAAGCGCGCGCCTGCCGGGCGGCGCACCTACGGCATGCGCAAGGCGACCATCCTGGCCTCGCTGACCAATGCCGTGCTGCTTCTGGTCGCCGTGGGCGTCATCGTCTCCGAGGCGATCCACCGGCTGCAGGAGCCGGCCCCCGTGGCCACCGGACTGGTGATGATCACCGCCGGCCTGGGCGTGCTCATCAACGGCGCCACGGCGCTGCTGTTCATGCGCGGCAGCCATTCCGATCTCAACGTCCGCGGCGCGTTCCTGCACATGGCGGCCGACGCGGGCGTGTCGCTGGCCGTGGTGGTGGGCGCCTTCGCCATGAGCCGGACGGGAATCCTCTGGATCGACCCGGCCCTGGGCCTCCTGATCGCCGTGGTGATCGTGGTCGGCACCTGGGGCCTGCTGCGCGATTCGATCGACCTGGCGCTCGACGCCGCGCCCCGCGGCGTCGACGTGGACGAGGTGCGGACATGGCTGGCCGGCCTGCCGGGCGTCGAGGACGTCCATGACCTGCACGTCTGGGCGCTCTCCACGACCGAGACCGCCATGACCGCCCACCTGCTCCGGCCCGACAACGCCGACGCCGACGACTTCCTGCACCAGGCCAGCGAGGAGCTGGCGCACCGCTTCAACATCGGCCACGCCACCCTTCAGGTCGAGACCGACGCCGCCCGCACCTGCCGGCTGGCCCACCACGCCGGGCCGGTGTGAGCCGTCCTCTCCCGCTCGCGCTCTACGGCCTGGCCACGAGCCTGCTGGAACCCCTCGCTCCGGCCCTCCTGCGCCGCCGCGCGCGACGCGGGAAAGAGGCTCCGGCGCGACTGGCCGAGCGGCTGGGCCGGACGTCGCTGGCGCGGCCCGAAGGTCCGCTCGTCTGGCTGCACGGCGTCTCCGTGGGCGAGACCACCTCGTTGCTGCCCCTGATCTCGGCGCTCCGCGCGCGGCGCCCCGACCTCGTCCTGCTGGTCACCTCGGGCACGGCGACGGCGGCCGAGCTGCTGGCCCGCCGGCTGCCGCCCGGCGTGATCCACCAGTTCGCGCCGGTGGACGGCCCCCGGGCCGTGGCGCGCTTCCTCGATCATTGGCGGCCCGCGCTGGGCGTGTTCGTGGAGAGCGAACTCTGGCCCAACCTGATCCTGGCCGCCCGGCGCCGCGGCGTGCGGCTGGCGCTGGCGTCCGCCCGCATCACCCAGGCCAGCGCCCGCCGCTGGCGCGGCTGGCCGACGGCGGCGCGGACCCTGCTGGCCGCCTTCGACCTGATCCTGCCCCAGGATGCGGCTTCGGAGGCGCGACTGGTGAGCCTGGGCGGCGCCTGCGGGCCGCAGCTCAACCTCAAGCGCGTGGGCGAACCCCTGCCGGCCGATCCGGACGCGTTGCGGAACCTGCGCGAAATCCTGGGCGGTCGTCGCGTGGTCGTGGCCGCAAGCACCCATCCCGGCGAGGAGACCATCGTCGCAGAGGCCTTCCGCCAGGCCGTCCGCGACCCTGTAGAGGCGCTCCTGATCGTGGTCCCGCGACATCCCGGGCGGGGCGCAGACGTCGCGGCCGCCCTGGGCGCCGACCGCCGGTCCACCGGCGCGGCGCCCGCCGGACCGATCCACGTGGCCGACACCCTGGGCGAACTCGGCCTCTTCTTCCGGCTGGCCGACGTCGTGGTGATGGGCGGCGGCTTCGTGGACGGCGTTGGCGGGCACAATCCGCTGGAGCCGGCGCGCCTGGGCAAGCCGATCCTCACCGGACCGCACGTCTTCAACGCCCAGGACCTCTATGCCGAGCTCGAGGCGGAGGCGGCCGCCATCGTCGCGCCCGACGCCCAGGCGCTGGCGCGCCACATCCGCGGCCTGCTGGACAACGCCCGGATCGCCCGGCGGATGGGCGACGCGGCGCTGGACTACGCCGATCGCCAGTCCGCGGCGCTGGACGACGCGCTCGCCCGTCTCGAACCCCTGCTCCCCGCATGAAGCTCTCGACGCCGCGCTGGTGGTACGCCCGCGATCCCGCCAAGGGCCGGATCGCCCGTATCCTTCTGCGCCCTCTCTCGGCCGCCTGGACCCGGGCCACGGCGCGGCGGCTCGAACGTGGGCGCCCGTTCGACCCCGGTGTCCCGGTCATCTGCGTGGGCAACCTGACCGTCGGCGGCGCGGGCAAGACGCCCGTGGCCCGCGAGATCGCCCGCCGGCTGGGCGCCCATGTCCTGACCCGCGGCTATGGCGGCCGGCTCGGCGGGCCGCTGCGCGTCGAGCCCGAACGACACACCGCCGCCGACGTGGGCGACGAGCCCCTCATGCTCGCGCGGGATGTCCCGGTCTGGGTGGCGCGCGACCGGGCGGCCGGCGCCGCTGCGGCGGCCCAGGCCGGCGCGCCCGTCGTGGTGATGGACGACGGCCATCAGAACCCTGCGGTCGCCAAGACCCTGTCCCTGGTGGTGGTCGACGGCGAGACGCGCGACGGCGAATGGCCCTTCGGCGCCGAGGGCGTCGTGCCCTCCGGTCCCCTGCGCGAGCCGCTCGACACCGGCCTGGCCCGCGCCGACGCCGTGGTCCTGATGCAGCCGGCCGACGTGACGGCGCCTGATCCCGCGTTGCTCGCACGACTGGCGGCGAAGCCGGTCCTGGTCGCCCGGCTGGTTCCGGCCGGCCCGCCACCGGCTGGCCCGCTGGTCGCCTTCGCCGGGATCGGCAAGCCGTGGAAGTTCGAGCGGACGCTGCGCGCGGCCGGCGGCGAGGTGGTCGGGATGCGGGCCTTTCCCGACCATCACGCGTATGGCGAGCGCGAGCTCCGGATCCTGGCCGCCGACGCCCTGCGCGCGAACGCCCGCCTGATCACCACCGAGAAGGACTGGATGCGCCTGCCGCCGGCCTGGCGCGACCGTGTCGCGCCCTGGCCCGTGCGGGCGGTGTTCGACGACGAGGCCGCGCTGGACGCACGGCTGGCCCGGCCTGTGGGCTGAGCGGCTGGATCGGCGCGACGCGGACTACGCCGCCCCGGCCTTCTGCGCGTAGGACCACGACAGCTTGGACAGCGCCTCGACGCGGGGCCCCATGTTCGCCGCGTCGGGATGGTTGGCGGTGCCGTCGCGCACACGGCCGAGGATGCCCTGGAGAATGCCGACGAGGCGGAAGCTGTTGTAGGCGAAGAACCAGTTCAGGTCGGCGATGCCCGAGCGCCCGGTCAGGCCGCAGTAGTACTCGACCGCCTCGTCCATCGTCGGGATGCCGTGGGCCTTGAGGTCGGGAATCGTCGAGATCGTCCCGTTCACCCAGTTCATCAGGATGTAGGTGAAGTCGGCCAGCGGCTCGCCCAGGGTGCCCAGTTCCCAGTCCAGCACAGCGGATACGCGCGGCTCGGTGGGATGGAAGATCATGTTGTCCAGGCGATAGTCGCCGTGGACCACCGAGGTCCGCTCCTGCGGCGGCACGGTCTTGGGCAGCCATTCGATGAGGCGCTCGACCTCGGGAATGTGGACCGTCTCGGAGGCCTTGTACTGCTTGGTCCAGCGATCGACCTGACGGGCCATGTAGTTGCCCGGCTTGCCGTAGTCCTCCAGGCCCACCTTGACGTAGTCGGTGTTGTGGAGGTCGGCGAGGGTCTTGATCTTGGCCTTGAAGATCGCGTTGCGCTCGGCCGGCGCGTATTGCGGCAGGCTCTGGTCCCAGAGCACCCGGCCCTCGACCATATCCATGATGTAGAACCAGGTGCCGATCACGCCGTCGTCGGTGCACAGCGCGAACGGCCGCGCCACCGGGAACCCCGTGGGGTAGAGGGCGGAGATCACCTTGAACTCGCGGTCCACCGCATGCGCCGACGGCAGCAGCTTGCCCGGCGGCTTGCGGCGCATGACGTACTTTTGACCGGGCGTCGTGAGCTGATAGGTCGGATTGGACTGGCCGCCCTTGAACTGGCGCACCGTCAGAGGTCCCTGATAGCCCTCGACGTTGGCCTTCATCCAGGCGTCCAGCGCCACCTCGTCGAAGCGGTGGGACTCGGCCACATCCTTGGTGCCGGTATTGGCCTGTTCGCGGGCCTGTTCGGCGGCGAGATCCGCGGTCACGGACATGGCGCTCCCTTCCGTTCGTCGTACGCTTGTTTGAAATTCCTTTTACCCGCGCCGGGCGGGGGAGCAAGGCATGCCGGACGAGGTCTCTTCGATCATCGAGATCGCCGCACCTCGCGAACGGGTATGGCGGGCGCTGACCGAACCGCCTCTGGTCGTGCAATGGATGGGCTGTCTGAGGTTCGCGCCGCTGGCCGGCCACGTCTTCTATCTCCAGCCCGATCAAGGGCGTCGCGCGGCCGGCGACGTCACCGAGGCCATCGCCTGCCGTATCGAGGTGATCGACGCACCGCGGCGCCTTTCCTTCGCCTGGCGCTTCCCCGACACGCCCGACACGTTCGTGGACATCCGCCTGACCCGCATCGCCGGCGGCACCCATGTGCGCCTGATCCATGCGGGCTGGAATCAGTTCGACGAGCGGGAGGCCGCCGCCGTCCAGGGCGCCCTCGCCGCCGCCTGGCACGACGTGGCCCTGCCTGCCCTGCGGGCCGTGGCGGAGGGCGCGGGGTAGGGTCGATCACGAAAGGGCACGAAACGGCATGGCGCCCCCCCGGCGATGCCGCGAAGCGGCGCCCCTCGAATTTCAAGGAACCGCGGAAGGCGCGGAAAGGCGCGGAAGGCGAAGCCGTGATTCCGCGTTCCTTCGTGTTCTCCGCGGTTGCATGACGGAGCCTCCGCTCGCGCGGAGGCTCGAAGCACACTCCGGCCCTTCGTGCGTCTGGTGGTTCCCGTCAGGCTCGCGGCCCCAGCGCGCGCCAGCCGATGTCACGGCGGCAGAAGCCGTCGGGGAAGTCGATGGCGTCCACGGCGGCATAGGCGGCGTCCCGCGCCGCCTGGAGCGTCACGCCGCGCGCACAGACGTTCAGCACACGGCCGCCCGCGGCGCGCAGCACGCCGTCGTCGCCCTGCTTCGTGCCGGCATGGAAGACCGCCGTCTGCGGGCCGAAGTCGGCGTCGGCCCCGCGGATCGCGCCGCCGGCCCTGGGTGTCCCGGGATACCCTTCGGCCGCCATCACCACGCACACGGCCGATTCGTCGCGCCAGGCTGGGGGCGGCATCTCGGCCAGGCGTCCCTCGGCGCAGGCCAGCAGGTAGGGGACGACGTCGCTCTCCAGGCGCAGCATCAGCACCTGGCACTCCGGGTCGCCGAAGCGGACGTTGAACTCCACCAGCTTGGGCCCGTCCTTCGTGGCCATCAGCTCCACGAACAGCACGCCGCGGTAGGGGAAGCCGTCGGCGGCGATTCCGGCGAAGGCCGGCTCGACCAGGCGCGTGCGCACCTGCTCCACCAGTTCGGGCGTGAAGACGGGCGCGGGCGAATAGGTCCCCATGCCCCCGGTGTTCGGCCCCTGTTCGCCGTCGAAGGCGCGCTTGTGGTCCTGCGCCCAGCCGAAGATCATCGAGTCCCGGCCGTCGCAAAGGGCGAACAGCGAGCCGATCTCGCCCTCCAGGAACTCTTCCAGCACCACGCGGGCGCCGGCGGCGCCGAAGCGGCCGCCGAAGGCGTCGTCGATGGCGGCCTCGGCCTCGGCGCGGTCCTGGGCGATCACCACGCCCTTGCCGGCGGCCAGGCCGTCGGCCTTGATCACATAGGGTGGCCGGAACCTGTCCAGGGCGGCGAAGGCCGACTCGGCGCTGTCGCATATCGCATAGGCCGAGGTGGGCAGACCGTGGCGGTCGCAGAAGGCCTTGGTGAACGCCTTCGACGATTCGAGCTGGCCGGCGCCGGCGGTGGGGCCGAAGCAGCGGACGCCCTCGGCCTCCAGCGCATCCGCCAGGCCTGCCGCCACCGCCGATTCGGGGCCGATCACCACGAGATCCGCGGCGATCTCCTTCGCCAAGGACACCAGCGCCGGAACGTCGGTCGCCGCCACGTTCCGAAGCTCACATTGCGCGGCCATGCCCGGATTGCCGGGCGCGGCGACCAGACGGCGGACAGCCGGCGAGGCGGCGATCTTCCAGGCCAGCGCATGCTCGCGGCCGCCCGAACCCACGAGGAGGATGTTCATGGGCGGGGCTTTGGCCCGCATGCGCCCTTCCGGTCAAGACGCTGCTCCGATGCACGATTCGCGGTGTAACGTGTTTCGCCCGTTGCGACGTCGAGTCGCACCCCGCGCCCAGGTTGCGGGGGGTAGGGTTTGCCCGGCCTGCGACGGGAGAGGGTATGGCCAGTCCCAGCGACGACGAGGCGAACGCGTTGGAGCGGCATACGGCCCGGCAGCGCGAGTCCGAGCACAGGGTGAAGAACACCCTGCAGCTCATCTCGTCGATCGTCATGCTTCAGGGCCGGCGGGTGTCGGACGACGATGTGCGCCAGGCGCTGAAGGCGGTTCAGAGCCGCGTCGCGGCGGTCAGCGTGGCGCATCGGCACGTGGCCTGGAGCGAGGACGCCGAGGAAGCCGAGCTGGCGGCGCTCGTGCGCGAGATCGTCGGAGATCTGGCGGGTTCGGCGGGTCGCGAGGGCGTGGATATCGACCTCGACCTCGAAAGCGTGACCATTCCCGGCCGCAACGCCGCGCCCATGGCCCTGATCGTCAGCGAAGCCGTCGGAAACGCCTTGCGCCATGCCTATCCCGACGGCCGCAACGGTCGCATCCGCGTCGCGTTGCGCCGGATCGGCGAGGGCTTCGAACTGAGCGTCGCCGACGACGGGGTGGGGGTGGACGACGGAACGGGCGACCGGGCGCCGACGCCGGCTTTCGGACTGACCGTGGCGCAGCTCATGGCTCAGCAGGTGCGCGGACGATTGCAGACCGGCGGCGTTCCGGGGCAACCCGGCGTGCGGATCGCCGTTACCGTCACCATGGACAGCACAGCGCCCCGGGCCTGAGGCCCATGCCTCCCAGGACACCATGTCTCTCATCGCCAATGTGATCGGCACGGGCGCCGCCCTGTGCTCGATGACCAGCTTCGTGCCGCAGATCGCCAAGATCGTGCGCGAACGCGACGCCACCTCGGTCTCGCTGCGTATGTATGCGGTCACCGTGACCGGCTTCTGCCTCTGGACGGCCTATGGCGTGATGATCGGAAGCTGGCCGGTGGCAGCGTCCAACATCGTCTGCCTGGCCCTGTCCGCCACGATCCTGACCCTGAAGTGGCGCTTCTCGCGCGCGGCATAATCTACTTGTCCTAGCCACGGCGCGGCCGGAGCCGTAAGTCGGGCGCTCACGCGCGGAATCTGGCGCGCGGGCTCGAAGGTCACGGAATGAGCGACAGGCTGCAGGCCGCGCAGGCGGCGCTGAATTCGGGACGGCGGGACGAGGCGATCGGGCACCTGATCGCCGCCGTGGCCGAGGCGCCGGGCCAGCCCTCCAACGTCTACAGGATCCTGACGGTCCAGCTCTACAACGCCGGGCGGTTCGAGGAGGGCGAACAGCACGCCGCGACTGGCCTCGAACGCTATCCCCGCGACTACGACCTGCTCAACATCCACGGCGTCATGCTGAGGAAGCTCAAGCGCCAGCGCGAGGCCGTGCCCGTGCTGGAACGGGCGGTCAAGCTCAAGCCCAATGCGCCGGCGGCCCAGCAGAACCTGGGCAACGTCCTGTTGGACCTGGGGGAGCACGCGCGCGCCGAAGCCGTGTTCTCGAAGCTGGTCCGGGCCGAGCCGCGCAACAGCGAGTACCATCGCCAGCTCGGCCGCACCCTGGCGCGGCAGGGCAAGATCGACCCCGCGCTGACCCGGTTGCGGGCGGCCGTCGGCATCAAGCGCGACAATGTGGAGGCCTGGCTGGACCTCGCCGGCTGCCTCTCCGAGGAGTTCCGCATAGCTGAAGCGGAGGAGGCGCTCACCGCGGCCCTCGCCGCCAACCCCGGAGCCCAGAAGCTGCTGGAGGCCCGGGCGCTGACCCTGCGGCGCGGGGGCGACCTGAAAGGCTGCCAGACCTTCCTGGAAGAACTCCTGCCATCCAACCCCGACGCGGCCTGGCTCCAGTACCAGCTCGGCTCCCTCGTTTCGGACTGGGACCGCGATCGCGCCAACCGGCATTTCGAGCGGGCGCACGAACTGGAGCCGGGCAAGCTCGAATACGCCACCGCACTGGTCGAGAGCCTGGAGCGCACACGCCTCGGCGACGAAGGCGGCCATATCGAGCGCGCCTACCAGCTCGCCCTGACGCTCCTGCCGCGCAAGCCGGAGTTCACGGACTCCACCAACAAGATCATGACCGACGTCTTCGTGCGCGTCTGCGACTACGATGCGCTGGACGCCGTCGGCGACTTCAGGACCCTGGGCCGCAACTGGGCCCAGAGCGGACGCCACACCGCGCTGCTGAAGCAGATCGCGCGCGTGCGCAGCGACGACGACCGGCTGGAGCTGGTCGAACAGCACCGCATCTGGGGCCGGGCCCAGGAGGAGGCCGCCGCCCGCCGCACCCTCAAGCGCCCGCCGCCGCGGCCGCTCGGCCCGAAGATCCGCCTGGGCTTCATGTCGTCGGACCTGCGCGCCCACCCGGTGGGCTATTTCGCGGCGCCGCTGTTCGACCACATCGACAACGAGCGGTTCGAGGTCTTCATCTATTCCTTCTACCAGGGAAAAGAGGACGCGGCGCAGAGGGCGATCACCGAGAAGGTGACCGCCTATCGCTGGTGGCCCGAGGCCAGCATCACCCAGGCCGCCGAACGGATCGCGGCGGACCAGCTCGACCTGCTCATCGAACTGGGCGGGTCCACCCACATGAACAAGCTGGAGGTGATGGCCTATCGCCCGGCGCCGCTCCAGGCGAGCTGGCTGGGCTATCCGCACTCCGCGGGGCTTTCGACGATCGACTGGTTCATCTGCGACCCGATCACCGCCCCGCCCCGGCGCGAATTGCTGATCGAGACGCCGCTTCTGATGCCGCGGAGCTGGATCGCGCTGGGCGCGCGGTTCTTCTCGAACACCGTCGAGATCGGCGAGGCGCCCGAGCTGCGGAACGGCTTCATCACCTACGGGACCGCCAACAACCCGCACAAGTACACCCGCGACGTCCTGCGGACCTGGGCGAAGGTGGTCGCCGCAACGCCGGGGTCGAAGTTCGCGTTCATCCGGCCCGAAGCCAGCGGCGAGAGCTTCCGGCGCAACATCGAAAAGCAGTTCGCCGTGGAGGGCGTGACGCCCGACCGGCTGGTCTGGCATGCGATCCGCGGGGCGCACCTGCCCTACTACAACGAGGTGGACATCACCCTCGACCCCTTCCCCCTGACCGGGGGCACCACCACCGCCGAGACCCTGTGGATGGGCGTGCCGCTGGTCAGCCTGACGGGGCCGGCCTTCTACGAACGCCTCAGCGCCTCGATCATGGCCAACAGCGGGATCGGCGACCTGGCCGTCGACACGCGGGAGGCCTATCTCGACACCGCGGTCGCCCTGGCCGCCGACCGCGAGCGGCGGCTGGAGCTGCGGCGCTCGCTGCGCGACCGGATGCGCCAGGGGCCGCTGGGCCAGACCGAGCCGTTCGCGAAGGACTTCTACGACATGATCCACGCCGCGGTGACCGCGAAGCGCGGATAGGCAAGGTCAGAGGCGGAAGTATTCCTTCAGCAGGTCGTCGGGCCGCGGCTGGAAGGCCAGGTCGGTTCCGGCGCCACGGAAGGCGATGACGCCGGGCGGGACGGTCCTGTTCACGGCGCTGACACCCTGGCTCAGCACCGCGTCGTCGCCGATCACCGCGCGGCCGATCACGGCGGTGTTTGGATAGAGCACCACCCGGTCGCCGACCACGGGGATCTGGTCCTTGTGCCGGCCGACGGTCGAGTTCTGGTAGAGGACGAGGTAGTTCCCGTAGGTCGCCTTGGCCAGGACGATGCCCACCGAATGGCCGATGTAGAACACCGGCGGCATCTGGATCTCGTAGAACAGGTCGATCCCGTTCAGGGCCTTGTTCATCAGGAACAGCCGCGTGGCCGCCGCCGTGTCGCCCGAGCGCCTCCAGATCGTGTTCGAGAGGTAGTAGAGGAAGATGCAGTGCTGCGAACTCTGCAGCACGTTGAACTGGTCGGGCCGCCAGGGGGCGCAGGCGTTGATGCAGACGTGCATCCGCTCCAGCGCCTCGTCCAGGTGCGCGTCCACGGCCTTGCGGAAGGCGTCCTCGCGGCCGTCGGGCGTGATCGCCGCGCACTGGGCGGTGAGGTAGGCGACGAGGCTGTCGCGGGTATGGTCCAGGAGCTGCACGGCGCTTCAGAGCCCTTCCAGATAGGCGCGGACCACATCCTCGACGGGCCGCGCCCGCACGCCAAGCCCCGCGAGGCGCTCGACGCTGGCGTTGGGTGGCGGGGGCGGGTTGGCCTGACCGCGGAACCGTACGGTCCAGCCCGCAGCCTCGAACACCCGGGCGACTTCCGCGTTGGTGGTCAGGCGGCCGGCGGCCACGTTGAAGACGCCGGCCGACGCGGCGGCGATGGCCATGAGGGCCGCGACCGTGTCGTCGAGGTGGATGTAGTCGCGGGCGATGTTCGGGCTGGAGTCCAGCTCCAGGTCGCGCCCGCCGCGGGCCGCGATCAGCCACTCGGACAGGAAGCCCGGCGCGCCGTCGGCCCAGTCGAAGACGTTGGACAGCCGGGCCACCGACCCACGTCCGCCGGTGCGCGCCAGGGTCAGGTTCTCGCCCAGGGCCTTGGAGAGGTCGTAGACGCGCCGCGGGTCGGCCGGATCGAAGGTCAGGGGCTCGGCCTCATGGACCACCTCCTGGCGCTGGCCGTCGTAGAGCCGGGTGGACGAGCAGTAGACCAGCCGCTCGAACCGGCCCGCCTCGATCAGGCGGCTGACCAGGCTGGCGTGCGCCTCCACCGTGTCGAAGGGCCGTCGGTCGTAGTCGGCGGTCAGGCCGGCGCAGTAGAACACCACGCCCAGGTCCCGGCGCAGCAGGTCGGCGTCGCCCTTGGCCGGCGCCCACACGTCCCACCCGTCGGCCCGCAGGCGTTTCGCCAGGCGGGCGCCCACGAACCCGGCCGCGCCGACGACGGTCGCCTTCATCCGCCGCGCTCGCCGATGCGGCGCGCCGGCGCGCCTGCGAAGATCGCATAGGCCGGGACCTCGCCCCGCACCACCGAGCCGGCCGCGATGACGGCGCCGCGCCGGATGACCGCCCCGTCCAGTACGACGACGCCCGACCCCAGCCAGCAGTCGTCCTCGATGACGATGCCGCCCTTCGACGCCTGAAAGCCCTGGTCCTTGATGAACCGATCGCGGTCGGCGATGGCGTGGTTGGTGGGGGCCAGGGTGCAGTTGGCGGCGATGGCCACACCCTGGCCGATGGTCACCCCGTTGCCGGTGTAGATCACGGTGCCCGAGTTGATGGCGGTGTCGGGGCCGATCACCACGTCGCCCGAGCCGCCGGCCGGCTTGATCTTCACGAAGCTGTCGATCATCACCCGCGGCCCGATCTCGATCAGGGTGCCGCGCACCGATTCCTCGATGTCGGCCATCGGCGAGATCCGGGCGGTGGGATCAATCTTCAGCATCGTAGTCGGGATATCCGGCGTCCCGCGGCGAGATCAACTGCGGCCGCATCGGCCAGGCGACGCCGAAGGCCGGGTCGTCCCAGCGGACGCCGGCCTCGTGGCCGGGGCGATACGCCGGCGCGATCTGGTAGAGGACGTCGGTGTCGGGCTCCAGGGTCAGGAAGCCGTGGGCGACGCCCTCCGGGATGAAGAGGGCCGCCAGGTTGTCGGCGCTCAGTTCCACGCCGGTCCAGCCCCGATAGGTCGGGCTGTCGCGCCGCAGGTCGACGGCCACATCGAACACCCGCCCCTGCGTCACCCGGACCAGCTTCGTCTCTGCATGAGGCGCGGCCTGGTAGTGCAGACCGCGCAGCGTACCGGCGGTCGGATTGCGCGACACGCTGGTCTGGACCGGGACGAAGTCGAGGCCGGCAGCGGCGAATTCCTCCGGGCAGTGCAAGCGCGCGAACAGGCCACGGTCGTCGGCATGGGGATCGGCCTCGACCCTGACCACGCCGGCGATCGGGGTCGGGACGAAGCGCATCAGGAGAGGACCTTCGTCTCGGGCGACGCCACCACGAACCGGCCGCCCCAGTCGCCGATGAAGGCGAGCTGGCGCGTGATCTCCTCGGTCAGGTTCCAGGGCAGGATCACCACATAGTCGGGCCGCGTCGCCTTCACCGCCTCGGGCGCCCTGATCGGGATATGGCTGCCGGGCAGGTATCGGCCCTGCTTGGCCGGATTGGCGTCGTAGACCTCGACGATGTCGTCGCGCGTGACGCCGCAGCGGTTGAGGAAGGTGTTGCCCTTGGCCGCCGCGCCGTAGGCGGCCACTGCCCGGCCCTCGTCGCGGGCGGCCGAGAGGAAGGCCCGGAAGCTGTCGCAGACCGCCTCCACCCGCGCCGCGAAGCCGTCGTAGGTTTCCGCCACGCCCAGGCCAGCGTCGGCCTCGGTGGCGCGCAGCGCCCGCAGCGCGTCGGTCTCGGCATGGGCGGCGGCGTCATGGCAGCAGAACAGCCGCAGCGACCCGCCGTGGGTGGGCAGAAGTTCCACGTCGAAGGGGCGAAGGCCGTGCGCCCGCAGCACCTGCTCGACCGCCAGCAGCGACAGGTACGAGTAGTGCTCGTGGTAGATGGTGTCGAACTGGACCTTCTCGATCAGGTTCAGGAGGTGCGGGAATTCGAAGGTCAGCACGCCCTGCGGCTTCAGCACCTGGGGGAAGCCGGCCATGAAGGCGTTGAGGTCCGGCACGTGGGCCAGGACGTTGTTGGCCGCCATCAGGTCGGCGCGGTCGCCCCGCGCGGCCAGCGCCCGGCCGGTCTCGGCGTTGAAGAAGACCACGTCGGTGCGCACGCCGATGGCGCGGGCCGCCTCGGCCGTGTTGGCCGTGGGCTCGACGCCCAGGACGGGCACGCCCTTGGCCAGGAAGTGCTTCAGGAGGTAGCCGTCGTTGCTGGCCACCTCCACCACCAGCGAATCGGGACCGAGCCCGAACCGCGCGATCATCGCCTCGGCGTAGCGGCGGGCGTGCTCGACCCAACCCGAAGAGAACGACGAGAAATAGGCGTAGCCCGCATCGAAGATCGCCTCGGCCGGGACCTCATGGTCCGCCTGGACCAGGAGGCAGCGGTTGCAGACCCGCGTGTGCAGCGGGAAGACGGGCTCGTTTCCCGCCGCCAGTTGCTCGGGCGTGAGGTAGCTGTTCGCCAGGGGCTGCTCGCCCAGGTCGAGGAAGGTGCGCGTCAGCGGCGCGCGGCAGAAGCGGCAGGGCGGCGGGGTGGTCATGCGCGGGCTTGGTACCCTTCGATCTGCTCCAGGCACAAGGCGCGCGCGTCTGCGCCGGCCGCCTGGCGCGCATACCAGTCCATGGTGAGGCGCACGGCCTCGGGAGCGTCCAGGCGGCTCTCGAACCCCAGCGCCGTCCGTGCGCGCGTGGCGTCGATGGCGAGGGCGCGGGCCTCCAGGGAGTCGGGGTCGGGCTCGTGACGCCACGGCTTGCCGCCCAGCGCCTTGACGCCCAGCGTGGCGAGTTCGCCCACCGTAACCTCGGCCCCGCCCGGGCGCGGGCCGAAGTTGAGCGCCCGTGGCGCGTCGGGCCGCACGGCCAGCGCCTCCAGGAAGGTGAGATAACCCGCCAGGCAGTCCAGCACGTGCTGCCACGGGCGCGTCGCCTCGGGATGGCGGAGCGTCACCGCCTCGCCGGCGCGGACCGCGCGCACGATGTCGGCCACCAGCCGGTCGCGGGAGAAGTCGCCGCCGCCGATCACGTTGCCGCCGCGCGCGGTGGCCACCGCCACGCCGGGGAAGTAGCTGCGGGCGAAGCTCTGGACGACGATCTCGGCGGCCGCCTTCGAGGCCGAGTACGGGTCCTTGCCCCCCAGCGGATCACCCTCGGCGAAGGCGCGGCCCCCGTCGTCGTTGGCGTAGACCTTGTCGGAGGTGATGGTCAGGACGGCCTTCAGCGCGGTCTGGCCCCTCAGCGCCTCCAGCAGCCGCGCCGTGCCCATGACGTTGGTGTCGAAGGCGGCCACGGGATCCTCGATCGCGGTGCGCACGATCGCCTGGGCCGCCATGTGCAGCACGAGGTCGAAGGTCTTTCCCGCCAGCGCCCGATCGATCGCGGCGGGATCCCGGATGTCGCCGAGCCGCGAGTCGATGCGGCGTTCGACGCCCGCCATCTCGAACAGGCTGGGCGTCTGGTCGGACGGCAGGGCGAGGCCGGTCACCTCCGCGCCCATGCTCGACAGCCACAGGGCCGCCCACGAGCCCTTGAAGCCCGTGTGGCCGGTCAGCAGGACCCGTTTGCCGGCCCAGAACCCCGGGTTCACCGCCGCCACGGCGCCTCGCCCGAGGCCCACAGCGCCTCCAGGACGTTCTTGTCGCGCAGGGTGTCCATGGCCGCCCAGAAGCCGTCGTGGCGGAACGCCATGAGCTGCCCGTCGGCGGCGAGGCCCTCCAGCGGCTCGCGCTCCCAGATCGTGGGATCGCCGTCGATCCGGTCCAGCACCGCGGGGTTCAGGACGAAGAACCCGCCGTTGATCAGGCCCTGGTCCCCAGGCGGCTTCTCCACGAAGCGGTCGACGCGGCCGTCCTGGATGTCCAGCGCGCCGAAGCGGCCCGGCGGGGCGACGGCGGTGATCGTGGCCTCGCGGCCGTGCGCCTCGTGGAACGCCAGGAGGGCGGAGAGGTCCACGTCGGACACGCCGTCCCCGTAGGTCATGAAGAACGGCCGGCCCGGCTCCAGATACTTCGCCACCCGCTTGAGGCGGCCGCCGGTCATGGTGTCGGAGCCCGTCTCGACCAGGGTCACCTTCCACGGCTCGTGGTTGGTGGCGTGGTACTCCAGCGCCCCGGTGGCCATGTCGACCGTCAGGTCGGCGTTGTGGAGGACGTAGTTGGCGAAATACTCCTTCACCACATAGCCCCGGTAGCCCAGGCAGACGATGAAGTCGTCGAAGCCGTGGTGAGCGTAGTGGCGCATGATGTGCCAGAGGATCGGCCGGCCGCCGATCTCGATCATGGGCTTGGGCTTGAACTGGCTCTCCTCGGAGATGCGCGTTCCCAGGCCTCCGGCCAGGATCACGGTCTTCACAGCACCACCGTCTTCATGCGTCCGCCCTGTGGCGCGCCGTCGGGATTCAAAGCGCGCGGGTTGATCTGCCCTCTTAGCGGCTCTGCGCGCCTGTCAGAAGCCCCTTGCCCGAAACGCCACCGCGGGGGATGGACGCGCATGGCCGAGCCAGGGCGATCGCAAATTCCTTCGTGTCATCCGCGACGGCCCGAAGAGCGGATCCGGGACCCGGCTTCCATGCGCGCGGCCCCCCTTCCATCTGCTTCGTCATCGGCGGACTTGTCCCGCCGATCCGGAAGCGCCGAAGGCGAGAGGGTGGGCAGCCGCCGCGCCGTGCGATGCGGGCCTGGCGCAACGTCTCTGGATCGGCGGGACAAGTCCGCCGATGACGACCTTGACCGGAAGCTTTTGCCCTGATGGTCGCGCCGCCCCTTGTCAGCTTCCTGATCGCCGGCGTCCAGAAGGGCGGGACGACCGCCCTCTTCGACTACCTGGGAGACTATGGCGACCTCGCCCTGCCGGCGGAGAAGGAGCTTCACTTCTTCGACGACGACGAAGGCGTGGACTGGTCCGCGCCGGACTACGGACGCTACCATGCCGTCTTTCCCGCGCCGGACGAACGCCCGCGGGGGGAAGCCACGCCCATCTACACCTATTGGCCGAACAGCCTGGAGCGGATCGCCGCCTACAACCCGGCCATCCGGCTGATCGTGGTGATGCGCGACCCGGTCCAGCGCGCATGGTCGCACTGGCGGATGGAGTACGCCCGCGGTGTCGAGCCCCATCCTTTCGCCTGGTGTATCCGCGAGGGGCGGCAGCGGCTGTTCCGGACCGAGCCCTGGGGCCACCATCGGGAGTTCAGCTATGTGGAGCGCGGCTTCTACGGCGAGCAGGCCGAGCGGCTCCTGAGCCTGTTCCCGCGTGAGCAATTGCTGTTCCTGAGATCCGAGGACCTGCGTCGGCAGGCTGGCGGGACCCTGGACAGGGTGCGCCACTTCCTCGGGCTGCGGCCCGCCGCGGCGCCCCCGGCGCGCGAATCGCACGTGGGACGCGCGGCGGACTATCCTTCCGACCTGACGCCCGGGGACGTCGCCCACCTGCGGCGGATCTATGCCCGCGACGGCGAACGGCTGGCCGACCTGACCGGTATCCGCTTCGAAGCCTGACGGTCATATATTGGCCCAGAGGCTGGCCCAGGAGTCGCCCATGCGGCTCGCGCCTTCCGTCCTCACCGCGTTCGCCCTCGGCGCGTCCGCCGCCCTGACGACGCCGGCGACGGCCCAGGCACCCGGCGCACGGACTCCCGGCCCGCAGGCCTCCGGCGCGCCGCCGCTGACCTTCCCCGTGGCCTGCCAGCCGGGGCGGACGTGCGAGATACAGCATTATGTGGATCGCGACCCCGGCCCCGGCGTGCGCGACCATCGCTGCGGGACCATGACCTACGAAGGTCACAACGGCGTCGACATCCGCCTGCCCGACCTCGCGGCCCAGCGGCGGGGCGTGGTGGTGCTGGCCGCCGCCGCGGGGCGCGTACGCGCCGTGCGCGACGGGAAACCCGACATCTCGGTCAAGGCCGCCGGCGCGCCTTCCGTGGCGGGAGAGGAATGCGGCAACGGGGTGGCGATCACCCACGACGGCGGCTGGGAGACGCAGTACTGCCACATGGCCCGGGGCAGCATCGCCGTGAACGCCGGGCAGGCCGTGGAGGCGGGCGCCCCGCTGGGACGGATCGGCCTGTCGGGCCAGACCGAATATCCCCACCTCCACTTCACCGTGCGGCGCGCGGGGCGCGTCGTCGATCCGTTCCGTCCCGACGAGGGCCAGGCCTGCGGTGACGGGGCGGCAGGACTGTGGACTCCCGAGGCCGCGGCGCGAATGCCGTACCGGGCCGGCGCGATCCTCAACGCCGGCTTCGCGGCGGCCCCGGTCACGATGGACCAGATCGAAGGCGGCGCCATCGGCGTTCCCGATGCGGGGGCGCTGGTGCTCGTGGCGTATGCGCGGGCCATCGCCCTCCTTCCCGGAGACGAGGTGGAACTGGACCTCAAGGGCCCCGACGGGGCCAGCCTGGCGCGTAGCCGGCGGCCGCCGCTCGCCAGCTGGCGGGCCCAGGAGATGCTTTATATCGGGAAGAGGCGGCCGGCCGCCGGATGGCCGCGCGGGACCTATACGGCGGAATACCGCGTCTGGCGGAAAGGCGTCGTGGTCCTGTCACGGCGCTTCCAGACGACGCTTTAGGGATTTTGCGGCGGCCCGTGCGCCGTGCACCCCCTCCGTCTCGCGCGTGCCGCGCGATCCACCTCCCCCGCAAGGCGGGGGAGGAGCGATACGCGACAAGCTCCTCCCTCGAAGGGAACACTTCGGGTGAGGTGGATCGGCCTGCAGGGCCGAGACGGAGGGAGTGCACGGCGCACGGACGCCGCAAAAGAAAAGGGCCGCCCCGAGGGGCGGCCCGATCCTTGTTCAGCCTATCGGCCGGCCGTCAGGCGCCGACGATGTTCGTCGCGCTGATGTCGGCCAGGGTGCGGCCCACCAGGACGACGGCATCTTCCGCCGTACCGTTGTTGTTGCCGGTGTCCGCGAAGACCACCACGTCCGAACCGACTTGGATCACCACGTAGTCGATGACGCCGCCATTGATCTGAGCGTCGGCAAGGAGCTTCGCGGCGTCGTAGGTGCTGGCCGACAGCTCGATGTAGTTCGAGCCTTCGGTGGCGGCGCCCAGGCCGTTGAAGCGGAGGGTATCCACGGCTTCCCAGTCGAGGATCTGGTCCAGCGTACCGGCCGTGACGCCGGAGTCGCCCGACGTGAACACGAAGCGGTCGGCGCCGTTGCCGCCCGACAGGAAGTCGGTGTCGGTTCCGCCCACGATGGTGTCGTTGCCGTCACCACCTTGCACGGTGTCGTTGCCGGCCCCGCCGACCACGCTGTCGTTGCCGCCGCCGGCGTCGATCTGGTCGTTGTCGGCGCCGCCGTCGAGGGTGTCGTTGCCTTCACCACCCGAGACCACGTCGTTGCCAGCGCCCGCGATGACGCTGTCGTTGCCGGCGCCCGCGCTGACGGTGTCGTTGCCCGCGCCCACGTCAGCGGTGTCGTTGCCGTCACCGAGGGTGACGGTGTCGTTGCCAGCGCCCGCGGTGACATTGTCGTTGCCAGCGCCCGCATCAACCGTGTTCGCGCCGTCACCCGCCACGATGGTGTCGTTGCCTTCGCCACCGTCGATGTTGTCGTTGCCGGCTCCGGCGGTGATGTCGTCGTCGCCGACGCCGCCGCTGACGGTGTTGTTGCCCGCACCGGCGTCGATCGTGTCGTTGCCGTCTTCACCGAAGACGCGGTCGTTGCCGCCGCCCGTGGCGATGGAGTCATCACCCAGGTTGCCGTTGAACACGCCGCCGGCCGAGGCCGCCGAGGCGTCGATCACGTCGTTGCCCTGGCCGCCCAGGACGGTCAGGCTGGAGCTGGTGCTGGTGGCGGTGACGGTGTCGTCGCCGGCGCCGCCCTGGACGAAGCCCGCGCCGGTGAACGTGATGTCGTCCGCGCCCGCGCCGCCCAGGATGTTCACGACGCCCGCCGTCGCCACGATGGTGTCGCTGCCGTCCCCGCCGTCGATCGTGAGCGAGTTGGTCGCGCCGCTGGTGGCGGTGATGGTGTCGTTGCCGGCTTCACCGAAGATCTGGTCGTTGCCGCCGCCGCCGGTGAGCGAATCGTTGCCGAGGTTGCCGTTGATGAAGTCGTCGCCGGCGCCGCCGTCGATGACGTCATCGCCCTGGCCGCCCAGGACGGTGTCGTTGCCGGCGCCGCCCGTGATGGTGTCGTTGCCGACGTTGCCCTGACCGAAGTCGTTGCCGTCGCCCAGGTCGAGTTCGTCGTTGCCCTGGCCGCCGTAAGCGGTGTCGTTGCCCGTGCCGCCGACGACGCTGTCGTTGCCCTGGTTGCCCTGCAGCACGTCGTTGCCGCCAGCCCCGTTGAGGGTGTCGGCGCCCGCGCCGCCGAACAGGGCGTCACCGCCCGCACCGCCGGTGCCGGCGTCGTCGCCCGCGCCGCCGATGAACAGCGACGAGCTGTCGGGGAACACGACTTCAGCGGCCGTGCCGGTGGCGATGGAATTGCTGAAGGTCACCGCGCGGCCCGTCAGGCCCGAGATGAGCGTCACCGTCGCCGCGGAGGTCGCCGTCGCGGGATTGAAGATCACGGACGTGGTCGCCGCACGCTCGCCGACGCCGCCAAAAACGAGCTGATCGGCACCGGCGTTGTAGGCGAGAGCCTGCGCTTCCGTGATTGTCTCGAAAAGATAAGTCGCCATTAGTCTCTCCAGTCTGTGTCACACGGACCCCTGGAACGCTTGACCTCCACACGCGGCAGAGCATCCCAGCGGTCCATTACCCCACGCGCCATAGCACGGCTGCGGCGCAGGTTAGACGAGCCCAAGGGGAGACCTATCGGAACCCCGCCAATTGCGCAACCTGAAAAAGCCCCCGGAATCCGAGTGTTCAGCAGTGTTGCGGCGGCGCCTCTACTGTTCGCGGAAGGCGTCTTCCAGCGTTTCCGTGATCGGTGAGATCAGATAGCTCATGACCGACCGCTCGCCCGTCACGATCAGCGCCTGCGCGGGCATGCCGGGCGTCAGTTCGACACCTTTCTTCAGCTTGCGCAGTTCGGTCGGCGGGATGCGCAGATCGACCTTGTAGTAGGCGGCGCCGGTCTTCTCGTCGGTGAACCGGTCGGCCGAAACCACCGACACCTCGGCGTCCAGCGAATCGCTGAACCGCTGATTGAGGCCGGTCAGCTTCACCTTGGCGGGCATGCCGGCGCGGACCTCGTCCACGTCCTCGGGCTTGATCGTGGCGGTGACGGTCAGCGGCGTGCCCGTGGGCACCACGTCCATCATCACCTCGCCGCCGCCGACGACGCCCCCCACGGTGAACTGGGTCAGGTTGAACACATAGCCGTCCACCGGAGCCCGGACGACGGTCGACTCCAGGGTCTGGCGCGCGGTCGTGAGACGGGGAATCACGTCGGACAGCTTCGTCTGGCTGTCGCGAAGGCCCTCGGCCGACTGGGTGGCGCGCTCGTTGCGCAACGAGGCGAGCTGAAGCCGGGTCTCGCCCATCTGCTGGCGCAGCCGGGCGATGTCGGCGTTGAGCTGGCCGCGGCGCCCGCCGAGTTCGGCCAGGGTGCGCTCGTAGCGCAGGATGAGCGTCTTCGGCGCAAAGCCCTGCTCGTTGAGCTTGCGGTAGCCCGAAAGCTCCTCCTCGGTCAGGCGCTGCTGCTCGACGATGGAATCGAGCTGCGCCTGGGCGCCCTGGATCTGGGTCTCCTGCTGCTCGATGCGCTGCATGAGGATGGCCGACTGGCTCTGGAAGAGCTGCTGGCGGGTGGTGAAGAGGAACTGCTGGTCGCGGACGATGGTGGCCACCCCCGCCTCGCCCATGCGCGCCGTGAGTTCGGCCGGCAGTTCGAGCGAGGCCTTGCCCAGGGCTTCCGCCGTGTAGCGGGCGTTCTGGGCCAGCAGCGTATCGTACTGGTTCTGCAGCACATCGACCGCCGCGCGGGCCTCGACGTCGTTGAAGAGCAGGAGCGGCTGGCCGGCGCGAACCTGCTGGCCCTCCTTCACCAGGATCTGCTTCACGATCCCGGTTTCCTTGTGGCGCAGGGTCTTGCGTTGCGAATCGGCGCGGACCGCCGCCGGCGCCGTGACGCCCGAGGCCAGGGAGTTGAACGACGCCCAGAGGCCGAGGCCCAGGACGAACACGCCGATCACGGCCGCGCCCACCAGCATGGGGCGGCGGAGGCGCTCCTGCAGCTCGGGCGCCATCGCCCCGGGATCCTCGGCGCCGAAGGTGGGCGTGACGTAGGTCGAAGGCGACGGGGTCGGGCGGAAAGGCTTCAGGTCGAGCTTCATCGGCCGCCCTCCACCGCGCGCACTTCGGTGGCGGGCGCCTGCGGCTGGGCGGGCTTCACGAGGCGCGCCATGACCTGGTCGCGGGGGCCGAACAGCTCGATGCGGCCGTCGCGCAGCACCAGCATCTTGTCGGCGGCGCGGAACACCCCGGGCTTGTGCGAGATGATCACCACGGTGGCGCCGTTGGCCTTCATGGCGTCGATGGCGCGCATCAGCGCGTCCTCGCCCTCGGCGTCGAGGTTGGCGTTCGGCTCGTCGAGCACCACGAACGCCGGATTGCCCAGAAGGCAGCGCGCGAGGCCAACCCGCTGGCGCTGGCCCGCAGACAGCACCACGCCGCCTTCGCCGACGTCGGTGTCGTAGCCCTTCGGCATGCGCAGGATCAGCTCATGCACCCCGGCGAGCTGGGCGGCGGCGACCACCTCCTCGTCGGTGACCCCCTCGCGGAAGCGCGCGATGTTGTTGCGCACCGTGCCGGCGAACAGCTCCGTGTCCTGCGGCAGGTAGCCGACGTACCGGCCGAAGTCGGCGCGATCCCAGGTGAACACGTCGGCGCCGTCCAGGCGGACCACGCCGTTCAGCGGCTTCCAGATTCCCACCAGCAGGCGCGCCAGGGTCGACTTGCCGGCGCCCGAAGGGCCGATCACGCCCAGGACCTCGCTGGGTTCGATGGAGAAGTTGACCCCGGAAAGGACGAGGCGCTGGACGCTGGGCGGGGCGAAGTTCACGCCCTCCACCGACAGCTTGCCCAGCGGTCGCGGCAGGGCGGTGGCGGCGGCGGGCGCCTCAGCCGTCTCGAGCAGCTTGTTGAGGCGCAGGTACGCCCGGTACATGGCGTTCAGCGGATCCCACGACCCCACGATCTTCTCGATCGGCTGCAGCGCCCGGCTGACCAGGATCATGTTGGCGAACAGCATGCCCGGGTGGATGGAGCCCTTCAGGATCAGGAATGCGCCAAGCCCGATGGTCAGCACCTGCATGCCCATCCGCACCGCCTTGATGGCGTCGGTGTAGAAGTTCGACGCCTCGGAGGCGGCCGCGCCGCGCTCGATCGTCACCGCGCGGTGACGCGCCCAGGCCTGGCCCAGGGTGGGCAGCATCCCCATCGCCCGGACCACCTCGCCGTTGCGAAGCGCCGCGTCGGTGAAGGCATAGCTGCGCAGCGCCGCCTCGTTGGCCTCCTTCAGCGCCGACTGGGTGGCCCGCGCCTGCGCGATCGCCAGCAACACCAGGATCGCCGCGCCGATCAGGGTGACCACGCCGATCAGCGGGTCGATGATGAACAGCACGCCCAGGAAGACCGGAATCCACGGCACGTCGAAGAAGGCCGCCGCCGCGATGCCGGTGAGCGAATGCCGGAACTGGTCCAGGTCGCGAAGCGCCTGCGCGCGCGCGCCCGCATCACCGCGGACGGCCGCGTCGAACAGGCTGCTGAACACCCGTCCCGAGACCCGCTGGTCCAGAGCGACGCCGTAGTTGATCAGGATACGCGCCCGGAAGTCGTCGATGACGCTCGAGATGATGAAGACGAACAGCGTGATCGCCGTCAGCGACCAAAGCGTCGCCTGACTCTGGCTGGTCAGGACCCGGCCGTAGACCTGATACGTGTAGAGCGGAAGGGCGAGGTAGAGGACGTTCGACACCAGGCTGAAGCCGAACGCGACCATGGCCGGGCGACGGCCCTCGCGCAGGGCGCGGCCGAGCACGTTGTCAGGCAGGTCCGTGAGGAACGTCAGAAACTTCATGTGTCGCGAAAGCCGTCCCGCCAGACCCTGGTCGCGCCAGACCCATGTCCCGGCAGACTCTAGGGCCTGATACACCATACTTCGACAAAAAGGGTGAACACGCCGGAAGTTTGACGGTTCTGACCCGTCCCTAGGCGAACGGGCCGGTAGATGATGACGCCTCCTCAGGTTGTCAATGCCGCGACTCGACGCACGCGCGGCATGATAGGGACGGGCATGGAGTCGCGCATCGCCATTCTCGGAAGCTGTATCACCCGCGACCTCTGGCCCGTCCGGGGCGGCGGCTCCGAGCGGCTGCTCTACATCTCGCGGACCAGCTTCCCGAGCCTGTTCTCGCCGCCGGTGGCCGGGTTCGAACCCGCCGAGGAAACGCCCGGCGACCTGACCGCCCATGAACACCGCGCCCTGATCGCCGACCTGCGGAAGACAGCCCTGGCCAGCCTGGTCGCCTTTCGCCCCACGCACCTGATCTTCGACTTCATCGACGAGCGTTTCGACCTCCTGTCCGCAGGCCGGGCCCTGGCCAGCCGCAGCAGCGAACTGCTGCGCAGCGGCTATGCCGCGCAACCCGCCTTCGAAGGCGCCCGTGTGATCCCCAGATTGTCGGCCGTCGCCGACCGCCTGTGGGCCGAAGGGCTCGCCCAGTTCGCGGCCCTGGTCCGGTCGACCCCCCTGGTCCATGCGCGCCCGATCCTCCACCGAGCCCGGTGGGCGAGCCGCCTCCGCCGCCCGGACGGGACGGACGAACCGATTCGCGACGTCCAGATCATCTCCGGCCATCCCGCCGACATCAGCCCCTACAACGACCTGCTGGAACGCCAGGACGCCGCGTTCCTGGCGGCCATGTCCGGGGTCGAGGTGGTGGAGGCGATGGAACCGCCGCTCGCGGACCCCGATCACCGCTGGGGCCTCAGCCCCTTCCACTATACTGCCGACTACTACGAGGCCGTGCGAACCCGCCTGGCCTCGATCCCGGGCCTGGAGGACGCGTTCAGGGCCGCCCCTGCCGCGCCCAGTGTTCCAGGGGCGTGACGCCCGTCCGCGCCAGCTCCGGCTCTCGCGTCAAATAGACGGCCGCGGACGAGCCCGGCCCGAAGTCGCGCGCGGCCCAGGCGCCGCCCAGCAGATAATCGACCAGCAGGTTGAGGCCCGCGGGACGATCTTCGCCGCGCGCCGTCCAGTAGGCTTCGGCGTCGAACCACGGACCCGGCCGCCGGAAGTGTTCGGGCGGCTCCATGAGATAGTGGGTGAGCGGATCCACGCCCGCGTCCCCCACGTCCGGATAGGTCTCCCGGTACCAGCGGGCATCGAACAACGGATGCGGCGAGGCGCCGTCGCGCCAGCCCTGGTCGAGGTAGTGGAGCAACGGCGGCCCGGTCTCGGAGCCGACCTGTGAACCGACCTGGGCCGCATACCAGGCGGCGTCGAACAGCGGACCCGGCGAGAGCCCCTGCGTCCAGCCCTCCCGCAGATAGTGCGAAAGCGGATCGTCGTCGGGCGCCAGTTCCACACCTTGGGCCAGATAATGACCCACGTCGAACAACGGATGCGGCGAGGCGCCCTCGCGAGCGCCCATCCGGACATAGTGCTCCAGCGGCGAGAGGCCCGTCGCCGCCAGCGCATGGGCGTGCCGCGCCGCATACCAGGCGGGTTGGAAGAACGACGCCGGCGCGCGGCCTTCGAACCCGCCCCTGACGAGATAGTGGACCAGCGGGGAGACCCGGGCGGCGGCCACGTCCGGATAGGCTGAAAGGTAGGCCGCCTGCCCGAACAACGCCGGGGGCGCGACGTCGGATCGGGCGCCGCGGCGGGCGTAGGCCGCCATGTGGCGCAGGTCGTGGAGCGGTCGTCCCTCGCCCCGCCAGACGCCGCTGCGCGCGATCACCAGGGCCTGCCCGAGGGACCCCAGGCGCGCCAGGAAGCGATCCACCGCCTTGCTGGGCCGGTTGTGCCGGCGGGGCGGCCGGACCTTCGCCGTGCGCCGCCAGGCTGCGAGCGCCTGGGTGCGGAGGCGCGCCTCGGCCTCGGCGCGGCCAGCCGCGGCTTCGAACAGCGCGAGGCCCAGCTCTGTCCGCGTCAGAGCCTCGCGAAGCTGGGCGTCGTGCGCCACCCGGCGCAGGCCGGCGTGCTCGCGCGCCAGGGCCTGGACCCTCTCCAGCGTACGCCCGCGCTCGGCGAGGATCGCGGCGGCGGCGTCCGGGGGCGGGCTGGCCGCCGCCGGGGTCACGCCCCTTCGGTTTCGAGCCATTCTTGGAAAGTTCCGCGTCCGGAGGCGAAGGGGTTGGGGAAGGCCGTCTGCAAGTCCGGCCGCTCCCGATAGAGCACGCGGTCCGACTTGGCGATGGGCCGGCCGTCATCATAGGCGCCATAGGCCCACCAGCGCTCGGGGATGGCCGGGTCGGTCGCGGCGGCCACCTGACGCCGGTACCAGGCCCAGATCTCGTAGACGGGATGGTTCGAGCCCGCGTAGCGGCGGGTCATGGCGTCGCCGATCGCGCCCAGCTTGGTGAAATGCCAGAACCGCAGGGGATGTCCATTGACCAGGATGCGGCCGTCCTTCTCGATCGAGACGGTGCGGGTGGACAGGTTCCAGCTCGCGACATTGTAGCCGGGGTCGCGGACGATCTTCAGGCGGTCGAACAGCGCCGGCACGTGGTCGCACCACCGCTGGTCCACGAAGAGGCCGCTGGGCATGTCGTCGTAGCAGTACGACAGCAGCCGGTCGTTCCACCACCGGGCGAAGCGCGCGCCCTCGCCCGTGGTGCGGATGGCCACGAAGCCCAGGTTGAAGATGCCGGTCCGCGAGGCCGACAGGTCGTTGTCCAGGATCGCCGCAGGGTCGTCGTTGGGATCGACCAGGTGCGGGGTGAGCAGGATGTCGTGATCCTCCAGCCACGCCTCCAGCGGCGCCAGCGTGCCCAGCGCGGCGGTGTCGGGATCCATGTAGATCACCGCGTCGAAGCCCCAGCCGCAGGCCTGGTGGATGAACGGCCCCTTCACCGCGGTGCAGACCTCGACCACGTCGTGGCGAAACAGCCAGCCGGTGAAGTCCGGTATGCCCAGGTCCTCGGCCCAGACGAGGCGGTCGAACGGTTCGGACCCCGGGTCGAACACGAAGCCCTCGGGCGGACGGTCGGTGATCAGCGCCGCCAACTCCCAGTCGGGATGATGACGCCTGAGCGTCTGGAACAGCACCCGCGCCCGGTTGAGGTACGAGAAGGTGAAGCTGGAGTAGCAGAGGATCTTCATGGGGACGGCAGGTCGAGCGAGAGGGCGCTGAAGCTCAGGTCGTACAGCATCGGGCGTCGCCGCGCGCGGGCGAGGTCGAGGATCGCGCCCGACTCGAAGGCGGCCTCCAGGGCGGCCTCGTCGCGCAGACTGAGCCCGTGGCCGGTCTCCTCGACGAAGGCGCGGACGTTGCCGCTGTCGGGACCCGTGATGACCGCACAGCCCGCGGCCACTGCTTCGTAGGCGACGAAGGAGAAGGTCTCGCGGCACAGGGGCCAGACCAGCACCGCATCCGCCTGCGCCCGCGCGAGCGCGCCCGACATGTCGCGGGTCACCGTCTCGAAGCCGCATTCAGCCCCCGGGTCTCGGCGCGCGCCGAGATGGAGGAACTCATAGCGGGGATCGTCGGCGAACCGGGACGCCAGTTCGGCGAAGATCGGGAAGCCCTTGTGCGCCACCGGCAGGCCCGCGAAGGCCAGGCGGAACGGCCCGCCGCCGTCCGGCGCGGGCGCCGGCCCGCGCGCCGCCAGGGTCGCATGGGGCAGCACGACGGCGCCGGCGTGCGGCAGGCGCGCGCGGGCCTCCCAGAGGTCCAGGGCGTTCCGGGAAGGCGCGGCGACCGTGAGCTTCAGCCGCTCGAACAGGCGGACGTGGGCGGCCTCATGGCGGGCGCGCCAGGGACCGTAGACGCACACCCCACACGCCGGGCTGTCGGGCGGCGGCGCCGCGCAATCCTCGACGTCGTTGCGCAGCAGGTGGAAGCCCGCGCACAGGCTGGCGAAGTCGTGCAGCCAGAAATGCCCCGCCGAAAGGCCCGCCGCCGCCAGGACGTCGGCCACCGTGTCGGGATCGTGGCCCAGCAGGCTGTGTATCGCGAAGCTGCGCGATCCGCCGCTCTCCACGCGGGCCGCCGCCGAGCCGGCCCGCGCCAGCGCGGCGCGCAGATCGGCGGCGTCGAAGTGACCGAGGAAGACACCGTTCCAGACCACGCCCAGCGGTTCGACGACACCCACGGGTCGCACGACCGGCCAGGGTCGCGCCGGGAAGACGTGCAGATGATCGCGTTCGTCCGCCTCGAGCCGGGCGGCTTCGCGGCGAATGGCCGTCTGGAGTCCGCCGACCGTGGCGGTGAAGTCGTCGTGGCTGACGGTGACGTGCAGCTTCGCAAAGTTGCTGCGGGCTCGGGCGAAGGCGGCGTCGAGGTCGGCCGCAGAACCCGAGGCGGGCGCGGCGGGGGGCAGCGCCTCGAGACGCTCGTCCATCGACGCCAGCCGGGCGATCACCTCGTAGCGGAAGCCGTAGGGTGGCGGCGGGCGGCGCAGCTTGGGGCGACCCGTGGTTAGCCAGTGGACGAACGGATTGACGCCCGACTCCGCCACATCGGGGAACATCTCCAGGTAGATCCGGGTCGAGAAGACGGGACTGGGGTCGCGTCCCTCGCGCCAGCCGTGGGCCATGTAGTGATCGAGGGGATCGCCTCCGCCCGCCGCCACGTCGGCGTAGGTGGAGAGATAGAAGGCCCGGTCGAACGCGCGCGCGGCGATCGCGTGGTCGCCGTGCAACTGCGCCCGGCGCAGCCGGCGCCTGATGTCCGGCGGCAGCATGGCCGCGACGAGCCGCTTCATCGCACGCCCTTCCCGATCAGATCCGCCGTCATGCCGCTGAAGGCCAGGTCGAACAGCCCGCCCCCGCCCGCACGTCCGCCCCCACGGACCCTACGGATGATCTCGCCCGAGGCGAAGGCCTCGGCGAGGGCCGTCTCGTCGGGCAGCACGACACCCCGGCCGGACGCCGCGAAGGCCGCCACATTGCCGCTGTCGGGACCGGTCACGACGGCCGCGCCGCCGGCCGCCGCCTCATAGGCCGTGAAGGAGAAGGTCTCCCGGCAGAGGGGCCAGATCAGCGCGACGTCCACGTCCAGGGCCTCGACAGCGTCGCGCATGGCGAGCGGCTGCTCCGCGCTTACCACGACGGGATGGAAATCCGCCGGTGCGGCCGGGTCGGGACGCCCGCCGAGGTGCACGAAATCGTAGCGGGGATCGTCGGCGAACCCCTGAGCCAGGTCGCGGAACACGGGCCAGCCCTTCAGCGCCGCCGGCATGCCGAGGAAGGCCGTCCGGAACACGCCGGCCCGTGGGCGGCCGCCCCCGGTGCGCGAAGTCAGCGCGGCATGCGGCAGCACCACGGCACCCTTCGCCGGCAGGCCGCTGCGCGCGCGCCAGAAATCCAGGGTCACCTGCGAGGGCGCGACCACCGTGAGGGCCAGGCGCTCGAACAGGCGCCGGTGCGCCGCCTCATGGCGGGCGCGGAAGGGGCCATAGTCGCAGACACCGCAGGCCGGGCTGTCGGACGGCGGCGCGCCGCAATCCTCGACGTCGTTGCGCACCAGATGGACGCCCGCGCAGAGGCTGGCGAAGTCGTGCAGCCAGAAGAAGCCCGCCGAGAGTCCCGCCGCCGCAAGGATATCGGCCGCGTCGTCGGCGTCATGGCCCAGCAGGCTGTGCACCGCGAAGGTGCGCCGGCCCCGCGTCGTCACGGCTTCGGCCAACGCCCGGGCGACGGCCGACGGCGGATGAACGCCCAGGCTGGCGCCGTCCAGCAGCACGCCCAGCAGACCCGGCTCGTCCGCCGCGCGCACCATCGGCCAGGGGGACGCCGGATAGAGGTGGAGGTGCGCCACTCCCGCCGCCGCGAACCCGGCGCTCTCGCGTCGCACGCAGGCCTGGAGCCCCCCCGAATTCCGCACATAGTCGTCGTGGCTGAAGGTCACGTGGAGATCACGCAGGCGCCCCAGCCCCTCGGCCAGCCGTTCCGGCGCGTCGGGGCGCAGACGCGCCGCGGTGTTCCGGGCGTCGGCCAGGCGATCGGCCGCTGGCCGGGCCCGCGACAGGATCTCGTAGCGGAACCCCAGGTCGATCTTCGCCGCACGCCCCTCGGCCCGACCCGCCATGACGTAGTGGACGAAGGGATTGAGGCCGCTGGCGGCGACATCGGGATGCGCCTCCAGATAGTCGCGCACCGAGAACCGTGGGGCCGGATCGCGCCCCTCGCGCCAGCCGGTCCGCAGGAAGTGGTCCAGGGGGTCCATCCCCGACGCCGCGATGTCGGGGTTCACCGCCAGATAGTAGGCGGCGTCGAAGTCGGCGCCGACGACCGCGCGCTGGTCGGAAAGGCTGGCCGCGACCGCGCCGACAGCGCCCCTGTGGCGACCCTGCCAGTCACGCCGGCCGTCGCCCTGCCAGGCCGGCGGCGTCCAGCCGGAGGCGTCCAGGTAGGCCCAGGCATGGGGCGAGGCGGCGATCTCGCGCCCCTGGAAGCGGCCTTCCAGAAGATAGTGCGCGAAGGGCCCGCCCTCCGCCTCCGCCACATCGGGATGGTCGCGCCGATAAGCCTCGGTCGAGAACCAGGGCGCCGGGTCGCGGCCCTCCCCCTCCCCGGCCATCCGATAGTGCCACAGGGCGTCCATCCCGGCCGGCAGGTCGGTATAGACCGCACGATAGAACCGCGCGTCGAAGGCGACGGCCACGGCGCGATAGCCGATCTCGGTGCGGGGGCGGTCGTGGGCGAGGGCGACGAGGGGGGCCGTCAAGGCCTTGAAGCTCCGGGAACGGTCGGGCGGCCGGGGGCGCCGCGAGCGCTGACATGCAACATGTGGCAGGGGGGATCAACCTCGGCCCCTGCGGCGCGATCGGCGCTTGCAGCCGCGGCGGCCGGCCCGTACCACCCGCGTGGCATGAGCAAGACGGCCGTCCCTTCGAAGCCGCGCACCGCCTATCTGGTGCTGGGCATGCACCGCTCGGGCACCTCGGCGGTGACGCAGCTCCTGGCGCTGGCCGGCGCGACCCTGCCCGCCAACGTGATGCCGGGGGACGAGCACAACGCCAAGGGCTACTTCGAGCCCTGGAAGATCGCGATCTTCAACGACGAGCGCCTGCGGGCCGGAGGCTCGGCCTGGGACGATCCCTTCGCGTTCCCCTATGCGCCGCTGCGGGCCGACGAGGAAGACGCCTGGGCCGAACGGGCCACGGCGCTGTTCGACGAGGAGTTCCCCAGGACGCCCTGGCCGCTGATGAAGGACCCTCGCGCCACGGTCCTGCTGCCCCTGTGGCGCCGGGTGCTGGACGCACGCGGCGTGGCCGCCCGGTGCGTGATCCCGGTCCGCCATCCCCTGGCCGTGGCCGGATCGTTGCGCCGGCGCGACGGGTTCGCAGCCGAGAAATCGGTGCTGGTCTGGAGCGCCTACATGCTGGCGGCCGAGGCCTATACCCGGGACCTGCCCCGGGCCTTCGTCGGCTATGACGCCCTGCTGGCCGACTGGCGGGCCGAGGTGGCGCGGATCGAGGCGGCGCATGCCGCGCCCCTGCCGCGCCTGACCGAGGCGGCCGGCAAGCGCATCGACGGGTTCCTCACCCCCGAACTGCGCCACAACGCCGGCGACGATGGCCTGGAGGCCTTGGGCTGGGCCGGCGAGATCGCGGCTCAGGTGCTGGGCTGGTTCCAGGCCCGGGCGGCGGGCGAGGCTCCCGATCCCCGGGCCCTGGACGCCGCCGCGGCCCGCCTGGCCGAACGTCGCCGCGAGATCGGCGCCCTGGTGTCGCCGATGGCCCGCGACCTTTCCGTCGCCCGCATCGAGCTGGCCGACGCCCTGGCCCGCCTGCAGGTCGCCGAAGGCCTGGAGGCCGAACTGCGCGCGCTCACGCGCCGGCTCGAAGACGGCTGGCGCGCCGACCAGCGGAACCTCGACACCGCCCTTCAGCTCCTCGACCGCATCGACGCGGAAGCGTCCGAGGCCCTGGCCCGCAAGTGAGCCCTCCATGACCCTCGACGCCGCGCTCGCGCGCTTCCCCAAGACCCGCCCGCCCCTGCCGCCGAAACTGGCGGAGATATACGCGCGACAGTACGCCGAGAACCGGGCCGGCGGCAGCACCGCCGCCTCGCTGTCGCAGCGCCTGGAACGCTGGATGCATCGACAGGTCGCCGCCGACGTCGCCGGGGGCGAGGCTCGCCCGACGCTGGAGGTCGGGGCCGGCAACCTGAACCAGCTCCCGTTCGAGCCGGCCGGCGCGCCCTACGATATCGTCGAGCCGTTCGCCGAGCTCTACGCCGGCTCGCCCCACCAGGGGCGGGTGCGCGACGCGTTCGGGGATATCGCCGACGTTCCGGCTGACCGCCGTTACGACCGCATCGTCAGCATCGCCGCCCTGGAGCACGTGTGCGACCTGCCCGTGCTGCTCGCGCGCTCGGCGCTCCTGCTCACGCCCTCGGGCGTGTTCCGGGCGGCGATCCCGTCCGAGGGCGGGCTGCTATGGCGGCTGGGCTGGTCCATGACCACCGGCCTGGAGTTCCGCCTCCGCTACGGCCTGGACTACGGCCAGCTCATGGCCCACGAGCATGTCAACGACGCCGCCGAGATCGAGGGCCTGGTGCGGGCGATGTTCGACCGGGTGAGCGTCCGCGCCTTCGGCCTGGGCCGGCAGCTTTCGCTCTACCGCTTCATCGAGGCGCGTGGCCCGCGGCCCGAAACCGCGCGCGCCTGGCTGTCACGCTTCGACCAGGGCGGCGCCAGCGCGACGTAGAGCAGGCCGGTCATGGCGGCGATGTCCAGCAGGTAGAGGTAGCGGTAGTCGCAGGCCAGCGAGATCACGAAGAAGCTGGCGGTGAACGCCAGCGCCCCGCCCATGAACGCCGCCATCGCCCAGTCGGCCGGGGTCCGCCGCATGAGCACGAGCAGGCCCACGGCCAGCGCGACGAACGCATAGGTGACGTGGGAGTAGGCCGGGGTGTCCAGGAACCAGGTCACATAGTTGTAGAGCCGTGTGTCGCCGACGGCCCGCCGGGGCGGCATCTGAAGGTCCTTCAGGGCGAAATCCGGGCCGGCGACGCCGACGTGGACGGGCAGGCATCGGTCGATGACAGGTGTCGCGAAGACCCACCGGAAGGCGTCGGCGCGGGTGGCGAGATAGACGGCCGGCTCGCGGACGATCAGGTCCAGCCACTCGGCCCGCACCACCGAGTCGGGCGCTTGTCCCAGGCGTGCGCCGAACGCCCGGTCGGCCATCAGCGTATCGACCCGCTCGGGCGAGTAGAGGTCACGCGCACGCGCCCGCACCAGGTCGTCGAGGGCGGGATCGAAGGCGTCCAGCCGGGACAGGGGCAAGGGCTCGCGCGCGGCGGCGCCCATGATGTCGTAGACCTGCACGATCCGCACGCCCTTGGCGCCTGCGGAATCCGGCCGCGCGCCGGCGCCCTGGGGCTGGGCCGTCATGCTGAGCACCAAACTCGCGAAAGCGACGGTCGCCACCCACAGCCCCCCGGCCGTCAGCGCCCGGCCGCGACCCGCAGACCACCCCACCGCCACGATCGCGGCCCCCGCCGCCAGCGCGAGCACGAGACCGTTCTGGCGCAGAAGGCCCGCCAGCGCGAAGAGGGCCGCCGCCGCGACGAACAGGGCCAGCCGCCCCAGCGCCGGACGCGCCTGCAGGGCGAAGGCGAGCAGCACGAAACCCGCCACGGCGCACTCGGCGAACCAGACGTCCTTCCAGACGATGCCGGGATAGATCAGCGCCTGGGGCAGGAACACGAGCCCCCCCGCCACCACGGGAGCCAGCCAGGACGTCCGGCGATGCAGGCCCGCCATCGCCGCCCAGGCGGCGAACAGCAGCGCGGCGCCGACGCCCATCGCCAGCGCGGTCCCACGATGCAGGCGGTCGGCGAGACCCAGCAGCCAGCCGAAGACCGCCGGGTTCCAGGTGTCGCGGACACCGAGGCGCCCCTCCCGCAGGGCCAGCACCGAGTCGACCGACAGATGGCCCGGCAGGTTGAGCCGCAGCACCATCACATAGGCCGCCGCCAGCACGAGCCACAGCGCCCAGCGCGCCCCGTTCCCGTCCGGCGTCCAGGCGCTCACGCGGGGCGCACCACGAGGAACAGGCCCGCGATCATGAGGCTGTAGCCCGCCACCATGCTCCACGAGAACTGCTCCTTGAACACCAGCCAGGCGGCCAGCGGAACCAGGCAGGTTCCGGTGAGCGAGAAGGCGTAGGCCAGCGAAAGCGGCACCCGCGTCAGGATGTAGAACCAGAGCAGCGCCGTCAGGCCGTACCAGGCGAAGGCGCCCAGCAACGGCCCGTTCTGGAGGATGCGCAGCAGGAGCGGGCCTTCAAGGCGCGCATTGAAGACCGCGCCCCACTTGAACAGCATCTGGCCCAGCGGCATCGCCAGGGCCAGCGTGGCGCAAAGCGCCATGTCCTTCGGGCTCACGGCGCGCCCTCCTCGGATTCCAGCTCCTTGAGCACATTGAGGTACGGGTGAATCGGACGGCTGGGCACGTTCAGCACGTCGAAGTTCATGGCCTGCAGCAGGAACTGCACGCCCAGGATCACCGGCAGCGCCGCCAGCATGACGACGCCGGCGGACGCCGCCTGCCCCGGCACCCGGCTGGCCAGGTAGCTCAGCGCGTAGCCCACGCCGAACAGCGAGAAGAACAGGCCGAACACCAGCTCCAGGCTGGCGGCGTTGAAGTCGCGGACGAAGTACTGGCCCATGACCCGCTGGGCGAAGTTGCGCAGGTGCTTGAGCGCGAAGGGTCCGACGATCTGGCCGATGCGGATGTTCGAGACCTCGTCGGCGTAGCGTGCGGGCATCGGGACGTCGCGCACCACCGCCCGCAGCGTACCGAGATGGTAGAGCAGGTCGGTCTCGAAGAAGAAGCGCCTGGATATGCGCTTCTCCATCACCAGTCCGGCCACGTTGGCCTCGATGGCCGTATAGCCGTTCGTGGGGTCGAAGATGTTCCAGTAGCCGGTCGAGAGCTTGGCCGCGAAGCTCAGCATCGCGTTCCCCAGCACCCGGATCGTCGGCATGGTGGTCAGGTGGCTGATCGAGGTGAAGCGGTTGCCCTTGGCGTAGTCGGCCTCGCCCAGCAGGATCGGCGCGACGAGCTGGGCGGCGTAGGACAGGTCCATCTGGTCGTCGCCGTCGACCTTGACCATCACACGCGCGCCCCGCCGCGCGGCCTCGGCGTAGCCTGCCAGCATGGCGCCGCCGACCCCCTGATTCTTCGCCAGCCGGAGGACCACCACGCGCGGGTCGGTGTTCTCGGCCTCGATGAAGTCGCCCGAGCCGTCGGGGCAGGCGTCGTCGACGCAGACGATGCCCTCGAACCAGGCCGGCGTCTTGCGGATGACGCGAAGGATATGCCCCCGGACCTTGTAGCAGGGCACGACCAGCCAGACGCCCGCGCCCTCCAGCGAAACGGTCGGCAATCCGGTCGCCTCACGGCCGGTCATGTCACGGGCGATCCGGTCGGGGGCCGGTCTTGCAGGGGTGTGGGCCACGCGCCCGGCTAACACGCCCGCCGCGCCGTGGCAAAACGCCCGGGCCCCGAGCCATCCTTGCGCCCGAATCCCGCGGCTGATACCTCGCCTGCCTTCTGTCGGGCCCACCTTCCGTCGAGCCTTCCCTTCTGCCGGACCCGCCTTCTGTCGAGAGAGGCCATGCAAACCGCCACCCACATGCTGCGGACGGGGCAGCGCGGCGCGCTGTTCCAGCTTCAGATGGCCCAGCGGGACCTGCGGAACTCGCTCGGGCGGATCGGGCTCGCCTGGTCGCTCGCCACGCACGACGTGAAATCCCGCTATCGCGGATCGGTCCTCGGCCCGTTCTGGATCACGCTCTCGATGGGGCTGATGGTCCTGGGCATCGGCATCCTGTACGCGAGCCTGTTCAACATCCCGCTCGCTCAGTTCCTGCCCTATGTGGCGCTGGGCATCGTCTTCTTCGGGGTCATGACCGGCGTCATCAACGAAGGCTGCGAAACCTTCGTCCTGGCGTCGGGAATCCTGTCGCAGACCAGTCTGCCGATGCTGACCTTCGTGTGGCGCACGGTCTTCCGGAACCTGATCAACCTGGCCCACCACATGGTCATCGTCGTGGCGATGCTGACCCTCTACGGCTACTGGGCGACCGCCGACATCCCGCTGGCCATCCTGGGCGTGGTGCTGATGCTGGTGAACGTGAGCTGGGCGTCGCTGCTCGCGGGAATCGCCTCGGCGCGCTACCGCGACGTGCCGCAGATCGTGATCTCGATCATGCAGTTCGCAATCTTCATGACCCCGGTGTTCTGGCTGCCGGACCGCTTCGGCAAGCACCAGGTGTTCCTCGACTACAACCCCTTCTACCACCTCCTTCACGCCGTGCGCGGGCCGATGCTGGGACAGCCGGTCTCGAGCCTTACCTATACGGTGCTGATCGTCATGGCGGTGGTCGGCTGGACCCTGGCCTTCCTCATCTTCGCCCGCACGCGGCGGCGGCTCGTGCACTACCTATGACCGGCGCCGCGATCACCTGCACCGACCTGACGATCCGCTTTCCCGTCTACGGGGCCGACGCCAAGTCCCTGAAGAAGGCCCTGGCGCGCGCGGTGAACGTGGGGGGCGTCCTGGGCCGTCACGCCGGCGTCACCGACGTGACCGCGCTCAACGGCGTGAACCTGCGGCTGAAAGCCGGAGACCGGCTGGGCCTGATCGGCCACAACGGATCGGGCAAGACCACGCTGCTGCGCGCCCTTTCGGGCGCCTACGAGCCGGACGAGGGCACGATCGAGGTGCGGGGCCGGATCGCCTCGCTGCTGGACCTGGGCCTGGGGATAGACCCCTCGGCCACGGGCTATGACAACATCCGTCTGCGAGGCCGCATCGCAGGCCTGTCCTCGCGCGAGATCGACGAGCGCATGGACGAGATCGCCGACTTCACCGGCCTGGGCCCGTTCCTCGCGATGCCGGTGAAGACCTATTCCGCTGGCATGCAGGGACGCCTGGCCTTCGCCGCCGCCACGGCGGTCGAGTGCGACGTCCTGCTGATGGACGAATGGATCGCCGTGGGCGACGCCGATTTCCAGAAGGTGGCGCACAAGCGCCTGCTGAAACTGGTCGAGCGCGCCGGCATCCTGGTGCTGGCCACGCACGAAGCGCCGCTGCTCAAGCTCTACTGCAACAAGGTGATGAAACTCGAAGGCGGCGTCGCCTCCGAGGTGGTCGACATCCGCAGGCTGGATGAACTCCTGAAGGCCTAACCCGCCGCCAGCCAGTCGAGCAGGCCATGCTTGGCCATCCAGGCCAGCCCCAGTTCGACCGCGCGGCGGTGGGGGGGCGGGAACGCCAGCAGCACGTCGCGTCCCGTGGCGCCCCCTCGCGCGGCGATCAGCTCGAAGGCCTGGGCGCAGGTCTCGGGCGGCGCGCGGAAGCCGGAGAAGGCCGTATCCAGCCCGCCGTCCGCGAGGTCACGGACCTGGTCGGCCGTCGCGCCGCGCGCGGGCGTCAGCCAGGTGTCGAGCGTCAGGGAGGCCGTGGCGAAGCCGGCGAAGTCCCGGAACGGATCGCCCTTCACCGGATCCGCAGGGGGCCGGGCCGCGGGATCCGGGCTGGCGGCGCGCACGGCGGCCAGTTCGTCGGTGAGCGCCCGGATCTGGCGCGCCACGATCGGCCAGTCGAAGACCTGGGCCGCCCGCGCCCGTCCCGCCCGGCCCATCCGCTGGCGCAGGTCCGGCGAGGCGGCCAGCGCCGCCAGGGCCTCGGCCGCCTTCCCGATGTGGACCGCCGTGTGCTGGGCCACCGCGCCCACATACGCCTGGTAGGACGCCTGCTCGACGGTGTGCCGCTCGACGAGATGGGCGCCCACGCCCCCGCCGGCCGGCCCCCCCAGGGTGGGAACCAGGACACCCTCGATCCCGTCGCGGACGGTCGATCGGTAGCCGTCCCAGTCGCTGACCACGACGGGCAGGCCGGCCGCCATCGCCTCGACCGGCGTGATGCCGAAGGTCTCCTGGATGTTGTCGACCAGCGACAGGAAGATGTCGGCGGCGGCCCACAGGTCTCCCAGGCGTGCGCGGTCGTTGCCGTCGACGAAGCGCACGTCGACGCCGGGGGCGTGCCGGCGCGCGGCCTGTTCGTACAGACCCCGGTCCTGATCACCGGGAAACCAGCCGGCCAGGGCGAAGGTGATCCGCCGCCCCGCCGCCGCCTGCGCCATCTGCACCGCCTTGAACATCGGCTGTGGGAAAGCCTTCTCGAAGTAGGACAGGCGGCCCACCCACAGGACCAGCACGCCGTCCTCGGCGACGCCGAGCCCGGCGCGGCCCCGCGCCCGCGCTTCGGGCCGGTCGGCCAGGGCGGCGAACCCGCCCGCGTCCACACCCAGTGGAATCACGGGCAGGCGCGGCCGCGGCGGCGGCGCGCCGCCGGTCCGCGCCGCGAGGTGCTCGCCCCATCCGGCGAACATCGCCTCCAGGGCCTCCCGGACGCTGGGCGAGGTGCATATCAGCGCGTCCCAGTCGTGCATCGGCGCCACCTGGGTCATGGCGATCATCTGGCGCATCGCCGGCGGCGCGATGGTGTGGATCAACCCCAGGAGGCTGTAGGCGCGATCCCCCGACCGGCGCCGGCGCATCCAGGCGAGGTCGTAGAGCTCGGGTTGGCCCCGCAGCAGCGCGCCGGCCGCCTCGGGCGCTTTCGACCGGCTCAGCAGCGCCGTCTCGATACGGGTGACGGCCGGCGCGGCGCCGAACAGGGCCTCTGACAGCTCGCCCGGGTCCGCCGGCTGCAACGTCAGGACGTCGAGGACCTCATAGCCCGCGTGCCGGGCCAGCGCCTGCCAGAGCTGCAGGTTCGCCACGTCTTTTCCGAACGGGTTGGCGGCCAGTCCCATGCGTCCCGGCGGATGCAGGATGGCCAGGCGCCCCGCCGGGACGCCGGATTCGCCGGAGCCGATCATCCCGACGTTGTAGGATGAGGCGGAGGACCCCGTCGATGGCCGCGAACGCCTCCTTGGCCCGGCGTGCGCCCCGGCGCTAAGCTCGGACCATGAACGCGCCCTTCAAGACCGACGCCCTGCCCACCTGGCGACTCGACGACCTGTACGCCAGCCGCGAGGACCCGCGGATCGAGACCGACCTGACCGAGGCCGAGCGCGTCAACGGCGAGTTGGCCAAGCTGGAAGGCCGGATGATCGCCACCCGCGCGCGCCCGGCCGAGTTGGGCGGGATCATCGACCACGGGATCGAGCTCTATGAGCAGGCGGTGAACCTCATGTGGGGCGTGGGCGCATATGCCTCGCTCTCGGCCTCGACCGCGCGCGACGATCCGGCCTGGTCCAAGTTCGAGGCCGACCTTCGGGCGCGGTCGGCGCGGATCGGCGCCATGAGCCTGTTCTTCGCCCTGGAGATCAACCGGCTGGAGGACGACGAACTGGAAGCCGCGCTGAAGGCGCACAAGCCGGCGGGGCGCTGGCGGCCCTGGCTGCGCCAGGTTCGGGCGGGCCGCCCCCACGAGCTCACGGCCGACCTCGAACGCCTCCTGATCGACAAGGCGCCGGCCGTCGCCAACTGGGCGCGCCTGAGCGACGAGACCCTGGCCCGCCTGTCGGCCCGCGTCGCCGGCGAAACCCTGACGCTCTCCGAGCTGCTGAACCGCACGTCCGACCCGGACCCGGCGCGCCGCAAGGCGGCCGCCCAGGCGCTGGCCCGGGCCCTGGCCGAGCGCGCGCCGACGCTGGCGCTCGCCCTCAACACCCTGGCCTTCGAGAAGCAGGTCGAGGATCGCTGGCGGAAGTATCCCACCCCGGCCGCCTCGCGCCACCTGGCCAACGAGGTGGACGCCGACGCCGTGGACGCCCTGGAGGCGGCGGTGGTCGAGAGCTATGCCGCGGTCAGCCACCGCTACTACCGGCTGAAAGCGCAGGTCCTCGGCCGGAAGCACCTGGAGCACTGGGACCGCAACGCCCCCCTGGACCCGGGAGCGCCGCGCACCTACGGCTGGGACGAGGCGAGAGGCATCGTGCTGGAAAGCTTCGAGGCGCTGGCCCCGCAGTTCGCCGATACGGCGCGCACCTTCTTCGCCCAGCCCTGGATCGACGCGAAGCCGCGGCCCGGGAAGCAGTCGGGCGCCTATTCCCATTCCGTGACGGCCAACCGGCATCCCTACGTCTTCATGAACTACATGGGCGAGCGGCGCGACGTGCTGACCCTGGCGCACGAGCTGGGCCACGCCGTCCACCAGACGCTCTGCCAGCCGCTGGGCACGCTGCTCGCCAGCACGCCGCTGACCCTGGCCGAAACCGCGTCGATCTTCGGCGAAGGCCTGGTCTTCGAGAAGCTGCTGGGCGAGGCGAGCAAGGCCGAACGCCGGGGCCTGCTGGCCGGGAAGATCGAGGACGGAATCAACACGGTCGTCCGTCAGATCGCCTTCCATCGGTTCGAGACCCGCTTCCATGCCGCGCGGCAGCACGGCGAGCTCTCGCCCGACGAGATCGGCGGGCTCTGGATGGAGATCATGCGCGAGAGCCTGGGCCCCGCCGTGCGGCTGGACAACGGCTACCGCCACTACTGGGCCTACATCAGCCACTTCGTCCACGCGCCCTTCTACGTCTACGCCTACGCGTTCGGGGACCTGCTGGTCCGGGCCCTGATGGAGAAGCGCCGCGAGGACCCCGCCGCGTTCGCGCCGCTCTACGAACGGCTCCTGGCGGCCGGCGGCACCAGGACCTATGTCGAGGCGCTGGCGCCCTTCGGCCTGAACCCGCGCGAAAAGGCCTTCTGGGCGGCCGGCATGCGGCAGATGGAACGCCTGGTCGACGAGTTCGAAGCCCTCGTCTGAGCCCAGGACGGCGACGGCCGGGATGCGCCCCGGCCG
>NZ_JBBCIT010000012.1:0-107605 GCF_037189685.1 Phenylobacterium sp. | reverse complement strand
GAGCGTGCCCTGGGGCCCGCGCAGGATCTCGACCCGCTCCACGTCCAGCGGCGGGCCGCCGGCCAGCACCGTCGAGGTCGTGAACAGGCCGTCGATGTAGATCGACACCGCCCCGTCCACCGCGTGCACGTTGGTCAGGCGACCGATGCCCCGCATGCTCGAGCGGTCGTTCGACGACTGGTAGACGAAGCCCGGGGTGAAGTTCGTCAGGTCCTGGACCGTGCTGATGCCCACCATGTCGCGCTGCTTGCTGGTGAACGCCGAGATGGCCACCGGCACGTCCTGCAGGCTCTGCTCGCGCTTTTCAGCGGTGACGACCAGTTCCTCGATGGTGAAGCCGCTTTGGGCGTGGGCCGAGCCGGCGACAGCCGCGGCCAATGCGCCCGAGGCGAACAGAAACGCTTTCAACTTCATATTATGAGACCTCCCAGCAGCGCGGCGCTTTGGTGCGCCCTCTTGTGAAATTTGGAACGGCGCCGGCCCTTGGGGCCCACGCCTTCGACGATCGAACGGATTTGTCGCAGGTGACGCGCATCTCGGCATACGGCGTCCCGGTCGGCGGGGCCGAGAGGATGCCGATGGCTTGGGCGGAGGTCGCCACGGGCCCATCCTGCCCACGCTCTTCGCGCCCCTCCGCGGTCACGACCAACTCCGCGAGGGTGTTCGCGGATATCTACGCCTGGGCCGATTAGCCTGGTCGGATGCGCCGATCAGGGCGGCCAGCGAGGCGCTGGCCGCCAGCAACTGATGCCTCAACCCCATCTGAAGTGCCTCCCCGCAGCTTCGATGACGGCGCTATTCCCTGCGCCTGCCTTGGAAGGCTGAAGCAGGTGCTGATCGACGTCAACGCAATTGCCGAATATGAACGCCGATAAGTTAATTAGACTCAGTTAGTGTGGCCGTTATGCAAAAGTAGGATTCTCCTGAAGACTTGTAAATTTGAAGGAAATGAGGGACTATCTGCTGGTTTCTGACTTTGTTCATCCCAATGACAACCTATGGGCGCGCGAAATGCGCGCCCTTTTTTTATTTGATTGACGTATTTGAGCCGCACAATCCGGATATTTCGCAATTGCGAAACAAATGGACGCCTTACGCAATAAAGGGCGGCGTGAGTTTGAAGACCGGCGTTATCTGCAATGCAGCAATCCGGGTTGCGCTCCCGAAAATTCGCCCTGAAGTTGATTTTTCGGACGCCTCTTTCGTCGGCGGCCCGCCGCCCTTAGAGAGGGCCGCGCAAAACCGCGGAGGCGAATGACCCATGCACCGGAAGCCCGACGGATCCTGGGACAAGGCCCGGCTGCCGAGCCGCCATACGACCGAAGGGCCCGCCCGAGCCCCGCACCGGTCGTACTACTACGCCATGGGACTGGGCTCGCGGGAGATCGCCCAACCCTTCGTGGGCGTGGCATCGTGCTGGAACGAGGCGGCGCCCTGCAATACCGCCCTGATGCGTCAGGCCCACGCCGCCGCCGAAGGTGTGAAGCGGGCGGGCGGCACGCCGCGCGAGTTCTGCACCATTACGGTCACGGACGGCATCGCCATGGGCCATGAGGGCATGCGCAGCTCGCTGGTCAGCCGCGAGGTGATCGCCGACTCGGTGGAGCTGACCATGCGCGGCCATGCCTACGACGCCCTGATCGGCGTCGCCGGCTGCGACAAGAGCCTTCCGGGCATGATGATGGCGATGCTGCGCCTGAATGTGCCGAGTGCGTTCATCTACGGCGGCTCGATCCTCCCGGGCTCCTGGCGGGGCCGCGACGTCACAGTCCAGGACATGTTCGAGGCGGTCGGACAGCACTCCGCCGGCACGATGAGCCTGGAAGATCTGTGTGACCTCGAACAGCACGCCTGCCCGGGCGACGGGGCCTGTGGCGGCCAATACACGGCCAACACCATGGCCTGTGTGTCCGAGGCCATCGGCCTGGCGCTGCCGCTGTCGTCCGCGCTGCCGGCGGCGTACCTGCACCGCGACCAGTACGCCGAGGCGACGGGCGAAGCGGTCATGGCGCTGCTGGAGCGAAACATCCGCCCGCGCGACATCTGCACGCGCGAGGCGTTCGAGAACGCCGCTGTCGTCGTTGCGGCCACCGGCGGTTCCACCAACGGCGGCCTGCACCTGCCGGCCATGGCGCACGAGTGCGGGATCAGCTTCACGCTGCGCGACGTCGCCGAGATCATGAAGAGGACGCCGTACCTCACCGACCTGATGCCGGGCGGGAAGTATCCGGCCAAGAAGATGGGCGAGGCGGGCGGTGTGCCCATGCTGCTGCGCACCCTGCTGGACGCCGGACTGATCCACGGCGACTGCATGACCGTCACGGGGAAGACGATCCGTGAGAACCTGGAAGGCGTGGTCTGGAACGGCGACCAGGACGTGATCCGGCCCGTCTCGAACCCGTTCACGCCGACCGGCGGCGTCGTCGGCCTCTGGGGGTCGCTGGCGCCCGACGGCGCGATCGTGAAGGTGGCGGGCCTCAACCACGTCAAGCACCGTGGCCCGGCCCGCGTCTTCGAAGGCGAGGAGGCCTGTTTCGCTGCGGTCGAGGCCCGCGACTACAAGGAAGGCGACGTGCTGGTCATCCGTTACGAGGGGCCCAAGGGCGGTCCCGGCATGCGCGAGATGCTGTCCACGACCGCCGCGATCAAGGGGCAGGGCGTCGAGAACATCGCGCTCATCACCGATGGCCGCTTCTCGGGCGCCACCCGTGGCCTCTGCATCGGCCACGTCGGCCCCGAGGCCCAGGAGGGCGGCCCGATCGCCCTCGTCCGCGACGGGGACATCATCGCCATCGACGCCGACGCCGGGACGATCGACCTGGAGGTCGACGCTGCCGAACTGGAGCGCCGCAAGGCCGAATGGAAGCCGCGCCGGACCAACTACCAGAGCGGCGCCGTGTGGAAGTTCGCCCAGGCGGTGGGGCCGGCGCACCTGGGCGCCACGACCCACCCCGGCGCAGCGGCCGAGACGCACGTCTACGCCGACCTCTGAATCCGTCGGCCCCCTTGCGCGGGCAGGGGGGCGCGGCTAACCCACGCCCTCTGTTTCGAGGAGGATGGTCATGGCCATCGACGTCGCGACCGTGAGGAAGGTCGCGAGGCTGGCGCGCATCGCCGAGCCTGAAGACCGGCTGGAGCCGCTGGCCCGGGAGCTGAGCGGCATCCTGAGCTGGATCGAGCAGCTGAACGAGGTCGACACCGACGGCGTCGAGCCGATGGCCTCGACCGAGGCCGTGACCCTGCCGATGCGCGAGGACGTCGTCACCGACGGCGGCGATCCCCGGCGCGTGCTGTCCAACGCGCCCAGGTCGGCGAAGGACTTCTTCGTGGTGCCGAAGGTGGTGGAATAGATGGCGAAGGACTCCACCCTGACCGGGCTCACCCTCAAGTCCGCGCTGGACGGACTGGCGAACCGGTCGTTCTCGTCCGAGGAGATCACCCGGGCCCATCTCGAGGCGATCGAAGGCGCGCGCGCGCTGAACGCCTATGTGGTCGAGACGCCGGATCGCGCCCTGGAGATGGCCCGCGCCTCCGACGCCCGCCGGGCGTCCGGCGACGCCGCCCCGCTGGATGGGGCTCCGCTGGGGATCAAGGACCTGTTCTGCACCGAAGGCGTGGACTCCACCGCCGCCTCGAAGATCCTGCGCGGCTTCAAGCCCACCTACGAGTCCACCGTCACCACCAACCTGTGGCGGGACGGGGCGGTGATGCTAGGCAAGCTCAACATGGACGAATTCGCCATGGGCTCGTCCAACGAGACGTCGGCCTGGGGGCCGGTCGTGAACCCGTGGCGGGCGCGCGGCGGCGCCGCCGACCTGACCCCCGGCGGCTCGTCGGGCGGCTCGGCCGCGGCGGTCGCCGCCGACCTGTGCCTGGGCGCCACGGCCACCGACACCGGCGGCTCGATCCGCCAGCCCGCGGCCTTCACCGGCACGGTCGGGATCAAGCCCACCTACGGCCGCTGCTCGCGCTGGGGGATCGTGGCCTTCGCCTCGTCGCTGGACCAGGCTGGCCCGATGGCCCGCTCGGTCGAGGACGCCGCCATCCTGCTGAAGTCCATGTCCGGCCACGACCCGAAGGATTCCACCAGCCTTCCGACGGACGTGCCGGATTTCCCCAGCTTCTGCGGCAAGTCGGTCAAGGGGCTGCGGGTGGGCATCCCGAAGGAGTACCGCGTCGACGGCATGCCCCCCGAGATCGAGGCGCTGTGGGAGCAGGGGATCGCCTGGCTCCGGGACGCCGGCTGCGAGATCGTCGAGGTCAGCCTGCCGCACACGAAATATGCGCTCCCGGCCTACTACATCGTGGCCCCGGCCGAGGCGTCGTCGAACCTCGCCCGCTACGATGGGATGCGCTACGGCCTGCGCGTCGACGGCGCCAACCTCACCGAGACCTACGAGAAGACCCGCGCCGAGGGCTTCGGCGCCGAGGTCAAGCGCCGCATCCTGATCGGAACCTATGTGCTGTCGGCCGGCTACTACGACGCCTACTACCTGAAGGCGCTGAAGGTCCGCCGCCGCATCGCCGACGACTTCGACCGGGCCTGGGAGACGGTGGACGCCCTGCTGACCCCGACGGCGCCGTCGGCGGCCTTCGCGCTGGGCCAGAAGTCGGACGACCCGGTGGCGATGTACCTCAACGACATCTTCACGGTGACGGTGAACCTCGCCGGCCTTCCGGGGATGAGCGTGCCGGCCGGCCTGGACGCCCAGGGTCTTCCGCTCGGGCTCCAGCTCATCGGCCGCAATCTCGACGAGGGCACGCTCTTCGCCCTGGGATCGGCGATCGAGAAGGCCGCAGACTTCCGGGCGAAGCCGCAGAAGTGGTGGTGATGTGAACGCTCCTCCCCTGCGAAGCGGGGGAGGGGGACCACGAAGTGGTGGAGGGGGCGTCAGGCCCCTGGAGGCGGAGGGGCGGCCTTGCGCCCCCTCCGTCTCGCGCCGGCGGCGCGATCCACCTCCCCCGAAGGCGACCTTCGGGGGAGGAACAGTCGGATCAGAGCTTGTCGAACTCCGCCTGGATTTCCTTGAGCTTGGCGTCGTCGATGGCGCCCTGGCTCATAGGCGCCACCTGGCTGAGCGTCATGGTGGCGATCTGGTCGTAGAACTGCGGGATCTCGGGCAGGGCCTTTTCGAGCGCGGCCTTGGCCTTCTCGTTCTTGATGATGTCACCGATCGTCGTGGTCTCGACCGAGAGCTTGTCGGCGGCGGGCGCCGTGGCGGCGCCGTGGTGGGCATGGTCCTGGGCCTGGGCGAGCGCCGGCGCGGAGACCGCGGCCAGGGCGAGGGCGGCGGCGAGGGCGATGGTCTTCATGGGTGTTCCTTTTTCCCCGGTCTTGACGCCGTTAAGACGCGCCGAACTTTGACTCCAATTCCCGGCCTTTGCGCAAGAGGGCTTCTGCGCCCGCTTCCCGTCCGGCGCGGGCGGCGCTAGTACCGGCGGCATGAACGACGTGACGAACGCAAAGGTGATCCAGGGCCGGACCGGTCCGTGGGAAATCGTCCTGGGCCTCGAGGTCCACGCCCAGGTGGCGTCGAACGCCAAGCTGTTCTCGGGCGCCGCCGTCGGCTTCGGCGCCGGCCCCAACGCCCAGGTCAGCCTGGTGGATGCGGCCATGCCCGGCATGCTGCCCGTCATCAACCGCCACTGCGTGGAGCAGGCGATCCGCACCGGCCTGGGCCTGAAGGCCAGGATCAACGAATGGTCGCGGTTCGACCGGAAGAACTATTTCTATCCCGACCTGCCCCAGGGCTACCAGATCAGCCAGTTCAAGGACCCGATCGTGGGCGAGGGCGAGGTCACCGTCGAGCGCGACGACGGCTCGGCCTTCACCGTGCGCATCGAGCGGCTGCACCTCGAGCAGGACGCTGGCAAGAGCCTGCACGACCAGGATCCCGACTTCACCTACGTCGACCTGAACCGCGCCGGCACGGCGCTGATGGAGATCGTGTCGCGGCCCGACATGCGCTCGTCCGAGGAGGCGGCGGCCTATGTCAAGAAGCTCAGGACCATCCTGATCTATCTTGGCACCTGCGACGGCGACATGGAGAAGGGCAACCTGCGCGCCGATGTGAACGTCTCGGTCTGCCGTCCGGGCGATTACGAGAAGTTTCGCGAGTCCGGAGACTTCAGCCACCTGGGCACACGCTGCGAGATCAAGAACGTCAACTCGTTCCGCTTCATCCAGCAGGCGATCGAGTACGAAGCCCGCCGCCAGATCGAGATCCTGGAGGAGGGCGGAACGATCGACCAGGAAACCCGCCTGTTCGACCCCGTGAAGGGTGAGACCCGCTCCATGCGGTCGAAGGAGGAAGCGCACGACTATCGCTACTTCCCCGATCCCGACCTGCTGCCTCTGGTCCTGGATCCGGCGTGGATCCGGAAGATCGAGGCGGGGTTGCCCGAACTGCCCGACGCCAAGAAGGCGCGGTTCCAGTCGCAATATGGGCTGTCGGCCTATGACGCCGGCGTCCTGATCGCCGAACAGGCCAAGGCCGACTTCTACGAGGCGGCGGCGAAAGGGCGCGACGCTAAGCTGACCGCCAACTGGGTCACCAACGATCTCGCCGCCAAGCTGTCGGCCGGCGGGATCGAGATCGCCGACTCGCCGATCAAACCCGGGGCGATCGCCGAACTGGTCCAGCTTATCGAGGAGGGGGTGATTTCCTCCAAGATCGCCAAGGACGTGTTCGAGCGCATGTGGGCGGGCGAGGGCGCGGCCGGCGAGATCGTCGAGACTCAGGGCTTGAAACAGGTCAGCGACACCGGCGCGCTGGAGAAGATCGTCGACGACCTGATCGCCGCCAACCCCGGCCAGGCCGCGGCGGTGAAGGAGAAGCCCCAGGCGATCGGCTGGTTCGTGGGCCAGGTGATGAAGGCCACCGGCGGCAAGGCCAACCCGGGGGCGGTGAATCAGCTTCTGAAGGCCAAGCTGGGCCTCTGACCGTCTATTGCACCATGTCGAAGACGCGCCCGTCGGCCAGGGACACCAGGGCGAAGCCGTCGCCGACGCGCACCCACGCGTAGCCCTGCGGCGGAGGGCGCAGGCGGTAGCGGCGGTAGTCCTCCACCACCGAGCCCCGGTAGCTGTCGGGCAGGTAGCCGCCGCGCCGGGCCGATGCCGGTGGCGCGAAGCCCCGGGCGGGCGGGCCGCTGTCATAGCGCTCGGTGCGGCCCCGGCGCTCGTCGCCGTAGCCCAGGGCGGGCACGCGGGCGCGGCGTTCGTCGTCGTCGCGCCGGACCTCGGCGCGGCCTTCGCGCCCGCGGTCCTGATCAACCCAGCGGCGGCTGTCGCGCCCTTCGCCCCTGCTCCCCTCTGCCCCGCGACCCTGGCCGCGCGGATTGTCGCTGCGCTCCCAGCGCTCGGCGCGCCGCCCGCGGTCGTCGTCCCGAGACTGGGCCAAGGCCGCGTGCGGCGCGGTCGAGGCGAGGGCGGCCAGGGCCGCGATGACGAGGAGCTGACGTTTCATCTCGCCGACGATCATCGCCTCCGGGGCTGAACTGTCCCTGAACAGAGTCCGAGGGTTTCGCGCACGCCATGACCGGAACTGCGGCAGGGTGTCCCAGGGCGCCATTCTGACAATATGACAACCGCGGCTTTAACCATGTGTTCAGCGTGAGGGCGATTTCCTTCGCTCACAGGCTGGTGACAGGGCCCGAAAAGCGGGCTCGCCGGCCGGATGGGAACGAAGACCATGCTGGCGAGCATCGACATGAAGTCCGATGGCCTGCCGCTGCCGACTCCGGAGGCGACGGGCGACGAACTGTTTCGTATGGGCCTGCTCTATTCGACGGGCCAGGGCGGCGCGCCGCTCGACTACGTCTCGGCGCACATGCTGTTCAACCTGGCCGCCATGCGCGGCTCGGTCGAGGCCAAGGTGTACCGCAAGGAACTCGCCGGCGAGATGGCGAGCGAAGAGGTCGCCGAAGCCCAGCGCCAGGCCCGCCAGTGGCTGGCCCAGGCCTGACGGACCCTGAAGCGTGACCGATCCGGACCGGGCGCGAAATCCGCGCGCCCGACCGGCTAGGCAGACGCGTCTTCGTCCGCTAAGAACCGCCCTCCCGTGGGCGCTTCGGTCGCCTGCGAGCCGGTGACGTGGCCGAGTGGCTGAAGGCAACGGTTTGCTAAGCCACGATAGTTGAGGGGCTTCAGTCTCTTAGCTGTAAACCAGTCCATTTTCGCACCTAACAAGAACAACGACTTAGGCCGCCGACGACAAACTTAGGCCGCCGACGACAAACTGCGGCGGGCCTGTTTCTGCCGCTTTGCGGCGCGGGCGATGGCGGCGTGGGCGATGACGTCGCCGGCGACGTAGGACGCGCGGGTCTGCTCGGAGCTGCCGCGCTGCCAGCCCATGATCCGGTCGACGTCCTCGTCCTCGTAGCCTTCACGGTGCAGCGACGTGGCGAAGGTTCCGCGCAGGTCGTGCCAGCGCTTGCCGCTGACGTCGGGGAGCTTGACGGCTGCGGCGGCGCGGGCGGCCTGCCATTCCTTGTTGAGGGTCGACGCCTTCCAGGGCCGGCCGTTCTTGGTGAGGACGGTCAGCGCCGCCAGAGCCGTCTCGTCCAGCGCGCCGGCCCGGGCCCGGCAGATGTCGAGCACGCGCTGCAGGGCCGTCGTGACCGGGATGTGGACCACGCGCCGCTTCTTGGACGTCCGCCGGATGATCTTCCCGTCCCCGATCGCCGACCATGTCAGACGGAGGAGGTCGCCCTGTCGCAGGCCTGAGTAGGCCGCCAGCAGGACGGCCAACTGGAGATCCTCGCCCGCCTCTCGGCAGATGGCCTCGAGCTCGGGGGCCTTCCAGACGATGTCGGAACGGTCGACCTGATAGATCCAGGGCCATTCGCGCATCGGGTCGGCCGACGTCAGGCCCTGGCTCCGCGCCCAAGCCAGCAGCTTGGACAGTGCGCCGGCGAAGGTGTCGGCCTCACGGGGGCGATCGGCATGGCCGTTGCGCCATTTGAGCAGCCTGGCCCGGCACCCGTCCGCCTTCAGGGCGGCGACGGGGAAGTCGCCCAGCTCGGCCTCGACCACGGCGAGGGCGCGGCGATAGTCCTTCTGGGTGCGGGGGCTCAGCCGGAGCTTGAACTCGGGACTCGCCTGCCAGGCCTTGCTCCAGCCGAGGAGGGTGTCTTTCGGCGCGGCCTTGCGGTCTTCGTGCGCCTCGAAATAGCGCCGGCCGGCCTCGCCCGCGGCCGCGGCCACCTTGAGCTCGAGCACGCGCTCGGCCGCCGCCGTCTCGGCGAGGATGCACGGGCCGCCCCGCCACGCGTACCAGTATTCGGCCAGCCCGGTCGCATTGCGCTTCCGGACGCGGTGGACGCCCTTAAGGGGCGCCACGGCTCTGCTCCCAGGCCGCGAGTGCTGCATCGGGATCGTCCTCCCGAACCGGGTTCGTGGCACGATTCCCCTCGATCGCGCGGTCCAGCTGGACGCGGTCGTAGTAGGCCTCGCCGCGGTGGAACTCGGGCGCGACGCCGAAGTCGACCAGCGGATCCAGGCCGTCCAGGTAGCGCCTGGCGCGTCGGGCGGTCATCAACCGGGGCCAGGTCATGGACGACGAACCGTGGCTTCGCCGTGGACCCTGACCGGTGCGGCGGCGGCCTTCGCCTCGGCCACCCGCTGGCCGGTGGCGATGACCCTGACCATCATATGGCCCAGCTGGTAGGGCGCGGGTCCGCCGTCCATGCGGTTGAGGACGTCGCCGATGACCAGGCCAAGGGCGGTGATGACATCGGCCGGGGCCGTGCCGGCGGCTATCGCGCGATCCACCGCGGTCGTCAGGTCGCCCTGCAGGGCCGCGAGGCCGGTGAGGTGCGCGTCGGGCGGCGTCGGCGTGACCAGCTCGCTCATCGGCCCGGCGCTCCCAGCGCGCGGAGTGCGTCGGCGCGGGCCGCCGTGAGGGCCTTGAAGCGCTCGGCGTCGCCGCCGGCGGCGTCGGGATGGGCCTGGCGGCTCTGATCGCGGAACGCGCGCTGGACGGCGTCGGGCGTCGCGCCGGCCGCCTCAATGCCGAGGATGGCCCAGCAGCTGGGAGGCGGGGGCAGGGCGGCAAAGCCGGTGAAGGCCCGCTCGGTCATCAAGTCGCCGCCGTGGCGCTCGAGCTGGGCCATGGCTTCCAGGGCCAGCGCCAGGCTGCGGACGTTCTCCTCGAAGCGCCAGAAGGCGTCGCGGGCCATGACGAGGTCGCGGCCGCGGCGCTTGAAGTAGACGGCGACGGCCTGGTCGCCCGGCCGGGCGCGATCGCCGCGTGGCAGGCCAGCTTGGTTGAGCTGGAAGTTGCTCGAGATCACCACGTCGCGCGCGCCGACACGGCGCAGGGCGCCTAGCAGACTGTCACGGGCCTCGGCGAAGGTGAGCGCGCCCTTCGAGCGGTACCGGCCACCGTCGCGGTCGCGAAACTTGCCGAACACGTTCTGGCCGTCGCGGAGCTGCGCCGCCGGCGTGCGCGGCCATCCCTCGGGCCAGCGGAGGGGATAGGCCTCAGCCATCGGCGCGCTCGCGGTGCGACTGGCGCGCCTTGTCGATCATGCGGGTCATCAAGTCGCCGCCGATACCGAACCCCGACCAGAAGCCGGCGAGAAAGGCGAAGATGATCAGCCCGAGCGCTGCGTAGAAGTTCACGCCTCAGCACTCCTCGCAGATGTGCGGCGCGGAGGCCGGGCGGGCGCAGCGGCCGCAGGTGAGGGGGCCGCCGGCGCGCTGGGCGGCCACGGGGATGCAGGTGGAGCAGAGGTCGTGGGCCACCCAGAAGCAGCGCTCGGAGCAGGCCTGGAGCTGCCAGCAGCCGCAGATCCGGCAGACCCGGTCGCGCTCGACATTGTTGAGGGCGACGGCGGCCCCCATCATCCAGACGCGGCGAATGGCCTCGGTGAGCTGGTCGCGGCTGAAGCCGCCGAGATGGCCGGGCCCACCGATCTCGCGTTCGATGCGGTCGGTGAGGGCCGCCAGGTCGCGCCGGGCGTCCCAGGGCTTGGGCGCGTAGCTGTCGCGCAGCCGGCGGGTCACGGCTCACCCCCGATCACGAAGACCTGGGCGGTGGCGTCCTGGGCCGCCAGGGCGCGAGCCTCGTCCACGGCGATGCGCCGCAACTGGTGTCCGCGGCTGAGCAGCAGGACAGGCACGCGCGGATGGCCCGCCTTGATCAGCCAGTCGCGGACGCCGGCGGCGATCACCATGGCCTGGTCGACGTCCAGCTCGGCCGGCGTCTCGACATAGACCGCGTCGCCGGGCTGCAGACGCAGCACCTGGACCTCGCGGACGGGTTCCGTCCCGAGCTCAGCCATGGGGGCCTCCGTCGAGGGCGATGAGGATGGCGAGGCCGAACCCGACCAGGATCAGGGCGCCGCACAGGGTGTTGTGGAGCCAGGTCGGCAGGTTCATCGGAACGCCGCCTTCCAGGTGACGTCCGTGTCGTTGACCAGATCGCTGACGCGGCCGTCGACGCCGGCGCGCATCATGGACTCGGCGGCCGCCCCGACCTGGGCCAGACGCAGCAGCTCGGTGACGAGGTTGGCGGTGGACCCGCCCCAGGCGATGGACTCGCGCGAGTGCTGGACCGCCAGCCGCAGGCCGTAGGCCGCGTGCATGGCGCGGACCTCGTCCAGCTGACGCGACTCCAAGCCCCAATCGTCCAAGATGGCGAGGTTCAGGCCGCCGATCATCGCGCGGCTCCGATCAGGTGCAGGAGGCCGGCGGCCGCCACGGCGGCCACCAGGACGAGGAAGCCCAGGAAGGCCCAGCCGTTGGGCGTGAGGGCGCGAAACGGGTTCATGTGACGATCGCCCAGGCGGTCGCCACCACCACGCCGCAGACGGCCGCCACGCCGAGGAAGGCGAGCAGCTGGCCGGCGGCCCAGCGGAGATGGACGAGGCGGCGGCGCTCGGCCGCGATCGACAGGGGCCGTGGCCGCAGGGCGTGGGCGTAGTAGGCCCCACGCGGCCTGACGGTCGGCGGCCCGCGCCAGGCGACGCGGGTGGGGGCGGCCAGCTGGCGGGCCGGGCTACCCACGGGTGAGCTCCTGCTTCAGGCGCTCGAGGCCGGCGCCGGTGAGCCAGTAGTGGGTGAGCATGGAGCCGCTGGTCGACCGGCGGACCCTGGCGTCCACCAGGCCGTAGGCTTGGAGGATGGCCAGGGCGTTGGCGTTGCAATAGGCCAGCCGGAACCGATGCTGGCCCCGCTCGGCCGACACGGCGTCGGCTTTGTACAGTGCGTGCAGCTGCCGCAGCTGGACGGGGGTGAGGCCGACCGCCATCAGAGCACCCCGCCGGGCAGGACGTCGGCCAGGCGGGCGGCGTCGGCGACGTCGATCCGGACGGTCTTCGTCCCCTGGCCCATGAAGCACTGGACGACCAGGTGGTCGCGCTCCTCGGGCTTGTGGGTGCTGCGGCCGGCGGCCGTCATCCAGTACGCGGTGCGGAAGGCCTGGGCGCGCTCGAGGACGTCGCGCGCGGTCGTGAGGTCGGTGAGGGCGCTCACGGTCAGGCCCCGAACCGGTGATTGAGCTCTTCCGCCAGCGCCAGGCAGAACTGTTCGTCGTCGGCGAGGACCTGGACGGCGTCGTAGATCGCGTCGTCGTCGGTCTGGTCGCTACACGCGTCCTGCAGGAGCTTGCTGATGTCGTCGGGAAGCAGCATCGCTCAGACCTCGCCGATCGCGGAGAGGTAGAGGTCGAGGATGGCGTCCTCTTCCTGGCGCCTGGCGCGGTCCATCTTGCGGATGCGGATCACGCGGCGGAGCACCTTCACGTCGAAGCCGTTCCCCTTGGCCTCGGCGAAGACCTCCTTGATCTGTTCGGAGATCTCCGACTTTTCCGTCTCGAGGCGTTCCACGCGCTCGATGATGCTCTTCAACTGCCCCTGGGCGTTGGCCCCCAGGACGTCGGGATGTGCGGATGCGTCGTCGGCCATGGTGGCTCTCCCCTCTGGGTGTCCACCCGAGGCGGGCCTGAGGCCTGACTAACCCTGGAGAACGGCTGCCCCTCCGCAACGCGCGAATCCGGCCCGGCCCAGGTGGACGCGACAATGGTTCGAGAAATTCGAACTCACTGTCAACCAAAAGGTTCGATAAAATAGAACCGTAGCGCCAAAGCTAAGCTTGTGACTCTGGATTTTCACAACCTGTAGATGGCTAGCCCGCGCCTGATTCCTTTTCGGGAAGGAGGACGTGTCGCTCAGATCCCATTTGCCAAGCGATCACCCGATCTAGCCTGAAAGTCCGCTCGGCGTTCGCCTCGCAGCAAAACCCGATGATGTAGTCACCGTTCTGATGCCAGTCTCTCACAATGCGATCTGACGTCTGTCCACTCGCGTTCCTGTAGGTGAAGTGGAGCGCCGGCTCAGTATCCGAATTCGAGACATAGAGAATGATGGCCACTATGAAGGCGCCGCCGATGAGGGTCATGAGGATGCCGAATGCCAAGAGCATGCTTGGCGTCCCCTCTGTTAGGCGGCTCGGCTCAGACTTCCGGACGGTCCAGCTTGGCCGCCAGGTTCGGCGGATGCGGCTGATTCGGCCGTAATGAGCGCAGCCGTCTCCTTCAGACGTCGATAGGCCATAGCCTCGCTTGGCGACATCAACAGTTCAAACGGCCGAATACCAAGCCAGGCCGCCACTTCGTTAACTATGTCACGACGATAGGGCTGCTTGCTGTGCCAGATGATGTGCGCCTTGGACTTGTCCCACCCAAGTTCATTGACCAAGCTTGCCTGCTTCTTCTCGAAGTGAACTAGCCACTCCCGCAAATGCCAATCTGGGTCATCGGACTCGGACACGTTCTTATTGTGCGAACTTTGGCCAGCTTCGTCGTCCGGCTGGGTCGAACTTCCATGGGTTGACATAAAGTTCGAATGAATCGAACTCTTGGTCACCATGGACCTTGCCACCTATCGGAAGCACCGAAGGCTCTCGCAGCGAGAATGCGCGAGGGAACTCGGCCTGACATCCAAGAGCTACATCTCGCAGCTTGAGACCGGAAAGGTCCGCTTTCCGGTCAAGCTTGCTCTGAGAATTCAGCATTGGTCGGGTGGCGCGGTGCCGGCCGTCGAGATCTGCCCGGACGTCCGCGAGTTCATTGCCGCCGAGGTCCGGCCGTGAGCTGGGCCCAGGCGGCCATCCTGGTCCTGCAACTCGTCCTGCTGGTCGTGCTGCTGCATCCGCGGCTGCTCACATCCGCTCAGGAAGCGCAGATCCTTCAGCTCATCGCCGAAAAGGCCGACGCTGACCGCCGTCGAGACGATGAAGACCGGTTGCGGGAGCTCCTGGGCAGCGTCGGTGTCTACTGGAACCCGAAGCTCGAACCGGTCCCGCCCTACAAGGCGCTGGATCTCGCTCTTCGCGAACTGGCGCGGGAGGAGGGCGGTGTTGCCTAACCTCTCAGCGCGGCCTGAACGGCTTGATGTCGGCCTGTTCGCGCACCTGCGATTCCCCCCGTTGGTCGGAAACCTCAGGGGAATGCGCCCGGCCGAGTCGCGCAAGCGGCCCGGCCGGGGTTGCGCCGGGCGTGACGCCGGCCGCTGGGCCGACCCCCGACCCGGGGCCGCCGGCGGCAGCCGAGCGCCTGCATCCGTCACCCGCATCGCCGGCGCGTGCAAGCGCTGCCGCCGGCGTCGACTCACGTCATAGGGATGGGGAGGGCGCGTCACCCCGCCCTCGCACCGACAGGCGCCTTGCGTCCCGCGTCGTTAACGCCCGTTAACGATTGCTTCCTGCTGTCTGAAAGCCGTCCGTCCGCCACCTGGGCCCAGGTCCGGTGGCGCCGCCGACTGCTGGCGCGCCTGTGCCGCGACCGCGAGCGCCTCGGCCGCCAGGCCGGATGAGACCGGCCCAGCCCTAAATCCGCGATCGCACTCAGGTCCCACGAGGCCGAGGGAACCCCTTGCGGGGCGGCCCCCGCGGGCCTGAGGCGACGCACCGAACACCACGCATCCGGCTCAGGCCGCGCGGCTCCTTGCGCTCCCAACATAGGAACGCACGGGGAACGTGGCAACGCGGGCCGTCGAAGCCCCCCGTCCGGCCCCGCCGCGACGGGTGAGGCCTTTTGCGCCCGCGTCAGCGGCGAGGTGCGCCCACCGTCCCCCATGCGGGGACGGTGAACGCGCACACGCGGGCGGTCAGCCGGAAACACCCAGGGGGTTTCCGTGCATTCGAAGACGCACGCCACATTGGCGCGCCTGCTCATCAAGGCCTGCGGCGGCCTGGAGCGGGCGGCCGACAACTGCCGCCTCGGCAAGTCCAGGCTCCAAGAGATCCAGGATCCCGACAACGAGTCCTTCATGCCGGCCGACGTGATGGCCGACCTGGAGGCCTACGCCGGTGAGCCGCTCTATTCGGCGGCGATCGCCAAGGCCCGCCCGGCGGCGCCGATGCCCAAGGGGCTGATGGAAGAGGGCATGGAGACGGCCGAGGCCGGCGTCGAGGTGATGCGCCTGTTGCGCGTCGCGCTGGAAGATGGGGAGCTGACCGCGTCCGAGCGGCTGCAGGTCGAGGCCCAGCTGGTGGTGCTCGAAGCCCAGGTGTCCGACGTCCGCGAGGCGATGAACCGGCGAAGCCGGGCGGCGCCCAGAGAGACGGGCGGCGGCGAAGGCGAAGGGGAGGGCGGGGCATGAGCGCCGTCGCCACCCTGCGCGCCTGGCCGTCGCGCGACGCCGACGGCCGGACGAACCAGAAGGTGCGGCGGCGGCCTAAGGCGGGCGACAAGCCGGGGTGCGTGGCCAGCCGCGAGGCCGTGGCGCGGGAGCCGCAGGCCTTCCTCAAGCCCGCCCAGCGCCTGGCGCGCATGAACGCCTTCCGCCGGCACGCGAAGGACAGCCGGGTGAGGGGTAAGCGGCGGGGCTGCCTGAGGCCCGACGGGACGCCCACCTATTCGATCTTCGCCGGCGATGTCCTGGACTACCTCATGTACTACGCCGTGCAGACCGGCCGGATCTTCCCGAGTTGTAAGGAGATCGCCGAGGCCGTGGGGTGCGCCTACCGGACGGCGGTGAACTGCATCCACCAGCTCGCCGCCGGCGGCTGGCTGGAATGGGACCGACGATTCGTGCGGGTCGGCTCGCCCGGCGCGGCCGAGCCGCAGGTCGAGCAGACGTCGAACTTCTACCGCCTGAAGCTGCCCAACGCGGCCGGCGAGCTGATGGCGGCCTGGAAGGCGCGTCGGCCGCCGCCGCCCGACGATGTGGACGTGGACGATGCGGCCGAGGAACACGCCGCCGAGGCCGCGCGGGCCGTCCGACGGGGAACCGCCGAGGTCGAGGCCGACCTGGCCGCGAAGCGGCGGGACAATCAGTTCCTGGCCAATCTCGCGAGCTGCCGGACGCCCGCGGCCGTCGAGGCGCTCTTCGTCCAACGCCTCCGCCTCAAGGAAGCGCTGGCCCAGTGGGGCGACGGGGTCGAGGCGTCATCCACAGGGGCGAAGGCCTCGATTCAGCGCGAGTTCCCTTAGGGCGCTCAAGCGCGGGCATATGATTATCTGAAGGGTTTCCGAATGCGGCGTGGGCCTTGCGGCCCACAAGTTCTCCCCCCGATGTGAACAGCCTACCGCGGTGCTCAGGCCCGCCAAGGCGACCTCGCGTCCGCGAGGCGCGCTTTCGCGCGACCTTGACGGCCCTTCCGCGCCGCGGACCTTCGGAGCCATCGGGACGAGGCGCGCTCCGTTCGCTCCGCCTCCGGCGGATCGAACTAGGCGCTGGGGCGGGCCGTGGACGAGTCGGCCGCCATGGTCGATTGCGGCTATGCTGAAGGCGCGAGTACCCCATGGCCGGGGATGTCTATGCCGCTGGCGCAGGCCGTCGCGCAGCGCCCGAAAATATTCGCGGGACGGGTTGGCGAACTTATCATGTATGATAAGTTCTCTTCATCGGCACACACCGATGCGGGCGCCTCGCCGGACAGGGGTCGGAGAACACCATGCAAATGCAACTGCAGACCCGCACCTTCGGCTCGAAGGAAGAGTGGCGCGTCGTCCAATCATGGGCTCGGGTGACCGGGAGGTCCCTGGCCAGCGCCGTGCGCCGCCTGAGCGACGAGGAGGCCGATGGCCGCCGCATCCACGGCTACGCCGGAAACCGCGTCTATGGCGGCAGCGCCTGGCGGTTGGTGACGGTCGACGGTGGCGTGGTCGGAGTGATCAACGACCAGTTCGTCCTGCAGTCGGTCGAGACGTCGGGAGAGCGCTGGTCTGACCTCGCCGCCGACATCAACGCCGGCCAGATGCTGGTCTAGCGCCATGACCTGCGCCCACATCAAGCAATTTCTCCCTCGCCAGCCCACGGAACTCCTCCAGGTCATGTCGGGTACGGACGAGGCGTTCGGCCTGATGCTCCCCGTTATCGACATGGAGGACGAGGCGGCCCGCTGCCTCGTCATGGGGTGTGCGCTGAACGCGGCGTTGCACAAGCGCGGCGTGAGGGGCGCGTTGCCGATCGGCGTGTCGATCGCCAGGCTGAACGCCGCCCTTGAGACCAGGAGCCGGGTCGTGCGCACTGACGACGACCTGAAGGCCTGCCGCGGCAATTACCTATTGTTCGCCCGCCTGCTGCGGCGGCTCCATCACGCCCAAATCTGCATCCCCGTCGAGGATCTGGAGGGGTTGTTCGATGGCGATCAGGACAGTCGTACCGCCTATTTCAAGCGCGCATTCGAGGGCTTGCCGCCATGACCGTCGCCGAGGCGATCCGCGCCTATCGCGCCCGCTTGGGCTGGACCGCCGAGACGCTGGCGCGGCACTGGGATGTCCCGCTCTCGACGCTGCGGGGCTGGGAAGCCGGCAAAGACGCGGGGAACACGGGGCGAGTGCTGCTGGCCTTGATCCGCGACCACGGCCTAGCCTAGCCCTCGCCCGCGCCGCGGCCGTCCTGCGTGACCAGGCGCGGGCCCAGCATGCGCACCAGGTCGGCGAGGGGGATCGGGTAGCGCGTGCCGGCCTCGGGGTCGGCGACGAAAACTAGCCAGGGCGTGGAGACGTCGAGGTCGACGTAGCAGCGGGTGGCGCGGCCCGACCGTTCCGACCAGGCCGAGAGGGCGACGTCGTAGGCGTCGTCGGGATCGATCTCGACGCGCTCGGCGATGAAGGCCGCGCACGCGGCCAGCGCGCGGGCGAGCTCGGGCGGGGGAAGGTGGGGCTCGTACAGGGCCAGGAAGCGCTGGGCGATGGTGCGGACCTGGCGGTAGGCGGCGCGCATGGGGCAGGACGTCAGGCGGCCGGCGGCGCGACGGCCAGGCCGTCGTTGTCGTTGGCGGGCACGAGCTTGCCGGCCCGGCGGCGCGGCGGGGACTTGGGCAGGTGGACGCCCGGATGCGGGGCCGAGCTGGGCGAAATCTCGCTGATCACCGCCAACTGGGCCTTGAACGTGAACCCGCAATGCAGGTTGCTGCAACGGAAGTACATGTCGCGACAGATGCGCGTGACCGGCCGGCTGTCCTCAACGATCGCCTGCTCTTCGCAGTGCGGGCACTTCATCGTCAGACGTCGATAATTGTGTTGCTTCAAAGCCATTGTACTCGCCCCAACCTGAGCCCCGCCAACACTTATCCACAACCTCGGCGTGATTGATAGGGGCGGACGTCGCCACGCGCTAAGGCGCCGCGGTCTCCAGCTCGATCGCCGTGGTGGCGCTGGTGTCGCCCCAGGTGTGGGTGGCGCGGGCGATCAGCCACGCCTGGCTGTCGATCTCGGGATGGCCGAAGCCGGTGACGCGGCCGCGGCGCTCGGGGAATAGGTCGGGCCGACCCACGGCCAGGGCGTAGCGCAAGGTGGCCGCGCCCCGGCGCAGGCGGCCCACCTCCGCCTGGCCGGCCTGGCGCGCGTCGGCCTCGGAGGCATAGGTCTTGCGCATGCGCTTGCGCCGGCCCTGATCGTCCGCGCCGCCGACCTGGACCGTGCGGGTCTCGCCGGCGTCCACGTCATGCCAGCGGGCGGAGACGCCGACGTAGCTGTCGCGGTCGGCCTCCTCCCAGACATGCTGGTCGCCGTCGGCGCGGCGGATCTCGAAGTCCGGCAGGGCCAGGCCGCCCGCCGAGGCCGCCCGCCCGATCGGGGCGAACAGCAGGCGGCCGGCCTTGATGGTGGCGACCGCGTCGTGACGGCGGCCGAGACGGCGCACGAGGGCGGCGTCGCTCTCGCGGCTCTGATCCACCAGGGGCGTGGCCAGCGCGGCGAGTTCGGGGGCGATGACCGCCTGGAGCCCCTGGCGCGCGGCGACCTCGCCCAGGACGTCGCCCAGGGTGCCGCCGCGCCAGGTCTGGTCGCGCCGGACGGTCAGGTCGGCGGTGAAGTTCGCGGACCTGGCCTTGAGCGTCATGATGTCGGGCGACCCGGAGAGACCGCGCTGGTCGATCCGGAACGTGCCCTTGGGCGTCAGCGGGCGACCCTGGTAGCCCAGGGCGAGCGTTATCACGGCGCCCTTCGGCGGCAGCGGCGTGCGGCCCTTGTCGACCAGGACGATCTCGAGTTCGTCGGCGTCGCTGTCGCGATCCTCCTTGAGGGTCAGGGTGGAGAGGACCGGCCGCAGGCGGTCGGTGAGGTCGCGGCCGTCCAGGCGGATCTCGATGGCGGGCGCCGGCATCAGCCGCGGATCCTGAGGCCGGCGGGAAGGGTGCGGTCGCGCACGTCGTCCTCGTCCACGCCCAGCAGCTCGACGGTGAAGTCGGCGCGGCGCGGCGCGCCGTCGTCCAGGAAGATCTGACGGCCTTCGGTGAGGCTTTCGATGACGAAGGCGCCCCACATCTCGCCGTAGCCGGTGACCAGGGGCCAGGCCGCGCCGGTGTCGCCCATCTCGCGCAGCTCGTCCAACGCGCCCAGGCGGCCCAGCAGACCGGGCATGACCATGCCCGACAAGGTGATCTTGTCGGCGTCCGGCCCGCCGAACTGAGTGGCCGGCCGGCGGCCGAAGCGGGGCGTCTGGCCATGCCGCCACGACGTCCGGCGCTGGAGATCCTGGAAGGCCAGGTTGGGCAGGGAGAAGGGGAAGACGCCGAGCGCCAGCAGCTGGGCCATCGTCAATCCCCGTCGGTGTCGTTGCCGAACGAGCGGCGCGATGGGCCGCCCGCGCCGCCCAGGGCGCGCTGGACCGCGCCGGCGACCTGGCTTCCCAGGGCCTGGCCGTCCACGCCCGGGCCCGGGTTGTGGATGTGGATGGTGATGGCGATCGGCGGCGAGGCCGGCGGCGGCCCCCGCCCGGGCCCGGCGGGCGGCCCGCCGCACTGGACGCCCGCCGCGGCGGGCGTGACGACCAGGCCGAACCCGCCGGCCATGGCCGCGGCGGTGCGGCCCAGGCGGGCCCGGGGGCGGGCGCGCCCGCGATCGAGGCCCAACGCCAGGCCGGCCATGGTGTCGAGGCCGATGGCGGCGAAGACGCGGGAGGGCGAGCGGATCCCGAGGGCCTGCTTCATCCCCTTGGGCAACAGCTGCCCCGCCATCTGGACCAGGGCGACCAGCGGCGCGATCCGGGACTTCATGCCGGCGATCATGCCGTCCAGGGCGGCCTTGCCGATCTCGACCATCAGGGCCGGCAGACCCTTGAACCATTCGAGGATCTCGGCGAACCGCTTCTTGGTGTGGTCCCACTGCGTGTAGACGCGGTAGGCGGCGACGCCGAGGATCCCCAGCACCGCCACTACGGCGAGGACCGGGAAGGCGATGGCCCCCACCGTGATTCCCAGGGCCCCGGCGACCAGGGTGAGGGCGGCCAGGGGCGCGAGGATCGCCGCGGCGATCAACGCCAGGGCGCCGACGCCGGCGACCAGGGCGCCCACCAGCAGCACGCCCTTGGCCAGCAGGCCGGCGAGGCGCGGGTGACGGGCGGCCCAGGATCCGATGGCTTCGGCCACGTCGCCGGCGAAGCGCACCAGGTTGTTGATCGTCGGCAGGACGCCGACGGCGAGCTGGATCTGCAGGCGCTGGGTGTTGACCTGGAGCTGGCGGGCGGCCTCGGCGCCGTCCTTCAGGCGCTCGGCGAAGTCGGCGTCGACCACGCCGCCGGCGGCCATGGCCCCGTCGCGGATCCGGCGATACTCGTCCAGGTTCTGGATGAGGGACGTCAGGCCCTTCTGGACCTCGCTGTCCTGGAACAGGAAGCCCAGGCGGCTGATGTCGCCCCCCAGGGTGTCGCGGGTGATCTCGGCGATGGCCTCCAGCGGATCCTTGCCGGCCTCGGCCGCGCGCTTCATGGCGGCGGGCAGGTTCACTCCCGCCTTCTCGAAGGCCTTGATGGTCTGGGGGGCGTTGATCTTCTGGAGCACGTTCTCGAGGTTGGTGGCGGCCGAGCTGGCGTCGCCCGCGCCTTTGCGGGTGATCTGGAGCGCGGCGGCCAGGTCGGCGACCGAGCGGACGCCGCCGCGGCCCAGGCGCTGATAGCTGGCGGTCAGCGCCGGGAAGTATTGCGCCATGTCGCGCAGCTCGAAGGCGCCGGCCTTGCCCGCATAGGCCTGGATGTCGAGGACGCGGGTCAACTGCTCGACCGGGACCTTGAGGTTGTCGATCGCCGCGTAGCTGGACGCGGAGACGTCGGCCATCTCAGCCCGATAGGCGGTGGCCACCCGGGCGATCGGGCCGATGGCGCGCATGGCCTGGCGCGGATCGAGGCCCATGCCGGCGAGGACGTCGACGCCGGCGGCGAGATCCACGGCGGCCTGGTTGACCTTGGGCGAGAGGGCGATGAGCTCGCGGCCCATGTTCCGCGCCGCCGCGCGGCCGAGGTCGGCCTTCTGGGCGATGTCGGTCAGGCGGGTCTCGAGCTCGTTGGCCTGGCCGCGGCCGCCGAGGACCGGGGACGCGATCGCCGCGCCCGCGCCGACGGCGATCGCGCCGCCCATGGCCAGGCGGCCGGAGGCGTCCCGCATCTTGCCGGCACGCGCCTGGGCGGCGTAGGCGCGGTTTTGCGCCTGCCCGAGCCGGTCGAGGCCTTCGCGCTGGCGCTCGAGCGCCCGGTTGGCGCCGACCAGCTTCATGTTGAGCTCGGTCTGATAGGCCGCCAGCCGGCGGGTGCTGGCGCCGGCCTCGCGGACCTCGTTGCGCAGGGTGCGCAGCCGCTGGGTCTGCAGCTGGTAGGTCTGTCGGGCCTTCTCGGATTCGCGGTTGGCGGCGGCCAGGGCTCGCGTCTGGGCGCGGGTGGGCTTCTCGACTCCGGCGACCTCGGCGGCGAGGCGCCTCGCCTCGGTGCGGGCCTTGCGCCAGGTGGCGTGGGTCTGGCCCATGGCCCCGCGCAGCTTGTCATAGCTCTCGACCCGCGCGCTGGTGCGCTGAAGGTCGCGGAGCGCCTTCTCCTGCTCCCGGATGTCGCGCTTGGCCTTGCTGGACGCCTGGGCGAGGTTCTTGATGGGCCCGGCGGCGTTCCCCATGGCCGACATCAGGATGCGGATCTTGAGCTCGCGGTCGTTCATCGGGCCAATCCGTTATTTGGGCGGGCCGTTACGCTGACGGTCAAAGCGGGCGGCGCGCTCGACCCATCGGCCCAGCTCGGCCAGGCCCATGCGGTCCAGCTGGTCGAGGCCCACGCCGGGCAGGACGGCGAGGACGTAGGCCATGGCGTCCTCTAGGTCGGCTGGAAGGCCGCCCTCACGCCCTTCGGCAGCAAAAAACCGACGATCTCCGAGCCGCAGGCGGTGAGGTCGGCGGGGTCCATGTCGTCGGCCTCGGCCTCGGTGATCGGGGGCGAGCTGACGCGGGGCAGCACCTTGATGATCGCCGAGACATCGCAGTTGAGGAGGTCGGAGAGGCTCAGGCCGCGCAGCTCGCCGGCCTTGGGCTTGCGCAGGGCGAGCATGCCGATCACCTGCTCGCCGCGCGAAATGGGCTGCTCGAGCAGCACCACGCCGGGGTTGAGTTCCGCGCCGGTGTTCTGGGTTTCCAAAGGCTTCTCTCCGATTTCTGAGGTGGATGGCGGCAGCGACGGCGGCCTAGAGGCCGATCTGTGCGCGCATCTCGGCGTAGCGATCGACGCCATCGACCACGAAGATCTTCTCCAGGACGTCGATCTCGAAGCGCACCTGGCCGTCGACCGACCACTTGAAGTAGGTGGCGTGGGTGATGGCCTTGGACTCGACCTTGGAGCCGACCTCCTGGTCGCCGAATTCGAGCTCGAGGTGCGTGCCCACGGCGACCAGTTCGTGCGCCTGGGGCCGGCCGGTGTCCTGGTCCTGGTAGGAGCCCACCCAGCGCAGCAGCTCACGGCCCAGGCCGGCCGAGCCGAAGCCGGCGGTGATGGCCCGGGGCAGGGGGCCGGCGTAGGTGTGTTCGATGTCGAGGGCCTCGAGCACCGTGGGCAGCTTCACCGACCCGAAGCCGGTCACGAAGTCCTCGGTCTTGAGCACCAGCTTGGGCGGCGTGAGCTTCTGGGCCTGGCCGATGAAGCTCTCACCGTTGCCGAACGTGTTCATCATCTTCAGGACGGAGGGCAGGCGGCTCATCGGTCAGTCCTAACGGGTCGTTGCAGGGGCGGGCGGCGAGGGTCGGGCGGCGAGGGACGGGGGACGGGGGTTGGCCGGATCAGATCCGGGCGGCGAAGTCGAAGAAGAAGTCGTCGGTCTTGGCGACGACGACGCCGAGATCCTCGAGCGGCGGGGTGTCGGTGAAGCGGTAGCGGAGCCGCAGCTTGCCGGCGGCGAGGGCGGCGGTCGTGTTGTCCTCGGCGTCGTACCAGGCCTCGAAGCCGATCAGCCGGCCGGCGCGGATCAGTTCGCGGCCCTTGAGGTTGATCATCTCGAGGATGTCGCGGACCAGGCTGGGGTGAAGGGGCAGGTCCGCGGCCCACTGGATCCCGTCGGCGATCATGTCCTTGATCGCGGCGTTGGTGCGCACCGAGGACTCGAAGGCCCAGACCGGATCGTCGCTGCAGGTGCGGTTGCCCCAGAAGCGGTAGCCGTTGTTGTGGATCAGGGCGGTGACATCGGCCGCGTTGAGCACGCCGGCGTCGGTCTCCATGCTCTCGAAATCCCAGGTCAGCGGCTGGGTGACGCCCGAGATCCGGCGGAGTTCGACGTTGCTGATCGTCTTGTGCCAGCCCGCGGCCTGGTCGATGCGGGCGCGCAGGCCCATGGCGGCGGCCACGGCCTGGACGGTGACGCCGGCGCGGCGGGCGTCGGGGTAGAGCAGCATCAGCTCGCGGGCGGAGAATTCGCCGCGATAGGTCACCGCCTCGGCGACGGTGTCGGCGCCGTCGCCGGCGGCCGAGGCGTAGGCGAAGCCGCGCAGCTGGGCGGCCACGGCGGCGAGCTCGCCGGCGACGTCCTGGGTGTCGAGGCCGGGTGCGCCCAGCACGCGGGGCCGCACGCCCAGGGCGGCCTGGGCGGTGAGCATGAGCTCGACGGCGGCCACCACATTGTCCTCGGTCGTGGGCTGGCCTTCGCCACCCGCGCCGGCTGTGGTGCGGATCACGACGGCGACCGGATCGGCCTGGTCGGCGACGGCCTGCAGGGACGCGGCCAGGGTTCCGTTCGCGCCCGCCTTGGCGATCGCGCCCCGGACGTCGGTGAGCAGGACCGGGGTGTTGGCGGGGAAGACGTCCACGTCGGCGTCGGCGGCGATCCCCACCAGGCCCAGGATCGACTGGCTGCGCTCGCGCAGGTAGCGCGCGCCCTCGGCGGACTCGGTGAACTTCAGGCCGTGATGGTAGGTCGCCATGGTGAACCTCTGGAGCCGTCAGGCGGGCTGGGGGATGGCCGCGCCGGCGCCGGCCGGCAGGCGGATGGGGAAGGCGAAGGCCAGCAGGGCGTTGGGATCGGGGGCGGTGCGGTCGCGCCCCTCGACCCGGAGCCGGGCCTGGCCCGGGCTCAGGTGCTCGATCGACGTCCGGGCCAGGCGGAACTGAGGGAGCCAGCGCAGCAGCGCCAGGGCAGTCGCGCCGTAGAGCAGCACCGTGGTGGCGGCGTTCTCGGGATGGTCGACCAGCTCGGGCAGCAGGGAGCCGAAGTCACGGCGGCCGACGCGCGATCCGACGGGCGTGAAGAGGACGGTGCGGATCGCCTCGGACAGGGCTTGTGGCCCCTCGATGGGCGCGAGGCGGGCGAGGGAGAACGACTTCATGACGGCATCGGGCCGCCGCTGAGCCCCGCGCCGGGCTGGACGTCCTTGTGGGGGTGGCCGCGGAGGCTGATGTCGCCGGCGACGACGTCGCCCGAGGCGCGCAGGTCGCCGGCGACATAGACGTCGGCGGCTATGGAGGCCTTGCCGCCGGGCGGCAGCGCGACGTCGAGGGCGTGGGCCTCGGGGTCGTAGGAGAGGCGGGCCAGATCCTTGAAGCGGATGGATTCGGCCTGGCCCTCGGGCAGGGGAAAGGCCGTGCTTTCGACGCCGGGGAAGAAGAGACCGAGGCGGATCTCGCCCTCGGGGCAGAGGAGCAGGCCCTGCTCGCCCTTGGAGGGCGGCGACCAGATCACGGTCTCGCCGGCGCGGAAGGCGAACCAAGGGATAGGGCCGCTCAAGACCTCGCCCGCGCGGACGATCACGCGCTTGCCCTCGCGCGCCTCCACAGTGGCCCAACGCGCGATGTCGAAGGCGCGGCGCTCGGTCTCGTGCGGGTCGATCGTGGGGGCATCCAGCATCGCCGGCACGATGGCGAGCCGTGCGCGGGCGGGCGCGCCGCGGCTGTCGGGAGGGCGAGGCGTCCCGACAGAGCGGAGATCATGGACGGAGAAGGGCACGCATGAGGCGAGGGCGGAACGGCGGGTTCGCTTTCCAGGGGTTGGCCGGTTGACGCAAGCTCAACCTCACGCGAGGGTTGTGGCCTCGATCGGAGGGGACCTCATGCGCACATTTCTCCTGGCGGCCGCGGCCGCGGCCCTATCGCTGTCAGCCGGCGCGACGCAGGCGGCGGTGACGGCGATCGAGAGCTACAGCGAGGTCACCTCGGTGATCCAGGTGTGGAAGGAGAGCGAGGTCAACACCGTCAATGACGAGGCGCTGGACTTCGACTTCGGCGAGGCGCTGACGGCCGCCGACCACGTGCTCAGCCAGGCGCTGAGCGCGGCGGCCACGGACGGGCGGGGGGAGGCGACTGGCGACGTCACCGTACTCACCGAGCTGACTTTCGACGACCTGGCGAGCGGCCAGATGCGCCTGCTGGCGACCAGCACGCTCTATGCCGACGACGATTTCCGGGCGCTCTCGACGATGACGACCTCGATGTACTACGTCTTCGAGTTGGACCGGGCCTCGACGCTGACGCTGGCCTGGAGCGGCTTCGAGCTGACCAGCCTGAGCGATTTCGCCGGCGGCGACATTACCGGCAGCGGCAGCCGGATGGTCGACCTGGCTCCCGGCGTCTACAACCTCAACCTGAAGGCATACTTCAACCGGGGGCAATGGGAGCCCGGGGAGTCCACCGCCTCGTTCGACGCCCTGCTGACCTTCGCGATCGCCGAGACGCCCGGTCTGGTTCCCGAGCCGGCGACCTGGGCGCTGATGATCGGGGGCTTCGGCCTGGCCGGCGCGGCGCTGCGGCGCCGCGCCGCTACGGCGTGATGTCCTCGACCCTGGCGTAGCCGATCTGGGGGTTGCCGCCGCCTGTGCCACCCGCCCCGGTGACGACCCAGACCCGCAGCCAAAGCTGGGTCGAGGTGGCCACCACATCGAACGTGTAGCGGGTCATCCTCGGCTTGGGGATCGAGCTGATGTTGCCCGTGTAGCCGCCGGCCAGGTGGCCGGTCACCGTGCCGGCATTGGAGACGTGCTTCGATCCGCTGAGGATGATGCGCGTCTGCACATCGAGATCCTCGCGATAGCTCTCGATCACGAGGTCGACCGTCACCCGGTAAGTTCGACCTGACACGACGGGGTAGTCGGCGGCCAGGTTGGCAATCAACGAGGGCTGTGAATTCGACTTGAGCGCCCTCACCATACCCGTCGTCAGGGCGTCGCCGTTGTCGTCATAGATCGTCGTCGTGGGCCGGTGGCTGATCGTAATCGGAACGTCGGCTGCGCCCTGCTTACTGTCCGAGAGCAGCGACGCCCAGAATCCGGGATAGTAGGCCTGTAGAGACCAGCCCATGTCGTGCTCGAAGTGAACACCCGGCGGCTGCGCGGGTCGGGCCGGGATCGCGACGGTGTCGGAGGCCACAGGATCACCGCCGCCCACGGGCGTCAGGACATAGCCGAAGGTGACCGAGTCCAAGTCATCCGCAGCGATCGCCCGGCTCCAGCCGACCGCGCCAGGGATATCCTCGCCGTCGCGTTGCCACTGGGGTTCCTCGAAACCGGCCGAGATGTCGCCCGTCCACATGCCGCGACCGGCGTGGATGATGGACCCGGCTTCGATGTCGAGGGTCTCGCCGTCGATCGACTCCATCTCGAAGTGCCACCACTCGGGATACCGATCGCGCAACAGCTTCGGCGCTGACACGCAGACCGGTTCGCCCGAGGGCGTGCCCTGCGTGGTGACCCACATGCGGCGACCCGTGGGATTGCCGACCCAAGTGTCCTGAACCCGTCGATTGTGGTTCACCGACTTTGGACCGGGGCCATAGGCATTGCGTCGCTGGTACTGCACCGCGATGTCCACCCCGGCGGGGAGCCCGGTCACCTCGCCCGTGAGGGGCTGATCGTAGAGATGCTGCCAGTCCCGCTCGTCCAGGGCATAGTGCAGATCACAGGACGTAGCCGAGGGGTCCGAGGAGCCTAGGTCCGAGAAATCATAGGCAAATCCGTTCTCGATGGGCCAGAGAAACGCGCCCTGGTTCTGGTACTCGGGCGTAATGCCGTCCGGTGCAGCGAGCCAGCGATCGACACCCCAATCATCACGGGTGGCGTCATAGATCTGGCGATAGACGTTCGCGAGGATGGTCTCGAAGCCGATCTGCCAGGGCTGCCTTCCCGTGACGGTCCGGCGGTATCGGTCGGCGTAGCCGATGACGTGGGGCTTGCGAGTCCCTTCAGCCAGGGTGTCACCGCCCGTGATGACCTGTGCGCCAGTCTGTCCATCCGGCCCTCCACGGGCGATAGACATGGCGTAGATGCAGGGCTGGTTCGCCTGGCCCGCGCTCTCCGTTTCGTAGTTGGCCGGGAAGATGAAGTGATGTCGCGCCTGCGGCTTGAAAGGTTCCGCAGGCGTATTGGGGCTGTGCGTCCAATGGTAGCGCCCAACGTCGTCGTGCCGCGCGGTCGTATGCGCAAATCCGCTCGTACCTGACGGCCAAACCGAGGTTCCGACCAACTCGGGCGGGACGATCCCGGTCTGCTCCAGCTCGTTGGAAAGCAACGCAAAGACGTCGTCGAACACCTCGGGTAGGTGCTCATGCACCATCATTCCCAGATAGAAGAGGAACTGGATATACCCCGCGTTCTGACCGGCCCCGACATTGCCGCTCTGCCCCGTCCCAACCTTGCGCCCCCAGACCATGCGCCGCGATAGGCCCCGGAGCTGCTCGCCAAAGGTGGCGATCCGGATCATCTCGGCCTGGCGCAAGGGCGTGTCACCCTCCGCATGCATGGCGAAGAGATGATTAGCCCATTGCTTGGCATAATCCCGCGAGTAGCCGCTGCTCTCACCCAGGACCGGGTTGATCGCGAAGAGGCGCTGATATTCTCCGAATTGACCGAAAAACGGCTGAAACGAGCTGTTGAAGACTTGGGCGTCGACGCTCTGCTGGAGCGTCCGCATTCCAGCCGGCAGGGTGAATCCGGGCGCCCAGACGGACGTGCTGAGCATATCCTCGGTGATGTAGCTCGTTTTGTCGTGCGAAACCGACGACGGCGCGATCGCCCCGACCGGCGGGATCTCGTCCACGAAGTGGATCACACTAAAGCGTTGAAAGATCCGCCAGCTCAGACCCGTGGGCGGCGTGGTGAGGCCGGTAAGCCTCTCACTCTTGACGACCGTGAACGCGGGCTGCTCGGGCGTGATGGTCATCGCCCCGGCGAAACCCGGGTCAACATTGTACTTCTCACCCAGCCACGGCATCGGCGCGTCGTCGCCGGCATTGATGGGATGGGCCAGAAGGTGATCGATCCCCTGGCCATCAGAAAACTCATTCGTCGGATCGGCATAGAAAGGATGGAACGGGTCGATCTCGGCGCCGTTGGCCCAGAAAAGCTTGCCCTGCGCGTGGTGCATGCCCGCGCCGTCGGTGAAGGCCACCGCGGCGGGGATTTGTACGCTCGGAACGTCGGTCCCCAGCCAGGCAAACTCCCGGTCCTTGAGCACGAAGATCTGCTGGCCGCACACGTAGTGGCCGGCGAGCACCTCGCGGTCGAACCCATAGTTGTGACCATGGCCCAGGATGGTCTCGACCAGGTCGTGCGCCTGGCCGTCGCCGACGGGGGCGGCGATCGGGCCGACCAGGGCGCTCAGCACCTGGATGATGGCTCCCCCCTTCTGGAGGACGTAGGCGATCCGGACGTGCTTGAGGAAATCATCGCCCTCGGGCGCGTAGGTCGGCCCGTCGCCGATCACCGTGCCGTCGGCCCAGGTCCACACGGGTCCCGAGGCGATCGACGTGCCGACCGCGGGGACGGGCGGATGGGCGACCAGGAGGCCGCCGACGCGCGCCACGCCGGAGACGTAGGGCGCGGCGAGGTAGGCCGGCGGCGCGGGGGGCGCGCCGCCCCCGCCCGGGCCGTGGGTCAGGGTCAGGAGCCGCCAGCGATTCATGCGGCGCGAAGGGCCCAGACCTGGGGCGCGGCCACGTCGCCCGCCGCGCCGGCGTAGACCTCGCAGGCGATGCGGGTCCCGGCCGGCAACGCCTTGCGGATCGTCCGCGCCACCAGGCTGCGGAAGTAGGGACCCGATCCGGAGACCTCGACAGGACTGTCGTGGACCTTGACCGCGTCGCCCGCGCCGACGCCGCCGTAGCCCAGCCGAAGGACCGCGCGTTGCGGGGAGAACGAGGTTCCGGCGTTGGCCCGAAGACCGAGGTTGACGACGAACGCGCCGGCATCGTGCGGCAGGGCCGCGACGGTCGTCCAGCCGGTGTCGGGCGCGGCCACGAAGGCGAGGTCGACCGAGTTGGGGACGGAGTTCGCGGTTCCGCCGGCGAGGAGCTCGCAGATGGCGAAGCCCGGCGGGTGGGCGGGGGTGCGGATCTCGCCCTCGCCGCGCACCCAGATCGTGGCGCCGCTGCCCTGCGACTGCCAGCGGGCCCAAAGCTTCTGGCCGGCCGCCAGGTTGAGGCCGTCGAAGGCGATGCTGAAGACACCGACCGTCCCCACCATCACGGAGATGTTGGGGATCAGCACCGTGGTGCCGCCGTCGCCGTCACCGACACCGATGTCCATCAGTCCACGGGTGGTCGAGCTGCCCGCTTCGCAGGCCGTGATCGTGAAGCCGGTCAAATGGTTCCCAACCGCGCCGTCGACGCCGCTGGCGACGAGCTGCGTCCAGGCCCCCTTGGTGTGGGCCGCGCCAGAGACGATCTGAGTTCCTTTAGCCGCGGCGTTGCCGAAGGACTCGTACGCGGTGTCGATGTCGACGGCGCCACCGCCAACCGCGGCCGGAGGCGAGATGATCCGCATCAGTCAGACCGCCTTTGTGAAGATCACGCCGCGGATGGTGGCCGCCGTGCTCTTGTGCAGCCCGAGCGCCTCGCCGGCGGCGGTGTAGATCTGGGGTTCCTCGAGGTCGCCCAGGTCGAGGAGCTGGCCGGCCTTGAGGTCGATCGGGGGGACGATCCCGTCCCCGTCGCTCAGGAAGGTGATGGCGACATCGATGTCGCTCTGGAGCCAGCCGGCGTAGACGAAATGGCGTTTCTCGCCATCGGCGGCCAGCAGCTCGTCGGCGTCGGCTCCCGCGACCTCGAACGGCGTGCGGACGAGGAAGGCCTCGAGGTCGGTGCGGCGCGGCCGGGGGGGCAGGGCCACGACCTGGGTCGTGGCGGCGAGGACGAGCTCGCTCAGCGTGGCTTCGGTGGCGAGTCCGCCGGGCCCGGCGGGGGCCTCCTCGGCGGCGATGAAGGCGACGCGGTGCCCCGTGCGCAGGCTCACACAGGCCGCGCCGCCGCCCGCGAAGTGCAGGATGCCCAGGGTGGGATCGACCAGATTGGGCGGCCCCCAGGCCATGAGCACGGCGCCTTCCAGGACGGTGACCCGGGCGAAGCCCCGATCGACGGTCTGGCGGCTCTCAGCGGGCCAGGCCGGGGCGGCGGCGCTCTGACGGGGTTCCGCGCCGATCGCGTCCAGCAGTTGGGGCTCCCCGACGATCTCCTCGAGCACGGCCGGGTCGCGCGTCTCGCCGAAGCGCCCGAGCTTGACCCACTCGATCTTGACCTTGGCCATTGCGCGCTCGCACCCATCATCGCCGGAGAGGCGACCACGATGGCGAGAGACGCCGCTGCGGACGCGGCGGACGTGTCGGGACGGCCCCGCGCCCCGACAGAGGCGGACGCGCGCCGTTCCCGGAATCCGGCCTAGACGGCGGCGTCTATGGCCGCGGGCGCTGGCCACCCTAGACACCTCCGTCTATCGGGCCCGGGCGCGGGCCTTCAGCCTAGCCGGAACCGACTATGTCGGCCGAGGACGGCTCGTTCGCGATGATCAGTTCACGCGCCTGGGTGACGCCCTGGCTCAGGGTGTAGTTGAGCTCGACGGCCTCGACCTCCGCCCAGGCGAAGAGGTCGCGGATCTCCGGCGTGTCGTTGATCGACAGGATGAAGCGGCCCTTCAGAGTACGAAGCGTGTCGGCCAGGCGCTGGAAGTCGGCCGGCGAGAACAGGCCAGGCCCGTAGTAGTGCTCGGAGCCGGAATAGGGCGGATCGCAGTAGAAGAGCGCGCCGGGCCGATCATAGCGGCGGATGAAGGCCTCGAAGTCCAGGTTCTCGATCCAGACCTGATCCAGGCGCTCGTGCAACTCCTCGAGCATCGGCTCGAGGCGGGCCAGGCTGAAGGGAGACGGCCGGCCCCACGAGACGCCGAAGTTGCGGCCGATCACCTTGCCGCCGAAGGCGAGCGTCTGGAGGTAGAGGAAGCGGGCGGCGCGCTGCAGATCGGTCAGCGTCTCGGGATCGACCTTCACCAGGCGCTCGAACTCGGCGCGGGTGGCGAGCTGGAAGCGGAGCACCTGAAGGAACTGGACATAGTGTTCGCGCAGGATCCGGAAGAAGTTGGCGACGTCGCGCGAGGCGTCGTTGATCAGCTCCTGGCGCGGTCGCGAGGTGCGGCGCAGGAACACGCCGCCCATGCCGACGAAGACGTCGGCGAAGACCTGATGCGGCGTGGCGTCGATCCTGGCGCAGATCCGGCGGGAAAGGTTCTTCTTGCCGCCGACATAGCCGGCGATCGGGCGCGCGGACGCGACCGGGACGAGGGGACTCGACTCCATGTTGAGAATCTTCGCTTTTGCACCCTGCCGTCGCGCGGCAGGGGACCTGAGCGCCGCCCTAGGGAGACGCAAGGGGCGGGGGGCAATTCCCGCGGTTCAGGCGTTGGCGCGCCTGGACCTCCCCTCACACACCGCGTGGCGAATCGCGGGCCGCCAGTGTCGGCCAGGCGGGGCGTCCCGACAAGTCCGGGGCCGGTCAGGCCAGGAGCGCGTCGGCGCGCTCGGAGGTGAGCAGCTCGGCGGCGACGAGGTCGGCGAGGGCGGCGGAAAGGCGGGGCGCGTCGAGGTTCACCGTGGGACCGGCGAAGAGGTAGCGCAGCCAGACGCGGATGGCGGCGTCGCCGTCGGCGGCGGTCTCGATGGCGACGAGCTCCTCCGTGGTCAGGCGTTCCATCCATTCGCGCAGGGTGATCACGCGGCCGCCGGCGGCCCCGTCGCCGGCGACGGGGACGAAGCCCGTGTCCGCGAACCCTTCCGACGCCGCCACCCAGGACAGGTCGGCGAGGTCCGCGTCGGCCAGGCCGACGAGGTTGGCGGGCAGGGGGCCGGGCGCGCCGACCGGATCGCCGGTGGACACCTGGATCTTCTGATAGAGGCTCATGTGCGCTCCTTCGAGGCGTCTGGGTTGGTGGGGTCTGGGTCAGTGGGGGCCGGTGATCACGACGCCGCCCGGTTCGGGCGCGCGCTGGTCGATCCCGACCGGGGCGCCCGCCCAACCGAAGCCGCCGCGGCCGGCGGTGCGATCGGGGATCTCGTCCAGGAAGCCCGCGCCGCCGCCGACCACGGCCAGGCCACCTTCGCCATAGGACCCCGTCGCGGGGCCGTCCGGCGTATCGGGGTCGTCGTCCAGGTCGAGGGATCCGGCGCCCTGGCCGCCCGTCCGGTTCAGGTCGCCGCCGGCGGCGGACCCGCCCGACCCGCCGGGCGTGTAGCCCGCGCCGCCGGTCTGGCCCGGCCCGGCCGAGACGGTGCGGCCGGCGAAGGTGACGGTCGTGGCCGCGGTGTGGGCGGTGACCAGGCCCGTCAACCGATCGCCCCGGTCCAGCCAGAGCCGCCAACGCGCGGCCGCGCCGCCGCCGCCGTCCGACGCGGCGGTGCCGAACGAGAGGCCGCCGTAGCCGCCCGGCCCGAACACATAGACCACATGCCACCCGGAGGCCTGGGCCTCGAAGTCGAAGGCCCCGGGCGCATAGATGTCGTATCGCCGGGCCCGATCCGCCCGCCGCCGGGGATCGAGGCCGCGATCGCGCGGCCGTGGCGCGGGATCGGCGCGCACCTGGCCGCGCAGGGCGGGACTGTAGGCGCCGATCCCGCGGGGCATCAGAAGTCCTCGATCTCGGCGTCGAAGGCCACGTCGATGCCGGTGACGGCCACGCCCACCCAGATCTCTTCGTCGGGCTCGCCCTTCAGGGGCTCGTCGCGGCTGAAGGGGAAGGCGGTGGCGGTGATGCCGCCGGTTGTGGCCAGGGTCTGGGCGGGCAGGGTGACGCTGCGCGCCAGGTGGGCGTCGGTGGCGCCGTCCACATCCGGCCGGCGGCGAAGGAGATAGAGCGCGCGGCCGGTGACCGTGGCCAGGGGGAGCGCCTTCAGGCCGGTGATGAGGCCGCCGAAGGGGCCGAACTGGCAGAGCAGCACGGCGTTGACCGTGTCCTTGAGGGTGGTCTTCGCCGTGGTGGCCGCCGCCCAGAGCGCGCTGGCGGTGCGGACCTCCTGGGTGAAGCGCGGATCCGCGCCGTCGGGATTGGCCAAGGGAGCCTCCTAGAGTGCGATGGCGAGGGCGCGGGCCCGCCTGAGGGTGACGGTGTCGGCGGCCGCGGCCGCGGCGAGGATGGTCTCGAGCTCGACCGAGGCGGCGGCGAGCTGGGCGTCGTCGCGGGCCAGGCCGGCGGCTTCGGCGGCCGCCAGGGCGTCGTTCCGGTGCGTTTCGGCCTGGTTTCGGTAGCCGAGCGCATCGTCGCGGGCGGCCTCGACCAGGGCGAGCTGCTCACCGACGCCGGCGACGCCCTCGGCCGCGGCGAGGGTGGCGTCGCGGACGGCGCGGCCCTCCTCGAGGAGGGTGAGCTGGGCCAGGGTCGAGCCGGCGATCGCGGCGATCAGCCAGTCGTCGTGTTCGCCCTCGAGGCCGGCCAGGGCCTCGACCTTGATATCCCACTGCCCGGTCAGCCGGTCATAGGCGAGGGTGCGGACCACGGCGTAGGCGTCCGGCGTGGCCGCCCGGGTCAGGATCGCGAAGGGGCCCGGCGCGAAGAGCTCGCGGTTCGTGGCGTCGACGGTGAGGTAGAGCTCGCCGGCCTCGACCAGCGCGGCCGGCGTCGTGGACGTGGCGGTGAGCCATTGCAGTTGGGTGATGGCCAGCAGCTGCCCGCGCAGGCTGGCGATCACCGCCTCGGAGCGCGACAGGACGCGATCGAGCACGACGGCCATCGCCTCGTCCTCGGTGAGCCGCTGGAGCTCGAGCGGATCCAGGCGCGCGTTGATGTCCAGGAACCGGCGGTTCAGCTCCTTGGGCGTGAGCCGGGTCTGGCTCGTGACGCGGTAGACGGCGCTGCGGTCGGCCATGGGCTAGCCGATGGGCTTCGCCGCGGCGATGCTGTCCCGCACCGCCTGGGCCACGTCGCCGCGCAGCTCGAGCGGATTGTGCGCCGGCGACAGCATGCGGCCGCGCCAGGGGACCGGCCGGGCCAGGTCGACGGCGTAGAAGCGGTCCGGCTCGAAGGTCTCGGGCACGGCGGGCGCGGTTTCGGGCGGGGGCGCTTCGGACTTCCGGCTCATGGATCGGCTCCTCAGATGTCGGTGACTTCGATGGCCTCGACCACGGTGAAGGGCCGGGAGGCGTGGTCCGTGGTCATCTCGATGATCCCCTGGTAGTCGGTCATGGCCGCGCCCAGGTCGAAGGTGGCGATCTTCTCGACCACGCCGTCGGGATGGGTGAGGGTGACGAGGGTGTCGTGGGTCTCGACCACGCCCGGGCCGCGGTCGATCTTCATCACCACGGTGTGGTGGTCGGGGTCGAAGCCGCGCATGCGGATGGTCATCACCGCCGTCTCGCTGGACGCGACCGCGGCCTCTTCGGAGACGTGCTTGGCGGCCAGGGCCATGCGCGAGACCACGACCTGGGAGCCGTCAAGCATAAGGCCGGGCATGACGTCGGGCGTGCCGACGAAGGTGGCGCGGAACGCCGCCAGCGCCGGCAGGGTGGCCAGGACGCCGGGATCGGACGGGTCGAGGGGCCGCCATACCCCGCCGATCTGGACGGAATAAACCAGGTCGGTGGAGCCCGGGACGACGGCCTCGGCCAGGATGTCGATGGCCTGAATCCCGCCGGCGAGCTGCAGGCCGGTGAGGTCGATATCGACCCGGGACTTGGGGAAGACGGCGGTGAAGTCGCGCCACAGCAGATGGACGCTGGGCTCGGCGAACCACTTCCCCCCGTTCATGCCGTAGAAGTACTGGCCGGTGGCGCCCGAGCTGTCGGCGCCGGCGGCGTCGGCCACGCCGATCTGGAAGTTCTGCTGGGTGACGATGAAGTAGCCGTACCGCTCACCGCCCTTGAGGAAGGTGGGCTCGATGGCGATCTCGGGAAAACCGCCGGCCGCGCCGACCAGCTGGACATCGGCGGCGTTCACCGTGGTGAGGGCGATGACGCGCGAGAGGTCGGGCTCGCCGCGATAGGTCTCGCAGATCCCGACGGTGATCGAACCGTTGGCGGGCTTGGCCTTGAGGTGCGGGCCCAGACCCACGACCCAGCGATCCTGGGCGTTCAGGAAGGTCTCGACGTGGGCGTAGCCGAGCTTCTCGTCCTCGGTGACCACGCGCGACCAGTAGGGGGCGGCCACTTCGTCGGTCCAGAACTTGGCGAGGCGCACGATCTTGTGGCCGTCCTGGTCGACCTTGCCGGTCTCGTAGACCTGGAATTCCTCGCCGCCCTTCTGGAAGACGCCGCGAATGCCGTCGTTGAGGCGGCCGAGATAGGTCCCGGCGTTCCACCAGGCGCCGCCCACGGTGACCTCGAAGTCGCCCCCGAACCGGACGCGCGCGCGGCTCATCTGGAGCCTGACCAGGGTGCGCGCCTCCTGGGCCGAGTAGTCGGCCAGCGACAGCGTCCCGTTGTCGCCCTTGGTGATGCGGCGCTCGGCCTTGACGTAGGCGGGCAGAAGCAGGCCGCCGGCGGAGACCTTGGCCTGGGGCTGGTTGGGGTTGAGGAGCGCGAGCTCGCTGGTTTCCGAGGCAGCGAAGGGGAAGCGGAGGCCCTCCTCGAGCCGGGCGGCGTAGCCGGCCGCGCCGGGGTCGGATTTCGACGCGTCCAGGAAGGGCAGCGCGCGGTAGCCGACGTAGGTGTCGGGGATGTCGAGGCGGGCCTTGATGCCGGCCACGTCGCCGGCGATCTGGAGCAGGAGCTCCTTGTTGCCGGTGGCGGCGGCGTCGGCCGAGAGACGGGCCAGGTCGGAGCGCAGGGTGGCCACCTGGGGCCGGGTCTCGTCGGCGAAGGCGTTGAGGATCTCGACCTGGCCGGCGACGTCGCCGAGGTTACGCAGCTCGGCCGCGGTGTTGCGGGCGATCTCCACGATGCCGGCCGCGTCCATGTGGACGAGGGCGACGATCACGCCGCCGGCGTCGACGGCCGGCGGCTGGGGGGCCACGGCCTCGGCGCCGCCGATGGCCTCGAGGCGGGCGCGACGGCGGCTCTCCACGGCCACAGAGTCGGCCTCGTAGACCTGGTTCTCGGCGTCGACCTCGAAGTCGCGCTCCTGCTCGTCGGTCTCGATCAGGTCGGCCGAGGCGACGATGGCGACGACCTTGCGGTTGATCGCCGGCTTGAGCGCCAGGAGGTCGATGTCCACGCCGTCGGCGTCGGCGCGGTAGAAGACCTGGCCATTGTACCAGAGGCGCCCGTCCTGGACGTTGACCGAGGTGGCGGTGTCGGCTGTCACCGCGAAGCCGGTGAAGCGGCGGCCGCGCTCGATGGCGTCGAGCGCCAGGTGGTCGATCGAGGCCCGGGCGAAGCCGTGCAGGTTGTTGAGATCGTCTTCGGTGACGGTCTGGCGATCGCGGAAGATGACGGCGCGTTCCATGGATCAGGGGCTCCTGACGATCTGGCCCAGGCGATAGCTGCCATCGAGGGGCACGCCGTCGCCGGCGGTGATGGGGCGATAGAGGCCGGTGCGGACGAGCACCTGGTCGCGGCCGAGCTTGGCGGCGCGGACGGCGGACAGACCGGCGTCCAGGCGCGTGCGATCATGGGCGCGCACAGGGCCGCTCGGACTGAGCGGCCACGGACGGCGGCCGCGCTGGCGGTGGCTCAGGTCCACCGACAGGCGAAGCTGGAAGGCGGGCTGGCCCAGGATCGAGCGGCCGACGAAGATGCCGCCGCGCGACTTCAGCCGGCCGTCCCGCGCCATCGCCGGGTCGAACAGGCGATAGCTCCGGGCGACGTGCTCGTGGCCGCGGTTCCGCCGGACGACGGTTCGGGGACCCAGCGCGCGGCCGGCGACCAGGCTGCGTGCGCCCTGGACGGGCGCCGCCGAGAGCGTCGAATGGGCCGCCGCCGGCGGCCGGCCGGGCGAGACGGCATGGATGTTGGGCTGGCGGCCGTGGAAGGCGTAGGTGCGCGCCGCGGTGTCCTGGCGTCGCGGCGCGCGGCCGGCCAGCACGCCGCCCACGCGGGCGCCGCCCATGTTTGCGCGACCGGGGCTCGCGCCGAGCGTGACCACCAGGTGATCGCCGCGGGCGCGGATCGGCACGGGGATGGGGATGGGCGTCGGGGTTCCGTGGCGGACGAGCACGGCCCTGGGTCCGCAGTGCTCCCGGGCCAGGTCGGCGCGCACGGCGCGGCGTGACCCACCCCAGCAACGGCCGGCGACCAGGCTGCCGCGGCGATGATGCCGTTCCCGCACCCAGGTGACATCCAGGCGCGGGAACTGTCCGGCCCAGCGGCGGCGATCGGCGTCGGTCCAGGGCCGGCGGGGGACGAGCCGGGCGGGCGGCGTCCTGGCGCGGACGAGCTCGGCGTCCACGAAGGCGAGATGTTCGGCGAAGGCCGGCAGGGTTCCGAGACGGCGCTTCAGGGCGAGGCTGCGGCGGATGACCTTGCGCTTCCTGGCCGTCGACCACCTGGGGTTCCAGACCATGACGCCCAGGTCGGCCGCGAGGGTGGGCAGGCGGGCGGCGGGCGCGCGGACCGGGTCCCAGAGGGTGGCGAGGTCCGCGGGCGGCAGGTCGAAAGCCTCGGCGTAGGCTTCCGACAGGGCCCGCATGACAGGGGTGGCGTTGGGCGGGAGCAGCGACCGGCCGCCGGGGTTCGACGGATCAGGCACCTGTCACCTCGGTCGAGAGGGTCAGGCCCGTGACGCGCACGACCTGATCCGGGGCGGGGACGAGGTCGGCCGGCAGGCCGCGGATCCGGAGCACGCCGCCGACCGTGAGGGCCGCGGCCAGGCCGGTCTGGGTGAGCGGCGCGCCGATGCGCCGGCGGCCGGCCAGGTACCTGGCCAGGCCGGCTTCGGCCGCCGCGCGCACGAGGCCGGCGTCGGGGCCCGGGCCATCGAGCTCGAGCACAACGTCCAGCGCGACGTCCAGGCGTGTGGCGGCGCGGATCTGCAGGGTGTCGGTGCCCAGGTGATGCTCGGCATCCAGAAGCGCCGCCCGGGCCAGCTCGACCTGGGCCGCCTCGCCGGCGGGGCCGTCGTCGCCGGCGTCGCCCAGCAGGATGACCGCGACCGTTCCGCGCTGGACGAGGCCAGAGGCGTGGTTGAGGGCCAGGGCGTCGCTCAAACCGGGCGCGTGGGCGAGGGCCCAGAACATGTAGCCCGGCAGCGATCCCGGCACGCGGGCGTGGGCGGCCAGCATCAGCCGCCAGCGGAACCGGTCGTCGGTCTCGCCGGCCTGGCGGAGCACCGCCTGGCCGATGTCGGCGTAGTAGCTGGCGGCGAGGTGATCGAGGGCGGCGCCGTCGCCATGGGCCACGGTCAGGCGATTGGCCCCGTCGTTGAGCTGCTGCAGGGCGAGCACCCGGCGGAGGGCGACTTCCTCGGAGAGGATGACGATGGGGTCGGTCTCGGCGTCGGGATCGAAGGCCTCATCGATGGCCGCCAGCCGTCGGCCCACGGACGCGAGGATCTGGGCGCGTTCGGCCTCGAAGTCGGCGTCCGCCAGCTGGAAGGGCGGCAGGCGCGACAGGTCGAGCGATGCGGCGGCGGGCAGGATGGCCATCGGCGCCATGTCGCCGCCGGCGGCGAGCGCGGGCGACGGGCCTCTGTCGGGAGGGCGCGGCGTCCCGACAGGCCCGGGTCAGGGGTCCACGTGGTCGAGGATGGCGTCGAGGATGGCCTCGCGTTCGTCGTCGGTGAACCCGAGCAGGCGGCGCATGGGGTAGCGGGCCATGGGGCCGCCGGGGGAGGTGCGATCCTCGCCGCCCTCCTGGTGGACCGTCGCGATCCGGGCGGCGCGGCCGCTGAAGCCCACGGCGACGCCCTCGGCGTCGATCTCGCCGCGAAGGAAGGCGGCCGTGCGGATCTTGCGGAACATCGGCGCGCCGGCGCGGCGGCGGACGCGTCCCGGCCGGCGGCGGATTTCGGCTCGGGCCTGGAACCGACTGGCCTCGGCCGCCTGGGCCTTGCGCGGCGCGAAGGGCGAGCCGTCGGGGTTCTCCTGGCGGGCGATGCGGGCGGCCTGGCTACGCCGGAGGTCGCGGAGCAGCCGCATCTGCAGGCGGCGCACGCCGGGGCCGTCCAGGGCGGCGATCGTGGCCCGGGCCCAGGCGTCGAGCGCCTCGAAGTCGCTCATGGCCCGCCGTCGTCCTCTTCAGGGTCCTCTCCAGGACCCTCCGGCGGGGGCTCGGGATGAGCCTGGCACTGCATGAGGCGCTCGGTGTTGGCGTAGAGTTGGTGCAGCAGGCCGGGCGGCGCCAGGTCGAGCTCCTCGGGATGCTCGGGGCGGGGGGCGAGGTCGAAGCCCGCGCCGCCGACTGCCGCCTCGCCGACGACACCTTCCGTGAGGGGGATGGTGAGCTCGAGATCGGCCTTGCGGCTGTCCAGGATGTCGGCCTCGAAGCGCACGCCGTCCTCGGCGGTGGCGGGATTGGCGAGCAGCTCGCGCTGGTGGCGGCCGAGCCAGGCGAACACCAGGGCGAAGAGTTCGGCGCGATCGCCGTCGAAATCCAGGAAGACGAGCTTGACGGTGTAGCGCCACTCGAAGCTGAGACCCGGGCCGTAGCCGGCGACGGCGCGGCCCTGTTCGACGCGGACGAGGACGCGATCCTTGTTGGCGGCCACCCAATCGTGGCCGGCCTCGAGATAGCGGCGAAGATGATCGGGCTTGATCATCGGGGTTCCTTGAGGAACGGCCGGCGCCACCACGGCGCGGCCAGGCGGGCGACCGTGGCCCGATCGCGCGTTTCGCAGCGGCCGAGGATCTCGAGCGTGTCGGCCTGGCGGCCGTTGGCCTTATCGAGCTGGCCGGTCTGGGCGGTGGCGAACCGCCAGAGGCGGCCGGCGTCGGCCTCGGCGGGCGGCAGCTCAGCGCCGGGGATCGGCCTGCGGAAGCTCTCGGGCAACAGGGCGCTGCAGGCAGTCGGGATGCTGACGATAGGCGGCGTACTGGCACAGGCCGTGGCGACCAGCGCGATTGAGCTCAGGATCAAGGCGCTGGCGAGCGCCCGGAAGTGCGTCGATGGCATCGGAGGTCTCCTGGGTGAGCCGATCGGTTCGGGAATCGCGGGCCGCACCGTCGACCACGACGACCACGGCGTCGCCGGCGGCGCGGGCCCGGGCGGCGGCGGCCGCGGCCTCGACCTTCGCGCCGGCCGCGGCGCGGCGGGCCGGGGACGAGACGGCCCAGGCGAAGAGGGCGAGGACGACGACGGCAAGCGCCAGGACGGCCCAGGCGCGGGGCGTCAGGATCCGGAGCCAGATCATGCGACATTCCCCCTCGCGACATTTGCTGGCTGCAGGCCCTCGGCGAGGAGGGCGGTGACCTTGGCGGCCGCCTCGCCCTTGGTGATGACGCCGTCTTTGTCGACATCGAGGCCGGCGTTCTGGCGATAGGTCGTGGGCCGGGACGTCCGGTCCCAGAGCGGGGCGGACAGGGGCTGGCCGATGGCTGCGGGCCACAGGATCGCCATGTAGCCGTCGGCCAGGCTGCGGATGCGGCCGGCGTAGGGTTTGAAGTAGCGGTAGACGTAGTTGAGCTGGTCTTCCGGGGTGAGGGCGGCCAGGCGGTCACAGGCCGCGCGGCCGGCGGCCTGGCGCTGGGCCTTCGTCATCTTCGCGATCGCCGCCTTGGTGTGGAAGAAGTGCAGGGCGGTGTCGGGCATGAACTGGATCAGGCCGGTCGCGCCGGACCCGGCCATGTTGCGGATGTCGGCGCGGAACGAACGCCCGGTCTCCCAGGCGATCCAGGTCATGAGCCAGTCGGGGGCGGGGCGACCCGGCTTGGAGCCGATGTCGAGGTTCTCGCAGATCCAGCGGACGCGATCGCAGAAGACCGTGGAGACCTTGGCGCTCCAGGCCAGGGGCGTGGCGGCGGCCGAATCCGCCCACGCCGAATCCGCGCCCGAAGGGGACGGCCCCGGCGAAGCGGCGGGCGGCGCAAGCTCGGCAAGCAGGCGGTCGAGATCCTCGACGGCCGCGACCAGGCCGGCCCGGATTCCCAGAAGGGCTTCGCGGGACATCAGCGGCGCTCCCACGGCGGCCCGGGCGTGATCGGCGGCGGCGCGGTCCGCGCGGCCGGACGATCGGGCGCGGGCGACGATCCACGGCCGAACGGCAGGCGGACGCTGGCGACCAGGCGGCCGACGTCGTCGGCGGACGCGCCGCCGAAGTAGAGCACCCAGAGGATGACGATCACCGTCATGAGGCCCTGAGCGAAGGCCAGGAGGTGGCCGGCCGGCATGCGGGCGGCGACGAACCACAGCAGGCCGACCAGGAGCACCGAGGCGCCGAAGGTCAACAGGCGACGCCAGAAGAAGCTCGCCTCGGGCAAGGGGTTGTCGATGTCGTGTCCGCCGCAGGTCACTTCGATTGCTCCAGGGCGGTGAGGCGGCGGTCGATGTCGACCAGGCTGGTCTCGATCCTGGCGATCGCGCCCACGGGGAGCTGTTCGCGCAGGCTGGCGACGTTGGCGTTGAGGGTGGCCAGCATCCAGACGACGGAGGCCAGGGCGCTGCCCAGGGTCAGGACGCCGGCGGCGATGGCCACGCGCGCCTGGGCGCGGGCGCGCTCGGCGTCCTGGGCGGCGTCCTGCGCGGCGTTCTGGGCGGCGTGGTGCTGGCGGACGATGTCGGCCGGCGTCAGCGCATGGGGTCGGGCGGTTGCGGTTCGGGCGGCAGGGGGCATGGGCCTAGTCCCAGAGCTGGATCATGGCGGCCGGATCCGCGGCGCCGTCCGCCGGCGCTTCGGCCAGGTCGGGGATGACGACGTCCAGGCCCTCGGGCAGGGCCTGGCCGCGGGCGGCGAGGCCGGGGTTGGCGGCGAGCACGGCTTCGATCGCCGGCGAACCGCGGCCGGTGACACGCCAGACCAGGCGGTCGATCGGCTCGCCTTGCCGGGCCTGGACCACGCGCGTCATCAGACCAGCTCGGCGAAGATGCGCGACTCGCCCAGGAGATCGCGGACGGCGCTGCGCTGGGCCCGGCGGTGTTCGCCGGCGGCGGCCTGAAGGTCGTCGGCGCGATCGTGGCCGGCGGCCGTTAGGCCCAGCTCGCGCATCCGTTCGAGGAGGTCGGCCGCGGTCGCGGCATAGACGGCCCGGGTGTAGAGGATGACGGCCTCGGCCACGCCCTCGATCACCTCGCCGGGCACGTCGTCCAGGCTCTCGCGGCCGGCGGTGAGGTGGGCCGCCTTCCAGGCCGCGAGCTCGCGGCGGGTGGACAGGATCGCGAAGATCGCGGCTTCGCGGAGCCAGGCAAGGTCGACCGCAGGGTCGATCCGCATGACCAGACGCAGATCGGCCAGGTCGATGTCGGGCCAGAAGGCGTCGCCCTCGAGGACGACGTCGGCGGGCGCGGCCGGCGGGATCTCGGCCGGGTTGAGCGGCGGCGGGGAGACGAAGCTGGTCATGGTGGGGCTCGTTTGCTCCAGTTCGTCTCCCCCTCGGCCCCCCGGCTACGGCGGTGGGGGAAACGGCGGCGGTCGACGGAAGGGAGAGGGCTTCCGGGACCGACGCCGCCTCCCGCCGCCGAGCGCCGGGGGCGAGCTCGGGTCAGGCGTCGCCGGGCGGCGGCTCCTGGGATGGCTTGCTCTTCACGGGCGGCGGGGCGTCGGCTTCGCTGGCGCGCGGCGGCGGGTCCTCCTCCTTCGCCAGGGTCCTGCGCAGACGGGCGAGCTCGGTCTTCACGCCACAGGCGGGGTCGAGCTCGAGCGCGCGGGCCAGGCGGCCCACGGCCTCCTCGAGGCGGGCGCGACGCTGGGCCGACGGCTGGGGATCGTCCTCGGCCGGGGGCAGCTCGGCGCGGCGCGCAAACTCGCGGCCCATGGCCTTGAGCATCTTGGCGCGGACCTCGTCCGGCATGTCGCGGTCGCCGGTCAGGGCCTCGATCGTCATCAGCGACATGATGTCGGCGCCGCGGCCGGCCTCGAGCTCGGCCAGGGCGACGTCGGCCGCCTCCTCGACCACGAAGACAACGAGGTTGCGGTGGAAGTTCGGCGGCAGGGCCCAGTCGTGACGCAGCGCCAGCTCGAAGAGCGGGAGAGCCCCGGCCAGGTCGCCGACGTCGATCCGCCAGATCAGGACGTTGAGGGCGACGTCGTCGGCCGGTGCGCGGTAGTCCCGGTCGGCGGCGACGGCGCGCTCGATACCGGCGAGAAGGCCGGTGACCCACGGGTCGAAGCCCTCGAGGAGCTCGCGCTTCAGGTCGACCTTGGCCTCCCGCGACTGAAGCGCCTTCAGGCGGCGCTTGGCCTCGGCCATCTTCAGGCGCTCGAGGGTTTCGGGGCTGGGCTGGCGGTCGGGCGCGGCGCCGTTGTCGTTGGCGGCCGCCAGGCCGGCCAGCGCGCCCTGCAGGCGTTCGGCGGTCTCGCCGACGCCGCCGGCGGCGGCCTCGCCCGCAGCGCGGGCGGCCTTGCGGGCGGCGAGGCTGGGCCGGCCGGCCCGGGGGGGCCGCGGCGCGGTCATGTCGGCGGCGGGGGCGACGGCCGCCGCGTTGCGGGCGGCGATGCGGGCCTCGACCTTGTCACGGTGGCGGCGGGCAGGACTGGTCACGGGTCTCTCCGGCTTCTCCAGGGGCCTAGGGAAGGGTCCGGCGCGCGGGCCCTTGCCGAGGCCCCCGCCGCCCCGGGAGGAAGGCGGCGGGGGCGGTGCGCGTCCTGCGGGGGAGGTTCAGGACGCGCCGGGGGGTATTCCTCAGAGGATGTTCCTCAGGGGTCTTCCGGCTCAGGCGGCGTGGCGCCGAGCTGGATGTTCTCGATGAGCAGGGCGTAGTCGTAGTCCTCGACCACATAGGCGTCGTTGGAGGACTCGTAGGTCTCGATCTGGTCGAGCTCGGCCCGGTCCACGATGGTGCGCCGGCGCTTGCCCTCCTGTTCGTAGATCGAGAGGTTGGATTCCTTCTGGGTGAGCCGGACGATCAGGATGGCGTCCGGCGGGAAGAACGGCACGGTGACCGCGGTCTTCTTGCCCACGCGCTTGGCGCTGATGATCAGGTCGGACGCCAGTTCCTCGGTGGGCTCCAGGTTGGAGTTGACCAGGGGGAAGAACTTGTCGTGCATCAGGTCGTCGCCCAGGACGGCGACCAGCTCAGGATCCTGTCGCGCCCACGACGGCAGCAGGTTGTGGACGGCGTCGACCACCAGGGCGTCGAGGTTCTTGTAGTCGCCATCCGTGGGATCGATGACGATCTTGCCGTCTTCCACGGAGCCTTCGGCCAGGTGGCGGGCGCCCGAGTTCCAGGCGCGGATGTGCTGCAGCCAGCCGATGTTGACGTCCTGGAGCAGCGGATTGGCGATCTTGTTGGTGGTGGCGGCGGCCGAGACGCCGTTCCAGCCGACCATGATCCGGTCCAGGGCCTGGCGCTTGACGATGTGGTTGCGGATCCGCGTCTGGAAGTCCTTGAACTTGGCCCAGGCGTCGATCTTGGCGTAGCGGATGTGGGTGTCGGAGTTGGTCTGCTTGCACTCGTAGCCGTCCTCGTCGAGCGTGGACGGGTCGACCGTGGTGCGCTTGGTGCCGGCGGCGGTGTTGGTGCGGCTGGCGATCGGGCCCGCGACGCCCAGGCCTAGCTTGTCGCCCTTCATCTCGGTGACCTGGGTCACGTTCACCCGCTGCAGGAAGGCCGAGGACTCCTGCTGCTTGTCGTTCAGCGTCTGGGCCACCGACGGCTCGACGGTGAACTTCTTGCCGCCGCGCACGATGTCGGCGCTGGTGTTGTTCAGCTCCGCCTGGCGATCGAGGTAGCGATTGAAGGCTTCGCGGGTTCTGGGTTCCATCTACGGGATCCGTGGCGTGAGGGCGGGGGGCGTGGGGCGAGGTTGAGCGGGGCGGCTCAGCAGTCGGTCTGTTCGTAGGCCAGGCCGCCGCCGGTGACGGGCGGGCGCGGGTTCGACAGGTTTTCCTTGCTGTCGAGCTGACCCTTCAGGCTGTCGTGGTCGGCGCGGAGCTGGTCGATCTTCTGCTCGACGCCGGCCATGGCGGCGCCGGTGAGCTCGGCGACCTTGGCGAAACCGGCCTCGATCGAGGCGGTGAGCTTGGTGAGGTCGGCCGCGCCGGCGTCGGCCGGCGGCGCGACGATGACCGGCGGCTTCGGATCCGGCTTGGCGAAAAGCTCCTTCAGCGCGCCGACCAGCTGGTCGCCCAGGCTGACCGTCTGTGAGGCGTCGGCCTCGAGCTCGAAGGCGGTCTCGTAGGCGGCCGAGAAGAAGTTGGCCTTGTCCTGCTTGCGGCCGTCGAGCATCGCCTTGATGCCGGCGGCGGCGGCGTCGGACCCGGCGCTGAACTCCAGGATGTCGGTGCCCAGGCTGGCCGGGCCGTCGGTCACGGCCAGGCCGACCAGGCCGGCCTTGTTTGTGCCGGCGAAGTTGGGCGCCACCTCGATCGAGGTGTAGATCTTCTGCTTGTCCTTGGTGATCGCCACCAGGGCGTCGGTCGGCTCGATCCGGGCGTAGAGGCAGGTGCGCTTTTCGGCCTTGCCGCCGATCTGGAGCTCGTCCTCCTGGACGCGGACCTCGAGCACGTCGCCGTACGCGTTGAACGGGGGGGCCGGTGAGAAGCCGCGGATGTGCTCCATGTTCACGCGGGCGCCGTAGGTGGCGCGGTTGTAGGTGGCGGCGATGTCGGTGAGCCAGGTCTTCTCGATCTTGCGGCCGTCCGTGGCGGTCAGGCCCTCGACGGCGACGCGGAACCACTTCGACTTGGCCATGTGACGGGCGCTCCTGCAGGCGGCTGAGTTCGGTCGTTGATCGCCGGCAGGGGGGACCGGGGGCGGCCGTCAGCTCAACTCGGCGCTGTCGGGGCGGCGTGGCGTCCCGACAGGGCCGCGTCGGGCGGGCGGGGGGCCTATGGGCAGGCTCCGCGCCGATGGACACGCCGCCGCTCGACATCCGGCCACCTGCGTTCGACCCGCGCCGCGAGGCCAAGTGGCTCTACTGGACCGGCTGGCGCCTGGTGGACATCGCCGAGCGCCTGGGCCTGCCGCTGCCGACGGTGGCGAGCTGGAAGGGGCGGGACGGGTGGGACTCGGTCAAACCGATCGACCGGGTCGAGGGCGTGCTCGAGGCCCGCATCATCCAGCTGGTCGCCAAGGACCACCACAGCGGCAACGACTTCAAGGCGATCGACAACCTGACGCGCCAGCTCGAGCGCCTGGCGCGGATCCGCCGGTTCGGCGAGCCCGGCGGGCACGAGGGCGACCTGAACCCCAAGGTCAGCGATCGGGGCCGCAAGGCGCGGGCGGCGCGGCCGCCGGCGAACTTCTTCACCGCCGAACAGGTCGAGGAGCTGGGGCGGCGCTTCCGCGAGCGCAACTTCGCCCACCAACGGCTCTGGCTGGCCAACAAGCACCAACGGACGCGGGAGATCCTGAAGAGCCGCCAGACGGGGGCGACCTTCTACTTCGCCGGCGAGGCCCTGGACGACGGCCTGAACGGTGGCGGCAACCAGATCTTCCTCTCGGCCTCGAAGAACCAGGCGCGGGTGTTCCGCACTTACATGATCCAGCTCGCCCAGGAGGTCGGCGTCGAGCTGAAGGGCGACCCGTTCGTGTTTCCGCCGATGAACGGGCACGAGGGCTTCGAGATCTACTTCCTCGGGACCAATGCGCGGACGGCCCAGGGCTATCACGGCAACTTCTACTTCGATGAGTTCTTCTGGACGTTCAAATTCCGCGAGCTGAACAAGCTGGCGCGCGCGATGGCGACGCACAAGCACTGGCGGCGGACCTACTTCTCGACGCCGTCCAGCAAGTCGCACGAAGCCTACCAGATGTGGTCCGGCGGCGAGTTCAACCGCGGTCGCCGCAAGGACGAGAAGATCCAGCTCGACATCAGCCACGAAGCGCTGCGCGCCGGCCGGCTGGGCGAGGACGGGGCCTGGCGGCAGATCCTGACCATCCACGACGCCGTGGCCGGCGGAATGGACCTCTTCGACATCAACGAGCTGATGCTGGAGAACAACCCGGCGGACTTCGCGAACCTCTACCTGTGCGACTTCGTGGACGACACCCTGAGCGTCTTCCCGCTGGCGCTGCTCTCACCGTGCATGGTCGACGCCTGGGAGCGTTGGACCGACGTCGACTGGCTGGCCATCGACATGGGCGGCCGGCCGTTCGGGAATGCGCCGGTCTGGGTGGGATACGATCCCAGCGCCACGGGGGACACCGCGGCGCTGCTGGTGGTGGCGCCGCCCCGGCGGGCGGGGGGCAAGTTCCGGATCCTGGAGAAGCAGCAGTTCAGGGGGCTGGACTTCGACAAGCAGGCCGCGGCGATCCGGCAGATCTGCAACCGCTACAACGTCGAGCGGATCTCGATCGACGCCAACGGCGTGGGCCTGGCGGTGCTGCAGCTGGTGCGCGCGTTCTTCCCGGGGGCCGAGGCGGTGGGCTACACGCCGGCCGACAAGCAGAAGATGGTCCTCAAGGCCTATGACGTGATCAAGTCGCAGCGCCTGGAGTTCGACGCCGGCGAGGTGACGATCGCCCAGGCGCTGATGGCGATCCGCAAGACCCTGACGGCCAGCGGCCGGCACATCACCTACGAGGCCGGGCGGACGGACGAGACGGGCCACGCGGACCTGGCGTGGGCCCTGTTGCACACCCTGATCAACGAACCCCTCGAGGAGCCGCATGGCGGCGCGGCGAGGGCCACGGTGGAAGTGTACGGATGACGCGCAAGACCAAGGCGGCCGCGGCCGCGGCGAACGACCAGGTGATGGCCTTCAGCTTCGGCGACGCCGAGCGCGTGCTGGACCGGCGCGAGATCCTGGACCATCTCGAGTGCTGGTCGAACGGCCGCTGGTACGAGCCGCCGATCAACATGAACGGCCTGGCGCGGGTGCTGCGCGTGGGGTCGCACCACGAAAGCCCGGTCCGGCTGAAGGTGAACCTTCTCACCGAGCTGTTCGTGCCCGGGCGGCTGATGTCGACGCCGGTGTTCTCGGCGCTGGCGCTGGACTTCCTGGTGTTCGGCAACACCTACCCGGAGATGCGCCGGGCGGTGACCGGGCGGTCGCACCATTTCGAGCGGCCGCTGGCGCGCTACATGCGTCGGGGGATCGAGCCCGGGGTCTACTTCCAGGTCCATCAGCACTTCGATCCGACGGGCCGGCCGGAGTACGAGCACCGCTTCGAGAAGGGCGCGATCTTCCACCTGGCCGAACCGGATGTGAACCAGGACATCTACGGCCTGCCCGAGTACGTCAGCGCGCTGCCGGCGGCCTTCCTGAACGAGAGCGCGACGATCTTCCGGCGGCGCTACTACGAGAACGGGAGCCACGCGGGCTTCATCCTGTTGGCCACGGATGCCCAGATGGACGAGCCCGCGAAGGATTCGATCCGCAAGGCGCTGAAGGACGCCAAGGGGGTGGGGAACTTCAAGAACCTGTTCGTCCACCTGCCCAACGGGAAGTCGGACAGCCTGAAGCTGATCCCGATCGCGGAGATCGCGGCCAAGGACGAGTTCCTGGGGATCAAGAACACCAGCCGCGACGACGTGCTGGCGGCGCACAGGACGCCGCCCCAGCTGGTCGGCCTGGTGCCGGCAAACGCGGGCGGGTTCGGGGACATCGCCAAGGCGAGCGACGCGTTCGTGCGCCTGGAGATCGCGCCGCTGCAGCGCAAGCTGCTGGCGCTGAACGACCAGGTCGGCGAGGAGGTGATCCGGTTCAAGCCTTGGGAGCCGATGGCGTCGACGCCGGCGGCTCCTGGCGTCGCGGCGGCCTAGGGCGGAGCACCAGGTCCACCTCGCGGCGGCAGACGGGGCGGCCGCACATGCCGCGCAGCTTGTCCCGAAAGCCGTCGATCGACAGGGCGTGGCCCCAGGCCTCGACGTCCTCGGGGCGCTCGATCGTGGCGTTCCACGCGCAGATCGCGCAGCTGATCGACAGGTAGCCATCGGCGTTCCGCATGAGACGGGCGGCCGGGAACTTGTCGCGCTCAGGCTTGGGCAGGGTGGCATGCCAGCGGTCGTGCAGGGGCAGGATCCGGGGCAGGGGCACGCCCCATAGGTTCAGCTTCCAACTGCCGCCAGGCCGGACTGCGTAGAACTTCAGCCGATCGTTGCAGCCCTCGGCGGGGCAGCGCGGATGGCGCCCCCAGAGACTGAAGCGCGGGCCGCGCTCGCGGATCAGCTTGTCCAGATCTACCAGCTTGCGATAGCCGCAGCCACACACAGCCTGGACCGCGGCCTTCTCCAGAGCCAGCGCCTCAACGTCCTCAGTCCAACTCGCAATGAACGCATCACCCATTGGCCCGCCATACACGCGCGCGAGGTCAAATGGAACATTGAGCGAACACCGAAGACCCCCGGCCGGGGTCTGCCCCTCGCGAAACGCGCTGCTGCCCCCGCGCCGCCTGCCGGCTTTTCAGTGCCTGGTCTACGCAGGGGGGGCCGCAGGGGGCACCCCTCGGGGGGAGGGTGGGCGCCGACGATGCGGTTCTATGCACGTCGGCGGGTCAGTCGGAGGCCGACGAACATATGTGCCCGCCTGGACCCGAAGAAGACCAGCTGAATTCGACCCGGAGGCAGATGGAGCGGGAGGATAAGCTTCCACTCGGCTCCGCCGTGTTTCTCTGCCCGTCTGACCGTGACGAACTGATCGAGAAAGAGGCGCCGTCGCCGGCGCGAATTGGCGGTTCTCAGTCTCATCGTCCATTCCTGCGGTAGGGCTCGAACTTCAGCTTCACGGGTCCTGGAGAGGTGCGCTGGGCGACGCGGTCTGCGTAGCCTTCCCGCCAAGCCTCCGCCTTCAACGGGTAGTCCTTCTGCGGATCAAGAAACACTCCGAGCAGGTCCTTGTCCCAGTCGGCGCGTTCAGCGCCGCGGGCTCGCAGCTGAGCGGGTGTCAGGAGATGAGAGTAGTCCTGCCTCACAGCTTCACCCGCCGAGGTGACCGCTGGTGGCCGCGATCGGCCTGGTGATCATGAGGTGGCGGCGGCTTGCGCTGCATCTCGCGGTCCTCGCGGATCCAGGCAGAAATCTCGTTGCAGATGAAGCGCAGGTTGGCCGCAATCCCGGGGCCGGTCCGCTTCAGCCGCCAGTGATAGAGGGCACGGTAGATCCGGCGGGCCCGGACGAGCTCACGACTCACGGCCGCCTTGTTGCAGGCGGCCGAGCAGTACGCCTGATCAGAGCGGCGCGGCTTGAACCAGGCGCGGCATTCCAGGCAGTTCAAGGGCGCCGCCCTGAAGTCTTTAGAGACTTCGCCGTCAGAGGAGTGGTGAGGCGATCCCGGCCTCCGGCGGGGTCGAGGCTCACGTGCAAGCTCCAGGCGGTCCACGGCGAGCCTTTCGCCCCTCTGACACGTCTCGCGAGTAGCCAGCATGAATCGGTACCACCCATTCGGAACCCATGTGTGAAGGCCCGCTGGGCTCCTGGGTGGCCGCCGGCCACCAGCAGTATTGCTTGCGGAAGGCGCCGCCCTGACTGGCCCGCAGGAGGCCCGACCTCTGCAGAACGATCAGAGCTTGCTTCAACCGCGGCTGTGTTCCCGCCCAGCCGATGTTCCTGCCGATCGAGTAGGTGGTCTGGCCGGGCAGCCGCGCGACCTCGGACAGGATCACCTTGAAGTGGGGGAGTGGAGGGTTCACCGCGCCCACCAGCAGATCATCGTGGCGTAGATGTCGGAGCCGCTTCGCACGAGGCCGTGCTCCTCGAGACGACGCAGGCGGCGGCGGATCCGCGCGGTCTGGCCTCGGGCGCCGATGCTGTTGGCGACGACGTAGGTGGGCAGGCCCGGCCGTTTGCGCAGGGCGTCGAGGATCAGCTCGTCCTCTGAGGGTTCGATGTTGGCCATCAGGCGCCTTCCGCGGTGGCGTCGGCTCGGCCGACATAGTCGAGGGCGGTTATGCCACCAGGTTCCATCGGGCCGGCCGCGCCGGCGTCCATAGTCAGGACCGTCTGTGAGGACCTCGATTCCGGCATAGTCAGATCCGGCGGCCCGCGATCCCCGACCTCGAGAAGCGCAGCGAGCACGGCCTGACGCTCGGCCGGCGGCAGCTCGGCGAACTTCCGCGCCCAGCGCTGGGCCTTGCGCTTGATGCGCTGGCGGTCAGTGAAGTCGCGGCCGGCGTAGGTCGACCAGTGGGCGGCCGTCGGCTCGAAGTTGAACCACACCTTCTCGGTGCGCACGCCGCCCCGCGTCATCGCCTGGAACTCGCGCGTACTCCAGCCGGGGTAGAGCTCATCGTAGAGCGCGGACGGATAGCTCGAGATGATGATCGAGCACCCGTGCCACGAAAGGTAAGTGAGGATGCGGGCCAGCTGGCGGTGACCTTCGTCCGCAAGTTCGTGGCGGTAGCGCAGCCGGCTCGTTCGGGTCGAGTGAGGGTAGGGCGGATCGAGGTAGATCAGTACGCGCCCGAGTTGGCCGACATCGAGGGTGGCCAGATACGCCAGGGCGTCAGCCTGCAGCACCTCGATCCTGGGCCCGGTCGGAGCGCGATTCACCGCGTCTGAGTCCATGTCGATCAGGATGGACCGCGCGGCGGGGGCCTTTCGTCTCACGATCGCCCCGGAGCCCAGGAAAGGCTCGATGTAGGTGTCGTGCGGCGGCATCAGCGCGATGATCGCCTGGTAGACACCAGCGCCGGCTTTGGAGCCCATATAGCCCATCAGGCGCGCGCCCCTTTCCAGGCTTCCCAAGCCTCGGCGTGCGAAGGGCAGAGATCCTTTTCAGGCGCGGGCTTTGTCGAGCAACTGATGCAGAGCGGCTTGTCGCAAGTCCCGCTTCGCCTAGTGGACACCTTCCAGTCGCACTCGAAGGTCGCTCTGCCTCCGCAGGCGCAACGCCTTACGCGCACTCCACAAGCGAAGCCGCCGCCCAGCAATCGGACGCACGGCATCTACGCGAAGCCCCTTCTCAGACGGCGGCCGCTCGGGTAGATACCGCGCTCCCGGAAGGACGCCGTTTGTAAACCGGCTGTAAACCGGGGGATGGGGCTCCGGAAATTCCGAAGCAACTTCAATGTGGTGACGTGGCCGAGTGGCTGAAGGCAACGGTTTGCTAAATCGTCATACTCGAAAGGGTATCGAGGGTTCGAATCCCTCCGTCACCGCCACTTCCCTTGGGAGAAATCACCCGGCCTTCAACGGGCGCGGGCGATTTCTGGACAGTATCGCATCCTGCTTGCGTCCGCCCGGCTCAGTCGCTCTCCGTCCGTAGACACGGCCTGACACCCGCCCATGGAATTATGGAGTCTCGGCCGCCGCTAGAAAGCGCGCCGCTCAAACCCACCATCCCGCGTCAAAGACGGTCCATGCGGAGCCAGCGGGGATTTCCCAGCCACGCCTTCGCCAGCGCCTGCTTTGCCGCGGCCGCCTCGAGCCTTCGTCCTTGCGCCGCTTCGCTGTGCATCAGGCCAAAGAGCGCCCAGCCGTTGTTTGGCGTCTGGACCAGGGCGGCGCGAAAGGCCTGGGCGGCCTCGGCGTATTGTCCATCCTGGTACAACGCCGCGCCCAGCGACTGGCTGACGGGGTGATACCAGAAGGCCGGTTCCTGGTAGGGGAGGTTGTCCTCGATGGCGATCGCGCGGCGATAGTGGGCGGCGGCCTCGCCGTGCCGCCCCCGCGCCGAGGCCATGCGGCCTTGGGCCATCGCCTCGGCGAGCGTCAGGAGATCTTTCGCGGGCATGCCCTGTTCGATCATGTCCGCGAAGACGTCCGAGTCCTTCAGGCCGGCGATTCCCGCCATCTCGCGGTCGAACCCCTTCTGGTCGCGCAACTGGGCATAGGCGACCGCACGGGCGTAGTGCCGCATCGCCACGGCGTAGGGGAGCCGGGCGTTGGCGGCGGGCATGCCCAGGATCGCCTTGGGGTCGGCGAACTGGGCGAACGCCAGATAGGGCGCGGCGTCGATGACCTGAATCCACGCGATCCTGGACGAGGTCTCCGGATCGAGCACCGTGCGGAGCCGCTGCGCCTCCCGGATGGCGGTCGCCATGTCGCCGGCCATCTGCGCCGAGGTCACGATGAAATGGATGTTGTGGGGATAGTAGCCGTACCGGAGGAGGCCCTGGTCGTCGGTGGCCTGGATGAAGGCTTCGTCGGCCCGGACGGCGGCCACATTCACGCGAATGGAATCCGCATGGCGTCCGCGCCGGGCGTAGATGTGGCCCGGCATGTGCACCAGATGGCCCGCGCTCGGCGTCCGCGGGGACGCGAGGCGGTCGGCCGCCGCCTCGGCCCGCTCGGGATCGCTGGCTTCCATGAGGTGGATGTAGAGATGCGCGGCCTGCACATGGGCGGGATCGCGCCGCAGGACGTCCTCGACGAGGCGGACGGCGTCGCCGCTCCGCCCCACGGGCGTCCGCTTGTCGGCTTCCCAGTAGTTCCAGGGGGTGGTGTCCATCGCCGCCTCGGCCGCCAGTACGGCGATGTCATGGTCGTCGGGGAACTGGCGCGCCACGGCGAGCATCGCATCGGCGTAAGCGGCGTCCAGCGTTCCCCGATCCGCCGCCGGATCGCGGGAATAGCGATGGGAGACAGCCTCGATCAGCGCCCGTTCCCTGGAACTGGCCCGGCCCCGCAACGCCATCGCCCTGTCCATCGCCGCCAGCGCGGCGTCCCGGTTGCGGTCGTCCATCGGGGCGTTGATGTTCGGGCCGAGGGCGACCGCCTCGCCCCACCAGCACATGGCGCAGTCCGGGTCCAGGCGCTGGGCCTCGCGGAACGAGCGCACGGCGCCGGCGTGGTTGAAGCCGTAGGTTAGGAGCAGGCCCTGGCTGAAGTAGCGCTGCGCCTCGGCGTTTGCGGTCGTCACGCCGAACGGCGAGGCGGCCAGATCGGGATACAGCGGAATGGGCCTGAGCTGCGCCGCGGGCGCTGCGACGGCCGCCGCGATGAGCAACTCGCGGGCGAGGGCGTTTCGCGACGTTCCCGGCGCGCACATCGATGCGGCGAGACGGCTGGGATCGAGCAACGCCAACGCGTCTGGCGAAGGGGCGGGCGGGCTGGCGGAGCCGGCAAGCATGACGCCGGTTCCGCTCAGGGCGGCGGCTTTCACGAACCATCTCATGGCGTTCTCCCGAAATGAGGGATTCAAGGAAAGAACAACTCGAAGTCCGGAGCGTGGAATGTATGCGAAAAGATCGTTCCCGACCCGATTGCGGCCTGGGGGGTGGAAGACCTGAAAACCATAGATGCGAGAACTTGTCGGTCCGCCCGGATGAATGCCTTCGCGCGCCGGCCTCGGAGTGGCCCGTCGCGCCGCCACAGTTCAGGCCCATCGCCGGTCACAATCAAGCGCCTCCTGCCCCGGAGGCCGCCGTTCCCGCGTTTCGGTCCAGCCGAAGGCGGCGGCGTGTCGGAACGCCGGATCGGCGGACGTCTTGAAGTCATCGCCGCCGGCTTCGTCTGCGACGACGACACCGGGAGGCGCTTCCGGAGCGAAAGGAAAAGCCATGTCGATCGCCAAGAACACCATCTGCATCTGGTATGACACCGACGCCGAAGCGGCGGCGCGCTTCTATGCCGGGACCTTTCCGGACAGCTTCGTGAGCGCCGTCCATCGTGCGCCTGGGGACTATCCGTCGGGCAAGGCCGGCGACGTCCTGACGGTCGATTTCACCGTGGCCGGCGTCGCGTGCCTCGGCCTGAACGGCGGGCCCGCATTCAAGCACAGCGAGGCCTTCTCGTTCCAGATCGCCACCGAGGACCAGGCGGAGACCGACCGATACTGGAACGCCATCGTCGGCAATGGCGGGGAGGAGAGCGCCTGTGGCTGGTGCAAGGACCGGTGGGGGATCTCCTGGCAGATCACGCCGCGTGTGCTGACCGAGGCGATGGCGGCGGGCGGCGAGGAGGCCAAGCGGGCGTTCGAGGCCATGATGGAGATGCGGAAGATCGACGTGGCCGCCATCGAGGCCGCGCGGCGCGGGTGAAGAGGGCGTAAGGCCGGGGTTGACGGTCCCGCCTCGGCATCCTGACAAGTGAACGTCGATCAGTTATTCAGGCGTTCACTTCGGGGACGGAAACCGGGAATGACCATCGAGCACTTCGACGTCCTGATCGTCGGCGCGGGCCTGTCGGGCGTTGGCGCGGGCTATCATCTCAAGTCGGCCTGTCCCGACCGCAGCTTCGTCATCCTCGAGGGCCGCGCCGCCATCGGCGGCACCTGGGACCTGTTCCGCTATCCCGGCATCCGCTCGGATTCGGACATGTACACCCTGGGATACGCCTTCAAGCCGTGGACCCAGGCCAAGGCCATCGCCGACGGCCCCTCGATCCTGAAGTATGTGCGCGACACCGCCGCCGAGAACGGCCTCGACCGTCATGTACGCTTCGGCCACAAGGTGACGCGCGCCGACTGGTCGAACATCGACGGCCGCTGGACCGTCGAGGCGCAGGTCGGCGGCGAGGTCCGCACCTTCTCGGCCGGCTTCCTGTTCATGTGCGGCGGCTACTACTCGTACGATGGCGGGTACATGCCGGACTATCCGGGCGTGGAGTCGTTCAAGGGCGCGTTGGTCCATCCCCAGCAATGGCCCGAGGGCCTCGACTACGCCGGCAGGAAGGTGGTGGTGATCGGTTCGGGGGCGACCGCGGTCACTCTCGTGCCGGAAATGGCCCGGACGGCCGGCCACGTCACCATGCTGCAGCGCTCGCCCACCTATGTGGTCAGCCGTCCCGCTGAGGACGCCATGGCCAACTGGCTGCGTTCGAAGCTGCCGGGCAAGCTGGCCTACGACATCGTGCGCTGGCGCAACGTGCTGTTCGGCATGTACTTCTTCAACCTCGCGAGGAAGAAGCCCGAAGCCGTAAAGGCCAACATCATCAAGATGGTGCGCGAGCAACTTGGCCCGGAATACGACGTCGAGCGCCACTTCACGCCCAGCTACAACCCCTGGGACCAGCGTCTGTGCCTCGTGCCCGACGCCGACATGTTCAACGAGATCAAGTCCGGCCGCGCCTCGGTGGTCACCGACCATATCGAGACCTTCACCGAGCGTGGCGTCCGCCTGAAGTCGGGCCAGGAGCTGGAGGCCGACGTGGTGGTCTCGGCCACCGGCCTGGTGCTGGAGGTCTGGAACGGCATCGCCGTCAGCGTGGACGGGCAGGCCGTCGACCCCAGCCGGACGCTCGCCTACAAGGGCATGATGTACGAAGGCGTGCCGAACCTCGCCTCGGCCTTCGGCTACACCAACGCCTCGTGGACGCTGAAGTGCGACCTGACGTGCGAATACGTCTGCCGCCTGCTGAACCATATGAAGAAGACGGGTGCGACCACCGTCGTCCCGGTCAACGACGACCCCTCGGTCACGTTCGAGCCGTGGCTGGACTTCTCGTCGGGCTATGTTCAGCGCGCGATGGCGAAGTTCCCGAAGCAGGGGAACAAGGTCCCCTGGAAGCTGAACCAGAACTATGCGCTCGACCTGATGAGCCTGCGCTATTCGAAGCTGGAGGACGGGGTTCTGCGGTTCTCACGCGCGGCGGGCCGTTCGTCGGCGGCGTCCGAGAAGATGGCGGCCTGAGACCGACCCGCTTGCATCGGTAACTTACAGATGTAATCTGTCGATGGGGAGGATCGACAGATGGCGAGTCCACGCACGCGTGCTTGGCGAGGCCGCCGTGGCCGAAACGTCCTGGTCGCCGTGGGCCTCGTCGCCGGCCTCGGCATGTCTGCGTTCCTCTTCGGCGGAAGCTACCTGCGCCAGCGCGACGCCGCCTTGGCGCGTGCGGCGGACGCCACGATCGAGGGACCGCCCTGCGACGCCTTGAGTCGGGCCGAATTCGAAGCTCAGGGCCTGAAGGCGCCGAAGTCCACGCTCTACGGCGACGTCGTCTTCGCCCGGCAGTTCGGCCACATGTCGTGCGACTCCCTGCGCTATGGCGCGGGCTGGGGAACCGAAACCTACCCCGTCTGCCAGTTCACGAGTCCCAACGCCCTGCGCGTGAAGACGGCCCGGGGCGAATGGTTCTTCAGGCCCGGCCCCGGCCGGCCGGCGACGGTCTCGACGGCGCAGGGGCGGGCCACCTGCGTCCTAGCCGCCCGTTTCACGATGGAGTCGCTGGTGAACCGCTAGGTGGCGTGGCAGTCGGGGAGGGGGCGATCCACCGGGATCGGGGCCTCGGCGCCGCCTGAGCCGTTCTGGGGCCGTCGGCTGGTGACGAAGTGGCCGGAGTCCGGCGGAGGATAGCGGTTGGGGCGAGCCCTGGGCCGCGAAAGCTGCGCCTTCAGGCGCGCCAGCAGATCGTTCAGGCTCTCGTCCGAACCCGTCAGATCGGGGTGGAAGCTGCGCTCTGACATAACGGCAGTATACGTCGGCGAGGCGAGGGATTCTACCCCGCGGCGAGACCGGCGTGCTAAGCCGGGGCGCGAAGATCGAGAACGGGGAAGGGAACTCGACGTGAAGCTCTACACCTCCATCGGGCCCAATCCGCGGGTCGTGAAGATGTTCCTGGCCGAGAAGGGCGTCGACGTCGAGCGCGTCGAGGTGGACCTGCGCGCCGGCGAGAACCGGCAGGCGCCCTATCTGGCGGTCAACCCGTCCGGCCAGACGCCGGCGCTGGAACTGGACGACGGCGTCCATCTCGCCGAGATCACCGCCATCTGCGAGTACCTGGAGGAGGTGACGCCCAATCCGCCCCTGATCGGGACCACCGCCGAGGAACGGGCCATCACCCGCATGTGGACGCGCCGCGTCGACCTGAAGATCTGCGAGCCGATGGCCAACGGCTTCCGGTTCGCCGAAGGCCTGCCGATGTTCGAGAGCCGCATGCGCTGTCTGCCCGAGGCGGCTCCGGGCTTGAAGGCGGTGGCGCAGGACGGCGTCGCCTGGCTCGAGGCGGGCTTCCAGGGGCCGTGGATCGCCGGCGGGCGGTTCACCCTCGCCGACATCCTGCTGTTCTGCTTCCTCGACTTCGGCGCCGCCGTCGGCCAGCCGCTCGACGCCAGGTACGCCAGGGTGAGCGACTGGTTCGCCCGCGTGAAGGCCCGTCCCAGCGCCGCCGCCAGCGCGTGAGTCGGCCTGGCCGCCAGGGGGGACCAAGCTCCGAGGTCCCGGCGGCCGACACCGACGCCTGGCCGCTGGCCGGGGGGCAGGACGGGCTGCCGATTCCACGGCGCTACTGGTCGGTGGCGGCCATCTGGCTGGCCATGGCCATGTCGGTGCTGGACGGGGCGATCGCCAACGTCGCCCTGCCCACCATCGCCGCGGACCTCGGCGCCAGCGCCGCGTCGTCCATCTGGGTGGTCAACGCCTACCAGCTTGCGATCACGGTCACCCTGTTGCCGCTGGCGGCGCTGGGCGACCGGCTGGGATACCGGCGGGTCTATATCGCGGGCCTGATGATCTTCACCCTGGGCTCCCTGGGCTGCGCCCTGGCCCATACCCTGCCCCAGCTCACCACCGCACGCGTCTTCCAGGGGCTGGGCGCAGGCGCGATCATGAGCATCAACGCCGCGCTCGTCCGGTTCACCTACCCCAAACGCCTGCTGGGCCGGGGCATCGGGCTGAACGCCCTGGTGATCTCGATGGCGGCGGCGGCGGGGCCGACGGTGGCCGCGGGCATCCTGGCCCATGCCTCATGGCCCTGGCTGTTCGCCGTCAACGTGCCGATCGGCCTCCTGGCCATCGTCCTGGGCGTGCGGGCGCTGCCGCGGACGGTAGGGTCGTCGCGCCCCTTCGACGGTGTGTCGGCGCTGCTCAACGCTCTCGCGTTCGGCTTCCTGATCCTGGGGGCCGAGAGTCTGGCGCGCGAAGGCCTGGCGTCCGGGCTGTGGAAACTGGCGGTGGGCGCGGTCGCCGCGGCGCTCCTGGTCCGGCGGGAGCTGTCGCGGGACACGCCGCTCGTGCCGTTCGACCTGATGCGGATACCGGTCTTCGGCCTGTCGATCGCCACCTCGATCGTCTCGTTCACCGCCCAGATGATGGCTTTCGTCAGCTTGCCCTTCTACTTCCAGACCGTACTGGGTCGCAGCGCCGTGGAGACGGGCCTGCTGATGACGGCCTGGCCGCTGGCCGTGGGCGTCGCCGCACCGCTTGCCGGGCGGCTGGCCGATCGTCATCGCGCGGGGATGCTGGGCGGGATCGGGCTCGGCGTGTTCGCCGCCGGGCTCGCCGCCCTGTCCCTGGTGAAGCCCGGCGCCGCCGATCTCGACATCGTCTGGCGCATGGCGCTCTGCGGCCTGGGTTTCGGCTTCTTCCAGGCGCCCAACAACCGCGCGATGGTGACCTCGGCCCCGCTGCACCGCAGCGGCGCGGCGGGCGGCGCGCTCGCGACGGCGCGGCTGCTGGGCCAGACGGCGGGGGCCGTCACCACGGCCGCCTTCTTCCATCTGGCCGGCACGACGGCGACGACGGTCATCCTCGCCCTGGCCGCGGGGCTCGCCCTTGTGGCGGCGGGGGTGAGCCTGCTGCGCCTCAAGCTCGCGCCGCGCCCGCGTCCCGAGCCGCTCGACCGGAGCCCCGACGTGGCCGCCGGGCCTTAGCCGACGTTGCGGCCCAGGCCCTCCCAATAGGGCTTGCGCAACTCGCGGCGCAGCACCTTGCCGGACGGATTGCGCGGCAGGGCGTCGATGAACTCCACGCTCTTGGGCGCCTTGTAGGCGGCGATCCGCCCGCGCGCCCACGCGATGATCTCGGCGGGGGAGGGGTCGCTCCCGGGCGCCCGCACGACGATGGCCTTCACCGCTTCGCCCCACTTGTCGTCGGGCACCCCGATCACGGCGGCGTCGGCGACACCGGGGCAGCCCAGGATCGCGTTCTCCACCTCGGCGGGATAGACGTTCTCGCCCCCCGACACGATCATGTCCTTGACCCGGTCGTGGACGAAGAAGAAGCCTTCCTCGTCCATGTATCCGGCGTCGCCGGTGCGCAGCCAGCCGTCGGGACGGATGGTCTCGGCCGTGGCCTGGTCGCGGTTCCAGTAGCCCGCCATGACGATCGGGCCGCGGATCTCGATCTCGCCGATCTCGCCAGGGCCCAGAGTCTCGCCATCGTCGCCCGCGATGCGGGTCTCCAGCGTCGTCCACGGCCGTCCGCACGAGCGCAGGAGCTGGCCGCGATGGTCGGCGGGCGCGAGCGTGGTGCCGGCGCCCGTGGTCTCGGTCATGCCATAGAACTGGATGAAGCCGCAGCCGAAGGTCTGGGTCGCCTTGGCCAGCACCGCCTCCGAGATCGGGGAGGCGCCGTACGACACCGTCTTCAGGCTGGAATAGTCGACCTGATCGACCCCCGGGGTCTGGAGCAGGGCGTTGATCATCACCGGGGCCAGGAAGACGTGCGCCACCTTCTCCTCGCCGAAGGCCTTCAGGACCGCGGGCGGGACGAAGTCGGCCTGGAGCACCAGCCGTCCGCCGGCGGCCAGGCCCGAGAAGCTGATGTTGGTCCCGGCCACATGGAACATCGGCATCAGGATGAGGACGGTGTCGTCCGCCTCATAGCTGAACCCTTCCACCTGATGGCGTAGCGCCAGGAACGCCGAGTAGTTGGCGTTGGTCAGTCGTACGCCCTTGGGCAGGCCCGTGGTGCCGGAGGTGTAGAGCTGCAGCACGTCGTCCTCGGGCTGCGGGGGCTCGATCCGGGGCGCCGGGGCCGCATCGCGCAGCGCGTGATAGGCCTGGAAGACGGGATGCTCGCCACCGACGGCGATGGTGCGGATCGGCCGGTCCATCCCCGCCAGAACCTCGCCGGCGAAGTCGAAGAACTCGGGCGTGACGAAAAAGACGTCCGCTCCGGAATCCTTCAGGATGAAGGCGACCTCCGGCACGGCCAGGCGCGAGTTGATGGGGGCGAAGCAGGCCCTGGCCTTGGCCACGCCGAAGAAGATTTCATACCAGGCCTCGGACGGACGCCCCAGCCAGGCCACGCGGTCGCCGGGTTTCACGCCCGCCTGTTGCAGCAGGCCCGCCGCCTGGCCGGATCTCCGGTCCAGTTCGGCGTAGGTCAGGTCGCGTCCTTCGAAATGCACGGCCACGCGCTCGCCGCGCTCGCGGCCGTGGACGGTGGCGATGTCGGTCAGGGTCTTGATCGGATCGTCTTGCATGCGGCGCCGTTTCGCTCCCAGCGGGCCATTCGCCCGTCGTTCCGGCGATAGCTAGCCGATGCAGGGCGTACGGCCAAACCCCACGTAGGGTCACTGTCGCAAAGCCGCGGTCGCCAGATGACGGGGCCAGATGACGGGGGGCGTGTCGGCGCAGGTCAGGCGCTGGCCGCGGTGCGGGTCTCGACGATCAGGACTTCCGCCGGATCGTCCGCGTCCATGATCCGGAGCAGGCGGGCGCGGGCGCGGTTCACCCGGCTCTTGATCGTGCCCAGGGCGCAGCCGCAGATTTCGGCCGCCTCCTCGTAGGACAGGCCCGCCGCGCCGACCAGGATGAGGGCCTCGCGATGTTCGTCCGGCAACTGCTGAAGCGCAGCCTGGAGCGAGCGCAGGGTGATGCTCCAGTCCTGGCTGGGCGGCGCCGTGAGGCTCTCGGCGTACTCCCCGTTCTCGTCGCTCACCTCGCGACGGCGGCGCGTCATGGTCGTGTAGTAGGTGTTCCGGAGGATGGTGAAGAGCCAGGCGCGCAGGTTGGTGCCCGGCTGGAATTTCTCGCGGTTGGACCAGGCCTTGATGAGGGTGTCCTGCACCAGATCGTCGGCGTCGGAACCGTTGCGGCTGAGTGACCACGCAAACGCCCGCAACGCCGGTATGAGGGCCACCACCTCGTCACGCCATTCCATCCATGCCCTCACGACCCGGTTCTGCGACCAGGGGTTAAGCAAACACTAGCAAAGGTTGAACGCAATGAAGCGCAGGGCGTTCCAGCCGGAACCGCGTTCGGGCTCTGGCGTTGTCGCGGGGCGATGAGATCGCCGATGGAGCCTTGCCCGAAATCCGGGCGGCACGGTTCGGGGCGCCGCGCTGGCCCATTGCCGTGTTCTCGTTTTGTATCCATGATGCGCGGAGTCGAAGGCTGCTGACGGCGGCCCGGAGGAGGCCGATCCATGCGCGCCATCGAGGACACCCGCCCGGCCCGGCAGATCGAGGCTCGATCGGCCCTGGGGCGCTATCGGGAGGTGCGTCGTGGCTCCGCGGCCTTGATCCGGTCGCTGACGCCCGAGGACATGGCGGCGCAGTCGATGCCCGACGCCAGCCCCACCAAATGGCACCTGGCGCATACGACGTGGTTCTTCGAGACCTTCCTGCTCGAGCCGCGGTTGCCGGGCTATCGGCCGTTCGACCCGCGCTTCGGCTACCTCTTCAATTCCTATTACGAGCAGGTGGGGCCCAGGCATCCGCGGCCGGCGCGCGGCCTGATCACCCGACCCACCGTGGCCGACGTCCTGGCCTACCGCGCCCATGTCGACGCGGCGATGGAGCGCCTGATCGCCGCGGAGGGAGAGGCGATCGCCGCCCTGCTCGATCTCGGCCTGGCCCATGAGGAGCAGCATCAGGAACTGATCCTGATGGACGTCCTGCACCTCTTCGCCCAGTCGCCGCTGGCGCCGGCCTATGCCCCTCCGCGCGGCGCGGTGGCCGCGCAGCCGGCGGCGCCGATGACCTACACGGCCTTCGCCGGCGGCCTTGTCGAGATCGGGCACGAGGGTGCGGGCTTCGCCTTCGACAACGAGGGGCCGCGGCACCGCATCTGGCTGGAGCCGTTCCGGCTCGCCGACCGCCTGGTGACCAACGGAGAGTGGCTGGCCTTCATGGCTGACGGCGGCTACCGGCGGCCCGAGCTTTGGTTGTCGGACGGTTGGGCGCGCGTGTGCGGGGAGGGCTGGGCGGCCCCGGCCTATTGGCGGCCGGACGACGACGGGCGGTGGCGGGTGATGGGGCTGCACGGCCTGCGCCCCCTGGACCCGGACCGGCCGGTCAGCCACGTCAGCTACTATGAGGCCGACGCCTATGCGACCTGGGCGGGTGGGCGCCTTCCGACCGAGGCGGAATGGGAGCACGCCGCCCGGAGCGCGGCGCCCGAGGCGGACGAGGGCCTCTGGCTCGAGCCCGCGCCGGCGCGGGCGGACGTCGGTCTTCAGCAGATGCGTCGGCGTCTGTGGCAGTGGACCCGGAGCGCCTACCTCGCCTACCCGGGCTTTCGCCCGGCCGCCGGGGCCGTCGGCGAATACAACGGCAAGTTCATGTCGGGCCAGTTCGTGCTGCGCGGCGGCGCCTGTGTGACGCCGCCCGGCCATGTGCGGGCGACCTACCGCAATTTCTTCTATCCGCATCAGCGCTGGATGTTCTCGGGCGTGCGGCTGGCCCTGGACGGCGTAGGGGAGGCGGGCCCGTCGTCGGATTTCGAGGCCGATGTCCTGGCCGGGCTCTCACGGACTCCGAAGGCGATACCGCCGAAGCATTTCTACGACGCCGCCGGCTCGGCGCTGTTCGAGGCGATCACCGAACTGCCCGAATACTATCCCACCCGCACCGAGATCGCGCTGCTGGAGGCCTCCGCCGCCGAGATCGCCGCCGGGATTCCCGAGGGCGCCGCGCTGGTCGAGTTCGGTTCGGGCGCCAGCACCAAGACGCGGATCCTGCTGGACGCCGCGCCCCAGGTGGCGACCTATGCCCCCATCGACATCAGCGCCTCGGCGCTGGAGGCGGCAGCCGCCGCCATCAGGGCCGACTATCCGAGGCTGGTGGTGGCGCCCCTTCGCGACGACTTCACCGACGCGCTCAGGCTGCCGGCCGAGGCCCAAGGGCGCCCCGTCGTGGGGTTCTTTCCAGGCTCCACCATCGGCAATTTCACGACGGACGAGGCGCAGGCCTTCCTTTCGGGCGCACGACGCCTCCTGGGGCCCGGCGCGACCTTCCTGGTGGGGATCGACCTCGTGAAGGATCCCGACGTCCTGGTGGCGGCCTACGACGACGCCCAGGGGGTCACGGCGGCGTTCAACCGCAACCTTCTGGTCCGCATCAACCGCGAACTGGAAGGGAGCTTCGATCTGGACGCCTTCGCGCACCGCGCCGTCTGGAACGCGGAGCGCAGCCGGATCGAGATGCATCTGGTGAGCCTGCGGGACCAGGTGGTGGTCGTCCGTGGCCGCGCGTTCGCCTTCGCCGCCGGAGAGACCCTCCATACCGAGAACTCGCACAAGTTCACGACCGAGGGGTTCGCCACTCTGGCCGCGGCGGCCGGCTGGAGGGTCGAGGCGCAGTGGATCAGCCCCGAACCCGCCTTCGCCCTGGTGCGGCTGCGGGGCTGATCCCGTCGAGGCCATCCCTCACGGCGTTTGGACGGGCCGCCGGCGGCCATGGGTTCGCAGACACACGAACGCGGACGCCTGGGGGAGGGCGTCCGCGCTCAGTTTCCGGTCAGGGGCGGTGCTGGTGAGTCAGCTCTCGCGATTGCGGCTGCGGCCGCCGCCACGGGAAGCTTCGCCGCCCTTGCGGCCAGCTGCGGCGGCGAGGTCGCGGTCCTTGGCGAAGCTTCGCTTCTCACCGGGCACGCTGGCGCCGCCCTTGCGGGCGATCTCGCGGCGGCGTTCGGGATTCATGGCGGCGAAGCCGCGCCGGGCGCGGGGCTTGCCGGGATCGACGGTAGGCATCGAGGGGGTCTCCTCTGGGGGGCTTGCCGTTTGAGAACCCCCGAGGCGCGGTCAAGGTTGCGTCCCGACGTGAGACTTATTCGCGTCGGAGCGCCTCGATGGGATCCAGCCGCGCCGCCCGCCAGGACGGATAGGCCCCGAACACCAGGCCGACGACCATCGAGAAGCCCAGGGCCAGGGGCCCGGCCCAGGCCGGGACGGCGGCTGGCCACTCGCCCAGCCGGGCGATGGCGAACGCGCCCAGGACGCCCAGCGCCAGGCCGATCAGCCCGCCGACCAGCGACAGGGACACGGATTCCAGGGCGAACTGGATCAGGATATGGCTCCGCTTCGCGCCGACCGCCATGCGCAGGCCGATCTCGCGGGTCCGCTCGGTCACCGCGACCAGCATGATGTTCATGATGCCCACGCCGCCGACGACCAGAGACACGCCCGCCACCGCCGCCAGCAGGACGGTGAAGGCGCCGACGGCCGCCTGGCTGGCTTCCAGGATGGACGCCATGTTCTGGGTCTGGAAGTCGTCGTCGTCGCCCGGCCGGATCTTGTGCTGCTCCCGCAGCAGGTTGGTCACGTCGTCCTGGACCTGGTTCAGGCTCCGCTCGTCGGCCGCCTTCACATAGATCGTCTGGACAGCATCGCCCCGGAAGCGCCGCCCCGTGATGCGCGAGCGCACGGCGCTGAGCGGCGCCAGGACGACGTCGTCCTGATCCTGGCCGAAGCCCGCCTGGCCCTTGGATTCCAGCACCCCGATGACCTCGAAGGGGACGCTGCGCACGCGGACCCGCCGGCCCACGGGATCGGCGTCGCCCCAGAGCTCGCGGGCGACGGTCGGTCCCACCACCAGCACCTTGCGGCCCTGCCGGCCTTCCCGCTCGTCGAACATCCGCCCGGCCGCGATCCTGAGGTCGCGGGCCAGCAGGTAGTCGGGCGTCACGCCCTGGATCTGGGTGTTCCAGTTGGCGCCGTCCGAGGCGAGCTGGGCCTGGCCGCGCACCAAGGGCGCCACCGCGGTCACGTTCTCGACCTGGCGGGCGATGGCCTCGGCGTCGCTGTCGCGCAGCGAGAAGCCGCCGCCGGCGCCCTGGCTGACCGGACCGCGCTGGAAATTGGGCGTGACGATGATGAGGTTCGAGCCCAGGCCCGAGATCGCCTCGGTCACCCGTTGCTGGGCGCCCAGGCCGATCGAGGTCATCATCACCACGGCGGCGACCCCGATCACCACGCCCAGCGAGGTCAGGACACTGCGCATGGGGTGGGCGACGATAGCGCCCAGGGCGAAACGGACCAGTTCGAGGAAACTCATGCCGCGCGCCCTCGCTCGTCCGAGACGATGCGCCCGTCGCGGAAGGCCACCCGTCGCCCCGCTTGGGCCGCCACGTCGGGGTCGTGGGTGACGATGGCGAGGGTGAGGCCGCCGGCGTTCAGTTCCTCGAACAGCCGGAGCACCTCCTCGCCGGTCTGGGTGTCGAGCGCGCCGGTGGGTTCGTCGGCCAGAAGCAGGTCGGGCCGGTTGGCGAGCGAACGGGCGATGGCCACCCGCTGTTGCTGGCCGCCGGAGAGCTGGGTGGGCCGATGGCCCATCCGGGAACCCAGGCCGACCCGCTCCAGGAGTTCCGCCGCCCGGGCCCGCCGTTCGTCGCGGGACAGGCCGGCGTAGATCATCGGCAGTTCCACGTTCTGCAGCGCCGTGAGGCGCGGCAGGAGCTGGAAGGACTGGAAGACGAAGCCGATCCGCCGCCGGCGGAAGTCGGCCAGTTCGTCGTCGGTGAAATCCCCCACGTCCTCGCCCTCGAAGGCGTAGCGGCCGCCGGTCGGGCGATCCAGGCCGCCCAGGATGTTCATGAGGGTCGACTTTCCGGATCCCGAAGGGCCGATGACCGCCATGTACTCGCCGCGGTCGATCGACAGGCTGACGCCGGCCAGGGCCGCCACCTCCTCGTCGCCCATCACATAGACCTTGGTCAGGTCGCCGATCTCGATCATCCGCCTACATCCGCACGCGCACGCCGCCGCCGGGCCCACCGGGGCCTGCGGCGCCCCCGCGGAGCTCGGCCTTGGGGCGTGGTCCGCCGCCCACGATCACCTGGTCGCCGGGCTTGAGGCCGTCGGCGACGATCTCGGTGGACGAGCCGTCGGTGGCTCCCGCGCGCACGACCACGGGCGTCGGCCTGCCGTCGCGCAGAACGTACAGCGAGCCAGGCCTGAGGGTTTCGCCGTTGCGCCCCCCGCGACCGCCTTGACCCATGTTGGCGCGCAGCGCCGCCAGCTTCGCCTTCTGGTCGGGCCGGAGCATCGGCTCCAGCTTGGCGAAGGCCTCGCCCAGGGTCTTGGACATGGCTTCCCGCATCGCCTGGGGATTGCCGGCGGCCGACGCCCGGGCCGCCTGCAGCTTTTCGCGCAGGTCGGCGCTGATGGTCTCCCACGCGGCCTTCTGCCGGCTGTCGAGGTCGAGCTGTTCGACGATGCGCGCGCCCATCATCCCGCCCGTCATCCCGCCCTGGCGATTGCCTTGCTGCGCCCCGCCCGGCGGGCCGCCGATGCCGGGCGCGCCCGTCATGACGCCGCCGCCCCGAGCAGCCCGGCCGCCTTCCGACGGGGGCGACCAGCGCAGGGCCGCCGAGGCGATCTTCATCACGTTGCGCCGGGTCTCGATCAGGATGTCGGCGTTGGCGGTCATGCCGGGCAGCAGTTTCCGCCGCGGGTTGTCTGCTTCCGCGATCACCGTGTAGGCGACGACGTTCTGCTCGGTGGTCGGCTGCATCCGCACCTGGGTGACAACGCCCTCGAAGGTGTCGTCCGGGAAGGCGTCGACGGTGAAGCGCACCTGCTGGCCTTCCTGCACCTGGCCGACGTCGGCCTCGTCGACGCTGATCTTGACCTCCACCTTCGAGAGGTCCTGGGCGATGGTGAAGAGCACCGGAGCCTGGAGGCTGGCCGCCACCGTGGCGCCGGGTTCGACCTTGCGGTCGATCACCACGCCGTCGATGGGCGAGACGATGGTGGTGCGGCCCAGGTCCGCCTGCTGGCTGCGCAGCGCGGCGCGGCTCTGGTTCACCCGCGCGCGGGCCGCGGCGACGTTGGCCTGGGCGGTGCGGAGGGCCGCGGTGGCCTGATCCAGGGTGGAAGGCGAGTACCAGCCCTGGTCCACAAGGGTCTTCTTGCGGTCGTAGTCGGCCTGGGCGTTGGCCAGCGTCGCCTGGGCCTGCCGGACCGAGGCTTCGCCCGCGGCGATGTCGGCCTGGCCTTGGGCGACGCGCGACTGGAAGGTCTGGGGGTCGATCACCGCCAGGGTCTGGCCGGCGCGCACCTGGTCGTTGAAGTCGGCCAGCACGCGGATCACCTGGCCCGAGATCTGGGAGCCGATGTCCACCGTGTTCAGGGCCTGTAGCGTGCCCGACGCCGAGACCGAGCGCGTGATGTCGCCCTGCTCGACGGTCGCGAACCGGTAGGGGTCCTTCTCGGGCTTCGGGCGCATCTGCCAGGCCACGAGGGCCGCGATCGCGAGCGCGACGAGGCCCAGTCCGATCCAGGTGTTGCGCGACAGGCGGAAGGAACGCCGACGGGAGGTCTTGTTCAGGCTCATGTCGTCTCAAGTCTACGGGGGTCGAATGAACCCCGCCTGACTAGGCCAGAGGCGCTTTTCCGGCCGATTTCATTTCCGATACCGAATTGCGGCGCCGGGCCTGAAGAGGAAGGCGGTCTAGAGAGGAAGCAGGACCCGCGCGCGCAGCCCGCCGCCCTGGCGATTGATCAGGCTCACGTCTCCGCCATGCCCGCGGGCGATGGAGCGCACGACGGCCAGGCCTAGTCCGATGCCGCCCGTCTGGCGGTTGCGCGACGGCTCGCGGCGGTAGAAGGGCTCGAAGACCTTCTCGGTGTCGGCCGCCGGTATGCCCGGTCCGTCGTCGTCGATCTCGACCACCGCATGGCCGGCCTCGCGGAACACACGGGCCCGCGCCTGTCCACCGAACTTGACGGCGTTCTCCAGCAGGTTGGCGAACAGCCGTCGGAGCGCCATGGGATCGCCCTCCAGCACCACCTTCTCGCCCGGCTCGGCTTCGGCTTTCGCTCCTGTCTCGGCCATCTCGTCGCAAAGGCTCTCGATCAGCGAAGACAGTTCGAGGGGCGTGCGCTCGCCGGGCCTTGTCGCGTCGCGCACGAATGCGAGCGTGGCCGCGATCATCGCCTCCATCTGGTCCAGGTCGGCGGCGTACTTGGCGCGCTGGTCGTCGGGCAGGCCCTCGATACGGAAGCGCAGGCGGGTGAGGGGGGTGCGCAGGTCATGGGCGATGGCGCCGACCATGGCCGTCCGGTCCTCGACATACCTCTGCAGGCGCTCCTGCATCTCGTTGAAGGCGCGCGCCGCCACGCCGATCTCGGCGGGCCCCTTCAACGCCAGCGGCGGAGCCTTGGGGTCCCGGCCCAGCCGTTCGGCCGCCTGGGCGAAGACCTGGATCGGCTTGGAGAGCCGGCGAGCGAAGATCCACGTCACCGGCGTCATCAGCAGCGCCGAAAGCGCGAACCACAGGGCGACCCGCTGTTGCCAGTCGTCCAGCCCGAAGCGTGGCTCGGAGCGGATAACGGCCCAGCGGCCGTCCGCCTGGCGTACGCCGACCTGGAAGGGGTTGATCAGGAAATGCTCGTCCTGGCGGATGCCGGCCTGGACGGCCCGGTCGCGGATGATGCGGCCCACCCGCCGATCCGACAGGGGCCCGCGCTCGCCCGCCAGCACCACATCGGCGACCGGCACGTTCAGGTCGGTGGCGATCTGGGCGCGGATGTCGGGGATCGTGCGACCCTCCAGCGGGGGCCGGGGCGGATGGTCCTGGTGAGTCAGCACGAGCTGACGCCGCTCGGTGAAGGTGGGCGGCGAGCCGCGGTAGGTCTGCTCGATCTCGCTGATCCGGTAGAAGTCGGGCGCCGGGGGCGGCAGCAGGAAGAGCAGGGCGCTGCTCATCACCCAGGCGGCCACCAGCGTCAGGCTCGTCAGCGTCAGGAGCTGGACGAACAGCGACCCGGTGGGCCGGAGTGGCGTCACGTCCGCTTCACCTTGGCGGTGAACATGTAGCCTTCGTTGCGGATCGTGCGGATCAGGTCGTGGCCGCCGCCGCCGTCGTCCAGCTTGCGGCGCAGGCGGCTGATCTGCACGTCGATGGCGCGGTCGAAGGCCTCGCTGTCGGGGCCCCGGGCGAATTCGAGGAGCTGGTCGCGGGTCAGCACCCGTTGGGGGCGCTCCACGAACGCACGCAGCAGGGAGAATTCGCCTGACGACAGGTTCACCACCACCCCGGCCGGAGAGCGCAGCTCGCGCCGCACCAGGTCCAGGCGCCAGCCGGCGAATTCGCAGCCGGCCCCCAGCGGCCCCGAAGTCGTGCGCTGTTCGGAGCGGCGCAGGACGGCCCGGACGCGGGCCAGCAACTCACGCGGGTTGCAGGGCTTGGCGAGATAGTCGTCGGCGCCAAGCTCCAGGCCGACGATCCGGTCGGTCTCCTCGCCCATCGCTGACAGCATGATGATCGGCGGCGCGGCCTCGGCGCCGGTCAGGCGGCGGCAGACGGCCAGGCCGTCCTCGCCCGGCATCATGATGTCGAGCACGATCAGGTCGACGGGCCCGCGCTCCAGGGCGCGGTCCATCTCGGCGGCGTCGGCGGCTGTCTCCACCTTGTAGCCGTGGCGGCCGAGGAAGTCGGACACCACGTCGCGGATGCCCGGATCGTCGTCGACCATCAGGATGCGGGCGCCGGCGCCGGACATGTCAGTCGCAATCTCCATGCGCGCCAGCTTCGTCGCCGGCCGTAACGTGCGAATGTCCCAACTGAAACCCAGACGTCCCCATCTGCAAGACGCCGTCCTGGCCTAATCCTCGGCGAGGACCTCGTCGGCCACGAACGGGTTGGTCTTCCGCTCCTGGCCGAACGTCGACATCGGGCCGTGGCCGGGCACGAAGCGGACGTCGTCGCCGAGGGGCCATAGCTTGCCCGTGATCGCCTGGATCAGGTCCTGGAAATTGCCGCGCGGGAAGTCGGTGCGGCCGATCGAGCCCTGGAACAGGACGTCGCCGACCTGGGCGAACCTCGCCTCGCGATGGAAGAACACGACGTGACCGGGCGTGTGGCCGGGACAGTGGACGACCTCGAACTCGGTTTCGCCCAGGCTCACCCTGTCGCCGTCCTGGAGCCAGCGGTCGGGCGTGAAGCTGCGGGCCTCGGGCATCCCCCACTTGGCGCCGGACGTTCCGATGTCGTCGATCCAGAACTGGTCGTCGGGGTGCGGCCCTTCGATCGGGCAGCCGGTGGCCTCCTTCAGCGCCGCCGTGCCGCCCGCGTGGTCCAGGTGGCCGTGGGTGATCCAGATCTTCTCGAGGGTGAGGTCCTGCTCCTTCAGCGCCGCCAGCAGGCGCGGGACCTCGCCGCCCGGATCGATGATGGCGGCCTTCCTGGTCTTCACGCACCAGACGATGGTGCAGTTCTGCTGGAGCGGCGTGACCGGGGCGATCATCGCGCGGATGGGCAGGGGCGGCGGCGTCTGTGCGTTCATGTCGTCCCTATGATCGTGTCACGGCGCGCAAATGGAAAGGCCCGGGCGTAAACCCGGGCCTTCCGCAGGTCGGTCGTCCTTCTGGACGGCTTCTGGCCGGTGGGCGGCTCAGTCGTCCCGCCCGCCGGGCGTCGGCGCGCCGGGCATGGGCGCCAGCGGCTCGGGTGGCGCGTCGGGATCCAGCTCGTGGGTCTCGATCAGGCCGCGGGCCACATGGCTGTTGCGGTAGCCGTAGAGGAAGTAGACCACCAGGCCGAGGGCGCCCCAGACGGGCAGAACCAGGATCGCCTGGATCGGCAGGCTGAGGTACAGCCCCAGCGTTCCCAGCATCGCCAGCGGCGCCACCACCCACACCAGCGGCGTGCGGAAGGGCCGATGGCGGTCGGGCTGCCTGCGGCGCAGAATCATGACGGCCAGCGCCACCATGAAGAAGGCGAACAGCGTCCCCGAGTTGGAGATGTCCGCCAGCCGGCCGACGGGCAGGAAGGCGGCGAAGATCGCCACGGCCACGCCGGTGATCGCCGTCACCACATGCGGCGTCTTCCACTTCGGATGGATGGCCGATAGGAAGTTGGGCAGCAGGCCGTCGCGGCTCATCACGAAGAAGATCCGGGTCTGGCCGAACAGCATGATCAGGATCACCGACGGAAGCGCCAGGAAGGCCGCCACGCCGATGAGGTCGCCGATCCGTTCGTGGCCGACCGCGCGGAGCACATGCGCCAGGGCCTCGCGTGAGCAGACCAGGGGTTCCTGGCCCATCGCGGTCAGCGACTGGCACTGGGCGGCGAGGGCCGCCGTGCCGGGCTCCAGAACCTCGCCGGAAAGGCCCGTCACGGGCTGCGAACCCAGGGCGCCGATCGCGCCTGCGGCCACCAGGAGGTAGAAGATGGTGCAGATGCCCAGCGAGCCGATCAGCCCGATGGGGACGTTGCGCTGCGGGTTCTTGGTCTCTTCGGCCGCGGTCGAGACCGCGTCGAAGCCGACGTAGGCGAAGAAGATCGAGGCGGCGGCGCCCACGATGCCCAGGCCGGTGCCGTTGCCGTGGCCGAACCAGCCGTTCGGGGCGAACGGCTCGAAGTTGGCGCCGTTTAGGACCGGAAGGGTGAGGGCGATGAACACCGTCAGGGCCGTGACCTTGATGGCCACCAGGATGGCGTTCACCCGGGCGCTTTCGGTGGTGCCGATCATCAGCAGGCCGGTCACGAGGAGGGCGATGGTCAGGGCCGGGAGGTTCACGATGCCGCCCGCATAGGGGCCCACCGAGAGGGCATGGGGCAGGCTGATCCCCCAGCTCTGGAGCAGGCCCACGAAGTATCCGGACCATCCCACCGACACGGCGCTGGCCGCGACCGCATATTCGAGGATGAGCGCCCACCCGACCATCCAGGCGATGAACTCGCCCATGACCGCGTAGGAATAGGTGTAGGCCGAGCCGGCCACAGGCACCATCGAGGCCAGCTCGGAGTAGCAGAGCGCGGCCACGGCGCAGACCGCGCCGGCGATGATGAACGAGATCATCATGCCGGGACCCGCCTTCTGGGCGGCCTCGGCGGTCAGGACGAAGATGCCGGTCCCGATGATGGCGCCCACGCCCAGCAGGGTGAGCTGGACGGGGCCCAGGGAGCGGGTGAGTGATTTCTTCTCAGCCGTCGCGAGGATCGCGTCGAGCGGCTTGACACGCCACATTGTCCCTCCGAACAGCGGCCCCCGAGCCGCCAAGGCAAAATTTGGCGCGACGGTGGCGTGCTTGCGGGGCGCCGGTCAAGCGCCAAGGCCCCGGGGCGTTTCCATATGCCCCCGGCGCGCGGTAGAGGCGGGCGAATGCTTCCCGTCCATGAGGCCCTGCCCGCGTTGAAGGCGGCGTTGCGCGACGGCGCGGCCGCGGTGTTGGTCGCGCCGCCCGGCGCCGGCAAGACCACCGTGGTCCCGCTGGAGCTTCTCGCCGAGCCCTGGGTGGGGGCAGGGCGGATCATCGTGCTGGAGCCTCGCCGGCTCGCCGCGCGCGCCGCCGCCGAGCGCATGGCCGCCACCTTGGGCGAGCGGGTGGGCGAGACGGTGGGCTATCGCGTGCGGATGCAGTCGCGCGTCTCGGCCCGCACCCGGATCGAGGTGGTGACCGAGGGGGTCTTCACCCGGATGATCCTGGGCGATCCCGAGCTTCCGGGCGTGGCCTGCGTGATCTTCGACGAGTTCCACGAGCGCAGCCTGGACGCCGACCTGGGCCTGGCCCTGGCGCGGGATGCGCAAGGGGTGCTGCGCGGGGACCTGCGGCTGCTGGTGATGTCGGCGACGCTGGACGGCGCGGCGGTCGCACGCCTGCTGGACGGCGCGCCGGTGGTGGAGAGCCTGGGCCGGATGTTCCCGGTCGACACCCGCCACGTCGGGCGCGACCCGGCGGCGCGGATCGAGGACCAGGTCGTCCGGGTGGTCGAGCGGGCGTTGGCCGAGGAGGGCGGCAGCCTGCTCGTCTTCCTGCCGGGCCAGGGTGAAATCCGGCGTGTGGCCGAGCGGCTGGCAGAGCGGCGGCGGCCGGGCGTGGAGATCGCGCCCCTCTATGGCGCCCTCGATCCGAAGGAGCAGGATCGCGCCATCCGGCCGGCGGCCGACGGTGTTCGCAAGGTGGTGCTGGCCACCGCCATCGCCGAGACCAGCCTGACCATCCAGGGCGTGCGGGTGGTCGTGGACTGCGGCCTGGCGCGGGTTCCGCGCTACGACCCCGCCAGCGGCCTGAGCCGCCTGGCGACCGTGCGGGTCAGCCGGGCCGCCGCCGACCAGCGCCGGGGCCGGGCAGGGCGGACCGAACCCGGCGTCTGCTACCGCCTGTGGGACGAGGCCGAAACGCGGGCGTTGCCCGCCTTCGCCGACCCCGAGATCCTGGAGGCCGACCTGTCGGGCCTGGCCCTGGACCTCGCCCGCTGGGGCGCCAGGGGGACCGAGGGCCTGGCTTTCCTCGATCCGCCGCCCGCCGCCGCGTTCGCCGAGGCCCGGTCGCTGCTGGGGCGGCTGGAGGCGCTGGACGACGAGGGCGTGCTGACCGCCCACGGCCGCGCCCTGGCTGCGTTTCCCCTCGCGCCGCGCCTCGCGCACATGATCCTGAAGGCCGCAGGCGCGGGGCAGGCCGCCCGGGCGGCGCGCATCGCGGCGCTGCTGACCGAACGTGGCCTGGGCGGACGGGAGGTCGACGTGCGCCATAGGCTGGAGATGCTGGAGCGCGACCGCAGCCCGCGCGCCCGTGACGCCCGCGCCCTGGCCGATCGCTGGGCGGGCCTCGCGCCCGGCGCCGGGCGGGGCCACCCCCTGCCGGATGGCCTGCTGCTGGCCTTCGCCTATCCCGAGCGCGTCGCCCGGGCGCGCGGGGGCCAGGGAGAGTTCCAGCTCGTCAGCGGCCGCGGGGCCTTCGTGGAGCCGACCGACGCCCTGGCGCGCGAGTCCTGGCTGGCGGCGGCCGAACTGGGCGGGGGCGAGCGTCGCGACCGCATCCTCCTGGCCGCGCCCCTCGAACCGGCCGACCTGGAGGCCTTCGCGGACCAGTTCGAGATCGAGGACCGCCTGGAGGAAAGCGGGGCCGGACGCCTGCGCGCCAAGCGCATCACGCGGCTGGGCCGCCTGACCGTGCGCGAGACGGTGGACGACAATCCCGACCCGGCGCTCGTCGCCCGCGCCCTGGCGGCGCGAGTGGCGCGCGAGGGGCTGAAGCGGCTTTCCTGGGGCGCCGCGGCCGGCAGCCTGCGCCAGCGCGCGGCCTTTCTCCACGCCCGCGATCCGGCCTGGCCCGACCTGTCGGACGCCGCCCTGCTGGCCCGCCTGGACGACTGGCTGACGCCGATCCTGGCGGGCGCGCGCCGCCTGGGCGACCTGAAGCCGGACGCGCTGGACGGCGCCCTGCGCGCGCTCATCCCCTGGGACCAGCAACGTCGCCTGGACGCCGAGGCGCCGGCGCGCTGGACGGCGCCCACCGGCAACAGCTTCACCATCGACTACGCCGCCGAAGGCGGACCGCGCGTCGAGGTGCGGGTGCAGGAGGTCTATGGCCTCGCACGGCATCCGACGGTGGCCGGCGTTCCGCTCACGCTCGCGCTGCTCTCGCCCGCGCACCGGCCGATCCAGACGACGAAGGACCTGCCGGGCTTCTGGACAGGCTCCTGGAAGGATGTCCGCACCGACATGCGGGGCCGCTACCCCAGGCATGTATGGCCCGAGGAGCCCGCCACGGCCCAGCCGACGATGCGTGCGAAGCCCCGGGGGACATAGGGGGCGGACGTTCCGTGTTCCCGATTCGGATCGGCGTTCCACGGGCCCGAAGTCTGTCGCGGCTGGACGTCGCGAAGCATCCGCCGTGCATCTCGGCGTTCCCGACAATTCCCGGACGAGGAATCTTCACTCGCCTCGGAGGCGTATTTTGCAACTCTACTGCTAAAGAGCGGCTCCCTGCGCGTTTCTACGCGCCTTGACCACGGGATTTGGGCGGCCTAACGTTTCCTCGACACGCTTTTTCATGGAATTTGAGAAGATGATCTCCCTGCGTGTCCTGGCTTTGGGCGGCGTCGCCGCCGTGGCCTCCTTGTCGCTCGGCGCTCCGGCGATGTCCGCCATCTACCTGAACAAGGACCTTATCACGGTCGCCGTCGGCCCAGGCACCTCACCCGGCACCTTCAACAATACCTTCACCAACAGCCCTGGCCTGACTATCGAAAAGGTCATCGACGCTCCTTCGGCCGACGCCGAAGAGTTTCACGACCAGAATACCCACATCTGGTTCACGGCTGACGAGGTCGGCGGCGGTCTCGAGCTGCTGTTCGACTTCCAGCAGGAGTACGACATTTCGACGCTCCATTTCTGGAACTACACGGCTGAAAGCTACGACGTCGACAATATCGTCTTCACTTTCTACAACGGCGCCAACGATCTGGTCGGGTCGCTGTCGGTGAATCCGGCCCTCGGTAGCCCGGGCGGCATCAAGGCCGAGGACATCCCCTTGGCCGCGCCTCTCAACGTCCGCTACGTCACGGCCTTCCTGACCGGGTCCAACCGAGAGGTCGACTTCCAGAACATCGGCTTCACGGCCGACGTGTCGACGCCGATCACGGGCGGCATTCCCGAACCCTCCACCTGGGGCGTCATGATCCTCGGTTTCGGAATGGCCGGAGCCGTCATCCGCGGTCGCAGGACCGTCACGCGGGTTTCCGCCTGAGGCCCCGTCAGGCGCCGGCGATCCCGCCTGTCAGGACGCCGGTCGCCGCCGGATCAGAATCGAGGGCGCAGGCTTGCCTCGCCCCGGCGCGGTCGTTCAGCCAATCCTGAGGGCCGCGGCGACCGCCTGGGTGTAGTTGGGGCCCACCGGCACCTCGGTCTTGGCCTCCAGCACCAGCGTCAGCGCGCCGCGGCCGGGTCGCTTCACGCTCTCGACCAGCGTCATGTTGACCATCGCCGAGCGGTGCACCCGCCGGATGACGCCAGGGCTGAACACCTTCTCCAGCTCGGTCAGGGTCGCCCGCAGCATGTGGCTGCGGTGGGCGGTGTGGATGATCACATAGTCCCCGGCGGCCTCGATCCAGATGATCGAGGCGGCGCTGACCCGGACGTCGCCCCCCTTCGCCGGCGCCCAGACGGCGTTGGGCAGGCCGTCGCCCGCATCGTCCTGCCGCCGGCGGTTCAGCGCCTCCACCTCGGCGGACAGGGCGGCCACGCTGGCCTCGGCCTCGCGCAGGGACAGCCGCCGCCGCACCCTCTCGATGGCCTGCCGCAACCGGTCGATGCGGACGGGCTTCAGGACGTAGTCGGCGGCCTCCACGTCGAAGGCGTCGGGGGCGTAGTGCTCGAACGCGGTGACGAAGATCACCTCCGGGCGGCTCTCGGCCGGCAGCGCGGCGGCGAGGCTCAGGCCCGTGCGGCCGGGCATCTGGATATCCAGGATCACCACGTCCGGGCTCGTCTCGGCGATCAGGGCCTCGGCCGACAGGCCGTCGCCGGCCGAGCCTACGACCTCGACGCCCGCGACGTCCTGCAACGCCATGGCCAGTCGACGCAGCGCGATCGGTTCGTCGTCGACCAGGACCACCCGCAACGTCATGCCGCCACACCGCTGCGGGCGCCGCTCCGGCGCGGGACCAGTGGCATACGGACCTCCGCCAGATAGCCGCTGTCACCGCGGCCGGCCGACAGCGTTCCACGTTCGCCGAACAGGTTCTTCAGGCGCGCCCGTGTGTTCGCGAGTCCCACACCCGCCCCCGCGAGGATCATGCCCGGATCGACGGGATCGCCGTCGTCGGCCACCCGCAGGATCAACGTTTCACCGTCCGCCTCCGCCGATACCTGGACGGTCACCGGCCGCAGGGAGGGAGCCACGGCGTACTTGATCGCGTTCTCCACGAGGGGTTGCAGCGTGAAGCCGGGGACCTGCGCCGTTCGCAGCGCCTCGGGACAGTCCAGCTCCACCGCCAGGCGGCCCTCGAAACGCACCGCCTCGATCTCGAGATAGGCCTGGGCGATGTCCATCTCTTCGCCCAGTGGAATCGTCGCTGCTGGGTCCATCGACAGCGAAGCGCGCAGGAAGTCGGACAGGCGCTCGATCATCTGGTCCGCGCGGACGACGTCGCGCTCCATCACCAGGGTGGAGATCGCGTTCAGGGTGTTGAACAGGAAGTGCGGGTTCAGTTGCAGGCGCAGCGCCGCGAGCTGAGCCCGCTGCGCCGTGAGTTCCGCCCGCTCGGCGGCCGCTTCGGCCTCGGCGGCCCGGCGGCCCTGTTCGCGGGCCTGTTCGCTCAGGCTGAGCGCCCAGTAGAGCGAGAGGTTCAGGAGGAAGGTCCAGGAGTACAGGATCCAGACGCCGCCGACCCGGCCGGATTCCATCGTCGCCCAGTCCGACCACTCGGGCAGGACCGTCTGGGCGAGCGCATAGTAGATGCTGATGTCGATGGCGGTCTGCAGCGCTGCGGCGGCAAGGCACGCACAGAGCATGACGATCCAGCGCCCCACGGGCGGCCGCACCTCCATCCGCCGCCACAAGGCATAGAGCGTCGCGGCCTGAACGACGGCGACGCACCACAGGCCGGCGCTGATGGCCACATCGACGGTCGCGGTCCGGGCGCCGAAGATGGTGATCACGGCGATCACCAGCGCATAGCCCAGCGTCCACAGCACCATCGAGGCCCGGAGCGCCGTCCGCGTGCGATCCGACAGCGATGTCCAGCCGAGGGTCATGGCGTTCCCGGGAAGCGAGGTCGGCGGGACCATAGACGCAGATCGGCGTCCACGCCTCCGTCTCCACCGCATCCAGGGCGGTGTTCGGCGCAAAACAGGCGTGTCCGTCGCGAGCCGGGCCATGTCGGGCGCATTCGACCTGACAGGCGCCGCGGGCGTCGCCAGAAGCCGCGCCTGTCGAACGGCCGGTTCCGCCCACGGAAGATGTTTTCCGGGGTCGGGGACCGGCCGCTGTCTCTCAGGGAGTTCCACAAGATGTATCCATCCAGCCGCCTCGCGTGCGGTGTCCTGGTGGCGTTGCTCGCCACCCTCTCGACCTCGGCCGGCGCTGTCGAACTGGTCCGCGCCGGCGACGCCGACATGAGCTGTCAGGCGCTCACGGACGAGATGAACGTGCTGTCGTCGGCCAAAGCTAAGGCCGCGAAGCGGGCCGAGTCGGGCCGCAAGCTTCTGGGCTTCGCCAGCACGGCGCTCCAGATCGCCAGCAGCACCGGCGCGCTTGGCAAGGGCGGCGTCGGCGGGGGCCAGAGCGGCTACATCGCCCAGCAGGCGTTCGGCTCGCTTCAGACCCAGCTTCAGACCCAGGCGCTGCAACAGCAGATGATGGCCGGCGCGCCGGGCTTCAGCGCCTTCCCGGCTTACGACGGCGCAGCGGCGCCGACCGGCCAGGCCGTCGACGCCAGCGTCGAGACCCAGCGCCTCACCCGCCTCACCGACCTGCACGCCCAGAAGGGCTGCTGAACCCGAAACCCTCACCGGAGTATCCCAGAATGATTCGTTTCCTGGCGCCCTTCGTGGCCGCCCCGCTCGCCGTCGCCGCGATCCTGGCCACGCCGGCCGCCGCCGCGACGACCGTGACCTACAGCGGCGCCGGCGCGCCGATCCCCGATAACAGCTTCACGCTCTCCACCATCGAGATCGCGGACTCGTTCCTGATCGACGACGTCAACGTCAGCATCGACGACCTGGCGCACAACTTCTCGGGCGACGTTCAGTTCTTCCTGTCGAAGGGCGACGTCGTGGTCCAGCTCTTCCGGAACCACGGCTTCAACAGCTACCTGCGCGACACGCTCACGTTCGACGACGCGGCGGCCACCCCGATCACGAGCTTCCCGCTGGTCGGCCTCTCCGTCTACCGGCCCCTCCAGGCGCTGGAGGCGTTCAACGGCCTGAACTCGGCCGGGACCTGGACCCTGAAGGCCGTCGACACCGTGAGCGGGTTGTCCGGCGTCTATGGCGGGTGGCGGCTTGAACTCACGCCGTCGGTCACGGCCGCCGTTCCCGAACCCGGCGCCTGGGCCCTGATGATCGTGGGCTTCGGCGCCGCGGGCGCTCTGCTGCGCCAGCGGCGGCGGGCGGCGGTCGCCGCCTAATCGGCCCGATCCGTGGCGCGCCCGTCGTCATCGCGCGCCGCCATGCCGGCGCCGGGGTTTCGGAGCCCCGGCGTCAGTCGCTCTTCGCGGCCTCTGTCGACTTCGCCGCGAGCTGGCGCAGATTCTCCTCGTGTCCCTCGCGGCTCAGCTTGTAGGTGGCCATCACCGCCATCATCGCCATCCAGAGGCCGAGAATGGTCGGGACGTAGTAGGTCCCGAGACGCAGGAGCGCCTCCTCCGGCACCTCGGACGGAGACGCCCCGGCCGGGAACTGCGCAGCCGTCAGCACGAAGCCCGCGGTGATCACGCCCAGGCCCTGGACCGTCTTGCGGATGAAGGTGGAGGCGGCGAAGAACACGCCCTCGGACCGCCGCCCGGTCTTGAGCTCGGCCGCCTCCACGAGGTCGGCCAGCATCGAGGCCGACAGGATCTGGAAGCAGATGATCAGGCCGGTGTCGATCATGGTGGTCGTGAGCACCAGCCCGTAGACGAACGGGTGGTCGTTGTCGGGCAGCACGCCCATCAGCCGCAGCACGATCGGCAGCGGCGCGCCCAGGAAGGCGATGACGCCGATGATCATGGCGCCGCGCTTCTTGCCCATCGTCCGCGTCGCGATCGGCGCCAGCACCGAGCCGATGATCGCCGAGACGAAGACGCTCATAGTGATCCAGCCGATCTGCTGCGGCGAGAAGCCCCAGAAATAGGTGGAGAAGTAGAAGGCCAGCGCCGCCGACAGGCCCGTGGCCACCGAGCCCAGCATGGCGGCGATGAACAGCGCCACGAACGAGCGGTTGGCCAGGGTCTCGAAGATCTCGCGGAAGATCGCCCCCAGGGTGATCCGGCGCTTGGGCGGCGCGCCCTTCAGGTGGGCGATGCGCGAATGGGTGCCGCCGGCCGAGACGAGGATGGCCACGAAGATCAGCGCCGAGGCGATGATGCCATAGAGCTCGTAGGCGTCGCGGTTGAACTGGCCGTTGGGGATCGCCGCCGTGGAGAAGGCCGGGAACAGGGCCATGAACATCAGCACCGACATGGCGTTCCCGCCGGTCCAGCCGAAGTAGTAGCGGAAGCTGAGCAGCGAGCTGCGCTGGTCGTAATCCTCCGAGAGCTCGGGCGCGAGGGCCGAGCTGGGCGTCTCGTAGAAGGTGATGAAGGTGCGGATCAGCACCGCCATGCTGAGCAGGTACCAGAACAGGCCCATCTGCGAGAGGCCCTGGGGCGGGTTCCAGAGCAGGAAGAACGTGGCTGCCACCGGGATGGCCGAGGCGTACATGAACGGGTGCCGCCGGCCCCATCGGGACCGGAAGTTGTCGGACCAGTAGCCCACGATGGGGTCGCTGACCGCATCCAGGATGAGCGCCGTGGTGATGGCCAGGCCCACCAGCCGCGCGTCCAGGCCGATCACCTGGCTGTAGAAGAGCAGCAGGAAGTAGTTGAAGCCGTTGTCCTTCACCCCGTAGGCGACCGAACCGAAACCGTAGGCCAGCTTGGTCCACAGCGAGGGTTTCGGAGGCGCCGCCGCCGGCGAGGCGGCTGGGGAAGAGGGGGTGTCAGACGAAGTGGTTTCGGCCATCCGCATTTCCGCCCTGAAATCGTTTTTGAGCTATCGGTCGGTCGATAGCCGTCGGCTTGATCTTCGGGGCGGCGCGCGCGGATGTAAACCGTCGAACGATCAGTTCGTCGCGGCGTAGATCATCACCCCCGTCGCCACCGAGAGGTTGAGGCTGTCGGCGCGGCCGCGCATGGGGATCTTCACGTTCACGTCGCAGAGCGCGGCCATCTCGGGCGGCAGGCCCTGCTGCTCGTTGCCCATCAGGACCAGCGCCGGTTTCGCATAGGTCGCCGTGCGGTGGTCGGCCGTGGCCGAGAGCAGCGTGCCCACGACCGAGCCGGTCCAGCCGGCCCGCCAGGCGGCGAACTCGGACTCGCTCGCCCTGGCCAGCGGCACGGCGAAGATCGAGCCCATCGTCGCCCGAACCGCCTCCACGGCGTGGGGGTCGCAACATTCGCCGACCAGGATCACCGCGCCGCATCCCGCCGCGTCGGCGGTCCGCACGATCGTGCCCAGGTTCCCGGGGTCGCGCACCCGGTGCAGGGCCACCACGCACTGCGCCGCTCCCGCGCTCACGGCGTCCAGCGGGACGAACGCCTGGGGGAAGACGCCCACGACAGCCTGGGGATTCTCGCGCCGCGACACCTTGGCCAGGATGTCGTGCGACACCTCGATCACCTCGCCCCGCGCCGCCAGGGTGGCCTGCACGGCCTTGCGCATCATCGGATGCGACGCCGCGTCGGGCCCGTGCATGAGGATGCGCGGCGGATGGCCGGTGTCGACGCCCTCGATGACGTTCTTCAGGCCCTCGGCGAGGAAAAGGCCCGTCTCCTCGCGTTCCTTGCGCATGTGCAGCGCGCGGACGGCCTTGACGGTCGGGTTCTGCAGGGAGGTGATCGTCCGGGCGCTCATGCCGACCACCGGGCGTAGAAGCTCATGCCGATGGCCCGGTCGCCCCGTTCCTCCTCCAGCGCGAGTTCGCCCCATTCGATGCGCCCGCCGCGCGCCGCCAGCACCTCGGCCAGCAGGCCGGCCAGAGCCGCCCCCGAGATGCGCTCGGCATAGGCGTTCAGCACCAGGAATTTCGCATTTTCCGAGAGAAGTTGGCCACATAGGTGCGCAAGTTCAGGCAGGTCCTCGAACAGCCGCCATACCTGTCCGTCCGGCCCGCGGCCGTACTTGGGCGGGTCGAGGATGATCCCCTCGTAGGTCGATCCCCGACGGACTTCGCGCTGGACGTACTTCTTGGCGTCCTCGACGATCCAGCGGACCGGCCGGTCGGAAAGGCCCGAGAGCTCCGCGTTCTCGCGCGCCCACGCCACGGCCTTCTTCGAGGCGTCCACATGGGTGACCGCGGCGCCCGCCGCGGCCATCGCCAGGCTGGCCACGCCGGTGTAGCCGAACAGGTTCAGCACCCGGGGCTGGCCCCCCGCCGCCCGCACCTTTCCGTCCAGCCAGGCCCAGTTGGCCGCTTGTTCGGGAAAGAACGCCAGATGCCGGAAAGCGGTGAAGCGGCCCTGGAACCGGACATCTCCCCAGGCCAACGGCCAGGCCTCGCGCGGCTTGTCCCGGAATCGCCAACGGCCGGCGTCCTCTTCGTCGCTGGGATCGAAGATCGCGTCCGCCGAGGACCACGCGCTCTCGGGGAGGCGCGGCGTCCAGAGGCACTGGGGTTCGGGTCGCACGACGCGGTGGGGGCCATAACGCTCCAGCTTCCGGCCGCCGCCGGAATCCAGCAACGCATAGTCCGACCAGCCGACCGTACGCATCACGGCGGGCTCGGGCGCGACGAGGGGCGGGCTCATGCCGGCCCCTTACGCGGAGTGAGCGGCATGCGTCCAGTGGGCCGACAAGGACTTGTCACAGTTGCGGAATTGGGGTCCGTTCCCCCGCTGGAGTATGCGGGGAGGTTTCATGGGTACTGTTGCGCCTGCGACGCGGAAAACCACGCGCAAGGCGAAGGGTGATGGCCACCTCCGCCGCGCCGAGATTCTGGCGGCCGCCGAGCGGATCTTCGTCGCCGAGGGCTACGAGGGCGCCACCATCCGCAAGATCGCGGACGAGGTCGGCGTATCTTCGACCGCGCTCTACATGCATTTCGCCGACAAGGCCTGCATCCTCCACGAGATCGTCGAGGGGACGCTGAACGAGCTGCTGCGCAGCAACACCGAGATCGCGGCCAAGCCGCTGGACGCGGTGGTGCGCACGCGGATGATGCTGGACGCCTACATGCGGTGGGGGTTCGAGCATCCCAACGCCTATCACCTCGTCTATTGCGCGACGCCGCCCGTCTCGACCGAGCCGTCGCCCGAACGCACGTCCGATCTCGCCCGCGAGTGCTACGAGGCCTTTTCCGGCGTGGTGAAGGAGGTCGCCGCCGCCGGCCGGCTCCGGATCGGCGACGCCGACACGGCGGCCCAGGCGATCTGGACGGCGTGCCACGGTCTGGTGGCCCTGGTCATCGGCCGGCCGACCTTCGAATGGGCGGACCGCGAGCAACTCATGCGGGTCACGCTGGACGGGATGCTGCACGGGCTGGTCATCGACTGACCCCGCCGTCCGGCGCGATTGCACTGACGACGGCGCCTAGGGCGCCGCCGGCGTCGACTGTTGCGCCACCGCGTAGCCGTAGCCGCCCCGGCGCAGGTCGGCCGAGAGCGTCGCCGGCAAGGTCCCGCCGTTCTGCTTGGCGCGGTACACCACCATGTTCTCCATCACCCGCATGACATAGTTCCGCGTCTCGTAGAACGGGATGCACTCGATGAAGTCGATGGGGTCGTTCGAGCCGGCGCGGGGGTCGCCGCAGAAGCCGGCCCACTGGGGCGGGCGGCCGGGCCCGGCGTTGTAGCCGGCCGCCGCCATGACGTACGACCCCGAGAACTGGTTCACGAGCTGGCCGAGGAAGCTGGTTCCCAGGCGCATGTTGTATTCGGGCTCGTAGAGCATGGCCGCCGAATAGCCGACGCCCATGCGGCGGGCCACGGCGGCCGCGGTCGAAGGCAGGAGCTGCATCATCCCCCGCGCATCCGCGTGCGATCGCACCTTGGGGTCGAAGCCGCTCTCCTGGCGGGTGATGCCCAGGACCAGCGCCGGCTCGGGCGCGCCGGGCACGTCCGGCGTGGCGCGCACGGGATAGCCACGGTCGATCAGCACGAGGTTCCGCGTCGCCAGGGCGCGGACCGCCTTCATCGAGGTGTCCTGGTCGCCGTAGCCGCGGATGGCGTCCACCAGCAACGCGCCCTCGGCCCGGTCGGGCAGGGTGTCGTCGAGGTGCAGGGCGAACACCCGGAACAGATCCATCTGATTCTGTTCGGCCAGCAGGCGCATGGCCCTCACGGCCGGCCGCCCCTCGAATCGCGCCCGCTCTGCGGCGGTCGGTTCCGGGTCCTTCGGCAGGGTGATGGGCAGGCGGAGCTTCTCGGCCGCGAGTTGGCCATAGAAGGCGGTCGGGTGTTCGGCCGCGCGGGCGTAGAAGTTGTCGGCCGCGGTCGCGTCGCCCCGGCCCTCGGCGGCCCGGCCCTGCCAGTAGAGCGCGCGGCTGCGGGTGATGGGCGACGATCCGATCCGTTCGATGGCCGCGAAGTGGCGGGCCGCCGACGCGGGGTCCTTCAGCCGGGTGAGCGCGATCCAGCCGGCGTAGAACTCGGCCTCGGCCGCATCGGCGCCCTGGGTCAGCCCGGTGTTGGCCGAGGCCGCATAGGCGCTGCGCCAGTCGCCCGCGCGGATCGACGACAGGGTCAGCCGGTAGCGGTCGCCCTTCCACGTGCGCGAAGCCTGCTCCGCGGTCACCACCTCGCGCGGGGCATGGGGGAGCTGGGCGATGGCCTCGGCCTCGCGGCCCTTGCGGCGCAGGAAGCCCACGCGCTCGAAGGCCACGCCCGCGCTCCGCTGGTCGGCGGCGGAAAGCGCGCCGTAGCCGGCCTCGGAATCGCCGCGCAACGCGATGCGCACCTGCGCCACGGCCTGGCGGTCGGGCGGCAGGAGGGCGATCATGTCCCGCGCGGCGGGACCTTGCGCGCCATACAGCAGGATGTCGGTCCGCCGGGCGTGGTCATCCGGCCCCAGCATGTCGCCGAACCGCGTCAGCAGGGTGCGCTGGACGTCGGCCTCGAAGCTGCGGTCGCGCCACCAGCCGCGAATCAGCGTCTGGGCCTCGGCGCCCCGGCCCAGCGTGCGCAGCGCCGACGCCAGCGCCATCGCCCCCTGGGGGCTCTCGGGGGGAAGTCCTCCGAACCACGCCACGATCTCGGCGGGCGACTTGCCCGAGGTTTCCAGCACGCGCTCGGCCGCGATCTGGCGCCGTCCGGCCCGGGGGAAGTCCGCCAGGTCGCGCCGGGCGGCGTCCAGCTCGGCGAAGCTCAGCATGTTGGCGCTGGTGTCCACCAGCGCCCAGGTCACGATCTGGCGCGCGACGGGATTGGACAGGCCCGCGATCGCATTGCGGGCGCCGGCCGTGTCGCTGCGCCGGGCGGCCGCCAGCCCCTGGGCCAGGAGCGTCTGGTCGTTGGCGCTGACCGGGCCACCGCTGGGGCGCAGGGCGGTATACGGTTGTGGGGCTGCAGGCAGCGGCGCGCCGCCCAGCAGGTCGCCGATCGGGTCGCCGGCGGGGTTGGGGGACTGGGCCCGCGCCACGGTGGTCGCCACCAGGATGGCGCAGCCGGCGAGCAGGACGTTGCGAATTCTCGTATCCAAACGAACTCCCCCCGACCGGGGATGACAGGAATCAGCGTTGCGGGCGACGCCCACGGCAACATATTGTCCGCGCAAATCTGAACGTCGCCTCACACGGCGGCATTTTCACGGCTTTTTGCTTTTCGAACCCACGACATGTCCGAACCTCTCTTCCGCGGCGTCCTTCCGGCGCTGGTGACTCCGTTCCGCGATGGCGCCGTGGACGAGGACGCTTTCGTCGCCCTCGTCGAACGCCAGATCGCCGGGGGCGTCCACGGCCTCGTGCCCGTCGGCACCACCGGCGAGGCCTCGACCCTCAGCCACGACGAGCATCGCCGGGTGATGGAGCTCTGCGTCGCCACGGCGCGCGGCCGCGTGCCGGTGATTCCCGGCACGGGCTCGAACTCCACCGCCGAGGCCATCGAGCTGACGCGGCACGCCAAGGCCATCGGCGCCGACGCGGCCCTGGTGGTGACGCCCTACTACAACCGGCCCAGCCAGGAAGGGCTGTACGCCCACTACAAGGCGATCAACGACGCCGTGCAGCTTCCCGTGCTGGTCTACAACGTGCCCGGCCGGACCAGCGTCGATATCTCGAACGACGTGGTCTACCGCCTGTCGAAGCTGCCCAACATCGTCGGCATCAAGGACGCCAGCGGCGACCTCGTCCGGGCCAGCTTCCAGCGCCTCCACTGCGGCGACGACTGGGTGATGCTGTCAGGCGACGACCCGCTGGCCCTGGGCTACATGGCCCACGGCGGCCACGGCTGCATCTCGGTGACCTGCAACGTCGCGCCGGACCTGTGCGCCCAGTTCCACAACGACGCGCTGTCGGGCGACTGGGCCGGCGCGCTCCAGCTCCAGGACCGCCTCGTCCGCCTGCACAAGGCCCTGTTCGCCGACGCCTCGCCGTCGCCCACAAAGTTCGCGCTCTCGCACCTGGGCCTCTGCAGCGAGGAGACCCGCCTTCCGGTCCTGCCGTGTTCCGAGGCCGCCCGCACCGAGGTCCTGGCCGCCATGCGCGACGCGGGCCTCGTCGACTGATCCATGTGAAGCGCTGACATGGCAGGGAAACTGATCGCCGAGAATCGCCGGGCCCGGTTCGACTACTTCCTCGAGCAGACGTTCGAGGCGGGCATCGCCCTGACCGGGTCGGAGGTGAAGTCCCTTCGCAACGGCAAGGCCAACATCGCCGAGAGCTATGCGGCGGTGGAGGGCGACGAGATCATGCTCGTCAACGCCGACATCCCGACCTACGCCCAGGCTGGCCCGCACTTCAACCACGAGCCCCGTCGCCATCGGAAGCTGCTGCTCAAGCGGCGCGAGATCGACCGGCTGATCGGCGCGGTCCAGCGCGACGGGCGCACCCTGGTGCCGACGAAGCTCTACTGGTCCGACAAGGGCCTGGCCAAGCTCGAGATCGCCCTCGCGAAGGGCAAGAAGGCGCACGACAAGCGCGAAGTCGTGGCCGAGCGGGACTGGAAGCGCGACAAGGCCCGGCTCCTGCGGGAGAAGGGCTGACGTGTCCCTGCGCGTAACCTGCAGCCTCCTCCTGTGAGGGGGAGGAAGACGTGGAATGACGAACCTTACCCCTGCTGACATCGAAAGCCTGGAACGTGCGACGGTGAGGGCGATCGCCCCGCCCGAGGTTCTCGAGATCGGGCCGTGGCTGGTCCCGCTGGAAGATGGTTCGATCAGCCGCGCCAAGAGCGCCGTGCCGCTGTCCCACGAGATCGACGCCTCGCATCTCGACGCCGTGGAGGCCGCCTATCGCCAGCGGGGCCTTCCCCCCGCGTTCCGCATCGCCGAGGCTCCGGGCCTCAAGGCCGTGACCGCCGAGATCGCGCGACGGGGCTACGCCAGCGAGCAGCCAACCCTGGTCATGACCGCGCCGGCCCGCGGCGTGGCCGAGATCGCCGCGCCCTTCGCCGATCTCCTGGACCACCCCGACGCGACGTGGGGCAAGGTGTTCCTGGGCGAAGGGTTCGATCCGGTCGACGGGGCCAGGCGGGTCGAGCGACTCACGGCGGCGCCCGACGCCCTCTACGGCGCCGTTCGCGAGGGCGGGCGCACCGTGGCCGTGGGCGTCATCAGCTTCAGCTACGGCTGGGCCAGCATCCACGGGATGCGCACGGCGGTGGAGCGTCGCGGCGCCGGCCTGGCCAGCCGGCTCCTGGCCCTGTTCGGCGCCGCCGCCCTGGCCCGCCAGGCCGAGCGTGTCTTCCTGCAGGTGGAGGAGGGCAACCCCGCCCAGAACCTCTACCGCCGCGCGGGTTTCGAGGAGGCCTGGCGGTACCGCTACTGGCGGTGACCTCCTACTCCGCCGCCAGCGGCAGGATCACCGCCTCGCGGCCGCCGCGGACCAGGCCGCCGGGCAGGGCGCCCGTGTGCCGGCCGTCCTCGAACGTCACCTGGCCCGACTTCACCGTGTAGCGGTAGCCCTCGGCCTTCTGCACCAGCCGTCGGCCGCCGGCGGGCAGGTCATGGATGGCCTCGGGCCGGTGCAGGTCCAGCTTGTCGAAGTCGATGACGTTCAGGTCCGCCAGCAGGCCGGGCTTCACCTGGCCGCGGTCGTTCAGGCCATAGGCGCGGGCCGTGTCGCTGGTCAGCTTGCGCACCAGGAACTCGAGAGGGAACCGGTCGCCCTTCACCCGGTCGCGCGCCCAGTAGCTGAGGATGAAGGTCGGCATCCCCGCGTCGGCGATGACGCCGCAGTGCGCGCCGCCGTCCGACAGGCCGAACAGCACGTTCGGGTGCTGCATGTTCTTGCGGAAGAAGTCGAAGTTGTAGGTCTGGTAGCCGCCCAGCGGCTGGTAGAACAGCTCGCGGCCCTCGTCGCGCAGCAACAGGTCGTACATCGTCTCCAGCGGGGAGGTCCCGGCCGCCGCCGCCAGGCCCGCCACGCTCTGCTCGCGGTCGGGCTCGTAGTCGGGCCGCTCGCCCAGCGGGAAGACCCGCCACAGCAGGCTGCCGCCGAACGCCACCGCGAGGTCGCCGGCGACGCCTTCGCCCACCGCCGCGCGGATCAGCGGGCTGTCCTCGGAGAGCAGGGCCGCGCGGATCTCCGGCGTCCTCATCAGCGCCAGCCGTTCGTCCAGCGAAACGTCCGCCAGCTTCGCCTTCCAGGTCGGGCTGGCCATGAAGACGTGGAAGCTGGAGGTCAGGCCGTGCAGGATGCCCGTGGGCCGCCCCGCGATCTGCGGCCGGATGTCCATGCCGTGGCGGCGGCTCTCCTCGGCGATGTTGTACATCTTGTCGCCTTCGTAGGCGCCGGCCGAGGTGGCGACCAGGGTCACCGGCAGCCCGGTCTCCTGGGCGAAGCCCTTCACCCACATCCACTCGTCGTCGTCGCCCAGGTGGTCCGAGACCATCTCGAACACGCCGTGACGCAGGCCCTTCATGCTCAGGCCCAGCGCCAGCATCTCGTCCGAGCCGGCGAAGGTGCCGGGCATGTGGACGCCCTTCAGGTCCTTGTGCAGCAGGGTGCGCGAGGTGGAGAAGCCCAGCGCCCCGGCCTCGACGCCCTCGCGCACCAGCCGCGCCATCTCGGCGATCTCCTCGGCGTCGGGTTCGTAGTCGGTGTTGCACCTGTCGCCCAGGACGTAGGCCCGGACCGAGGCGTGCGGCACATGCGTGCCCACGTCGATCGCCCGCGGCTTGGCCTCCAGCGCGTCCAGGTATTCCGGGAAGCTCTCCCACTTCCAGTCGATCCCCTCGGCCAGCGCCGAGCCGGGTATGTCCTCGACGCCCTCCATCAGTTCGATCAGGAAGTCCTCCTGGCCCGGCCGCACGGGGGCGAAGCCCACGCCGCAGTTGCCCATGATCGCCGTGGTCACCCCGTGCCAGGACGACGGCGCCATCACCGGGTCCCAGGTGGCCTGGCCGTCGTAGTGGGTGTGGATGTCCACCCAGCCGGGCGTGACGATCAGGCCCGTGGCGTCGATCTCGCGCCGCGCCGGGCCCTCGACCTTGCCGACGGCCGTGATCCGGTCGCCGTCGATGGCCACGTCGCCGGCGAACGGCGCCTCGCCCGTCCCGTCCACGAGGGTCCCGCCGCGGATGATCAGGTCGTGCATCGCTATCCTCCCCACGTTCGCATGACGTGTCTGCAGCGAGGATAGGCACGGCGCCGCCACGGAAGCGGAAGGGCTTTTTCGCCGCGCCAGCGCCACGCGGCGCAGCCGCAAGTCTCTTTCCGCGGTTCCCGAAGGCCTACTTCGCGAGGTCCTTCAGCAGCGAGACATAGTGCGCAAGCGCTCCGTCCAGCGTCGCCAGGGGCGCCTTCTCGTTCAGGCCGTGGGCGAACGATTCGCCCGGCTCGGTGAACATGCCCGAGACGCCGTAACTGGGGATGCCCACGGCGCGGAAGTGCATGCTGTCGGTGGCGCCGGCCGACTGGGCGGGCACGATCGAGATGCCCGGATAGCGCGCGTGCACGGCCTTCTTCACCGCGGCCATCACATCGGCCCGCAGCGGCGAGGCGGGGCTGTCCACCGAACCGTCCTCCAGGCGGGTCACGACCGCCGTGGGATCGCCGATCACCTTGACCAGCGTCCGCCGCACGCTCTCGGACGGCGTGCCGGGGAAGATGCGGCAGTTCACCGTCGCCTGGGCCCGCTGGGGCAGGGCGTTGGGGGCGTGCCCGGCCTGGAGCATGGTGGCCACGCAGGTGGTGCGCAGGCTGGGGTTGGTGCTCGGGTCGGCCGACAGGATCTCGACCGCCGCCGCGTCCCTCGGGTTCGCCGCGAAGCGCTTCAGCGCCGCGCCCAGTTCGCCCGGCGTGCTGTCGGCCTGCGCCGCCGCGGATTGCAGCGTGATCTCGTTCCACAAGGTGGGAAAACGGTAGGCCGCGATGCGCTCCAGCGCTTTCGACAGGCGGTAGATCGCATTGGTGTCCGTCGGCCGGCTGGAATGGCCGCCGGGATCGGTGAAGGTGACCGTGAAGTCGGCGTAGGTCTTCTCGGCGCCCTGGATGCCATAGCCGACGGCCCGGCCATCCTTGAGCAACCCGCCGCCGCCGTCGATGTTGAGCACCATCTCCGCGCCCTTCAGCCGGCGCGCGAGTTCGGCGGTCGTCGCCATCGCGGTCTCTTCGTCGCCCGACAGCGCCAGCACGATGTCGCGGCCGGGCCTCCAGCCCTCGGACCGCAGCTTCGCCAGCACCGCGATCATGGCCGAGACGTCGAACTTGTTGTCCGCGGCGCCGCGCCCGTAGACGTATCCGTTCTCCACCACCGCGGTGAACGGGTCGCGCGTCCAGTCCTCGGCCCTGGCCTCGACCACGTCCATGTGGCCCGAGATCACGACGGGCGGTTTCTTCGGGTCCCTGCCGGGATAGCGCGCGATCAGGAACGCCGAGCCGGCGAACGGCTCGATGGTCACCTCGGCGGGCGAGAAGCCGCCGGCCACCAGCTTCGACTTCAGGAACTCGGCGTAGGGGACGAACTGGTCGCTTCCCGCCACGGTGCGATAGCCGATCCCCTTGGTCAGGATCTCCAGCGCCTCGGCGTGCAGGGCCGGGTCGGGTTTCGCCGGCGCGGCGAGCGCGGAAGAGGCGAGGAACGTGGCGGCCAGGCCGGCCAGGAAGGATCGATGCACCGGGGAATCCATGCGGTCCGAAGGGGAGGGCGAACCCTATCGGCGCCACGGCGCCGGTCAATTCTCCGCCGGCCGGGCGTCCGCCGGCATGCGGACTATGCCGCCGCGCCGATCAGCGCCCGCGCCCGCTGGAACACCGCCTCGAACATCCCGGCCGTCAGCCGGCCCGTGTTCGTGTTCAGCCGCGAGCAGTGATAACTGTTCAGGACCGTATAGGGGCCGGCCGTGAACTCGCTCCCATGTCCGGGAATCCCCGCCGACGCCTTGAGGCCCAGAGCGCGGAGCACGTTGCGCCGCGAGACGTCGCCCAGGGTGACGATCACCTTCAGCCGGGGCAGGGCGTCCAGCCGGCTGGCGAGGAACGGACGGCAGTTGGCCTCTTCCTTCGTTTCCGGCTTGTTCCCCGGGGGCGCGCAGCGCACCGCATTGGTGATCATGCAGTCGACCAGTTCCAGGCCGTCGTCGGGCCGCGCCTCATAGGTTCCCCGGGCGAAGCCCGTCTTCAGCAGCGTTTCGTAGAGCATCCAGCCCGCGCCATCGCCCGTGAACGGACGCCCCGTGCGGTTGGCGCCCATCCGGCCGGGGGCCAGCCCCACCACGCACAGCCGCGCCTGGGGATCGCCGAACGAAGCCACCGCCCCGTTGAACCCGCCGGGCACGGAGACCTTGTTCGCGTCGCGATAGGCGACCAGCCGCGGGCAGAGCGGGCAGTCGGCCGGCGCCTCGGGCGGCGCCTCCTGGCCGGTCATGCGCCTCTCTCCTCACCCGCAGGGGGAGGGCCATCGCACATGCGTGCCGGGCTGGCTGGCGAGATGCGGAACGCGCCGAAGGCGCGGTCAGATGACCGCCAAGACGCCAAGACCGCCGAGAGAGGCCAAAGACGTCCTCGGACGTCTTGGCGATCTTGGCGTCTTGGCGGTTCAAAGGGACGCTGACGCGCCCCGGAGGCCAGGATCGCTACACGGCCTGCGCCATATGCAATCGCCCCGCCCTTCATGGGGAGGAGGGCCCTATTCTTCGTCATCGGACGCCCGGGCGTGCGCGGCGCGGCTTTCGGACAGGAACTTGGGCAGGCGCGCCGGGCGGCCGATCAGGTCGGACAGGTCGGTCAGGTCCACGAAGCTGTCCGCCTGGCGCCGCAGGTCGTCGCTGACCATCGGCGGCTGCGACTTCACGGTCGAGACCACCGTCACCCGGCTGCCCCGGCGCTGCACGGCCTCCACCAGCTTGCGGAAGTCGCCGTCGCCCGAGAACAGCACCATGTGGTCGACGTGCTCGGCCATCTCCATCATGTCGACGGCGATCTCGACGTCCATGTCGCCGCGGAAGCGCTTGCGGCCGTTGGCGTCCACGTACTCGCGCGCCGCCTTGGTCACCAGGCGGTAGCCGTTGTAGTCCAGCCAGTCGACCAGCGGGCGGATCGGCGAGTATTCCTCGTTCTCGACGAGGGCGGTGTAGTAGTAGGCCCGGACCAGGACGCTGCGCTTCTTGAACTCCTCCAGCAGCTTCCGATAGTCGATGTCGAAGCCCAGGTTCTTGGCCGTCGAGTAGAGGTTGGCGCCGTCGATGAACAGGGCCAGCCGGTCCGTGGGGTAGAAGGTCATCGCTACGCACATCTCCCGAAAATGTCGGGACCTGGACGAGGTCGTCGTCGTGGCGCTCGGCAGCAATCTCGCGGGAGCCTATGGCTCGTCCGAAGCCCTGCTGGAGGAGGCCCTGGCGCGCTTCCCGTCGGTCGGTCTGAAAATCCTTGAAAGGTCCGGCTGGTGGCGGTCGGCCGCCTGGCCCGATCTGAATGGCCCTGAGTACCGCAACGGCGTCGCGCTTGTCGAGGCGGGCGCCGGGCCGGCCGAAGTGCTTGCGGCGCTCCTGCGGCTGGAAGCCGACATGGGCCGGGAGCGGGCCGGGCGGAACGCCGCCCGCACCCTGGACCTCGACCTGATCGCCCACGGCCGTCGCATCTTGGACGGGCCGGGGCTGTCGCTGCCTCATCCCCGCGCGCACGAGCGCCTGTTCGTCATGGGACCGCTGGCCGGGATCGCGCCGGCGTGGCGTCATCCCGTGCTGGGCCGCACCGCCGCCGACCTGGCCGCAGCCGCGACCGTGGGAACGGACGCCGCGCCCGTCGCTTGAGGGATGCGGAGACTCGCAGGCCGGAAATGTCGGCTCCGCGCGCGCCGTTCCGTCCTGCGCCAAGGCGGCGCCATGCCGGCGGCCGCAATGGAGGACTGACCGATGCGCTTCATGATCATCCGCAAGGGCGACGCCGAGACCGAGGCCGGGACGCCGCCCAGCCGCGAACTCGCCGAGGCGATGATGGCCCACCACGAGGAGATGGGGCGTCACCTCAAGATCCTGGGGGGCGACGGGCTGAAACCCACGGCGGCCGGCGCGAAGGTGAAGTTCCGCAAGGGCAAGCCGTTCGTCACCGACGGGCCGTTCACCGAAACCAAGGAGATCGTCGCCGGCTATACCCTGGTCGAGGCCGAGTCTCTGGAGGCGGTGCTCGTGTGGGCCAGGCGCTGGCCGACCCTCGACGCGAACGGCGAGGTCGAGCTGGAGATCCGTCCGCTCTACGAGATCGAGGACTTCGGCGACGCCTTCTCGCCCGGGTTGAAGGCCGACGCCGAGCGGATCATGGCCAAGGGCTGACGCCGGGACGGGGGAGGGCGGCGCCCTGCGACCGTTGCGGCGTTGCACAAATCGGCCCGAACCTCTATTTTCACGGGTCTGCCTCCCCGCTCCTGAGAGATTTCATGGCTCGCGTCACCGTCGAAGACTGCATCGAGAAGGTCCCGAACCGCTTCAGCCTCGTGCTGCTGTCGGCGCATCGCGCCCGCGCCATCTCGGCCGGCTCGGCGCTCCTGGTCGACCGCGACAACGACAAGAACCCGGTCGTGGCCCTGCGCGAGATCGCCGAGGACGTCGTCGACGCCGAGGAGCTGAAGGAAACCCTCATCGGCACGCTCCAGCGCGTCGACGAGCGTTCGGAAGCCGAGGAAGAGGCTGAGACGCTGGCCCTGCTGGCCGATCCCACCCACATGCAGATGAGCGAACTCGAGCTGGTCCGCGCCCTGCAGAGCGACCGCGACGGCGGCCAGGAGGAGCGGTACTGAGCCCCGAAGGCGCAGAACCGCTGATCCAAGAGGCGGCGATACAGCCCGCCGCCCCGCCGAATGACGCACCCGTAAAAGAGGCGGCGCCCAAGGACGCCTCCATGCCGGCCCCGGTCGTCCCCGGGGTCGTGCGGCCGCGCATGCTTCGCCAGTTCGAGCTGATCGAGAAGGTCCGCTCCTACGACCCGACCGCGGACGAGGCGATCCTCAATCGGGCCTATGTCTACGCCATGCGCCAGCACGGCTCGCAGAAGCGCGCCTCCGGCGACCCCTACTTCGCCCACCCCATCGAGGTGGCGGGCATCCTCACCGACTACCGGCTCGACACCGAGACGATCGTCACCGCGCTCCTGCACGACGTCATCGAGGACACCGACGCCACCCGCGAGCAGGTGGCGGAATTGTTCGGGGCCGAGGTCGCCGAACTGGTCGAAGGCGTCACCAAGCTCTCCAAGCTGGAACTGAGCCAGGAGCACCTGCGCCAGGCCGAGAACCTCCGGAAGTTCATCCTGGCCATCTCCAAGGACGTCCGCGTCCTCCTGGTCAAGCTGGCCGATCGGCTGCACAACATGCGGACCCTGCACTTCATCAAGCAGGCCGCCAAGCGCGAGCGGATCGCCCGCGAGACCCTCGACATCTACGGCCCCCTGGCCCGTTCCATCGGCGTCCATCGCATCTGCGAGGAACTGGAGGAACTGGCGTTCGCGCATCTGAACCCGGTAGCCCGCAACGCCATCCTGCGCCGGCTGGAGACGCTGCGCCATGAACAGGGCGGGGCCGTCTCGCTGGTCAGCCAGGAGATCGCCGCCCGTCTCGACACCGCCGGCATCCCGGCGCGGGTCTTCGGCCGCGAGAAGCACGCCTATTCGATCTGGCGGAAGCTTCAGCGCAAGTCGATCGGCTTCTCCCAGCTCTCCGACATCTACGCCTTCCGGGTCATCGTGGAGAACGAGGACGACTGCTACCGGGCCCTGGGGGTGATCCACCGTGCCTGGCCCTCGGTGCCCGAGCGGTTCAAGGACTTCATCTCCACGCCCAAGCGCAACAACTACCGCTCCCTGCACACCACCGTGGTGGGCTATCGCGGCATGCGCATCGAAATGCAGATCCGGACCGAGGCGATGGACCGGGTGGCGGAAGAGGGCGTTGCCGCCCACTGGCGCTACAAGAACGAGTCCTACGGCTTCGACGCCGAACACCAGAAGGCCGCCGGCGGCCGCGACCCGCTGGTCAACCTGCGCCACCTCGTCCAGGTGCTGGAGCACGGCGGCGACGCCGAGGAGCTGGTCGAGCACGCCAAGCTCGAGATGTTCCTCGATCAGGTGTTCGTCTTCACGCCCAAGGGCCAGCTCGTCAGCCTGCCGCGCGGGGCCATGCCGCTGGACTTCGCCTACGCCGTCCACACCGATATCGGCGACACCACCATCGGGGTGAAGATCAACGGCGAGCTGAAGCCGCTGCGCACGGCCCTGGCCAACGGCGACGTGGTCGAGGTCATCCGCGGCGGCAAGCCCGTGGTTCCGCCCGACTGGCGCTCGCTCACCGTCACCGGCCGCGCGCGCAGCGCCATCCGCCGCCACATCCGCCAGACCGAGCGGGACGAGTTCGTCCGCCTGGGCCGGGCCACGGTGGACCAGACCTTCGAGGCCGCCGGCAAGTCGCGCAAGGACGTCTCGCTGCGCCCCGCCTTCGACCGCTTCGCGGTCGCCAGCGACGACGACCTGTTCGAGGCGGTCGGTCGAGGCCGCGCCACGCCGGGGCAGGTGCTGGAGACGGTGTTCCCCGGCCTGCGGGCCGACGAGCGCGAGGCGGCCACGGCGCGGCGGCGGATCGAGGCAGGCGCCGGTGCGCGGCTCTATGTCCGCGGCGGCGGCCTGACGCCGGGGGTCTCGATCCACTTCGGGGAATGCTGCTCGCCGGTGCCGGGCGACCGCATCGTCGGCATCATCGAGGCCGACGGCCGTGGCCTGACGGTCCACACCATCGATTGCCAGACGCTCGCCCACTACGAGGACCGCGAGGAGCTCTGGCGCGACCTGCAATGGACGCCCGAGGCCGAGCGCAACACCGTGGCCCGCGCGCGCCTGACCGCGACGATCAAGAATGCGCCGGGGGTGTTGGGCCAGGTCTGCACGGTGATCGGCGAAGCGGGCGGCAATATCGTGGGCCTGCGGATGCACCACCGCCAGAGCGACTTCTTCGGCGTGGACTTCGACGTCGAGGTCACCGACGCCCGCCACCTGACCCACATCTCGGCCGCGCTTCGGGCCAATCCCAGCGTGGAAGACGTCGAGCGGGCGAAGGGCTGAGGCCTTCGGAAGGCCCATAGACGATCCGGCCCCGCCGGCGTCCGGTCCATCCGATGTTCTTGGCCTACTTGATGTTCTTGTAGGTGTCCGTGAAGTGCAGGTTGGTGACCGTCCAGTGCGCTTCGGGCCGGTAGAACTGAAACTTGTAGAACAGCGGCAGTGACGCCGTCTTCAGGATGTAGACTCGTTCGCTGAAACTTCCGCCCACCGGCTCGTCGGAAATCAGCTCCCAGCCCGAGATCTTCCCGTACAGCCGTAGCGTGTTGGCGTTCTGGGCGACGAGGTTCTCCACCTCCATCCGTTTGCGCTCCATGATGGAGCTTCCCCAGATACCCTTGTAGGCGCCGTCCACATCGCCGGCCTGTAGCGCGCGAAAGAACCCGTCGGCGATCTCCGTCGGCCCCGCCGCAGGCTGCGCTGCGGCTGTGGATGCGGTCAGCAGGGCGCTGGCGATCAATATGGCGCGCATGAACTCCCCCGGGTCGCTGAAAGGTTGGGCGAATTCGGAGGCGGCTTCAACCGCCGATCAGGCCGCGTCGCTCTCGGAGGGCGACGTCCTGGACGCCCCGCGGACGTGGCGCTGCTCGTCCTCCCACAGCGCCAGGATGCGCTTGAGGATGTACGGCGGCGCCCAGTCGTAGCCGTCCTGCCGGTCGTCCAGGAACAGCGGCGTGATCGACTGGTAGTTCTGCTCGATCACCGCCTCGCAGGCCGAGCGGATCTCGGCCCGGTCGGTCACCACCGGCCCGCCGGCGCTGCGCGCCAGGCCCAGGCCGCCCACGGGAATCCAGAGGGTCGGATACGGCTGGTCGTCTATGACCCCCTTCAGCTTCTGCTTGCCCGACAGGCGCAGCGTGAGCGGCCCGATCCCTTCGGGCTCGCCGCTGGTGAGCAGGAACGCGAGGTCCACCGACAGGATGAGCTGGTGCGGCGTCGCCCAGGAGGTGAGGCGGAATCCCGTGTCGATCGACGGGCCCACGAATTCACGGGTGATCGAGGCGTTCGACGGATTGGCGTACCATTCGTCGCGCAGTTCGGACTGTACGATGATGGCGTCGCGCGACAGGTCGCTGTCCACCACCGCGCCGCCGCGCCGGAAGAACACCTCGGCGTTGGGGGTGGGGAAGAGGCCGATCCAGGCTGTGGACTTGGCTTCCAGGTGCTCCGCGCCCGGCTCGCGCTGGAGCTGGTAGCGATGCAGCGACCAGATCCAGACGTGCATCAGCGCATAGGCGTGGCTGAGGCTGGTCAGCTCGCAGGTGTAGAGCAGCTCGTCGCCGTTGCTCTTCCAGTACTCCGGAGCTTTCAGCGGCCCGGCGTAGTTCGAGGCGAAGGCATGGAATTCGCTCTGAAGGATCAGGTCGAAGTCCCTGTAGAAGCGAAGGATTTCCGGCCGCCAGGTGTTGTGTGACTGCTTGTAGTGGGTCGCCCCCTCCAGGTCGACGCTGAAGAACAGGCGCAGGCGCGGCTTCAGGCCCTCGGGAAACCCTTCGGGCAGGGCGCTCGGCTTCGCGGCCGGCGTGCGTGATGCGGCGTCTTTGGCCAACCTGTTCCCCGTGTCTCGCCCGAAGACTAAACGGCGCTTCCTAAGGCGAGGTTTCGATCCGGCCCGCCGAGCGGCGCGACAAATGCGCGCGAGCCGGTGTAAGGGAGCGCCTCATGAACACAGACGACGTCCTCGAAGAGTTCCGCGGCGCCGGCGCCCTGCGCGAGGGCCACTTCATCCTGGCCTCCGGGCGGCATTCGCCGATGTTCCTGCAGAAGAACCTGGTCTTCCAGTACGCGGACCGCACCGAGCGTCTGTGCCGGGCGCTGGCCGACCGGATCGTGGCGCGGTTCGGCAAGCCCGACGTGATCGTGGCCCCGGCCGTGGGCGCCATCATCCCTGGCTACGAAGTGGCCCGGGCCCTCGGCGTGCCGTCGATCTATGTCGAGCGCGAGGACGGCCGCTTCCGCCTGCGCCGCGCCTTCACCATCGCGCCCGGCGCCAAGGTGGTGGTGGTCGAGGACGTCATCACCACCGGCGGTTCGTTCCGCGAGGCGGTCGAGCCGGTCGAGGCCGCGGGCGGCGTCGTCCTGTGCTGCGCCTGCATCGTCGATCGCTCGGGCGGCAGGGCCGACGTGGGCTGGCCGCTGGTGGCGCTGGCGACCGTGGACGTGCCCTCCTACGCCCCCGACGAGATTCCGCCGGACCTGGCCGCCATCCCGGCCGAGGAGCCGGGCTCGAAGCGGCTGCGGGGATGAGCAACAGGGGGTGAGCGCGTGTCGCGGCTGAGACTGGGCGTCAACATCGACCACGTGGCCACCGTGCGCAACGCGCGTGGCGAGGGCTATCCCGATCCCGTACGGGCGGCCGAGGTCGCCCTGGCGGCCGGCGCCGACGGGATCACCGCCCACCTGCGCGAGGACCGCCGCCACATCTCCGACGCCGACATCGACCAGCTTGCCGTCATCTGCCGCCGGCGCGGCCGCCCGCTCAACTTCGAGTGCGCGGTGACGCCCGAGATGGAGGCCATCGCGCTGGCCCACCGGCCGCACGCCGCCTGCCTCGTGCCCGAGCGTCGCGAAGAGGTGACCACCGAGGGCGGCCTGAATGTGCTGCGCGGCCAGAACGCGATCGCGCCCGCCGTGCGCCGGCTGGCGGATGCGGGCATCCGGGTGTCCCTGTTCATCGACGCGGACGAGGCCCAGGTGGCGGCCGCGAAGGGCGTCGGCGCCCAGGTGGTCGAACTCCATACCGGCGCGTACTGCGAGGCCGTGCGCGAACGCCGGCCCCACGCCGAGGCCCTGCTGGGAAACCTCCGCGCCGCCGCCGCCCGCGCCGCCGAACTCGGCCTGGAGGTCCACGCCGGCCACGGCATCGACTACGAGACCGTCAAGCCCATCGCCGCGATCCCCGAGGTGGCGGAGCTCAACATCGGCCATTTCCTGATCGGCGAGGCGATCTTCATCGGGCTGGGTCCCGCGATCCAGCGCATGCGCGCCCTCATGGACGAGGCGCGGGCCTCGGCGGCCGCGTGACGGGCGTCAGATGATCCTCGGCATCGGCTCCGACCTCTCCGACATCCGCCGCATCCAGGCGTCGCTGGACCGCTTCGGCGACCGCTTCCGCCAGCGGGTGTTCACCGAGATCGAGCGGACGCGCTCCGACCGCAAGGCCGACGCCGCCGCCAGCTACGCCAAGCGTTTCGCCGCCAAGGAGGCCTGCGCCAAGGCGCTCGGCACCGGCATCCGCAGGGGCGTGTTCTGGCGCGACATGGGCGTGGTCAACATGCGCTCGGGCCAGCCGACGATGGCGCTCACCGGCGGCGCCCTGGCGCGCCTCCGGCAGATCACCCCCCCGGGCATGACGGCGGTGATTCACCTGTCGCTCACCGACGATCATCCCTACGCCCAGGCCTTCGTGATCATCGAGGCCGTGCCGGCGGTCCAGGACCCGGCGGGGCTGCGTCAGGTCTGAGCCCGGCGCCTCCGCCGCTCAGGGCGCCGTCCGTGCGCCCCGCAGCGCGGCGAACCGCGGCCACAGCGTGTTCAGCGCCAATCCGCCCAGCACCAGCGCCGCGGCCGTCAGCTTCCAGGACGCCAGGCTCTCGCCCAGCAGCCACGCCGAAGCCCCCATGCCGAACACCGGCACCAGCAGGGCCAGAGGGGCGATCGACGCCGCCGGATGCCGCGCCAGCAGCCACGCCCACGCCGAATAGCCGAAGATCGTGTTTCCCACCGACTGCCAGGCGACGGCGGCCCAGGCGGCCCAGTCGGCATGGGCGATCGACCGGGACACGGCCGGCCAGCCTTCCAGCGCAAGGGCCAAGGCGATGAGCGGAGGGGCCGAGAACAGGCTCGCCCAGACCACATAGGCCAGCACGTTGATCGGCCCCGCGGCCCGTTGCGCCGTGTTGCCGCCGGCCCACGCGAGGGCGGCGAACAGCACCAGGGCCAGGCCGAGCGGCGTCGCGTCGCCATCGGTGTGCGTGAGCAGCCACGCCAGCCCCGCGCCGGCCAGCGTCAGGGCTGCGACCTGGTAGGTCCGCACCCGCTCGCCCGCCAGCAGCATGGCGAAACCGATGGTGAAGAACGCCTGGACCTGCACCACCAGGCTGGCCAGGCCGGGGGAGATCCACTGGGTCATGGCGATGTACAGCACGCCGAACTGACCCACGCCGATCAGCACGCCGTAGGCCGCCATGTTCCGCCAGGGGACGTCGGGCCGCTTCAGGAAGAAGATGGCCGGCAGGAGCGCGAAGGTGAACCGCAGCGCCGCGAAGGTGAGGGGCGGGAAGGCCTCCAGCCCCCACTTGATCACCACGAAGTTCGTCCCCCAGACGGCGACGACCGCCAGGGCCAGCAGGAGGTGCAGCGGGGGAAGCGCGTCGCGGCTCATGCCCGCCTACATAGGCCGCCGCGCGGTCGTGTCATCCGTCCAGTCGCCGCCGCGTGGCTCGGGGTCGGCCTGGGGTGTCGCGACGTCGGCGCCGGCCCGGATGTCGCAATGTTCACGGGCGCCGAACTTGCTCATGCGCTAGGGAGCGGATACGCAGGCGCCGTCCCGGCACGCCGGGGCGATCAGGAACAGTCGATGAGCCAGAACGTGCAGGGTGTCGAGACGCCCGAGAAATCCAGCGCCCTCAAGGAGCTGGTCGAGATCGTGAAGACGATCGTCTACGCGCTGCTGATCGCGCTGGTGCTGCGGGTCATCTTCTTCCAGCCCTTCACGATCCCGTCGGCCTCGATGGAGCCCAACCTGTACGAGGGCGACTACATCATCGTCTCGAAGTACAGCTACGGCTGGTCCAAGCACTCGATCCCGTTCAGCCCGCCGCTGTTCGAGGGCCGCATCCTGGAACGCCCGGTCAACCGCGGCGACATCGCCGTCTTCAAGCTGCCCAGCGACGGACGCACCGACTACGTCAAGCGCATCCTGGGCCTGCCGGGCGACCGCCTCCAGATGCGGGACGGCCTGCTCTACATCAACGACAAGCTGATCGAGCGCGAGCCGCTGTCGCCCGTCCGGACGGACGTCGGCTATGGCCAGATCCGCGAGGTCGCCCGCTATCAGGAGCGCCTGCCGGGCGGCCGCACCTATGTGACCCAGGACTTCGGGACGGACGGCGACCTCGACAAGACCGACGTCTACATCGTGCCCGAGGGCCACTACTTCGCCATCGGCGACAACCGCGACAACTCGCTGGACAGCCGCGTGCCTCCCGCCCTCAACGGCGTGGGCTACGTGCCTGCCGACCACCTGGTGGGCAAGGCCGAGATCATCCTGCTCTCGTGGAAGCCCGAGGCGACCATCTTCAAGCCCTGGACCTGGGTTCTGGACGCGCGGCCCAGCCGGTTCTTCAAAGTCCTGAAATGAACGCGAGAACCGCGGCGGTCGAGGAGCTCGAACACCGCATCGGCCATACCTTCGCCGACCGCGACCTCCTGGAGCGGGCGCTCACCCACGCCAGCGTCGGCGACGGCGCGCGCGAGGTGCGCCACAACGAGCGCCTGGAGTTCCTGGGCGACCGGGTCCTCAACCTCTGCGCGGCCGAGCGGCTGATGGCCCTCGATCCCGACGCGCGGGAAGGGGAGATGTCGCGCCGCCTCGCCAGCCTGGTGAACTATCACGCCTGCGCCCGCGCCGCGGAGCGCGTCGGCCTGCCCGCGGCGCTCCGCCTGTCGGCCAGCGCCACCAAGGTGGGCGCGCGCAAGTCGGACGCCGTCCTGGGCGACGCCTGCGAGGCGCTGATCGCGGCCCTCTACATCGACGGCGGACTCGACACCGCCCGCGCCTTCTTCGAGCGCTTCTGGGCCGAGGAGTTCCCCCACGTGGACGCCCCGCGCGCCAAGGACCCCAAGACCCAGCTCCAGGAGTGGGTGCAGGGCCGCGGCCTGCCGCTGCCGGCCTATGACGTGGTGTCCCGCGAAGGCCCCGCCCATGCGCCCGTCTTCACCATCGAGGTGCGCGTCCAGGGACTGGAACCCGAGCGCGGGGAGGGCGGTTCGCGCCAGGCGGCCGAGAAGGCCGCCGCCCTCGCTTTGCTGACCAAGCAGGCCATGCTGATCAGGCGGGAGGGCCACGAATGAGCACGACCCGCGCCGGCTTCGCCGCCATCATCGGCGCGCCCAACGCCGGCAAGTCCACGCTCACCAACCGGCTGGTGGGCGCCAAGGTCTCGATCGTCACCCAGAAGGTCCAGACCACCCGCTTTCCCGTGCGCGGCGTGGCGCTGGCGGGCGAGGCCCAGATCGTGCTGGTGGACACCCCCGGCATCTTCCAGCCGCGCCGCCGCCTGGACCGGGCGATGGTGCGGGCCGCCTGGGGCGGAGCCGAGGACGCCGACGCCGTGGTCCACCTGGTGGACGCTCCGGCCGAGATCGCCGCGGCCGGCCCCGAGGGCCGCCCCGCCGACCGCCGCTCGGCCGCCGACGTCGAGGCCATCGTGACCGGGCTGAAGGCCGCCGGACGCCCGGCGATCCTGGCCCTCAACAAGGTCGACCAGGTGAAGCGCGAGGACCTGCTGGCGCTCTCGCAGCGCCTGTTCGACACCGGCGCCTACGCCGAGGTCTTCATGATCTCGGCCGTCACCGGCTCGGGCGTCGAGGACCTGCGCGCCCGCCTGGCCGCCCTGATGCCCGAGGGGCCGTGGCTTTACCCCGAGGATCAGACCGCCGACCTGCCGGCCCGCCTGCTGGCCGCCGAGATCACGCGGGAGAAGCTGTACCTGCGCGTCCACGACGAGCTGCCCTACTCGGCCGCGGTCGAGACCACGGCGTTCCAGGAACGCAAGGACGGCGGCGTGCGCATCGAGCAGACCATCTATGTCGAGCGCGAGAGCCAGCGGCCGATCATCCTGGGCAAGGGCGGCCAGACCCTGAAGTGGATCGGCCAGAAGGCGCGCGAGGAACTGGGCGTGATCCTCGACCGTCCGGTCCATCTCTTCCTGCATGTCGCGGTCGACGAGCGCTGGGCCGACAAGCGCGCCTTCTACGGCGACATGGGCCTCGACTTCGACGCCTGACCGGCGGCCTCCGCCCTGGCAATCGCGCCGCCGGGTCCTAGGTAAGGGGCATGACCGACCTCGACGCCTATTTCGCCCGCATCGGCTATGACGGCCCGCGCGACGCCAGCCTGGCCACGCTCCGCGCCCTGCATCGCCTCCACCCGGCCGCCATTCCGTTCGAGGCGATCGACGTCCTGCTGGACCGTGGGATCGACATCTCGCCCCAGGCGGTCGACGCCAAGCTGATCCACGGCCGGCGGGGCGGCTACTGCTTCGAGCACAACAGCCTGTTCGCCCGGGTGCTCACGGCGCTGGGCTTCGCGGTCGAGGGCCTGGCCGCCCGCGTGCGGTGGAACGCGCCGCCGGACGCGCCGGTCCAGCCGCGGACCCACCAGGTGCTGAAGGTCACGGCCGAGGGCGAGGACTGGCTCGTGGACGTGGGCTTCGGGAGCTGCGTCCTCACCGCGCCGCTACGGCTGGTCGCCGACGCCGAGCAGCCGACCGGCCACGACACCTATCGCCTGGTCGCCATCCCGGGCGGCTTCGCCCAGGAGGTCCGGCGCGAGGCGGGCTGGGTCCCGGCCTACGACCTCTCGATGGTCCCCTGCGTGCCGCGCGACTACGAGATGGCCAACTGGTTCACCGCCACCCATCCCACGTCGCACTTCCGCTCGACCCTGATGGTGGCGACGACGCGGGACGAAGCGCGCTACGGCCTCCTGTTCAACCGCCTCACCGTCCGCCCCCGCGCGGGCGCGCCGGTCCAGACCCGGCTGGACGCCGAGGGGATGGAGCGGACGCTGCGCGACGTCTTCGGCCTCCCGGTCGAACCGGCCTGGCGGGGCTTCATCGAGCGGGCGGTCGCGACCGGGGCCTGAGAGGCGCCGGTCAGGCCGCCGGGGCGCGGAACAGGATGGGGATGCGGATCTCGCCGCCCGCGGTCGGCTGGCCCTTGCGGTCCACGGGGGCCATCCGGAAGCGTCCGGTCAGCGTCAGCGCGGCCTGGCCGAAGCCCGCGCCCAGCGGCGCCTCGGCCGTCAGGTTGCAGCGCTCGAGCCGGCCGTCCCCGGCCACCCGGCACGTGACGATCGCCCGGCCGTCCAGGCCCTGTGCACGGGCCTGCGTCGGATAGACCCTCGACACGTCCTCGCCGTCGGGCCGCGAGGTCCAGACGGGGGCTGCCACCATGACGGGCTGGGTGGCCGGCTGCGCGGCCCAGGCGGCGGCGCCGGCGGCCAGGGCCGCGAGCGAGACGACGGCGAGCCCGGCGGCGCGGGCCCGTGGGCCGGGTTGGGCGAGGGTCAGCATGGTGATGCGCTCCTTCAGGGGATGTTCGGCCGCCGGCGGCCAGTGGCAGCCGAGGGGCAGGGGCTGTGTCGAGAGCTGGGTCTTGAGAAGGGCGGCGGCGTAGGCGCGCCGGGCGGACGGAAAGCGCGCGACCACTTCGGCGTCGCAGGCCAGTTCCTGGTCCATGCGCAGGCGTCGCGCCGCAAGGTGCGCCAGCGGGTTGAACCAGCACAGGCACAGCAGGACAGTCGCGGCGAGATTGACCACCGCATCGCCGCGCGCCAGGTGCGCTTCTTCGTGGGCCAGCACGACCTCGCGCTCGCCGGCGTCGAACCGGTCCTCGAAGTCGGCCGGCATGACGATCCGTGGGCGCAGCGCCCCCACCACCGCAGGGCCGGCGCCGATCCGGTCGGACCGAAGCCGCCTGGGACCGTCGGGGATCAGGCGGCCCAGACCGGCGGCGTATCGCGCCTGCTGGGCCGTGAACACGGCGGCGAGACCGCCGGCGCCGACAAGCCAGGCGGCGAAAAGGAGATCGGCCGCCCGCTCCCTGGCGTCGGCCGGAACGGCGCGGGACGTGGCGTCCGACGCGGCCAGGATGACGGGGTCGAGGATCGTCGTGCTCTCGGGTCGGGGCAGGAGCGCGGCCAGGGCGACGGCCGGGACCAGGACCCACAGGAGGTAGGCGGCCTGAGACCCGAAGGCGCGGCGGACAGGTGCGCGCAGGCCCAGCACCAGCAGGACCGCGACGGCGCCCACGATGTTCACGCGCGCCAGGAGAGCCAGGGCGTCGGCGCTCATTCGTCCATCTCCTGAATCAGGCGCTTCAGATCGGCCACGTCCTCGGGCGAGAGGGCGCGGGACTGGGACAGATGGCTGACCAGCGGGGCCAGCCGGCCGTCGAACAACCGGTCCAGGAGGCTCTGGCTCTCGCCGCGCAGGTAGGCGGCGCGCTCGAGGACGGGCCGGTAGAGATAGCGTCGGCCGTCGCGCTCGGCGGCCACGGCCTTTTTCTTGAGAAGCCGGTTGATGAGGGTCTTCACCGTGGCCTCGGTCCAGCGCTGGGGGCCGCCCACCTCGGCGAAGACCGCCTCGGCCGTGCGCGGGCTGGCCCGCCACAGCACCTCCATCACCACCGCTTCGGCCGGACTGATCTTCATGAGGTTTACATCCGTAATCGTTTCGTACTGATTACATGAGTAAACGATGGCGTCAACGGGTCTTGTGGAAGGGAGTTCGGGCTGTGTGTGGAGCGGGGCCTCCCTCCACCATGCTGCGCATGGTTCCCCTTCCCCGGTGGGGGAGGTGGCGGCCTGGGCGAGGCGGCTGGGGCTTCAGCTCGAGTTGAAGGGGTGGTCCGGGACGATGCGCCTGGGCCAGTGGGCGAAGGGGTCGGGGCTGGGGGGTGAGACCGGCTCGTGCTCCGCACGGTCCACGGATGCACACGGAGACACACGGATAGGGGCGTCGGCGCCGTCCGTGGGGATCGGTGTGCATCCGTGGACCGACTGAGGGGGATGTTCGGGCGCCTGCGGCGGCTGGGGTTCGGACGGCGAAACCTCGCGGGCCTCGCCTTCGATGAGGTCGCCGTTGCCTTCGGGGCCGCCTTTCGGGTCG
>NZ_JBBCIT010000011.1:0-152644 GCF_037189685.1 Phenylobacterium sp. | reverse complement strand
CGTCGCCGGCGCCGTCGCCGTAGCCGTAGCCGGCGCCGGCGCCGTCGCCGTCGCCGTCGCCGTCGCCGTCGCCGTAGCCGTCGCCGTCGCCGTCGCCGTAGCCGTCGCCGTAGCCGTAGCCGTCGCCGTCGCCGTCGCCGTAGCCGTAGCCGTAGCCGTCGCCGTAGCCGTAGCCGTCGCCGTAGCCGTAGCCGTCGCCGTCGCCGTAGCCGTAGCCGGAGCCGGAGCCGGAGCCGGAGCCGGAGCCGGAGCCGGACAGGCGTCCGGTCCCGCTCCCTTGGCCGTCAAGGGTCGTCAGGCGCTCCATGCGGCTTGCTCGCAGGGCACGATGGCGATGACGGCCCGGGCGGCGATCTTGGTGTCGGCCGCCTCGTCGAGCACGGTGTTCGGGCGCGGACCGAGCTTGGCCAGCTCGCCCAGGCCCTTGCTTGTGCCCCAGCGCCGCACGCAGCGAGCGCCTTCGATGTGGGTGTAATCGGCGTCGGAGGTGACCTTGCCGACGAACACCCAGCCCCGATCGGCGATGACGATCGAGAGGCCGTGGTCTTGGGTGATCATGAGGATCGAGTCCTTCGTGGTGGGCGCCCGGTCTCGACCCCGCCGGGCTTGGGGATCTCGTTTTTTGCTAGGCCGCGGTCGTCGGCCCTTCGGGACCTCCCGACCCGACGCGGCCCGGGGGCTCCCAGCCGGCGGCGATCAGGGCGGCCTGGGCCTCGGTCAGCTCGGCCTCGGTGAGGCCGTCCCAGACCGTGGCGAAGGGCACGAGGGCGTCGGGCCCGGCCCGGCCCATCGCCTGGACCGTCGGTTCGGCCAGGACGTCGACGTCGCCGAGGGCCGGCCCCGGCGCGAACCGCACCGCCCGGGGCGCGCGGGCCAGCCGCTTCAGGAGCGCCCGCAGCGCCCGCTCGGGCGAGACGCCGTAGAGCGTCGCCCAGCGCCTGGGGTTGTCGATGGCCAGGCCCTCGCACCGCGGCGCGAAGCCGGTCAGGTGGATGGCGACGGTGCGGATGCGCGCGCCGCGCGCATCGACGCAGACGGCCCCGGCGGCCGCCGTGGCCGCGACGGCCGCCGCCTCGGCCCGGGCGGCCTGGCGGTTGGCGGCGGTCTTCGCCGAGGGGGTCACGGCCTGCCCGCCTCCGCCGGAGCCGGGTCTGGAGCCGGAGCGGCATCGGTGGCGTCGGCCAGTCCAAGCGCGCGGTAGGCGGCGATCGCCGCGTGGGCCTGGGCCAGGGCGTCGTCCAGCGCGTTGTGGTGGGTCCCGGCCGCGCGGTCGGGCTTGACCTTCGCCATGGCGAAGAGGGTCCGCGTGCAGCGGGCGTCCCAATAGGACCACGGGATCGCGACGCCAACCGCGCGGAAGGCTGCGCTCAGGATCGGCTCGTCGAAGTTGGCGCCGTGACCCCAGATCGGCCGCCCGCGGCAATTCTGGATGTAGAACATCCGGAACCAGCCGAGGGCGTGACCAAGCTCACAGGCCTGGGCTTCCGTGAGCGCCTCCCGAGCGGCCTCGCTCTGGCGCAGCCACCAGGTGATCGTGGAGGGCTCGAAGGTGAGGCCCGCGGCGGCGCAGCTGCCCAGGTCGACAACCCGATAGAAGGTCGGCCCGATCACGCCCGTCCGGGGATCGAAGGCGACGGCGCCGATGGAAGCGATCGCGGCGCCCGGTGTCGTACCGAACGTCTCCAGATCGACCATGATGTGCAGGGGATCGTGGCTCACGCGCCCATCCCCTCGGCCAGGGCCACGACGTGGCCGGCGACCACGCCCAGGTTGGCGAGGGACACCAGGGCCGCGCCCGCGGCGGCGAGACGCCAGCCGATCCAGTCGGCGACCACCGCGGTCATGGCAGAGAGGCCGGCGAGGCCCAGGCCCATGAGAATCCAGGGAAGGTGCGCCATGCTCAGGCCCACCCGCCCGCGCCGGCGCCCAGCAGCACCGCGCTGGCCTGGCGCTCGGCCGCCTCGGCGGCGTCGTCCAGGCTGTCGGCCCAGGCGTGGAGCTGGCCCTGAACGCCCAGCGCATCCCGAAGCGCCACCGCCAGCACCCGCGCGTCGGACGGGCTGAACGCCTCGCGCGCCCCGTCCGACAGGATGCACACCACCCAGGGCGTCACCCCGCCCCGGCCGCGCACGACCCAGGTGGTGACGGCCAGCGCGGGCGCGGCATCGTCCTCCAGCCGAAGGACCAGGTCGGCGATCCGATCGGGCACGCCGCCCTCGGACCGAGCGGCGGGGCCTCGGCGCGTAAGCGGCAGGGCGATGGGTAGGGGCATGGGCGTCCTCCTCCGGTCGTGATCGACGCGATCTCCGCGAGCGGAGTTCAGCGCCTCATCAACAGAGGAAGCCGAGTGTTTGCAATTTTCGTCAAGACCGATTTTGCATTTTCTGCAAAACCGCAAGACGCCTTACACCGCACCTGAGCTTGACCGTGACCCGCATACCATTGGAACCTCACGCGAAAAGTGCGCGGCTGGGGCTCGCGTCTGGAGCGAGAGGATACGATGAGGAATGCGGTCTTGGGTCTGACCCTCTTGGGCCTACTGGGCCTCGCAGGATGCGCGACGCCAGCGCCTGGCCCGGTGGATCAGCGAAACAGTACGCTGACGAGTGGGAATGTCTCTATGAACGTCACTCCCGGGACCACCACGCAGGCGCAGATCCTGGAGACGTTCGGCGCGCCGAACATCGTGACGTTGGACGGCCAGAGAAACGAGGTTTGGTCGTACCAGCGTCACGCTACCGTTTCCCAAGCATCGGGCGGGTCGAGCTACTTCACAGTCGTGCTGTTTGGCTCCGGACAGTACGCGGAAGGGTTTCAGCAGTCCCAACGCACCATCACGCTGATCATCAAGTTCGACCCCAAGACTAAGGTGGTGTCAGACTTCCACAGCCGCACCAGCGACTTCTGAGGGCCACATGAAGAAGATCGCAGTCGTTGCCGCCGTACTGGCCGTGTTGAGTGTTCCCGATGTAGCTGCCGCCCAAAAGAAGGGGCAGCTCACACCCATGCAGTTGCAAGCAATGCAGCAGAAAGAATTCGACGCTCCGAAGCCGACGGTGTTCAGCAGCGTCATGGATGTATTTCAGGACCTCGGCTACTCGGTGGGAAGCGCAGACATGAACACCGGGTTCATCACGGCCGAGAGCGCGACAACGAATAGAACCAGTTTTTGGGAAGCTCTGGGTGATATGTCCAGCTCCGGAAACACGCGCGCCACAGCTTTCATTGAACAGATGCCAAGCGGGATGAGCCGAGTTCGGCTGAACTTCGTCTCTACAAAATCTATGTCCGGAGCCTACGGCTGGAATACTCGCCGCGATCAACCGATCCAGGACCCGGCGGTATATCAGCGCGCCTTCGAGAAGGTCGATGAAGCCCTGTTCGTCCGCCGTGCGGTCGCGGCTCCGGCCCCGGCCGCCCCATCACCGCCAGCGCCGGCTGAGGTTGAAGCGAACTAGCCGAAGCTCACACCGACCACGGCGTGGATGGCGACCACGTCCCTCAGGGCGTAGGTCAGTTCCTTCTTGGGATTAAGTTGGTCGGCAAACAGCGTGCGCTCGTCGGTGCGATTGAAGAGTTTGACGTGTGTCTCCCCGTCTCGCAGTTCAATCAGACAGGGCTGTCCTTTCCTCGGGGGCCGATTCCGGATCGCGTAACCGACGTCGCCATGATTGAGCATGGGCGCGACGCTGTCGCCGAAGACCACAAAGGCGAAAGCTGATCTTGACCCTCGCTGTGAAGGATGGATCGGAACGACGCCGATCCGAGCATCGTCGTTCAGCCTGAGCACCGAGCCGGCGGCGTTGGCGTAGCCGAACAGCGGCACATCCTCACCGCTTTCCGTAAGGGCGCTCACGTGCTGGGCCGGCGCCGGCGCATCCTCGCGGTCGACTAGGCTCCGCATGGCGTCCATCACGTCCACAGGAATCTTGGTGTAGCCGTTGGCCCATCGGCTGACCGTGTGGTTGCCGATCGCCCGGCCAACCGTCCGGGTAAGCCACGCCGCGGCATCCATCTGATTTTTCCCACTTTCCTCCAACAGGCGTTTGAACTCGGCGGCCTGTGGGGACGTGGCTTCTACGCGGCTCGACATGCGCCGGAGATTTGCAGGTCTCGCAAATGAAGGCGATTGACGCGAATCGCAAACCCGCTCAGCCATTGTTTGCATTTTCTGCAAACAGCACAGTCGAGTGATGAAGGCCATCGAAAAGATCGAGGCGCTGACCATCAAGGTCGTTCATGCCGAAGCGGAAGCACTGCGGCCGGGGCTAGCCGTCGAGACGGTCTATCGCTGGCGTGCGGCGCTGAAGGGCGGGCGTGGCGTGGCGGACGCCATCAAGCAACTGCTGATCGCGGCGACCCGCGAGACGGCCCAGCCGATCCATTGGGGCGACTTCGAGCCGCCAGCCGGCTCCGCCCGAGACGAGGCCGCCTGATGACCCGGCTCCTCACCGACAATCCGGCCGCCACCGCCCTCTCCGACCTGGTCGCCGAGGTGGGCGGGACCCTGGATTCACTTGAAGCGCTTCATCTGGCGGTTCAGGCGCTGTTGCGCCGACCGGAGGGCCTGGGCGATCTGCTGCTCAAGCTTGTCCGGTTCGGTGTCGTAGGCGTCCCCGCAGGCGAGACAGGTGACGCGCGGGTCACGCTTGAGCTGACCGAACACGGCCGACTGCTGATGTCCGCAGTGGGGGCATTGCGCCGCCACCTCGGCGCGGTCGAGGGCCTTCTTGTCCAGCATTCCCCGAGTTCCTCTGTTGGTCTGGAAGCTGCAGTAGGAACCGAGTCCCCCGGCCCGGCGAACGCCGGTCCGGGGGAGGATGGCGGCGCCGCATGATCCGCCGCCGCCCCCGCCGGGCCGACGACGGCCGCTATCTGCCCAAGGACCAGGCCGCCTGGTCGCGCCTGGTGCGGCGCGCCCGACAGGCGGCGCGCAACGCGCGGTTCGGCCCCGAGCTGGCCGCCGCGGCGCGGGCGTGCGCCCGGGCCGTGCCGCCGCCGGGCCATGCGCACCGGGGCAGCGTGTTCCTGCAGCTGGTGGCCAAGGCCGGCGTGCTGGCGACCACGCCGGCGGAGATGCGCGCGGCGCTCGCGGCCCAGGTGGAAGACCTGGCCGAGGCGGTGGCCGCCGTCCTGGCGACGCCGAACGTCCCGGCGCGCCCGCGCGCCGACCTGGACGGGTGAGGCGATGGCGGGGGGCGGCAAGCGCGGGACCGGGAGCTGGGAGACCGGCTGCGTCTGGAAGGGCGCGATCCTCTCGGCGCCCGAACGGGCGAAGGCGCTGGAGCTGCGTCGCGCCCGGTTCGGCCCGGCGGCCATCGCGCGGGCGCTGGGCCGGTCGGTGCCCGTGGTGGCGGAGTTCCTGAAGTCTCCGGAGGCGAAGCTGTGAGCGCACCGCCGTTCCAGCCGGGCGACCGCGTGCGCCTGGTCGACGCCAGCCCCGCGCCGGGCAGCAAGCGCCGGCCCGCGCACCCCATGGACCGCGACCTGATCGTGGCGCGGATCTCGGGCGACAGCGTCGAGGTTCGCGGCGTGCCCGGATTCTGGCGCGCGGCGGTTCGAGAGGGCCTGATGGCGCGCGGCGTGTCTTTCCCCCTCCTGTCGGCGCACCGGGTCTCGCCCGACGACGACGAGGACTTCTACCCGACGCCGCCCTGGGCGGCGCGGGCGGGGGGCGAGCGCATCCTGGCGCTGGATCCGCGGGCGCGATCGGCGTGGGAGCCGGCGTGCGGCGCGGGTCACATGGTCCACGGGCTGACGGACTATTTCGCCGTGGTCCACGCCAGCGACGCCTGGCCGTACGACGGGAACCGCATCCTCGACTTCACCGGCCCGGCGGATGGCGCGCCGAGGGCCGACTGGATCGTCACCAATCCGCCCTTCAACCAGGCCGAGGCGTTCATCCGGCTGGGCTGGGAACGGGCGCGGCGCGGCCTGGCGCTGCTGATGAAGATCTCGGCGCTGGAGAGCGTGGGGCGGCACGGGCTGCTGACCTGCGACTGCCCGCTGACGATGGTCATGCCGTTCGCGGAACGCGTGCCGATGCACAAGGGCCGGTGGGAGCCAGAGGGTTCGACGGCCGCCTTCTACGCCTGGTTCGTCTGGCTGAAGCCGGCGCTGCGGCCCGAGCGGTTCATGGCGCGGACGCCGGACGGCGGGCGCGTGGCCGGAACCTGGCCGATCCCGCCCAAGACACGCGACCGGCTGACCCGCCCCGACGACGCGGGGCGGTTCGGGGTGGGCTCGCGGCCATGACCAGCCATGCGCGCGGCGCGCGCACGACAGGTGGCGACAGCGTGTTCCTCAGGGCGCGGGCGAAAGTGTCGATCGCCGACTACCTGGAGCGCAACAACGTCAAGCTGACCCGGTCGGGCCGCGACCAGCGCGGGGCCTGCGTCCTCTGCGACGGCGGGACCTCGAAGTTCAGGATCATGGAGGGCGGCGAGAAGTTCCGCTGCTATGGCTGCGACGCCCGGGGCGACGTGGTCGACCTGGTGGCGCGGCATCGCCGGGTCGAGCCGTTCGACGCCGCCCGCTGGCTGCTGGGCGAGGACGTGCCGATCTCGGAGCCGCGGGCCCGGCCCGATCCCACGCCGCGCGGCGAGAGCGCGTCGGACCGGGTGCCGGCCGAGATGCTGGCCGAGGCGCAGCCCTTCGCCGGGACCCTGGGCGCGCGCTACCTGCTGGGCCGGGGCCTCGCACCCGGGATCGTGGACGCCGCGGCCGACCGGCTGCGTTACCACGCCCGCGCCAAGCACCACTGGGACGATCGGGCGCGGGCCTGGGTCTGCGCGCCGGCGATCGTGGCGCCCGTGGTGGTGGCCGGCCCGGACGGCGAGGTCGTGCCCACGGGCGGCGTCCACGCCACCTATCTGGACCGCGCCACCGCCGGGAAGGCACAGCTTTCGCCCGCCAAGCGGATGTGGGGACCGCAGTCCCTGGACGGCCGCCCCGGCGGCGCGTGGCTGGTCGGCCCGCATTCGCAGGCCGCCGCGCACCTGGTGGTGGGCGAAGGGATCGAGACATCGCTGTCGCTGGCGACCTTCCTGGCCCGGCGCGGGATCGTGGCGGACGCCTGCGCGGCGCTGTCGCTGAACCGCCTGCAGGGCGGGTGGCGGCGTGATGCGGACGGGTGCTTTGACCCCGCGCGGGCCGTCGGCGATCCCGACCAGCCCGGCTTCACTTGGCCGCCGCGGCCCGACAATCCGTGGCCCACGGTGTGGATCGCGATCGACCGCGACATGAGCGAGGTCCGCGCCCGGGGGCGGACCGGCCGCGGCAAGCCGGTGGACATCCGGCTGGGCGCCGAGGCGCGGGCGCGGATCGCGGCGCGGCTGGCGACGGGGGTGTGGCAAGCGGCCGGGTGCGCCGACGTGCGGGCGGTCCTGCCGCCGCCCGGGCTGGATTTCAATGACGAGCTGCGCCGCGTTCTGGCGCGGGAGAGTGCGGCGTGAACGACAACGACGACGGCCTCGACGGGTACGAGACGATCGCCGCCGATCCGCTGGAGGACGCGGGCGACGATGCGGACACGAAGATCGTGCCGTTCATCGACCCGGACCTGGGCCTTTGCCCGGTCGTGCCCCTGGGATTCCTCGCCGGCAAGGTGGTGTTCGCCATGCCCGAAGGCGAGATCCGCCAGGAGCCCGCCCGCCAGGTCGGGCCGATGCTGCGGGCGGACATCTTCGCCTGCGCGGCCGGACAGGCCTTCCTCGCCAACTGGCGCGACAAGGAAGGCAAGTTTCAGCGGGAGCAGGCCGCGGTGTGGTTCGTGCGGAACTGCCGAAAGGCCGGCCTGTGGGACTCGAGCCGGCCGCTGCGCGAGCTGGGCGTGTGGCCGGGCGACGAGGCGGCGGACCTTGGGCCGCACCTGGTGCTGCACCTGGGCGACCGGATCTGGCGCGTGCCGCAGAAGGGCAAGGCGGAGGACCTGTCGATCTTCGAGGCGTTGCGGGTGCGGCGCGGACCGCTCTATCGCCTACGCCCCCCCGCGCCCCGGCCGAAGAAGGCGTGCGGGTCGGTCGACGGCCAGTGGGTGCGGGACTGGCTCGATCGCTGGGCCTTCGAGCCCATCGGGCGGGAGGGGCTGACCGGCGCCGACGTGGTGGCCGGCTGGCTGATGGCGAGCCTGCTGGGCGGCTTCGCGCCGTTCCGCGGTCATCTGCTCGTCCATGCCCTCCAGGGTTCGGGGAAGACCGAGCTGATGCTGTTCGTCCAGGCGCTGTTGTCGGGGCTGGGCGTCGAGGTGATCGACAGCTTCTCGGAAGCCGGCCTGAAGAACGAGTTGGCCGGCAACGCCCGGCCGGTCCTGATCGACGAGGCCGAGAGCGGGGCCGATCCCAGGGGCGCGGCCGGCGTGGTGGAGAAGGCGCTGGAGCTGCTGCGGCGCATGGCCACCGGCGATGGGGGCCGGCGCAAGCAGGGCGACGTGGGCGGCGGGACCGTCACGCAGACCGCAGTGGGCGCCGCCATGGTGGCCGGGATCGCGCCGCCGCGCCTCGGCCCCGCCGACGCATCGCGGTTCGTGGAGATCCGGCTCCTGCCGCTTCGCGGCCGCGCGACGACACGGGCCGACCTGGACGCGGCGAAATCGAAAGCCCGGGCGCTGGCGCCGGCGCTGCTGGGCCGGGCGCTGAAGGGCGCGTGGCGATATCGCGCCGACCTAGACGCGGTGACGGCCGCCTTGTCGCAGAGCGGCGAGACGCCCCGGTCGGCCGACCTGCTGGCTATGATGATCGCCGGCCGCCGGCTGCTGCTGTTCGACGCGCCGCTGACCGAAGACGAGGCCGCGGCCGAGGTGGCCTTCTGGCGTCCACTGATCGCCGCCCGGGAGGCCACGGCCGCCGTGACCAACGCCGGAGCCCAGGCCCTGGCCCACCTGATGTCGGCGGACGCCCGCATCCACGTCCGCGACCGGCCGGAGACGGTCGGCGGGCTGCTCCAGCGCTGGTCGCGCATGGAGCGGGACTACGACGATGTCCTGAAGGCGATAGGCCTGAAGATCCTGGAGGACGCCGCCCCGGACGGGCGGCCGGGACCATGGCTGTTGGTCGCCAACGATCACCCGCGCCTGGAGTCCGTCTTCCGCGGCACGCACTGGCAGGACTGGCGCCGCGTTCTCGGCCACCTGGACGCGTTGGGCGAAGACCACGCGACCTGGTCGCCGCGCCATCCGGTGCGGTTCGGGGTGGGCGTCAAGGTCAGGGCGCTCGCGATCCCCCTCGCCCCCTGGTTGGAGATTGCGGCCCCGTCGATGGCCCCGGGCGTCGTCCCGCTACGCCCGATGGCGGCCGTCCCGCCGAACGTCCCACCTGTCGTCCCGGAGGAAGACCTTGAATGGCCTGACTAATCCGGCCCGGTGGGACGCTGGGACGCTTGGGACGCCCCGGCAGACTCAGGTGGGTGTGCGGGCGCAGGCGGGCGCGAGACGGGCGTATTGCGTCCCATGCGTCCCAACCGTCCCACCTTCTATTTTCTTTAGTGTTTTCAAAAAGAAAGACCGGGACACCAGCCGGGACGGTCTGGGACGGTCGGTTCGGAGGCTTCCATGGGCGTGATGTCCAACCGCCAGCGGCGGCAGATGCTGAAGGCGATCAAGGCCAGGCCGCAGCATCCGGCGCGGGACGAGGTGCTTGCGCGCGCCGCGCGCACGACGCCGGCCAAGACCGAGCCGGAGATGCGGGACGGCCTCCAGTGGCTGATCGACAAGGGCCGGCTGACGGCCGCCCAGCGAGTGGTGGCCGGGCGGTACAGGGACGGCTACCGCGACGCGGGCGAGGTCTCCACGCGCTCGTGCCTGGACGCGAGCGTGGGCGGGGGCGGCGTGGCCTTGAGCCCGGTCGAGGCGATGAGCGACGCCCGCCGGCAGATGTTCGTGTGGCGCTATGCCGTTCTGCGCGGGCAGGTCGACATGCTCACCGTGCTGGATGGGGTGTGCGGGGCGGGACACACGGTGCGGTATCTGGCCGGCGGGGATCAGGGCCGGGCGCGCGAGCTTGAAGCCGTGCTGAAGGTGGCGCTGGACATGCTGGTGGCGTTCGAGGCTGGACCGCCCGAGATCGCGATGGCTTGCGGAATTATTTAGAATCGCGGCAGTCATCCTTCACCGCACGAACTGCGACCGAAGCCCGCCTCACCCGGCGGGCTTCGGCGTTTCGGGGAGCGCCCATGCCCGTCATGCCGCCCCTGCATCGCGCGAAGTCGCAGCGGTCGCGGCGCGAGGCCAACCGCAGCTATGACGCGCGTCGGGGATCGGCGCGGGCGCGGGGCTACAGCGCGACGTGGGATCGGGCGTCGGCGGATCACCGGCGCGAGTTCCCCTTCTGCCAGTATTGCGAGGTCGGGGCGTTCGGCTCGGTGAGGGTCGCCGAGGTGGCGTGCGTCGATCACCTCTACCCCCACCAGGGCGACGACGATCTGTTCTGGCGCCGCGAATGGTGGGTCTCGGCCTGCACCGACTGCCACGCCGGACCCAAACAGGCGGCGGAGCGCCGCGGCGCCTCGACCCTCGACGCCCTGGCCGACCGGCTCGGCCGTCCCCGCCGAGGGGGATAGGGGGGTCGAAAGTCCACCGACCTCCGGCTTCGGACCGGCGGGGGAGTGTCGTGCGAGTTTTCGGGGAATCCTGAGGATTTTTTTGTGGGAGGCGCCCATGGGACGTCGGCCGGAACCCGCGGGCGTGAAGGCGGCGAAGGCCGCGGTGCGCAGCACGCGGAAGGCTTCGCCGGAAGTCGCGGCGGGCGAGGCGCCCGAGGCGGGGCTGAGGGCTCCGGCCTGGCTGAAGGGCAAGGGCCTGGAGATCTGGCAGAAGCGCGGCCCAATCCTGCGGGACATGCGCCTGTTGACGGCCGTCGACGAGCCGGCGTTCGCCCGATACTGCCGCAACTTCGGCAAATGGCTGGACATGCGTGAGGCCCTGGACAAGCGGGGCTACACCTATGACGCCACGACGACGCAAGGCGGAAAGCTACGCCGCGCGGACCCGGCGTTCCTGATCGCGGACCGTCTGGAGCGCCAGCTGCTGGCGGTCGAGGACCGGTTCGGCATGAACCCCTCGGAGCGCCAGCGGATCTTCGCCGCCCGCGCGGTCCCTGGCCGTGGCGAACTGCCCTTCGACTCCGACCGGCGACCGGAAGGCGCGGCGACCGCCGCCCAGCCGATCGACTCCCCGATCGGCGCCCTCAACTGACGCATGGCGGCCGCGCGGAAGTGGGCCGAACCTGAACGTCCGGCCTGCTTCGCGAAGTACCCGGGCGCGACCTGGGATTCCGAGGCGGGCGTCTGGCGCGACGGGGACTTCTGGTTCGACGCTCGCGCCGCCCAGGCCGCATCCGAGTTCTTCCCGAAGTACCTGTGCCTCACCGAGGGCGAGTGGGCCGGTCGGCCCTTCGTTCTGCAGCCCTGGCAGGAACACGACGTCGTCCGGCCGCTGTTCGGGTGGAAGCGGGCGGACGGCACGCGACGCTACCGCCGGTGCTTCATCTGGATCCCGCGGAAGAACGGCAAGACCGAGTTCGCCGCCGGGTTGATGCTGCTGATGCTGCTGGGCGACGCCGAGCCGGGCGGACAGGTGTTCTCGATCGCGGCGGAGAAGGACCAGGCCTCGATCGTGTTCAACAAGGCGACCACGATGGTCGCCTACTCCCAGGCGCTGGGCGAACTGCTGGAGACGCTGAAGACCTCGATCTACTGCCCGAAGCTGAACGCCTCGATCCGCCCGCTGTCGGGCAAACCGCACGGCAAGCATGGCCTGAACATGTCGGGCCTTGTGGGCGACGAGATCCACGAATGGAAGTCGGGGGACCTCTACACCTTCGTCCACGACAGCGCCGCCGCACGTCGCCAGCCGCTGGAGATCCTGATCTCGACGGCTGGAGTGAAAGGGACCTACGGCGAGGAAGTCTGGGACGAGTGCCAGGCCATTGTCGCCGGCGAGGTCGACGCGCCGGACACCCTGGTGGTGATCTACGCCGCCAACGACAATGACGACTGGACCGACCCGGAGGTCCACAAGCGGGCGAACCCCAACTTCGCCGTCTCGGTGAAGGTGGACGCCTTCAACACCGACCTGAAGCGGGCGCGCCAGCTCCCGCGGTACGAGAACGACTTCAAGCGCTACCGCCTCAACCTCTGGACCGAACAGGCGGTCCGTTGGCTTCCGATGGACGCGGTCGACGACGACGGCCGGCGGTTCGGCTGGGATCACTGCGTCGGCGCGACGCCCTGGCGGGAGCTGGAGCGCCGCCTGATCGGGAAGAAGTGCTACGGCGGCCTCGACCTGGCGGCGGTCAACGACCTGTCGGCGCTGGTGTGGTGGTTTCCGATCCAGGATGGCCTCGCCCGCCCTGTGATGCTTCCCCGGTTCTTCAAGCCGTCGGCGCTGATCAAGGAACATAGCCGGCGCGACAAGATCCGCTACGACCGGATGGCCGACACCGAAGGCCGGTACGCGGAGAGCGGGAGCCTTATCGCCACGCCGGGGAACGTCGCGGACTATCCGGCGATCCGGGCCCACATCCTGGCAGACGGGGCGAAGTTCAAGATCGCCTGGGCGGGGTCGGCGGAGTCCGAGGTTCCCCAGCACACAGGGTCGATCGCCATCGACCGATGGAACGCGATCGAGACGACGGTGAAGCTGCGAGAGGAAGGCCTTGCGGCCTGCCTGTTCGGCCAGGGTTTCGCGTCCATGTCGGCGCCGGCGAAGGAGCTGGAGCGCCTGGTTCTGGACAACGGGTTCGACCACGGCGGCCATCCGCTGCTGCGCGAACACGCCAAGGCTGTGGCGATCGAAACGGACGCCGCCGACAACATCAAGCCGTCGAAGTCGGCCTCGACGAGGCGCATCGACGGCATCGTCGGCGGCGTGATGGCCCTCGGCATCGCCCTGCCCGATCCCGGCGAGCCGGAAGAGAGCGTCTACGAGAAGCTGGCCCGGCAGCGTCGGGAGGCCGCCGAGCGGGAGGCTGCATGACCCAAGGCTCAGGCCCCCTGATACGCGCGGCGCGCGCATTCTCCACGGCGTGGAACCGCCTGACCCGCGCCACTTCCACGGCCGCCCGGCGGATCGTCACTGGCCGTTCGGCGGCGGGCGTCTACGTCGACGCCGACAACGCCCTGAAGAACGCCACGGTGTGGGCTTGCGTACAGTACCTTTCGCGCGCGGTGGCGCAGGTTCCCTGGCGCGTGATGGAAGAGGATCCGCGTTCCGGCCGGGTCCCTCGTCCAAGCCATCCCGTGGACTGGCTGCTGAACCGCCGCCCGAACGCGGAGATGGGCGCGTTCGTGTTCCGGCAGACCCTCATGCAGTGGGCACTTCGGTACGGCAACGGCTACGCGGAGATCGAGCGGGACAATCGCGGCGCGGTGTTCGCGCTCTGGCCGATCCACCCCGAGCGGGTCACTCCGTTCCGTCGCGACGGGGGCGAACTGGCCTACCGCGTCTCGAACGAACGCGGCGGGTACGTCGAACTGGGCGCCATGGACATGTTCCACGTCCGTGGCATGGGCGACGGCGCGGTCGGCCTGAGCGTGATCGCCTTCGCGGCGGAAAGCATCGGATGGGCCCAGGCCACGGAGCTGTTTGGCGCCACCTATTTCGGACAGGGGATGAACCCCTCGGGGATCGTGGAGACCGAGAAGCGCCTGACGCCCGAAGGCCTCGGGGCGCTGCGGGAGGAGCTGAAGCAGCTCTATCGCGGACCGAAGGGCGAGCGGACCGTCATCCTGGATGCGGGAATGAAGTTCTCCCGGCTGTCGACCCAACCCAACGACAGCCAGTTCATCGAGACCCGACAGCACCAGGTCGAGGAAATCTGCCGCTGGTTCGGTGTTCCGCCGCACAAGGTCATGCACCTGCTGCGCGCCACGTTCTCGAACATCGAACACCAGTCGATCGAAGTGGTGGTTGACAGCATCACGCCCTGGGCCCGCGTTCTGGAAGACGAGGCCGACTACAAGCTGTTCGGCGCCCGGAACCGCCAGGGCCTCTACACCAAGCTGCACCTTCAGGCGCTGATGCGCGGCGACGCCAAGAGCCGATCCGAGTTCTACTGGCGGATGTTCCAGATGGCCGGCCTTTCGCCGAACCAGATCTGCGAACTTGAGGACATGAACGGGTTCGGTCCCGAAGGCGACGTCCGCTTCGTGCCCGTGAACATGCAGACCCTGGACCGCGCCACCGCGCCGCCCACCGCGCCGGCGGCGCCGATCGGCCACAACGGCGGCCCCCAGTTCGACGAGAACGACCAAGATCCGGACGAGCCGGAACAGGAGGCCTGACATGGGCGCTGGCTACAGCATGACGGCCAAGGGCGAAGAGGCCGAGGTGTTCATCTACGAGGACGTGGGCGCGGGCTGGCTGGGGGGCGTCTCGGCGAAACAGTTCGCGGCGGACCTGAAGGCCCTGGGGTCGGTCAATACGATCAACCTGCGGATCAACAGCTATGGCGGCGAGGTCTTCGACGGCGTCGCGATCTACACTCAGCTCAAGAACCACCCGGCCCGCGTCGTGGCGCACATCGACGGCGTCGCGGCGTCGATCGCGAGCGTGATCGCCATGGCGGGCGACGAGATCCGGATGGCCGAAGCCGGCTTCCTGATGATCCACAACGCTTCGGGCGTAGTGTTCGGCGAAGCCAAGGACATGCGCAAGGTCGCCGATCTGCTGGACACGGTTACCGCGACGATCGCCGACGTCTACCATGCCCGTACCGGCCAGGACCTGGACGCGATCCGCAGCTACATGGACGACGAGACCTGGTTCACCGCCGCCGAGGCGCACGAGCTGCTGTTCGTCGACGCGATCGAGGAGAACCTCCGCGTCGCGGCATCGGGCGACCCGAAGGCGTTCTGGGCCGGGCGCGACCGGCCGAAACCCCGCGCGGCGGCCGACGTGGCGCGGTTGGCGAACGAAACCCAGGGCCTGGCTCCGCCGGTCGCGCCCGAGCAGACGGACGCGCCGAAGCCCCACCCCATCGCGGCCCGGGTCGCCCTGCAGCGGGCACAGCTCGCGACGCACCTGGCCAAGCGTTCCGCGGCCTAGCCGCCGATCCCCAAGCCGGCCGCAGGGCCGACTTCGCCCGCCGAACGGCGGTTCACACATCCTGGAGACTCCCATGCACTCGCACCGTATCCCGGTGAGCGTCGCGGCCCTGCTCGCCTGCTCGGCCGTCGCCGCCTTCCCGATCTTCAATCGCCTGGAAGACCATCTCGACGATCCCACCATCGTCGCGCATCGCGATCGCCAGGCCGAGCTGAACGAGCGCAGCTCCGCCATCCTGGCCAAGGCCGAAGAGGAGAAGCGCGAGCTGACCGAGGCCGAGCTGAAGCAGATCGAGGACAATTCGGCCGAATTCGACACGCTGGACCGTCAGATCTCGGCCCGCGTCCGCGTCCTCGACCAGGGCCAGCTGCTGAACGCACCCCGTGGCCGCCGAACCGATCCCGACGACGGCGTTGAGCAAGTCGATCGTCCGACCAACCGCGGTGAGCGGCTCGGCGCGGAGCCGCGGCCCTCGAACAGCCGCAGCAATGGCGGCTTCCGGAACTTCGGCGACTTTGCCGCTTCGGTTCGCAATGCGGCCACGCACCGCGGCGACGTCGATCCCCGTCTGCGGAACGCCGCGGCGTCTTCCGTCAGCTCGGAGTCGGTCGGCGCGGATGGCGGTTTCGCCGTACCGCCGGACTTCCGCGAAGCCATCGCCCAAAAGGTGTTCGGCGAGGATAGCTTGGTGGCGCGCACCGACCAGATGCGCAGCGCGTCCAACAGCATCACCATGCCCGTGGACATGACCACGCCGTGGGACACGACGGGCGGCATCCAGGCCTACTGGACGAACGAGGCCGCCGCGATCAATCAGTCGAAGATCCAGCTCGAAGAAGAGACGTTCAAGGCGCACAAGCTGGCGGTGCTGGTGCCGGTCACCGAGGAACTGCTGGAGGACGCCCCGGCGCTCAACGGCTACCTGGGCCGCAAGGCGCCGGAGAAGATCGACTTCAAGGTCTCGGACGCCATCGTGCGAGGTACTGGCGCCGGCCAGCCTCTCGGGTTCATGAACTCGCCGGCGCTGGTGACGGTGGCGGCCGAGGGCGGCCAGACACCCGATACGATCGTCGCCGCCAACATCTCGAAGATGTGGTCGCGCATGCCCACGTCGAGCCGCCGCAACGCCGTGTGGCTTGTCCACCCGGACGCCGAACCGCAGTTGGACTTCCTGTCGGTCGGCCAACAGCCCGTCTACATGCCGCCCGGCGGTCTCTCGGAAGCGCCCTACGGACGCCTCAAGGGCCGCCCCGTGATCCCACACCAGGTCTGCGAGACCATCGGCGACCTGGGGGACATCATGCTGGTGGACCTGGCTCAGTATCTTTCGCTGGTGAAGACCGGCGGCGGGCGGGACTCCAACGGCCTGAAGTCTGACGTCTCCATGCACCTGTGGTTCGACCAGGATCTGGTGGCGTTCAAGTTCACGCTGCGGATCGGCGGCCAGCCCTGGTGGTCGAAAGCCACTTCGCCCCGCGACGGATCGTCGACCATGTCGCCGTTCGTCACCCTGGCCAGCCGCTAGGGCGCGCCCTCTTCCTCTGAACCTCGCCGGCGGCGGCCAGACCGCCGCCGGCCCCAGCTTCCCGGCCGGCGAGGCCGCCCGGGCGGAGACCTGTCATGCAACACAACAACCTGCTGGTGGAGGCGTGCCAGATCGTCTCCGCGATCGTCCCGGTGAACCTGGCCACCGCCGCGAACAATGGCGACTGGGTCAGCCTGAAGAACTTCGACCGCGTCACCATCGTGGTGTTCAAAGGTGCGGGCACGGCCGGCGAAGACCCCGTCATCACGCTGCAGCAAGCCACGGCCGTGGCTGGCACAGGGGCCAAGGCCCTGAACTTCACCCGCATCGACAAGAAGATCGGGACGCAGACCGGCATCGGGGCGTTCACCACGGCCACCCAGGCCGCGGCCAACACGCACACCGACGCCGATAGCGCGGAGGCGGAGGGCCTGTTCGCGATCGAGGTGCAGGCCTCGGACCTCGACGTCTCCAACGGCTACGACTGCGTGCAGGTCTCGATCCCCGACGCGGGCACGAACGCCCAGATCGGCTGTGCGCTCTACATCCTCCGCAATGCCCGGTTCGCGGGTGCGGGCCTGCCGTCGGCCATCGTCGACTAGAGCGCCTGGCGTCGGGACGCCCTTCGCGGGGCGTCCCGCTTCGCTTCCCCGTCCCCACTCCGCATGCGCGCGCCGCGCGCATCGCTGCGCCCGCCAAAGGACCCGCCATGCGTATCACCTTCCTCCGAGACGAAATCTACGAGACCGAGGGGCCCGGTAAGGGCCCGGCCTTCCCCGCCGGATCGACGTGGGATTGCGCCGACGACTTCGGCGACCGCTGGCTGAGGCGCGCCGCCGCCGAGCGGATCGGTAACCAGGTCCCCAGGGATGGGGCGAGGTTCGTGGAAGTCACGCGCGGCCGAGGCGCGGGCGCCGAGGCCGCTGCGGAGAAGGCCGCTGCGGAGAAGGCCGCTGCGGAAAAGGCCTGACCCATGTGGAACCGCCTCGTCCGGGTCTCGGCGCCCATCGCCGACGCCCTGTCGCTGGAGGACGCCCGCAGCCACTTGAACCTGACGGGCGTCGCGGACCACGACGGTGTCCTGGCGGGGTTCATCGCCGACGCCATCGCCACCTTCGAGGGCCCATCCGGCATCGGCGTGTGCCTGATCGAACAGACCTGGCGGCTGTCGCTCGACCGCTGGCCAGCCCGCATCGACGTGCCGCTGGGTCCGGTCTCGGCCGTCGTCGACGTGACCTACCTGGACCCGATAGGAGCCGAACAACCCCTCGATCCCGACGACTACGTCTTCGACCTCGACCGCCGGCCGCTGCGGATCTGGCCCGCGGAGGGGGTGAGCTGGCCCGCCCACAAGGTCGGCCCCGGCGCGATCAAGGTGACGTTCAAAGCCGGGTTCGGGCCCGCGGCGGCCGACCTGCCGGCCGATATCGTCGGCGCCCTGAAGGTGATCGTGGGCCAGCGCTTCGAGAACCGTGGTTCCGACGCTCTCCCCGCCGCCGCCGAGGCGGTGATCGAACGCTATCGCCGCGGCCGCGTGGGCTGACCCCCGCGCGCCGCCCTGTCCGCATCACAACCCAAACCGAAACCTGGAGGGCCAGATGGCCGACCTGACAATCACCGCCGCCAACGTCCTGCAAGGCGCCGGCGCACGCACCGAAACGGGCCTCGCCGGCGCGGCCGTCACCGCCGGCCAGGTCGTGGCCAAGGAGGCCACCGGCAAGTACGTGCTGGCGGACTGCGACCACGCCACCTCCGCCCTGCGCTCACCGGCGGGGATCGCCCTTCACGCCGCGGCGGCGAACCAGCCGTTGACGGTGCTGGTCAAAGGCAAGGTCGCGATCGGCGCCACCGTCGCGGCCAGCGTGCCCTACTTCCTTTCGCCCACGGCGGGCGGCATCTGCCCCCTGGACGATGTGCTGGCCGGCGATTTCGCCGTGTTCCTTGGCTTCGGGATCTCCACGTCGGTCATCGACGTGAACATCGTCGAGGCCGGTGTGGTGAAGGCCTAGAGCCAATCGTGGCCGCAGGCGCGCTCGGCCCGCTCGGGTCGCTCGATCGCACGGTGGCGTTCCAGCGCCCGATCGTCCGCAAGGACGCGTTGGGCGAGGCCGTGCCCGCCGGATGGGAGACCTTCGCCACCGTCATGGGGCGACGGACGCCCGTGAGCGACGGCGAGCGCGTCGCGGCCGCCCAGGTGCAGCGCGTGATCACCGATCGCTTCGTCACGCACTGGAGCGCCGAGCTGGCCGGGCTGGACCTGACCCAGCAGGTCCTGTGCGAAGGCCTGACCTATGCCCTGGTCAGCCGCAAGGAGTTGGGTCGCCGGTCCGGCCTGGAGTGGTCGGCGATGGCGCGCCCGGTCGAACCGGCATGAAGACCCGGGTCAAGATCGAAGGGTTGTCGCAAACCCTCGCGAACCTCAACGCCCTGCCCAAGGCGCTGGGCCGTGGCACGCTGCGGCGTGTCCTCACCAAGGCGATCGAGCCGATGGCCGAGACCGCGCGCGCCCTGGCGCCCGACGACCCCCGGACCGGCCCGCCGCACGACCTGAAGTCGTCGATCCAGGTGTCGGGCGAGCAACGCAGTAGCCGCCTTTCGGTCCGCCGCGATCGGGACGCCCGAGGCCGATACGTCCGCGTCTACATGGGGCCGACGAAGGACGGCTACCCGCAAGCCATGCCGCAGGAGTTCGGCGCCGAGCATCATCCCCCGACCCCGTTCATGCGCCCGGCCTGGGATGTTCACGCGGAGTCGGCGCTGAGCCAGATCGCCACGGATTCGGCGGCCGAGGTGAAGAAGACGGCCGACCGGTTGGCGCAGCGCCAGGCGCGGGCCGCGTCCAAGGCCAAGGCCTGAGCGTGGAAGCGCTGCTCAAGGCCGCGTTCCTGGCGGATGCGGACGTGGTGGAGATGGTCGTGGACCGGGCGCACTGGGACCAGCTCCCCGATCGCAAGCGCGTCCCTGCGGTGATCTTCCACGAGATCGGCGGGGGCGGCTTCCGCCACACCATGCGCGGGCGTGTCCCGACGACGGAGTACGTGGTCCAGGTGGACTGCTGGGCCGCCAGCAAGGCCGCCGCCCTGGACCTTCGCCGCCGCGCCCTGGCCGCCCTGGATCGCCTGAAGGGCCCGGCGCTGGAGGCGTTTCCCGAACGCTCGCACGCGAGCTGGACCCCCACCCCCGGCGCCGGCGTCGACCGCGCCACCAGCCTGTTCCGCGCCAGCATCGACGTCCGCTGCTGGCATCACGAAACCGCCTAACCCCAGGAGAGCGCCATGTCCGCGTCCGAAGTGGAAGTCGCCTATGAATGCACGCTCGAAGTCGAGACCGCCGCCGGGTCCGGGATCTACTTCGAACTGGCCGAGATCAAGACGATGATGAAGCCGAACCCGCAGGTCGAGAAGCACGACGTCACCCACATGAAGTCGCCCAATCGGGCGCGGGAGAAGCGGTCGGGCCTCAAGGAGTACGGGACCGTGACCTACGGCCTGAACTGGATCCCGGACAGCCCGACCGACGACTTCATCGAAGACTGGATCGACTCCGGCGAGAGCCGTTCGACCCGCCTGACGTTCAACCCCGGCGGCGCGACCCGCACCTTCCTGTCGTCCCCCGAAGGCTATCCGGCCGAAGCGGAAGTGGGCCAGCCGTACGAAGCCACCCTCGACCTGTCGGTCGACGGTGCGGTCGCGCGGAGCTGAGGATCATGAGCAAGGGCGCGATGGCCGTGGCCCTGACCCTGGGTCGCGGCGAGGCGGAGACCACGTACTGGCTGCAGTACGACGTCGACAAGATGGCTCAGTTGGAAGAGTTGCTGGACCTCGACATCGAAGAGATCAACCGGCGCATCGCCACCAGCAAGCGGATCGGGTTCGCTCGAGCCGTGCTGTGGGCGGGCCTACAGGCGCACCATCCCGACATCGCCCTGAAACCCGCAGGGGAACTGCTGCGTCTGCCGGGGGCCGACAAGGTCGGCGAAAAGGTCCTGGCCGCACTCGAGAAGGCCTTTCCCTCCCCGGAGGCGGCCGAAGGGCTCGCGGACCCTCCGCCGACGCCGGAAGGCTAGGCTGGGACTGGCATCGCCTGCACCGCCTGTGGTGCCGGCTGGGCCTGCCTCCCGACTCCTTCTGGCGTCAGACCCCCCGAACCCTGACGAGCGCCCTGCGTGGCCGCGTTGAAGCGCTACAATCCGACCGAGACAGCCGCGTCGAACTCGCCTGGCTCACCGAGGCCTACAGCCGCAGCGGCCGGAGTTTCCCGCGCACGGCCGCCGCCGCCGTGGGCCGCCCCGACGCGGCTCAGCAAGCCACCACGCCCGTGGCGATGATGAAGCTGATGGACGAAGTCGGGCGCGCCGCCGAGCGGCGGCTCGGGCGTCAGGCCCGCAGCCAGACCCGTCCCCCTCCTTCCAAGGACACCCCATGAGCGGAAAGTCGATCATCGGCGCGCTGCACGTCGCCTTCAGCGCCGACACCGCGGAGCTGTCGAAGGGCCTGGACAGCGTCAAGGCGAAGCTGGGCGGGCTGGCCAAGGTCGCGGGCTTCACCGGGGCGGCCATCGGCGCGGGCCTGGCTGCGGCGGCCGTGGGCCTGTCGGCTGCGGTGAAGGGCTCGATCGACGCGGCCGACCAAATGGACGAGATGGCCCAGAAGGTGGGCGTGGGCGTCGAGGGCCTGAGCCGGCTGAAGTATGCCGCCGAGATCTCGGGCGTCTCCATGGACACCCTGTCGACGGGCCTGAAGCGCCTGTCGGCTGGGATGATGGAAGCGGCGACCACGGGCACGGGCAAGGCGGCCGGGGCGCTGGCGCGTCTGGGCGTCGAGGTGCGCGACGCCAGTGGCGCGCTGCGCGACAGCGACGCCGTGCTGGTGGACGTGGCCGAGCGGTTCTCGATCATGCAGGACGGGGCGAACAAGACCGCCTTGGCCATGTCGCTGTTCGGGAAGTCGGGCGCCGACATGATCCCGTTCCTGAACGAGGGCGCGGACGGCATCGCCCGGCTGAGGGCCGAAGCAGACGACCTCGGCATCACGTTGAGCGCCGAGGCCGCCGCGTCGGCCGGCAAGTTCAACGAGAACCTGGACCGCCTGAAGGCGGTCGGTGGCGGCCTGACGAACCAGCTCGCGACCGCGCTGCTGCCCGCCTTGGAGGGTATCACCAACGGACTGGTGGTGGTGGCCAAGAACGCGGACCTGGTGAAGGGCATCGGCCAGGCCCTGGGCTTCACGCTGAAACTGCTGGCGTCAGCGGCCATCGGCGTGGCGTCGCAGTTCGCGGTCATGGGCCGGAACATCGCCACCACGGGGACGATCATCACGCGGGTGCTGAAGGGGGATTTCGGCGGCGCGGCGCAAGCCTACCGCGACGGCGTCACCAAGAACATGCAGGGCCTGGCGACGGCCGCGGACAGCATCCGCGCGATCTGGACCAAGACCGCCGGGGACGTGAAGCGTGATGCCCCCGGCCTGAGCGACGACCTCGCCAAACCGGCCGTCGACGGCGCCAAGAAGGTGAAGGCCGCGCGCCAGAGCCTGGAGACCGAGGCGGAGAAGATGGCCCGCGCGATCCGCGAGTTCATCGCGGCGGAACAGTCGTCGATGACCAACGCCGGGCTTTCGGAGAACGAGCGCCGCGCGCGCCAGGCCATCGTCAAGGCGCACGAAGCCTATCTCGCCGGCCTCTATGACGAAGCGAAGGTGCTGGGAGAACTGGCAAAGGCCTATCGTGACGGAGATGTTCAGCTTCAAAAGCTGGACGATCGGCAGGTTCAGTTCATCAAGAACCTGAACGAGCATGCGCCGCAGTTCGAGCAGACCTGGGATGATTTCGTCAACAAGGTCCTCGAGGCTGAGAACGCTTTCCGCCAATCGGAGTACGCAGTCGAGGACCTGATCTCCGGAATCCGCAACGGCGACTGGTTCGGGGCCTTCTCCGGGCTGATCCGCGCGCTGGACGGGGTGAAGAGGGCGTTCGCTGAGTCCGGCAATGCCGCCAGCAGGTTCGCAGCCGTCGCCGGCTTGGCCAGCGCGGCCGGGAGCGCGATTGGCGGCAAGGTCGGCGGCGCGCTGTCAGGGGCGGCGAGCGGCGCCGCCGCAGGCGCTACGTTCGGTCCCGTCGGCGCCGTCGTCGGCGGCATCCTCGGCGGTCTCGGCGGCTTGTTCGGCGCGAGCAAGGCGAAGAAGCGGGCCAAGGCCCAGGCGAAGGCCGAAGCCGAGCGGCGGGCCGCCGAGCTGGCCGCGGCGAAGCGGGCGCTGGAAATCCAGCTCATGGAGCTGGCCGGGGACGCGACCGGCGCCCTGACGGCGCGGCGCGCCGAGGAACTGAAGGCGCTGGACGCGTCGCTGCACGGACTGCAGGAGGAAATCTGGGCGCGGCAGGATGCGGCCGACGCCGCGGCGAAGGCGGCCGAGATGGTGGCCCAGCGCACGGCGCTGGAACGCGAACTGCTGCGGCTGCACGACGCGGACGCGGCCCTGGCCGCGGACCGGGCCGACGCCCTGGCGGCGCTGGACCCGGCGCTGCGCGGCCTGCAGCAGACGATCTACGACGTGATCGACGCCACGGCGGCGGCGGAGGCCGCGCAGCAACAGCTCGCCGAGATCGAGGCGGCGGCGGCCGACCGCCGGTCCGACGCCGAGGACCGGCTGTCGCGGGCGCGGGACGACGCCGCCGAGGCCGCCGAGCGCGAGATCTCGGCGCTGGAGGACGTGCGCGACCGCTTCGCGGACATCGCCGACGAGCTCGCGGCCTTCCGCAAGGACCTGCGCGCGCAGACCCTGGCGGGCGACCCGCGGCGGGAGTTGATCGTCGCGCGGGCGGCCTTCATGCAGCTGGAGGGCCGCACCGACGCGGAGTCACTGGCGAAACTGCCCGAGCTGGGCCGCGCGCTGCTGGCCGCCGAAGCCAAGGCGGCGCCGAACGCCCGGGCGCTGGCGCAGGCCACCAGCCGGGTGATGCAGGCGGTGAACGCGGGCGAAGTCGCCGCCCGGTCGCAGGTCAGCGTCGCCGAACAGCAGATCGCCGCGCTGACCAGCACGGCGACCGCTCTGGGCCTGTTCAACCTGAACGTCATGACGTTCGCCGAAGCCCAGGAACGGCTCGGCCGGGCGATCGTGGATCAGGCCGACGTGATGCGGGAGACCGGCGCGCAGATCGAGGCGGCGTCCTCAGCGGTGGCGGCGGCGCTCGCCACGGTGGCGGCGGCCGTCAACACCAATGCCCCGCCGGCCTTGATCCCCCCGCCCATCGACGCCGCCCTGACGGCGACCCTGGCCGGCGCCGCCACGGCGCTCGGCGGCGGCCTGGAGCTGCAGGACCCCGGAGGCCTCGGCGCGGCCATCGCCGGCGGCCTCGCCCCCTACTTCGAACAGATCGTGGTCAACACCGGCGGGACATTCCGGCTGCTGGATGACGCGACACAGGGCGGGGACGCCCTGCGGACCGTGGCGGCCTAGCCATGTTCTCCATGCTGATCCCGGTGGCGGTGGATCCCGACGCCCTGGTCGCAACCAGCGTCGTCGACGTCGAGGCGGCCTGGAGCGCGCTCACAACCTATTCCGCCGGCCAGGCGGTCTATCGCGTGCTCGGCAACGTCCATCAGCGGTTCGTGTCGGCCCAGGGCTCCAACACGAACCACGTCCCCGAGGACGACGACGGGACCTGGTGGATCGACGAGGGCCCGACGAACGCGTGGGCCATGTTCGACGACACGACCACGACGGTGACGTCCGATCCGGACGCGATCGAGGTTGAGATCGAGGTCCCCGCGACGGATCGGGTCGACACGATCTGGCTGGCCGCGCTGGGCGCGGAGACCGTGCGGGTGCGGGTCGACGACCCGATCGAGGGGCCGATCTACGACGAGACGTTCAGCCTTGCCGACCCCGGCTCGGTCCTGGACTGGTTCGCCTACTTCTACGACGACGTGCAGTTCCGCCAGGAGTTGCTGGTCACCGACCTGCCCAACGGCGCCGGTTCGACCCTGACCGTCACGGTGGCCCGCCCCGGCGACGATGCGGAATGCGGCCAGCTTCTGCTGGGGCAGCGGGCGCCGATCGGCCAGACGCGGTGGGGCGTCCGCACCGAGATCCGCGACTACACCCGCTGGCTCGAGAACGACTTCGGCGACCGGGTGCTGGTCAAGGGCGCCTACCGCAAGCTCATCTCGGCCGAGTTCATCCTGGAGAACCGGCTGAAGGACGCGGTGGAACGCGAGCTGACCGCCGCCCGAGGCGAGCCGCGCCTGTACGTGGCCGACGAGGACTACACCACGCTGGCCGCCTTCGGGACCGCGAAGTGGGCGGTGGAGATGAGCCTGCCGCCAGACCTCTCCCTGTGTTCGATCCAGATCGAGAGCAACACCTGACATGCCGGTCACGCCCACCCCCTCGATCACGCCCGCGCCGGAGCCGCCCCAGCGGCTGACCGACAGCCGAGCGGCCTTCGTCTCGAAGGCGGATGCCTATGTCGCATGGCAGGCAGCGTCGGGTCCGCAGTACCAGGCCGTCGGCGAGGCGGCCGAGGCGAACGCCCAGGCGACATATGAGGCCGCGTCGGAACTCGCCGGCGTCGTGGCGGTGGCGTCGGACGGCGCGAACCTGGTCGCCCAGAGCAACAGCAGCCTGACGGCGGTGGCGGGGGTGAAGGTCGTGACCTTCCTGGAGGCGAAGCCGATCCTGGCGACGCTGCATCGACGGGTGGCGATCGTCCAACTGACGGACCCCAGCATCAGGATGTTCGGTGAGATCACGGCGGTGGCGTCGGCGTCTCAGGTCACCGTGACCGTGGACGAGAACGGCGTGTTCGGGTCGGGGAACCACGACCGCTGGCAGGTGATCGACGCGGCGTTCTACGCCAGCGGCGCGACGGCGACCGAGGTGCGGGCGGGCGTGACCGAGGCGGCGGCCGTCACGCCGAAGGCCCTGGCCGACGCGGTGCCGTTCGGGCCGCTGACCGACGCCGCGACGGTGGCTTGGGACGCGGTCGCCGACGGCGTCCATGTCCGGCTGACCCTGACCGCCAACGGCCACACCGTGGGGGCGCCGACCGGCCTGATCGATGGGATGACCTACGTCCTCAACATCAACCCGGCCACCTACACATGCAGCTGGGCGTCGATCTGGGACTTCGGCCAGGTGGGGCCGCCTGGCCTCCCGGCGTCGGCCTGGAGCAAGGTGACAGCACAGTACAACGCCGACCGGGGCAAGCTCGAAGCCGCCGTCTGGCGGGGCGCCTGATGTATCCGCAGGCGACGCAACTGCTGGGCGCCGGCGCGCTGGTCGTCGAGTACCTGATCGTCGGTGGCGGTGGCGGCGGGGACAGCGGGGCCTATGCCACCAACACGCTGAGGGGCGGCCTGGACGGACAGGTCGTCCCGGGCTCGGTGACCTTGGGCGCGGGGCAGAGCTGCGCGGTGCAGGTGGGCGCCGGCGGTGCGGCGCGCACCAACGGCGGGGCGTCGTCCTTCAATGGCGTCACGGCGAGTGGCGGCGCCCATTCGGGCCAGGTCGGCAACGGCGTCGATGGCACGACGAGTTCGATCAGCGGGACCCCGACGGTCTACGGGTCCAGCGGGGGCGCGGGCCGCTTCTACGACGGCGGGAGCGGGGCCGGAACAGGCCATCCGGGCGGAACGAACGCAGGGTCGGGCGGCGACGGCTTCTCGGACCCGACCACGGCCGGCGCGGGGAGCGGGACCAACGGCGTCGCGAACCGCGGCGGGGGCGGCGGCGGGAAATCGGAATGCCGTTCGGGAGATTCCGTTGTGGTTGGCGCGTCCAGCGGCGGCTCCGGCGGCTCCGGCGTCGTCATCGTGCGCTACCTCGGTCCGCAGCGCGCCACCGGCGGCACGATCACCAGCGCCGGCGGCTACACGATCCACGCCTTCACCGGCGTCGGCGCCGCGACCTTCTTCGTCACAGGCTGATCCCATGCGCATCTTCACCACCCCTGACGCCCAGGGCGAACCCCTGTCGATCGCGCCCGGCTTCCCGTTCCGCACCTACTGGAAGGTGGTCGAGACGCCGGCGGAGGCGGCGGCCAGCGGCCAGCCGATCGGCGGCCTGATGGCCAGCGAGATCGCGCACCCCTGGGACGCGCTGGACCGCTGGGACGAGGCGGTTCTCGCGCGGTTCGCGATCACCTTCGAGGATGTGGACGACCCGCCACCGCCGCTGCCGGCGGAGGTGCCGATGTACAAGGTGCGCAAGTTCCTGGCGGTGCAGGGCCTGACGCAGGCTGTTCAGGACGCGCTGGAGGCGCTGCCCGAACCGGGCCGCACCCTGGCGCTGATCGACTACGAATATGCGCCGAACCTGGTCGTCCAGTCGTCGCTGGCCCTGGGCGTGAAAGCCGCGCTGGATCTGACCGACACGCAGTACGCCGAGATGGTCCACGCCGCCAACGCGATGCCCTGAGCGCGCCCCTCGCCCTCCCCTGCATGCGCGCGCCGCGCGCATCGCCCCACGCTCATTCCATTCCGGAGCTTCCGAACATGCCCCTTCCCCGCTTCGGGCTGGGCCGCGGCGTGATCCCCGCGAGCTCGCGGCCGCCGCCGTCCAGCCAGACCGCCGGCCAGCCGATCGGCCTGCTCCTCATCCTGACAAAGGCGAACTGACATGGCCGACAACATCCCGATATCGCCCGGCGAGGGCGCGACCGTCTCGACGGAGGAGGTGACCAACCTCAACGGCGGCTCGGTGTCGGCGCAGCACGTACAGCGCGTCGGCCTGGCGATCCGCACGGGCGACGGCGCGGCGAGCGACCTCGCCTCGGGGCCAGGGGCGGCCGACGCCGGAACCCAGCGCGTGGTCCATGCGTCGGACGATCCGGCCGTGGCGGCGCTGGAGGCGATCCAGTCCCAGGCCGAGAGCACCGAGACCGTTTCAGTGGCGCAGGACACCTCCAAGCTGCGCGACGGTGCCGTCGACCTGACGCCGAAGTTCAAGCCGATCTCGTCGACGGGCAGCGGTGACACGCTACCGGCTGTCACGGGAAAGAAGTTCCGGGTGCTGTCGCTGTTCCTCGTCGTGGGCGGCGCGACGACGGTGACGTTTCAGACGGGGGCCGACGCCGACCTCACCGGGGCCATGCCCTTCGCGGCCAACGGCGGGATCAGCCTGCCGCACAACCCTGTCGGTTGGTTCGAGACCGACGGGGGCGAGGAGCTCAACCACGTCCTGGGCGCGTCGGTCGCCATCGCGGGCGGCATCACATACGTCGAGGTCAGCGAATGAAGACGCCCTTGTTCATCGGGCTGGTCCCGAACGCGATCGTCAACAACGCCAACCGGTTCATGGCCCCTGTGGGCTCGGCCTCGGGGTCGTCCACGGCGATTCCCCGCGTGCCGATCTGCGAGGCCGGGACGCTGTCGCGGCTGAAGGTCCGGCTGGGGACCGAGCTGAGCGGCGGGGGCCAGTATGTCTTCACGCTGATGAAGAACAACGCCGCGGAGTCGATGGCGGTCACCCTGACCTCGGGCGAACAGTCCGAGACCGACACCGTCAACACCGTCGCCGTCGGCGAGGGCGACGACATCATGATCCGCTGCACGCCCACGAGCACGCCGACCACCCAGGCGAACGTCCAACTCGGGATGGTGTTCGAGGCCACGGCGCCGGGGAAGGGGATCATCGTGGCGTTCCACGCCGCCAGCGGCGCGGCGCTGTTCATGGCGCTGGGCGGGTTGGGGTCGGACAACGCCGAGGGCGACGTCCAGGTGATCGCCCCCACGTCGGGAACGATCAGCAAGATCCGGGCGCGTCGGAACACGGCGCCGGGCGGGATAGAGGAGGTCACTTACACCCTCAGGGTCAACGGTGTGGACAGCGCACTGTCATGCACGATCTCGGGGTCAGACACCCAGGACTCCGGCGCGGCGAGCGTGGCGATCGCCGCGGGCGACCTGCTCAGCATCGGTGTCACGATCTCAGATTTGCCCGCCTCCTCGGTTGGCGGCGTGAGCCTCGACTGGGCGCCAACCGTGGATGGCGAGTCCCTGTTTTTCGGGACCGGCAACACCGGCCTGTCAAACGCCGCGGCGCGCTACATGCAGGTCGCCGGGGTCGCCGGCCGCGACACCGAGGCCGACGCCCAGGGCGTGGCGCCGATCGCGTTCACGGCGCGGGCGCTGCGCGCCCGGACCGTCACCGCGCCAGGTTCAGGGAAGTCGTGGACCTACGCCCTGCGCAAGAGCGGGGCCAGCCAGGACCTGACCTGCACGATCGCCGACGCCGCCACCTCGGCCGCCGACGCGACCCATAGCGTGGCGGTGGCCGAGGACGACCTGGTCAACATCCTGATCGCACCCACGGCGACGCCCACGGCGACCGCCAGCATGACGGTCTCGATGGTGGCGTACGTCCCTGGCGCGGCGCCTCCGAGCGGTGGTCGAAACCTGCTGCTGATGGGAGTCGGCTGATGGGCGCGCTGCGCCTGCGCCTGCGCGGCTGGCGGCCTCCGGCCACCGGCCTGATCCCCATGCCGCTGTTCCAGGACTACGAATGGCAGGGGGTGGTCTTCCATTTCAACAAGCCGATCCCGATCGGGGTTGACGCGGCGGGCTGGCCGTTCACCCGTGTCGATCCGACCGCCGCCCTCGTGGACACCACACCCTCGTGCGAGGACGTCCCGGCGCCGACGTATCAGCAGGAGTCGCCGCCCGCGACGATCAGCGGCGCGAGCTATGTCGGCGGCGGCCTGATGATCGATCCCTATCTGCCCGTCTACAACCAGCTCCTGTCGTCGCCGCACGACAAGAGCATCAGGCAGGGCTTCGAGGCGCTGCTGGAAACCAATGTGGTCGGCGGCTCCAGCGCTTCGGCCATCTTCGCCTACGACCCCGCGCTCAACGATCACCCTAGGGCGATCGATCCCGGGACCGGAGAGCCAAGAGGACCCCGCGCCCTGGACCGGGCCATGGCCCTGGTCCAGAGCGTGCGCCTGGCCGGGCTGGAAGGCCCGCCGGCCGCGCCGGCCTATGGCGGCTGGCGCCACTTCGACAGCTTCGCGGTGTTCAACGTGGTCGATGGGCCGGGCCTGCCCGTGGGGTCGTTCCTGCCTGCGACCAGCGCCACGGACAAGACCGTCCGCTTCAACGTCTCGATGATCGACAAGCGGGCGCTGCCGGGCGGGTCGCTGCCCGGCTCGATGCTCACGATGGCCGCCTGCGAGGCCCCCGGCTACTTCCCCGACGTCTGCCGGCCGTTCTACGGCCAGTTCGGCGAGTGGCTGCGCCGGATGGTGATCAACGACGCGCTGGGCGCCAACGACACCGGCTACTCGCGTGGTTACGGCATCCTCTGGTCCGACTGGATGGCGGCGCTGCTGAGCGAGGGGCCGGACGCCGACGACGCCCTGGTCTATCGCGCGGTTCGTTTCTTCATCGACCTTCTGGGTCTGTACGAGCGGGGCTACCGGGGCCTCAACGGCGCGGGCCAGGCCGCCGGCTACGCCCAGTTCATGTACCTGGGCGCGATGCTGTTCGAGCCGACCTATCCCGAGCTGCTGGGCCAGGTCATGGCGTTCCAATCGAATCCGACGCACCAGGCGGCCTGGACCAATGCCTCGCTGGTCGGCGCGCCCGTGCCGTGGAACGCCAACCACCAGCACAACCATGTCGCCTACATGGAGGAACACTGTCCTGATCCGCCGCGGCCGATATGGATCCACACCGGCAACGGCTGGCCCACCAGCCCGAGCCCGCGCCACAACGCGGACCAGGACGCCGACTACGAGACCACGTCCGCCGGCGTCGCCAACTTCCCGGAGGCGCTCAACATCGGGCGCATGAAACGGCCCTCGGACGGCCAGACGCTGGCCCGCATCCTCAACGGCGGCAGTCCGGACTGGTCCAGCCGCACCGAGCGGGGGGCGATGTTCGCCTGGCTGGACCGCTATCGGACTTATGTGACTTCGACCTCGCCGGTCTTCTCCGACAGCGGGACGTCCACGATCCTCCAGCGCCATCGGGACTACTACGGCGCGCGCCGCCCCGATCTGGGCGTGGCCAACTGGACGGGCGTCCCCGAGGCGGCGACGCCCAACGCCTCGACCAATCCCACTTTCAACCGCACGCCCAACTTCCTGTGGCCGGTCTCCGGGGGCTTCGCCTGGGACATGTCGGGCCTGGGCAACTACAGCGAGGATATCACCGACTATCACATCCAGTATTCGCTGGATCAGATGACGTGGGTGGACACCGACGTGCAGGTCGAGAGCGGGTCGCAGACCGGCCGGCCGCCGGTCAAGCACTATGTCCGCTGGCGGCGTCAGTCTTTCAGCGGCTGGGGTCCGTGGTCGGTCAACACCAAACGCTTGGAGCTGGCCAGCAGCCCCGAGCGCATGGTGCTCACGCCGCTGGGCTCGCACGCCGGGGCGACCACGAACACGGTCCTGCCGGCGATCCACGTCCCGAAGTATCCGCGCTGGTGGGGGCCGTTCTTCGTCCCGGCCGCCGACCCTATGGACCTGTCGGAGAACGTGGTGGCCTATGCCGGCCTGGGCGATTGGGAAGGCGACCTGAGCGCCGGGTTCGACATCCAGTGGTACCGCGACGACGCGCCGATCCCCGGCGAGATCAACGTGAGCCATGTGATCGGCGTCGACGACCTGGGGACCTACCTGAAGCACAGCGTCACCTGCGGGGACGTGACGGTGTTTTCCGAACCCATCCTGATCGGCGCGCGGCCCGCGCTGGCGGCCGGCGTGGTGTGCGACATCACCGGCGCGGCGTCGGACGAGCTGTACTTCGCCGAGGTGCTGGCCTCGTTCCGCGCCCACTCGACCAACGTCGACCCCGCCTTCGCGCTGTCGGGCGCGCCAGGCACGGCCTTCACTGCCGGCGAGACGGTGACCTCGTCGGGCTCTGGCGTAGGCGTGGTGCGGGTGCGCGAGGGCGCCCGGATCATCGTGCAGGTGACCTCGCCCTTCCTGGCCGGGGAGGCTGTGACGGGGGCGACGTCGGGCGCCTCGGCCGAGATCGTCCAGATCGCGTCGGGCGTCGTGGTCGACCCGGGGCAGTTCTTTCGGACGGAGGGCGAGGACCAGACCCTGGTGGCGCAGGGCGTCCTGCGGGGGAACAAGTCGAGCAACGTCCCGACGCTGCGCGGTGATGTCGCCGCCCGCGTCCCCCTGGAGGTCGGCGAGACCTATGCGGGCGTCGCCCATGTGGGGATCGGCCTCAACAAGGCGGCCAATAACAACACCCTGCTGCGGCTGGGCTCGGCGATGGACGGCCAGGACTATCTGACCGAGGTGACGATCACCAACGGGGACCAGCCCAAGGTCGTCGCCGTGCCGATCGGTCCCTTCGTAGCGGCCACGGCCGCGTGCTGGGTCCGCCTGCGCACGAACACCAGCTCGGGCGGGTCGGCCGGCGGCGATCCGCAGTTCGATCGGATCTTCCTCGAAAAGATCAGCTAGGCGGTCGCGCGGCGACGACGCAGCGCCGTCCCGGCCAGTCCGAAGCCGCCGATCATGAGCGCCCAGGTTCCGGGCTCGGGAACCGAGATGTGGCCCGGCCCGCGGAGGAACTCGCCGTCGATCAAGGCGAAGGTGATGGGGTTGGTCGCGCTGTAGCCGGTCCGGCTCCGGTCGCGACCGGAGCCGTGGATTACTGAGAAGCCACCAGTCTGAGGGGCCGACAAGAAGAACGCGGGATCGCTTGTGATCGTCAAACCATCCGGGGGCGCGAAGAACTGGATGCCAAAACCGGCCACTTCATCGCCGGCCAGACCTGGCGCGAAGTCGCGCGTGAAACCCAGCGAGAACGCGACATCCCCACCCAGCTTGCGGGCCTCAGCGAAGGTCGTCGTCTCGGTCGTGCTGTCGAACGTCAGGCCGCCGACCTGGAGCGACCAGGACGAGGCGTACCAGTAGGGGCCGCCGGGATCGTCGAAGGTCATGGTCAGGGACCAGGTGTCGGGCAGGGTGAGGCCGACGTCGTGGTAGATCGTCACCGCGTCCGGCCCGCTGAAGGACAGGAAGTCCAGCGTCCCGCCGAGGGTGATGGTGGCGGCCCCGGCCGGGGCCGAGACCGAAAGGATCGCCGCGATGGCGGCGGTGGCAAACCCTGCCCGCATTCCGAACCCCTCCCAAGGTCGAGGCCGGCAGGGGGCGCCTCTCTAGCTTGAGTGTCAAGAGTCCACACGCCGGGGGCGAGCCGTGCCGCAACCCACGATGTTCCTGGAGGATGTCCGATGTCCCTGAGCGATCAGTGGGGCGAGGTGCTGATCGCCGCCCTGTCGGGTGGCGTCGTCACCAAGGCCTTCGAGTGGTGGCGCCAGCGCGGCAAGGATCGCAAGATCGCCCGCGACGAGGTGGCGGCCGCCGCGCGCGACGTGGTCCGCACCGCGCTGGAGAGCGCCGGCGGCCAGGTCGAGCGGCTGGAGGCCGAGGTCGAGGGCCTGCGCGACGACGTCGCCCAGATGCGGGCGGCCCACGCCCAGGAGATGGCCGACATGCGCGCCCGGCATGCAGCCTGCGAGCGGCTGACGGCGGAGCTGCGGGCGGAGATCGACCGGCTGATGGCGGGCCCGGTGGCCACCTATCCCGCCGTCGTAGCGCCGAAGCGGCGGCGGCGGTCCCGCGCCAAACCCGCGTCGGGCTCGGGGGGCGCGTCGTGAGCCGCCTCGCCGTGCTGCAGACCTTTATCGGTGAGATCGCCCGCCCCCTCGCGATCATCTCCACGTCGTTCTCGGCGTCCTGGGCGGTGATCGAGGTCGCCCATCGGGTCGAGAACGGCAACGACGGGGGACTGTTCATCGGCGCGGTCTTCGCCGGCGTCGGGGCGATCTACATCGGCAAGTCCGTCGAGGTGTTCAAGAAGAGCCAAGCCGCCGCCGATGTGGAGAAGGCCCGCGCGAAGGCCGGAGCCGAGGCGCCCGCGCCAGAGCCGGCGGAGGACCCCACGCTGTACGGCGGCCCGCGGCCGTGACCCTCGTCCTGACCCCGGAGGCGGCCCAGGAGGCCCGTCGGCTGATCGCCCGGCTGGGTGAGCTGCTCCAGGCCGCCGAGGCCGTTCCTGCGCTGCCCGAGCCGCCGCCCGCCGGCGGCGGTCCGCGCGTCCTGACCGCGGCCGACTTCGAGGCCGCCGCCGCCCGGCTCGGTTGCGGCCCGGCGGAGATCCGCGCGGTCTACGAGGTGGAGAGCGCCGGCGCGCCCTTCGGCCCGGACGGCCGGGCGACGGTGCTCTACGAGGGCCACAAGTTCTCGGAGTTCACGGCGCGCCGGTACGACCGCACCCATGGCGGGGTGAGCTGGCCGACCTGGGACAAGACCCGGTATCCGCGGGGCACGGCCGCCGAGCGGCACGCCGCCAACTGGGCGAAGATCGAATATGCGGCCGGCCTGGACCGCGACGCCGCCTATCGGTCGGCCAGCTATGGCGCGCCGCAGATCATGGGCTTCAACTTCAAGGCCTGCGGCTTCGCCGACGTCCACGCCTTCGTCGGAGCGATGAACCGCAGCGCGGCCGACCAGCTGGCGGCCTTCACCGACCTGGTGCTGGCGTGGGGCCTGGACGACGAGCTGCGCGACCGGCGCTGGGCGGCCTTCGCGCGCCGCTACAACGGGCCGCGCTACGCCGAGAACGGCTACGATCGGAAGCTGGCGGCGGCCTTCGCCACCTGGACGGCGCGGCTGACGGCGTGATCGGCGCGGCGCTGGTGGTCGCGGCCACGCTCGCGGTCGCGGCCGGCCTGACGGTGCGCGCGGCGCGCCTCGTACTTCGCAACTGGCTGAATGGAGCGGACGGCATGGCCCTGTTCTCGATCCCCGCGCTTGACGCGGCGCGCGGCGTGCTGGGCGACTGGTGGAAGGCCGCCGCCGGCATCGTGGCGGGCGCGGCGCTCGCCCTGCCGGTCGGCCAGTGCCAGGGCGCACACGCCGCGCGCGCCGAGCTGAAGGCCGCCCAGGCCGAGGCGGCGGCTCGGGCCCAGGCCGCGAACGCCGCCCGGGTCGAACGCCAGGCCGCCGAGCGCGAGGCCGACACCGCCCGGAACACCGCTGCTGCGAAAGGACGATCCGATGCGATCCATGCCGGGCCGGATGGCCCCACTTCTGGCCCTGAGTGCCGCCTTAATCGTGAGCGCCTGCTCCGCGACGGCGCGCGGGCCGCAGACCTTCCCCCTTGCCGCTGACCTGGCGGTTCCGCCCAAGCCCCGGCCGACGATCGAGACGATGACGTCGGCCGCCGCCTCGGCCGAGCTGAACAGCGCGATCGAGGCGTGGGGCGACGACCTGGCCGCCCAGGTGGCGGGGCTCTGCCGCTGGCACCGGCGGGCGGGGATGCGGGTCGACTGTCCGCCAGCGCCAGACTGACCATTCTCCCGCCTTCGGCAAATTGGTGAGGCCCCTCGGAGCGATCCGGGGGGCCTTTTCGATTCCGGGCCTGGGCTACATAGTGGGGCGTCGCCTGCCTTCCCCCCCTTGGCAGCGACCGCCAGCGTCCCCGGCCGGGGGTCGGTCGGGGCGCTGGCGCAAGGGGCTACTCTTCTGGCCGCGTCGCCAGGAACGCATAGCCCCGCACATTGGCGGCCCCAATGACCCTGGCCCGGTTGACGCCGAGCCGGCGGGAAATTCCGCCAATGGTCTCCCCTGCCACGTTCGCGCGCGCAAACTCCGTATCCCAATCCACCGGGTGGGGGATTGAGCCTCTATAGGATGCCATCCTGAGGACGACAGCGCGGCGCTTGCACGCGTAGTAGACCGAGGCCCGATCGACGCCCAGGCGAAGCGCGACATCAACCTGTGACTCATCGTCGGCGGTGGCGCGTGCGAGCTCGACGTCCCAGTCAATACCCCTCGCCGTGGTATCTGCGTCGCGCTTCCTCCGCAGCCGCCTCACATGCACGCCCCGTCGGCGCTCGGCGCCTCGCAGGGTCGCCCCGGCCACGCCGAGTCTGGCGATCAGATCAGCGGAGGTTTCGCCCTCCTCGCGGGCATGATTCAGCTCGTTGTCCCAGTCGATACCTTTCCCTGCGCGCTTCAGTCGGATACCGCGATGACGGCAGGCGTCCCTCACGCTGGCGTCCTTGACGCCGAGACGCGCGACGAGATCACCAACACTATCGCCCGCAGCCAGCGCTGCGGCGAGTTCGGCGTCCCAGTCGATCCCCCTCGAGGCAGTGCTGGCGCGGCCGAGTTCGACCCCCAGTCGGTCCGCGGCATGACGCACCTGCGCCCAGGTCACGCCCAGACGGGCGGCGACATCGCCCCTGGTTTCGCCGGCCGCGCTGGCCCGGCTCAATTCCGACGCCCAGTCGACAGAGCCTGTTGCCGGCTCCGTGCCGGCGGCGGCAGTTTCGATGACGGGGTGCGCGGAGACCTTGGCGCGCCGGCGCACATACTCGCGCTGGTACTCTCTGGCTCGGTCGGCGTCGCGTCCGTCGGCGCGCTTCGCCCCAGGCGGGAGTTGCTTTCTCGGCAGCGCCGCCGCGATGGCGGCCTGCTTGGCCCGATCCTCCGGACACTTGACGCCGCGGCCGGCGGTCCTAGCCGCTTCGATGGCTCTCGGGAGGTGGTCGTAGGTCAACGCACCCTCGCTGGCGAGACGAAGGGCCAGCGAGGACTGCGCCTCCCTCAGATCGGCGGCGGCGAGCGGATGGGATTGCGGCAGGCCGTGGCGGATCTTGTAGGCGCGGGCATTGAGCTGATGGACGCGGTTGATGTGCGAGCCGAGCGAGCGGAACGACAGGCCGCACTCCAGGCAGGTCACGAGGTTAGTCATCGCCCAGCGCGGCCTCGCGCAGGGTGAACCAGATCGGCCAGTCCACGGCCTGGGCGCTGCGGGCGAGCAGATCGCGGCCGCGGTTCGGGTTCACGCCGATCGAGCGCCAGGCCGGCCCGTGCCCTAGGCCGCCAAGCCGCTGAGACAGTGTCTCGATCAGGATCGCCACCAGGTCGGTCGGCGGCGGCATGTCGGCGACCCCGAGGGACATGATCCTCCGGCGGATCAATTCAGCGTCCGCGGCGGCGGGGTGATCGTCATGGGCACCGATGAGGACATCTGCGCGGATGACTGCCAGAGCCGCCCCGTTGGCGGGAGCCGTATCGGCGCCACCCCTCAGCTCACGGACGACGAGGGCCTGGGCGAGCGGGTTCACGTGTCGTCCTCCTTGAGTTTGTATGCTGTCCAGCCCCGGTTACTGACCCACGCCTCCTCGATGGGGAGCCGCTGGGCGACGGTGTCGGGCACGAACTTGTTGCCGCCGAACTTCCATTGGCCGTTCGGGAGGCGCCACAAAACCTGCCCGCCGATCAGCCGCTTGCGAGCGCGCGCGACCTTGTCGGCCGCGGCGCCCTGCGGAGGAGGACGCTTCGGGCGCGGCATCCTTCTAGAGGTCGCCTTCGGCCCAGCCGACCACTTCGACGGCGAAGCGGCCCATCAGTTCGTCGAGGTCATCGGCGGTGATGTGGTCGGGGGCGTGGCGGCGGATGAACGCTGCGGCGCGCTCGGCTTCGTCGCCCTCGAAGCGGTCAAGCCAGCCGCTGTTGGCGAAGGCGGTTTCGGCGTCGCGGATCGTGGAAACATTGTAGCTTTGCATCTGAGCCTCCTGTGGCTGTCGGCCTGCGCTTCCGCGCCGCCATGAGTGTTATTTAGCGCGGAAATCCCGCGCTGTCAACAGGCGAAGTTGCGGGGATGCGGCCGAACGCAGGGTGACTGTGAGGGTTCACGGCTCGCGGCGCTTCGCCGGCACGCGGTCGTCGATGAACGGCTTAGGCGGCCACGCCCCGAGCAGCTCGGGCAGGCGGGCGTAGTTGACCGCCAGTCGACGCGCCTCGTCTGAACTCATGCGATAGGACCCCGCGTCGAACGCGGCGGTCTCAGGCGTGTAGGCGAACCACACCATAGTGAATCCTGTGGCGTCCTGGACCTGCCATGAGTTGTGGCCCGGGTGGACCGTCCACGGCGGCGGGAAGCGGCGGCGGAGCATGCTGCGACGCCCTACGCCGGCCAGCGGATGTTCGCAATATGTTCTCGCGCAAAGGATGCGCGCGCCGCGCGCACCCCGCTACGGCGCGTCGGCTAGGGCGGGTCGGCCAGCAGATCGCGCAGCAGCGAGCCGATCACGCGCTCGGCGCCGGTGTCGCCCAGGCCGAAATCGCTCCGGCTCGCGCAGCACCAGGCCACCGCCTCGGCCTTGATCTGGGCGCTTCCGAAGTCGGCCGCCGGCGTCGCGACGATCGCGGCCAGCAGGTCGTCGGCCAGGGCGTAGTAGGCCGCCTCCTGGGCCGGGTCGCCCAGATCGGGCGTGGCGGCCCACAGCAGCTTCACGGCGTGGCCCAGGGCCCCCAGGCGGCGTCCGGCGTGGGTCGTCTCGATCTCGGTCATGGTCTTCCCCCCTCTGGGACAGCGGCCGGGCCGCGCCGCGCCGGCCAAGCCGTCAACCCGTTTTGGGTTAACCCGGATCAGGTTCTAGTGGGAACGCCGCGCAGGGAAGCGCCACGAGGACGCGCGGCGAGTGACCTCCAATCTCAACGACCCGGCTTACCGCACCTTCGTGGCCCGGCTCGCCGCCCTGCGCACGGCGTCCGGCGTCACGCAGTCCGAGCTGGCCGCCCGGCTCGGCCGGCCGCAGTCCTACGTCTCCAAGATCGAGCGGCACGAGCGCCGGATCGACCCCGCCGAGTTCTGGCGCATCGCCCGCGCCCTGGGAGCCGATCCCGCGGCGGCGTTCGCCGAGGTCGCGGCGGGGCTGGCGGAGGGCGTCGAGGCCGGGTGAGGCCCTATACAGGCCCCTCGCAACCCTTTGATATCGTTGATGGCGGGTTTCGGGCCCTTTACGAGGAAGCCCTTGAAAAGACGGCAGAGCGCTCAGCTTGGGAAGCTGACGTTCTACCTCTGAACTACACCCGCGCGCGGCGGCCTTCATAGCGGCGCGGGCCGCGCGGGCCAAGGCTTTGAATTGACCTCCCCACCCGTTGGCCGCACCTTCGGGGAGAACCGGACAGCGGAGGAGGCGGTCATGGCCGACGGAACGGCGCATTCCCACAGCGGAGCCCAGGAGCGGGCGACCTTCACCGCCATGACCGAGGGGACCGAGGCCGACTGGGCCGCCATCGCGCGGGCCGGCCAGGCGCACCGGGGCGAACACGTCGACCGCATCCTCAGCCACATGAAGCTGCTCGACAACGACTATGGGGGCTTCAACGTCGACCGGCTCGAGCATTCGCTGCAGACGGCGACGCGGGCGTTCCGGGCGGGCCAGGACGAGGAGTATGTGGTCTGCGCCCTGCTCCACGACATCGGCGATATCCTGCTGCCGGCCAGCCACGCCGAGCTGGGGGCGGCGATCCTCAAGCCGTACATCTCGGAGCAGAACCACTGGATGCTGGAGAAGCATGGGATCTTCCAGGGCTACTACTTCTTCCAGCACCTCGGCCTGGACCGCGACATGCGCGACCAGTGGCGGGACCATCCGTGGTTCGAGTACACGGCCCAGTTCTGCCACCTGTACGACCAGAACTCGTTCGATCCGACCTACGACTCCATGCCGCTGGAGGCTTTCGAGCCCATGATGCGGCGGGTGATGGAGCGGCCGAAGCGGTCCATCTACCTGCGCGAGACCGCGGCCTGAGCCTTTCAAGGCGGCAGGTCAGACCGCCTCGTCCTGGAAGATCTCCTCGATCGGCAGGCCGAACAGCCGAGCGATCCTGAAGGCCAGCGGCAGGCTGGGATCGTACTTGCCGGTCTCCAGCGCGTTCACGCTCTGGCGGGACACGCCCAGCCGTTCGGCCAGATCGGCCTGGCTCCAGTCGCGCTCGGCGCGCAGCACCTTGAGGCGGTTCTTCATGAGGCCACCAGCAGGGCGAGTCCCCCCAGGCAGAAGAGCGCGACGACGCCGGCCGCCAGCGCCGAGGTGAGCGGAGACGCCAGCAGGCTCATCGACGGCTTCCCCACCACCAGGCCCACGCGATCAGGAAGCCCAGCAGTTGGGCCGCCATGACGACGCCCGCGCCGTAGGCCAGCAGGTCGGCGCGGCTGGCGGCGGCGGGCAGCAGGGCCGCCACGCCCAGCGGCTCGAACACGATGGCGATCGCGCCCACGCCCATGCCGATGGAGCCGCCCCAGTACCACGCCCACTTCTGGGCCTCCCGGGCCGCCTCGTCGAGGCTGCGCCAGTAGCCGGCCACCAGCCAGGCCGAGCCGACAGCCCACAGGAGGAAGAGGGCGAACAACCCTGCAGGCTCCAACTGGTAGCCGGCCCCGCGCAGCCCCGTGATCGCGCCGGCGAGAAGGAGGCCTGCGGCCATCCCCACGGCGAACCTCGCCCAAGCCGATCGAAACAACGTCATGAAAGGTCTCCTTGTCTTGAAGTCAAGGAAACACGACACATCGAAGCGTGTCAAGCTCGCTGGACAAAAAGTCAGGCAAGCCCGTCTTTCGGTCTCAGCCGCCCCAGACGCGGAAGTGCTTGGAGAGCTTCAGGCCCTGGCGCTGGTAGTGCGATCCGCTCTCGCCGTAGAGGCGGGCCGGGCGCTCGGTCAGGGGCTCGTAGACCAGGCGGGCGACGGTCTGGCCGTCCTCGAGGATGAAGGGCGTCTCGTGGCTGCGGACCTCGAGCACGCCGCGCGAGCCCTTGCCGTGGGCCTCGTCGGTGCCGAAGCCAGGATCGAAGAAGCCGGCGTAGTGGACGCGGAACTCGCCCACCGAGGGATCGATGGGCGTCATCTCGGCCGCCTCCAGCACCGGGATCTCCACCGCCTCCTTCGAGGCCAGGATGTAGAACTCGCCCGGGTCCAGCAGGAGCTGGCCGTTGCGCGGGACCAGCGGCTCCCAGAAGTCGCGCGGGTCGTGGCCGTCCTCGTGGTCGAGATCGACGACGCCGGCGTGGCGGCGGCCGCGGAAGCCGGCCACCTCGCCCGTCAGGTCGACGCCGACGCTCTCGGTCCGCAGGCGCGGCGGCGCGCCGGCCTTGAGGCGGAGCTGGTTCAGCCGGGTCCCCGAGCGCACCAGCACCGAGAAGGTCTGGGGCGCGATCTCGATGTAGAGCGGCCCGTCGTAGCCTTCGTCCACGTCGTCGAAGGCGTCGCCGAAGTCGGTGATGACGCGCACGAACACGTCCACCCGGCCGGTGGAGCTCTTGGGGTTGGCGCGGGCCGAAATCCCCTTCGGCAGTTTCAGCCGCTCCTGCAGCTCGACGATGTAGACGCAGCCGCGCTCCAGCACCGCGCCGCCGCCGGTGAGGTCCAGCTCGTGCATCGCCACCTCGGCGAGGCGCTGGCGTACGGCGCCCCGGCGGGGCAGGAAGCTGGCCCGCACCCGCCAGGCGCGGCCGGCCAGGCGCAGGTCCAGGCTGGCCGGCTGGACCTGGTCGTCGTCGAACGGCGTGGCCGACGTGATCGCGCCGGCGGCGATCAGGGCTTCGATGGACTGGCAGGGCAGGATGCCCGGGACGCTGGGATCGCTCATGGGCGGCGCACAGTTACCGCAGAACGGCGGCGTGGCAAGGCTTGAGGGCGCGGCGCGAAAGGCCGCGAAACGGCGCCTTCCAGCGTTCAAGAACCGCGAAAAACGCGGAAGGGCGCGGAAGGCGAAGCTGCAATTCCGCGCCCTTCCGCGTTTTCCGCGGTGGCATGACAGAGCCTTCGCTTGCGCGAAGGCTCGGCGAAAGTCGGGCCGTCTGCGGGAAAGCGGCCCTTGACGCCGGGTGGCGCCCGGCGTTCAAGGCGCAGTTTTTCGGATGGAGCCTCGGGAATGGCGGAAGACCCGCGCGACTGGCAGATCGAGACGCGCGCGGTGCGCGGGGGGCTCGCGCGCACGCCCTATGGCGAGATCTCGGAAGCCCTGTTCCTGAACCAGAGCTTCGCCTACGACAGCGCCGCCAGCGCCGACGCGCGGTTCGCCGGCGAGGCGCCGGGCTTCATCTACCAGCGCTTCGGCAACCCCACGACCCAGATGTTCGAGGACCGGCTGGCGCTGCTGGAGGGCGCCGAGGCCTGCCGCGCCACGGCGTCGGGGATGGCGGCGGTCCACCTCTCGCTGATGGGGCTGGTCCGGGCCGGCGACCATATCGTGGCCGGCCGGGCGCTGTTCGGCTCGTGCCGCTGGATCCTGTCGGAATGGATGCCCCGCTTCGGCGTCGAGACCACCTATGTGGACGCCACCGACCTGGAGGCGTGGAAGAACGCGGTCCGGCCCAACACCAAGGTCTTCCTGGTGGAGAGCCCCGCCAATCCGTTGCTCGAGGTGACGGCGATCGGCGCGGTGGCCGACATCGCGCACGCGGCCGGGGCGAAGCTGGTGGTGGACAACGTCTTCGCCACCCCGATCTTCCAGAAGCCGCTGGCCCTGGGGGCGGACATCGTCGTCTACTCGGCCACCAAGCACATCGACGGCCAGGGCCGCGTGCTGGGCGGCGCCATCCTGGGCCAGGCCGAGCTGATGACCGAGGCCTACAAGGACATCGCCCGCCACTGCGGCCCGGCGCTGTCGCCGTTCAACGCCTGGGTGCTGCTGAAGGGCCTGGAGACGCTGGAACTGCGGGTGGGGCGCCAGACCGAGAACGCCGGCCGGGTGGCCGACGCCATCGCCGCCCATTCCAAGGCGAAGCAGACGATCTATCCCGGGCGGCCCGACCACCCGCAGGCGGCGGTGATCGCCAACCAGATGACGGGCGGCGGCAACGTCGTGGCCTTCGACCTGGGCAGCCGCGAGGCCGCCTGGCGGTTCCTGGACGCGCTCCAGATCGTCGACATCTCGAACAACCTGGGCGACGCCAAGTCGATGGCCACCCACCCGTCGACCACCACCCACCGCTCGATGCCCGAGGAAGAGCGCCAGGCCATCGGCCTGACCCAGGGCTGGGTCCGGATGAGCGTGGGCCTGGAGGGCGCGGCCGACCTGGTCCGCGACGTCAGCCGGGCGCTCGACGCCGCCTGAGGCGGCCTCGGGACAACCTGGGGCGACCCGGGAGCCTCAACCCGCCACCCCGAAGAGGGCGCCGATCCCGGCGCTGGCGCCCAGGGCCAGCGCGCCCCAGAAGGTGACGCGCGCCGCCGCCCGCCCGGGCTTCGCGCCGCCCAGATGCGCCCCCAGCGCGCCCAGGCCGGCCAGGAACACGACGGCCGCCGCCGAGACGAAGCTGACCATCGCCTCGTGTGGCGCCGTGGCGGCCACGGCCAGCGGCAGGGCGGCACCGGCGGTGAACGACAGGGCCGAGGCCATGGCGGCCTGGATCGGCCGGGCCACGGTCGAGGCCATGATGCCCAACTCGTCACGGGCATGGGCGGCCAGGGCGTCCCGGGCGGTGAGCTGGGCCGCCACCTGTTTCGCCAGGGCGGGGTCGAGCCCGCGGCGCTCGTAGATGGCGGCCAGCTCCTCCAGCTCGTACGCCGGGTCCGACGCCAGCTCGGCCCGCTCGCGGGCCAGGTCGGCGCGCTCGGCGTCGGCCTGGGAGCTGACCGAGACATATTCGCCGGCGGCCATCGAGAACGCGCCGGCCACCAGGCCCGCGACGCCCGCGATCAGCACGTCGCCGCGCCCCTGAGAGGCTGCGGCCACGCCCGTGATCAGGGCGGCGGTGGAGATCAGGCCGTCGTTGGCGCCCAGGATGGCGGCGCGCAGCCACCCCACCCGCTCGGTCCCGTGCCGCTCCACATGCCCCCTGGCCAAGCGCGCCCTCCCCGTCCCGCTCCCGTCCGGGATCAGGCGTAGCCCCGTCGCGGGCGCGCCTCAAGCGGCGGGGGCGCGCCGCAGGCGCGGGAAGATGACCGCTCGCCACGGCGCAGGCCTCATAGTGTCGCGCGACCCAGGAATTTCGACACGAAGGTCGCCAAGGCCACGAAGACCACGAAGAGGCCCGTGAACCGCTGCGGCCGCGATCCGCCCAGACGCCTTCGTGGTCTTCGTGGCCTTGGCGACCTTCGTGTTTGTATCGGCGCTGACGCGCCAGCATGGCTGGGAAGCACCGCCTGCCGCTATGGATTGTATGTCCCTGCTTTGTCGCTTCGGGCTCGCACGCGCGGACGAGCGCCCGCGTCCGGCCGCGCGGGCCGGGAGTCGGGCGCACGTCGCGACGGGGGCGGACCGGACGAGGTCGAACGGGAGGCGGGCGAACCGGAAGGACAGCGGCCGGCACGGTCGCGCGGCTTCACCCGCGGGATTCCCGCCCGGCCAGAGAAAGCTAGCGGCGCGGGGGGCCGGTGGATCGCCGGGGCGGGCCGACGCCGGGCGGCGAGCCTGAAGAGCGGCCTGGGGAGAGACCCGGAAGGCCCGATCCGTCGGGCGGGCGCGACGGCAGGGTGAGGGCCGAGGTCCCGCCCGAGAGGCGGCCCCTTAGCGCGCTTCCGGGAGTCGCCGGCAAAGGCGTCGCCGGGTTGGCCCCTGAATTCGATCTTGGGTTCGATCTCAGATCCGCCGAGGATGTGGGCGACGGCCCCGCCGGACCCGGCCCGGATCGGGCGCCGACCCGGTCGAGCAGCTCGCGCAGGCCGGGAAGCTCGGCGGCCTGTGGCGTCAGCGTCCCGGCGTCGTCGGCCACACGCGCCAGGGTGCGCAGCAGGATGGGCAGGCTGGCGCGTTCGTCCTCCCGGTCCCGGTCGCGCTCGTCATAGGTGGTCCGCTCGGGGGATTCCGGCGGCTCCGGCCGGTCCGGCGCCTCGGGCCGCTCCGCCTCCAGCCGGGCGGCTGCCGCCAGGGCCGATGGGGACGGCGGGGACAGCCGCGCCTCCCGCCGCGCGCGCATCGCCAGGGCGATGGCCAGGCGGACCGACGCGAAACCGCGGTTGAACGCCTCGTACAACCGGAGCTTCCGCTCCAGATTGCCCTCGACCTCCGCCGCCCGCGCGAACCCCATCCCGAGGCCGAACGCGGCCTCGCGCATGACATCGAGCTGGCGGACCTCTTCGTTCATGAGAACAAAGATAGAACACTTATCCTGGAAGGTCAATGCCCACGCCCGGAGTGCGGGAGCCCCTCCTTCCGCTCGGCGCCATGAGCGGCCCCCGGCTGCCGACGGCAAAGGGAGATGTGCCTCAGCAGCCCGGTTCTGGTCGCGAGGCTGAGACTAGGTCAGGCTGCGCCGTATGAGACCTTTCCTCATTCTATCGGCTGCCGTGGCGCTCATGTGGTCGTCGGCGACCGCCGCCCAACAGGCGGAGCTGCTGCATTCCGATCTGCCTCTCTGGCGGCCCGGCGACGCTGGGGTCTCGCCGCGGGCGTTCACGAATCCCGAGACCTTCGGGTGCGCGCACAGGTTGAAGCTGGGAATCTGGCGCTTCGACGCGCGCGGCGAGGATGAGGGCGATCCGATCTGGTACCGCCTCACCAACTATGGGATGATGCACTGCTGGATGAACGTCGCCGAGGGCTCGGATCACGACACGTTCGGATCGAGCCGCCCCGCCTTTCTCGTGGAACTGGGCTCTGCGGGCGGACGCGAACTCTGGGCCCTGCAGCTCGGCGCCCGGCCCGGCAGCGAGTACCTGCTGTTGGCCCGCAGTCCCGCTGAGGGGCCTATCGGTCAGTTCGACGTACTGCAGCGCGACTGCACCCGTCGCCAACTACGCCAGGGCGAGCCTCTCGACATACTCATCACGCGATACTGCGGCATCAACTCAAAGCACGAGCTCGTCGCCATGGCTCGCCGGATGGCGAAGTTGCCACCGTTGGGACGTATGCGGTTTCACGGCCTGCCGCCTGACAGTGACGATGATGAATAGGCACGTTCAATGTGGATCGACGGAAGGCCTTGTTGCGCCAGAAGGAGGCGTTGGGATCAGGTCGGGAAGCGGACCTTGAAGGTCCTCGCCATCAGCGCTTTGGCCAGCACCTCGGCGAGCCAGCTCTCTGATGCTGAGCCCGAATTCATCGACGAAGCCTAACAATAATTTTGTACGTCCCTAGACGCCATGCGATCAGCCAACGTCCAAAGGTGCTGGTAGCTTGAGTACGTGTTTTGCTGAGATCGACGCCACGGGGGCGAAAGGGTGAGATGATCAAGATCGCGTTGTTTAACCACAAAGGTGGCGTCGGCAAGACGACGCTCACGGTCAACATTGCTGACGCACTCGCAGATCTCGAAAAGTCAGTTTTGATTGTCGACGCGGACCCTCAGTGTAACATCACATCCTTCTACATGGATGAGTCGCGCCTAGAAGAGCTTCTTGGCGAGTCGGGGGAAGATGGATCTGACGCCACAGTTTGGTCTGCACTGAAGCCGGTGGTCGAAGGCCGGGGAGACGTAGGATCAATTACCCCGTGGGAGATGCGAAAGGGCATCCACTTGCTTCCCGGTGATGTACTGATGTCAGACTACGAAGAAGAACTTCCTACGGCCTGGACGGAATGCTTCGCTCGTCGGCAGCGCGGATATTCCGTGACAACAGCGCTCTCGCGCCTTGTGAACAACAATGCTGAGAGCTTGGAAGTTGACGTTGTTCTATATGACGTCGGGCCTAACGTCGGTGCCTTGAACCGCGTAGTTATCCTCGATTGCGACCTGTTCATCACCCCTGTTGCAGCCGATCTTTTTTCGCTCAGAGCGCTTTCCACCGTCGGCCGATCCGTGGCCAAGTGGATCGCTGACTGGCAAACGATCAGGAGCTTGGCATCACCAGCCGACCGGGAGAGTATCTTCGAGGGCCTGCCCACGTACGGCGGCTACATCACCTCCGCCTTCAAAGTTCACACTGGTAGATCCGCGGCCAATCCGCATGCCGATTGGGAAAAGAAAATCGCGCCCCGCGTGAGGGATCGGGTCGTGTCGGTATTGGGCGCTGTGAACCCCGACCTCATCCCCAACTTTGGCGGCAACAAGGTAGGCGGTGTGAAGCACTTCCACAGCCTTGCCCCGGAAGCTCAGAAATATGGCTTCGCGATCGGAAAGCTGCGCGGCTACGTCAATCCCGGTCACTACGCGACGGTGGATGACGCTCGAAGTACCTTCGCCGCGCTGGCCCGCGAGATTGTGCGACGGGCGGGCATTTAGGTCAGCGAGGCAGCATGGCAGACCCCTCTGCGGTCCTCAAAGAGTTGCTTGAAAGGCATCCCTCTGCTCCGTTCCTGTTTGTTGGATCAGGTTTCTCACGGCGTTACCTCGGACTAGAGGACTGGGCGGGTCTCTTGGCGCGCTTCTGCGGACCAATCCGGGAGTTCGGCTACTACAGCTCCAAGGCTGATGGTGACCTGCCTCGAGCCGCCAGTTTCATGGCCGAGGACTATAACGAGTGGTGGTGGGGCGCTGCTGATACTGCATCCAGTCGCGCGGCGCATGGCGCACGAGTGAAGTCCAAATCTGATGCGCTCAAGGTAGATATTGCTAGATATATTAGCACCCTCTCCGTGGAGACCGCGCGAAACTCCGAATTCGGCGATGAGATTGGCAGCTTCTCGAAGATTGCCGTAGATGGGATAATTACGACAAACTGGGACTTCTTAATCGAGGAACTATTTCCAGACTTTCGGGTATTTGTTGGGCAACAAGAGTTGTTGTTCTCCAACCCTCAATCAATTGGTGAGATATACAAAATACATGGATCGGTCTCAGATCCCGAAAGTCTCGTGCTAACTGCTGAGGACTACCAAGAATTTTCCTCGAAGAACCCATATCTTGCGGCCAAGCTAGTTACCATATTCGTCGAGCACCCAATAATATTTCTTGGCTATTCGATTACAGACCCTCATATACGGGCGATTATTAGTTCAATCGCCGCATGCCTACCGCAGGAGAAGGTGGCCGCGTTCCAAGAGAACCTAGTCTTCGTTCAGCGTACCGGGACTGATGAGCAGCCTTCCATCGAGCGAACGACGATTCAGTCAGACGCCTTTAGTGTAACTATGATGGTGGCCAAGGTCGCGCATTTCGGCCAAGTCTATGAGGCACTAACGACGACAAAGCGCAAGATTCCGGCGCGCGTCCTCCGCTTCTTTAAGGAGCAACTGTACGAGTTGGTCCATGTACCCAGCGCGAACGCTAATAAGCTTGCAGTGGTGGATTTTGACGAAATCAATTCAGCCGAGAATGTAGAGTTTGTGGTGGGCATCGGCGTCGCGCAGCGCCTCCAAGAGCATGATGAAAAGGCTGATCAGCACGTTCAAGATGCCCTATCCAAGAAGGGCTATGCGGGCGTCACTTCGAATGAGATATTCAGCGACTGCCTTGCGGAGAACTCGCGCTTCAATGCGTCGGACCTTCTGAGCGCGGCATTTCCTAGCCTTGCCCGATCGAATCGAACCTTCATTCCGGTATACCGATATCTTCGCGCTGCAAGAATTGATTCCGAAGATGCCTTAAAGTCGTCAAGTTTTGAGGGCGCGAAGAAGGTCGTCGCCAGGATGGCAGGCGCGGACTACAGCATCGGTCGTACTTACCTAGGTCGATACCGCAACGCTTTTACCGGCCTTTCGACTGAAGAGATTATAGATAAAGCGACCAGTCCTATTGAAGCCGGACTTATGCTCGGCTTTCAGCCATCAGAGGAAGTCGACGTGGAGCGCTTGCGCGCATTCTTGTTAGAGCAAGCCGGCGCTTTCACGATAGCGCCCTACGATACCGCATATCGCAAGCTCATTTGTCGATACGATCGGTTGAAGTTTGGGTTCTGAGCGGCCCGTTTCCTTACCGAGAGCTGTGCGAAAATCTGGGTAGCGGAACTTCCTAAAGCTTCCAATGAGTCAGACCGGTGCCATTGTTGCGGGGGGCTGACCAGGGTGCCGACCAGCGGACCTTCCGAACTTCCCTGTTGCGCCAGAAGCCGCACCCCACCGCGCCGACCGAGCGGTGGCCACCGCTCGCGCCCTCCCGTGCGAATGGGGTGGGCGCGAATGGGGACGCATACAGCGGGGCGGTGGCTCGGCGCGGGGCGCCGGCGCGCCCCGCCCCCTACCCGTAGCTCTGCAGCGGTCGCACTTCCAGCGGGGCTTCGGCGGTCGCCGCGATGGCGCGGGCGGCCGCCACGGCGGCGGGGGCGGTGGTGAAGTAGGGGATCTTGCCCATGAGGGCGGTGCGGCGGATCTCGAAGCTGTCGAGCAGGGACTGCTTGCCCTCGGTGGTGTTGAAGACGAGCTGGACCTCGCCGTTCTTCATGGCGTCGACGATGTGGGGGCGGCCTTCGAGGACCTTCTTCACCACCTCGACCGTCACGCCCTCGCCCTGGAGGTAGGCGGCGGTGCCGGCGGTGGCCAGGATGCGGAAGCCCTGCGCCTGGATGATGCGGGCCGCCTCCAGGATCCAGAGCTTGTCGGCGTCGCGCACCGAGATGAAGGCGCAGCCCTCGGTGGGCAGGGTGGCGCCGCCGCCGAGCTGGCTCTTGGCGAAGGCGCGGGCGAAGGCGGGGCCCGGCGAGGCCTCGCCGGGGCGAATCCAGTCGAGGCCCATGACCTCGCCCGTCGAGCGCATCTCGGGACCCAGCACGGTGTCGACCTTGGGGAACTTGGCGAAGGGGAAGACCGCCTCCTTCACCGCGATGTGGTCATAGGGCCTGTCGGTGAGGCCGAAGTCGGAAAGCGGCTTGCCGGCCATCAGCTTGGCGGCGATGGCGGCCACGGGCCGGCCGATGGTCTTGGCCACGAAGGGCACCGTGCGGCTGGCGCGCGGATTGACCTCGAGCACATAGATGCGCGGGGCCTCGCCGTGCGGCTCCTCGATGGCGAACTGCACGTTCATCAGGCCGCGGACCTCGAGGGCGCGGGCCATGGCCTCAGTCTGGCGCTTCAGCTCGGCGATGGTCGCCGGCGTCAGCGAGAAGGGCGGGAGCGAGCAGGCGCTGTCGCCCGAATGCACGCCCGCCTCCTCGATATGCTCCATGACCCCGGCCACGAAGACCTGGCCATTCGCGTCGCACAGGGCGTCGACGTCCACCTCGGTGGCGCGGCTGAGGTACTGGTCGATCAGGACCGGGCTGTCGCCCGACACCTGGACGGCGGTGGCGATGTAGCGCTCGAGCTGCTCATCGTCGCGGACGATCTCCATCGCCCGGCCGCCCAGCACGTAGGACGGGCGGATCACGACGGGGTAGCCCACCTGGTGCGCGGCGGCGAAGGCCTCGTCGCGGCTGCGGGCCAGGGCGTTGACGGGCTGGGCGATCTTCAGCTTGTGGAGGAGCTGCTGGAAGCGCTCGCGGTCCTCGGCCAGGTCGATGGCGTCGGGGCTGGTGCCCAGGATCGGGACGCCCGCCTCTTCGAGCGGCCCGGCCAGCTTGAGCGGCGTCTGGCCGCCGAACTGGACGATCACGCCCAGCAGCTCGCCGTTCGCGCGCTCGGTCTCGATGAGTTCGAGGACGTCCTCGGCCGTCAGGGGCTCGAAGTAGAGGCGGTCCGAGGTGTCGTAGTCGGTGGAGACGGTCTCGGGGTTGCAGTTGACCATGATCGACTCGACGCCGATCTCGGCCAGCGCGAAGGCGGCGTGGCAGCAGCAGTAGTCGAACTCGATCCCCTGGCCGATCCGGTTGGGGCCGCCGCCCAGGATGATGGCCTTCCTCGCGCCCGACGGTTCGGACTCGCAGTCGGGGACCTGGCCCAGGGCGCCGGTCTCGTAGGTGGAGTACATGTAGGGCGTCTCGGCTCGGAACTCGCCGGCGCAGGTGTCGATGCGCTTGAAGACGGGGCGGACCCCCAGGGCGCGGCGCTGCTCGCGCACCTCCTTCTCGGTGGTGTGGGTGAGCCGGGCCAGCCGGGCGTCGGAGAAGCCCAGGGCCTTCAGCCGGCGGAAGTCGGCGGCGGTGGTGGGCAGGCCGCCCTCGCGGACGGCGGCCTCGGTGGCCACCAGGGCTTCGAGCTGGCGCAGGAACCAGGGCTCGTAGGAACAGGCGGCGTGGACCTCGTCCACCGTCAGGCCGGCGCGGAACGCCTGGGCGATGACGCGCAGCCGGTCGGGGGTGGGGACGGCCAGGGCGCGCAGGACCGCGGCGCGGCCGGTCTCGGGATCGTCGCCGCCCTCGATGGCGATCTCGTCCAGGCCGGACAGGCCCGTCTCCAGGCCGCGCAGCGCCTTCTGGAGGCTCTCGGCGAAGGTGCGGCCGATGGCCATCACCTCGCCCACCGACTTCATCTGGGTGGTGAGATAGGGCTCGGACCCCGGGAACTTCTCGAAGGCGAAGCGCGGGATCTTGGTGACCACGTAGTCGATGCTGGGCTCGAACGAGGCCGGCGTGGCGCCGGTGATGTCGTTCATCAGCTCGTCGAGGGTGTAGCCCACGGCCAGGCGCGCGGCGACCTTGGCGATCGGGAAGCCGGTGGCCTTGGAGGCGAGGGCCGAGCTGCGGCTGACGCGGGGGTTCATCTCGATCACCACCATGCGGCCGTCCGCCGGGTTGATGGCGAACTGGACGTTCGAGCCGCCGGTCTCGACGCCGATCTCGCGCAGCACGTCGATCGAGGCGCGCCGCATCCGCTGGTATTCCTTGTCGGTCAGCGTCAGCGCGGGCGCGACGGTGATGGAGTCGCCCGTGTGGACGCCCATCGGGTCGATGTTCTCGATGGAGCAGATGATGATGCAGTTGTCCGCCTTGTCGCGGACCACCTCCATCTCGTACTCCTTCCAGCCCAGGACGCTCTCTTCGATCAGCACCTCTGTGGTGGGGGAGAGGTCGAGGCCGCGCTCGACGATCTCGCGGAACTCCTCGACGTTGTAGGCGATGCCGCCGCCGGTGCCGGCCAGGGTGAACGACGGGCGGATGATCGCGGGCAGGCCCACGAACTCCAGGCCCTCCAGGGCCTCGTCCATCGAGTGGGCGGCCTTGGACTTGGGGCTTTCCAGCCCGATCTTGTCCATCGCATCGCGGAACTTCTGGCGGTCCTCGGCCTTGTCGATCACGTCGGCGCGGGCGCCGATCATCTCGACGCCGAACTGCTTGAGCACGCCGTTCGCCTCGAGGGCCAGGGCGGTGTTCAGCGCCGTCTGGCCGCCCATGGTGGGGAGCAGGGCGTCGGGCCGCTCCTTCTCGATGATCTTGGCCACCATCTCGGGCGTGATCGGCTCGATGTAGGTGGCGTCGGCAACGTCGGGATCGGTCATGATCGTCGCCGGGTTCGAGTTGACCAGCACGATCCGGTAGCCCTCGGCGCGCAGGGCCTTGCAGGCCTGGACGCCGGAATAGTCGAACTCGCACGCCTGGCCGATGACGATGGGCCCCGCGCCGATGATCAGGATCGAGGAGATGTCGGTGCGTTTGGGCATGGCTCTCGCGCGCAAGGCCGCGCGGGCTTGCGCACCGCACGCCGATAAGGTCGGAACTTCAGGTCAAGGCGCCCCTTTAGAGACCCGGCCGCCCGTGTGCAAGCGCGCCGGCGGCCCTTTGGACGCCCGGGCGCGGGCAAGTCGCGGGACGCGATTTGGTTCCCCGAAATTTCTGTTTCGAATCATGCAACTGGCGGCGGGCCTGGGGCGCTGTTCCTGCAGGGCGCCGCAAAGCGCCACGCCAGCTCCAGGAGGCCGCCATGAGCCTGATCGACCGCATTCCGACGCTCGCCGACGACGAGGTGGCGAGCTTCCTCGCCAACGCACGCCGGCTGGCCGAGTCGGGCGACGACAAGCAGCGTGCGGCGGCGGCCGAGCTGGTCCCCGCCCTGGAGGCCGAGGCCGAGGCGCGCCACGAAGCGCGGCAGGAACGGGCCAAGGCCAAGCGCGCCGCCACCCGCCGCGCCACCCTGCGCAGCCAGGCGGCCTGATCCCCTCGCGCGATCGTCCGCGTCGCCCGATCGGATCGCCGTACGACCGCAACGCCCTCGCCTCTTCGGCGATGTACGACTCAACCGTGACGACTTGCGCAAAGGCGCGGGTGCGGGCAGCTTGGCCTGTGTCAGTTCGCCGCACGGCGACGAAACCGCAGGTGTTCACTTGGCCGCCGCCGTCACGTCCCCGGACGTCCTCGTCCAGCTCATGTCGCGCATCGCCGCCGGGGAACGCGAGGCCCTGCGACAACTTTACGAGGCCACCTCGGCGAAACTCTTTGGCGTCTGCCTCCGTATCCTCTCCGACCGCGAGGAAAGTGAGGACGTGTTGCAGGACGTTTACGTCACCATCTGGCGACGTGCGGATCGGTTCGATTCCGCCCGGGCGAGCGTGATGACATGGGCATCGACCATCGCCCGGAACCGCGCGATCGACCGCCTGCGCGCCCGAGGCCCGATCGCCTACGCCGAACCGGTCGATGAGCTGGAGATCCCCGACGGGGCCGACAGCGCCGAGACGCTGCTCTCGGCCGCCGACGACCGCGCCCGGCTTCACGGCTGCCTGAGCGAGCTGGACGACCGCACGCAGTCGGTCATCCGCACCGCCTTCTTCGAGGGCGTGACCTACGAAGCCCTGGCGCGCCGGATGGACGCGCCGCTGGGCACGGTGAAGAGTTGGATTCGTCGGGGACTGGCGAAGCTGAAGGGGTGCCTCCAGTCATGAGCGAAGCTCCCGACCTCTCCGAAGCCGAAGCCCTCGCCGCCGAACACGCGCTGGGGGTCCTGGACGCCCGCGAGCGGGCCGAGGCCGAACTGCGCATGGCGCGCGAGCCGGCGTTCGCCGCCGACGTCGCGGCCTGGCAGGCGCGGCTGGCGCCGCTGCTGGACCAGATCCCGTCCGTGCCGGCGCCCGCCGGCCTGTGGCCGCGGATCGAACGCCTGCTGCCCGCGAACGATTCCAGGACCAGCGGGGCGGCCAACGACAACGCCGCGCTGCTGGGCCGGCTGAAGTTCTGGCGGAACACGGCAGTGGGCGGCTTCGCCCTCGCCGCCGCCAGCCTGGCCGCCGTGGTGGTGCAGGTGAGCCAGCCGCCGGTGACGATCACCCGCGACGTGCCGGTGGCGCCGCAGGGCCAGCTCCTGAGCGCCAGCGTCGTAAGCCAGGACAGCCGGGTCCAGCCCCTGTTCACCGCCGCCTACGACCCCGATCGCAAGGCCCTGATCGTCACCTCGCTGCTGCCCGAGGGCTCGGAACGCGACAAGGTGCACGAGCTGTGGCTGATCGCCGGGCAGGACAATCCCAAGTCCCTGGGCCTGGTGGAGTCGGGCAAGGCGAAGGTGATCGCGCTGCCGACCGAGCTGATGGCCAAGATGGCGGAAGGCGCGGCCCTGGCCGTGTCGGTCGAGCCGCCGGGCGGATCGCAGAACCCGGACGGCCCGAGCGGCCCGGTCATCGGCGTCGGCAAGCTGTCGCGGCTCTAGTCCGTGGCCGAGCGCCCCGGCGCGCGCTATGCCGGGGCCTCTCGTGTCTCGGGGGCTTTCATGAAACGTGTCCTGGCGGCGGTTGCCGCGAGCCTGGCGATCGCCGCGTTGGCGCCCGCGAACGCCGCCGAGGCGCGGCCGATCCCGGAGGCGGGCCTCTCCATCGAGGACGTCATCGCCTTCCTCAAGGCCGAGGGCTTCGATCCCAAGGTCGAGAAGGGGGACGACGGGACGCGCTACGTCCAGGCCCAGGCCGCCAGCGGCGTGAAGTTCGAGGTCGACCTCTACGACTGCGCCGAGGGCCGCTGCCGGGCGGTGCAGTTCATCTCGAGCTTCGACCTGGAACAGCCGCTGGGGCTGGAGAAGGCGAACGACTGGAACCGGACGAAGCGCTACGTCCGCGTCTACCTCGACAATGCGGGCGACCCGATCTTCGCCTACGACGCCAACGTGTCCCCCGGCGGCACCTTCGAGGCCCTCCGCGACGACCTGGACGTCTTCCTCCAGTTCCTCCCCGAAATGCTCCAGCACATCGGGTGGTGATACACGATCTTTGTTCTTGATTTGTTCGAGTCGCCCGCCCTATGTTTGCCCGATGAGCGACGCCTCGTATGGCCTACATTTCGAGGATGAGGCCTTCCGAATTCGGGGGGCGGCGTTCGAGGTCAGCAACGTCCTGGGCCACGGCTTTCTCGAAGGCGTCTATCAGGAGTGTCTGGCGCTGGAGTTCTCGCGCCAGGGAATCCCCTTTCGGGCCGCACCGCGGTTGCGGCTGAGTTACAAGGGAATTCAACTCCAACAGAGCTATGTACCGGATTTCATTTGTTTTGATGAGATTATCGTCGAACTGAAGGCGCTCAGCATTCTCACGCCAGGGCATCGCTCCCAAGTTCTGAACTATCTGAAGGCTACGGGCCTGAAACTGGGCCTGCTGATAAATTTCGGCGCAGGTCCAAAGACACAGATCGAGCGCTTTGCGCTGTGAGACTCGTCCACGGATGCACACGGAGACACACGGATGGCCCGTGACCCGTCATTTCGATCAGCGAGTGAACCAGGCTGATCCGTGTGTCTCCGTGTGCATCCGTGGATGAATCTTGTCGCGGCTTCGCCGCCGATGGATCGTCGCGTCTACTTCGCCTTGTCCATGAGGGCGGTGAAGCGTTCGAAGATGTAGAGGCTGTCGGTGGGGCCGGGCGAGGCTTCGGGGTGGTGCTGGACCGAGAAGACGGGGCGGTCCTTGAGCGCGATGCCAGCGTTGGTGCCGTCGAACAGCGAGACGTGGGTCTCGACCACAGGCTCGGGCAGGCTGTCGCGGTCCACGGTGAAGCCGTGGTTCATCGAGACGATCTCGACCTTTCCGGTCGTCAGGTCCTTGACCGGATGGTTCGCGCCATGGTGGCCCTGCTCCATCTTCACCGTCTTCGCGCCCAGCGCCAGCGACAGCATCTGGTGGCCCAGGCAGATGCCGAAGACCGGCTTGCCGCTGTCGACCAGCTTGCGGATCTCGGGCACGGCGTATTCCCCCGTCGCCGCCGGGTCGCCGGGACCGTTCGACAGCAGCACGCCGTCGGGGTTGCGCGCCAGGATCTCGTCGGCCGTCGTGCTGGCCGGCACCACCGTCACCCGCGCGCCCACCGAGGTCAGCGCCCGCAGGATGTTGCGCTTCACGCCGTAGTCGACGACGACCACCTCGTAACGCGGCGACCCCGCCTTGGCGTAGCCTCCGTTCCAGTCCCACAGGCCTTCGTCATAGGTGAACGCCTGCAGGCACGTGGCGTCCTTGGCCAGGTCCAGTCCGACCAGCCCCGACCACGCCTTCGCCTGCTCGACCAGGGCGTCCAGGTCGAACCGGCCCTCGGGGCTGTGGGCGATGACGCCGTGGGGCATGCCGCGCTCGCGGATCACGCGGGTCAGGGCGCGGGTGTCCACGCCGGCCAGGCCGATGACGCCGCGGCGCGCCATCCAGGCCTCGAGGTCGCCGTCGGCGCGCCAGTTGGCCGGGCGGGTCGGAACGTCGCGGAAGATCGCCCCGCGCGCCGCCGTCGCCGCCGAGCCCGACATCTGCTCGATGTCCTCGACGTTGGTCCCCACATTGCCCACGTGCGGGAAGGTGAAGGTCACGATCTGGGCCATGTACGAGGGGTCGGTCAGGATCTCCTGGTAGCCGGTCATGGCGGTGTTGAAGCACACCTCGCCCACGGCCTCGCCGACCGCGCCGACCCCGACGCCCTGCAGGACGGTCCCGTCCGCCAGCGCGAGAACGCCGGTGACGCCAGGCAACAGGTCACGGCTCATCGGCGGCTCTCCTTGTAGGCAAACGGCGGGCTAGGTAGTGAGTCCCGCGGGGACGGTCAATGCGACGGGAGTGTCATGACCCATATCGATCCGGATCGCGAGGCCTGGGAGATCTTCAAGGGCCTGCCGCGGGACCAGCCCATCCAGATGCTGAACCTGGTGCGGCTGAAGCCCGAGGCGACGTATCCCGAGGGGCACCCCGATCACGGAAAGGGCCTGAGCGGCCGGGACGCCTACCGCGCCTATGGCCGCACGACCGCGCACATCCTGAAGCGGCTGGGCGGGCGCCAGGTCTGGGCCGGGCGGCCGCAGGTGATGCTGACGGGGCCGCAGGCCGAGGCCTGGGACATCGCCTTCATCGCCGAGTACCCGAGCGCCGACGCCTTCATCGCCATGGTGCGCGACCCCGAGTACCGGGAACTGGTGCTGCACCGGACGGCCGGCGTGGCGGACTCGCGCCTGCTGCGCCTGGAGCCCGTGCGCGAACCGGGCGAGGGCTTCGGGGAATAAAGTGGCGGGAAATGAGGGAAATCCGTCATTTCAGCTATATCAGCTTCAACCTAGGCTGAGGCATGCTGGCCCTCCGTCCCAACTGCGAATGCTGTGACCGCGATCTCGCGCCCGACAGCGCCGAGGCGCGCATCTGCAGCTTCGAATGCACCTTCTGCGCCGGCTGCGCCGACGCACGCTTCGGCGGCCGTTGCCCCAACTGCGGCGGCGGGCTGGTGGCGCGACCCATCCGGCCCGCCGCCCTCCTGGAAAAATTCCCGCCCTCGGCCGAGCGGGTCACCAAGCCTCACACGGCCTGCGCCACCTGAGGCGACAGCGCCGCGTCCAGCGCAGCAAACAGCGTCTCGACCCGGATGGGCTTGGCGATGTGGCCGTCGGCGCCCGCGGCGGCCGAGGCGGCCCGGTCCTCGGGCGAGGTGTTGGCCGACAGGACGATGGTGGGCGTGCGCGCCCGGCCCAGAGAGGCCTCGTCCTTGCGGATGGTGCGGATGGCCGCCAGGCCATCGGTGACCGGCATGCGCAGGTCCATCAGAACCGCGTCGTACCCGCCCGCCCGCCAGGCCTCCACGGCCTCGTACCCGTTCTCCACGGTCGTGACCTGGACGCCCGCCGCCTCCAGCATCAGCTCGATGACCTTGCGGTTGGTGGGGTTGTCGTCGGCGGCCAGCACGCGGAGCGGCCGGTCCGGACCCGCGACGCCCGCCCGCTCGTCGACGGCCAGGTCGGCGTCGCCATAGTCCAGCAGGCCGTTGACGATGCGATTGAGCTGACGCGCCGCCGCGCGGATGTCCGACACCAGGGCGCGCTGGTCCGGGCAGAGGTCGGTGGCGTCCAGCGCCTGTGCCAGGCCCAGGACGCCGTTCAGCGGGGTGCGCAGCTCGTGGCTCATGTCGGCCAGGAACTCGGCCTTGGCCCGATGCGCCGCCTCGGCGTGGACCAGCGCCTCCTCCAGGGCGGCGGCCTGCTGCTTCATCTCGGTGATGTCGACCCTGAGGCCGATGACGCCCCCGTCCGACGTCCGGCGTTCCTCGATCATGAGCCAGCGGCCGTCCGAGACCTGCTGCTCGTGCCGCTCGCCCGTGGCCTGGGCCAGCTTGGCCTCGCGCTCGGCCAGCCAGGCCGCCTCGCAGCCGATGGCGTCGGGATAGTCGCCGCGCGCCACCCCCTCGCGCAGGGTGTCGATCAGCCGGGCGCCCGGCCGGAACAGGTCGGCCGATCGATGGTAGATCTCGGCGTAGCGCCGGTTCCAGAGGATGTAGCGCCCCTCGGCGTCCAGGAAGACCACCCCCTCGGGGATCGCGTCGATCGCGTCACGCAGCCGCGTCTCGGCTAGGTCGGCCTGCGCCTGTGCGTCCGCGACCGCACGGCCGCCCAGCCGCGCGCCGATCCAGCGCCAGATTCCCCCCGTGGCCATCGGCGGCCTCCGAATCAACTCCAGAAAAGCATTGCCGGGCCGGGTTACCAAAACCTCGCAATCCCTTGTTGCATAAGCCGTTGGCGCTCGCTGCACGCGCTTTGGGCGCCCCCTGCCCGGCGATTGCGCAGGATGGCCGCGCGGCCGTATGGATCGCCGCCATGCGCATCACCACGGTCGGCCTCGATGCCGACGACACGCTCTGGCACAACGAGACGATCTTCCGCCTCACCCAGGATCGCCTGCGCGCGATGCTGTCGGACTACGCCAGCCACGAGCTGACCACGGCCCGGCTGGCCGAGGTGGAGAAGCGCAACCTCCGGCTCTACGGCTATGGCGTGAAAGGCTTCACCCTCTCGATGATCGAGACGGCGATGGAATTGACCGAGGGACAGCCACCCGGGCGCCTGATCGCCGACATCCTGGCCGCGGGCCGCGAGATGCTGTCCGAGCCGGTGGAACCGCTGCCGGGCGTCGACAATGCCCTGGCCGAGCTGGCGGAAGCCGGCCTCCGCCTGATCCTGATCACCAAGGGCGACCTGCTGCACCAGGAGCAGAAACTGGCCGCCTCGGGCCTGGGCGACCTGTTCGCCGCGGTCGAGATCGTCAGCGAGAAGGACGCCTCGACCTATGCCCGCGTCTTCGACCGCTACGGCACGGGCGCGGGCGAGGCGGTGATGGTCGGCAACTCCCTGCGCTCCGATATCCTGCCCGCGATCGAGGCCGGCGCCTGGGGCGCCTATATCCCGTACCCCATCACCTGGGCGCACGAGGTCGCCGACCCGCCGGCCGACCATCCCCGCTTCACGGAGCTGGCGAGCATCTCCGAGCTTCCCGGCTGGCTGGGGAGCCTCAGCTAGGTTGAACCACAGAAAACACTGAAAACACAGAATGATGTCAGAGCGCGTAGCGCTCGATCTCCACGCGGGGTGTGGCGCCGAAGTTGACCAGCAACCCCAGCCGCATATCCGCAGCGCGCAAGTAGTTGATCGTTTGCGCCCGATGCTCGGGCGCGATGGCGCGCAGCGCCTTCAGCTCAAGAATGATCTGCCCGAAGCAGACGAAGTCGGCGACGTAGGTCTGTCTAAGGAGCACGCCGTCATAACTGAGGGCAAGAACCTTGGACGCTTCGAAAGGGATTTCGCGCTTCGCAAGCTCGATCGCGAGGCACTCCTGGTACACCGCTTCGAGGAACCCGGCTCCCATCGTGCGATAAACTTGGAACACAGCTCCCCGGATGCGGAACGCCTCGTCCTTGAAGAGGAACTGAGCAGAGTCGAGATCATCCATGCCTGAAAATGGAACAAAATAAGAACCATCTCCAGCCCATTTTGTGTTTTCTGTGTTTTCTGTGGTTCCCAACCTTTCTGCGACCGCCATGTCACACCTCGCCCCATCTCTCCGTCCTGGATGCAGAACCGACGGAGGGCGGCGATGCGCCATTGGGATCGATACCTGGCCGGGGTGACCGGCCTCGTGCTGGGCGCGAACGGGCTCGTGATGCTGCTTGCGCCGCTGGCCTGGTACGACGCCGTGCCGGGCGTGCCGCAGACAGGGCCGTTCAACCCGCATTTCGTGCGCGACATCGGCGCGATCTACGCGACCTGCGCGCTGGCGCTGGCCTGGTTCGCCTGGCGACCGCGGCAGGGGTGGCCGGCGCTGGCCGCGGCCGCCGCCTGGCTCACCCTGCACGCCGCCATCCACGTCTATGACGCGACCTGCGGGGCGACCCCGCTGGCCGACCTGCGCCGCGACGCCGTGGGCGTGTTCCTGCTGGCGGCAATCCCCCTGGCGCTCGCCCTTCTCCGCAAACCCCGCGAGGTCTGACCCGTGCTCAAGTTCTTCCTCTCCCGCCAGCTCGATCGCTTCGAGGCCGCCTTCGGCTATGACGCCAGCTACATGCGCCACGTGCTGCGCCAGAATCCCTGGAGCCTGCTCAGGTTCAGCCTGGGGACCCAGGCCGCCGACCGCCGCGCCGCCCCGCCCGAGGCGCTGGCCGCCGCCGGCCTCGTGGGGACGTTGCAGGAGGACTGCGGCCCCTGCGTCCAGGTGGGCGTGGACATCGCCGTGGCGAACGGCGTGGACCCGGCGATCCTGCGCGCCGTGGTGGCCGGCGACGAGGCGGGCATGGGCGAGACGGCGGCGCTGGCCTACCGCTTCGCCCGCGCCAGCCTGGCCCGCGACATGGAGGCCTGCGATCCCCTGCGCGACGAGATCGTCCGCCGCTGGGGCGAGCCGGCGCTGGTGGCCATCGGCCTCGCCCTGACCGCCGCGCGCATGTACCCGACGCTCAAGTACGCCCTGGGCTACGGCAAGGCCTGTTCGCGCGTGACCGTGGCGGGCGAGGCCGTGACGCCCGGGATCGCCCGGCTGGAGCTGGCGGCGTAGGGTGGCGGCGATGGACGTGGCGCTCACCGACGCCTTCGAGGCCAACCGCCCGCGGCTGAGGCGGCTGGCCTACCGCATGCTGGGCTCGGTCACCGAGGCCGAGGACGCGGTGCAGGACGCCTGGCTGCGCTGGAGCCGGGGCGGCGACGGGGTGGACGATCCCGCCGCCTGGCTGGTGCGGGTCGTCACGCGGCTCTGCATCGACCGGCTGCGCGCCGCCAAGGCCGAACGGGCGGCGTACCGGGGGCCGTGGCTGCCCGAGCCGCTGATCGAGCCCCTGATCGAACCCATGACGGCCGACGACCCGGTCGAGCGCGCCGAGGAGCTCTCGATCGCCTTCCTGCTGGCCCTGGAACGGCTGTCACCGCTGGAGCGGGCGGTCTTCCTGCTGCACGACGTGTTCGATCAGGACTACGCTCAGGTGGCCGAGACCCTGGAGCGCTCGGAGGCCGCCGTGCGCCAGCTCGCCAGCCGAGCCCGCAGCCACGTGCAGGACGCCCGGCCGCGCTTCACCGTGGATCGGGACAAGGCGATGAAGCTGGCCGCCGCCTTCGCCGCCGCCTCGGCGACCGCGGACACCGGGGCGTTGTCGGAGTTGCTGGCGGAAGACGCGATCATGGTCAGCGACGGCGGCGGCAAGCGCATCGCGGCGCTGCGGGTCCTGGTGGGCCGGGAGGACATCATCGGCCTCTTCCAGGGCATCCTCTGGCGCCACGGCGAGATGGGCGTGCAAGGCCTGGAGATGGTGCGTATCAACGGCGGCCCCGGCCTGTTGCTGCGCCTGCACGACGGGCCGGAGACCCTGGCATTCGAGCCGGGCGAGGACGGCCGGATCGCCGCCATCTACGTCATGCGGAATCCGGACAAGCTGCGGCATCTCTAAACCTCGACCCGCGTCGCCTTCGTCGCCGGATGTACGTCCGTTTCTGTCGTGAGAACTATCCACAGTCGCAACGTGAGTGGGGATGATTCGCGGTTTGGACTGGCGTGACGCCAACCGACCGCCGCAGGTGATTCGGATGGTCGGTCGGTTCGACGAGCGGTTCGTGGAGGAGGTGAAGTCGCGGCTGCGGCCCAGCGACGTCATCGGCCGCACGGTCAAGCTGCGCAAGCAGGGGCAGGAGTACGTCGGCCTCTCGCCCTTCAACAAGGAGAAGACGCCCTCGTTCTACGTGAACGACGCCAAGGGGATGTTCTTCGACTTCTCGTCGGGTAAGACGGGCGACCTCATCACCTTCCTGCAGGAGACCGAGCGGCTGACGTTCGCCGAGGCCGTCGAGCGGCTGGCGGGCGAGGCGGGCGTGCCGCTGCCGGCGGTCGACCCGCGCGGCGCCGAGCAGGAGAAGAAGCGCCAGGGCCTGGCCGACTGGCTGGAACTGGCGGCCCAGTGGTTCGAGGCCGAGCTGCGCCGGCCGGCCGGCCGCGAGGCGCGCGCCTATCTGGAACGGCGCGGCCTGCCCGAAGCGGAATGGGCGCGGTTCCGCATCGGGTTCGCGCCGGCCAAGGACGCCCGGGGCGGCCGCACCGCGCTCAAGGACTACCTCGTCGCCAAGGGCGCCCAGCCGGGAGCCCTGGTCGAGACGGGGCTGCTGGTCGCGCCCGAGGACGGCGGCGCGCCCTTCGACCGCTTCCGCGACCGGATCGTCTTCCCGATCCTGGACGCGCGCGGCCGGGTGGTGTCGTTCGGCGGCCGGGCGATGGACCCCCAGGCCCGCGCGAAGTACCTCAACGGCCCCGAGACGGTCGTCTTCCACAAGGGCCACCACCTCTACGGCCTGTCCGAGGCGCGCAAGATCCTCGCGGCGGCGAAAGGCGACGAGAACCCGTCGCTGGCAGTGGTTGAGGGCTACATGGACGTCATCGCCTGCCAGCGGGCCGGCGTGCCGGCGGTGGCGGCCATGGGCACGGCCCTGGGCGAGGACCAGATGGAGCTGCTGTGGCGCCACCATCCCGAACCCACGCTGTGCTTCGACGGCGACCGGGCGGGCCGCCAGGCCGCGGCGCGCGCCATAGACCGGGCCCTGCCGCTGCTGAAGGCCGGGCGCAGCTTCCGGTTCGCCATCGTGGAGGGCGGCAAGGACCCCGACGACGTGCTGCGCGAACAGGGGCCCGCGGCGCTGAAGGCCCAGCTCGCGAGGACCACCCCCTTCGCCGAAGCCCTGTTCCGCCGCGAGCACGACGAAGCCCAGCCGCTGGACACGCCCGAGCGCAGGACGGCGCTCAAGGTGCGCCTGCGCAAGCTGGCGGCGAGCATCCCGGACGGCGACCTCGCGGCCGCCTACAAGGAGGACCTGCTGGGACGGTTCGACCAGCTCTCGCCCCGGGCGGCCAGCGTCTACGAGCCCGGCGCGGCGGGCCGGGCGCTGTCGAACCACGGATGGGCCAAGCGACGCGCCGCGACGGCCGGGGCGACGCCCGAGGCGCGAAGCGCGGCGCAGGCGCTGCAACAGTCGGCGCGGCCGCTGGCGGCGGCGCTGGCCAAGGCCGCCCTCCTCGATCCGGCGATCATCGACGATTCCATCGAACTGGTGGGCTCGCACGGCTTCGGCGACCAGAAGCTGGACCAGATCGCCCACGAGCTGGTTCAGTTGCGCTACGAGGCCGAGGAGGCCGAATTCGAGGTGGTGATGCGGCGCCTCCAGGCCCGGGGCGTGGACGCGGCGATGATCGCGCGGATGGACCGCGACGCCAGCCGGGCCGGCGTCGCCGCGCCGTTCCTCGACCCGACCGCCGCGCGCGAGCGGGCGCGCCTGCTCTGGCGCCAGGCCTTCGATCTCCTCATGCAGCTGGAGGCCCTGGAGCGGGCCGTCGAGGCGGCGGTGCAGGACGTGGCCCGCGACCCCACGGCGCTGGCGACGCTGGCCCCGCTCAAGGCCGAGCGCGACCACCTGCGCCGCCTTATCAACAGCGACTGGGCCAGCGGCGGCGACGGTCCGACGGTGGTGCTGCCGCACTGAAGGCGGCGCGGTGGGCGGGCGCCGGCGCCCCGGAATGAGCCTCGCGCGCCTTGACACCCGGCGTCCCGCGCGCCATCTGCGGGCTGCGGATTTAGCGTGCTTGCGACAGACATCGCCGGGCCGTCGCGATTTCGGACGCGCCCCCTTCACGGATGATGATGTCTCCCTCGAAGCGCGGAAGTCCCCGCGGCGCCCGCGCCTGCGGACGACGCCGAAGGACGCTGCGAGGGGATGATCCCTTGCGGCGCGTTGTCCTTTTGCGCGTCTGCCTGCGACGAAACGCTGCGGATGACCGTATCCATAGGGAACATTTCATCGTGCGCCTGGGTCGTCGTGTCGCGACCCCTTCGTTCCGGGCGTGCGGACCACCATCTGCCGGCCCGCCTCCGCAGCGCCTTCACGGCCCAGGGGCGACGCCGAGTTTGGAGATTTAGATGAGCGCCAACACCGCCGAAGCCGAAGCCCCGGAAACCACGGCGACCGACGGCCCGCTGCTCGACCTCACCGACGCCGCGGTCAAGAAGTTCATCAAGCAGGCCAAGACCCGCGGCTACGTCACGATGGACGAGCTGAACAAGGTCCTGCCCTCCGAGGAAGTCACCTCGGAACAGATCGAAGACACCCTCGCCATGCTGAGCGAGATGGGCGTCAACGTCGTGGAGTCCGAGGACGACGCCGAGGGCGGCGAGGTGGCGGTCCGCGAGGAGACCGCGGTGGTCGAGACCACCAAGGAGCCGGCCTACGACCGCACCGACGATCCGGTGCGGATGTACCTGCGCGAAATGGGCTCGGTGGAGCTGCTCTCGCGCGAGGGCGAAATCGCCATCGCCAAGCGCATCGAGGCCGGCCGCGACACCATGATCCGCGGCCTGTGCGAAAGCGCGCTCACCTTCGAGGCCATCATGGTGTGGCGCGAGGAACTGGAGGGCGGCCGCATCCTGCTGCGCGAGGTGATCGACCTCGAGCAGACCTACGGCGGCCAGGTGGCGGCCGCGGCCGGCGACATGGCGGCCGAGGAGACCGAAGAGGCCGAGGAGAAGCCGGACGGCGAGGGTGAAGGCGACGGCGACAACGACGACGATTTCGACGACGGCGCCGGCCCGACGATCAGCGCGATGGAGGCCGAGCTGCGCGAAGGCGTGATGGCCACCCTGGACGCCATCGCCGGCGAGTTCGAAGGCTTCCGCCTGCTGCAGGAAAAACTCGTGGCCGCCCGGCTGCAGGGCCAGGACCTGGCGGCGGCCGACCGCACGGCCTACGCCGGCGCCACCAGCACGATCGTGCAGCACCTCAAGACGCTGAAGCTCAACAACAACCGCATCGAGGCCCTGGTCGAGCAGCTCTACGCCATCAACAAGCGCCTGATGGTGCTGGAAGGCCGCCTGCTGCGCCTGGCCGACAGCTACGGCATCAGCCGCGCCGAGTTCCTGAAGGCCTACCTGGGCTCGGAGATGCGCCCGGACTGGGGCGCCCAGGTGAAGCCGCTGGGCGTGCGCTGGACCAAGTTCGCCGAGAACGACGCCGGCCAGATCGGCGACATCCGCAGCGAGATCGCGGCCCTGGCCCAGGAAACGGGCGTCCCGATCGACGACTACCGCCGCATCGTCCAGACCGTGCAGAAGGGCGAGCGCGAGGCGCGTCAGGCCAAGAAGGAGATGGTCGAGGCCAACCTGCGCCTCGTGATCTCGATCGCCAAGAAGTACACGAACCGCGGCCTGCAGTTCCTGGACCTGATCCAGGAGGGCAACATCGGCCTGATGAAGGCGGTCGACAAGTTCGAGTACCGCCGCGGCTACAAGTTCTCGACCTACGCCACCTGGTGGATCCGGCAGGCGATCACCCGCTCGATCGCCGACCAGGCGCGGACCATCCGCATCCCGGTGCACATGATCGAGACGATCAACAAGATCGTCCGCACCAGCCGCCAGATGCTGCACGAGATCGGCCGCGAGCCGACCCCGGAAGAGCTGGCCGAAAAGCTGGCCATGCCGCTGGAGAAGGTGCGCAAAGTCCTCAAGATCGCCAAGGAGCCGATCAGCCTCGAGACGCCGATCGGCGACGAGGAGGACAGCCACCTGGGCGACTTCATCGAGGACAAGAACGCCGTCCTGCCGATCGACGCGGCCATCCAGTCGAACCTGCGCGAGACCACCACCCGCGTGCTGGCCAGCCTGACGCCGCGCGAGGAGCGGGTGCTGCGCATGCGCTTCGGCATCGGTATGAACACCGACCACACCCTGGAAGAGGTGGGCCAGCAGTTCTCGGTCACCCGCGAACGTATCCGCCAGATCGAGGCCAAGGCCCTGCGCAAGCTGAAGCACCCCTCGCGCTCGCGGAAGCTGCGGAGCTTCCTGGACAGTTGATACGAAAAGGGGCGGCCCACGGGCCGCCCCTTCTGCTTTGGGCTCGGCTCTACGGATCAGTCGAGAGGCGCAAAGCCGCCGTGGATCATCCGCTTGCCGTCGAACGGCATCTGCAGCTCATGCATCCGCGAATCCTGCATCACCTTCTCCCACCCGGCGTCGCGCGCCGCTTTGTCCGGCCAGGTGATCCAGGCGAAGGCGATGGTCTCGTCGGCGGTGGCCTGCACCGCCTTGCGGAAGTCCGTGACCTTGCCGTCCGGGACGTCGTCGCCCCAGGCGTCGGTGCAGCCGATGGCGCCGTGCTCCTTGAAGATCGCGGCCGTGGCCTTCGCATGCGCCACGTACGCATCCTTGTTGGCCGTGGGGACAGCGGCGACCATTCCGTCGATATAGGGCATCAGTGGGTCTCCCTTGGGGTGCGTCGGGGCGTGGGACGCCCTTGAGAGGGATGCCCGTTGTAGTTATCTTATGCAAGTCAGGAGTTATTAAAAATAACTAAGAAATCGCCACGCAGCTATGACGACGCCTGCGCTACCGCGCACGCACTGGACCTCATCGGGGACCGATGGGCCCTGCTGGTGATGCGCGAACTCATGCTGGGGCCGCGTCGGTTCGGGGATCTACGGGCGAGCTTGCCGGGGGTGTCGGCCAATGTGCTGACCCAGCGGCTCGAAGGCCTGGAGAGCTCGAAGATCGTGCGCCGGCGCAAGCTGCCGCCGCCGGCGTCGGTGCAGGTCTACGAGCTGACCGAATGGGGGCTGGAGGCGCGGCCGATCGTGCTGGAGCTGGGCAAATGGGCGGTGCGCTCGCCGTTCCACGATCCGACCCTGCCGCTGAGCCCGGTCGCCTTGATGCTGTCGTTCCAGGCGAAGTTCGACCCGACGGTCGCTGGCGATCTGGACGTGTCGCTGGGGTTCCGGTTCGAAGACGAGGCGTTCACGGTAAGCGTGCGCGACGGCGTCCTCGTCACTGAGCGTGGAGACCCGGAACGGGCCGATGCACGGGTGATCGGCGCGCCGTCGGCGGTGGCGGGCGTCATGTACGGGAAGGCGCCGCTGGCCGAACTGCAGGCCGCGGGCGCCCTGTCGGTGACCGGAGACGTTGCCGCCTTCATGCGGTTCGCGGACCTCTATGAGATGCCGCCAAAGGCCACTTGAGGGCCACGACTGGCCGTGGCGGGCCAGCTTGGCTAGAATCGGACAAACCTCGGAGTTCTTTCGCCTTGTCCAAAGTCCTGGCCGGCCTGGTCGCCGCCACGCTGTTCGCTTCGTCCGCCCTCGCGCAGACCGTCCCCGCCACGCCCCTGGAGCCGCAGGACTCGGCCCGGCGCATCAAGGCCCACATGACCTTCCTGGCGTCCGACCTGCTGCAGGGCCGCGAAGCCGGTTCGCCCGGCTACGACGTCGCCGCGGCCTATGTGGCGAGCCAGTTCGCCCAGCTCGGCCTCACGCCCGCGGGCGGCGGGGGCTCGTGGTTCCAGGAAACGCCGCTGCTGGCCGTGCGCCAGGCGGACGACGGGCGCTTCGCCCTCGTGGGCCGGGCCGGCGCCGAGACGGTCCTGGTCCCCGGCGAGGACGTGATCACCGGCCGCCCCCTGGGCGCGGCGGAGCTGAAGCTGAACGCGCCGCTGGTCTTCGCCGGCTACGGCGTCGTGGCGCCCGAACGCGGCCGCGACGACTATCGCGGCCTGGACGTGAAGGGAAAGATCGTCGTGGTCTTCCAGGGCGCGCCATCCGGTTTCCAGACCGAGGAGCGGGCCTACTACGGCAGCGTGCGCACCAAGCGCCTCGCCGCCGAGGCGAACGGCGCCGTGGGCCTGGTGCTCGCCTATCGCCCCAGCGACGAGACGAGGCGTCCGTTCGCCCAGATGCGACGGGCGGCCGAGAGCTGGTCGATGACCTGGACGCGGCCCGACGGCACGGCCTTCGACCCCGCGCCGCGCACGCCGATGCTGGCCACGCTGAGCGTGGCCGGCGCGACCAAGCTGTTCGCCGGCGCGCGCCGGCCCTACGCCGACGCCGTGGCGGCGGCCGAGAAGCCCCGGGGCGAGGCCCCGCGCTTCGCCCTGCCCTACCGCCTGGACGCCGCGATCCGCACCGAGACCAAGACCACCCGCAGCGCCAACGTCGCCGCCCTGCTGCCCGGCTCGGACCCCAAGCTGAAGGACGAGGTCATCGTCCTGTCGGCCCACCTGGACCACATCGGCGTCACCGCGCCGGTCGACGGAGACTCGATCAACAACGGCGCGCTGGACAACGCCGGCGGGATCGCCACCACCCTGGAGGTGGCCCGCGCGTTCCGGGACTCGGGCCGCGCGCCCCGGCGGTCGATCCTGTTCCTGGCCGTCACGGCCGAGGAAAAGGGCCTGCTGGGCGCCGAATACTTCGCCCGAAACCCGACGGTGGCCGGGACGATGGTGGCCAACGTCAACCTCGACATGCCCGTTCTGACCTACGACTTCGTGGACGTCGTGGCGTTCGGGTCCGAGCGGTCGGGCATCGCCCAGGCCGTCCAGCGTGCGGCCGCCCGCACGGGGGTCGCCCTGTCGCCCGATCCGATGCCCGAGGAGGGTCTGTTCACCCGCTCCGACCACTTCCGGTTCGTGGAGATCGGCGTGCCGTCCACCTTCCTGATGACCGGATTCCAGAACGGCGGAGAGGCGAAGTTCCGCGGCTTCCTGGCCCAGTGCTACCACAAGCCCTGCGACGACCTGGCCCAGCCGATCGACTACGCCGCCGGCGCCAAGTTCGCCCGGATCAACTACGAGATCACCCGCGAACTGGCCGACGCCGACGCCCGCCCGCTCTGGAACAGGGGCGACTTCTTCGGCTTGAAATTCGGCCCCAGGGGATCGGTGGCGGACTGACCCCCAGGCCCGCCCAGCCCAGCCCAGGCCCGCCCAGCCCCGCCGTCGGCGCCTCTGCGGATGACCGAGGGCGAGACGGGCCCGCCTATCGCCAGCCGTAGTTGAAGCTCACGCTCACCCGCGGCGTCCGGGCGCGGTTGGGGGGCACCTCGTGGCGCAGCCAGCTTTCCCACATGTAGATCGTGCCGGGCTGCGGTTGCAGGTAGACGAAGGCGCGGGCCGCCTCGGGCGCATCGGCGCGGCGCGGCGGCGCCGCCATCATAAGCGGCAGGCGCGGGTCCTCGATCCTGAGCGCGCTCGCGCCCGGCGGCGTGGCCACATAGACCGTGCCGGAGAGGGTGCTGTGGGGATGGATGTGTCCCGAATGCCCCGCCCCCGGCTTCAGGACGTTCACCCACAGGCTGTCGAGCGCCAGCCGGCGGCCGCCCAGGTCGAGGTGAAGCGCCTCGGCGAACGCGCGGGCGTGCCGGTCCAGCCGGCGCTTCAGCTCGGCGAACACGCTCATCCGCTGCGGCAGGTCGTCGAGCGAGGCGTAGGAGGTGTAGCCGCCGTAGCCGTGCGCCCGGCTCCAGGCGCGCCCCGCCGCGTCTTCCGCGGCCAGGGCTTCGCAGGCCTCCAAAATCTCGCCGTTGAAATTTTCGAAGCTGCGGTCTGTTGTAAGGGTCGCCTCGTAGATCGGCGTGGCGAAGAGCGGGCGCAGCGTCATGCGCGCGGCATACCTCAGCCCGGCGGTTTTCGGAACGCCTGCTGCGTCTGGCCGGGCGCGGGCGGGTCGTCTAGGCTCGGCCGGATATCAAGGAAACCCGTCGGCCAAGACGGGAACAGGCAAGACGGGAAGACGGGGGAAGCGGATGATGATCAGGATGCTGGCGGCGCTGGTGGCGGCGAGCCTCCTGGCCGCGCCGGTCGCCGCCGAGGCCCAGCCGAAGGCTCGCGGGGCCGCGACGTACAAGGCGCCACGCCTTCCAGGCACCAGGCAGCCCGACCTGAACGGCGTCTGGCAGGTGATGAACACCGCCGGCTGGGATATCGAGCCCCACGGCGCGCGCGCGGCGCTGCAGCTTCGGCCCGGTCCCTATGTGCCGCTGCCGGCCAAGGACGTGCTGGCGTTGGGGGCGGTGGGCGCCGTGCCGGCGGGCGCGGGGATCGTGGAGGGCGGCGAGATCCCCTACACGGACGAAGCCCGGAAGCTCCGCGACGAGAACCGCGCCCACTATCTGGAACGCGACCCCGAGGTGAAGTGCTACCTGCCCGGCGTGCCGCGGGCGAACTACATGCACCTGCCGTTCCAGATCTTCCAGGCCGGCGACTCGATGATCATCGCCTACGAGTATGCGGGCGCGCTGCGGAACATCCTGTTCAAGGACCCCGGTCCGCCCCCCGTGGACAGCTGGATGGGCCAGTCGGTGGCCCGATGGGAGGGCGACACCCTGGTGGTGAAGGTGTCCGGCATGAACGACCGCACCTGGTTCGACCGGGCGGGCAATCACCATTCGGACCAGATGACGGTCGAGGAGCGCTGGACCCTCACCGGCCCGACCACCCTGCGCTACGAGGCGACGATCACCGACCCCGCCACCTTCACGCGACCCTGGAAGATGAGCTTCAACCTCTACAAGCGCCAGGGCGAGGATGCGCGGCTGGGCCAGTTCAAGTGCGTCGAGTTCGTGGAGGAGCTGATGTACGGCGACCTGCGGAAAGTGCCGCTGAAGTAGGCCCGCCGCCGGCGACCGAATGTGTTTGGCCTTTGGAGGCTAGAGGATGACCAAGAAGACCGTGATCGTCGCCACCGCCGTCGCCGCCGCGCTGGGCGCCGTCGCCGCGGGCGGGGCCGCCTGGGCCCACCACGCCTTCGCCGCCGAGTTCGACGGCAAGGCGCCCGTGCTGTTGCGGGGCAAGGTGACCCGTGTGGAATGGATCAACCCCCACGCCTGGGTCCACATCGCGGCCAACAACCCGGACGGCACCACCACCGCCTGGATGGTCGAGGGCGGCACGCCCAACACCCTCCTGCGCGCCGGGATCGACCGCAACTCGCTGCGGCCGGGCACCGAGATCATCGTCCGCGGCTATCAGTCCAAGGACAAGCTCTGCCGGCCGGCGTGCAAGGCCAACGGGCGCGACGTGACCCTGCCGGACGGCAAGAAGCTGTTCATGGGCTCGTCCGGCACCGGCGCGCCCAAGGACGGCTCGGACCCCACCGATCGCTGACACCGCCGCCCGGCCGCTACCCCTCCTCGTCCGGCTCGGCCTCGTCGGCCTGGTCCAGCACCTTGTAGGCGTCGTGGAAACGCTTCAGCGCGGCGACCGACGCCTGGACGCGCTGTGTGGCCGCCGACGGATCGCCCTGGGCGGCGTTGATGACGGCCAGATTGGTGCTGGCCACGGCGTCGGCCAGCGCCCTGAGGCAATCCTTGAGCGCGACGAAGTCGGCGGCGACGTCGCCCGCCGCGTCGCCGTCGTCGATGTAGTCGTCGAGATCGACCATGAACCTGCTCCCGCGAAATCCCCGCGGGTTTGCCGCCGCGCGACGCGTATGTCCATGACCGGCGGACTCATAGACCCGGGCTATCGGGGTGCCGCCTCCCCCATCGGGCGAAAGCTGGCTAGCCTGCCGGGAAATACGGGAGCGGGAACGTGCCGAAAGCCACCCTGGGCGTGCTCAGCGCCCTGATTGCGGCGACCCTGATCGCGGCGGGACTCATGACGGCGGAACCGGCTCGCGCCCAGTCGCGGATCGAGACGATCGAGCTGACGTCGAAGCAGGTCCCTTCGCCGGTCAAGGTGTCGGTGCTGCTGCCGGCCGGACACACGCCGGCGCAGAGGCTTCCGCTCCTGCTGATGCTGCACGGCGGCGGGGGCGACAACGGCTTCCTGACCCAGATGCGCCCGACGATCGAGGCCGCCTGGGCCGCCGGCGATTTCCCGCCCGCCGCCGTGGCCACGCCCGATGTCGGCCGTTCGCTCTACATGGACTTCAAGGACGGCTCCCAGAGGTGGGAGACCTTCATCGTCACCGAACTGGTCCCCGAGCTTCGCCGCCGCTACGGCCTGGATGCGCGGCGCGAGGCCACCGTGGTGTCCGGTATCTCGATGGGCGGACTGGGCGCCCTGCGCCTGGGCCTGAACCATCCGCAGGTGTTCGGTGGGCTGGCGGCGCTGGAGGCGGGGATCGAGCCCGCGCTCGACTTCGACGCGGTGAAGATGCGCAACCGGTTCCAGCGCGACGACGCGTTCTTCAGGAAGGTCTTCGGAGACCCCGTGGACCCGGCGCTCTGGAAGCGCTCCAACCCCGCAAACATGGTGATCGCCAACCGCCGGGAGATCGTGGATTCGGGCCTGCAGATCTATGTGGAGGCCGGCGACCTGGACATGTTCAACCTGCACGAGGGCGTGGAATTCCTCCATCGCGTGATGTGGGACCACGACGTGCCCCACGAGTACCGGCTGGTGCGCGGCGCCGATCACCTGGGCCGCACGATCCCGCACCGCGTGCGGGACGCCCTGCGCTTCCTGGACCGTCAGGTGCTGCGCCCGCCGCCGCCCGACGACAGTTTCGCCCGACAGGCGGCCGTGATCACGCGGATGCGCCGCGCGGCGGGCGTTCCGGACGACGAGCCGCGGCCCCCGCTCCCCCCGACCTCGCCGCCGAAGGAGGCGCGCTGATGCGCCGGCGCGACCTGATCGCCGCAGCTCCGGCCCTGGCCTTCGCCGGCGCGGCTCACGCCGACGACCTGAGGGTGCGCGGCAGCAAGGCCTATTCCGAATCCGCGATGGTGATGTCGGTGGCGCGCGACGGGTCGTCGGCGCTGACGCTGCGGTTCTGCCGGTTCCCCGTGGAAGGCTTCACCTGGCTCTGGTGCCATCTGCTGCACGAGGGTCGGCTGTACGCCTTCACCCGCCACGACCTGCCCGCAGGCGCCGAACGGCTGGCGGCCGAGCCCCTGGCTCGCTGGCGCGCCCCTGGCGCCGACGCCGAACTGTTGCGCACGCGGCGGCAGGGCGCCCTGCCGGCCGTGCGGCTGGCGGCCAAGCTCGGCTTCCACGACAGCCGCAGCGCCCCCCACGGCGAGGGGCCGGTCCAGGGCCGGATCGACGGAAGGTTCCAGGCGGTCAGCCCGCTTTCGGCGCAGGTGCTGGAGGGGCGCGAGGAGGTCTATGGCCTGTGCCGGGCGCGGGTGGAGATCGGCGGCCGCACCTTCGAGCACGAAGGCCTGGCCAAATTCCATGAGCAGCGCCAGGCGGCGCCGCGCTTCGACGCCCCCTTCAACTACGCCTTCCTGGCGGGCGACGGGCTCAACGCCACCACCCTGCTGCTGGCCCAGGGCGCGACCGGCGGCTGGCAGGTCGACGGCGCCGAAGCGCCCCTGGCCGACATGACCCTGGATCCGCCGGACGCCTCGCGAGCGGTCGCCTGGCGCTTCCGCGACGGCCTCCAGACGCCCGGCCGCCTGGAAGCCCTGGTCCGCTACGAGATCCCCATCTACGGCCGCGCCTGGCAGGGCAGCTTCGTGCGGGGGGATTTCGGCGGCCGTCCGATCGTGGGCGCCGTGAACGACTGGCTGACGCCCACGGACATCTACGCCCTGGCCGCGACCCGCGCGCAGAAATTGCAGCCCGGCGAAGATGGGGCGCCTCCGATTGCACGTTGACCGCCGTTCGGCGAAGGCGCAGACTCGCCGCATCGCCTGACTGAGACAGGCGGCAAGGGCGCGCCCCGGCGGCCCGCATGAGGGGTTCGACAGAGCCCTGCGAACTTCCGGGGGACGCCTCTGGCGTCTGCCGCAGCCTGGCGTGGAGACCAAGAAACTCCACAACGGATTGCGAGGAAGACGTCATGCAAACCGAGTCGCATACGACCCACGCCAAGCCTCACAAGGCCCGGCGCCCCTTCGAGAGGTTCGAAGGCATGATCGGGATGGTCATGGTCGGCGCCATCGTGCTGCTCGCCATCGGCCTGATCTTCGGTATCGTCACCACGGGCGACACCACTCCGAAGTGGATGCAGTAGCCGGGGGATGACCCCGCCGACCTGACGCCTGGGCCATCGGCGACACGAGACCGCCGCCGCGCGCCGCGCGGCGAGACGGGGTGTGCTGCGCCCGAACCCTCCCTCTCCCGACACCAGGTCCGGGCCCTGAGTCCGGGTCTTGACGAGACGGCTAGGCCCCGCGCCGAGGCTGCGCTAGGACGTCAACTGAACAACGATAAGGGAGAGGCGTCATGGCAGGGCGAGTGGCGGGCAAGGTGGCTCTGGTCACCGGGGGCGCAAGCGGAATCGGGCGCGGCTGCGCCGAGAAGCTGGCCGCCGAGGGAGCGACCGTCGTCCTAACCGACATCCAGGACGACCTGGGCCGCGACGTGGCCTCGGGGATCGAGGCGGCCGGAGGCCGCGCCGAATACGCGCGCCAGGACGTCACCGACGAGGACGCGTGGGCCTCGGTGGTCGCGGGGATCAAGGCGCGCCACGGCCGGCTGGACATCCTGGTCAACAACGCCGGCATCGGGATCGGCGGATCGATCCTGGACATGAGCCTCGCCGACTGGCGACGCCAGACGGCCATCAACCTGGACGGCGTGTTCCTGGGCGTGAAGCATTCCATCCCGCTGATGCGAGAGAGCGGCGACGGCGGCAGCATCGTGAACATGTCGTCGGTGGCGGGCCTGAAGGGCTCGCCCAACCTGGCCGGCTACTGCGCCACCAAGGGCGGCGTGCGCCTCTTCACCAAGTCGGTGGCGCTGGAGTGCGCCAACGCGCGCGACGGCATCCGCGTGAACTCGGTTCACCCCGGCCTGATCGAAACGCCCATCTGGATCACGGTGCAGGCGGCGATCACGCCGGGCGCCAACGCCATGCCCGACCTGGACGCCATGTCGGCGATGGCGGTGCCGATGGGAATCAAGGGCGTGCCCGAGGACATCGCCAACGGCGTGCTGTGGCTGTGCTCGGACGAGGCCCGCTACATCACCGGGATGGAGATGGTGATCGACGGCGGGCTCACCCTGCGCTAGCTCGGCGGGCCATGAGCGCCACGTTGCATGTCGTCTTCGGTCCTTCGGGCGCCGGCAAGACCACCTACGCCCACACCTTCGCCCGGCGCGAAGGCGCGGTGGCGTTCATCCTGGACGAGTGGATGGCGCGCCTCTTCGCCCCCGACATGCCCGACCCCATCGAATACGCCTGGATGGTGGAGCGGGTGCAGCGCTGCGAAGCCCAGATCTGGTCGGCCGCCGCCGGCGTGCTGGCGGCCGGAACCTCGGTGATCCTGGACATCGGCCTGATGAGCCGCGCCGACCGGGCCCGGGTGCGCGAGATCGCCGACGGCGCCGAATTGCCGATCCAGTGGCATTTCGTGACCGCCTCGGCCGACGTGCGTCGCGGACGGGTGGCCGAGCGCAATGTGGTGCGCGGGGAGAACTTCGCCATCGAGGTGACGCCCGAGCTCTTCGACTTCATCGAAGGCGTCTACGAACCGCCGCTCCCCGAGGAGCTGGACGGCGCGATCATCAGCGAAAGCGCATGACGAAGACGCCCGCGAACCGACCCATCCAAGGGTCGGACTTGATTTTTGCGCCGCACAATCCTAGCTTTTCTGCCCCCGGGGGCGCATGCGCCATGCCCCCGTGGGCTGGGGATTGAGCAAGGCGAATCTCGAGTCACGATGGAAAAAGTTCCGATGACCGCCGAGGGCTACAAGGCCCTCGACGAAGATCTGAAGCGTCTGAAGACGGTGGAGCGGCCCGCGGTGATCACCGCCATCGCCGAAGCGCGTGCGCACGGCGACCTCTCGGAGAACGCGGAGTACCACGCCGCCAAGGAGCGCCAGGGCTGGATCGAAGGCCAGATCGCCGAGATCGAGGACAAGATGGCCCGCGCCCAGGTCATCGACGTCTCCAAGCTGAGCGGCTCGCAGGTGAAGTTCGGCGCCACGGTCTCGGTCGTCGACGAGGACACCGAGGAAGAGGCCCGCTACCAGATCGTGGGCGAACACGAAGCCGACGTGAAGCGCGGCCGCGTGTCGGTCACCTCGCCGATCGCGCGCGCGATCATCGGCAAGGAGACCGGCGACGTGGTCGAGGTGAACACGCCGGGCGGCGTCAAGGCCTACGAGATCGTCAAGGTGGAGTGGGTCTGACCCACCCCGCCCTGCGCGCGACGCGCCGATGAGCGGCGCGCCCCGTCCCCTGCGCATCTGGGCCGTCTCGGACGGCCGGGCCGGCATCGAGGCCCAGGCCCTGGGCCTGGCCGAAGCGATCGCCCGCCGGCGACCGGCTCTGGTCACGCCGAAACGGATCGCCTGGCGATGGGGCCTGGGACGCCTGCCCTGGCGTCTGATCCCGCCCGCCGCCCGCGCCGGCGACCCGATCGCCCAGCCCTGGCCCGACATCTGGATCGGCGCCGGCCGCGCCACCCTTCCCCTATCGACCCGCATCCTGGCCTGGAGCGGCGGCAAGACGTTCGTGGTCCAGGCCCAGGATCCCAAGGCGCCGCTGGCGCGCTTCGACGTGGTCGTCCCGCCGACGCATGACGGGCTGGACGGCCCGAACGTGGTTCCGATCCTGGGCGCGCCCAACCGGGTCACCGCCGAGACGCTGGCCCTGGCGCAGGCGCGGTTCGCCGAGCGGCTCGACGCCCTGCCCGCGCCACGCATCGCGCTGATCGTCGGCGGCCGGTCCAGGGCCCACGACCTGCCGACCGACCTGGCCCGGCGTATGGCGCGGGACGTGAGGGCCGCGGTGGAGGCCGCCGGCGGCGCCCTGATGGTCTCCTTCACGCGGCGCACGCCGACGGCCGCGCGCGACGCCATGACCGCCGCGTTCGCCGGCCTGCCGGGCTGGGTGTGGGACGGCGCGGGCGACAACCCCTACTTCGCCTTCCTGGCCGCCGCGGACGCGATCCTCGTCACCGAGGACTCCACGAACCTCGCCACCGACGCGGCGGCCACGGGCAAGCCCGTCTTCGTCCTGCCCATGAAGGGGCACAGCGCCAAGCTGGCCCGGTTCCACGCCGACCTCGCCGCCCGCGGAATCGCGGCGCCGTTCGACGGCGCCTTCGCGGCGTCCGCCTATGCGCCGCTGGCCGAAACGGACCGGGCGGCGCAGGAAATCCTGCTCCGCTACGACGGCGAGCCCTGAGCCGGAGCCGCCACGCGACGCATTGTTGTTGCGTTCGCCCCGCGCAGTAACTTTAGCTAAGGAATTGCCGATAGCCTCCCGCACAGGGACGCAAACCGATTCGCATTTGGGGGCCGCACAGTGGCGACGTTCTTCTTCGATGAAATCACGCCGGCGCAGGCGCTCGCCTTCAGCGCCGCGAACGACGTGCTGGTGTTCACCAAGCCGACGCTGACCGCCGCCCAGGTCTCGGTGAGCTTCATACCGTTCACGGTGAACTCGCCCGACCTCATCATCCTGAACGGCGACGGCCGTTCGGTCACCTTCAGCGATCCCGGCGGCTTCCGGGCCACCTCGACGACGGGCGGCTCGGCCGCGATCTTCCCGGACAGCTCGCTGCTGTACGCGGGCACCACCGGCAACGACAACGTCACCGGCACCGCCGGCGCGGACGGCCTCTACGGCGGGCTGGGCAACGACACCCTCAACGGCGGCGCCGGCAACGACGTGCTCCAGGGCAACCAGGGCGACGACGTCCTGAACGGCGGCGACGGCGACGACGTCATCTATGGCGGCCGCGACAACGACGTCATCAACGTGGGACCCGGCAGCAACCCCGGCGTCCTTCAGTTCGCACAGGGCAACCTGGGCGACGACAGCATCACCGGCGGCTCCGGCGGCGACCTGCTGCTGGGCGGCCAGGGCAACGACACCATCGCCGGGTCCGGCGGCAACGACTACATGCTGGGCAACCTGGGCGACGACACCATCGTCGGGGCCGCCGGGAACGACACCATCGGCGGGCAGGAGGGCAACGACAACCTGACGGGCGGCGGCGGCTCGGATTCGCTCGACGGCGGCGCGGGCGCCGACACCATCGTGGCGGGCGCAGGCGCCGACATCATCGATGCGGGCGACGGCAACGACACCGTCAACGCCGGTGACGGCGCCAACACCGTCAACCTCGGCGCGGGCAACGACTCCCTGGTCGCGGGCTCAGGCGCCGACCTCATCGACACGGGCTCCGGCACGAACGTCGTCGACGCGGGCGGCGGGGCCAACACGGTCACGGGCGGCGTCGACAACGACAGCATCACGGCCGGCGCCGGTTCGGACAGCATCTCGGGCGGCGGCGGTGACGACACCATCGCCGCGGGCGCCGGCGACAACACGATCTCGGGCGGCGCGGGAGCCGACACCATCTCGACCGGCGCGGGCTCGGACAGCATCTCGGGCGGCGACGGCGACGACACCATCAGCAGCGGGTCCGGCGCCGACACGATCGACGGGGGCGCGGGCGCCAACCGCATCACGCTCACCGGCAGCGGCAGCGTGACGACCGGAGCCGGCGCCGACAGCATCGATGGCTCGGCCGCGGGCGGGAACCTGACCATCTCGGCCGGCAGCGGCTCCGACACGGTCGCCAGCGGCGCGGGCAACGACAGCATCAACCTGGGCGACGGCGACGACACCCTGGTCGACACGGGCGGCTCGAACACCGTCTCGGGCGGCGCGGGCGCCGACAACATCACCACGGGGGCGGGCGCCGACTCCATCGACGGCGGCGAAGGCGCGAACACCATCAACGCCGGCGCCGGCAACAATACGGTCGTGACCGGGAGCGGAACCGACAGCATCATCACCGGCGCGGGCAACGACTCGGTGTCGGCCGGCGGCGGGAACGACACCATCTCCACGGGCGGTACGACCGGGGGCGGCGTCGACATCATCAACGGCGGCGCCGGCGACGACGTCATCAGCTTCACCGGACGGGCCGCCGCCAGCGGCGGCGACGGCGCCGACAGCATCGACGGCAGCGGCAGCGGCGACGACAACATCATCGACGGCGGCTCCGGCAACGACACCCTGGTGGGCGGAAGCGGCGGCGACAGCATCACGGGCGGCGCCGGCGACGACATCATCGAAGGCGGGGCCGGGCGTGACGAGATGACCGGCGGGGCGGGCGCGGACGTGTTCGTCATCGGCGCCGGCGACAGCGGGGTGGCCAGCCTGGCGACCATCGACACGATCACCGACTGGACGACCGCCGACCGGATCGAGTTCGGCGACGTGGCGGGGGCCGGCGGGAACTATGCCGAGGCGACGGCCGCCGACTTCGCCGCCGCCGTCGCGGCGGCCCAGGGCCTCATGACCGGCGGCGTGATCTATGTGGCGGTGGCCGTGGGCTCGAACGTGGTCGTCTTCTACGACCAGGGCGGCAACGGCACGGCCGACGAGTCGGTGCTGCTGGTCGGCAAGACACTGGCCGACATCAGCGAGACCAACATCCTCTGACGCGCCCGACCCGCGCGTCGTGGGGCCGCCCTTCGGGGCGGCCCTTTGCTTTTTGGGGCCGCATCGGATGAAGTCGCCGGCATGACTTGCCCCGATCTCGCCCATTTCGGAGGCCATCGGCGGTTATGACCGGCCCGCGGATCCTGTTCGTCGTCGACGCCGGCCCCACCGTGGGCGGCGGCCACGTGATGCGCAGCCTCACCCTGGCCCGTGCGATGGCGGCCCAGGGCGCGGCCTTCGCCTTCGTAGGACCGCCCGCCCTGGCCGGCGTGCTGGACGCCTTCGCCCCGGATGCGGAACGGATCGCGGCCGAGGACCTGGCGGCGGCGGCCGTGCGCGAGGCCTTCGACGCCGTCGCGTTCGACCACTATGGCCTTTCGGAACCCGACCACCGGGCGATGGCCCAGGGCCGGCCGGTCCTGGTCGTCGACGACCTGGCCGACCGGCCGCTCGGGGCCGATGTGGTGGCGGACGCCGGTCCCGCCCGACGGGCCGAGGACTACCTCGGCCTGGTTCCCGAGACGACCCGCCTGCTGCTGGGACCCGAGTTCGCCGCCGTCCGACCGGAGTTCGCGGCGCTGCGCGAACCCGCCCTGGCCTGGCGCGGCGAGCCGGTGCAGCGGATCCTGGTGTCGATGGGCCTGACCGACGTCGACGGCGTCACCGCCCGCATCGTCGAGGCGGTGCGGCCGCGGCTGCAGGACGCGGGCCTCGACATCGTCCTGGGCGCAGGAGCCCCCAGCCTTGCCGGCCTGGCGAAGATCGCACGGCGCGACACCCGGCTGCTGCTCCACGTGGACACCCCGCACATGGCGCGCCTGACCGCCGAGGCCGACATCGGGATCGGCGCCGCCGGCTCCGGCGCCTGGGAGCGTTGCGTCCTGGGTCTGCCGTCGATCCTGGTGGTTCTGGCCGACAACCAGCGGCCCAACGCGCGCGCCCTGGCCGAGCGCGAGGCGGCCATCGTGCTGGACCTGGCCGATCGCGACTTCGACGCGGCGATGGACCGGGCGCTGTGGCGGCTGCTCCGCGACGCCGACCTGCGGCGCGACCTCGCCCGGCGCAGCGCCGAGACCTGTGACGGGCTGGGCGCCGGCCGGATGGCCGAGACGTTCCTGCGGCTGATCGCCGGCCGCTGAGCGTCAGCCGTAGCCTCAGGCGGCGCGCGAAGCGCCGGCGTCGGCCCCCTCGTAGACGAAGGCCGCGTCGTCCAGGTCGATCTGCGGCAGTTCATCCTTCTCGGCCCAATAGTCCTGGCTGTGCTGCCACTCCGGCTTGTCCCCGCGCTTGGGCAGCAGGTGCATCGAGCGCATCAGGTAGCCGGGATTGAAGTTCTCGGGGTCGATCCACGAGAGCCGCGGCATGTCGCGATCCTCGGGCCGCAGGGCCACCGAGACCTTCCTGGCGCCCTTGGCCTTCATCTGATCGAGAAGGCGGAGGACGAAGTCGGCGACCAGGTCGGCCCGCAGGGTCCAGCTGGCCCGGAAGTAGCCGAACACCCAGACCAAGTTGGGGACGCCCGTGAACATCATGCCCCGGTAGGTGACGGTGTCGCCGAAGTTCAGCGGCTGGCCGTCGATGGCGAAGTCGATGTCGCCCAGGACGCTGAGGTCGAAACCAGTGGCGGTGATGACGACGTCGGCGTCCAGCGTCTCGCCCGACTTCAGGCGGATGCCGGTCTCGGTGAAGCGTTCGATATGGTCGGTGACGACCGAGGCCTTGCCGCTCTTCACGGCGCGGAACAGGTCGCCGTCCGGCACGAAGGCGATGCGCTGGCGCCAGGGCCGGTAGCTGGGCGTGAAGTGCTTCTCGGTGATCTCGGGCCCCACGAAGGCGCTGACACCGGCCAGCAGTTCCTGCTTCACCGTCTCGGGCTCCTCGACGGCGCGGCGGGTGAAGAGATCGCCGTTGTAGAGCTGCTGGCGCCGGACGATCTCGTGGATCCAGCTCTCGTCCACCTTCAGCAGGCGGAGCTGGTCGGCGATGTCGATCGCGTTGCGCCCGGGGATGAAATAGGTGGGCGAGCGCTGCAGCAGGGTGACGTGCTCGCAGTCGTCGGCGATGTTGGGCAGCAGCGTCGCGGCCGTGGCCCCCGAACCGATGATGACGACCTTCTTGCCCGAAAGGTCCAGGTCCTCCGGCCAGGTCTGCGGGTGGACGATCCGGCCCTTGAAGTCGGCCATCCCCTCCCATTCGGGCGTATAGCCCTCGGCGTGGCGGTAATAGCCCTGGCACATCCAAAGGAAACCGGCCGTGAAGGTGAGCCGCTCGCCGGTGTCGAGCTTCACCGCCTCGATCGTCCAGAGGTTCTCGGCGCTGGACCAGGCCGCGCGAAGGATGCGGTGGCCATAGCGGATGTGGCCGCCGAGGTCGTTCTCGTCGATGACCTCGCCCATGTAGTTGAGGATCTCCTGGGCGGTGGCGATCGGCGGCCCGACCCAGGGCTTGAACCGGTAGCCAAAGGTGTAGAGGTCGCTGTCCGAGCGGATGCCGGGATACTTGTGGGTGAGCCAGGTGCCGCCGAAGCTCTCCAGCGTCTCGAGGACGACGAAGCTCCGGTCGGGCGACCGGGTCTTCAGGTGGTAGGCCGCACCGATCCCGGAAATCCCCGCGCCCACGATCAGGACGTCGAAATGGCCGGCCCTGCTCGGCGCCTCTGTCGCGATGGTCATCGCACCCTCCCGCTTCTGGTTCTTCGCCACGATCATGCCGCAACCCGGCGCACGGGCCTTGATCGCGGTCAATAAGTTATCGCCGATAATATAAAGCGCGAAGCTAGGCGCGTGTCGAGCGCGGAGTCTTCCGGCCCGTGGTCAGCTTGCGCCCCACCTCGCGACGCACGCGGGGCCGGAAACGGGAACCGTGCTCGGCCATGAAGGCGTCCACGACCGCCCCGTCCTTCTGAGCGAGCCAGCGCAGCGACCAGGAAACCGCCTTCTCGACCATGTCGTCCCGGTCGTCGGCCAGGCGCAGGCAGATCGGAAAGGTCCGGGCCGGATCGGGCGCGACGGCGTTCAGCCCCACCGTCGCGACCAGGGCCGATCTGCGCCGCCAACGGCTGTCCGACCGGGACCAGGCGTCGAACATCGAGTCCGGCAGCCGTCCCGCGGCCCAGAGGCGTCCCGACAGCACCGTCCCCAAGGCGTCCGTCGCGTACCAGGAGGCGACGCGGTCGACGTAGTCCTCGACGGCGGCCTCGTCGATCTCGGAGAAGGCCCCGGGATGGAAGCGGATGAGCTCGTAGGCGAGCCATTTCTGTTCCTGCGGCAGCTCGCCTTCCAGTTGGCGAACCGACCGAAGCACTTCGGACGCGGGCTCCCGCCGGAGCACGCGTGAGATCTGCTGGCGCCGCGCCCTGAGGACAGGCGTGGTCGGCCGGGGCGGCGGCTCGGGGCCGGGCTCGCCGGAAGGGCGCAGAAAGAGCCCGGCTTCGATGGAGACGATCTTAAGGTCGTCGGGGTCCATGCCCCTAGGCCAGCATGTCCCAGCCCAGGGGCTCACCCCGGACCAGGTCGCGCGTGGCCGTGCGGCCCAGCACCTCCTCGAGGTGCGCCGGCGCCAGGCCGTTGCCCGGCCGGATGGAGCGGACATTGGCGCGGGTCAGCGACTGGCCCGCCTTCACGTCGGCGGCGACGTAGAGCGAGCGGCGGAACATCACGTTGCCCCGCTCCGAGCCCAGGAGGTCGTAGTGGGCGCGGCCCAGGGCGGTCCAGGCGGCCTTGGTGTCGTCCACCAGCGCCTTGAACTCGGCCGGCTCCAGGCTGAAGGCGGCGTCGGGGCCGCCGTCGGCGCGGGCCAGCGTGAAGTGCTTCTCGATCACCGAGGCGCCCAGGGCGACCGCGGCCACCGAGGCGGCCGTGCCCATGGTGTGGTCGGAAAGGCCGACGGGGCATCCGAACCGCCGGGCCATGTCGGCGACGGTGCGGACGTTGGCGTCCTCCAGCACGGCCGGATAGCTGGAGACGCAGTGCAGCAGCACGACGCCCGGCGCCCCGGCGTCCAGGGCGGCGGCCCTGGCGGCCTCGATCTCGGACAGGCTGGCCATGCCGGTGGAGATGATCAGCGGCTTGCCCCGGGCCGCGGCGTAACGGATCAGCGGCAGGTCCACGGCCTCGAACGAGGCGATCTTGTACGTCGGCGCGTCCAGATCGGCGAGCAGGTCCACCGCCGTCTCGTCGAAGGGGCTGGAGAAGACGATGACGCCCCGCTTCCGCGCGCGCTCGAAGATGGCGGCGTGCCATTCGAAGGGCGTCTGGGCCTCCTGGTACAGCTCGTAGAGGCTTCGCCCGTCCCACAAACCGCCGTGGATGCGGAACTCGGGCCGGTCGACGTCCATGGTGATGGTGTCGGCGGTGTAGGTCTGGATCTTGATGGCGTCGCAGCCCGTGTCGGCGGCGGCGTCGACCATCCGCAGCGCGCGCTCCAGGCTGCCGTTGTGATTGCCCGACAGCTCGCAGATCACGAAGGGCGCGTGCGCGGTGCCGATCTTCCGTCCGGCGATCTCGATCTCGGGAGGCTGGGACATGGGGTCTTATACCCCGCCGCCGCTGAAGGCGGCGTTAACCAAGCTGCGGATGATCGTCCGGCGGCGGGAGCTTCCGGCGCGAGCGCAGGCCCAGCGCACCGCCGGCCGCGAGGCCGATGACCAGGCCCGCGCCCGCGATCCAGGCCAGCGCCTTCAAGCCCAGCCAGAGCGCCCAGGCCGCGCCGAGGGCGAGGGCGACGAGGAAGACGACCCCGGCGATCTTCAGCTTCTTGTCCATCGCCGACGATAAAGCTTGGCCACAGAAATCGTTCCGCTCAGTCGCCCTTCCGGCGGCCGAAGGCGGCGCCCAGGGCGACACCGATGGCGATGCCTAGGCCGATGCCCACGCCGACGTTGTCCATCACCGCCCCGAGGGCGGCGCCCAGGCCCACGCCGATGGCGATCCAAAGGCCGAGGTTCATGGCTTGATCCCATCGCAAGCGGCTAGAATCCCGCCTACATAAGCGGCATGTCCGAACCTCGTTCCGTCCGCTGCCTGATCGTGGGCTCCGGCCCCGCCGGCTACACCGCCGCCGTCTACGCCGCGCGCGCCCTGCTGAAGCCCGTGCTGATCCAGGGCATCCAGCCCGGCGGCCAGCTCACCATCACCACCGACGTGGAGAACTATCCCGGCTTCGCCGACGTCATCCAGGGACCCTGGCTGATGGAGCAGAGGCAGGCCCAGGCCGCCCACGTCGGGACCGAGATCGTCAGCGACATCGTCACCAGGGCCGACCTGTCGCAGCGCCCGTTCCGCCTGGAGACCGACAGCGGCCAGGTGTGGCTGGCCGAGACCCTGATCATCGCCACGGGCGCCCAGGCCAAGTGGCTGGGCCTGCCCACCGAGCAGCAGTTTCAGGGCTTCGGCGTCTCGGCCTGCGCCACCTGCGACGGCTTCTTCTATCGCGGCAAGGAGGTCATCGTCGTGGGCGGCGGCAACACGGCCGTCGAGGAAGCGCTGTTCCTCACGAACTTCGCGTCCAAGGTGACGCTGGTCCACCGGCGCGACGAGCTGCGGGCCGAGCGCATCCTCCAGGAGCGCCTGTTCAACCACCCGAAGATCGAGGTGGTCTGGAACCATGCGATCGACGAGGTGCTGGGCGAAACCGACCCGATGGGCGTGACCGGCGTCCGGCTGAAGGACGTGAACACGGGCGAGACCCGGACGATCGCGGCGGACGGTGTGTTCATCGCCATCGGCCACGCCCCGGCCAGCCAGCTCTTCCAGGGCCAGCTCGAGATGGACGCCTCGGGCTATCTGAAGGTGAAGCCCGGTACGGCCTCGACCGCCATCCCCGGCGTCTATGCGGCCGGCGACGTCACCGATGACGTCTACCGCCAGGCGGTGACCGCGGCGGGCATGGGCTGCATGGCCGCGCTGGAGGCGGTGCGGTTCCTGGCGGAAGAGGACCACAAGAAGGCTCAGCACCCCATCAGCCACCAGGAAGTCCAGAAGATCGGAGCCTGGTGAGGCGGTGGCGGTCCGCTACGCCCGCGCGGAGGATCGCCCGGCCATCGCCGAGGTCAACGAACTCGCGTTCGGCCAGCCGGACGAGGCGCGCCTGATCGAACGCCTGCGGGCGGGCGGCGACGTGCTGTTCGAACTGGTGGCGGCCGAGGACGGCCGGGTGGACGGCCACATCCTGTTCAGCCGCCTGTTCGCCGACCGCGCCGACCTGTTCGCGGCCCTGGCCCCGCTGGCCGTCCGGCCCGCGCTGCAACGCGCCGGGATCGGGGCGGCCCTCGTCCGAGCGGGGCTGGAGAGCGCCCGCGAATTCGGCGCGCACGGCGTGCTGGTGCTGGGCCACCCCGGCTACTATCCGCGCTTCGGCTTCGCCCCGGAGACCGCGGCGCAGGTGACATCGGCCTATGCCGGCAGCCCGGCGTTCATGGCGATCGCGCTCCAGGCCGGCGCCTTCGACGCGCCGCTCAGCGTGGCCTATCCCGACGCCTTCTCGGCCTGAGCACCCTCAGTCGGCGGGAGCGGCGGGCGGGGCGACGGCCGCGGGCGCCGCCGGGGCCTGGTGCGCGCCAGCCGGAGGCGTCATGGACGGCGCCGAGGCGGGCCGGACATCCAGCGAGCGCTCCACCTCTTCCAGGCTCCGGTTGATGCGCTGGATCTCCTCGGCGGTCGGCTGGCGGCGGGTGGACATCAGGACGCCGCGCACGCGGGTCCGCTCGCCGCCCGGCATGGTGGGATCGACCACGTCGTAGGTCCGGACCTCGCCGGCCACCGCCAGGGTGATCCTTCGTTCGGCCGGAACCCCCTGGAGCTCGGGCGCCAGGAGACCGCCCTGCGTCCGGGCGTCGACGCCGCCCAGGACGGCGGGCGAGAGATAGGCCTCGCCGCCCGCATAGCGGCCCGTGAAGGCTGGCGGCTCGCCCCAGGGCCCGGTCCAGCGGTAGAAGATGTGCTGGCCCACCTGGGTCATCTTCACCAGCGTGGGGGCCCAGTAGGGGGCGACGTACTGGGCATGATAGTGGGTGGCCGAGCCCACCGTCCGGTCCACATGGCCGGCCAGCGCGCGGCGGGCCACGTCCTGGGCGCGGCGCCACAGGTCGCCCTGGGGCGCCCAGCGCAGCGAGCCGTCGCAGGTGAAGGTGAACTGGCAGCCGGTGACCCGGGCCGAGCCCTGGTAGACCACGCCGCAGACCGACTTCGGATAGGCGGGGTGGCGCATGCGGTTCAGCACCACCTGGGCCACCGCCTCCTGGCCCAGGCGCGGCTCGCGCGCCGCCTCGTAGTAGACGGCCTGGCTCAGGCACTGGAACGCCCGGGCGTAGTCCGGGCCGCCATCCTTCAGCACGAAGGGCCGCATCGGACGGATCGGCAGCTTCGAGAAGGGCCGGAGCGCGTTCAATTCCTCGGCGGTGGTGGGATCGGTCTCGCCCAGGCCGAGCGTGGGCACATTCTCCAGATCCAGGCGGGTCCAGCCTTCAGGCCGCGCCCACAGGTCGGCGCGGCGGACGCCAGGGTCGTGCCGGACGGCCAATGCGCGCATGGCGGGGTCCATCCGCGACGCCAGGTGGAACAGGCCCGAATCCGACATGTCGCGGGACACGAAGCGCGCCGTCTCGGCGACGGGACGGCCTGACTCGGGCGCACAGCCCGCCAGCACCGCGCCGACGACGACGCCGGCCCCGATCTTCACGCCCAGCGTCCTGGGGATCGCGGACTTCGCGGCCGTGGCGCGAGGCCTCGCATCTTGCTTCGCAGGCCCCGTATCTTGCTTCGCAGTCAGGGGCTCTCCCCTCCCTTTCGGCGTCACCCGCGACAGGCGGCCTTGCAGCTTCGGGCGTCGCATATAGGCGCATACCGGCGTCATTTGGACCCGACGCCGGCAATTTTCGTGCAACTGCGACACGTTGGACATCCCGTCCGACGGGATCACCCTTGCGGTTGCGCCGCTTCGGACTGCACCCCATGCTGGCGCAGCCCACAGGGCGCAGAGGTTCACCGCACCGACATGACGCCGATCGCCTGGCCGATAAGGCTCATTCCCCGGCGTCCGCCCCACGTCGCCGCGGCCTTCGCCGTCTGTGCGGCGACCCTTGGCGCGGCGGTGCTGGCGCGGATGGCCACCCTGGGGCCCGGCAGCATCACGACCGTCTCGGCGACCACCTTCCCCGCCCTCATGGTGGCCACGCTCTACGCCGGCCCGCGCTGGGGCTGGGCGACCCTGGCGGCCGCCCTGGTCCTGGGCCGCGTCGACCCCCTGACGATCGGCCCCGGCGCGGACAGCCTGCCGGTGATGGTGATGTTCGCCCTCTCGGCCGCCCTGACCGTGGTGGTGTCCGCAGGCCTGCGCAACGCTCTCCTGAAGCTCGACGCCGCGCGGGACGCCCAGGCCGTAGCCCAGAAGACGCTGGAAGCGACCGAGGCCCGATTCCGCAGCCTGGCGGATTCGGCTCCGGTGCTCATGTGGGTGACCCGGACGGACGGCCTGCGGGAATTCGCCAACGAGGCCTACATCGACTTCCTGGGCGTGAGCTACGAGGAGGCCGTCAACTTCGACTGGCGCAAGGTCCTGCATCCCGACGACCTGGACCGTGTGCTGAAGGAGCAGGTCGCCCGGGAGTCGGCGCACGAGCCTGTGATCCTCGAGGCCCGCTATCGCCGCCGGGACGGCCTCTTCCGCTGGGTCCGATCGCTGTCGCAGCCCAGGTGGCGCGCGGACGGGACCTTCGAGGGCTACGTGGGCGTCGGCTACGACGTCACCGACGCCAAACAGGCCGAGGCCGACCTCAAGCGGATCAACGAACTGCTGGCCGAGCGGGTGCAGGCGGCCCTGGCCGAACGCGACGAAGCCGAAGCGGCCTTGCAGCGCGCCCAGAAACTGGAGGCCGTGGGCCAGCTCACAGGGGGCGTGGCGCACGATTTCAACAACCTGCTGACCGTGGTGATCGGGGCGTTGGACATGGTGCAGCGTCGCCCCGACGACGCCGCCCGCCGCGAGCGGATGATCGAGGCGGCGCTGGGCGCCGCCCGCCGCGGGGAACGGCTCACCCAGCAACTCCTGGCCTTCGCGCGGCGGCAGACGCTGAAGCCGGCCCCCATGCGCATCGACGGCGCGCTGGCCGAGAGCGAGCCCCTGCTGCGCCGGGCCGTGGGCGAGGCGGTCCAACTTGTCCTGGCGCCGGCGGCGCCGGGCGGCGTCGCGAACCTGGACCCCAGCCAGTTCGAGGCGGCGATCATGAATCTGGTGGTCAACGCCCGGGACGCCACGCCGTCGGGCGGGATGATCCGCATCGAGACCCTGCCCGTGCGCCTGGCCGACCGGCAGGTGGAGGGGCTTGAGGCCGGCGACTACATCTGCCTGGCCGTCCACGACACCGGGACCGGGATGGACGCAGAGACCATCGCGCGCGCCTTCGAGCCGTTCTTCACCACCAAGCCGCCGGGACGAGGCACCGGCCTGGGCCTCAGCCAGGTCTACGGATTCACCCGCCAGAGCGGCGGCGCGGTGACCGTCGACAGCGCACCGGGCAAGGGCTCCTGCGTGCGCCTGTACCTGCCGCGCATGGACGGGGAGGCGGCGGCCGTCGCCCTCGCGCCGCCGCCTCCCCCCATCACCAGCCCCGCCCTCGACATCCTGCTGGCGGAAGACGACCTGCAGGTGGGCGAGATGGTCGAGGAGATGCTGACCGACCTGGGCCATCGTGTGCGTCGGGTGGGCGACGCCGAAGCCGCCCTGACCGTCGTGCGCAGCGGGGCCGCGATCGACCTTCTGCTCACCGACCTCATCATGCCGGGCGACAAGACCGGCGTGGATCTGGCCTATGAGGCCACGGCGCTGCGCCCCGGCCTGCCCGTCATCCTGTCGTCGGGCTACACGGGCGACGTGCTCTCGACCGCCCGCGCCGCGCCCTGGCCGCTGCTGCACAAGCCCTACGGCCGCGACACCCTCGCCCGGCAGATCGCCGAGGCGGTCCGCTAGGCGCCCCGTTCGAATCCCCTTGCGCACCCCTACGTCAGGCCCATATAGTAGTTATGCTCGAAGTGAGCATAAGCGTCCGATTCACAGCGTGACGCCTTTTTATAGGCCTGAGAAATGCTCACTTTGAGCATAAGGAGGGTTCCATGGCCGCCGACGGGTTCCAGTTCGCTTTCACGCCGGAAGTCGAAGCCGTGACCGCTCCCGCGTGGGAGAAGGTCAAACGACATGTCACGCCCATGGAATGGCGCCTCCAGGCTCCTCTGATCGCCGAGATCAACCGGCTGAAGCGGGAGAAGGACGCCGTCATCCTGGCCCACAACTACATGACGCCCGAGATCTTCCACGGCGTCGGCGACTATGTGGGCGACAGCCTGGGCCTGGCCAAGGAAGCCGCGCGGTCGGACGCGAAGGTGATCGTGCAGGCCGGCGTGCATTTCATGGCCGAGACGTCCAAGATCCTGTCGCCGGAGAAGCGCGTGCTGATCCCCGACCTGCGCGCCGGCTGCTCGCTGGCCTCGTCGATCACGGGCGCGGACGTGCGCCTGATCAAGCAGCGCTATCCGGGCCTGCCGGTGGTGACCTACGTGAACACCACCGCCGACGTGAAGGCCGAGACCGACATCTGCTGCACCAGCGCCAACGCCGTGCAGGTGGTGGAGGAAACCGCGCGCCAATGGGGCGTCGACCGGGTCATCCTGATCCCCGACGAGTTCCTGGCCCGCAACGTGGCCCGCCAGACCCATATCGGCATCATCGCCTGGAAGGGCCGCTGCGAGGTGCATGAGCGCTTCACCGCCGCCGACATCCTGGAGATCAAGGCCGCCTACCCCGGCGCCGAGGTGCTGGCCCACCCCGAGTGCCCGGCCGAGGTGCTGGAGGTGTCGGACTTCGCCGGCTCGACGGCGGCGATGAACGACTATGTCATCCAGCGGAAGCCCAAGCGCGTGGTGCTGATCACCGAGTGCTCGATGGCCGACAACGTCGCCGCCGACGCCCTCGAGACCGAGTTCGTGCGCCCCTGCAACCTGTGCCCGCACATGAAGCGGATCACGCTGGAGAACATCTACGAGGCCCTGGTCCACGACCGCTACGAGGTGACCGTCGATCCGGCGATCGCCGAACGCGCCCGGCTGGCCGTCCAGCGGATGGTCGACCTGCCGCCGCCGGCGAAGCCCGCCCGTTACGACCTCGTGAAGGCCCGCCACCACGTCGACGTGGAGCTGATCTGACGATGGCGCCCGAGACGGCCTATCACCCGGTCGTCGCGACCGTGGCGGCCAAGCCGATCGCGGCCGTCGCCGCCCGCGTCCGTCCCGAGCAGATGGGCGACGTCGTCTTCAGGGCCCTGGACTCGGTTCACGCCGCGCTCCGCACGGGGGCCTGGGGCCCCTATTGGGGCGACGTGGTGCTCTGCGAGGGCGAGGACGACGGCGTCATGGACCTGCGCATCGGCGTAGGCGTGGCCCACGACTTTCCGGGCCTGGGCGCGGTCACGCCCTGGCGCACGCCCGCGGGCGCGGCCGTGCGGGTGACCCACCTGGGTCCCTGGTCCGAGCGGGGCCTGGCCCATGCCGCGGCCAGGGACGGCGCGGCGCGCCTGGGGCGCCGGCTGACCGGCGTCCACTGGGAGGTGCACGGCCCCTTCATGCCCGAGGCCCGGGCCCGGCGGACCGACGTGTTCTACGAGGCGGCCGATGCCTGAGCGCCTGCATCATGACGGCGTCATCGTGGTGGGCGCAGGCCTCGCGGGCCTGACCGCCGCCCTGGCCGCAGCGCCCGCCAGGGTGCTGGTCCTGACCGACGCGCCATTGAACAGCGGCTGTTCCTCGGCCTGGGCGCAGGGCGGCGTGGCCGCGGCGCTCGGCGACGACGACGCGCCCGCCCTGCACGCCGCCGACACGGTCGCGGCCGGCGCGGGCCTGGTGGTTCCCGAGATGGCTCGCCTGCTGGCCGAGGAAGGCCCGGCGGCCGTGCGCCGGCTGGCCGGCCTGGGCGCGCCGTTCGACCGGACCGAGGGTGGCGGGTTTTCCCAGAGCCTGGAGGCGGCCCACAGCCGCGCCCGCGTGGCCCGCGTGAAGGGCGACCAGGCCGGCAAGGCCATCATGCAGGCGGTGGTGGTCGCCGCGCTGGCCGCGCCGCACGTCCAGGTGCGCACGGGCGCGCGGCTCGTGGGCCTGTTGCAGGAGACGAGCGGCCGCGTGCGCGGCGTGCAGGCCCGCATCGGCCGCGACGTCGTCGAGATCACCGGGCGCGCCGTCGTCCTGGCCACCGGCGGCGTCGGCGGGCTGTACGCGGTGACCACCACCCCGCCCGAGCTGCGCGGCGAGGGCCTGGGGCTGGCGGCCCTGGCCGGCGCGACGATCGCCGATCCCGAGTTCGTCCAGTTCCACCCCACCGCCATCGACATCGGCCGCGATCCCGCGCCGCTGGCCACCGAAGCCCTGCGTGGCGAGGGCGCCACCCTGATCGACGGCGTGGGCCAGGCTTTCATGACGCGCTACCATCCCGACGCCGAGCTGGCGCCGCGCGACGTGGTGGCCCGCGCCATCCATGCCGAGCGTGCGGCCGGGCGCGGCGTTTTCCTCGACGCCCGCCAGGCGGTCGGCGCCCATTTCCCGGACGCGTTCCCCGCCGTCTTCGCCGCCTGCATGGGCGGCGGGATCGACCCGCGCATCCAGCCGATCCCGGTCGCGCCGGCCTGCCACTATCATATGGGCGGCATCGCCACGGACAGGGACGGGCGCACGAGCCTGGCCGGCCTCTATGCCGCCGGCGAATGCGCGTCGACCGGCGTGCACGGCGCCAATCGCCTGGCGTCGAACTCGCTGCTGGAAGCCGCCGTCTTCGGCGAGCGCGCCGGCCGCGCCGCGCGCGCGGACCCGGGCTCGGAGCTTCCACTGCTGCGCGCGACGCCCGCGCCGGACCTGCCCGACGAGGCCCTCCAGACGCTACGCGCCGCCATGAGCCGCGATGCCGGCGTGATCCGGGACGCCGCCGGGCTCACCCGCCTGCTTCACGAGATCGACCTTCTGCAGACCCGGCACGGCGAAGCCGCGGCCCTGGTCGCCGCGCGACTGATCGCCCGGGCGGCCCTGGAGCGGCGCGAGAGCCGCGGCGGACACTTCCGCTCGGATTTCCCGGGCGCTCTCGAGGCCGAGCGGACCTTCGTCACCCTGGCCGACCGCGCGCCATGCCAAGCGGCCTGAGTTCAGGCGGTCTGAGTTCAGAGGGCCTGAGTTCAGGGGGCCTGAGTTCAGGGGGTCGCTCGGGCCGCCCGCCCGCCGAGCCTGTCCTTCAGCGTCGCCGCCGCGCGCAACAGCAACGCCAGCGCGATGAGGCCCACCGCGGGGATCGCCAGCCAGGGCTTTTCGCCCAGCCGGCCCACATAGCTGTTGGTGAAGATCAGCAGCACCATCCAGCCGCCCACGGCGTGAAGGATCTTCCAGCGCGTGCGGCCCATCCAGCGCACCGCCGCGTCGCTGGACGTCGCGGCCATCGCCGCGATCATCACATAGGTGATCCCGCCCCCCACGACCGACACCGGGCTGAGGGGCATGGCGAAGACCCCGGCCGCCAGGATGATGAAGCCCAGATGGACGAAGTGATTGGCCGCGAACGCCAGGCCGATCGCCCGCCGGCGCCGCAGCAGCGCGCTGCGCCAGCCGCCCGGCCACAGCCGGGCCACGGACGAGGCGCTCCAGGCCAGGATGAACCACGGAAAGGCCCAACGGGCCGTGATCCGTACGCCCTCCAGTGCGCCGTCCATCGTCCAGCCGCCGCCCCAGGCCATGAACCCGGCGCCCAGGGCCAATGCGGCGACGGCCGCCGCCAGCACGATCGTCCAGGTGGGCGTCCACATGGTCGCATCCCTTGTCATACCGACGGTATGATCGCCATACCGACAGTATGATGTCAACGGCGCCGCTGACCAATCGCGATCGCCTGGTCTTCCAGGCCCGCCGGCTGTTCGCCGAGAACGGATACGCGGCGGTGTCCGTCGACGAAGTCGCCGCCGCCGCCGGCCTGACCAAAGGCGCCGTCTACTATCAGTTCAAGGACAAGACCGACCTGTTCCGGGCCGCCTGCGACGCGGTGATGATGGACGTGGCCCGATACGTCGACCTCTCCACCATGGCCGAGAGCCCGCATCCGTTGCAGGAGATCGTCGTGGGCGGGGGCAAGATGTTCGACGCCTACGAGGCCGCCGACGCCCGGCGGCTGCTGCTGATCGACGGGCCGGCGGTGCTGGGGTTCGAGCAGTGGATCGCCCTGCAGGAGCCGGTCTGCATCGGCCTCATCGCGCACGCGATGGGTCACCTGGCCGAGGCGGGGCTGCTGGACGACGCCATCGTGCCGACCCTGTCGCACCTCGTCTTCGGCGCGTTCGTCCAGGGCGCGCTGCGCATCGCCATCGCGGCCGATCCCCAGGCGGCGAGCCTGGAGGTCCGCGCGGCCACCCTCACCCTGATCCGCGGGTTCCTCGCGGGCGTCACCCAGGAAGCGCAGGACAGACAGCCATGACCCTCGACCCTCTTCCCGACCTGCTCATCCAGCCCGTCATCCGCAACGCCCTCGCCGAGGACCTGGGCCGCGCGGGCGATATCACCGGCCAGGCCTGCGTGCCGGCCGACGCACGGCTGACGGCCGACTTCGTGGCCCGGCGGGGCGGCGTGGTGGCGGGGCTGTCCTGCATCCGGCTGACCCTGGCCGAGATCGACCCGACGGCCCGCGTCGAACCCCTGGTCGGCGACGGCCAGGTGGCGACGGCCGGCAGCGCCCTGGCGCGGGTCAGCGGCAATGCGCGGGCGATCCTGACCGCCGAACGCACGGCGCTGAACCTGCTGGGCCGCCTGTGCGGAATCGCCACCCTGACCCAGGACTACGTCGACGCCGTCTCGGGCACGAAGACGCGCATCACCGACACGCGGAAGACGACGCCGGGCCTGCGCGCCCTGGAGAAGTACGCCGTGCGCTGCGGCGGCGGGGTGAACCACCGTTTCGGCCTGGATGACGCCATCCTGATCAAGGACAACCACGTGGCCGCCTGCGGCTCGGTGGGCGAGGCCGTGCGGCGCGCCAAGGCCTTTGCGGGCCATCTGGTGAAGGTGGAGGTCGAGGTCGACAGCCTGAACCAGCTCCAGGAAGCGCTGGCGGGCGACCCCGACGTGATCATGCTGGACAACTTCGGCCTGGACGACATGCGCGAGGCCGTCCGGATGGTCGACGGCCGCATCACCCTGGAGGCGTCGGGCGGCGTGACCCTCGAGACCGTACGCGAGATCGCCGAGACCGGCGTGGACGTGATCAGCGTGGGCGCCCTCACCCATTCGGTGCGGGTCCTCGACATCGGCCTGGACGCCGTCGAGGGGTGATCCTTCAGCTCAGCCGGAAGCGGCCCTCGGCCAGCCCCGCCAGCACGGCGTCGAGGGTCTGGCCCACGTCCAGCAGGGTGCTGTCGATCCGATGCCGCTCGACCAGCGGCTGGTTCCCGAACGCACGCCAGACGCGCCGCGCCACCTCGGGATCGGTCATGTCGCCCCGCCCCTGGCGGCCGGCGGCGCGGGTGGCGGTCTCGTCCTCGCCGGGCATCAGGACGACATAGTCGAGTCCAAGCCCGCGCGCGGCCGCTTCGCGCCGCCAGGGATCGAGGAACCAGGGGCCGACGACCCCGTCCACGAAGACCTCGTAGCCCGCCGCCGCGCAGGTGGCCGCCTGTACGGCGGTGGCCGACATCAGGGTGAGGTTCTGGCCGTGGGCCTCAGGCATCCAGGGCGGAACGAACCCCTTCATGACGTAGGTGAAGATGTCGTCGGCGCGCAGGTGCATGGCGTGCGGCGCGGCGATCCGCTGGGCCAGCCGGCGGGCCACGGTGGACTTCCCTGCGCCGGGCGGCCCGGAGACGATCACGATGCGGCTCATGGCGACAGCATAGGCAGGCGGGCCGGCGTTCGCGAGCCGTCACACCCGAGGTCCGCCGCGCACGGCCGGTCGCGCGGGGGTCGACTGCTCGGGGTCGACTGCTCGGGGCCGGCCCGGCCTCGAGGACGACGCGTCCGACGCAATAGGTGTCGCCCGAAACCAGGAATCCGCGCAGAGAGCTTTCCTGCTGCGCGAGCCGGAAGGCGGTTTCCACCGCCGCCGTCTTGGCCTGCCGCATCCGTTCCGCGGGTAGAAGGCTGCACCGGAATGAACATGACCTCACGGACGGCGCTACTTGCCGCCCTTCTGGCGGGAGCCTCCACCCCCGCCCTCGCCCAGACCACCGAGGAGCGGATCGCCGCCCTGGAAGCCAGGATCGCGGCCCTGAGCGGCGAACTCGCCGAGCTGAAGGCCGAGACCGCCAGGGCCACCACCCAGATCGCCAAGACCACCCAGGACGCCAAAGCCAACCAGGCCGCCAGCCCCCCCGAACCCGCCTCCGACACGGTGGCCAAGGTCACCCTGGCGAACGGCAGGCCCGCCCTGAGCGCCCCCGACGGCTCGCGGTTCGCGATCCGCTCGACGATCCAGTTCGACGCCGCGGCCTATGACGAGAGGGCCGGGACGAACGACCTCAACTCGGGGACGAACTTCCGCCGCGCGCGGATCGGGCTGGAGGGCACGTTCGAAAAGCACTGGAACTACAGCCTGATCGCGGAGTTCGGCGGCAGCGGAACGGAATCACCGATCCTGAACCAGGCATTCCTCGAGTACGCCGGCTGGCGGCCCGCGGGCCTGAAGAACCCCATCCGCCTGCGCATCGGCGGCTGGGCGCCGTCGGCAGGGCTGGAGGACGCGACCAGCAACGCCGAGGCCCTCTTCATCGAACGCCCCGCCGTCGCCGAGATGGTGCGGAACATGGCCGGCGGCGACGCGCGGTCCGGCGTCGGGGTTCTGGCCAACGGCGACCGCTGGTTCGGCTCGCTCGTGCTGACAGGCGGCACAGTCGGGGCGTCGACTCCGGAGTTCGACGAACAGGGGGGCTATATCGCCCGCGCGGCCTTCACCCCCCTCGCCGGCGAGGACTGGGCGCTGCACGCGGGCGCCAGCGTGCAAGGCGTCTTCAAGGTCGCCGACACCGGCCCGGGGACGACCACGGTCACCGAGTTGCGCTTCCGGGAGCGGCCCGAGCTTCGGGTCGACGGCGCGCGCCTCGTCGATACGGCCGCCATCCGCGCCAAGGGCATGACGGTCTACGGGGGCGAACTGGGGATCTTCTACCGGAACCTGCACATGTCGGCCGAGGTGTTCCGGATCGACGTCGATCGCATCGGCGGCTTCAATCCACGTTTTGGCGGATGGTATGTCCAGGGCGCCTGGACCCTCACCGGCGAACGTCACGAGTGGTCCGGCCAGACCGGCAGCTTCCGGGGCGTGAAGCCCAAGGCCGCCTTCAGTCCTGCGGACGGCCACTGGGGCGCCCTCGAGATCGCCGCCCGCTACAGCGTTCTCGACCTCAACGCCGGCGAGGGGGCTCCAGGAACCGCGACGCCCGTCTTCGGCATCCGGGGCGGCGAACAGGAGATCGCGACGGTCGCGCTCAACTGGTATCCGAACGCCCTGTTTCGCTTCCAGCTTCAGTATCTGCGCATCGACGTGGATCGGCTGAGCCCCACGGGCGTCCAGGTGGGTGACGAGGCCAACGTCGTCGCCCTTCGCAGCCAGGTGTCGTTCTAAGGCTGCGCAAGCCTACGCCAGTTTCGACGCCGCCGCGGCCGTGGCGGCGGCTCGCGCAGCGCCGGCGGCCGCCATGCGGGCCTGGACCACGGCCAGCACCTCCGGCCGGGCCAGCTCGGGACGACCCGCCTCGAACGGCGGCGCGGGCGCATACTCCAACCCGAGCTGGATCGCCTCGGCGTAGTCGCGGCCGGCCAGTTCCTCCAGCAGGACCAGGGCGAAGTCGATGCCCGCCGTCACCCCGCCACCCGTGATGACGTTGCCGTCCCGCACCACGCGCTCGTCCCCCACCGTGGCGCCGAAGGCCGGCAGTTCGCCGCGCCAGGCCCAGTGGGTGGCGGCCCGCCGCCCCTTGAGGAACCCGGCCGCGCCCAGGATCAACGAGCCCGTGCAGACGCTCGTCAGGTATGTCGCGCCGGCCCCCAGCCGCCGGATCTGGGCCATGAAGGCCTCGTCCTGCATCGCCGCCGTCGTGCCGAAGCCGCCCGGGATGCACAGCACGTCGCACCGATCGATCGCCGCCAGATCCGCGAGGTTCGAGAACGTGAGTCCCTCGGCCTCGATATCGATTCCCCCCAGGGATGCGGCGACCACCTCGGAGTCGGGCGTCCGGACCAGCACCTGGTGCGGGCCGGTGAAATCCAGGTGCGTCACGCCCGGGTAGAGCGCGAACACGATGCGGGTCTTGGCCATGGGGCGCCTCCGTCCTGCGGGCCGACCGTCCTGGGATGGGCGGCCTTCCAGTTGACGCCGTGACCCTAGGCGGCGCAGGGTCTGTCTGAAATGACAATGTTCCCACGATTTCTGCCATGAACCGGAACGTCGGCCTCGTCCTGTTTCCCGGCTTCCAGATCCTGGACGCCGCGGGTCCCGTCGCCGCCTTCGAGATCGCCGAGCGCTTCCGGCCCGGAAGCTACGCCTTCACCCTGCTCGCGCCCGGCGGCGGCGAGATCGAGAGTTCGTCCGGCGTGCGGATGGGCGCCCGGACGCTGGACGACACGCGGTTCGACACCGTCATCGTCGCCGGCGGCGACGGGACGCGCTCGCTGAGCGACCTCGTCGCCGTCGTGGCCTGGCTGAAGACCGTGGAGGCGCGCCGCCACGCCAGCGTGTGTTCCGGCGCCTACCTCCTGGCCGAGGCGGGGCTGCTGGACGGCCGGCGCGCCACCACGCACTGGAGCCGCACGGATGACTTCGCGCGGCGCTATCCGAAGGTCCGCCTGGACGCCGACCGCATCTTCATCCGCGACGGCGAGGTCTGGACCTCGGGCGGCATCACCGCGGGGATCGATCTGTCGCTGGCCCTCATCGAGGACGACCTGGGGGCCGAGGTCGCCCGCCGCACGGCCCAGCAGCTCGTCGTCCATCAGCGGCGGCCGGGCGGGCAGTCGCAGTTCTCGGCCCTGGTCGAGCTGGGCGGGCGCACGGGCCGGTTCGGCGACCTGATGGACTGGATGCGCGGACGCCTGCACGAACCCCTGCCCGTCGAACGGCTGGCGGCCCAGGCGGCCATGAGCCCGCGCAACTTCGCCCGCGCCTTCACGGCCGAGACCGGAACCACCCCCGCCAAGGCGGTCGAACGCCTGCGCCTCGAGGCGGCGCGGACGGCGGTGGAGGCCGGCGTCGACCCCATAGACCGGGTGGCCGACGCCACCGGCTTCGGCGACCCCGAACGGATGCGCCGCGCCTTCCTGCGCGCCTTCGGCCAGCCACCCCAGGCCCTGCGCCGCGCGGCGCGACGATGAACGGATTGGCGTCGAGACGACGCCCAAGGGCGATCAGCGCGTGACGATCGGGAAGCCCGGTCGCGGCGGCGTCAACCAGGAGAGGAGCCGGCCCAGGGCCGCCGGATCGCCCGATGTCGCGGTCTTCGAGAGATCCGCGCCCGCCAGGGCGCCCGTCAGGAATTGCGCGCGCGGCAGGGTGTAGGCCGCATCGGCCACGCCGCCCGCCGGATCGGCCTCGTAGGTCAGCACGGAATGCTTCACGCGCACCCGGAAGCGCTCCTTGCGATCCGGGAAGGTCAGGTCGACCGCCACCGCGCCCTCCCCCGCCTTGTCGGGATCGAGCCGGACGGCGAGCAGGTCCAGCAACATGGGCGTGGGCGTGTTGCGGATGAAATCCAGCGAGCCGCCCTGGGCCGGGCCGGCGCGGACGCCGCCGCGCAGCTCCTGGGCGCCGGACAGGTACATGTTGCGCCAGATCGCGCTCTCGGCGGCCGCGCCCTGGCGATCGTAGACGCCGGCCAGCAGCGCCCTGGCCGCCATGTCGTTCCCATCGGCCATCACCAGCCGGTTGGCCAGTTCGCCCGCCCAGCGGTCGTCGCCGCCGTCATGGGCCTTCCGCGCCGCCGCCAGCACGGCCTCGCGCCCGCCCATCATCGCCACGTAGCGGGCGCCGGCGTCGGCGGGATCGAGCGGCGCCAGGTTCACCGGGTTGGCGTCGTACCAGCCCATGTAGCGCTGATAGACCGCCCGGGAATTGAAGCTCATCGTCCCGTAGTAGCCGCGGTTGTACCATTCCCGGTCCAGCACCTCGGGCAGGCGGATGCGGTTGGCGATCTCGGCGCCGGTCAGGCCGTCGTTCATCAGCCGGACGGTCTGGTCGTGGAGGTACTTGTACGCGTCACGGTGCTTCTCGATGTAGTCGGCGATCACCTCGCGGCCGAAGCGGGGCCAGGCGTGGCTGGTGAACAGCACCTCGGCCTGGTCGCCGTACATCCGCAGGGATTCGCCCAGATAGGCCGCCCACTGGCTGGCGTCGCGCACCAGCGCGCCGCGCGGGGTCAGCACGTTGTGCATCGTGGCGTTGGCGTTTTCGGCCAGGCACAGGGCCTTCAGGTCGGGCAGCCAGATGTTCATCTCGGCCGGGGCCTCGGTCCCGGGTGTGAGCTGGAACTCCAGCCGCACGCCGTCGACGGTCAGGGTCTGGCCGGTGCGGGTGATGTCCACGGTCGGCGGGATCAGCGTCTGCGTGCCGGCGCTCAGGCCCGGCCCGATGCCGGCGTTCACCAGGCCCTCCGGCCCCTTGGGCAGGAAACTTCCGAACTGATAGGTCGCCCGCCGGCCCATGGCCGGGCCGGCGATGACGTTCTCGCTGACGGCGTGTTCGAGAAAGCCCTCGGGGGCGATCACCTGCACCTTGCCGCTGTCCACGTCGGCCTGTTCGACCATGCCGCGCGCGCCGCCGAAGTGGTCGGTGTGGCTGTGGGTGTAGATGAGCGCCACGACAGGCCGGGCGCCGAGTTTGGCGTTGGCCAGGTCCAGGGCCGCGCGCGCGGCCTCGGCGCTGGTCAGCGGGTCGATGACGATCCAGCCGGTCTTGCCGGCGATGAAGGTGGCGTTGGCCAGGTCGAAGCCGCGCACCTGCCAGACGCCGGGCGTCACCTCGAAGAGGCCGTGACGGGCCAGGAGCTGCGACTGTCGCCACAGGCTGGGGTTCACGCTGGCCGGCGCCGGACCCTTCAGGAAATCGAAGGCCGACAGGTCCCAGACCACGCGCCCGTCGGCTGCGGTGATCTTCGGCTCGGCGCGGGCGCCCAGGAATCCCCGCCCGGCGAAGTCGAAGTCACGGCGGTCGGCGAAGTCCGGCCCCGCAGCGGAGGCCGGCGCGGCGACCAGGAAGCCGGCCAGGAGGGCGGCCGGCACGGCGCCCAAGAGCAGTCTCATGGTTCCCTCCCGAAGTTCGGGCGAACCTGCGCCGCCCCGCCAGCGACAACTGTACCGCAGGTTACATTCGGGACTTCAAGCGGGCCTGACGATATGCCCCTCGTCGGGCCGGACACGGCCCGCCACGACCTCGGCGTAGAGGGCCCTCAGCGCGTCCGGTCCGGTATGGTGGCGCAGTTTCAGCCAAGCGTTCTCTCGGATGAAGTCGCCCAGCCCCGCCTGGAAGCGGGCGTCCAGGCTCGCCATGCCCCAGTCCTTGGCGCGCTGGCGGATGCGGTCGGGCGCGAAGAAGAAGACGGGCGTCACGCCCGGGATGTCTGGCCGCGGCGCGGCCCTCGCGTCCCAATGGGTCAGGCCGACGCCCAGGCTGAAGGTCAGGGCGTCGCCAAGCACCGCGTGGACGTCGCGGGTGACCGCGGCGCGGCCGGCGAAATCCACATAGGCGGCCGGTCCCTCCGCCTTCAGGGCCGGGATATCGGCATAGGCGACCACATCGTCGTAGAGGCCTGTCCCCTCCAGCAGGGCGACGTGGTCGGGCGAGGTCAGGCCGACGACCCGAACGCCTCGTCGGCGCGCGAGCCAAGCCAGGCCCAGCGCCGTCTTCGACGACGCGCTGGACAGCACCAGCGTCTTGAGCGGCGTATCCGAGAGCTGATCGTCCAGCAGGAACGAGGTCATGAACAGCGGCCGGAGCAGCGCGCGCCAGTCGTCGTCCGAAGCCGGCGGCGCGGCCTGGTAGGCGTTGTAGGTGGGCGGCAGCTCCGCCCGGTGCGCGGACGTCTCTACATAGCCGTCGCCCCGCCGCTCCAGGCGCGCGACCGTGTGGCTCGACATGGGCCAGTAGCCGAACAGTCGGAGCCCTTCCGGCGCGTCGGGGGCTTTGGAGCGGACCACGCGAGCAAAACCCCAGACCGGGATGCGTCCCTGCCCCTCGGGCGCCGGGAAGAACCGCCAGTAACCGATCTGCTCCCCGACCGCGCCGTAGGTCACGTTGTTGGCCGTGAGCGCGAAGCTCTCGACCTCCAGCAGCGCCTCGCCCGGCGCCAGCGCGGCGTCGGGGTCGGTCTCCGCCAGGGCGGTCTTCGTCAGGTCGCCCCGGTCGACCAGCAGGTCCCAGCCACGCATCGAAGTCACTCCGTTCAGTCGATCGCCGCCCAGTTGCCGTGGAAGCCGAACGGCACGCGGCGCGGAAGCTCCGCGGTGGCGATGGGCCCCTTCTCCACATCCTGCGCCTCGAAGACGAGCAGATCCGAGCGGTTCTCAGCCGCCCGCCAGACCACGGCCGTCAGCCAGCCGTCCCCCTCGGGCGCGTCGGCGGCGCGCGGCACGAACACGGGCTCGGACGTGGCGTCGCCGCCGGTGAGTTCATACACCTGCCGCCGCCCGGTCTGGAGATCGAGGTGGGCGATGGCGTTCATCCGGACGGTGCCCGAGCCCGTGGTCTCGCCCGCGTACCAGCCGTGGCGGTGCCGGCGGGTCTCCACGCGCGGATCGACCCGCGGAAACTCGCCGTCGAGGTCGTCCAGCGGCGTCTCCTGGATCGCGTCGGACGTCCCGTTCAGGTCGAAGGTCCAGCGCACCATGCGCGCCGCCGCCTTCTGGCCCGGCGATCCGTCGGCGTTGGGGAACAACGGCGCCACGTCGTAGCGCATCACGTCGCAGACGATCCTGCCGTCCTCCTCCCACGAATTCAGCGGGTGGAAGACATAGCAGGCCTCGGTGTTGAACCAGCGGATGTCGGCGACGTCGCCGTCGCGGCGCATGACGCCCACATAGGACCCCTTCTCCGGCTCCCAGGCGAACGCCGGCCTGCCGCTCATGGCCCGCTCCAGACTGGCGGTCAGGGGCAGGATCGGGAACAGCACGTGGTCCGCCGTGACCATGAAGTCGTGGACCATGCAGCCGTAGGGGGCCTGGAAGTCGCTGCGCCGCACGACGTTTCCGGCGCCATCCGTGATCCCGTAGCTCATGCCCGCCGAGAGCGGCATCGGGCCCACGCCATAGGCGAACCAGATCATCTCGCCGGTCACCGGGTCGATCTTGGGATGCGCCGTGACCCGCCCGGCGTAGGGGCGCACATAGCCTTTCGACTCCAGCGTCTTCGGGTCCATCTCGAACGGCTGGTGCCCTTCTTCCAGGGCCATCAGCCGGCCCGCATGCCAGACGATGTTGGTGTTGGCGACGCCGCCCTCGTTGCCCATGGCCAGGGGATCGGTCGTCATCGGATTGCCGAAGCTCCCGAACAGCGAGCGGCCGTGCTCATGCTCCAGCTCCCACTTGGGGGTCCGCGCATAGCGGTTGCGATAGGCGACCTTGCCGTCGGCCACGTAGAAGCCGTGGACCATGCCGTCACCGCCGAACCAGTGGTGGTTCGGGTCGCGCGGTTCGAACTGCGGGTTGGGCCCGATACGGAACAGGGCGCCGCGAAGGCCCGCCGGGATCTCGCCCTTCACGACGAGGTCGAAATCGTCCTCCGAACGGACCGGGGCGAAATTCCCCGCCAGGTAAGGATTGATGCGCGCGTCACCGTCCATGGTCGTCCCTCCCACAGGACCCGTTGTAACTTACGTTGTAAATTCATTATGCAGGCCGTACCCCTTGGCAAGCGATTTCTGTGCGAGCGAGTCGAATGCCGCGTGTCCTGACCGAAAGCGATGTCGCCGACTTCCGCGAGCGCATGTGCGCCGCGGCCGAGCGGCTGTTCGCCGAGAAGGGGCCCGACGCGGTGACCATGCGCCAGCTCGCCGCCGAGCTGGGCGTCTCGCCGATGACGCCGTACCGCTACTTCCAGGACAAGGACGACATCCTGGCCGCCGTGCGGACCAACGGTTTCACCCGCTTCGCCAAGGCCCTCGAGGCGGCTCGGGACTCCGCCACGGGCGCCCGCGCCAAGGGCGCGGCGGTGGGCGACGCCTATGTCCGGTTCGCCTTCGAGAACCCTCATACCTACAAGCTGATGTTCGATCTGAACCAGCCGATCGACGACACGCACGGCGACCTCGCGGAGGCCGGGCGAAGGGCTCGCGAGACGATGACCGCCTGGGTGAAGGATCAGATCGAGAGCGGTGACATGACGGGCGACCCCAGCGAGATCGGCGCCATGTTCTGGGCCGCGACGCATGGCGTGGTGGTGCTGGAGATGGCCGGCAAGGTCCCCCCGGGGACGGCCTTCACCATGCATCATCGCATGTCCCAGACCCTCGCCAAGGGGCTGGCGCGCAAGGAATGACACGCCGCGCCGCTTGACGGCCCCCACGGCGCCGCGCGAACCCTGCCGCAAACAGCGGGAGGACGCGCGATGACCCAGCCCAAGCCCTTCGAGGTCGCCTGGACCGAGGCTCAGGTCGAGGCGGTGCTGGCCCGCGTGCGCGACTATCCCTGGCCGCCTGCGCCCGCCGTCCCCGACGGGTGGGCCTACGGCTGCGACGGCGGGTGGCTTCGCGAGGTGTGCGACCATTGGACGGGCGGCTACGACTGGCGCGCGGCCGTGGCCGACCTCAACCGCTTCCCCCAGTTCACCGCCAGGGTCGAGGACTACGACCTTCACTTCCTGCATGTGGTGGGCGAAGCCGGCGGCCGGCGGCCGCTGCTGATCACCCACGGATGGCCAGGCTCGCACTACGAATTCTGGGGCGCGATCGAGAAGCTGGCGTTCCCGTCGCGGTTCGGCGGCCAGGCGTCGGACGCCTTCGACCTCGTCATCCCGTCCCTGCCCGGCTTCGGCTTCTCGTCGAAGCCCGCGCGCCCCATCGGCCAGCGCACGACGGCGCGCCTGTTCGACACGCTGATGACGCAGGTCCTGGGCTATTCCACCTATCTGGCGCAGGGCGGCGACTGGGGTGCGATGGTCACCTCCTGGCTGGGGCGCGAGCACGGGAAGACCGCCCGCGCGATCCACCTCAACATGCTGGGCTTCCGGCCCGCCGACGGCCCCAGGAGCGACGCCGAGATCGCCTGGGCCCAGCGCCAGGCCGGCGCCATGGACATGATGGGCGCCTACTTCCGGCTCCAGGCGTCGAAGCCGCAGTCCATCGCCTGGATGGCGGCCGGCAATCCGGTGGGCCAGGCCGCCTGGATCCTGGAGCGCTTCCACGACTGGTCCGACCTGTCGGCGAAGACGCTGGACGAGGCCTATGGCAAGGACCGCCTGCTCACCAACATCATGATCTATGTGATGACCGACAGCTTCACGACCGGGGCCTGGTACTATCGAGGCCTGGTCGAGGAGGGCCGGCTGGCCTTCGCCCCAGGTGAGCGGGTGGAGACGCCCACCGCCTTCGCCAACTTCCCCGGCGAACCACTTTATGCGGCCCCCCCGCGCAGCTTCGCCGAGCGGGCCTACAACATCGTCCGCTGGACCGAGATGCCCCGCGGCGGCCACTTCGCCGCGATGGAGGAGCCGGACCTGTACGTGGACGAGGTCCGCGCCTGGGGCCGCGAGGCCGGTTGAGGATGAACCCCGAAAGGGCGCGCGCACTGAGAGGCCGCGAAGCGGCGACTCTCGAATTCTGAGGAACCGCGGAAAACGCGGAGGAGCGCGAAAGGTGAAGCTGCGATTTCCGCGCCCTTCCGCGTTTTCCGCGGTTCCACGACAGAGCCTCCGCTCGCGCGGAGGCTCGATAGCCGGATGCGGCGTTTGTTCGTGTTTTTCGGGGTCCAGGACGACGCGACCGCCCGTCCCGCTTCGCGACCTGCCCTGCCCGTGCTAGGTGCGGCGCCGTTTTCGAAGGAACCTGACCTCCCCATGGCCCTGAAAGTCGCCATCGTCGGCTTGCCGAACGTCGGCCAGTCGACCCTCTTCAACGCGCTGACCCAGACGGCCTCGGCCCAGGCCGCGAACTATCCGTTCTGCACCATCGAGCCGAACACCGGCGACGTGGCCGTGCCCGAGCCGCGGCTGGAGAAGCTTGCGGCCGTCATCCCGTCGAAGGAGATCATCCCGGCGCGGATGAACTTCGTGGACATCGCCGGCCTGGTGCGGGGCGCGTCCAAGGGCGAGGGCCTGGGCAACCAGTTCCTGGCCAACATCCGCGACTGCGACGCCGTGGCCTTCGTCGCCCGCTGCTTCGTCGACGACGACATCACCCACGTCGAGGGCAAGGTCGACCCGCTGGCCGACCTGGAGACGATCGAGACCGAGCTGATGCTGGCCGACCTGGAGAGCCTGGAGAAGCGGATCGTCAACCTGGAGAAGCGCGCCAAGACCGGCGACAAGGAAAGCGCCCAGACCCTTCGCCTGGTCCAGCTCGCCCTCAAGGAGCTGAACGCCGGCCGCCCCGCCCGCAAGGCCGAGGTCGCCGCCGAGGACGACAAGGGCTGGCGGATGCTCCAGCTCCTGACCTCCAAGCCCGCGCTCTACGTCTCGAACGTCGACGAGGCGTCGGCCGCCACGGGCAACGACCTGTCGAGCGCCGTGGCCGAACGGGCGAAGCGCGACGGCGCCGACCATGTGGTGATCTCAGCCCAGATCGAGAGCGAGATCGCCATGCTGGATCCCGAGGAACGCGCCGAGTTCCTGGAGACGCTGGGGCTGGCCGAGCCGGGCCTGAACCGGCTGATCCGCGAGGCCTACCACCTGCTGGGCCTCCAGACCTACTTCACGGTCGGCCCCAAGGAGGCGCGCGCCTGGACCATCCACAAGGGCGACACCGCCCCCCAGGCGGCCGGCGTGATCCACACCGACTTCGAGAAGGGCTTCATCCGGGCCGAGACCATCGCCTACGACGACTACGTCCGCCTGAACGGCGAAGCCGGCGCGCGCGAGGCCGGAAAGCTGCGCCAGGAAGGCAAGGAGTATGTCGTCCAGGACGGCGATGTGATGAACTTCCGCTTCAACGTCTGAGGCGCAGGGCCGAAACCCCAGGAGGAGGTGAGGATGGGCGACACGATCAAGCTGGCGGGAGCCGACGGCTTCGAGTTCGCCGCCTATCACGAGGCCGCGTTCACGCCCCGCAAGGGCGGCGTCATCGTGATCCAGGAGATCTTCGGCATCGACCGCCACGTGCGCGCCGACGTCGAGCGCTGGGCCAAGATGGGCTACGAGGCGATCGCGCCGGCCATGTTCGACCGGCTGCAGCGCGACTTCCATGCCGAGCACGACGACGCCGGGATCAAGGCGGGGATCGAGAAGGCCCGCGCCACCCCGATGGAGCAGGCGCTGTCGGACATCGCGGCGTGCCGGGACTTCCTCGCGCAGCACGGCGGCAAGGTGTGTGTGGTGGGCTACTGCTACGGCGGCTCGCTGACCTGGTTGTCGGCGGCGAAGGTGGAGGGACTGGCGGCGGCGTCCAGCTACTACGGCTCGATGGTCCAGGCGAACGCGGCCCTGACGCCGCTCTGCCCCACGATCATCCACCTGGGCCGAACGGACGCCGGCATCCCGGCCGACGACGTGGCCGCCACGATCGCCCAGCACCACGGCGACAAGGTCCCCGTCTACATCTACGAAGGGGCTGGCCACGGCTTCAACAACCAGAGCCCCGAGCGGTACAGCGCCGAGGCGGCGGACCTCGCCCGCCACAGGACCCTCGAACTGTTCGACAATGCTTAGGTCCCGGGCCTGATGGGCGAGACCGTCCAGGTCCGCAGCGCCGCCGACGGCTTCGCCTTCGACACCTACCGGGCCGCCCCGGGCGATGCGCGGCGGGGCGGGCTGGTGGTGTGCCATGCGATCTGGGGCGTGACCCCCCATCTCCGCGGCCTGGCGGACGGCTTCGCCGAGGATGGCTACGAGACTCTGGTCCCCAGCCTGTTCGACCGCTTCCAGCGAGGCTTCGCCGCGGCGGACACCGACCCGGCGATGTATGCCCGGCAGGACGGCTTCGCCCGCGCCACGCACTGGGGCGCGGGCGTGCTCGACGCCGTCCAGGCGGCGATCGACGCCCTGGCCCCGCCCGTCTTCCTGCTGGGCTTCTGTTTCGGCGGCACGGCCGCCTGGCTGGCCTCGGCGCGCTGTACGGGCCTCTCGGCCGTCGCCTCGTACTATGGCGGCCAGATCGTCGACTATCTGTCCGAAGCGCCGCGGGTCCCGACGATCCTGCACCTGGGGAAGGCCGACGAACTGATTCCGCCGTCCGACGTCGAGGCGATCCGCGCGGCGCACCCCGAACTGCCGGTCTACATGTATGAGGCCGGGCACGCCTTCGTAGCCCCCAACGGCTTCCATGCCGACAGCGCGCGGCTGTCGCGCCTGCGCACGCTCCAGCTCTTCGCCCGCAACGGCGGCGGACGGGGCGAGTCGTAGCTATTCCTCGATCTGACGCCTCACCTCGGGGTGGCGTTCCAGCACGCGCACCAGGATCGCCTGGGCGGCCAGGATGCCGATGCCGGCGGCGTAGCCCGAGAAGACGCCGGCGGGGTAGCGTCCGCCCGCCGCCGCCGCGCCGATCTGCCAGTAGATCAGCCCTGCGGCGCCGCCCAGGAGGGCCACACCCCACAGGATCGAGCTGACGTTCTGCCCGAAGCCGGCTTGGAAACTCATCCAGACGTAGCGGGCGAGGCTGCGACGGAACACCCCCACCACGAGGGGCAGGGCCAGGGAAAGCGACAGGAACACCGCCGGCCAGACGAGGGTGCGCTGGGCGATCAGCAGCGGCTCGCCGGGCAGGCGGCCGAACGCATTGGCCACGGCGCCGGCATAGATGAGGGAAGCGGTGGCGACCGTCAGGTCCTGGGTGCGCTTGAAGTTCCGCCAGGCGGGCTTGTAGGCCATTCCGCCAGTGTGACGGCAAGGCGGGGCCACGATAAGGCGGAAAGTGGCGCTATGGTCCATGCGTGGCTCGATTCCGCCTCCCCGCCCGTCCCTCCGCGGCCCTCTGCTGGGCCGGGCTGTTCGCCGCATCCGCAAGCCCGGCAGGCGCGGGGGAAGTCGCCTGCCGGTTCGAGGCCGGGGTCATCACCGTACCCGCCGTGGTGGGCGGCGTCGCCGCGGACTACATCCTCGACACCGGCTCGCCGACCACCCAGCTCCACGAGACCAAGGCCCGGATGGAAGGGATCGCCGAAACCCGCCTGACGGGGGATGTCCGGCTGGCCGGGATGACGGTGCGCGACGCGCCGCTCGAGGTCGCCGACCTGGACGTCAGGAACTGGAACCTGCCCACGCCCAGCGGCGGCGTGATCGGCGCCGACGTGCTGAGGGCCTTCGTGGTGGACGTCACATACGCGCCCTGCCGGGTGCGCCTGTCACGACCGGGGACGGCGCCCAGGTTCGAGGGGTCGGCCCTGTCCCTGTCCTGGGACGCAGGCCGGCCGGTCGCCGAGGCCGAAGTCTCGGACGACGTCCGCGCCATCCGCGGCCGCTTCGTCATCGCCACGGGCGCCAATGCGCCGGTTCGCCTCGCCGACGACCTGGCCCGGACGCCGGGCGCGTCGCGGCCCGACGAACTCTATCCGCAGGGCGTCTGGCTGGCCCGCCTGCCTCAGGTGCGGTTCGCGGGCGCCGTGGGCCGTGACGTGGCCGCCGGGCTGATGAAGCCGGAGGGCGACGTGGCGGGGATCCTGGGCGGCGCCGTCCTGGCCCACTTCCGGCTGCGGTTCGACTTTCCGGGCGGCCGCCTGGTCGCGCGGCCTGCGCCCTGAGACCAGCGCGGCCCCAATGGCCAACGAAAAAGCCCCCGCCGGGATCCGACGGGGGCTGAAGCTCGACTTGCGGCCGACCTCAGTGGGCGACGTTGCGCCACACCCGGCGATAGCTGAAGTACAGCAGCACCGTGAAGATCAGCAGGTAGATCATGGCCCCCAGGCCGAACGACTTGCGCTCGATCTGCTTGGGCTCGGCGGCCCAGGCGAGGAAGGCGGTGACGTCCTTGGCCTGCTGCTCGATCGTCGACTTGGTGCCGTCGTCGAACGTCACCTTGTCGGGCGCGAGCTGCGGCGGCATCGCCAGGAAGCCGCCCTTGGGCACGTGATGGGCGTCGCCCTTCCAGTACGCGCCGAGGTCTCCCGGGAAGTACAGGTTGTAGTTCTGACCAGGGCCGACCGTCAGCCCGGCTGGGGGCGTCTTGTAGCCGACCATCAGCGAGTAAATGTAGTTCGGTCCGCCGGTGCGGGCCTTGGTGATCACCGACAGGTCCGGCGGAACGGCGCCGCCGTTCGAGGCCGCAGCCGCCGCGTCGTTCGGGAACGGCGAGGGGAACCGATCGGCCGGGATGGCGGGACGCTGGATGACGTCGCCGGTCTCGGAGTCGATGTCGTTGACCTGGATGTCGGCGGCCAGCGCCTTCACGTAGGGGTTGTCGTTCGGGTTCTTGTACTTCGGGTCGTAGAACGGCCCCCCCGGCTGACCCAGGTTGCGGAAGTACACCAGGTTCATCGAGTGACAGGCCGCGCAGACCTCCCGATAGACCTTGTAGCCCCGCTGGAGCTGGGCCGTGTCGAACTTGCCGAACGGGCCGTCGAACGACCAGGCGACCGACTGGGGCTTTTCGCCGCCGCCGGCGGCCAGCGCCGGGCCGCCTATGAGAGCCAGCCCCAGCGCCGCGAGCGCGATACCTTTGCGCAGCATCTTCAGGCTCAGCCCCTCTTCTCAGGCGACGCGACGGCGCCGGCCGGCGTCGTGGCGGGATGCGACAGGACAGGTTCGGAGATCGATTCCGGAACCGGCAGCGGTTTCTCGGTCAGGCCGAGCACGGGCAGGATCACCAGGAAGTAGGCGAAGTAGTAGACCGTCGCCACGCGACTCAGCCAGACGAAGCTGTTGATGTCGGCGTCCAGAAGCTTCAGCCCGCTGGGCGAGCCCAGCACCGGGTCGTCCGGAAGCTGGCCGCCGCAGTAGCCCAGCACCAGGCAGAAGAAGGCGAAGATGAAGAAGTACAGGCGCGCCGTGGGGCGGTAGCGCATGGACCGCACCTTCGAGGTGTCGAGCCAGGGCAGGACGAACATCACGCCGATGGCCCCGAACATGAGCAGCACGCCGCCCAGCTTGTCGGGAACCGCCCGCAGGATCGCGTAGAACGGCAGGAAATACCATTCGGGCACGATGTGCGCCGGCGTCACCAGCGGGTTGGCCGGGATGTAGTTGTCGGCATGGCCCAGGACGTTCGGGTTGTAGAACACGAAGGCGCCGTACAGCAGCAGGAACACCGCGATCGCGAAGCCGTCCTTCACCGTATAGTACGGGTGGAACGGCACCGTGTCGGCTTTGGACTTCACGTTCACGCCGGTCGGGTTGTTGTTGCCCGGCACGTGCAGCGCCCAGATGTGCAGGATCACCACGCCGGCGATCACGAACGGCAGCAGGTAGTGCAGCGAGAAGAAGCGGTTCAGGGTGGGGTTGTCCACCGCCGGGCCGCCCCACAGGAGCGTGGTGATCGGCTCGCCGATGATCGGCAGCGCGCCGATGAGATTGGTGATCACGACCGCGCCGTGGAAGCTCATCTGGCCCCAGGGCAGCACATAGCCGATGAAGGCCGTGGCCATCATCGCGAGGTAGATCACGCAGCCCAGGATCCACAGCACCTCGCGCGGCGCCTTGTAGGAGCCGTAGTAGAGCCCCCGGAACATGTGCAGGTAGACCGCCAGGAAGAACATCGAGGCGCCGTTGGCGTGCATGTAGCGGATCAGCCAGCCGTAGTTGACGTCGCGCATGATGCGCTCGACCGAGGCGAAGGCGTGGTCCACGTGCGGCACGTAGTGCATGGCCAGCACGATGCCGGTGACGAGCTGGATGCCCAGCATCAGCGCCAGGATGCCGCCGAAGGTCCACCAGTAGTTCAGGTTCTTGGGCGTCGGGAAATCCAGCGCCGTGTCGTACATGAAGCGTACGATCGGCAGGCGGGTGTCGAGCCAGCGCTCGACGCCCGTCTTGGGTTCATAGGTGGAATGTCCGCTCATCGGGTTCAGCCCACCTTGATCTTGGTGTCGGAGAGGAAGGCGTAGGTCGGCACTTCGAGGTTCCGCGGCGCCGGCCCCTTACGGATGCGGCCGGAGAGGTCGTAGTGCGAGCCGTGGCAGGGGCAGAACCAGCCGCCGTAGTCGCCGCCCCCCACCGTGGGGACGCAGCCCAGGTGCGTGCAGGTGCCGATCAGGACCAGCCATTCGGCCTTGCCGGGCTTGTGCCGGTCCGAGTCCTTCTGCGGGTCGGGCATCGACGCGTTGTCGTCCTTCACCGCCGCGGCGATCTGCGTGGGCTCGCGGTTGCGGACGAACAGCGGCTTGCCGCGCCACTTCACGACCACCTGCTGGCCCGGCGCCACCTTGGCGAGATCGAACTCGATCGACGCCAGCGCCAGCGTATCGCCCGAGGGGTTGAGCTGGTCGATCAGCGGCCAGACGAGGCCGCCCACGGCGCCCACGGCCGCCGCGCCGGCGGCGATATGGATGAAGTCGCGACGGCTCGGGTCGTCGCCTGAGCCTGAGGCGTGTTGGTCGGAAGTTCCGCCCACGACGGTGTCGGCCACCTTGAAGCTACCCTTCGATGGGAGCCGCGTTGCGTTCGCCCCGCGGCCCAAATGCTAGCGGCCCACGACGGGTGACCGCCGCAGGACCGTTCCCGGAAGTGGTCGGAGGCCCTGGTCCACGCCACGAAACCACTTGCGGACATCCTGTCCGCCGGCCCGTGATTCGTACCCCTGCGCCCCGGCTGCTCCCGATGGCGAGAGGCCTTAGAATGCGTTCGGCCCTTTTTCAACCGGACAATCCCGAAAACCGCCGCGACAGTCGGCCCCTGCGTCGGGGATCGGGCGGATCGGGATAAAACCGCCACATCCCGCCCGATGCGAGGCGACCGTGCGCCGCCAAACGGATTTCCCTTTGCCGGGATGCGCGCTAGCAGACAGCCATGTCGTCGCTCCCGCCCGAGATCCTGGACCGCCGCGACCGCGCCAAGGCGTGGTTCGAGAGCCTGCAGCAGCGCATCTGCACGGAACTGGAACGCCTGGAGGACGAGGCTGCGCCCGACCTCTACGGCACGCCTGCGGGCCGTTTCGACTTCCGCCCCTGGACCCGCGAGACGGGCGTGGGCGGCGGGACGGGCGGCCACCTGCGCGGCCGGCTGTTCGAGAAGGCCGGCGTGCACACCTCGGCCGCCACGGCCCGCTTCTCCCCCGAGATGGCCGCCCAGATGCCGGGCGCCGACAGGGACCCCGCCTACGTGTCGGCCAGCATCAGCCTGATCGTGCACCCTCTCAGCCCGCGCGTGCCGACCGTGCACATGAACACCCGCTTCCTGTCGACCGCCGAGAGCTGGTTCGGCGGAGGCGCCGACCTGACGCCCATGCTGGACGCCCACCGCCGTCAGGAGACGGACGACGCCAGGGTGTTCCATGCGGCGATGAAGGCCGCCTGCGACGCCTTCGATCCCGAATGGCATGGCCGCTACAAGGCCTGGTGCGACGAGTATTTCTTCCTGCCCCACCGCAACGAACCGCGCGGGATCGGCGGCATCTTCTACGATCGGCACAACACCGGGGACTTCGAGAAGGACTTCGCCTTCACCCGCGCCGTGGGCGAGGCGTTCCTGGAGGTCTATCCGAAGATCGTCCGGAGCCGGATGAACGAACCCTGGACAGAGGCCGAGCGGGCCGAGCAGCTCGTACGCCGCGGCCGCTATGTGGAGTTCAACCTGCTCTACGACCGTGGGACGATGTTCGGCCTGAAGGCAGGCGGCAACATCGAGACGATCCTCTCGTCCATGCCACCGACGGTCGCCTGGACGTAGGGGCGAGGAAGGGCGCTCTATACCCGTATGCCCGCGAGGATCACGCCCCCTCCGTCCCCCCGGATGAGGTCCGGGGGGCCACCTCCCCCGCACGCGGGGGAGGAACTGGGTCATCGCTCCTCCCTCGCGACACGGGGGAGGTGGATCGGCCTGCAAGGCCGAGACGGAGGGGGCGTGATGCTCGGACTTGATCCGGGGCTGGGGCTGGGGAGATGGGACGATGGTGAGCCTCGCCGAACGCCTGGGCCATGCGCCTGACGCGAAGCTGCTGATCGTCAACTGCGACGACCTGGGCTCCAGCGCGTCGGCCAACCGGGCGATCCACGACGTCATGGACCGCGGCGTGGCCACCAGCGCCACGCTCATGGTCCCCTGTCCCTGGGCGCTGGACGCCGTGCGCCGGCCGACCGCCGGCGGGATCGGCGCGCACCTGACGCTCACCTGCGAGTATCCCGGCTACCGATGGCGCGCGCTCACCGGCGCGGCCTCCCTCCATGACGCCGAGGGCTTCATGCCGCGCACGGCCGCCGAGGTCTGGGCCCGCGCCGACCTCGCCGACGTCGAGGCCGAGTGTCGCGCCCAGATCGATCAGGCGCTGGCCTGGGGCGTCGATCTCACGCACCTGGACGCGCACATGGGGACGATGCAGCTCGATCCCCGCTACCACGCGCTGTTCGTGCGCCTCGGGCGCGACTACCGCCTTCCGGTCCGCATGTTCGGCGCCCGGGCCGAGGCGGTCCTGGGCGTCCCGGCCCGCGCGCAGGCGTCCGAGGCGGGCCTGGTCCATCCCGACCGCATGATCGACCTGTGGGGCCGACCGCGCGGCGCCCTGGCCGACCGGCTGGGCGCGCTGCGGCCCGGCGTGACCGAGCTGTTCCTCCATCCCGTCGAGGATGGCGCCGAACTCCGGGCCTACGACCCGGCCGAGGCCGACATCCGGGCGGGGGACTACGCCGAGATGACCCATCCCGACTTTGCGGCCCGGATCGCGGCGGCAGGGGCGACGCTCATCAGTTTCGCCCCCCTCCGGGACCTCATGAGGCGGGCCTGATGTTCGAGATCCGTCCCTACCGCCCCGACGACCTGCCAGCCCTCCACGACATCTGCCTGAAGACCGGCGACGGCGGCCAGGACGCCACGCACCTGTACCGCGACCCGAAGATCATCGGCGAGATCTACGCCGCGCCCTACGCCGCTTTTCACTCGGACTGCGCCTTCGTGGCCGAGGACGCGGCGGGAGTCGCCGCCTACATCCTGGGCGCGCCCGACACCCGCGCCTTCGAGGCCCGCTGCGAGGCCGAATGGTGGCCGGCGCTCCGGACCCGCTATCCCGACACCGCGGACGTCCCTTCCTGGAAGCGGACCCGGGACGAGTGGGACGCCTTCCATATCCATCGCCCGCCGGCCACCCCCCAGGCGGTAGTCGATCTCGCGGCCGCCCACCTGCACATCGACCTCCTGCCCCGGCTCCAGGGCCGCGGGATCGGCAAGGCCCTCATGGACCGGTGGCTCGCACACGTCGGCGGCCGCGCTCACCTGGGCTGCCAGGCCGGCAACACCCGGGCGCAGCGGTTCTACGAACTCTACGGTTTCCGCCGGATCGAGGGCGTGGGACCAAGGAGCGTGGTCTGGATGGCGATCGGCGCATAGACCGCGGAAGCCGTTGTCGGGCGCCTATCCTGCGAGGAACGCCCCGATCCACCGCCCCACCCGCGCGCGGTCGTCCGGGCCGCCGAGGCTGGCGACGGCGCGGTCCGCCTCGTCCGGCGCATACACCTTGCCGCGCCGGGCCTGGATGAGGGCCCTGGCGTAGTCCGGCAGGAACTCAGGATGCGGCTGCATCGAAATGGCCGGCTGGTCGCGATACGCCAGGGCCGCGAAAGGGGTGAAGTCCGAGGCCGCCCAGACCTCGGCGCCCGGCGGCTTTTCGACCACCTGGTCCTGGTGCGAGGCCGGCAGGCGGATGGACGGCCCTTCGTCCATCCAGGGCTCACGCGAAACCACCGAATAGTCATGGGCGCCGACGCCCCAGCCCTTGGGCGACTTGACGACCCGGCCGCCGAACGCCTGGGCCATGGCCTGATGGCCGAAGCAGACTCCGACCAGCTTCGCCCGCCCCTTCGCCGCGCGGAGGAAGTCCAGGAGTTGGCCGATCCAGGGATCGTCCTCGTAGACCCCCGCCGCCGACCCGGTGACGATGTAGCCGTCGCAGTCCTCTGGCGCGGCCGGGTACTCGCCCTCGTCGGCCGCATAGACCCGCCAGTCGTAGGCGTCGCGGCCCAGCAGGTCCATGAACATGTCGGGATAGGTCCCGAACTGCGGAATCGCCGGCTTCGGCGGCCGGCCGGTCCGGAGGACGCCGAGCTTCAGCAAGGAAGCCTCAATAGACCATCCCCTGGGCCACGGCCTTGAGCTTCTCGATCACCGACAGCCTGTCGTCGATGAAGTCGTTGTCGACCCACCAATCCTCGACCTCGCGCATGACCTCGCCCACCAGGGGCCCCTTCGGCACGCCGGCGTTCATGACGTCCTGCCCGGTCAACGGCATGGCGGGCGCCGTCCAGCCTTCGGCCAGGGCGATCATCCCGCGCCACTGCATCGTCGTCGCGGTGCGGGGCGAGGCGGCCCAGGCCAACCGGGCGCGATCGCGAAACACGGCCTGGCCGGTGCGATAGACCTCCCGACGGATCTCACGCGGGCTCATCCAGCTCTTCAGGATGGGCGTGGGCGAAAGCGCCGCCACGACCCTGTCCCGGTCGGCGTTCGACAGCCGCAGGCGTTCGGCCAGCCGGCCGGCCGCGAGCTGGTCGTCGGACGACAGCGCCGCGAGCCGCAGGACGGGGTCGGCCTCGAACAGAAGCTCGGTCTCGATCTCGACGAGCGCCTCGAAACGCCCCAGCCGCGGCTCGAAGCCGAGCACGGCTTCCGCCACGCCGGTCTCGGCCATCAGACGGACGGCCGCGCGCGGATCGTCGGCCGCCAGCAGCTTCAGCATCTCTTTCGACAAGCGCTCGGCGGCGAGCGTCGTCACGCCGTCCCTCAGCTCGGCGCACGCCGCCACGGCGGCGGGGTCGGGCGGCGCCTTTCCGAACCATGCGTAGAACCGGAAGAAGCGCAGGTTGCGCAGATAGTCCTCGCGCAGCCGCGCCTCGGGGTCGCCGACGAACACGATGCGGCCGGCGCGGGCGTCTTCCACCCCACGCCCCGTGGGATCCAGGATCGCGCCGTCGCGGCGGGCGTAGAGGGCGTTGAGCGTGAAGTCGCGCCGCTGGGCGTCCAGGGTCCAGTCGTCGGTGAAGGCCACGGTGGCGCGCCGCCCGTCGGTGCTGACGTCGCGGCGCAGGGTGGTGATCTCGTGCGGCGTGCGATCGGAGATCGCGGTGATCGTGCCGTGCTCCAGGCCGGTGGGGACGCTGCGCAGGCCTGCCGCCTTCAGCGCCGCCTGCACCCGGTCGGGCGTCAGGGTGGTGGCGATATCGAGGTCGTCCACGGGGCGGCCCACCAGGGCGTTGCGCACGCAGCCGCCGACGAAGCGGGCGCAATCCGCCCCGCCCTCGGCTTCCAGGGCGTCGAACACCGCCGCCGTCTTGGGCGCGGTCATCCAGTGGGGTTGGCCCAGGCTGTCGGTCATGAACTGGACTTGGCCCGAACGCCGCCGTCAGGCAAGCGCCGCGCCGTAGAGCCGGTCGCGGAGCGCCCGCAGGATGCCCGCGGTGGCGCCCCAGATGTACTGCTGCTGGTGGGTCGCGGCGTAGAAGCGCCGACGCTCGCCGTTGGGCAGTTCGCGTTCATGCTCCTCATAGTTCGCCGGGTCCATCAGGAAGCCGAACGGCGTCTCGAAGATGTCGGCCACCTCGGCGGGGTTGGCCGTGAGGCTGAAGCCGTGGCGGATGAACCCCACCACCGGCGTGACCAGATAGCCCGTGCCGGTCTGGTAGGGCGTCGACAGCCCGACCAGGTTCACGAAGCGAGGCTCCAGCCCGACTTCCTCCTGCGCCTCGCGCAGGGCCGTCTCCCAGGGCCGCTCGCCGCTGTCCTGCCGCCCGCCCGGCAAAGCGACCTGGCCGGTATGGCTGCGCAGCGTGTCCGCACGGCGCGTGAGCAGGACGTTCACGCCGCTGTCGCGCTCCACCAGCCCGATCAGGACGGCCGCGGGCCGCGGCGGTTCGGCGGAGACGCCCGTCCAGCCGCCCGGCGTCAGGTCGAAGTCGGACCTGGGCGGGCGGCCGTCCACGGCGTGGTCGCTCAGTGGATCGAGATGGCTCGCGATCCAGTCCTCGAGGTCGGGCGCGCCTGCGCGGGGGGTCATGCGACCGCCGCCTCGGCCGGGCCGATAGGAAACCAGGCGCCGTTGGACTCCAGGCCCAGTTCGGCGTCCCGCGTTTCGGCCATCTCCGCCAACTCGTAGAAGACGGGCCGCGAGATCAGGGCCTCCAGCCCCCGGCGGACGTGCAGATAGGGCCTGGGCTCGCCGTCGGGCGCGGTCTCGACCCGGATGGCGTTCGCCGGACCGGCCTCGATCACGTCGCCGACGTTGGTCTCGAAGCGCAGCGCCTCGCCCACGCGGTCGACCCGCACGGCGACGAACGGCGCATCCTCGACCGTCACCCTGAGCTTTTCGACCGGGGTGACCAGCCAGTAGCCGTCGGGGTCCTTGCGCAGGATCGTGGAGAAGAGGCGCACCAGGGCCTCGCGGCCGATGACCGAGCCCTCGTGGACCCAGCGTCCGTCGGGTCTGATGACGATGTCGATCTCGCCGCTGCGCTCCGGGTTCCACAGGTGCACCGGGGGAAGGCCGCGCCCCGGCGCCTGCCTCGCCCCTGCGGCCAGGGCGTCGAGCCCGCTGCCAGTGGTCGGTTTGGACATGGAGGGAAGGTAGGGTGCGGGAAGAGTCGTCTCAACCTGCCGCGACGGCAGCGCTCACCGCGCCCGTATCATGCCCGCCGGCGCCGCTCCGCGGTACAGGACCCGTTTCGGATCGACCGGTCCCGGCAGGCTGACCTCCGACGCCACGGCGAAGCCGACGCGCTGGAAGTACGGCAGGTCGCCCACGAGGACGACCGCCGGCTCGCCCGCGGCCTCGGACGCCGAACAGGCCTGCTCGACCAGACGCGCGCCCAGGCCGTGCCGGCGCTCGCTTTCCTCGACCGCCAGGGGCCCCAGGAACACCGCCGGACGCTCGCCGGCCGCGACACGCCACATGCGGCATACGCCCACGACGCGGCCGTCCTCGACGGCGCAGAAGCTGAGGTCGGGGGCGAAGTCGGCGAATTCGCGCACGCGCTCGGACACCTTGGCGAAGCGGCCCGGCCCGAAGGCGCGGTTCAGCAGCGCCTCGATCTCGGCGGCGTGGGCGGGGTCTTCATGGACGAAGGCGAGTTCCGGCGGGGGCCGGCAGGGTTGCAGCGACATGGGGACCGATCTCTGGGTCTCTGGGGTTCAGGCGGGCGACGGCGGGCGGCGGACCAGGGTGCGGGGTCCGGGCCAGTACGGGTGCGTTCGGCTTACGCCAGCGGACGTCGTCGCATCTGAAGGGCCCTCCGGGCCGTGGATCGGGAGCGCGCAATTAGGGCCTCGCGCCACGCCCGTCAACGCCATTGCGGCGATATGCGGCTCAGGGCAGGTTCCCTCCGCCCAGATGACCGACGCGCACCTCCCCGACGAGCCCGTCCCCTCCGCCCGCGCCCTGCTGAAGGAGCGGGACTACCTGTTCTTCTGGGGCACCCGATGGACCGGCAGTTTCGCGGCCCAGATCCAGAGCGTGGCCATGGGCTGGCAGATGTACGCCCTGGCCCGCGAGACCCGGACGGTGGCCGAGAGCGCCTTCCTCGTGGGCATGATCGGCCTGGCCACCTTCATCCCCGTGTTCCTGCTGACGCTTCCGGCCGGAGAGGCGGCCGACCGCTACGACCGGCGCAAGCTCCTGATGCTGTGCCTCACGGGCGAGATCATCAGCGTGCTCACGCTCGGCGTGGCGACCGTCCTGGGACATGCCTCTCCCGCCCTGTTGCTGGGCGTCGCCGTGGTCTTCGGCTCCAGCCGCGCCTTCTTCGCGCCGGCGAACACGGCGCTGGGACCGATGCTGGTTCCCCGCCGGCTCCTGCCGCGCGCCATCGCCTGGAACTCCCTGGCCTGGCAGACCGCCTCCATCGCCGGCCCGACCGCGGCGGGATTCCTGGTCGCCCGGTCGGCCGAGACGGCCTACTTCACCACCTTCGGTCTGTATCTGACGTCCATGCTGCTGGTGTTCTGCATCCGCCAGAACACCAAGCCCGAGGTCAGCCCCGGTTCGCGGTGGCAGCTCATCAAGGAAGGCCTCGCCTACGTCTGGCGCCAGAAGATCGTCTTCGGCGCCATATCGCTCGACCTGTTCGCGGTGCTGCTGGGCGGCGCCACGGCGCTGCTGCCGGTCTTCGCCCGCGACGTGCTGCACGTCGGCGCCGAAGGGTTCGGGATCCTGCGCGCGGGGCCGGCGATCGGCGCCACGATCGTCGCCTTCTGGCTGGCCGCCAATCCCATCCGGCGCAAGGCCGGCCTCTACATGTTCGCGGGCGTCGCCGTCTTCGGCGTCGCCACCATCGTCTTCGGACTGTCGAAATCGCTGTGGGTGTCGGTGGGCGCCCTCGCCGTCCTGGGCGGCGCCGACATGCTGAGCGTGTATGTCCGCCAGACCCTGGTCCAGCTCGTCACCCCCGACCACATGCGCGGCCGCGTGGCGGCGGTCTCCTCGGTGTTCGTCGGCGCCTCCAACGAACTGGGCGAGTTCGAGAGCGGCGTGGTGGCCCGGATCCTCGGCCCCGTGGGCGCGGCGGTGTTCGGCGGCGTGGGCGCCGTTGCGGTAACTGCGATCTGGGCCAGGCTCTTCCCTGACTTGCGCCGCGCGGACCGCCTCGAATAGAGGTCAGGGCATTGAAGACCGACGGATTATGGCGATCGCCGAACTAGGGAGATTTTCGAACATGGGCGCTTTGGAAAGAAAGGTCGTCCTCGTCACGGGCGGCGGCAACGGCATCGGGCGCGATTGCGCGCTCATCGCGGCGCAGGAAGGCGCCAAGGTGGTCGTGAACGACCTCGGCGGCGGGCTGAAGGGCGAGGACGAAGGTTCCGCGGGGCCGGCCGAAGCGGTCGCGGCCGAGATCCGCGCCGCCGGCGGTCAGGCGGTCTCCAACTCCGACAGCGTCACCGACCTCGACGCCGTCTACGGCATGGTCGAGCAGGCCAAGAAGGAATTCGGCGGCCTGCACGCCGTGATCAACCCGGCCGGCATCCTGCGCGACGTGATGTTCCACAAGATGACCGAGGCCGAATGGGATGCCGTCATCGCGGTCCACATGCGCGGCTCGTTCAACGTGGCCCGCGCCACCATCGAACTGTTCCGTGAACAGAACGACGGCGCCTACATGTTCTTCACGTCCACCTCGGGCCTGTTCGGCAACATCGGCCAGGCCAACTACGGCGCGGCCAAGATGGGCATCGCCGGGCTCTCGCGGATCATCGCCATGGAAGGCGCCCGCAACAACGTGCGCTCCAACTGCCTGGCGCCCGTGGCCTGGACCCGCATGACCCAATCGGTGCCGATCAAGGACGAGGCCGCCGCCGCGCGCCGCGCGGTCATGGCCGAGAAGATCCGCGCCGACCAGCCCGCCCGCTTCTCGGTGGCCATGGTCACCCCGGCCGCGGCCCACGTCTCGGGCCAGATCTTCGGCTCGTCCGGCGAGAACATCATCCTCTACAGCCAGCCGCGGCCCGTCGAGACCGTGACCAAGGAAGAGGGCTGGACGGTGCAGTCGATCCTCGAGGAGGCGGTGCCGAAGATGGCGCCCAAGTTCTTCGATCTGAACCGCGGGCCGCTGCCAGGCTCACAGAACAACCCGCAGAAGCAGCCAGCCTGAGTTCCGGCCGCCCCGCCGGCCGTGGCGCCGGCGGGGCGGCGTTCCTCTCCGCGATTCCCGCGCCCGATTTGATCTTGCGAGTCATTCGCAATAGGTTCGGGTGAAGAAGGCAGCGCCGGGAGTGAGGACATGGCCGAAACGCGGACGTCGCCGGGCGCCGATCCCTTCCTCACGCTGCTGGCGCTCACCGACCTGGTCACACCCTACGCTATCCGCGCCGCCGTCAGCCTCGACATCCCGGCCGGGATCGCCGCGGGCGCCCGCACGGCCGAGGCCCTGGCCGAGCGCAACGGCCTCGACCGCCGCGCCACCGCCAACCTGACCGCGTTTCTCGCCCGCAAGGGTGTCTTCGCCGAGACCGCCGACGGCCTCGCCCTCACCCCGGTGGGACAGCTCCTCACCACGCCCCAGGCCCGGCTCATGCTTTCGGAGGGCGGCGCCGCCGAACATCTCAACCGCGCGTGGATCTCGCTGGCGCATGCGGTGCGCACGGGCGAGGCGGGCTATCCGACCCTCTTCGGGCGCGACTTCTGGGACACCCTGGCGAACGACCCGCCCCTCTCCGAGTCGTTCGACCGCTACATGGACAACTGGGGAACGCAGTGGATCCCCGCGGCCGTGGCGGCGCGCGACTGGGCCGCCGACGGCCACGTGGTCGACGTCGGCGGCGGGGCCGGCAAGCTCCTGTGCGCACTCCTGGCGGGCCATCCCGCGCTTCGGGGCAGCGTGGTGGACCTGCAGGCCGCCGCAGGGCGGGCGCGCGCGACGCTGGCCGCCGCGGGCCTGACCGACCGGGGCGAGGCGCTCGACGGCAGCTTCTTCGACCCGTTGCCGACCCACGGCGACACCTATGTGCTGGCCCAGGTGCTTCACGACTGGCCCGACGCGCAGGCGCTCGCCATCCTGCGCCGCTGCGCGCAGGCGGCGGGGCCGGACGGGCGGGTGCTGGTGATCGAGCGCGTGATGGCCGAGCCGGCGTCCGAGGCGCACCTGGTCTCGGATCTCTTCATGCTGGTGCTGTTCGGCGCCCGCGAGCGCACTCTGGCCGAGTTCGGCGAGCTCGCGGCGAACGCCCGCCTCGAGGCGGCCGGCGTCCAGGACATCGGCTTCGGCCTGTCGATCGTCGAACTGCGGCCAGCCGGAAGCCCGAGCCGGCCGTGAGCGGCGCCCCGCCCATCGCCACGGTCGCCTGCGCCCTCGCCGACCTGTCGTCGGCCGAATGGTTCGAGCGGCTGGGCTTCACCCTCTCCAGCCCATCGAGCTATCAGTTCCTCGGCAGCCTGCCGTCCGGCCGCCCGTCGCTGGACGGACCTACGGACTCGCTGGGCCTGCGGGGCCGCTACGCCACCTTCGCGGACGCGAGCTACCTGGAGTTCGTGGCGCCCGCCGGCGATGGCCGGCCCAGCCTGACCTACGGCGATTTCGTCGCCGCGCACGGCGAGGGCTGGATGAAGGTGAGCCTGGGCGTCGACTCGCTCACGCCGCACTTCCTGCGGCTCTGCGCCGCGGGCCGGCTAAACGACGGCGCGCCGTGGACCTTCTGGCGTCGCCACTTCGCCGACACCCGGGGCGTTCCGGCCAGCCACACCACCAGCCTGATCAGCCTGAGCGCCGAACGCGAACTGCTCGTCGCCCTGACCGAACAGCTCGACCGCGTAGCAGACCCCGCCTTGAGCGCACACGCGAACGGCGCCGTGGGAATCCGGGGCGTGACGGTGCTGGCGACCGGGCCCGCGGCGCTGGCCGGACTCTTCGACGGCGCGGCGGCCGTGGAGGTGCTGGACCGCCCGGACGGATGGCCGATCGCGCCCCCCATCCATCGCCCCTGCGTCGCCGCGCCCACGGTGGCGGTCGCCGACCTGGACGCCCTCGCGCGGCGGCTGCGCGAGGGCGCGGTCGATCACACCACGGTCGCCGGCGGCCTGCTCGCCTGGCGTCCGGACGGCTCACTGCCCATCCGGTTCGCCGAATAGGAACGGGCGGGCGAGGACGAACCCCGACCGCCCGCCGCGTTCAGTGAACCTGCGCGCGGCCGATCTCCAGGCCGCCATCGCCCGCGTGGACGTCGATGACCGCGCCGTCCTCGAGGTCGCCCGCCAGCAGCTTGCGGGCGATGGGGTCGATCAGGTCCTTCTGGATCACCCGCTTCAGCGGCCGCGCCCCGTAGACGGGATCGTAGCCGCGGTCGCCGAGCCAGTGCAGGGCGCCGTCGTCCAGCGCCAGCGTCATGCGCCGGTCGGCCAGCAGCTTCTCGACCCGCTGGAGCTGGATACGGACGATGCCATCCATCTCGGCGCGGCCCAGCCGCTTGAAGAGGATGATCTCGTCGATGCGGTTCAGGAACTCGGGCCGGAAGTGGTGGCGCACCACCTCCATGACCGCTGGCCGCGCCGCCTCCACGTCCTCGCCGTCGCCCAGCTCCGCCAGGAACTGGCTGCCCAGGTTCGAGGTCATGATGATCAGCGTGTTGCGGAAGTCGACCGTGCGGCCCTGGCCATCGGTCAGGCGGCCGTCGTCCAGCACCTGGAGCAGCACGTTGAAGACGTCGGGGTGGGCCTTCTCCACCTCGTCGAACAGCACGACCTGATACGGCCGGCGACGCACCGCCTCGGTCAGGGCGCCACCCTCGTCGTAGCCGACATAGCCGGGGGGCGCGCCGATCATGCGGCTCACCGAGTGCTTCTCCATGTACTCGCTCATGTCGAGGCGGGTGATCGCCTGCTCGTCCGAGAACATGAACTCGGCCAGCGCCTTGGTCAGCTCGGTCTTGCCCACGCCCGTCGGCCCCAGGAACAGGAACGAGCCGATGGGCCGGTTCGGGTCCTGCAACCCGGCGCGGGCGCGGCGCACGGCGTCGGAGACGGCGACCAGCGCCTCTTCCTGCCCCACCACGCGACCGCGCAGGCCATCCTCCATGCGCAGCAGCTTCTCGCGCTCGCCTTCGAGCATCTTCTCGACCGGCACGCCGGTCCAGCGGCTGACGACGGCGGCGATCTGCTCGGCGTCGACCACCTCGGGGGTCATCGCGTCGCCCTGGCCTTCGGCGGCCTCGGCCTCGGCCAGGCGCTTCTCGAGCCCGGGGATCTCGCCGTAGGCGATCTCGGACGCGCGTTGCAGGTCTCCGGCCCGCTGGGCGACGGAAAGTTCGGCGCGCAGCCGGTCCAGGGCCTCGCGGACCTGGGCGGCCGAGCTGACCTTCTCCTTCTCGGCCTTCCAGCGCGCCGTCATCTCGGCCGACTGGCCTTCCAGGTCGTCCAGTTCCTCTTCCAGCTTCTCCAGCCGCGCCTTCGAGGCCGCGTCGGTCTCCTTCGACAGGGCCTCGCGCTCGATCTTGAGCTGCACGACGCGCCGGTCGATCTCGTCCAGCTCCTCGGGCTTGCTGTCCACGGCCATGCGCACGCGGCTCGCGGCCTCGTCGACCAGGTCGATGGCCTTGTCGGGCAGGAAGCGGTCGGTGATGTAGCGGTTCGAGAGCGTGGCGGCGGCCACGATGGCGCTGTCCGAGATGCGCACGCCGTGGTGCACCTCGTACTTCTCCTTCAGCCCGCGCAGGATCGAGACGGTGTCCTCCATCGAGGGCTCGTCCACGAACACGGGCTGGAAACGCCGCGCCAGGGCGGCATCCTTCTCGACGTGCTTGCGGTACTCGTCCAGCGTGGTGGCGCCGACGCAGTGCAGTTCGCCACGGGCCAGCGCGGGCTTCAGGAGGTTGGAGGCGTCCATCGCCCCGTCCGACTTCCCGGCCCCGACCAGGGTGTGCATCTCGTCGATGAACAGGATGATCGAGCCCTCGGCCGCGGTGACCTCGTTCAGCACCGCCTTCAGCCGCTCCTCGAACTCGCCGCGGTACTTCGCACCCGCAATCAGCGCGCCCATGTCGAGCGACAGCAGCTTGCGGTCCTTGAGGCTCTCGGGCACGTCGCCGTTGACGATCCGCTGGGCCAGGCCCTCGACCACGGCGGTCTTGCCGACGCCGGGCTCGCCGATCAGCACGGGGTTGTTCTTGGTCCGGCGGCTCAGCACCTGGATCGTACGGCGGATCTCCTCGTCGCGGCCGATCACGGGGTCCAGCTTGCCGTCCTTCGCGGCCTGGGTCAGGTCGCGGGCGTAGCGCTTCAGCGCGTCATAGCCTTCCTCGGCCGAGGCGCTGTCGGCGGTGCGGCCCTTGCGCACGGCGACCGCCGCCTCTTCCAGCGCCTTGGGCGTCACGCCCGCGCCGGCCAGCGCCTTGGCCGCCTCGCCGCCTTCCTTGGCGATGGCGATCAGCAGCCGCTCGGTGGTGACGAAGGCGTCGCCGGCCGACTTCGCGCCCTGTTCGGCCTCGGCGAAGACGCGGGCCGTCTCGGGCTTCATGTAGAGCTGGCCCGAGCCGCCCTCGACCTTGGGCATGCGAAGGAGCTGCCCCTCGACGGCCTTGTCCACCTCGTCGGGGCGGCCGCCGGCGCTCTGGATCAGGGCGCGCGACAGGCCGTCGCGCTCCTCCAGAAGCACCTTCAGAAGATGTTCAGGCGCCAGGTGCTGGTGGCGCCGGGCGAGCGCGAGGCTCTGGGCCGACTGGATCGCCTGCTTGGCGCGGTCGGAATAGATGTCGATGTTCATCGGGTCCCCTCAAAGGCGGAACTCGGACGCCGCCTTCCTGGAAGCACGGCGCCCGGCTCACCCGATGTAGTGTGGCAGATGAGCCACACAAGGGACCTTGAGGCCGATCAATCAGTGGGGCGGATTGTGCTTCTCGACGAACGCCATCGTCGCGGTGAGGGTTTCCAGCCGCGTCTCCCCGCGCGAGAGCCAGTGGTCGGCGCCCTTCTGGAGGATCAGCTCGTGGGGCTTGCCGGCCTTGCGCAACGCCTCCGCCATACGCTGGCTCTGATCGGCCGGAACCACCGTGTCGTCCTTGCCGTGGATCAGCAGGATCGGTGAATCCGCAGCCGAGGCGAAATGAAGCGGCGAGTACTGCGCGATGACCGGATCGTCCCTGCGTTCCGCCCCGATGAACCGCGTCCAGTAGCGCGTGGCAGCCGGGCCGCTTCGCCCGGCGCTAAACCCGATCAGTCCGGACAGATCCGACACGCCCCCCACCGAGACAGCGCATCGATAGACGCCTTGGTCGAGCGTCGCGCCGGCCAGCGCGGCGTAGCCGCCGTAGCTCGCCCCCACGATGCAGACGCGCGCGGGATCGATGACGCCCAGCGCGGCCAGCCGCCGAACGCCGTCGGATAGATCGGTCTGCATCTTGCGACCCCACTCGCCGTAGCCCGCCTCGAGGTGTCTCGAGCCGAGGCCGTCCGACCCTCGGTAGTTCACCTGAAGAACGGCATAGCCCCGCGAAGCCATGCCCTGGGCCCACCAATCGAAGTCGGGAGTGTCGCGCACCGCAGGACCGCCGTGAGGGAACACAATGAGCGGCAGCCCCTTCGGTTCGCGGCCGCGCGGCAGGGTGAGGTAGCCTGGAATGTCCAGGCCATCCGCAGCCTTGAACCGGAACGGCTTTCGTTCGGAGATGTCATGCGCTTTCAAGCTGGCGAACTGCTCGCCCAGCCATCGGGCGCTTCGCGTCTCCAGATCGACCAGGGCGAACGCGGGCGCCTCGCTCGGCGACTCCACAAGGACGACGATCTTCCGGCGATCCGCCGTCCAGTCCTGGAGGATCACCCGTTGGCCGGGATAGGCGGCTGTCACCGCTCGCCACACCCTCTGATCCTCCGGGTCGAAGAAGGTGTAGACGTCCTCGTCGCCGACCAGATTGTAGTATCCGAGCAGCAGGCCGTCCCGTGCGCGGATCGACGACTGCGCCGGCCCGACCGGTATCGGCGCCCCCGGGTCATTGCCGTCACGGCGAACCTCACGCCACTCGAAGCGGCCATCGTCCGCGCGGATCCCATAGATCACGCTGTCCTTGTCGCGCCCCATGCCGAGCATGCGGGGCGGATCGAGCGGCGCCGATACGCGAACCGCATCGGTCCACAGGCCGCCGCGGCGAAGCTGTAGCACCCAGAGTCCGGTCCCGCTGTTGTATTGCTCGCGGGCCAGCACTTCGCCGTCGGTATCCACCAGCCAGTTTCGGGTGTCCGGCGCCCCCTCGGACACGAGCCGGTTCGTACCGTTGTCCAAGTCGATCCCGAACAGCGAGATACGCCCCCGGTCGCCGCTGACCATGATGGCCTCGGGAAACACCACTGTCTTCCCCGCCCGAGTTCGGGCGGCAGGCATCCCGAAGATCATCTGGAAGTCGGATTTCGAGTTCCGCATCATCGGCGTCATCTTCTTCGCCGGGACATCGACCAGGCTGCCGAAGAACCATTCGCGGTTGCCATTCCGGATTTCGAAACTCGTGGACGTCCTCGAACTCATGAGGATCAGCCGCCGATCGTCCGCCCACTGCACGCCCCGGACTTTCTCGTCCCCGGTATAGCCGTTCAGCAGCGAGGCCTTCGTAGCGAGATCCTGCACCACGATGATCCGCTGCTCGCCGTTGGTCGCCACCATGGCCACGGCATGGCCGCTGGGCGAAATCACCACCGACTCGATGCTGGGCAGCCGGCCGTAGGCCTCCAGCGGCGCCGCGGCGGCCGGCGGCGCGCCCAGAAGTCCGGCCGCGACGCACGCCGCGAGGGCAAGGATCGAACGCAAGGAGGCCCTCATCGCGGCGGATTGTGCGTTTCGAGGAACGCGACCACGGCGTTCAGCGTCTGGATGCGCGTGTCGCCGCGCGACAGCCAGTGATCCTCGCCCTTCTGGACGACGAGCTCGTGGGGCTTGCCCGCCTTCTTCAGCGCATCGGCCAGAAGCTGGCTCTGCTCAAGCGGCACGACCGTGTCGTCGCGGCCGTGAACGAGCAGGATCGGGATCGAGATCTTCTCGACATGGCTCGCCGGCGAAATCTCGGCGAGGACACGGTCGCGGCTTTCCTCGGCGCCCATGAAGCGCGTCCAGTACCGGAACGCGCTGAGGCCGTTGCGGTCCCTGGACCAGTTCACGAAGCGACGCAGGTCGCTCAGACCGGCCACCGAGGCCGCGCAGCGGTAGACGCCGGCGTCCAGGGTCGCGCCCGCCAGGGCCGCGTAGCCCCCGTAGCTGGCGCCCACGATGCACACGCGCCGTGGATCGATCACGCCCTCAGCGGCGAGGTGGCGCACCCCGTCCGAAAGGTCGGTCTGCATCTTGCGGCCCCACTCGCCGAACCCGGCCGCGAGGTGGTTCCAGCCGAAGCCGTCCGACCCGCGGAAGTTCACCTGCAGCACGGCGTAGCCGCGCGAGGCCATCGCCTGGGCCCACCAGTCGAACCCCGGCGTGTCCCGGGAGGCCGGCCCGCCGTGGGGGAAGACCACGAGCGGCAGGTTCTTCGCCTCGCGCCCATAGGGGGTGTGCAGGTAGCCGGTGAGGTTCATGCCGTCCGCCGCCTTGAAACGGACAGGCTTCACAGGCGCGATGTCCTCGGGGGCCAGCCGCTGATAGCGGCCGCCCAGCCATGTGGCCTGCCGGGTGCCCACGTCCACCAGCGCATAGGCGGGCCCCTCGGTGACCGAATCCACCAGAACGACGATCTTGCGACGGTCGTGCGACCAGGACGCCCGTCGCACCCGGTCGCCCTTGAACGCCGCCCGGACCGCGTTCCAGGCGGCCTGGTCCGCGGGGTCGAAGAAGGTGTAGCGGCTCTCGTCGCCGACCAGCGCGTAGTGCCCGATGAGCTGTCGGGTCGCGGGATCGCGGATCATGTTGTCGGCGTCGGCGATCTCGAGGGGCGCGCCCCAGCCCTCGTGCGTGACCTCGAAGAAGCGCGTACCGGCCTCGCCGGGTTCGGCGACGATCACCGAGTCACCGCTGCGGCCCAGCCCCAGAGTGTAGGGCCGGTCGTTCCGGGCTTCCACCGAGCGGCTCACGATCCAGGCCGCGCCCTTGCGCAGCCGAAGGGTCCACCGGCCGGTCTTGTCGTCGTACTCCGAACGCGCGAACGCCTTGCCGTCCGGCCCGAGCACGATCGCGCGCGTGTCCACCGTCCCCGCTTCGACCAGTTGCGGCCGGTTGGTCTTCATATCCATCTCGAAGATGGTCAGCACGCCGTAGCGGTCGGGAAAGGTGATCCCGCGGAGGAACAGCGTCGGCTTGCCGTTCAGCATGCGGACCTCGGGCGAGCCCGCCAGCGTGTTCAGCGAGGCGCCCATGTTGGTGTTGGCGTCCCGCATGCGGCTGCCCGTGGTGGAGCGGCTGAGCGAACCCGACAGCAGGGGCTTCACGTCGCGGGTGGCGAGGTTGAGCCGGTAGGCCATGTGATGCTCGTCGCGCGGGGCGATCACACCGGGGATGTTGGCCGTGCGCGACGTGGTGATGATCAGGTCGCCCGAACCGACCCAGTCGAGATCACGGATCTTGACGTCGCCGACGCCGAAGGCCTGCATCGGTCCGTCGGGGAGGCTCTTGATCCCGATGACGCGGGTCTCGCCTTCCGACATGACGACCGCCAGCTTGGTCCCGTCGGGCGAAATCTCGATCTGCTGGATCGACGGCAGGCCGCCGTATGCGTCCAGCGGCGCGCCGGTCGCCGGCGCCCAGATCGTCATGGCCAGGATCAGGCCGATGAAACGTCGCAGGAATCGCATGCCGAGCAGGCCCCCCAACCTGATGCAATTCCAGATTGGCGGGAAGCTTGGCCGCTCGCAACCCGCTCAGTGCACGTCGGCCTTCTTCGGCGGCTCGGGGGGAAGGGGGGCGACCGACACGCCGTCCTCCAGCAGCTCGCGGACCTCCTGGGGCGAGGCCTGGCCGTAGATGCCGCGGTCCTCGGCCTTGCCTTCATGGATGGCGCGGGCCTCCCGGGCGAAGGCGTCGCCCACGTCGTCGAAGTTCTCCTCGACGTGCCGGCGGATGCGGCCGGCGGCCTCCATCATCATCGCCTGCATCTTCGCGGCGGGCAGGTCGTCCCCGCTCGTCTTCGGGGTCTTCTTCGTGCCGCGGACGGCTGGGGCCATGACCTGCTTGCGCACCGCCTTCGAGCCGCAGGCGGGGCAGTCCAGCAGTCCGCGGGCCTGCTGGTCGTCGTAGTCGGCGGACGAACCGAACCAGCCTTCGAACGCGTGGTCGTGGTCGCAGGTGAGCGCGTACTTGATCATCGGAACGTATCTAGGGGCCCGTGAACGGCCGCGCATTGGCCAGGGCGGGGATCGCGGCGCGCGCCTTGCGGGGCGCGGCCAGGTCGAGGTCGGCCAGGAGCACGCCCGGCTCGTCATGGTCAAGGCCGGCGACCACCTCGCCCCAGGGGCCGACCACCAGCGAGCGGCCCCAGGTGCCGCGGCGGTCCTCGTGGAACCCGCCCTGCGCCGCCGCCAGGACATAGCTGCCCGTCTCGATGGCGCGGGCGCGCATCAGCACCTCCCAGTGCGCCTCGCCCGTGGGCCGGGTGAAGGCGGCGGGGATCGTCATCACCTCGGCCCCCGCCAGCGCCATCGCCCGATAGAGGGCCGGGAAGCGCAGGTCGTAGCAGATGGAGAGGCCGAACCGGACGCCGTCCACGTCGGCCGTCACCGCCCGGTCGCCCGGCGCGTAGGTGGCCGACTCGCGCGCCGTCTCGCCGTTCGGCAGGTCCACGTCGAACATGTGCAGCTTGTCGTAGGTGGCCGAGATCCCGCCCTCGGGATCGATCACCACCTGGCGGTTGGCGGCCGCCCCGTCCTCGCGCAGCACCAGGGCCGAGCCGATGTCGATCCAGACGCCCCTCGCCCGCGCCGTGCCCCGCAGCGCCGCCACCACCGGATCGTCCTCCAGCCGCGTGAGCTGCGGCAGCAGGGTCTCGCGATCCTTCTGCAGGATGTTGGTCCCCTCGGGCGTCAGGACGAAGCGCGCGCCCCGCGCGATCGCGTCCTCCACCAAGGGAAGGGTGTGGGCGACGGCCGCGGCGTGGCTGGCCGGCGTGCGGGTCTGGATCAGCGCGACCTTCAAGACGTCACGCCGCCAGCAGGGGGTCCAGCTTGCCCGCGCGTTCGAGGGCGAACATGTCGTCGCAGCCGCCGATGTGGTGGTCGCCGACGAAGATCTGGGGGAAGGTTGTGCGGCCTGAGCGCTGCATCATCTCCTGGCGCTTCGCGGGATCGAAGGCGGCCTCGACCTCGGTGTAGGCGACGCCCTTGCGGTCCAGAAGGTCCAAAGCCCGGATGCAATACGGACAGTACGGCTTGGTGTAGATGGTGACCTGGGTCATGCGGGCTCGATCCTAGCGCGATGTCGTTCCGCCGTCATATGGCGAGTCCGGGCGGCGCCTGCACCCTCGCCACCACGGCCAGATCGACGCGGGCCGCCCCGGCCGCCTTCAGCGCCCGCGCGCAGCCCTCGGCGGTGGCGCCCGTGGTGAGCACGTCGTCGATGAGCAGGATGCGCAGGCCCGCCACCCGGCGCCGGCGCCGCGCCGGCACGTCGAAGGCGCCCGCCACGTTGCGGCGGCGGCCCGATCCCGACTTGCCGCCCTGGCTGGCGGTGGCGCGCCGGCGGACCAGGGCGTCGGGCAGGTACGGCGTCCCGGCCATGGCCGCCAGCGGCCGGGCGATCTCGGCCGCCTGGTTGTAGCGCCGGCCCAGAAGGCGCAGCGGGTGCAGCGGCACCGGGGCGATGGCGTCGGCCTCCTCGATCAGCTCGGCGGCGGCGCGGCTGATCCAGCGGGCCAGCATGGGCGCCAGGTCCACCCGGTCGGCGTGCTTCAGCTTCAGGATCGGATCGCGCGACGTCTCGTCGTAGAGGCAGGCCGCCCGCGCCGCGTCGAACGCCCGCGGCTTCGCCAGGCAGGCGGCGCAGCGCGCGCCGGGGTCGTACTCGAAGGGAACGCCGCAGCCGTCGCAGACCGGCCCGTCCAGGAAGCGGATGCGCGTCCACGCCGCCGCCGAATAGCCGCCCGCCATCGGCCGGGGCCCGCCGTCCAGCGCCTGGGGCGGGAACAGCAAGTCGAGGCCCGTGCGGAAGGCCGCCTGCGCTTTCGGCTTCCAACGCGCGACGAAATCCGGTTCTTCGCCGTCCAATGCCCGCCCCCTCCGAATCCGGCCCCAACGCTCCCGCGCCGCCCCGGCTGTTCGACCGCGCCCTGCACCGGCTGCGGCTGGACCGTGCGGCGGCGGGTTTCGCCGACGCCGACTTCCTGCACCGGCGGGCCGCCGAAGACGTCGCCGGGCGGCTGGCGCCCATCATGCGCAGCTTCAGCGTGGCCGTCGACCTCTCGGCGCGGGCCGGCGCCTTCGCCGAGGCGCTGGCGGTCGAGGCGCCCGGCAAGGTGGGGACGCTGATCGAGGCCGACCTGTCGCCGCGGATGCTGGCCGGCCGGCCCGGCCCGCGCGTCGTGGCCGACGAGGAGCGCCTGCCCTTCGCCCCCGCCAGCCTGGACCTGATCGTCTCGGTGCTGGGCCTGCACTGGACCAACGACGTGGTGGGGGCGCTGATCCAGGCGCGCCGCGCGCTCCGGCCCGACGGCCTGTTCATCGGCGCCTTCCTGGGCGGGGTGACCCTGACCGAGCTGCGCCAGTCGCTGGTCGCCGCCGAGAGCGAGATCCTGGGGGGCGCCGGCAGCCGCGTCTCGCCCTTCGCCGACGTCCGCGACGCCGCGGGGCTGCTCCAGCGCGCGGGCTTCGTCCAGCCCGTGGCCGACGTGGACACCGTGACCGTCACCTACGACCACCCGCTGAAGCTGCTGCTCGACCTGCGCCGGATGGGCGAGACCAGCGTGCTGGCCGACCGGCACCCCCGGAACCTCACCCGCGCCCTGCTGGAACGGACCTTCCAGCTCTACGCCGAGCGCTTCGCCGGCGCCGACGGCCGCGTGCCGGCGACGTTCGAGATCGTCACCCTGACCGGCTGGGCGCCGGCCGCCTGACGCGATCCGCGCACGCGCAAGCTGCGCCGTAAGCCTTTGATAACCTTACGGGCGCGACAGTCCGCCGCGGGATGTGGGGGCCGACGTCTTCGAGGGGGAGCGACATGCGCCCAAGGATTGTCCGCGGCCTGATCGCCGCCGCCATCGCCGTCACGCTCGCCGGCTGCGCCGCCAGCACGCCCCCAGCGTCCCCACCCCGAGGCGGCGGGAGCCCCCAGGCCTTCGTGGACGTGGGCCTGGCCGGGCAGGCAAGTCCGTTCGAGGCCTACACGCGCCGCACGGCGGCCATCGAACCCGGCTTCGCCAACCCGACGCAGCTCGGCGAACGCCTGCGCACGGCGGCGGGCTACGAACCGAAACAGCTCGAGTCGGCGATGATCGCCTACGCCGCGCTCGCCGCCCTGCAGGAGCCGCGCTTCGTCCAGGCCGTGCGCGCCCAGGTCGGAAAAGGCGGGCGCGACCTCGCTCACCGGCTGGCCCAGGACCCCGACTCGGCGCTGAGCCTGCCCGGCGGATCGGCGGCGGCCGCCCGCGCCAACGCCGCCCTCGCCCGCCGCGGCGAAGCCCTGGCCAGCGCCGGCGCCCAGATGAAGAAGGCGTCCTATTCGATCCAGCGCCAGTCCTGGTCGCGCGCCAAGATCTCGAACGGCCCCCAGCGCCTCGCGGCCGTGAAACAGGCCGCGGGCTATCGCGCCGATCCCGCCGACCGGGCGCAACTCACCCAGGCGCTGGCCGAGGGCGGCCGGCGCACCGGCGCCTCGCCGGTCGTCTCCCGCGGCGTGGCCGTGGCGGCGCTCACCGTCCTGGGCCGCGACACCGAGGCGAAGCGGCTGATGACCGACCGCGGCGCGGGCCAGTGCCTGCGGATGGCCAAGCTCAACTACCACCAGTGCCTCGCGGCCGCCGGAACCCACTACGAGGACGTCTACTGCCTGGGTGTCCACGCCATGTCCGACCCCGGCCAATGCGTCGTCGCCGCCACAAAGGCCCCCCGCAGCGTCCAGCGGGCGGGGCTTTAGAAGCGCCTCCCCCCGTCGCGAAGACGACGGGGAGGTGGATCGTCGCGGCACGCGACGAGACGGAGGGGGCGCAAGGCCACAAGCTCGGCGGACGGGTCTTTGCGCCCCCTCCACCGCGTTCCGCGGTCCCCTCCCCCCGAACTCTTCGGTTCGGGGGAGGAGCGATGGTGTCAGATCAAATCCCGCAGCCACGCCACCAGCGGCGCGTCGGCGGGCGGCATGGGATAGCGGTCCATCTCGCGCGGGCGCGCCCAGGCCATCGCCTTATGCTCCTTCGCCGTCACCACGCCCTCCCAGCGCCGGACGAGATACAGCGGCATCAGCAGGTGGAAGCGCTCGTACTCGTGGCTCGCGAACACGAAGGGCGCGAGGCAGGCCTTCGTCACCCGGATGCCCAGTTCCTCGTCAAGTTCGCGGATCAGGCAGGCCTCGGGCGTCTCGCCGGGCTCGACCTTGCCGCCCGGAAACTCCCAGAGGCCGGCAAGCTGCTTGCCCTCGGGCCGCTGGCAGATCAGCACCCGCCCGTCCACGTCGACCAGGGCCGCCGCGGCGACGAGCACGATGGGTTTCATGGATGCGGAGTTCGTCATCGGAGCGCCTTCCCACGACCTGCGGCCAAATGGCAACGGTGAGCGCAAATCCAGGCGCCGCGGTTGACTTCCCGGCCACGAAGGCCGATGTGCCGCCTGCGCCCCTCCTGGGCGCTAGCGACGCTCCAGCCGCGTGGGGCCTCTTCGTCGAGGCTCAGCCTGTCGAGCGCAGTGAGAACCTTCTCATAGATCGCCCATCACGCGGGGCGCTCCCCAAAGACCCGCGACATCGCGCCCTCGGAGCGTTCCGAGCCGGCGCGCCCGTCGCATACGCGAAAGACTGTTTGTTTTGACTCAGTTCACCGACCTTGGCCTGGCCAAGCCGCTCCTCAAGGCGCTGGCCGACGAGGGCTACACCCAGCCGACGCCCATCCAGGCCCAGGCCATCCCCGGCGTCATGGCGGGCAAGGACCTGCTGGGCATCGCCCAGACGGGCACCGGCAAGACCGCCGCCTTCGCGCTGCCGATCCTGCATCGCCTCGCCGAAAATCGCCAACCCGCGCCGCGCCGCAGCGCCCGCGTGCTCGTCCTGGCGCCCACCCGCGAGCTCGCCACCCAGATCGGCGAGAGCTTCAAGGCCTATGGCAAGCACATGGGCGTCTCGGTCGCCGTCATCTTCGGCGGCGTGAAGCACGGGCCGCAGATGCGCGCCCTGGCCGGCGGCGTCGACGTGCTGGTCGCCACGCCCGGCCGCCTGCTGGACCACCTGTCCGAGAAGTCGATGACCCTGGAAGGCGTCGAGATCTTCGTCCTCGACGAAGCCGACCAGATGCTGGACATGGGCTTCATCGTCCCGATCCGCCGGATCGTGCGCTACGTGCCCAAGGCGCGCCAGAACCTGTTCTTCTCGGCCACCATGCCGAAGGAGATCGAGACGCTGGCCGGCGAGATCCTCAACCCGAACCCGCTGAAGGTGTCGGTGACCCCGCAGGCCACCACGGTCGAGCGGATCAACCAGCGCGTCCTCTTCGTCGAGCAGCAGCGCAAGCGCGCCCTGCTGGCCGAGCTGTTCGACGACGCCAGCTTCAAGCGCGTCATCGTCTTCACCCGCACCAAGCGCGGCGCCGACCGCGTGGCGCGCGGGCTGGAGCAGGTGGGCGTCGACGCCGCCGCCATCCACGGCGACAAGAGCCAGGGCCAGCGCGAGCGGGCGCTGGCGGCCTTCAAGGCCGGCGAGGTCCGCGCCCTGGTGGCCACCGACATCGCCGCCCGCGGCATCGACATCGACGCCGTGAGCCACGTGGTCCAGTTCGAGCTGCCCAACGTGCCCGAGGCCTATGTCCACCGGATCGGCCGCACGGCCCGCGCCGGCGCCGATGGCTCGGCCGTGGCGTTCTGTGCGGACGACGAGCGCGGCCTGCTGAAGGACATCGAGAAGGTGACCCGCCAGCGCATCCCCAGCTTCGACCGCCGCAACGACCGCCAGCTGGGCGCCGCGACGGCCGCCCTGCCGGAGCCCGCCGGCAAGGCCGAACGGCCGGAGCGCGCCCAAAGTCGTCCCCAGGGCCGTCCTCAGGGCCGCCCGCAAGGCAAGGCCCAGCCGCACCGCGGGGGCCACGCCCCCAAGCGCAACCGCAACCACGGGGACGGAGGCCCGCGGCCCGAAGGCGCCACGGCCCGGCCGGCCGGCGGGAAGCCCGGGTCCAAGGGCGGCGGGCGCAACCGGAACCGCAGCGGCGGCCCAGCGGGCGTCTGGTCAAACCGCTAGGAAGACCGGCGGGGGCGAGGCGACTTTCGCCCCCCTCCGGCACGGGCGGGCCGCTTCGCAGGCCACTTCCCCCTGAACGTGAAGCCAAGTAACGGTCGGCCCAGCCGATGCCGTTGTCCCTCCGCGCCACCACCGTCGCCGCCCTCCGGATCGTTCGCCGATGGCCGCCCGTGCATGCGGTGGTGCATCAGCTCGCCCTCCAGCTCATCAAGACGCGCTGGGGCGAACGCTTCGTGCGCGGCGCCGTGGGACCAGAGGCGCAGACCGACCGGGAGTACCGCGCCTGGGTCGAGACCTACGACACCCTGGACGACGCCAACCGCGACGCCATCCGCGCCCATATCAGTCGCCTGGCGCGCCGCCCGCTGATCTCGGTGGTGATGACCGCCTACCGCTCCGATCCCCGCCTGCTGCGGGAGGCTGTGGCCTCGGTCCAGGGCCAGCTCTATCCCCACTGGGAGCTCTGCATCGCCGAAGACGGCTCGCCGGGCGACGACACCTGGGGCACAGTCGACGCCCTGGCCTCTCAGGACCCGCGCATCAAGGCGGTCCGGCGCGAGGCCAACGGCGGCATCGCCGCGGCCACCAACTCGGCCATCGCCCTCGCCGCCGGCGAGTACGTCGCCTTCCTCGACCATGATGACCTGCTGGCCGAGCGCGCGCTCTATGAGGTGGCCGCCGAGTTGGACGTCCATCCCGACGCCGACCTGGTGTTCTCGGACGAGGACAAGCTCGACGAGCGGGGGCTGCGCTCTCAGCCGCACCACAAGACCGACTGGAACGCCGAGCTGATGCTGAGCGTCAACGCAGTGAACCACCTGACGGTCGTGCGCCGCAGCCTGCTGATCGACCTGGGCGGCCTGCGGGAAGGGTTCGACGGCGCCCAGGACCACGACCTGGTGCTGCGCGTGGCCGAGCGGACGACGCCACGGCGCATCCGCCACATTCCGTGGGTGCTCTACCACTGGCGCTGGCAGGGCAGGCAGGGGTCCTACTCCCGCACTCGCCTGGCCGAGTGCGCCGCCGCCGCGCAGCGCGCCGTGCAGGAACACCTCGCCCGCACGGGCCAAGCCGCGACCGCCGTGGTCACGCCCGGCAGACCGTGGCTACGCGTGCGCCGCGTCCTGCCGGTCCCTGCGCCTCTGGCCAGCATCATCGTGCCCACCCGTGACCGCGCCGAACTCCTGGCCCAGTGCGCCGAGGGGGTGCTGAAGAAGACGGCTTACGCGCCCCTGGAGCTGCTGATCGTCGACAACGGCAGCGAAGAGCCCGCCACACTCGCGCTCTTCGAGCGCCTGCGAGCCGATCCGCGCGTGCGCATCCTGCCCGCCCCCGGGCCCTTCAACTTCGCCGCCCTGATGAATCGGGCGGTCGAGGCCGCGCGCGGGGAGATCATCGTCTTGCTCAACAACGATATCAGCATGACCGGCGACGGCTGGCTGGCCGAGATGATCGCCCAGGCCGTGCGCCCGAACGTCGGCGCCGTGGGCGCGCGCCTGCTCTATCCCCACGACGACATCCAGCACGCCGGCGTGGTGCTGGGCGTGGGCGGCGGCGACGGGCGGGTGGCCGGCCACCTCTACGCCGGGGCGCCGGCGGGCCACGCCGGCTACCAGGGTCATCTCGCCCTGGCGCGCAACGTGTCGGCCGTCACCGCCGCCTGCCTCGCTATGCGCAAGGCGGTCTACCGGGAGGTCGGCGGCATGGACGCCGCGGGGCTCGCGGTGGCGTTCAACGACGTTGACCTGTGTCTCAAGGTCCGCGCCGCGGGCTACGACGTCGTCTGGACGCCCCACGCCGAGCTTTACCACCACGAGAGCGCCAGCCGCGGCTCGGACCTGGCGCCCGAGACCGCCGAACGCTTCCGGAGCGAGGTGGCGGTGATGCGCGACCGGTGGGGACCGGTGCTGGACGCCGATCCGTTCTACGGCCCGGTGTTCGACAAGCGGCACACCAACTATCGCCTGGGCTGCCCCCCGGACCGGCGCCCGCCCTGGACGCTCGGCTGACGGCAGGCCAGACCTCCGGTGGCGCGCGGCGGACGATTGCCACCCTCCGGGCGGCCCGGTACGAGCGGGCATGGACCGCCGCCTGATCCTCGATCTGATCGACCCGGCCCGTCAGCGCGGGCTCGAGATCGGCGCGCTGGATCGCCCCGTCGTGAGCCGCACCATGGGGGACATCGGCTATGTGGACCGCGCGTCCCGCGCCGAACTGCTGGAGTGGTACGCCGACCCCGCCCACCCCATCGACCGCGCCGTCCTGGTCGAGATCGATCACGTCTGGGGAACCGAAACCCTGCTGGAGGCGGTCGGCGGCCAGCGGGCCTACGACTACGTCATCGCGAGCCATGTGATCGAGCATGTGCCGGACATGTTCGGCTGGCTGACGGAGATCGCGGCGGTGCTGCGCGACGGCGGCCTGGGCCTGTTCATCGTGCCCGACAAGCGCTTCACCTTCGACTGGCCGCGGCCCGTCAGCACGCGCGGCGAGTTCGTGGACGCCCACCTGCGCGGCCTGCGCCGGCCGGACATCCGGCAGATCTTCAACCATACCTACGAGACGCGGCCCGAGGGCGCGCCGGAGCGGGACGACGGCGCCTTGACCGAGTACGCCCGCGGCTGCGTGGCGCTCTGCCGTCAAGCCGACGCCGAGAAGACCTACATCGACGCCCATTGCTGGGTGTTCACGCCGCGCTCCATGCTGGAGGCGCTGGACCTGCTCAGCCGCCTGGACCTTGCGCCCTTCGAGGTGGCGAACCTGACAGCCACGCCGCCGGGCGACGCCGAGTTCCTGCTGGCGCTTCGCCGCCTGCCCGACGAGATGGACGCCGCCACGCGCCGCGCGCGTTTCAAGGCCAGCGCCGCAACACTGGATCTCCCTGAGGAAGAGCCCGTCGCAGGCGCGCCAGAAGCGGTCGCCGCAGCCCGGATCGCCCTCGCCCGCGCCGCGGCGATCGAGAACTCCACCATATGGCGCGCCACCGCGCCTCTGCGGCGGCTGATCGGGATGCTGCGCGGCCGCTAGAGGCTGTCGTGAACTTGGGAAGGGGATCGGCCCGCCAGGCTGATCCCCTTCCCAAGTTCACGACAGCCTCTGGCGGCCTGCGGGGAACGGCCCTATCGTCGCGAGGCGTGTCAGTCAGGAGGCGTCGTGGTCAGATCGATCATCGGCGGCGCGATGGTTGTTGCGCTCGTTTCGGGCACGGCCTTCGCGGCGCCTTCACCGTCCCGCCCACTCCCCCTGGGCCCCGTCCCGCTGGCATGGATCGTCACGCCCGGAGAGGCAGGCTGCCAGGTGGAGTTCGAGCTGTCCGGCCGCTCGGGCGGCGTCACGCCGGTCCGCCTCACGTCGGATGGTCAGTTCGTCAGCCTGAGGTTCGCCAAGCCCGACCTGCCGTCGCGGGCCTTCCTGCCGATCCGCATCGACAATGCGCGGTTCTCCAACCTGATGCTGCGGGACGCGGACGGATCTGGAGAGCTCGTGCTGTCCGAGGAGACCCAGGCGGCCCTGCGGCGCGGCGCGACGCTCGGCGTGGCCTGGCTCGGCGAGGAGCCGCTGACCGGCTCGCTGGCCGGTTCCGACCGGGGGCTAGTGGATCTGCGGGGCTGCGGAGCCCAGGCGGCGAGCCGTCACCGCGAGCGCATGGCCGTCGAGGCCGTTGAACGGGAGCGCGCCGAGACCGAGGCCCGCTCGCGCGCTCTGAACGAGGCGCAACTCGCCGCGATCCAGGCCCAGACCGCCGCCGCCGAGGCCCAGCGCCGTCAAGCCGAAGAGGCGGCCGAACGCCAGCGTCGCGCCGAAGCCGCCGCCACCGAGCGCGCCTACATGGAAGCGCGCCAGCGAGCCTATGAGGACGAGCGACGCCGCGCCTACGAGAACGAACGCCGGCGCGCCTATGCGCGAGACCTGGAGGAGGACGGGCGCTGGACCCGGCCGCGGTATCCCTACGACCGGTACTGACAGGACGACCCGGCGCCGTCCGACCCCGACCGCATCGGATCGGGCTCGAAGCTGCGCCGGGCGCCGGTCAGGCCAGGCTCGTCAGGCCACCGTGGCGCTGAAGCGCCGCCGGCGGATCACATAGCCCGCCGCGCCGAAGCCCAGGATCATCATGGCCCAGGTGGACGGTTCGGGGATCGCGCCGACCGGGCCATTGCCGCCGCTGGGTCCGGTGTCGCCGGGGCCGCCGGGCGCATTGCCGCCCCCGCCCGGAGGCGTGAACGGATCGTCGCCGCCGTCGGTGTCGGGCGCAAACGGGTTTCCGCCGCCGCTCGAGCCGCCACCGGTCGGGCCGCCACCGGGGCCGCCGCCCGGCAGGGTCGGGATATCCGGCTTGTCCGTCGGCGGATCGGTCGGGAACGGCGGATCGCCGCCGCCCGGAGGCGTGAAGGGATTTTCGCCGCCCGGCTGGGTCGGATCGGTCGAGCCGTCGCCCCCGTCCGAACCGCCGCCGCCGGAACCACCGCCGCCGCCGCCGCCGCCCGCGCCGCCACCAGAACCACCGCCGCCACCGAAGCCCAGGCCGGGATCGGGCGCGAGGTCGCCGTTCGGATCATTGAAGGACGGAGGACCGCCCGTCGAAGAGTCGCCGGGTGTCGTGCCCGGAACGCCGCCGGTATCGCCGCCACCGGAGCCGCCGTCGCCCTCGCCGCCGCCGAAGTCGCCACCGGGCCCGGGCGTGGAACCGCCGCCGCCGCCGGAGCCGCCATTTCCGCCGGAACCGCCCGCGCCGCCCTCACCCCCCGAACCGGCGTCGGTGTCGCCGCCGGGAGCGGTGTCGCCGGGTTGTTCGGTCGTGAAGGGCTGGGACACCTCGGTCCCGCCGCCGCGGAAGAGGTTGATGCGGCCGCCATCCAGCGCCGCGTTGCCGTCCATCAGGGTCGGCGCGGCGATCGCGGTGGCGCCGAACATCATGGCCAGGGCCCCGCCGTGACGCGTGACCTTACGGTGCCACGGGTCGGTCGGGCAGAACGCCGGCTGGGCCGCCGGATGCCAGGGGGCGATCGGGCAGATCTCGCCGTCGGGACCCATGACGCGGCCCGGCCAGATCCAGCTCCACAGCCAGCTCATGCGCCACCAGCGCGCCAGGCCGCGGTCGGCGCCCTGGGGCCACAGCCAGCCGAACAGGGCGGCCATCAGGCCGTGCCGCTGGCCGAACCGTTCGTCCTGAAGTCGCGACGGCCACAGCCAGCCCGCAAGGGCGCCCATGAACGTCGTGCCGGCGACACTGCGCCGTTCGGTCTGCAGCGGCTGCGGCCACACCCAGGCCACGGCCGAAGCCAGCAGGCCCTGGCGGCGGCCCCGCGAGGGCCCGTGAGAGATCGCCTGGACGCTCATCCGCGCACCGCCCCGCCGATCTCCCGACCGGCCGGATCATTCCCTGCGCAGGCAACCTGCGTCACTGCTTCATGAACCATCTTGGCGCCCCACGCGCTTACGGCGCGTCCTTCGTTCGAGGTGACGCAAATCCGGCGCGCTGTCGTCAACGACCTGCGACGCGCGACGCTTTGCCCCACGGATCGCGCCAGGGGACCGGACGCGGAAAGAGGCCACGAAGAGGCGAGGCCGGGAAATCCCGTCCCCGGAGCTTCAACGGCCTTGGCGAGACGTTTCATCGTCGCCAGCATCCCAAATCCCTCCAGCGCAACATTCGTCCAATCCGGCCGGGGGAACCGGGATAAACGAAGCTAGACCATGCAGCATCGGGGGTAACGCTGCCACCTGAGACAATCGACAGGGGAATTTCCCCTTTTGGGAGAACCTGTCCGCCTCGCGCATTCTCCAGCAAGTACGGCGCCAGCTTGGCCTTGGATGCAGGCTCGCGGATGGACGGACGACCCCGGTCACGAAAAAGGGCCCCGCGATGGGGGCCCTCCGTCGGCTTCGGCCGCGTGAGGCGGGGAGGCCTCAGGCGCCCAGCGACACCGTGCCCAGGGCCGCAGTGAGGCCGAGGAACAGGAGCAGCGCCGGGGTGAGACGGTCGAAAAGCCGTTCGAAGTTCACGAGAGACATGACACACACCTTTCAGTTGGTCCCCCTTTTCATTGGTCCCCGGGGGAGCGGGGCTTTTCTCATTTGAACGTTGCTCAGATGGGAGGGGATAGTGGAGCCGTCAATGGCATCTGGACGGTGCTCAGATATGAAATTATGGTAATGCGATGAGCGAAGCCAAAAGCGCCGAACCGCGCCCCTATCACCACGGTGACCTTCGGCGTGCGCTCATAGACGCCGCCCGCCGCCTCCTGGAGGCCGAGGGGCCCAGTGCGCTCTCCCTGCGGGCGGTCGCGCGGGAGGCCGGCGTCAGTCCGGCCGCCCCCTACCATCACTTCAAGGACAAGTCCGAGCTGCTCGACGCCGTCGCCCACGAAGGCTGGGAGACCCTCGGAGCCCAGATGGCCGAGGCCAAGTCCGGGGCCGAAGGCCGGGCCCAGCTCACGGCCCTCGGCATCGCCTACGTCTGCTTCGCGCGCGACAACCCGGCCCTCTACCGCGTCATGTACGACGCAGTGCGCGACAAGGAGGCTCTCCCCGAGGACATCCACGACAAGGACGACAGCGCCTACTGCATGGTGCGCGACACCCTGATCGAGCAGGGCGCCGACCCGGCGGCGGAAGCCCATCTGGAACTGGCGACCATCGCCGCCTGGTGCGCCGGCCACGGCCTGGCCGAGATGGCGGGCTTCACCCAGTTCGCACCGCTCAAGGAAGCCCTCGGCGGCGAACGCCGGTTCCTGGAGGCGGTCTTCGAGCACATGGGCCTGTTCCAGCACCCGCCCGGCGCCTGCTAGACGCCTCCGGGTGTTCGCCACCCGCTTCGCGCCCTCGCCCACCGGCCATCTGCACCGCGGCCACGCGTTCTCGGCGCTGACGGCTCATGCGGCCGCCGCCGCCGCGGGCGGCCGCTTCGTGCTGCGCATCGAGGATATCGACACCACCCGCAGCCGGCCCGCCTTCGAAGCCGCCATCTACGAGGACCTGGCCTGGCTGGGACTGGCCTGGGAAACGCCGGTCCGGCGACAGTCCGAGCACCTCGCCGACTACCATGCCGCCCTCGCCCGCCTGGAGGCGCGCGGCCTCGTCTATCGTTGCTTCCGCACCCGGCGCGAGGTGGCCGAGGCGATGGCGTCCGCGCCCCATGGACCGATGGAGGCGTTCCGCGGAGGTCCCCTGCCGCCGGATGAGGAAGCCGCCCGCCTGGCCGCCGGCGAGCCCTTCGCCTGGCGCCTCTCGCTCGACGCGGCCGCCGCGGCCCTGGGGGGTTTCGACAGTCTGACCTTCGTGGAGGAGGGCCAGGGCGTGATCCCCGCCCGTCCCGAACTGGGGGGCGACGTGGTCCTCGCGCGGCGGGACGTGGGCGTCGCCTATCATCTGGCCGTGGTTGTGGACGACGCGCTCCAGGGAATCACCCACGTCATCCGAGGTCGCGACCTGTTCGAGGCCACCCACGTCCAGCGTCTGCTCCAGGCCCTGCTGGACCTGCCCGAGCCGGCCTACAGGCACCATGATCTGCTGCTCGGTCCAGACGGCCGGCGCTTCGCCAAGCGCGACCGGTCCGAGACGCTGCGGTCGTTGCGCGAGCGCGGCATGAACCCGGCGGATCTGCGGAGAGGCCTGGGCTTTGCCTGACGCGGCGGCGTCCGCCCCCCGGGGCTTGGCTGGGCTGGCTCCTGTTCGCCGAACCCATCGCACCGCTCCGGCCCCCGACGCCGCCGCGGCGCTGGATAGCGTGACCGTGCTCCTCTCCCTTTTGGGCGCGGCAGGCCTATCCCAGTTCCCACGCCACGCGCGCGGTTTCGATCCGTGCGAGCTTCTCGTGGAAAGCGCTCCAGTCGTCCGATGCGGCGATGGGCGCCCACAGCGCTTCGATCTGGTCGTAGAGCAGTTCCTCCGGCTCCGGGCCGGCGAAGTACGGATGCGTCAGGCGTTCGGGGCGCTCCGCCTCGTAGCCGGCCAAGCCGCTGCGGAACGCGGCGAAGGCGTCCTCGCCGTAGATCGCGGCCCGGGGCCCCCACATCGCCCGCGCCTCGTCCCCACAGAACCAGTCGAAGAACAACGGCTCCCAGCGCACCTGGGGTCCGCCCTCCGCCAGCGCACGGAACGTGGATTGCACGAAGGCCACGTCCGCCTCCCCGCCCTTGGGTTTCAGGCCCAGCCGGGCCAGCATCGCCCCGGCCAGGGCGGCGCGATAGGCGGGGGCGAAGCGGTTCAGCGCCTCGACCAGCGGATCGCTCTCGGCCACCAGGCTCAGGCACCCGGCGAGCTGCTGAAGGTTCCAGAACACCGCCTCCGGCTGGCGGCCGAAGCTGTAGAGTCCCGACTGGTCGAAATAGGCCGCGACGAAGTTCGGGTCCGAGTGCGGCAGGAAGCGGTAGGGGCCGTAGTCGAAGCTCTCGCCGGTGATGTTCATGTTGTCGGTGTTGAGGACCCCGTGGACGAAGCCGGCCGCCATCCACCGCGCCGCGAGCACGGCCGCGCGGTCGGCCACCGCCTCCATCAGGGCCACGGGCCGGTCGTTCGCCCCGGCCAGGTCCGGGTAGTACGTCTCCACCACGTGGTCGGTGAGCGCCAGCAGGCGATCCTTCGCCTCGAAGAACGCGTGCCGCTGGAAGCTGCCGAAACGCACGTGACTGTGCGACAGCCGCACCAGCACCGACGAGCGTGTCGGGCTGGGCTCGTCGCCCCGGACCAGGGCCTCGCCGGTCTCCACCAGCGAGAGCGACTTCGAGGTCGGGACGCCCAGCGCCTCCAGCATCGCAGTCGCCAGCACCTCGCGCACGCCGCCCTTCAGCGTCAGTCGCCCGTCGCCGCCGCGCGACCAGGGCGTCTGGCCCGAACCCTTGGTCCCCAGGTCCAGCAGGCGGCCGGTTCCCGCCTCCCGCAACTGCGCGAACAGGAAGCCACGGCCGTCGCCGAGGTCGGGGTTGTAGACGCGGAACTGGTGGCCGTGATAGCGCAGCGCCAGGGGCGGATCGATGTTCCCGGGCAAGGGCTCGAACCGTCCGAAGTGGGCGATCCACTCGTCGTCGGTCAGCGCCTCCAGTCCCACCGACGCCGCGGCGCGATCATTGCGGTAGCGCAGGACGGTCCGTGGAAAATCCGCCGCGCGGACGGGATCTCCGAACTCGATCCCCAGCGCGGGCAGCCGGGGATCCGGGCGGTAGGCGGGCGAGACGGGCATCCCGTCAGCTAGCCCCGCCCATCCGCGAGGGCAACTAGGCGATGCCCAGGAAGCCCAGGACGGCCAGGACGATCACGACCAGGCCCACGAGATAGATGATGCCGTTCATGCCGGCGCTCCTCGGTTTCAGTCCGGCGTCTAACGCGGCCGTTCGCCGAGGCGTTCCGTCCGGCGGCTCCGACGCCGGCGGGAGGGTCAGCCGATGCGCGCGCCCATGCCGCCGTCCACCGGCAGGATCGCGCCGGTCACGAACTTCGCCTCGTCCGAAGCCAGGAACAGGGCGGCGTAGGCGGTGTCCCACGCCGTGCCCATCCGCCCGCCCAGGGGGACGCGGGCGTCGCGCTCGGCGCGCACCTCGGCCTGGGTGCGGCCGCTGGCGCCGGCGATCCCGGCCACCGCCATCGGCGTGTCCATCAGGCCGGGCTGGACAGCGTTGCAGCGGATTCCGTGGCGCGCCTGCGACATCGCCACATGCGCCGTCAGCCGGTTCACGCCGGCCTTCGAGACCTCGTAGGCGATCTGGATGCCCCCCGCCCGCGCGGCCAGCGACGAGATGTTGACGATGGCGCCGGCCTTCTGCGCACGCATCACGGGCAACACGGCCTTGGTGACCAGCCACATGCCTTTCAGGTTCACCGACAGGATGCGGTCGAAGGCGGCCTCCTCCACCACGTGGGCCGGGCCGTCGCCGCCGCCGATCCCCACGTTGTTGACCAGGACGTCGATCCGCCCCAGCCGCTCTTGCGCCGCCTGCACGATGGACGCCGCGTCCGCCGCCCGCGTCACGTCGGCCTGAAGCGCCGTGGCCTCGCCGCCCTCGGCGCGGACCTCGGCGGCGGTCTCCTCGGCCCGTTCGCCGATCCGGTCGACGCACAGCACCCGCGCGCCCTCGCGCGCGAACAGCAGCGACATGGCGCGGCCGTTGCCGACCGTCTCGCCCGGCGTCTGGCCCGCGCCGACGACGACCGCGGCCTTGCCCGCCAGCCGGCCGCGCCCGTCCGCCGCCACCTCAGTAGCCCTTCAGCTCGGGGTCCAGCGTCTGGCCCTCGTCGAGCTGCACGCCGAAGCTGTTCAGGATCATCGAGACCTGGGTGTACTGGCCCACGGTGAACACCACGTCCATGCGCTGCTTGTCGCTGTAGTGGCGGCCCAGTTCGGCCCAGGTGGCGTCGGTGATGAAGTGGTCGCCCACCAGTTCGTCGGCCGCCTTCACCAGCACCGCGTCCGCCGGGCTCCAGCCGGCGTCGGCGCCGCGCTTGATCTGCTCGATCTCGGCGTCGGTCAGGCCCGACTGCAACCCGATGCGGGTGTGCTGCGTGAACTCGTAGCCGGACTTGCACAGGTAGCCGACGCGCAGGATCAGGATCTCCCGCTCGCGGGCCGGCAGGTCGTTGCGGCGCGACAGGATGTAGCCGCCCCAGTCGTTGAACCGCGTCAGCGCCTTGGGCGCATGGGCCAGCGTCCGGAAGATGTTCAGCACGCCCATGGTCCCGTTGCGCACGGGTTGCAGCGCTTCGGCCTGGTCGGGCGTCAGGTCGGCGTCCTTCAGTGGCGGCACGCGGGGCGCGGACAGTCTCATGGCGTTTCCTCGAAGCTTCGGTTTGTCGCCCCGCACCTTAAGGCGCGTCCCGGCGATTTCGCTAGAGCGGGCGCGGGCGGCTTGTTACCCAGGCCGCGATGTCCACGCGCTCGACGCTCGCATACCTGCGGACCGAGACCGGCTCGGGCCTGCTGCCGCCCATCGCGGCGCTGGCGGCGATCGTCTGGGCCAACACGCCGTGGGCCGCCGCCTATTTCGGGCTCGTCGCCGCGCCCGTCCCCGTCCAGGTCGGCCCCTTCGCCCAGACGATGGGCCTGGGCGCGTGGATCACCACGGCGCTCATGCCCGTGCTGTTCTTCGTCCTGGGGCTGGAGCTCAAGCACGAGGTCCTGCGCGGCGAGCTCTCGAACCCCCGCCGCCTCGCCCTGCCGGTGCTGGCCGCCGCCGGCGGGATCGCCCTGCCCGCCGCGATCTACGTCGCCGCGAATCTCGGTCCGGGCGGCGCGCCCCACGCCTGGCTGGCCGCCGCCCCCACCGACATCGCCTTCGCGCTCGCGATCCTGGCCCTGGCGGGACCTCGCCTGCCGCCCACGCTGCGGATGTTCCTGCTCACCATCGCGCTCATCGACGGCGCCGCCACGGGCGTGGGCGTGGCGCTGTTCTACGCCGAGGGCCTGCGTTTCCCGATGCTGGCGGCGGCCGCCGCGACCCTCGCGGTGCTGGCGGCCATGTCGCGCTGGCGCGCGGCTCCCTACGCCTTCTGGGCCTTCGGCGGGGTGTTGCTCTGGGCCTTCACGCTGAAGTCCGGGCTCAGCCCGGCGCTGGCGGGCCTGGCGCTGGCCGCCGTCTTCCCGCTGGAGCCCAAGCGGCCGGGCGGCGTGGGCGTGCTGCAGGAGACGATGGACGCCCTGCATCCCTACGTCGCCTTCGTGGTGCTGCCGCTGTTCGTCTTCCTGGCGGCGGGCTTCCCGCTGAGCGGAGGCGAAGACCGCGACCTGATCGCGCCCGTAAGCGTTGGGCTGGCGGCCGCCCTGGCCCTGGGCAAGCCCCTGGGGATCTTCGGGGTCGCCGCCCTGGTTATCGGGCTGAAGTGGGCGCGGCGGCCCACCGGGGCGCGCTGGATCGAGCTGCTGGGCGTCTCGGCCCTCTGCGGCGTGGGCTTCGCGCTCAGCCTCTTCGCCGGCGCCGTGGCCTTTCCGCCCGGCGACATGCGCGAGGACCAGATGCGCGCCGGCGTGGTCGTCGGCTCGGCGCTCGCCGGGGCCCTGGGCCTGGGGCTGCTCGGCTTCAGCGCGGCCCGTCGCGCCCGCGAGGCGCAAGGCTGAGCCGGTCAAGGCGCGAGGGCGGCGCCGCCAAGCAAAAAGAGCCGCCCTTGCGGGCGGCCCTTCCGTCTTCGCCGATGGCGTCGGCGCTATTCCGCCGCCTGCTTGGGCGCATAGCCCAGCATGGCCTTGGTCTCCAGGAACTCGTGGAAGGCGTAGTCGCCCCACTCGCGCCCGTTGCCGCTCATCTTGTAGCCGCCGAACGGCGCCATCATGTCGCCGCCGCCGCCGTTGATCGACACTTGGCCGGCGCGCAGCTTGGCCGCGACCTTGCGGGCCTTCTCCAGGTCGCCCGACTGGACATAGGCGGCCAGGCCGTACTCGGTGTCGTTGCCGATATCGATGGCCTGCTCGACCGTCTCGTAGCCCAGGATCGACAGCACGGGGCCGAAGATCTCTTCCTTGGCGATCGTCATCTCGTTGGTCACGTTGGCGAACACCGTGGGCTTCACATAGTAGCCCTTGTCCAGCCCGTCCGGCCGGCCCACGCCGCCGATCACCAGGGTCGCGCCCTCGTCGATGCCGGCCTGGATCAGCTTCTGGATCTTGTCGAACTGGGTCTTGTTGACCACCGGGCCGAGTTGGCTGTTGCCGTTCGGGTCGCCGACGGTGACGCCGGCCGCCGTCTCGCGCGCCACCGCGATCGCCTCGTCCATCCGCTTGGAGGGGACCAGCATCCGGGTCGGCGCGTTACAGGACTGGCCCGAGTTGGTCATCATGGTGGCGACGCCGCGGCCGACGCCCTTGGCGAAGGCGTCGTCGTCCAGGACGATGTTCGGGCTCTTGCCGCCCAGTTCCTGGGCCACGCGCTTGACCGTCGGGGCGGCCGCCTTGGCCACCTCGATGCCGGCGCGGGTCGAGCCGGTGAACGACACCATGTCCACTTCGGGGTGGCTGGAGATCGCCGCGCCCACGGTCGGGCCGTCGCCGTGCACCAGGTTGAACACGCCCGCCGGCACGCCCGCCGCATGCATGATCTCGGCGAAGATGTGCCCGCTGAAGGGCGCCACTTCCGACGGCTTCAGCACCATGGTGCAGCCCGTGGCGATGGCCGGCGCCACCTTGCAGACGATCTGGTTCAGCGGCCAGTTCCAGGGGGTGATGAAGCCGCAGACGCCGATCGGCTCCTTGACGATCATCGTCGGGCCGCGGTCCTCCTCGAACTTGAAGGTCTTCAGCACCTCGATGGCCGTGCCCAGGTGGCCCAGGCCGATCGGAACCTGCGCGCGCTGCGCCAGGTTGGCCGGGGCGCCCATCTCTTCCGTCACCGCCGTGGCCAGGTCGCCGAAGCGCTTCTGGTATTCGGCCAGGATGCGGCCCAGCACCTCCAGGCGCTCCTCGCGGCTGGTCTGGCTCCACGAGTCGAAGGCCTTGCGCGCGGCCTTGCAGGCGCGGTCCACGTCGGCCGCCGAGCCCAGGGCGATCTTGCCGGCGACCGCCTCGGTGGCCGGGTTCTCGACGTCCAGCGTCTTCAGCCCCTCGGCCGGGTCCACCCACGCTCCGTCGATGTAGAACTTGAGGTACTCGCGCATAGACGTCCTCCTGGCATGTTGTCGGGGCGATCCTGTCGTCGCGGACTTAAGGCGTCCGCCCCCCGTCTTTCAAACGCTCATATTAGTGATCGGCGTTAAGCTGGGAAGCCCCGACCTGTGGAAAACCCCGCTCTCAGCCGACGCTGCTCCAGGCCGGCGCGCCAAACCTTGCGGGAACACCGCCGCCTCGTTAAAGCCCACGCCATCTGACTCCGGAGGCCCCATGAGCGGCATCTACATGATCCTCGTGTTCGTCGGCGTCCTCGCGGCGCTGAACTGGTTCGAGTTCGGCCGCCTCGACTGAGGCGCCCGCGAGCCCGGCAGAACGACCCGTGGGCCGCCGCGGCGCAGCCCTGATCACCGGCGCGGCCCGGCGCATCGGCCGCGTGCTGGCCGCCACGGCGGCCCGGGCCGGCTATGACGTCGCCCTCCACGTCCGCAGCGTCGACGACGACGCCGAGGCCGCCGCCGGCGAGGTCCGCGGTCACGGCCGCAAGGCCGCCCTCCTGACCTGCGACCTGCGCAAGGAGAGCGCGACCGTCGCGCTGGTGGGCGAGGCCGAGGCCGAGTTGGGGCCCGTCACCCTCCTGGCCAATTCCGCGTCCGTCTTCGAGAACGACGCCTTCGCCGACATGAACCGCGCCTCGTGGGACCTCCACCTGGAGACCAACCTGCGCGCGCCCCTGGTGCTGGCCCAGGCCTTCGCGCGGCGCCTGCCGGCCGGCCACGAGGGGCTGATCGTCAACATCCTGGACCAGCGGGTCTGGCGCCCCGGCCCCGACTTCTTCACCTACACCCTGTCCAAGTCCGCCCTATGGGCCGCGACGCAGATGCTGGCCCGGGACCTCGCCCCGCGCATCCGGGTGAACGGCATCGGCCCCGGCCCCGTCCTGGCCTCGATCCACCAGGACGCCGCGGCCTTCGCCGCCGAGGCCGCGTCCACGCCGCTCGGCCGCCCCGTCCCGCCCGAGGACATCGGCGCGGCGCTGGCCTATCTCATCGACGCCGGGGCGGTGACCGGCCAGATGATCGCCGTGGACTCGGGACAGCACCTGTCATGAACGCCCCCGCCCACAGCCCCGTGCGCCTCGCCGTCTCCAGGGTCTTCGTCACCGGCGTGAAGGTGCAGGCCGAGATCGGCGTCTACCGCCACGAGATCGGCCGCGTTCAGCCCCTCATCGTCGACGTCGAACTGGATGCGCCCACCAACGCCTCCGACCGTCTGGCCGAGACGGTGAACTACGAGACGATCCTCCAGGCCGCCCAGGCCCTGGCCGCCGAGGGCCACGTCGACCTGGTCGAGACCTTCGCCCACCGCCTGGCCGAACGCTGCCTCGCCGACCCGCGCGTCACCCGCGCCCGCGTCCGCATCGAGAAGCCCCTCGCGCTCGCCCCCCATGCCACCGGGGCCGGCGTCGAGATCGTGCTCGAACGGGCCTGAACGGCCTTTGGCCAGGCGGGGACCCTCGCCGCCGGGCCGAGGCTCCGGACCACCTGTCGCATTTGTAACGCGGAGCCGTCTTTGCGTGACCGCGTTCCAGGTCCATCTATTTCCGTGAGGCGCCCTTCCGGCGCCCGCCCTGGAGGGACCTGACCGACGATGACCCACAACGCGAGCTTCAGCGCGGCCGAGGACAAGACCATGCCCGCGGTCTGCTACGCGCTCTACCTCCTGGCCTATGCGACGGGGATCACCGCCATCATCGGCCTGGTGATCGCCTACAGCCAGCGCAGCACGGCCGGGCCCGTCAACGCCAGCCACTACACCTTCATGATCCGCACCTTCTGGATCGGCCTCCTGCTGATGGTCGCCACCGGCGTCCTCTTCGGCGTGGGCGCGATCCTCAGCATCATCCTGATCGGCTTCCCCATCATGGGCGTCGCCTGGCTGCTGGGGGCCGCCGCCTGCATCTGGTACGGCGTCCGCTGCATCGTGGGCCTGGTCTACCTCAGCCGCGGCGAGGCCTATCCCCGCCCATACGCCGTCCTGGCGTAGGGAGGGGACCCTCCTTTCCCACGAAGTGGGAGAGGGGGACCGCCCGTCGAGGAGCGGGTGGTGGAGAGGGCAAGCCCCATCCGCAAAATCCCGATCCGACCTGCTGCGTCCACAGGGCGGATCGGTCCGCCCTGCCCGCCGCTTCCCCTTCCCGCCACGCCCTCTTCGGGGGCGCGATCCCCCTTCCCGTTGCATGGGAAGGGAAGGGACGTTGCGCCCGGCGCGGCGGCGCGCCAAGGTCGCGCCCTCGAATCCAGGGAGGGATACGCATGTTCTCGCACATCATGGTCGGCGCCAACGACCTGCCCCGCGCCAAGGCGTTCTACGACGCGCTCCTCGGCACGCTGGGCGTCGGCCCGGCGATGCAGGATGGCCACCGCATCTTCTACATGACGCCCACGGGCGTCTTCGCCGTCTCCGAGCCCATCGACGGCCAGCCGGCCACCCACGCCAACGGCGCCACCATCGGCTTCGCCTGCAAGGATTCCGCCCAGGTCGACGCCTGGCACGCGGCGGGCGTCGCGGCGGGCGGCACGTCGATCGAGGATCCGCCCGGCCTGCGCGAAGGCGGCCTGGGCAAGCTCTACCTCGCCTACCTGCGCGATCCCGACGGCAACAAGCTCTGCGCGCTGCACCGGATGTAGGCTCTGCCGGAACGCTGCGACACTGAGCAGGGCAGGCCGGCCACGGCCGCTCATCCCGCCCGCCTGCCCCGCCGCTACGTCAGAATCGGACGCACCCTTGCCTTCCCCGCGAAGGGGCGGGAACTGGTCGCCGAGGCTGGCGCAGGCAGCACTTGGCCCCACCATATGTTCTTGATATGTTCGGGAACATCATGCGCCGGACCCTCATCACAAATCGCGCTCGCACCCTGCGCAAAACGATGAGCGGCGCCGAGGTGATCCTCTGGACCCGCCTGCGCGGGCGCGGCCCGGACCGGCCCACCTTCCGCCGCCAGCACCCCTTCGGCCGGATCATCCTCGACTTCTACTGCCCATCCGCCCGGCTTGCGATCGAGGTCGACGGCCGCACTCATTGGGACGACGAGGCCCAGGCTCGTGACGCCGCCCGCGACTGCTGGCTACGGACCCAGGGCGTCGACGTCCTGCGCGTCCCCGCCTCCAGCCTCTACAACGACCTCGGCGACACCGTGGACGCGATCCTCAGACACGCCGACGAACGCCGCCGCCTTCTTACCTCCCCCGCGAAG
>NZ_JBBCIT010000010.1:0-289568 GCF_037189685.1 Phenylobacterium sp. | reverse complement strand
CACACGGATGACGCCGACGCTCCCATCCGTGTGTCTCCGTGTGCATCCGTGGACCCTGCGAAGCACGAGCCGGCCTCACCCCCCAGCCCCGACCCCTTCGCCCACTGGCCCAGGCGCATGGTCCCGGACCACCCCTTCAACGCGAGCTGACAGGGCTCTCCCGGCGACGCCGGAGCGGCGCGAACCGCCGTCTTCGGACCACGAAAACCACGAAAGGACACGAAAGGGCGTCCGGCTCCGACAGGCCGCGAAGCGGCGCCCCCGCATGGAAACAATCGCGGAAAGCCCGCGATTCCACGACCGAGCCTCCGCTCACGCGGAGCCTCAGGAGCCACGGCCCCTTTCGTGTCTTCTGTGTTTTCCGTGGTTCCAAACAGGCACAGCGCCCACAGCCCCCGGCGTCGCCCGTATAGGCAGAGCCCTCGCACGACGCGCGCCCACCAACCCGGATGAGCCCCTTCCCCTCGTCCACGGAGAGGGCGCGGCCTCGTGACCTCACCGGCGTTCCGGCGCCGGCGGACCCGCGCCTTAGCGGACGCCGGCCTTCTCCAGATCGGTCCCGAGGTTGCGGGCGGCCGCGAGGAAGCGCCAGGCGGCCGCGGCCTGGACCACCAGCAGCGCGGTCATCGCCCAGCGCAGGGAGTCCGCGCCCGCCGTCGCCTTGAAGGCGTCGCTGAGCAGGCCGATCGCCTGGGGGCCCAGCCCCATGCCGATCACCGACATGATGAGCAGCAGGAAGGCCGAGGCGGTCGAGCGCATCTGCGGGGGGACGATCGACTGGATCGTGGCGTAGGTGGGGGCGGCGAAGGCGTTGGAGAGCAGGCTCGGGATCACCAGGGCGGCCAGCGCCAGCGGGAAGCTGGGCGCGAAGAAGACGGCGGCGTTGAAGGGCACGCACAGCGCGACCGTCAGGGCCGGGAGCCAGGCGAACCAGCGGGGATCGCGTCGGCCCAGCCGGTCGGCGAGGTTGCCGAAGACGATCGTCCCGACCGCGGCGGCCAGCCCGCCCATCAGGCCCAGCGACAGGCCCAACTGCGCCGTGCCGACGCCGAACGTGCGGATGAAGAAGGTCGGCGCCCACTGGGTCACGCCATAGGCGGTGAAGGCCTGGAGCGCGGCGGCGTACGACAGGGCCCGGAACGAGGGGATGGCCCAGAGCCGGCCCAGCACGCTCAGGGTCGAGGCGGCGCCGCGGGCGGCCTCCGCCGACGCCTCTCCCGCCCCTTCCCGGGCGGGTTCGCGGACGAAGAGAAGCAGCACGACCATCAGGACCAGCCCGGGAGCGCCCGCCACGATGAAGGCCACCCGCCAGTTGAAGAGTTCGTTCACGATCCCGCCGATCGCCAGGCCGAACAGCACGCCCAGGGGCGCGCCGGCGGACAGCACCGCCAGGGCGGTGCTGCGGCGGCCGTGCGGGAACAGGTCGGCGAGGATGGAATGCGACGGCGGCGCGCTGCCCGCCTCGCCGACGGCGACGCCGATCCGGGCCAGCATGAGCTGTCCGAACGACTGCGCGAAGCCGCAGAGCGCGGTCAGGCCGCTCCACGCGAACAGCGAAAGGGCGATGATGTTCCGGCGCGAGAACCGGTCGGCGGCCCGCGCGATCGGAATGCCCATCACCGCGTAGAAGAGGGCGAAGGCCAGCCCCGAGAGCAGGCCGAGCTGGGTGTCGTTGAGGCCGAGGTCCTGCCGGATCGGCTCCATCAGGATCGAGAGGATCTGGCGGTCGGTGTAATTGACCACATTGATCAGGAAGAGGACGGCGAGCGCGCCGTAGGCGCCCTTGACCACCGTTCCCTTCACGTCGGGCGCCCTTCCCGGCGCGTCTTCCCCATGCGTCTCTGCGGACGCGTCCGAATCCGCCATGATCCCCTCCCTGGCCCGGCGGCGTCGCCGCCGTCGCCCTCAGCGTCCCGTGAAGACCGGCGCGCGCTTCTCGACGAAGGCCAGCGAGGCGGCCTTGTGGTCGTCGGTCATCATGGTGCGCACCATGTGCATCGCCTCCAGGTCCAGGAGCTCGGGGAGGGTGGCGTGGGCGGCGGCGTTGAGGTTGCGCTTCATGTAGCCGACAGCGATCGTGGGCAGGCCGGCCAGTTGCGCGGCATAGGCCGCCGCCGCCGCCGGCAGTTCGGCCGCCGGGACCGAGCGGTTGACGACGCCCAGGGCCGCCGCCTGCTGGCCGGTGATGACGTCGGCGCTGAAGTACAGCTCGCGCGCCTTGGCCGCGCCCAGCAGGTGGCTCAGGAAGTACGAGCCGCCGAAGTCCCCCGACACGCCGACCTTCGAGAACGCGGTGGTCAGCTTGGCGGTGTCGGCGCAGATCCGCAGGTCGCAGGCCAGGGCCAGCGACAGGCCCGCGCCCGCCGCCGCGCCGGGGATCACCGCCAGGGTGGGCTTGGGCATCTCATGCAGCCAGCGCACGGACTCCATGCTGGCGCGCAGGCCGGCCACCTTCTGTTCCATGCCGGGGGCCTCGGCCGCCGCGTCGCCGCTCCCGGCCGCTGCGGCGAAGCCCTTCACGTCGCCCCCGGCGCAGAAGGCGCCGCCTGCGCCCGTCAGCACGACGGCCCGCACCTTGGGGTCGGCCGCCAGCCGGGGCAGCGCCTCGGACAGACCCTGGATCATCTCGTTCGTGAGGGCGTTGCGCGCCTCGGGGCGGTTCATCGTCAGGGTGGCGACCCCGTCGGCGAAGGATTCCAGAAGATGATCGGCCACGGCGTCCTCCTATTTTTTCAGAACCAGAATTCTGATTCCTATATGGGCCGGCATGGCGCGGGTCAATCACGCCCGCGCGCGCGTATCCTCGGCGGGGGGGAGCCCGAGCGTCGCCGTCGCCATGAGCGTCAGCGACTTCAGGAAGAACGCGTTGTCGATCTCGCTGCTGATGCTGACGTTCAGCAGGCGGTGGATGACGGCGCCCTCCACGGCGCTCAGGCAGACGGTGCAGAACGGCTCCAGGTCGGGCCGGTCCACCTCCGGCGCCCGCGTCCGCAGGAAGGCGGCGAGGCGCTCGGCGGCCAGCCGCGAAGCCATCCGAAGCTCGGGCCAGTCCTCGGTGGCCTCGCCGTCCAGGCTGCGCTGGTAGAGGGCGCGGAAGAAGCCGGCGTTGCGCGTCATCGTCCGCACCGTGGCGGTCACATAGGCCCGGACCAGTTGCGACGGCGGCTCTTCGGCCCACCGCGGGAGGGCGAAGAACGCCTCGATGTTCTCACGTCCGCGAATGGCGAAGCGCCGCCGCAGCGCCCGGAACACCGAATCCTTGTCGCGGAATCTCAGGTAGAAGGCGCCGATGGAATAGCCGGCCGCCGCCGCGATCTCGGTGACATGCGCGTTGTGGTAGCCGCGGCTCGCGAAGGTGGCCTCGGCCGCCTCCAGCAGCCGTTCCTGGGCGATCCGGCTGCGCTGCTGCCGCGCGGGCGACACGCCGTCCAACTCGTCGAATTCCAGAGTCGCCGGCTTCGTCATGACCCCCAGGGGAACGGATGCAGGGAAGGCGCCGACGGGACGATCCTGATTCCCGCCAGCGGGCCGAGCATGCCGGGCGAAGACGGCAGGGTCCAGCGCCGCCGGCCTTTCGGCCGCCATGCCGTCCTGCCTTGTCGTTTGAAAGTCCTGCGGAAATCGTCGATCAACCGCGCGCTCGGACCCACGACGCGCAAGGGACAGGCGTCCGCGGGCGCATCGCTGCGCAATTGCGTGCGTTCGCAGTCCCCTGAGCGCCGCGAAGCAGCTAAGTTCGGAACCCAGCTCAAGCTTGGACGCTCACCGCCTTACGATGAAGTCTCTGCCCAACATCCTCACCGGATCGCGCCTGGTCATGGCGCTGTTCATGTTCGTGGCCTTCGCGGCGGCGGCCGGCGCCGTGCCGTACTGGTCGAACCGGCTGACGCCCGAAGCCCAGTTCGCGCTGCAGCGATGGGCGGTGTACGCCTTCGTGCTGGCGGCGGTGACCGACTTCTTCGACGGCTGGCTGGCGCGCAAGCTGAAGGCCGAGAGCGTGTGGGGCGCCATCCTCGACCCGATCGGCGACAAGGTGCTGGTCTGCGGGGCCATCCTCGGCCTGATGAGCCTGGGTCCGCAGCCGATGGTCGTGCTGCCCGCCGGCCTGATCCTGTTCCGCGAGTTCACGGTCAGCGCCCTGCGCGAAGTGGGGGCGGGCAAGGGCGTGAAGCTGCCGGTCACCCTGCTGGCGAAGTGGAAGACCACGCTCCAGCTCACCGCGCTCACCTTCGAACTGATCGTGGCCGCCTGGGGCGCCTTCAGCCTGCCGGACGGCACGCCGCTGCGCGCCGGCTTCGAGTGGGTGGCCCACGGCCTGCTGTGGGCGGCCACCCTGGTCACCCTGATCACCGGCTTCCAGTACTGGGAGCAGACCCGGAAGGCGCTCGCGGAATAGGGCCCTGGCGGACTAGGTCAGCTCATCGGATTGGCCGGAGGCGGCGGCTCGGGCAGGGGGATGAATTCCTGGTCGTCGGCGTCGGGCAGCTTCATGCGGCCGGCGCGCCAGTCGGCCTTGGCCTGCTCGATCCGCTCCTTCGACGAGGAGACGAAGTTCCACTCGATGAAGCGCGGCCCCACCGGCTCGCCGCCCAGCAGCATGACGATGGCGTCGGTTGTGGCCGTGAACAGCACCGGCTCGCCGGCCGCGAACACCGCCATCTGGCCGGCGCGCAGGACCCGGCCCGCGGCCTCCACCTCGCCCTCGGCCACATAGGCGGCTCGTTCGGGATACTCTGCCGGCAGTTCGCCCTGGCCGCCGGCCTTCAGGCGCCAGTGGCAGTAGAACATGGGCGACCGGGTCGCCACCCGGGCCTCGGCGCCCCAGCCCTTGCCCGCCACCAGCCGCGCCCACAGCTTGCCGTCCTGGGTCTCGAAGGTGGGCAGGTCGGCCGGGCCGTGGTTGGCGAAGGCGGGGTCGGTCTCCTCCAACGCGTCGGGCAGCGCGACCCAGGCCTGGATGCCGTGCATCTTGCCGCCTTGCGCCCGCAGGGTCTCGAACCGTTCGGAATGGGTGATCCCGCGCCCGGCGGTCATCCAGTTCACCTCGCCGGGATGGATCGCCTGGATCGCGCCCACGCTGTCGCGGTGGGTGATCTCGCCGTCGAAGAGGTAGGTCACGGTCGACAGCCCGATGTGCGGGTGAGGGCGCACGTCGACCTTGCGGTCGAACCCGGCCTGGAAGTCCACCGGCCCCATATGGTCGAAGAAGACGAACGGCCCCACCATCCGCCGCTTCGCATAGGGCAGGACGCGTCCGACCTCGAACCCGCCGAGGTCCTTGCGACGCTGGTCGATGACGAGTTCGATCATGGGTCGGCTCCTTCGCAGCGTGCGGGCTGTCAGGGATTGAGCGGCGCCAACCTCACGAACGCAACCGTGGCCGCGCCGGGATCGGAGCCGCTACGCACGCCCTCGGCGGTCCAGCCCGCCCACTGGCTGCGGGTGACCACGGCGAGGCCGCCGGGCGCCGCGGCGGCGAGGGCGGGATCGGGCAGGGCCTCGCCGGCCAGTACGCTCTCCACCGCCTCCAGCCGCTCGCAGTCGGCGCTGATGCGGAGGCGCAGCAGGCGATACGGCTCGCGGCCGTTGTAGGTGGCCACGACGTCCAGCGTGTCGCGCAGGCCAAGGGTGACCAGTCCATCGAGCCCGGCGATCCGGCCCCCGGCCTTCACGGGCCGGCTGGTCCCGGCGGCCAGGTCCAGGCGGTGCAGGCCGGTGCGGTAGTCGGACACGATCATGGCGTCCAGCGGGCACAGGATCATGCCCTGCGCCGAGGTCGCGCCCTCGGGCTTGCCGACCAACCGGGGCGCCGCGCCGCCGGGGGCGAGGACCCAGACGGCGCCGGTGGCGCTGTCCGAGGCATAGACCGCGCCCGCGGGATCGATCACCACGTCGCCGAAGGTCGTCGCCGGCGCGGGGGCTGGATGGCGGGCCAGGATGCGCCCGTCGGTCAGGGAGACCTCCAGCAGGCCCGTGCGCTTCTCGCCCGACCCGCCGGGCAGGCCGTCGCCCCAGGCCTCCGCGGCCCAGAGCACGCCCCGCCGCGCGTCCACGGCCAGGCCGAACAGTCCGCCGGTCACCGGATCGTGTTGCAGGAACGGCGTCAGCCGGCCGTCCTCGATGCGGAAGATGGTGCGGGCGGCCACCGCGCTCACGAACCATTGGCCGTGGTGGTGCGCGACGCCTTCGATCAGGAGGTCGCGACGTTCGTCCGTGGCCAGGACCTCGACCGCGGGTTCGGCCGCAAGCGCCGCGGTCGCAGTCAGGAACAGTGCGGCGGCGACGCTAGCCCTGGGCGCTGACATAGGGGCTGACGAGGCCCAGGGGCGCGGCCGTGGTGTTCTTGACCGAGCGGATGACGATGCGGCTCTCGATGTTCGAGACCAGCCCCAGCGACAGGATCCGGTCGCGGAGGAAGTCGTCGAAGGCGTGCATGTCGCGGGTGACGATCCGCAGCTCGTAGTCGCAGGCCCCGGTGACGGTCGCGCACTGGACAACCTCGGGCAGCTTGCCGATGGCCGTCTCGAAGGCTTCCAGGTTGTCCTTGGTCGGCAGGCTGAGCTTGACGGTGCAGTAGACCTCGAAACCCAGACCGAGACGCTCGCGGTCAAGGATGGTCACGCGGCGCTGGATGACGCCTGCATCCTCCAGCCGCTTGATGCGTCGCCAGCAGGGTGACGAGGACAGTCCCACACGGTCGGCGATCTCGGCGACGGACAGCCCGGCGTCATGCTGGATGAGATCGAGGATCTTGGCATCCACTGCGTCGAGAGCTTCAGACAACTTTTCCTCCGCCTCACGTCACGAGAGCATATCGTTCTTGCCCCGGAACCACTTCCGGGGGGCATGCTTTTGGCAAGCAATTGCGGCGCTCTTATATGATCGTGCAGGGCGTTAGGGGAGGCCCGAAAGGAAAAAAATTGCGATGCGGCACCAGGATGTGACGCTCGACGACAAATTTCTGCTCACGGACGGTCGAGTCTTCATCACCGGCGTCCAGACTCTCCTGCGCGTCCTGATGGACCAGCGCCGGCTGGACCGGGCCGCGGGCCTGAACACGGCGGGTTTCGTGTCAGGGTATCGGGGTTCGCCCCTGGGCGGGCTGGACCAGCAGGCGCATCGGGCAAGCCGGTTCCTGAAGGACGCGGAAGTCGTCTTCAAGGAGGGCCTGAACGAGGACCTGGCCGCGACCGCCGTCTGGGGCAGCCAGCAGGCGAACCTGTTCCCCGGCGCGCGGTACGACGGCGTCTTCGGCATGTGGTACGGCAAGGCGCCGGGCGTGGACCGCACCGGCGACGTCTTCAAGCACGCCAACTTCGCCGGGATCTGGCCCAAGGGCGGCGTGCTGGCGGTGGCCGGCGACGACCACAACTGCAAGTCCTCGACCCTGCCGTCGCAGTCGGAATACGCCTTCCAGGACTTCGAGATGCCGGTGCTGTCGCCGGCCGACGTGCAGGAGGTGCTGGACTACGGCCTGCTGGGCTATGCGCTGAGCCGCTTCTCGGGGCTCTGGGTGGGCATGATCGCGCTGGCCGACACCATGGACTCGGGCGCGACCATCGACGTCTCCCTCAGCCGTCATCGCTTCGCGGCGCCCGAGGGCTTCCGCCTCCCTGCCGGCGGCCTGGGCATCCGGCTCAAGGACCAGCCGCTGGACAAGGAGCGGCGGCTGCGCACCCAGAAGATCCCGGCCGCCCTGGCCTTCGCCCGCGCCAACCGGATCGACCGGGTGATGCTGGGCGCCTCGCGCCCCCGCCTGGGCATCGTCTGCCAGGGCCAGGCCTACAAGGACGTGATCGAGGCGCTCGCGGCCATGGGGCTTTCGACCGAGGCGGCCGCCCGGCTGGGCGTGGCCATCTACAAGGTCGGCATGCCCTGGCCTCTTGAACCTGTCGGGGTGCGTGCGTTTGCGGCCGGCCTCGAGACCCTGATGGTGATCGAGCACAAGCGCCCGTTGATCGAGACCCAGGCCCGCGCCGCGCTCTACGACCTGCCCGCCCACGCCCGGCCCATGATCGTGGGCAAGGCCGACGAGAAGGGCGCGCCGCTCCTCTCCGAATTGACCAGCCTGTCGGTGGCCGAGATCGCGCTGGCCATCGCCGACCGCCTGCCAGCCGGCCCGCACATGGACGGCGTCTACGACTACCTGAACCGGGTCTCGGCCGCCTCGATGGCCGCGGTCACGCTCTCCAGCGACCAGCAGCGCAAGCCCTTCTTCTGCTCGGGCTGCCCGCACAACTCCTCGACCCGCCTGCCCGAGGGCAGCCGGGCGCTGGCCGGCATCGGCTGCCACTACATGGCCAGCTTCAGCGATCCCGCCACCGACCTGAACAGCCACATGGGCGGCGAGGGCCTGTCGTGGGTGGGCGCCTCGCCCTTCACCGACGAGCCGCACGTCTTCGTCAACCTGGGCGATGGGACCTACAACCACTCGGGCTCGCTGGCGATCCGCGCCGCCGTCGCGGCCGGGGCGAACATGACCTACAAGCTGCTGTTCAATGACGCCGTCGCCATGACCGGCGGCCAGGCGGCCGAGAGCGGCTTCACCGTTCCTCAGATCACCCGCCAGCTCGCCTCGGAAGGCGTGCGGAAGGTGGTGGTCGTGGCCTCCGAGCCCGAACGCTACGCCGACGTGCGCGACCTGGCCCCCGGCGTCGAGGTCTTCCCCCGCAGCGACCTGATGAAGGTCCAGCGCCAGCTCCGCGAGACGCCCGGCGTCACCGTGCTGATCTACGACCAGGTCTGCGCCACCGAGAAGCGCCGGCGGCGCAAGCGCGGCAAGATGGCCGCCGCCCCGATGCGGGTGATGATCAATCCCCTGGTCTGCGAGGGCTGCGGCGACTGCTCGGTGAAGTCGAACTGCGTCTCGGTCGAGCCGCTGAACACCGAATTCGGCCGCAAGCGGAAGATCAACCAGTCCACCTGCAACCAGGACTATTCGTGCCTGGACGGCTTCTGCCCCTCGTTCGTCACCCTCGAAGGCGCCGAGAACGCCCACCGCGAAGCCATGCCGGCGCTGACCGCCGACTCCACCCCGTTGCCGGCGTTCGAGACGCTGTCGGGCGTGCGCAACATCGTCTTCACCGGCGTGGGCGGCACGGGCGTGACCACCGTGGCCTCTATCCTGGCCATGGCCGCCCACGTGGACGGCCGCTCGGCCTCGGTGGTCGACATGACCGGCCTGGCCCAGAAGGGCGGGGCGGTGTTCAGCCACGTGCGCATCGGCGAGACCGAGGCGACGGTGGTGGGCGGCCGCGTGCCGGCGGCCAGCGCCAACGTCCTGATCGCCTGCGACCTGCTCTCGGCGGCCGGCGCCGACGCGCTGGCGCTCTACGCCAAGGACCGGACCGTGGCGGTGGGCAACGCCGACTTCGCGCCGACGGCCGACTTCGTCACCGACCGCGACGTGCGCTTCGACGCCGACGAACAGGGCCGGCGCATCGCCGCGGCCGTGAAGACCTACGACTCCGCGCCGGCCAGCCACCTGGCCGAGACCAGCCTGGGCGACGCCATCTACGCCAACATGATCATGCTGGGCTTCGCCTGGCAGAAGGGCGTGGTCCCGGTCTCCAGCCGTGCGCTCTACCGGGCCATCCGGCTGAACGGCGTCGAGGCCGAGGCCAACCTCCAGGCCTTCGAGCTGGGCCGCAAGGCCGCCCATGATCCCTCTGCCCGGGGGCCGCGGGAGGACGACGTCCCCACGCCCGAGACCATGGGCCTGGACGAGCTGATCGCCCATCGCGCCAGGGAACTCACGGCCTACCAGGACAAGGCCTACGCCGACCGCTACCTGGCGAAGGTGGCGCAGGTTCGCGCGGCTGAAGCCCCCCTTGGGTCGAGCGAGCTGACCCGCGCCGTGGCGGTCAGCCTCTACAAGCTGATGGCCTACAAGGACGAATACGAGGTGGCGCGCCTCTACACCGATGGCCGCTTCGCCGCCTATCGCGCCGAGACCTTCGCCGGCGGCAAGGCCAAGGTCTGGCTGGCCCCCCCGCTGCTGGCCCGCAAGGGGCCGGACGGCAAGCCCGTGAAGATGGCCTTCTCCCCGTGGATGCTGGACCTGGCGTTCCCGGCGCTGGCTAAGCTGAAGGGCCTGCGCGGCGGCCCCCTGGACGTCTTCGGCCTGACCGCGGAGCGCAAGATGGAGCGCGGCCTGATCGCCGACTTCGAGCGGGACGTCGACCGCCTCCTGGCCGACCTCACGCCCGAGCGCCTGCCGCTCGCCGCCCGCATCGCCCGCGTCCCCCAGCAGATCCGCGGCTTCGGCCACGTCAAGGACGCCTCCCTGGGCCCGGCGAAGGCCGAAGCGAAGCGGCTGTGGAAACAGTGGGAGAGCGAGGTGATGGCGCTCGTGGAGACCTAGTAGTCATCCCCTCTTCTGGAAGCCAAGGCGGCGGGGGGCGAGTGGCAGCGACTGATGTGATGATCCCGTCGAGGTAAGGGGCAACACTGGGCCTGCGTCGGGACAGTGACTAGTGGTCGGGGAGGCCTTCGGTCTGTGCTCTTTGCGACGAAGCTTTAAGCGACTCCTGGCGTGCTGCGACCCTTGCAAGCTCCACCCTGAGATCATTGATGGCGGCTTCCGCGCGAACTTGGTTTTGGTAGATTCTTTCCTCAGCTTTGCTGAACATCGTCCAGCCCCCGGCGAGTACGGTAGCGGCCACTCCCACGATCCCGGCCCAAACGCGCCAATCGAGTAGCGCTGCTTCAGGATCGGGATGCTTGCGTTTAGGCATTCGCATGAGTTGGTGCCTAGGCCACTAGCGTAGCTGCGGCACCGGGGTTCGCAGCCTTTGGATTATTGAGCCACTCGAACGTCACCTCGACCGATAATCCTAGATATTGCGCTAGATTCCTGATGGCCTTCCACGCACCATTGGCGTCTTGCTGTTGGAAAGAAATGTCGGCTTCCGCAACAAATCTGTAGCCGTCCTTAGTTTTTTCTCCCGCGACGGCATTGATTCCGATTCGGTTGCAAACCTCCTCAGCAGTGCACCCTCGGCTCGCTGCCTGACGAAGTAGTGCGCGGACAGTGTTGTTCCAATAGGTATCTTCAGCGGGCAGAATTTCGTTTCCGAGCTTCACCTCGGTGACTCTCGTGAATGTTAGATTCGGTGCCGCGGAAGCTAAGTAGCGCGATAGTACCTGGATCTTTGGCGCGGTTATTGCGGGGTGCTTCGCGAGAAGCTTCCGAATCACAGCCTCCGGCGTGATGTCCACAAAAGGCTCCGCGTGAGCCCCCAGTTCCGCCAGCACCTCTTCGGAAATTTCGATCAACGGCATTCTTCGCGCCTGCATCAGAGTGAATGGCTTGTATCATACGAGTGCGCGGATATCCATCGTATCCGTACATATCCGTGCGACTTGGAAGCTGTGGCGAATAGCTCACGCTCACAGCGAGTGCAGGCCCCTGGCGGTTTAGAGGCCCCAGCTCATCAAGTTCGCCATCCGAGGTGCGATGACATCGGAGATAACCCCGGGACTGTGTAGCGCGGAGCGTTGGAGCGCCTGACGTGACCGTCAGCCTTGGCGGACCTCTACGACAATGGAACCATCGGCTCGCTCGATCACCTGGAGCGTCGCTTCTGCGCCCACCTCGCCCAGGTCCACGTCCTCGCGCGGCGCGATCAGCCATGTCCGCCGGCCGGCCACCGCCAGCACGATCCGCCCCGTGCCCCAGGTGTCGGCGGCGCGGCCCTTGAGGGCGGCGTAGATCGGGTTGCGCCGCCAGGCGAGAGGATTGGCGGGGTCGCAGCGGGCGACGAGGCGCTGGCCCCGGGCGTCCTGATCGAGGACCACCTTGGTCTGGTCGGGCCGGAAGCGGTGGGGCATCTCCGGGTCCATGAGCCAGACGCACTCGAAGACGCGGCAACCCTGGGGGCGATGCTCATAGATCCCGCAGCCGGCGCCGGGCTTCGCGTGGGCGCACGGCCGCCCCGCGGGCTTGTCCAGTTCGGCCACGGCCAGGACCCGGCAGCACATCGTGCAGGGGCCGCAGGCCTTCATCGCGACACGCCCACCCAGATCACATGGCGGGGGCCCTTGCCGGAGGGGCTGGCGCCGACCTTGTGCTCGGTCACGTCGAATCCGGCGTGGCCGAACCGGCGGGCGAAGGCGTCGTCGTGGCCGGCCGACCAGACGGCGACGACACCCCCCGGCTTCACGGCCCGCTTCAGGCTGGCCAGGCCCGCTCTGCCGTAGAGGCCGTCGTTGGCGTCGCGGTTCAGGCCGTCGGGGCCGTTGTCCACGTCCATCAGGATCAGGTCGTAGGGCGGCCGGGCCTCGGCCAGCCGGTCAGCCACGTCGCCCTGGACGATGCGGGCGCGGGGGTCGGCCAGGCTGTCGCCGTACAGCGGGGCGAGATGGCCGCCGGCCCAGGCGATCACCTCGGGGACCAGCTCGGCCACCACGACCTGGGCGTCGGCGGGCAGTCCGTCCAGCGCCGCACGGAGCGTGAATCCCATGCCCAGGCCGCCGATCAGGAGGCACGGCGCGGATGGGGTTCCCGCCTTCGCCCCGGCGAGCCGGGCCCACGCCAGCCGGAAGAGGGCGACCTCCGAGCCGTAGAGCCGGCTGTTCATCAGCTCGATCCGGCCGGACATGATCGAATAGTCCTGGCCGCGCCGCATCAGCTTCAGCTCGCCCCCGTCGGGGATCGGGGCGGTGTCGAGGTGGATCCAGGGATTCATCGCCCCAGCCTACAGCGTCAGGGTCTGTGGCGTCGTCAGGACAGATCGTCAGGCGGCGGCGGGCTCGGCCGTCCCTCGCGCCGGGCCGGGTTGCAGGCCGGCGGCGGCCGCCTTGCCCGTGGGCGGGCTGAGGGTCGACGGCGCGCGCCCGGGCGCGGCGTTTTCGGCGCCGCCGGAGACGGTCTTCAGGAAGCAGCGCTGATCCAGTGCGGCGATGGACGGCATGTGGGCTCCTCGGAGCGAGGCTATGGCTCGGTTCGCCGGCCGCGTGAAGTTAAGGTTGCGTAAGTAGGGCGCTCGCACTTGGCGCTTCTCTGCCGCCGCGTCAGCCGCCCTATCCCTTGCCCCACACGCTTCGCTTCGTAAGCTCGTGGAAACGAGGAGCCCCGCCATGGCCGACTTCGGCGCCGACATCGACCTCGAGGCCTTCCGCGAGGAGGCGCGCGCATGGCTGGAGGCCAATTTCCCGGCTTCGCTGAAGGGCAAGGGGGCGCTGGCCTCGGCCGAGGTGCGCTCGAACGAGCCCGACCTGGTGAAATGGCGCAAGGCCATGGGCGAGAAGGGCTGGGGCACGCCCACCTGGCCCACGGAGTACGGCGGCGGGGGGCTGACCTCGCAGCAGGCGCGGGTGCTGGGCCAGGAGATGAGCCGCCTCGGCGCCTTCAACCCGCTGATGTTCGGGATGGGCGTGACGATGATCGGCCCGACGATCATGGACTACGGCACAGAGGAACAGAAGAAGAAGCACATCCCGCCGATCGTGCGCGGCGAGGTGCAGTGGTGCGTCGGCTACTCCGAGCCGAACGCGGGGTCGGACCTGGCGTCGCTCCAGATGCGGGCCGAGGACAAGGGCGACCACTGGGTCTTCAACGGCCAGAAGACGTGGACCAGCGGGGCTCAGTATTCCGACTGGTGCGGGCTGCTGGCGCGGACCGACCCGTCGGCCAAGAAGCATGACGGCATCAGCTTCTTCCTGGTGGACATGCACCAGAAGGAGATCGAGACCCGCCCCATCGGCCTGATCTCGGGCGCCTCGCCGTTCTGCGAGACGTTCCTGACCGACGCCAAGGCGCCGAAGGATGCGCTGCTCGGCCAGTTGAACGTGGGCTGGACCGTGGGCAAGCGGCTGCTCCAGCACGAGCGGGCCAGCCAGACGGGCGCGGCGATGGGCGGCCGGCCGCCGAAGCCGCTGAACGAGATCGCCAAGGCCTATATCGGCCTGGACGAGACGGGCCGCCTGGCCGATTCCGACTTCCGCACCCGGCTGGCGAAGCACGAGATGGACTCCAAGGTCCACGGCCTGACGCTGGCGCGCGCGGCGGCCGAGGCCAAGGGGAACAACAGCCCCGGCAACGCGCCCTCGGTGCTGAAGAACTCGGCCACCTGGAACGCCCAGACCCGCGCCGAGCTGACCCTGGAGCTGATGGGTTCGCAGGGCCTGGGCTGGGAGGGCGACAGCTTCGACCGCGACGAGATCGAGGCGGTGCGCGCCTGGCTGTGGGGCAAGGCGATGTCGATCTACGGCGGCAGCCAGGAGATCCAGTTCAACATCGTCTCGAAGCGCATCCTGGGCCTGCCCGACACCACCCAGAGCACCTGAGGGTCACCCCGGCAGCGCCGCCAGGAACGCCCGCAGGTCGGCGGCCGAGCGGTCGGGAAGCTGCTCCATCGGCACATGGCCGCCGTCGGGATAGACGATCAGCTTCGCGCCCGCGATCGCCCCTGCCAGCCCGCGTGAGTGGGCGGCGGGGATGAGCGCGTCCTGTTCGCCCGTCATCACCAGCGTCGGCGTCCGGATGGCCGCGAAGGTCTGGGGCGTCACCTGTGGCGCCGGGGCTCGATCGCGCGTCAGGATCGCGCGGTGGCCGGGCGCCCGAGCCAGGTCGACGTAGCGGCCCACGACCGCGTCGGTGACCAGGCTCTCGTCCAGATAGGCCTGTTTCAGGCCCTTCTCCGCGAACAGGCCGGGGTCGACGTTGCGCAGCAGCGCGCGCCCCGCCGGGTTGGCCAGTAGGCGGAAGACCAGAGGCGAACCCTCGCGCGACCGCTCGGCATCGGGCCAGCCGGCCGACCCCACCAGGACCAGGCCGTCGAGCCGGTCGGGGTGGGCCAGGGCGTAGTTCCACGCCACGCCCCCGCCCATCGAATTGCCGCCGACGACGAAGCGGGTGAGCCCCAGGCGCCGGGTCAGTTCGTCGACGATCCCGACGTTGGCCGAGGTCGAGGCGACATAGTCGTTCGGCGCGCGGGTCAGGCCGTGGCCGGGCAGGTCGAGGGTGACGATCCGATATTCGTTCGATAGGCGTTCGACCCAGGGTTCCCAGGCGTGCACCGAGGCCGAGAAGCCGTGGATCAGCACAAGCGTCCGCGCCGCGTCCCGCGGGCCTTCGTCGCGATAGTGGACCCGCAGGCCGCCCGGCAGGTCAGTGTAGCGGGAGGCGGGGCTGGCGTATCGGGTTTCCAGCGTCGCGTAGGGGATGTCGCCGGCCAGGCAGCCCGACAGCCCGACTGCCGCCGCGCCCGCCAGCGCCGCCAGGCTCAACCGCCGCATCGTCGATCCTTCCCTTTCGGCGAAGGCTGCGAGGTGCGAGCGCCCGGGTCAAGGTGTGCATTCGCCTCCGGGCTTGCGCCGCGCCGGGCGGCGGCCCACGCTTCCGGCAACGAAACGAAGGGGGAGGATCATGAACGACGTGGGTGCGCCCGATTGGGCCGCGACGACCGCCGACCTGGAGCGGCTGCTCCGGCTGCGCTCGATCCCGTTCGGGATGAAGTTGTTCCGGGACCGGGCCGAGATGGAGGCGATCCCGCGCATCCGCCGCCCGCAGCACGTCCACACGCTGGACCAGGTGGTGGGGCAGGCCGCGCGCCTGGGCTGGACCGTGGGGATCACCGCCGACGACCTCGTCGGCGCCCAGTGCCGGGCCGTCGTCGGGCTGGGCGGGGCCAAGACCGACGAATGGCAGTCGGGTCGCCACATGACCGGCGTCTGGTTCGAGACCCAGGCCGACGCCGGCGCGCACCAGGCGGCCATGACCTGTGTGCCCGACGGTCAGTTCGAGGCGCTGGCGGTCGGGCCGCTGGCCTCGGGCAAGGTGGCGGACTGGGACATCGCCCTGTTCTACGCGACGCCGGGCGCGATGATCTATTTCATCAATGGGCTGCAATGGTCGGGCTACAAGCGCTTCGACTGGAGCGTGGTGGGCGAGAGCGCGTGCGCCGACAGCTGGGGCCGGGCGCTCACGAAGCGCGAGCCCAGCCTGTCGATCCCCTGCTTCGCCGAGCGTCGCTACGGCGGGGTGCTGGACGACGAGATGTTGATGGCCACGCCGCCCGAGCCTCTCGTCAAGGCTATCGCCGGGATGCGGGCGCTGTCCAAGAACGGCTTCCGCTATCCGTTCCCGCAATACGGCGTGCAGCAGGACGTCCGCGCCGGCATGGCGGTGAGCTACGGCGGCCCCTGAGCGCGCCGCAGGCGCTGTCCTTTAGAACCACGAAAACACGAAAGGACGCGAAATGAAGCGGCGGCCTGCTGAGAGGGTCCTTTCGTGTTTTTCGTGGTTCGAATCTTTGGCGCTGGCGCGCCGTACGGACTGAACGGCCGATAAACGCGCACCTCAGGCCGGCCTCAGCCGGGCCGCCGCATCCTGTCGCCATCGTCCGCAATTGCGCGGGCGTCGATGGAGACAGACCATGGCGACCCTGCCCGCCGTCCGCTGGCGGCTCCTGGACCACGCCGCGGCCCGGCCTGTCGAGGTCGGCGACGTGGTGTCGGCCGAGGCCGGCGGCATGCCGATCTTCCGCGTCGTGGGCCTGGCCGGCCCCAACGCCTGGGTGGACGACCCGCGCCGCCCCGTTCGCCGGCTGATGCCGCTGGCCGCCTTCCGGTGGCGAGGGGCGTAGGTGGCCGACCCTGCCGCTTGCCCTCTCTCCCCATCGCTCGTCATGGCGGGCACAAGGCCGGCCATGACGAGCAGGGAGGGGGTTACGGCCCCCCGCCGCTGGCGCGCATGAGGTTCATGAACTCGCGGCGGTTGCGCGGGCCGTAGGTCGCGAACGAGGGATTGGGCCGTTCGGCGTAGTTGGCCTTGTCCCGGGTCACGGCGTCGCGGGCCAGGTATTTCCGCACCGTCGCGGCGTCGAGGTCGTAGGGCTTCACCGCGTTCAGGCCGAACACCTTGGCGCGGAGCTCGGGGGTCATGCGCGGATAGCCGTACGTCGCCTGAAGCTCGTCCGAGATCTGGAACGTCCGGAACGCCTGGATCTGGTCCTGGGGCGAACCGTACCAGATGGAGTCGGTGCCCCAGAGCACGTTGTCCTCGCCCACCGCCTTGAACAGCTTGCCCATCATGTGCGCCGCGCTGGTGGGGTCGCGGGTCGAGACGAAGCGCCAGGTGGAGCCCAACTCGGCGTAGACGTTGCTGTTCGGCGCGATCCCGGCCTCGGCCAGCGAGGTCACCAGGGAGTCGACGCCATCGGTCCGGGCGGGATCGTGGGGACCCTCGGCTTTCCCGGCCACATAGCCCGAGTGGTAGATCAGGAAATTCATGTCGGGGAACTGCCTGGCGATCGGCCCGATGTCCCGGCAGGTCGAGTGCTCGTAGCTCCTGGGGCCGAAGGGCAGCCCCTTGTGGATGGCGATGTTCTTCACGCCCAGCGCGCGGGCCTTCTCGATGAAGGCGACGCCCACGTCGTCGGTCAGCCAGAAGCCTTCGCCGCCGGGCCCCCACTGGGTGTAGGTCTTGAAGGCGGTGATCCCGAAGCCCTTCAGGCGCTCCATGTCCTCCACGTCGCCGGGCTGGTTCGGATTGACCCGGGCGTGCAGCATCAGGCGCTTCGAGCCCTCCATCCTCTCGACGATGGCGCGGGTCGCGGCGGCCTCCTCGATGGTCAGCGGCTCGCCCTCGCGGGTGGAGGGGACGAACGACAGGACCATGATGTCGGTGTCGGAATCGAGGAAGACGTCCTTCACGAACTCCTCGGCCCCCAGGCAGCGCAGGTAGGCGAGGTCGTCCGGTCCTTCGGCCAGCCCGCATTTGGCCTTGTCGAAGTCCGACAGGGGCCGCGCGCCCTTCGGCACGGTCTTCAGCCAGGCGCCGGTCGGGTTCACGAAGTGGCCCTGGACGTCGAAGATGAACTCGGACTTGCCCAGCTGCGCGCTCGCGAGCTGGGGCTCCAGGGCGGCGGCGTCCGCGACCTCGAAATAGCCGCCCGTGCGGCCCGCGGCGGCGTGGGCCGCATTGAAGGCCGCCAGCGTCGAAGCCGCGCCGCAGGTCGAGGTCAGGAACGCGCGCCGGCCCACGCCGAGGCGCTTCGCGAAGGCCTCGGCGCGCTCGGAGGCGAGGTGGTTGGCGTAGATCTCGCTGCGGTCCAGCGGGATCGGGGCGAATTCGCCGTTCGAGGTGGAGTCCAGCTTGATCGGCAGGCGGCGGCCGTATGGGTCGAGGTCGTCTGTCATGGCGTTTCTCCCGTTTCCCCGCGCCCGAAGACTGTCACGGGGAGGTAGGCGCCACAACGAACGGGGGCGTGAAGGCCTACTTCGCCGCCGCCCGGATCGCCTCGTAGAGCGCCAGCCGCGCCGCCCCCAGGTCCTGGCCCACGGCGGTCGGCCAGGCGGAGTTGACCACCACGACCAGCTTCTCCCCGGGCACGATCAGGATGCCCTGGCCGAAGATGCCGCGCGCCTCGTAGCCGCCCTGGGGCCGCATCCACCAGAAGTAGCCATAGCCGGGCGGCGGGGCGCCCTTGACGATCTGGGGCGTGGTCGCCTCGGTGGTCCAGCCGTCGGGCAGGACGGGCGTTCCGTCGGCCATGCCGCCGTCCAGCATGAACTGGCCGATGCGACCATAGTCGCGCAGCGTGATCGACATGCAGCAGCCACCCCGCTCGTGGCCCGCGGGATCGACCATCCAGATGGCGTCGCGCTCCATGCCGTAGGGCCGCCAGATCTTCTCGGAGGCGTAGGCGGCGAGGCTCTTGCCCACGGCGCGCGAGACCAGGATGCCGACGAGGTCGGTCTCGCCGGTGTTGTAGTTGAACAGGGTCCCCGGTTCGTGCGCGCGGGGCAGGCGGGCCATGTAGGTGACCAGCGGGTTCTTGCCCGGTTCGATCGGCAGGCTGACCGAGCGGGCCACGTCGGAGTTCGGGTCGGTGTAGTCCTCGTTCCACTTGACGCCCGAGCTCATCATCAGGAGCTGCCGGACGGTGACGCCGTCGTAGCCCGAGCCCTTGAGTTCCGGGATGTAGTCGGTGACGGGCGAGGCGAGGCTCGCGATCTTGCCCTCGCGGATGGCGGCGCCGGCCAGGGTGGAGGTCACCGACTTGGCGACCGAGAACGAGGTCCACCTGTCGTCCGGCCCGCGTCCCAGGCCGTATTCCTCAAGCAGGATCTCGCCGTCCTTCAGGACCAGGACGCCCGAGACGCGGTGGGCGTCCATGTAGTCGCGGACCGTCCAGGACCTGCCGGCATGCGTCCATGTCGGCGCGATCTGGCGCGCGGCCCTGGGCAGAGGGCGCACCTTGTCGCCACGGGCCACGGTCTCGACCTTGTAGACGCTCTCGATCGAGCGGTACCAGTCCGCCTGTTGCTGCGGAGACCATACCAGGATCGAGGGAATGTCCGGCTTGACCGGAACCTGGGCGGCCGCCGCCCCGCCAAGCGCCAGCGCCGCCGCCAGCCCGAGAACAGTCCGCATATTCGAAACCTCCCCATGTTTTGCCGAGCAGGCTAGGGGGCGTCGTCAGCGGCGCCTAGTCATCGGCCTCACATCACCGTGCGCGCGTGTCCCGGAAGCGGGATCGTCCCGGCGCGCTCGTCCAGCAGCATCGTCTCCAGTCGCGAGTCGCCCGAACGGCGGGCTGCGGCGATGAGGGTGAGATCCAGGACATCGCGCTGGGCGTGACTGCCGCCGAAGCGGTGGAGGCGGTCGCGGGTGTCGCCCAGCAGGCGCGCCGCGCGGGCGTAGTCGCCGTCGCCGAAGGCGCGGACGGCCTCGCAGGCCGGCAGCCCCGCCTCGCGCACGAAGCCGGCGTTGTCGCCCGTCCCCGCGAGCGCAGCCGACTGGGCGTCCAGAAGAGCCGCCGCCTCGGCGTCACGGCCGGCGCCGACGAAGGCCATCATCGCATGCACGTCGACGAAGGCGGACTGGCCACGCGGCTCGCGGGCGAAGTTGTCGGCGAGCGCTTCCCAGCGGCCGCCGGAATCCACACCCAGGAGATGGAGCCGCCAGAGCAGGGCGGCGGCGTCCACCATGTCGAACGCGAAGGTCGACCCCTCGCCGTAGAGCGGCCCGTCGTACAGTTCGAGCGCCGCATCGGTCTCGCCCAGGCCAAGGTGGAACAGGGCCGTGTGCCACCAGTTGTGGACGCCGAGCTGGGCTTGCGGTTGCCACGCGGTATTCTCGTGGCGCATCCAGCGGACGCCGTCGGCGTGGCGGCCCTGCATGACCATGACGTGCGCCACGGCGTGCTGGCCCCAGTTGTTGGTCGGCTCCAGCGCGACGCACCGGCGTCCGGCCGCCTCGGCCTCGTCGTAGCGGCCGGTCTCCTCCAGCCCGAACGCCAGCAATCCCTGGACCGCGTGCCATTCCGGGCGGTCAGGCGACCACGCGGGCAGCGCCGCGGCGATCCGGTCGTGGAGGCCGTGCGCATCGCCCAGCAGGAAGTCCAGGGTCTGGCCCACCTGGAGCGCCAGGACATCGTGCGGATGCTGGCGTGAGACCTCGGTCATGATGCGCGCCGCCGCCTGGACCTCGCCCGCCACCAGGCGATCCAGCGCGGCGACGTGGCCGGCTTCGCGGGCGTTCATCGGCAGGCCGCGGGCCGTCCCCAGGGCCTGCAGGCCCATCGCCGCCACCTCGGTGTTGGCCGCGACCAGCGTCATCCAGGCCTTGAGCGCATGGGCCATGACGAAGCCGGGGCTGTCGGAGAGGGCCGCCTTGAGGGGCGAGAGGCTGTCGCCAGCGTAGCAGTGGAAGCGTTCGCGGGCGGCCTGGTAGAGGTCGGCCGCCGCGGCGCTCGCCCCGGTCATCTCCAGGCCGTGGTGGTCCCTCGTCATGCGCGCGTCCTCGGATCGGGGCCGCATCCTGTGATCGCGCGGCTCAAGGCCCATCCTTGAGGCGCCGGCGCGGCGGCGTCACCGTCAAATGCCGCGCTCGATCCGGCCGCGGAACGGCTCGGCGGGCCGGCGCGCGTCAGCGGGACGGGCCGATTTCCCGGGGGCCGCGTTCCGCGCTATGCCGGGGCATGGCCGAGTTCGATTTCGATGCGGTGGTCGTGGGCGCGGGCGCCGTGGGGCTGGCGTGCGGCCACGCGCTCTCGCGACGCGGCCTCGCCGTGGCGGTGCTGGAACAGGACGCGGCCATCGGCCAGGGCGTCTCGTCGCGCAACTCCGAGGTGATCCACGCGGGTCTCTACTATCCTACCGGCTCGCTGAAGGCGCGGTTGTGCGTGGAGGGCCGGCGGAGGCTGTACGCCTTCTGCGACACGCACCATGTCGCGTACGACCGCTGCGGCAAGCTCGTGGTCGCGACGACCGAGGCCGAATTGCCGCGGCTGGCGGTGATCCTGGCGCAGGCCCGGGTCAACGACGTGGAGGGGATGGCCGAGCTGAGCCGCGACCAGGCCCTGGCGCTGGAGCCGGAGCTGGCCTGCGCCGGCGCCCTGCTGTCGCCCGAGAGCGGCGTGTTCGAGAGCCACGCCTATATGCTGGCGCTGCAGGGAGAGATCGAGGCGGCCGGCGGCGCGGTGGTGCTGTCCACGCCGTTCGAGGGAGCGACGCCGCTGGAGGGCGGTGGGTTCGAGGTGCGCGCCGGCGGCGCCGAGCCCACGACGCTGACCTGCCGCCTTCTCGTGACCGCGCCCGGGCTCTCGGCCCAGGCGGTGGCGGGACGGATCGAGGGGTTCCCCGCGCACCTGATCCCGCCGGCGCACTACGGCAAGGGCGTCTATTTCAGGTTGACGGGCAAGGCGCCGTTCCGCCGCCTGATCTATCCGCCGCCCATCCCCGGCGCGCTCGGCACGCATTATCGCCGCGACCTGGGCGGGCAGGGGGTGTTCGGGCCGGACCTGTCGTATGTCGAGGCGCCGGACTACAGCGTCGATCCGTCGAAGGCGGACGCGTTCTATCGCTACATCCGCAAGTTCTGGCCGGGCCTGCCCGAGGGCGCGCTCAGCCCGGACTATGCCGGCGTGCGGCCCAAGCTGCACGGTCCCGGCGAGCCCCAGCCGGACTTCCGCCTCGACGGGGCGGACATCCACGGCCTGCCGGGGCTGGTCGCGCTGTTCGGGATCGAGAGTCCCGGCCTGACCTCGTCCCTGGCGATCGGCGAAGAAGTGGCGGCGCGGCTGGGACTATGAGGCCATAGGCTCGTCCTTCTTTCGAGAACCGGAATTCTTGTTCATATTAGCCGGCCGTTTGGATTTGACGCCGTCCCGGCGATAGTCCCGGACAGAGGGAGAAACGTCGCATGAAGAACCGCATCACCGAGATCCTGGGCAGCCGGTATCCGATCCTCCAGGCTCCGATGGGGTGGATCGCCCGCGCCCAACTGGCCAGCGCCGTGTCGAACGCCGGCGGGTTCGGGATCATCGAGACGTCGTCGGGCCGCCTCGACGAGCTGCGCGAGGAGTTCGTGAAGATGAAGACCCTCACGGACAAGCCGTGGGGGATCAACGTGGCCCAGGCCTTCGTGCGCGACCCCGACATCGTGAGCTTCGTGGCCGACCAGGGCGTGAAGTTCGTCACGACGTCGGCCGGCGACCCGAACAAATACTGCGAGGCGCTGAAGGGACGGGGCCTGACGGTGTTCCACGTGGTGCCCACGCTGGCCGCGGCGCAGAAGGCGGTGGCGGCGGGCGTGGACGGCCTGGTCGTCGAGGGCGGCGAGGGTGGCGGTTTCAAGAACAGCCGCGACGTGGCCACGATGGTCCTGCTTCCGTTGGTCTGCAGCAAGCTGGGGGTGCCGGTGATCGCGGCCGGCGGAATCACCGACGGGCGCTCGATGGCGGCGGCCTTCGCGCTCGGGGCGGAGGGCGTGCAGATGGGCACGCGCATGGTCTCGGCGGCCGAGAGCCCGGTCCACCAGAACTGGAAGGACATGATCGTGAACGCGAAGGAGACCGACACGGTCTTCCTGAACCGCCAGGGGCCCGGACCGGCGCTCCGGGCGCTGCGCACCGAGCGGACCACGCGGCTGGAGCTGGAACCGCCGGCCAACATCATGGGCGAGCTGGCGAACGCGCTGGACCTCTACTTCGGCGGCGACATGGAGGCGGCGATCGCGCTGTCCGGCCAGGTGGCGGGGCGCATCGAGAGCGTGAAGCCGGTGGCCGAGATCCTGGCCGAGACGATCGCCGAGTTCGAGGCGGTGACCGCGGAACTGGGCGCGAAGTACGGCCGCGTGGGCGAGCCGGCCTGACGTGGCCGGCGTGAGCCTGGCCCTGAACCTGATCACCCGCAGCCGCATCGAGCGGCAGCTCTGGGCGCCGGTGGCGGCGGGACTGCTGGCGTCGTCCCTCTGGGGGGCGCTGAACGGGTAGACCTGCGAGGCCGCGAAGCGGCGCCTCTCGAAATTCAAGGAACCCCGGAAAACACAGAAGGACACGGAGCCGCGATTTCCGTGTCTTCTGTGTGTTCCGTGGTCGCCATGACAGAGCCTCCGCTCGCGCGGAGGCTCGATGGAGGTCCGTCCGTTCGTGATGGTTTTCGTGTGGGTTCGTGGCTCAGCCGCCTACTTCGGCGCGACGCGCAGCACGCGGCCCTTGTCGTTGTCGGTGGCGACATAGAGTGCGCCGTCGGGGCCGACGACGACGTCGCGCAGGCGCTCGCCCACCTCGGTCAGCAGGCGCTCCTCGCCGACCACCTTCTCGCCGTCCAGGGTGAGGCGGGCGAGGTGCTTGGGGGCCAGGCCGGCGACGAACAGGCTGCCCGTCCAGGCCGGGACCTTGTCCGACGTGTAGAAGGCCATGCCGCCTGGCGCGATCACGGGGTCCCAGTAGTAGATGGGCTGCTCCATGCCGGCCTGCCGGGTGATCCCGCCGGTGATGGGGCCGCCGGCGTATTCGATCCCGTAGGCGATGGTGGGCCAGCCATAGTCCTTGCCGGCGCGCACGATGTTGAGCTCGTCGCCGCCCCGTGCGCCGTGCTCGACCTCCCAGAGGTCTCCGGTCCGTGGATGCAGGGCGGCGCCCAGGATGTTGCGGTGGCCGATGGAGTAGATCTCGCCCGGCGCGCCCGCCTTGCCGACGAACGGATTGTCCGCAGGGATCGAGCCGTCGGAATTTATCCGGACCACCTTGCCCAGCGTCCCATCCATCCTCTGAGCCTGCATGCGGCCCTCGGTGATCGAGCGCTCGCCGCCGGTGATGAACAGCGTGCCGTCCCGGGCGAAGACCAGGCGGCCGCCGTAGTGCTTGGTCGAGGCCAGCGCCGGCGTCTGGCGCCAGATCACCTGCACGCCCTCCAGGCGCGGCGCCGCGCCGTCCAGCACCAGTCGGCCCCGGGCGACGGCGGCGTTGTTCTTCCCGCCTTTCGGCGGCTCGGCGTAGAAGAGATAGACGAGGCCGTTCCGCGCATAGTCGGGGTCGATGGCGAGCCCCAGGAGGCCGCCCTGGTCGCGCGCGTCGACGGCGGGCGCGCCCGCGACCGGCGGCGACAGCACGCCGTCCTTGAAGTGGCGGAGGCGGCCGGGCTTCTCGGTGATCAGCAGGCTCCCGTCGGGCAGGAAGGCCAGGCCCCAGGGCTTGGAGATCCCCGTGACGTAGTCGCTGACCTCGTAGGCCACGTTCGCCTTCATCTCGGGCGCGCGGGTCTGGCCGGCGAACGCGGGCTTCTGGTCCCGGCCGTTGGCGGCGCCGGTCTCGACGGGGGCGCCCGCGGTGGCCTTCTCCTGGGTTTGGGCCTGACCGGGGTCGGCGTTGCAGGCGGCGACAAGGGCGGCGGCGCCCGCGGCGAGCATCAGCGATCTCATGGTCATCCTTTGTCCTACGTCCCTACGACAGCGACCCTACAACAGCGGCGAGGGCGTCGTTCGGTTGCGCGCCGTCCAGGTGAATCAGCGCCCAGACGGCGAAGAACAGCAACCGCCATCGCATCGGTCCCCCGGCCAGCATGCGCGCGCCCGCGTCGGGGCCCGCCAGGCGGCGCACGGCCTCGACATCGCCGATCCGGCGGGCGATGTCGGGGGCGCGGGGCGCGATCCAGGCGTCCACCGGCACGGTGAAGCCCTGCTTCCTGGCCCAGGGCCGGGCGGCCGGGCAGGCGCGTTCCAGCCAGCGGCGCAGCAGCCACTTGCCATAGCCACCGCGCACCTTCGCCCGATCGGGCAGGCCCCAGGCGAAGGCGGCCACCTCCCGGTCCAGGAAGGGGGTGCGGCCCTCCAGCCCGTGGGCCATGAGGCAACGGTCCAGCTTCAGCAGCAGGTCGGCAGGCAGCCAGGTGGCGATGTCGGCCCATTGCGCCGCCTGGAGCGGCGAAAGTCCTGCCGGCGTCGCCGCCGCGGCGCGCCAGGCGGCCAGCGTGGCGTCGGCCGCGCCGCGAGGCTCGGCGGGCCGGCCGCCCAGCCAGCGGGGCCGGAGCGCGCGGCGATAGCGGCCATAGCCGCCGAACAGCTCGTCGCCGCCCTCGCCGGTGAGGACGACGGTCAGGGTTCCCTTCGCCGCCTCGGCCAGCGTCCAGGTGGGCAGGACGGCATAGTCGGCCGTCGGATCGTCCAGCGCCCAGGCGACCTGCGGCAACACCCGCCAGAAGTCGGCCTCGCCGAAGGTGGTCTCGCGCCAGTCCAGGTCGAGCGCCCGGGCCACCGCCTCGGCCGCCGCCCGTTCGTCGGCCGCGCCGGGCGCGTCGAAGCCGCAGGTGAAGGCGGTGACCGGTCGCTGGTTCAGACGCGCCATCAGCGTGGCGATGGCCGCCGAGTCGACGCCGCCGGAGAGGAACAGGCCGTAGGGGACGTCCGAGCGCTGGTGGACCCGTACGCTGTCTTCCAGCACCGCGTCGAGGCGGTGGAGCAGATGCTTCTCCCCTGCTTTTGCGGGGGAGGGGGACCCCGAAGGGGTGGAGGGGGCGTCCGGGGCGGCGCCTTGCGCCCCCTCCGTCGGCTTCGCCGCCACCTTCCCCGCCCTGCGGGGAAGGAGCGGGGAGGTTCGCCAGCCGCCGGTGATCCGGCCGTCGCGGACCTCGACCACCTCGCCCGGGACCAGGCGGCGCAGACCCTGGAAGGGCGTCTTCTCGTCCAGCACATAGTTGAGGTCGAGCAACTGCCGGGCCGCCGTCTCGTCCAGCGCCCGCGCCATGAGACCCGCCGCGAAGAACGCGCGCGGCTCGGAGGCGAAGGCCAGGCCGCCGGCGTGCTGCATCAGGTAGAGCGGCTTGATTCCGAACGGGTCGCGCGCCAGCCAGGCGCGGCCGTCGGCGCCGATCAGGCAGAAGGCGTACATGCCGCGCAGCCGGGCGAACGCCGCCTCGCCCTCGCGCGCGTACAGGTGCAGCAGGGGTTCGAAGTCCGAGCCGGTGGAGAGCACGTCCGCCAGGCCGTGGTCGCGGGTCAGCTCGACGTAGTTGTAGATCTCCCCGTTGCCGATGACGGTCGCGCCCGCAGCGTGCAGGGGCTGCCAGCCGCCGTCCAGGTCGATGATCGAGAGTCGGGCGTGAGCCAGCGCCGCGGCGCCGGCGCGTTCGATCCGTATGCCGTCCGGGCCGCGGTGGCCCAGGGCGCGGATCATGGGTTGGGCGGCGGCCTGCCCCTCGCCGCCCAGCGTCCCGGCGATGCCGCACATCAGGCGGCCCCGTGGTCGGCGAACAGGAGCTTCCAGCGGGCGACGACGGCCGCCTCCGAGAACTCGGCTTCGACGCGGGCCGCGCCCGACGCGGCGAAGCGCGCGCGCAGCATGGGCTGGTCCAGCAGTTCGCGGACGCCCGCGGCGAGGCTGTCGGGATCGTCGATGGGGACCAGGCGGCCGTCGTCGCCGTCGCGGATCAGGGCGCGCGGTCCCTGGCTCTCGGCGGCCACGACGGGCAGGCCGTGCGCCCAGGCCTGGATCACCACATTGCCGAGCGGCTCGTAGCGGGAGGGGAAGACACAGATGTCGGCGGTCCGATAGAGGGCCGAGGCGTCGGTCCGCCAGCCCAGGAACCGGACGCGGCCCGCCACGCCCAGCGCCTCGGCCAGGCCCTTCAGCTTGGCCTCGAGGGGGCCGGCGCCGGCGATCCAGAGCCAGGCCTCCGGAAGCTGCGTCAGGGCCTGGAGCGCGACGTCGTGGGCCTTGGCCTCGTGCAGGCGCCCCAGGGCCAGGAGGAGCGGCGCGTCCTCGGGCGTGTCCAGGCTGGCGCGCGCGACGCCTTCGCCCTCGGCCGGGGCGGCGGCGAAATTGGGGATGCAGGTCACCCGGCCGGCCGGCCAGCCCTGACCCACGATCCAGTCGGCGATGTCGTCGGTGTTGGCGACCAGATGGTCGAAGCCCTTGTAGTACTTGAGGTTGTAATATCCGCCGAGGCGGCCGATCCGAGCCCAAGGCCCCCGGGGCGTATGGCGCGCGGCGCGGTTCATCCAGGCCAGCGCGACGCGGGTGCGGTGGATCGCAGCGAAGCCCGCCGCCGCCGGCCGGGTCAGGATGTCGAGCGGGCCGCCGAAACGCAGAACCCGGACCGGGACGCCGGCCTGAGCCAGCCGCGCCTCGCGCGTCGGATTACGGCGGATCGCCGCAGCCTCGTCGACGCCCGCGCGCCGGAGCGCCTGGACCAGGTCGACGAAATAGGTCTCGGCGCCGCCTTCGCCGGCCGTTCCCAGGAGGTGCAGGACGCTCATGCCGGATGCGACCCTAGCGCTTCGCGGGCGCGCGCCCAAGCGCCTGACGTCGGGCGCTTGAAGCCGGACGCCTCTCACCCTATAACCCGCGCCTCGCGCGGCGCGCGGCTCTGAATGGCTGGGTAGCTCAGCTGGTTAGAGCGGTGGATTCATAACCCACAGGTCGGCGGTTCGAGCCCGCCCCCCGCCACCAGAGCCCCGCCGCGCGATCGTTTCCCCGAATCTCGAGAAGCCGTCGCTTCCCCTCAAACGGCGCAAAGCCGATCCTGGGGTCGTGCGGCCAAGGCGCCTCGCGGGATCCTGCGCCGGAGCCGATGCGGCCGTCAGCGGGGGCCGTCGCCCGGACGGCGGCGGTTCGCCCGGTGGCTCAGGCCGCGTCGCGGTCGGTTTCGCCCGCGGCGGGCGCCGCGCCTTCGCTGTTGACGGTCACCATCGCTTCATAGCCCTGGGCTTCGGCCTTGTGGGCCGCCCCGCTCGCAGCGGCGATGGCCGTGTCGAGGCTGGAGTAGGGGCCGAACCGCTTGCCGTTCAAGCCCACCGTCCACACCCCATCGATGAGGTCGACCGTGTAGTTCACCTGCGGCATGCCCATCCTCCGAGCCGGAAGGCCTTCGATGGCGCCCCGATTCGGCGTCCCCGGCGAGGTCGGCAAGGTGAATCTCCGCCTAACCATGCGTCTGGCACGCCACTTGTTGCGTAACACCTCAGACGGGCCAAAACGGCACGTCGGCCGGATGGAGGCAGTGCCGATGGCGTCTTCCGTTGTGGTGGCCCGTTCCAAGCCGGACGGGCTCGAATACCTGGCCCAGGGCGCGCGTATCGCCTGGACCGAAGCGTCCGATCTCGCCCAGCATTTCGAGACCGTGCGCGAAGCGACCCGGGCGGCGATGCGCCTTCCCAGCCGCATGCGTGCGTTCGCGCTGCCGGTGCAGCCGGACGCGTAGGGGCGTAGGGGGTCAGGCCGGTGCGGCCTCGCCCCACTCGTTCCAGCCTGCGAACCGGGGCGTGCCGGGCAGGTACATGCTGTCCTGGCGCGAGATCTCGAAGCCGGCGGCCGCGATCGCCGTGGTCACCGGCCGCGTGAGATGGCAGCCGCCCCCCAGGCGTTTCCAGATCGGTTCGATCCGGCGCTGCCACCTCGCCACGCCGGCGTCGGGCGCCAGTCCATGTTCGCAGAAGAAGAAGCGACCGTTCGGCTTCAGCACCCGGCGGGCCTCGGCGAGCGCCGTCGCCGGAGCCTGGACCGAGCAGAGCGTGAAGGTGCACACGACGCAGTCGAAGCTGGCGGCCTCGAAGGGCAGGTCCTCGGCCGTTCCATCGTCCACCCGCACCTTCAGCGCCGGATCGCGCGGCGCGGCCTCGGCGACGGCCCGCAACTCGCGCGCGGGATCGACCCCCACCACTTCCGAGACCTTCGCCGGATCGTAGAGCGCCAGGTTCAGGCCCATGCCGATCCCGAGTTCCAGAACCCGGCCGTGCGCCTGGGGCACGATCTTGGCGCGCTGCTTCATTATCGGCGGGGCCGAGCAGGCGCATCTGAGGAGGCGCGGAAGGACGAAGCGGTCGTAGAGCGAGGCCATGCCCGGAGGATGGCCCAGCTAGAGCGGATCGTACACCTTCGGCGCCGGCGCGATGGCCACGGGGCCGAGGGTGGTCTGGCCCGCCTCGAAGTGGAGTGTGGCGCGGGCGACGTCGCCGGTCTCTCGGGCCTCGGCCACGGCTGCGGCGGCCGCGGCGCGGTCGGCGGGGATGGCCCCGGCGGCCCCGATCTGGGCCAGGGCCTTGGGGGCTTCGCGCAGCGAGACGTCCAGCAGGCCGCTGACCCGGCCGTCGGCCCCGACGCGCAGGGCGCCCGAATTGACGCCGAGCAGCGCGTCGCCGGCGGTGAGGCCGCCGCGCTTCACCTCCATCCGCCCACCGGCGGCCGACCAGTTGCGGACGACGGTGGGCCAGCTATCGCCCTTCAGCGCGCTGGCCTTGGAGAGGCGGCCGTCCCATTCGATCGAGATCGGCTTGTCGCCCGCGATACGACCCAGGAGCCCCGGGAACTGGCCGCCCTTGCCGTCCTTCACCGAGAGCCAGACGCCGGCCTCGTCGCCCACTTCGGCGGGCGCGCGGCGGACGTGGAACTCCACGCGCTCGGCGGACTGAAGGCTGAAGGGATTGGCGCCCGCCGCCGGCTGGAAGGTGAGGCCCACGCCCTCGAACGACAGGCTGGGCGGGGTGTCGCCCGGATGGCTGACGCTCGCGCGGACGTACTTGCCGGTCACGCGGACCGGCCCGCCGGCGGGGCGTACGAAGGTGAGTCCGTCCGGCGCGGCGATCAGCCAGTGGGTGGGCGCGTGCAGGAAGGCCTGACCCTCCAGGCGCGGCGCGGCCAGCGCCCAGCCCGAACGGTCGCGCATCCGCGCCTCGGTCAGGTCGATGTTGAGCCGGAAGGGATAGCCGCCGATCTTCCGCTCGCGCCAGCTCAGATCGTAGCCGGCCTCGCGCAGCATCGCGGCGCCGCGCTCCAGGCCGGCCTCGGCCTGGCCGCGCGCCCAGAACCAGGCGCCTGACCATCCCGCGATCAGGAGGACGGTGATCGCGGCGACGATGATCGGCGTGCGGCGGCTGTATTTGCGGGGCGGGGACGGATCGGGCACAGACATTCCGGTGAGGTTTGGCCAAGAGGTTTTGGCCAGCGGGCGTGGCCGGGACAATCGGGAATGGCGTCGGAAAGGTGGGTCTTCGGCTACGGTTCGCTGATGTGGCGGCCGGGGTTCCCCTTCGCCGAGCGTCGGGAAGCCACCTTACACGGTCGCCGCCGCGCCTTCTGCATCTATTCGGTGCATCATCGGGGCACCTACGAGCGGCCCGGGCTGGTGCTGGGCCTGGCGCCCGGCGGCGCCTGCCGTGGCGCGGCCTATCGCGTGGAGGACGCCGACTGGGCCGGGACCTATGCCTATCTGGTGGAGCGGGAGCAGCCGACCGAGACCTATGTGGAGGCCCGCCGGCACGTCCGGCTCGACGACGGCCGGCGCGTGGAGGCCCTGTGCTTCCTGTCCGACGTGCGCCATCCTCAGTGGGCGGGCGCGCTGGGCCTGGAGCGGCAGGCGGAACTCATCGCCGGCGCGACGGGGCTCTCCGGCCGCAACGTCGAGTACCTGCGCGACCTCGTCGTCCACCTCCGGCAGATGCGGGTTCGCGACACCGCGATGGAGCGGCTTCTGGGCCTGGTGGAGGCGCTGGAGCGCGGCGCGACCTGACTGTCTGACCCCGAAAAACACGAAAGGACACGAAAGGCCCGCGTAGCGGGCGTTTCTCGGCTCGCACGAAGGGCGATCGCCTGCGAACGGTGGAGGTGGGGCCGCCGCAGGATCTTGAACCTCTGCGCCCGCAGCGCGCAAGGCGAACCTCTTTACAGCGCCAGCAGTTCGGCCGAGCGCGTCTCGATCCGTTCTTCGAGCAGGCGCATGAACTCGGCCCGCTTGAGGCCGGGCTGGATGGGTTCGAGGTATTCGAAGACGATGGTTCCCGGCCGGCGGACGAACCCGTGGGCCGGCCAGTGGACCCCCGCGTTGGTGGCGATGGGACAGACGGGCACGTTCAGTTCGCGATAGAGAGCCGCGATGCCCGGCTTGTAGTCCGGCGTGTCGCCGGGCGCCTTGCGGGTGCCTTCCGGAAAGATCACCACCTGCCGGCCCTGTTTGAACAGTTCGGCGCCCTCGCGGATCACCTGGCGCATGGTGGTGGCGCCGCCCTCGCGATCGATGACGATGGTGCCGACCTTGCGGGCGTACCAGCCGAACCAGGGAATCCAGGCCAGCTCCTTCTTCATCACGAAGGCCGACGCCGGCAGCCAGGTGAACTGGGCGAAGACGTCCAGCATGCACTGGTGTTTGGGCGCTACGATGGCGGCCCCGGCCGGAATATGCTCGCGGCCGCGCACCTCCACCTTGATCCCGCAGATGGCCAGCATGCCGACGACGCCCCGGCCCCAGACGTGGAACAGCGCCAGCGTCCAGCGGGCCGGGCCCAGCAGCACGGGCGTGGCCAGGACCGCGCAGGCGGCGGTCCACAGGTAGAATAGCGCCACGTAGGTCAGCGAACGGACGACGATCACACCGGTCCTCTCACGGTTGGCCTTCTCACGGTTGGGTTGACTTCGGCCGGGGGTCGTCGCGAGGGCCCAGGCTCAGCACCAGCTCACGGATCAGGATGGCCAGGTACTTGCTGTACTCGGTGATCATCAGCCGCGCGGCCGCCGGGTTGCGCCACCAGCCGCGGGCGTTCAGCGCGCGGGTGGGCACGGCGTAGGTCTGCGTCGTCACGCCCGCCGGGCGCAGGACGGCGTTCAGCTCCAGCATGGCGCGCGGCATGTGGTAGTCGGCGGTCACCACGATCAGGTCCTCGTAGCGCATGGCCCGGGCCCAGTCGGCGGTTTCGCGGGCGTTGCCGACGGTGTCGGCCGCGGTGAAGCCGAGATCGACGCAGCAGTCGTAGAGCGGGCGGACCGCGCGCGAGACGTTGCGGATGTCCTCGCGGCTGGCCTGGCGGTTCACGCCAGACACCAGGACGCGACGGCCGTAGCCGTCCTCGAGCAGGCCCATCGCCGCGGCCAGCCGCTGGTTCGAGCCCGCGCCCGTGAGCACGACGATGCCGTCGGCCTTGCGCGGCGCGCGCACGGGCGTCTGGCCCTGGACACGGTCGGCGAAGGCGAGCAGGCCGCAGAACCAGATGAACGCCAGAACCAGGAAGGCGGCGACGGACTTCATCAGAGCCTGTGTATCAGTCGCCGGGCCGTGATGCGCGCCGCAAGCGCGGCCACCAGGGCGGCCAGCAGGGGGCAGGGCAGGACCGACAGCAGGTCGGTCCAGGCTATGGGCAGGGCCGGCGTCAGACCCTGGCCGCCCCCGGCGACGCGCAGCAAGGCCCCCGCGACCGCTGCGCCCAAGGCGCCGACGGCCCCGGCGACCGCAGCGATCTTGGCGAAGCGGATCTCGAAGAGGCCGGCGATCTGGCTGTCCTCGGCGCCGGTGAGATGCAGCACCTCGACCACATCCCGCCGCGCTGCGAGCCCCGCGCGGGTGGCGAAGGCGATCACCGCGGCGGCGGCCCCGGCGATGAGCAGGAAGACGACCGTGGCGGTCCAGCGCACCACCCCTGCCGCGCTCTTGATGTCCTCCAGCCAGACGGAATGATCGTCGACCGCCGCGTCCAGGTCCTGGGCTTTCAGCGCCGCGTCCAGCGCCTCGCCCGTCGCGGGCGTGGCGCGGTCGAGGCTGACGGCGACCAGCCGCGGCACGGGCAGGTCGTCCAGGTCGGCGGTCACGTCGCCCAGCCAGGGCCGTATGAGGGCGTAGGCCTCCTCCTTCTCGAGCGCGCGCGCCTCGGCGACGCCGGGCACGCCGGCCAGCACCTCGGCGGCCCGGGCGGCCGCCGCGTCGGGCGTCTCGCCGCCGCGGGCGCGCACGATGACGGTGGCTTCGCCGGAGATCTCGCTGGCCCAGCCGTCGGCCGCCCGCGCCCCGGCGATGGCCGCCAGGGCGGTGAGGCACGCAAGGAAGCACAGCACGGCCACCACGAAGAGCAGCGCCGGGTCGCGCGCGTCCTTGTCCGGCAGGAAGGAGGCCGGCCGCCAGCGGGCGGGATCGAAGGGCTCGCTCATTCGACCGGAGCCTGTTCCACCGGGCCTTGCGGCGGCAGGGGGCGCAGGCGGCCCTTGTCGAGATGCAGCACGGGCCGCGCCGAGCGGGCGACCAGGTCCTGGTCGTGGGTGGCGATGATGACGGTCGTGCCCAGGCGGTTGAGTTCCACGAACAGGCGGTAGATGCGCAGCGCCATCTCGTGGTCGACGTTGCCGGTCGGCTCGTCCGCCAGCAGGATCTCGGGCCGGCCCACCACGGCGCGGGCGATGGCCAGCCGCTGTTTCTCTCCGCCCGCCAGAGTGGGAGGCAGGGCGTGCATCCGGGCCTTGAGGCCGACCCAGGCCAGGAGTTCGGCCACGTCGTTACGGTATTCGGCGGGCTTGTGGCCGGCGATGCGCAGCGGCAGGGCGGTGTTGTCGAAGGCCGACAGATGGTCCAGCAGCAGCAGGTCCTGGAAGACCACGCCGATCCGGCGCCGCAGTCGCGGCAGGTCGCGGCCGGGAAGGATCCCTACGCCTTCGCCGAACAGGCGGATCGAGCCCGACGACGGCCTGGCCGCGAGATAGATCAGCTTCAGCAGCGAACTCTTCCCGGCGCCGGACGGACCGGTCACGAAGTGGAACGAGCCGCGTGGCAGGGACAGCGACACGTCGCTCAGCACCTCAGGCCCGCGCCCGTAGCGCATGGACACGCCGGAGAAACGGAGGATTTCGTCGGCCGGCGGCTCGACCGCGGCGGTGTGGGCGTTTCTGGACATGGAGGCCGAAATCGGCGACCTCGGAGTGAGGGTGCTGGAGCGTCCGATTCGCCCGTCATGATACTGACCTGTCCAGAGTGCGCCACCAGCTATTTCGTGGACGAACTGCGCATCCCGCGCGGCGGCCGGATGGTGAAGTGCACCAACTGCGGCGCCCGTTGGCGAGCCTTTCAGGATGGCCGTGAGGCGGAGCTGTCGCCGTCCGAGGACGACCTCGTCGTCGAGGGACCGCCGGCCGAGCCCGCGCCGCCGGCGGAGGAAGACTCCATCGTTGCGCCGGAGCCGCGGATGCGGCGAAGGCCTGCGCCGCCTCCGAAACCGAAGCGTTCGCCGGTGCTGGCCATCGGCCTGGGCGTGCTGGCCGTCCTGGCCGTGGGGACCGGCGCGGGGATCCTGCTGCGGCATCAGATCGCCGGCGCGATCCCGGCCACCGCGCCGGTCTTCGCCGCCCTCGGCCTTCCGGTGAACACGCTCGGCCTCGTGATCGAAGGCGTGGCCTCGAAGCCGGGTTTCCAGGGCGGCAGGCCCGTGCTCTCGGTCACGGGGGCCATCCGCAATGTCCGCAAGGACGCCGTCGAAGCGCCGCCGATCCGCGTCAGCCTGCTGGACCGCAACGGCAAGGTCGTGGCGGGTGTCGCGGCCCAGCCGTTGAACGCCAAGGTGCCGCCGGGGGCCACCCGCTACTTCGCACTCTCGCTGCTCGATCCGCCGGCCGGCGCGCACGAACTGGAGGTGGCGTTCGACCCTGCCGCCGAGGCCGTGGTTCCGGCGACGCCACGGGCCGAGGCGCCGCCCGACGTGGCGCCGCCCGCCGAAGCCCAGCCGCTGCCGCCCGGCAGCCCCGACGCCCTGGAGGCGCATGACTGATCCCACGCCCGCCGTCCTGATCCCCGAGGACGAAGTCGCCCGCCGCGTGGACGCCCTGGCGGCCGAGATCGCGCCGCGTATCGACGACGAGACGGTGGTGGTCTGCCTGCTGACGGGCGGCCTCTGGTTCGCCGCCGACCTCACCCGCGCCCTGGCCCGCCGCGGTCGCCTCGTGCGGTTCGACGCCTTGTGGCTGGCCTCGTACAAGGACGAGCGGCAGTCGTCCGGCCGCTGCGAGGTGCGGGCCGACCTCCAGCGGCCCGTCGCGGGGCGCAAGGCGCTGATCGTGGACGACGTGTTCGACACCGGCCTGTCGCTGTCCGAGGCGTACCGGCTGGTCCGCGACTCCGGCGCCAGTGAGGTCCTGACGGCGGTCTTCGCCCGCAAGCCCTGGCCGACGCCCCGGACGCTGGAGCCCGACTTCGTGGCCTGGGAGGCGCCGGGACGGTTCCTGGTGGGCTACGGCCTGGACGTGGCCGGGACCCTGCGCGGGCTGCCATACATCGGGGCGATGGATTGAGTCTTTCCATCCGCGTGGACGACCTCGCGGGCCAGCCGGTGCGTGACCTGCTGGCGCTGCATCTTGCCGGAATGCGCGACAGCTCTCCGCCCGGCCATTCGTTCGCGCTGGACCTCTCGGGGTTGCAGGTTCCCGAGGTGACGGTGTGGAGCGCCTGGCGTGAGGGCGCGGTCGTCGGGGTCGGGGCGCTCAGGATGCTGGGCGGCGGCGTGGGCGAGATCAAGTCCATGCGCGTCCATCCGGACCACCTGGGCCAGGGCGTCGGCGCGGCGATCCTCGAGCACATCCTGGACGAGGCGCGCCGGCGGGGCCTGGGGCGCCTCAGCCTGGAGACCGGCAGCGGCCCGGCGTTCGAGGCGGCGTTGGCGCTCTACCGCAAGCGTGGCTTCCACGAGGGGCCGGCGTTCGGCGACTATGAGAAGAGCCCGTTCAACCAGTTCCTGCACCTGGACCTTTGACGGCCGGCTTTACTGCCAGGGCGGCGCCTGCTCGCGGGCCAGCATCTCGTCGTAGGTCGGCCGGGGACGCACGACGGCGAACTTGTCGCCCTTCACCAGGACCTCGGGGACGAGGGGGCGGGAATTGTACTCGCTGGCCATCGCCGCTCCGTAGGCGCCGGCCGACATGAAGGCCACGAGGTCGCCCGACTCGAACGGCGGCAGGTCCCGATCGCGGGTGAAGGTGTCGCCCGTCTCGCAGACAGGTCCCACGACGTCGTAGGACGCCGGCTCGCCGGGTCGCGGGCGGATGGCACGGATGTCATGGTAGGCGTCGTACATGGCCGGCCGCAGCAGGTCGTTCATGGCTGCGTCCAGCACCAGGAACCGGCGGCCCCCGGGCCGTTCGTGAATGTGGTTCACCCGCGCCAGCAGCACCCCGGCGTTCGCAGCGATCACCCGGCCCGGCTCGAAGGCGAGCTGCACGTCCAGCCCCGCCATGACGCGGCCGATCATGGCCGCGTAGTCGGCCGGCGAGGGCGGCTCGGGCTGGTTGAAGTAGGGCACGCCCAGGCCGCCGCCCAGGTCGAGCCGCTCGACCGGCAGGCCTTCGCGCTTCAGCCGCTCGACCAGGCCGCGCATCTTGGCGAAGGCGGCTTCCATCGGCGCGAGGTCGGTGATCTGGCTGCCGATGTGGCAGGCGACGCCGGCGGGCCGCACGCCGGCCATGTTGGCGGCGTTGGCGTAGAGGCGCTCGGCCTCGGAGAAGCTGACGCCGAACTTGTTCTCGGCCTTGCCGGTGGCGATCTTGGCGTGGCCGCCGGCCGAGACGTCCGGATTGACCCGGACCGCGATCGTGGCCCGCCGGCCCAGGCCCTGGGCCACGCGGTTCACCAGGTGGAGTTCCGGCTCGGACTCCACGTTGATCTCGGCGACGCCCGTCTCGACGGCGAAGGCGATCTCGGCCTCGGTCTTGCCGACGCCGGAGAAGACGATCCGCTCGGGCGGCACGCCGGCCGCCAGGGCGCGGCGGATCTCGCCCTCGGACACGACATCGGCGCCGGCGCCGAGGTCCGCGAGCGTCCGGAGCACCGCCACGTTGGAGTTGGCCTTCACCGCGAACGCGATGAGCGGGTCCTTCAGGCCCGCGGCCAGCAGAGCGTCGCGCAGCACGGTATAGTGCCGCTCCAGGGTCGCGGTGGAGTAGACGTAGACCGGCGTGCCCACGGCCTCGGCGATGCGCGACAGGGGTACGCCTTCACACGCGAGTTCGCCCTCGCGCAGCTCGAAATGGTTCATCGCGGGTTGGCGTAGGGATCGGGCAGCGCGCCCTGGGGCGGCAGGCCGCCGGGGCCGGTGTTGGTGCCCGGGATGGGCAGGGTGCGCGGCGGCGCGGGGTCGGTCGAGCGATCGCGCGGATCGACGGTGTCGACCGGGCGGCTCGGGTCCTGCTGGCGCTGGGCGTCGTCGGCGGCGCGGGTGCTGTTGCGCTCGGCGCCGAACAGCGGGCCGGGCCGTTCGAGCTGGCCCACCTTGCCGCAGCCGGCCAGGCCTCCCGCGAGGGTGAGGCCGGCCGTGAGGATCAGGACGCTCGCGAACGCCCGCTTGCGGAGTGTCATGCCGGGGGTCATGCGAGGGCTTCCTTCCAACGCTCGATCTGCGCCCGGACCTGGTCCGGCGCGGTTCCGCCATAGCTCCTGCGGCTCGCAACCGAGGCCTCGGGAGTCAGCACATCGTAGACGCCCGCGGTGATCCGCGCATCCAGCGCCTGGAGTTCCGCCAGCGGAAGGTCCGGAAGGCCCACGTCCAGGGCCTCGGCCCGCTTCACGGCCGAGCCGGTGATGTGGTGGGCGTCGCGGAAGGGCATCCCCAGTTCGCGCACCAGCCAGTCTGCCAGGTCGGTGGCGGTGGAGAAGCCGGCGCCGGCGGCGGCCTTCATCGTCTCGACGTCGGGCTGCAGGTCCGCGACCATGCCGGCGGTGGCCGAGAGCGAAAGCTCCAGGGCGTCGAACGCCTCGAAGGTGGGGACCTTGTCCTCCTGCATGTCCTTCGAATAGGTCAGCGGCAGGCCCTTCATCACCACGCTGAGCTGGGTGAACGACCCCAGCAGGCGGCCCACCTTGGCGCGGACCAGCTCGGCGGCGTCGGGGTTCTTCTTCTGCGGCATGATCGACGAGCCGGTGGTGAAGGCGTCCGACAGGCGGACGAAGCCGAACTGCGGCGTCATCCAGATCACGATCTCCTCGGCCAGTCGCGACAGGTGCGTGGCCGCGATGGTCGCGGCGGCCAGGGACTCCAGCGCGAAGTCACGGTCGGCCACGCTGTCCAGCGAGTTGGCGGTCGGCCGGTCGAAGCCCAGGGCCTTCGCGGTCTGCGCCCGGTCGATGGGGAAGGGCGATCCCGCCAGCGCCGCGGCGCCCAGGGGACTCTCGTTCATCCGCGCCCGCGCGTCGGCGAACCGCGCCGCGTCGCGGCCGAACATCTCGACATAGGCCATGAGATGGTGGCCGAAGGTGACGGGCTGGGCCGGCTGGAGGTGGGTGAAGCCCGGCATCACCGTATCGGCATGGGCTTCGGCCTTGGCCAGGAGGGCGCCCTGGAGCTCCCGGAGCTGGACGATGGTGCGGTCGCACGCGTCGCGGACCCACATGCGGAAGTCGAGCGCCACCTGGTCGTTGCGCGAGCGGGCCGTGTGCAGCCGCCCGGCCGCCGGGCCGATCAGCTCGCGCAGCCGCGCTTCCACGTTCATGTGGATGTCTTCGTATTCGTCGCGGAACGGGAAGGTCCCGGCCTCGATCTCGGCGGCGATGGCCTCCAGCCCGCCCTGGATCGCGGCGGCGTCCTCGCCGGAAACGACTCCCGTGCTAAATAGCATCGCCGCATGCGCGCGGGAGCCGGCCAGGTCCTGCGCCGCGAGCCGCTTGTCGAAGCCGATCGAGACGTTGATGGCCTGCATCAGCTCGGCCGGCTTCTGGGAGAATCGGCCGCCCCACATGGCCTGCCCCCCGAGGTTCGCCGGGGACGGGCTTGCGGGCGGGTCGGAAGGAGACGAGGTCATATGAGCGAAGGTCCGGAAGCGGGCAGGCAGGGTGTCGAGGAACCCGGCGGTCGGGCGAGGGCGCCCAGAGGCGGGTTCCTCAACTGGGCCCTCTGGGGCGCCGCCCTCGTGGGCGTCGCGGCGGTTGTCTACATCATCGCCCAGGCATCTTCCAACCAGCCCGGAGCATCGTCGGCGCCGGGTCAGCCGGCGGCCAGGGCCGCCGCGGGGTTCGCCGAGAAGTTCAAGCGGCCCGGCCAGCCGACACCGCCGCCCGACTACGTCTTCTACGACGACGCTGGGAAGGCCATGAAGCTGGCCGACCTGAAGGGTAAGGTGGTCGTCATGAACATCTGGGCGACGTGGTGCGCGCCCTGCAAGGTGGAGATGCCGACCCTGGCGAAGCTCCAGGCCGCCTACAGGGGCCAGCCGGTGGAGGTGGTGGCCGTCAGCATCGACACGGTGGAGGATGCGGCCAAGGCGCGGCTGTTCATCGCCCAGAACGACCCGCTGAAATTCTACCACGACCGGGAGAAGAAGATGCCCTTCAAGCTGGTCCCGATGGCGCCCGGCGCGCCGACCACCGTCGTCTACGGCAAGGACGGACTGGAGGTCGGCCGCGTGGAGGGCGAGGCGGACTGGGCGTCACCGGAAGCGCGCGCCGTGGTCGACGCGGCCTTGGCGGCGGGCTGACGCGGGCTCGAGTCGAGGCTCGGGTTCGGGTTCAGGCTCGGGTTCAGGCGGGGACGGTCGTGCGCTCGGCCTTGTCACGCGGCGCCGGGGCCGCCAAGGACCGTTCGGCCGTCAGGGTGCGGACCAGATTGACCAGCGAGCTGCGGACGTCGGACGGCAACCGCTCATAGGCCGACAGCAGCTCGAGCGCGCCCGGCGTGCGCATGCGGGTGAGCAGATCCAGGTCCTCGCCCGTCTCCTTGTCGGCCCCGTCGAAGACGTCCATCAGATCGGTGACGCGGCACTTCAGCGCGCGCGAGATCTGGACCAGCCGCGAGAAGGAGATCCGGTTCGTGCCGTTCTCGTACTTCTGGATCTGCTGGAAGCTGACGCCGCACTGCTCGGCGAGGGCTTCCTGAGACATTCCGATCGTACGGCGCCGAATCCGCACCGCCGCCCCGAGGGCGATGTCCATCGGGTCGGGCGCCTTGGTCGAAATCTCGGACATGTCGTACCTCCATGGTGCGAGTGTCCCCGTCCGACCTCGCAAGCGCTAGTTGCGACTAAAGGCCTTTGTTAACGAAAGGCAAAGCCTTTTCGGCCGCCGCGCGACCGCCGTTCAACCCCTGCGAGGTCTTTCGACAGACTCCCGGTTAAGGTCTTGGTGACCGAAGCACCGCCGAACTGCGCCCGTTCGGAAGTGTGATTCTGCGAAGGCCATGCGCGTCATCCCCCTGCATCCTACCTTCGACCACGGCGCTGCGCTCAGGGTTCCCCCGGCGCACGATCGGAAGAACTGGGCGGTGCTCTGGCAATGGCTGGGCGAGGACGCCCAGTCGGTGGCGGAGGCCGCGGCGGTGCAGGTGCGCACCCCCGAGGGGCCCGTCATCGCCCACAGCGGCGACTGGATCGTTCTGTCGCACTCGGGGGCGTTCCACGTGGCGCACACGTTGCGAACGCTGGATTCCTGAGCCGCGACCATCCCGTCGGGCCGGGGCGGCTGGGGCTTCCTGGTATCCGGGCGATACCTGGGATCAGGGTGTCCAGGAGACCCGGACGCCCAGCCTGTGCGGGCGCACGGCGACGTCGGGCGCCGGACGGTAGGCCGCCTCGACCGCCGCCGTCCAGGACAGCCGGTAGCGGACCAGATAGCCGGGGTGGTCCGAAAGCGCCCGGCCCGGCGCGGCGGTGAAGATCTGCCTGGCATGGACCGGCTTCACCCTTATGTCGCCGTCGCGGAACGCCTGCAGGTCCTGACTGGACAGCCAGGGTTGCGACGCGATGTCGGCGGCGCCGGCGTCGCAACCCGATCCCGGGGCGGCGCAATACTCGCTGACCACCGTGTAGGGCCGCTCCAGGGCTTCGAAGTCGTAGCGTTGCGGCGAGTTGCGGACGTTGAAGTCTCCGCCGACCACCAGCGGCGCGCCCGGCGCGCGATGCGTGGCGAGGAAGGCGGTCAGCTCCCGCACCTGGCCATTGTGGGCCGCCAGGGTGCGGCTGTGCGGCGCGCGAGAGGCTTTGCGGGCGTTCATGTGGGTGTTCACGACGTCGATCGGCGACGGCAGGCGTTCGGGGGCGATCCGCACCAGCATGGCGCCCTTGTTGGCCAGGCAGTCGAAGCCGGCGCAGTTGTTGTAGGCCGCGTGGCGCACCTCGAGGATCGGGGCGTCGCTCAGGACGTGCAGGCCCGCGCCGAACAGCTTGCCCAATCCCTCGCCGCGCAGCGCGTCCCGCGCGCCCAGGACCGCCCCTGCGAAGGGCGTGCGCTCGTCGCGGCCGGGTCCGCGCGCCCAGTAGCGATAGCCACTCTCGCGGACCAGCACGCCGATATCGTGGGTGAATCCTTCCTGGATCAGCACCACGTCGGGTTGCCGCCCCTCGCGGCGCAGGCCGGCCAGTTCCCGGCCGATGTCGCGCAGCGCCTCGTCGCGGCCCAGGGCCAAGGGCCAGGGCAGGCCGCGGATATTGTAGGTCAGGACGCTGAGCTCGATCTCTCCGCCGGAGGCGACGACAGGGGCGGCCGCCTCGTAGATCTGTGGTGCGGGGGGGACATCCGGGTGCATCGCACGCCGCTCCAGGACATGCGGCGACCCTCAGGGCGGGAAGCAACCTTCCCAAGGCGAGGTCCGCTCGCGGTGTTCAAGCGCAGCCCGATGTCTTCTGGTGCGTTGTCCGGGCGGGCGGAGACATGACCCGTGTCGTTCACCGGCGTGTGACACTTGCATCGTCGTTTCGCGACGCGCCGCGGCCCGCCGCCGCATCCCCGGAAAGCGGACGTCGGAAAGGACGGATCGCGGGTGGACATCCGGGGCGCTGCGGAGTCACCTAAGGCGCATGAGCGAAATTGACACTTCCCCTGCCACTTCTTCCGCGAACGGCATGGTGCTGATCCCGGGCGGCGAATTCGCGATGGGTTCGGACCACGCCTATCCCGAGGAGGCGCCCGTCCGCCGCGTGCGGGTGGACCCCTTCTGGATGGACCTGACGCCGGTGACGAACGCCGAGTTCGCGCGGTTCGTGGCCGAGACCGGTTTCGTCACCTTCGCCGAGATCGCGCCCACGCGGGAACAGTACCCCATGGCGCGGCCCGACATGCTGAAGGCGGGGTCGGCGGTGTTCCAGCCCACGCGGGGGCCGGTTCCGATGCACGATTCCGGCGCCTGGTGGGACTACCGGTTCGGCGCCTCGTGGCGCAAACCGCTGGGGCCGGGCAGCTCGCACGAGGCCCTGCCGGACCATCCGGTGGTCCATGTGACCTACGACGACGCCGTGGCCTATGCGGCCTGGGCCGGCAAGCGCCTGCCCACCGAGGCCGAATGGGAGTTCGCGGCCCGGGGCGGGCTGGAAGGCCGGGACTACGCCTGGGGCGACGAACTCGAACCCGGCGGCGCGACGCTGGCCAACTACTGGCAGGGCCAGTTTCCGTACCAGAACCTGCTGACCGACGGGTGGGAGCGCACCTCGCCGGTGCGGAGCTACCCGCCCAACGGCTACGGCCTCTACGACATGATCGGCAACGTCTGGGAACTGACCTCCGACTGGTACGCCATGCCCCAGGCGCCGGCGAGCCCGTGCTGCACCTCGGTCAACCCGCGCGGGCCGGCCGTCAGCGACGACCATGCGAAGCTGGGGCCCCGGCGGGTGATGAAGGGCGGCTCGCACCTCTGCGCCGAGAACTACTGCCGCCGCTACCGCCCGGCGGCGCGGCATCCCCAGATGGCCGACACCTCGACCTCGCACGCCGGCTTCCGCTGCGTGCGCGACGCCTGACGCCGGCCGGACCGGAACCCGCCGAGCCTGACGCAGGGGCGCCGTTGCCCGCGTGCGGTCGCCCGTGCAGGGTCGCCCAAACGCGAGGGAGGCTGCGGTGGGCGACGACATCCTGCTGGTCGAGGACCTGGGCGACGGCGTCCGCCGCCTGACGATGAACCGGCCCGACCGGCTGAACGCCCTCAACCACCCCGCGGCCGAGGGGCTGCTGGCCCACTTCGAGGGCCTGCGCCGGAAGACCGACGTGCGTGTCGTGATCATCCGCGGGGCGGGCCGGGCGTTCTCGTCGGGCGCCGATCTCAAAGCCGGCGGTACGCCCGAGGCCCTGCGCGACGGGCCGAACGGCGACTGGGTGCTGCGCGACCTGATGAAGGCCATGCGGGCGTGCCCCCAGCCGCTGATCTCCACCGTCCGCGGGGCCGCCGCGGGCGGCGGGCTGGCCATCGCGCTGGCCTCCGACGTGATCCTGGCCAGCGAGAGCGCGGCGTTCCACCCCGCCTTCATCAACATCGGCCTGTCGGGTTCGGAACTGGGCGTGAGCTGGCGGCTTCAGCGGATGATCGGTCTGTCCAAGGCGCGCGAGATGCTGCTGGCCGGCCGCCCCCTGCTGGCCCAGGCGGCGCTGGACGCGGGCCTGGTGTCGGCGGTGACGCCGGAAGCCGAGCTGGACGACCAGGGCCTGGCGCTCGCGCGTGACATGGTTCGTGCGGGGCCGGACGCCCTGCGCCTCACCAAGCGGACCCTGGACCTCGCCCTGGAGACGGGCAGCTTCGACGCGGCGATGGAGGCCGAGGAGCGGGCCCAGATGCTGATGATCCGGGCCCGGTCGCGGGGCTGAGTCCTACGGAACCCGCCCGATGTCCACGGAGGTCGTGTTCAGCGGCAGGGTGTAGAGCGTCCCGTCGTCGGCGATGTGCCAGGCGCCCTTGCGCGTCTCGTTCAGACCGCGACGGAAGATGGCCTTCAGCAGGGCATTATCGGGCGCCGGCAGCAGATGGTAGAGGGCGAGCAGCCGCACGCCGGCCTCGTTCGCCGCCTCGGCCGCCTCGGTCGGCGAGATGTGGTAGCTCTGGATGTCGTCCATGATATGGGCGACCCGGTCGCGGCCGGCGCCGCGGGCCTGGCCCTCGAGTGTGCGGATCATCTCGCGGTTCAGGGCTTCGGACAGGAAGATGTCGGCGCCCTTCGACGCCGCCGTCAGCCGGGCGTCGGCGGTGGTGTCGCCGGTGACCACCACGGAGCGGCCCTTGTAGTCGAAGCGGTAGGCGTAGGCCGGATGCACCGGGGCGTGGTTTGTCTCGATGGCCGTGATCTTCAGTCCGTCCTTTTCGAGCACGACCGCGGTGGGCGCCGCCACGCCTCCGGGCATGGCCACCGGTTGGGCGGCGAGCGGCCACGTCGCGGCCGGCATGAGCTTTTCGGTGTGGTGGGCGGTCCGGTAGGTCTGGTCCAGGGCGTAGGCCTCGTTGAAGCCCGCCACGACGCGTTCAACCCCAGGCCCGCCGTACACGGCCAGGGGGCCCGGCCGGCCGCCGACCCAGGTCTGGAGGTTCAGTTCGCCCAGGTCGCCGATATGGTCGGAATGGAAGTGGGTCAGCAGGACGCCGTCCACCTGGCCCAGCGGGAGACCCCACAGCATCAGGTTCTCGACGGACTCCGGGCCCACGTCGACGATGTAGATCTTCCCACCCGCGATGACGGCGACGCAGGACTTGGCGCGCTTGGGGCTCGGCAGTGGGGCCGAGGTGCCGCAGACGGCGACGCGCAGGGCGTCGTCCTTCATCACCGCGGAGACGTCGCGGGCCACGCCCTGGCGGGCGAAGGCGGCCAGCAGGCGGTCCTGGACGCCGGCGTTGTTGAGCGCCGCGCCGGCGGCGAGCACCAGGCCGGCGACGACCAGGGCCGAGACGGCGATGGCGCGCAGCGGCCGGCGCGGCGCCGATCCATCGCCGATGGTCCGGGCGTGCAGCCCCAGCGCCAGGGCGCCGATGGCCTCGATCGGCACGTTCGGGACGACGCCCGCGGCATCGCCGGTGACCGCCCAGGTGAGCAGCCGGCCCGTGACGATCAGGCCCAGAAGGGCCGCGCCGACGCCCAGCAGGGTCTGGCTGCGGCGCCAGAGGCCGACGAGGCACAGCGCCGCGAGGATCAGGAACGCGCCGCCGAAGTCGCCGCGCAGGGTGGAGAGGCCGGCCACCCCGATCGGCTCGACGGCCAGCCGTTCGCCCAGGCGGGCGGGCGCCAGCCAGAAGCCCACGCCCAGGATCGCGAAGAGGACGCCATACAAGGCGACCAGGATTCGGGTGACGACGGCCATGCTTGCTTCCCCCCGGGGCCGTGGCGGCCCCCTTTTTGTCTCAGGCTTCCGGCCTTGCGGTCCGGGCCGGCTTGAAGATCCCGGCGGCGGCCGCTTCGGCGAGGTCGTGCGCCTCGCCCGCCGCGACGCCCAGCCCGCGCAGCAGGCCCTGGGCCAGGTTGCGGGCCAAGGTTTGCGCGTCGTCGGCCGTTCCGCGTTCCAGGGTGCGGGCGACACCGATCTGCACGATGCCCACGGCCAGCAGGATCGCCGCCTCCAGGCCCGGCCCCTCGAAGCGCCCTGTCGCGAGGCCGAGCTGGATGTCGGCCCGGACGCCGGCGTTCATGGGCGCGTCCGGCACCGCCGCGCCGTGGAACAGGCGCAGCATCATGTGCGCCGGCTCCGGGTAGTCCGCGGCGTTGCGGATGAAGAGGCAGAGCGCGCGCGCCACCCGTTCGGCGGGATCGGAAACGCCCTCGCCAGCGATGGCCACGGTCGTTTCGGCGGATCTGCGCGCCTGGTCGGCCAGGGCCCGGGCCAGGGCGTCCTTGTCGGCGAAGTGGTTGTAGAAGCTGCCTTTGGCCACATCGGCGGCCTGGACGATCTCGTCGATGCTGACGCCGTCCACCGAACGCTCGGCGAACAGCGCCTGGCCCGCCTTCAGCAGGGCGGCGCGGGTGCGCTGGCGGCGGCGGTCGGGGCGGGGCTGCGACATGACGTTCACAATTTGACTATATGGTCATTATTGAACTATACAGTCAGAAAATCAAGCCCTGCGAAATCAAGCCCTGCGTCGGGGAGGCGCCGATGGCCCTGCAAGTGGATGTCTTCTGGTCGTTCCGCAGCCCGTATTCGTACCTGGCGACGACGCGCATCGCCGAGATCGCCGCGCGCTACGACGTGGATATGCGCATCCGGCCGGTCTATCCCCTCGCGGTGCGCGTGGACGGGTTCTTCGACCGCCAGGACCCCCGCTGGCTGATGTATCTGGGCCGCGACTGCTATCGGACGGCGCAGATGCTGGGCATGACGTTCGGGCCGCCACGGCCCGATCCCATCGTGATGAACCTCGCCACGCGCGAGATCCCCCGGGAACAGCCCTACATCCGCCGGCTGACCCACCTGGGCCAGGCCGCCTGCGAGGCGGGCCGGGGCATCCCCTTCATCTGCGAGGTCGCCCGCATCATCTGGGACGGCCAGACTGATGGATGGGACCGGGGCGATCATCTGGCCCGGGCGACGGCCCGCGCCGGCCTGGACCTGCCCACGCTGGACGCCGTCGTCGCGGCCGAGGGCGAGCGGCTGGAGGCCGAGGTCCAGGCCAGTCATGCGGCCCTCGACGCCGCCGGGCACTGGGGCGTGCCCACCTTCGTCTTCGAGGGCGAACCGTTCTTCGGCCAGGACCGGATCGACGTCCTGCTGTGGCGGCTGCGCCAGCACGGGCTGGCGGAGAAGCCGGCCGTCTAGTTTGCAGCCTCGGCCTCGGGGATCACGTCGACCTCCACCCGCAGCGTCTGCGGGCCGGAGGCCAGGATGATGCCGTCGATAGGCGCCACGTCGGCGTAGTCGCGTCCGACAGCCAGGATGATGTGGTCGTCCTCGGCCAGGATGGCGTTGGTGGGGTCGAAGCCGATCCAGCCCAGGCCCGCGCCGCACCAGACGCCGATCCAGGCGTGGGTGGCGTCGGCGCCCTCCAGGCGGGGCTGGCCCGGCGGGGGCACGGTGCGCAGATAGCCGCTGACGTAGGCGGCCGGCAGGCCCAGGCCGCGCAGGCCTGTGATCATCACGTGGGCGAAATCCTGGCAAACGCCGTGACGGGCGTTGAAAGCCTCCAGAACCGGCGTCGTCACCTCGGTGGCGCCGGGATCGTAGCGGAAATCGGCGTGGATGCGCCGGTTCAACTCGAGCGCCGCCTCCACGATCGGCCGGCCGGGAGGAAAACTCTCGCGGGCGTAGTCGGTGATGGCCGCGGTGATCGGCGTCCGCTCGGTGGGGTAGATGTAGACGGCCGGCCCATCGGCTTCGATCGAGGGTTCCGCCAGGGCCGCGGCGCGCACCGTCTCCCACGTCGGGCTTCCGCCGGCGTCCGGCGGACGGGGCGAGTGGACGTCCACCCGCGAGACGGCTTCGATGGTCAGCGTGTTGTGCGGGCGGTCGACCACGACGGTCAGCGTGCGTTCGCCGAAGGGGCCGGTCCGGTCCACCGTGACGGACGGCCGGGGCGTCACCTTGAGGTCGGCGGCGAGCACGGTCTGGTGGGCGTTGGACACCGGCGTCAGGCGCAGCACGCAGCGCGCATAGGTCACCGCGGCGTCCCCGTAGCTGTAGATCGTCTTGTGCTTCAGGTCGTAGATCACGCCAGCCCCACCAGCTTGACCGTGGGCACCGCGCTGGCGCCCTGAAGGAAGTAGCGGTCGGCGACGGCGTTCGAGAACCGCATCAGGGCGCGTTCGAACCGGAGGGCCTTGTCGGCGGAGAGTTTTCGCGCGTCCTCGGTCTCCACGTCGGCGACCAGCGTGAGCAGGATGCGCTGCGGCTCCTCCAGCATGCCGTCGTCGTTCAGCGGCGGCAGCACCGACAGGTGCTCCTTGAGCGTCTGGAGCTGGAAGGCCAGGGAGCGGGTGTTGAACGGGTCCAGCATCACCAGGTCGCGCACCGGCGTCAGCGCCAGGCCCGCAAGATAGCGCGCGCGATAGGTGATCTGGCTGTCGTTGAGGTCGAGCAGCAGGTCGAGATCGTCGGTGGTCGCTTCGTCGCGCGCCAGCAGCCGCGAGAGACGGCAGGCGTTGACCCCGCGCTCGATCCGCCGGCCGATGTCCAGGAACCGCCATCCGGCGACCCGGTTCATGTTCTCCTGCGCCAGGCCCGACAGCGCCGCCATCGTCTGCAGGGCCCGGTTGGTCAGGCGCAGCACGTCGGCCTCGGTCTCGAGCCGCCCGGCCTTGGCGAGGCCGCCCTCGATGCCCACGAGCAGCGCCCAGAAGTCGGCCGACAGGCGTTCGCGCATCGAGGCCGCCGTCCGCATCTCGGCCCGGATGGTCGAGATCACCGAGCCCCAGGCTCCGGGGTCCAGCAGCGCGCGTCCGGCGGCGTGCACCACGTCGGCGGCCGGGGCGCGCAACGCGCCCCATTCGGTCAGCAGGAGCTGAAGGCTCTCGAAAGTCTCGCCGGCGGCGTGGGCGGCCGCCTCGGCGGCGATGCTGCTGGTGCAGAGGCTGCGCACGGCGCGCAGGGTGCATTCGGCCCGTTCCATATAGCGGCCCAGCCAGAACAGGTTGTCGGCTGCACGGCTGGGCAGATGGCCCATGATCCGGCGCACCTGCACGCTGTCGGCGCTGGGCATCAGGGTCATGCGCTCGACGGGCTTCTCCCCGATCACCCAGACATCGGCCGCGCGCGCGCCTTCGCCCATCGAGATGGCCCGGACGTCGGGCCGGTCCGACGTCCGGCAGAATCCACCGGGCATCACGCGGATGCCGTCCGGGGTCGAGGCCGCAAAGACCCGCAGGACGAACGGCGCCGGCGAGAGGCGGTCGTCCTTCAGCACCGGCATGGTCGAGAGCCGGACCACCTCCTGGCCCACGAAGTCGGCGGGCCGGTCCTGCAGGTTCCGGATCAGGCCGTCGCGCTCGGCGGGCGTCATGTCGGCCACCATCCGCGACTGGGACAGGATGCTGTCCCCGCCGGGCGCATTGAAGGCGGGCGCGATGGCCAGGTCGTCGAGGCGGCTCTCGACCAGGGCCTGTTCGGCCGGCTGTCCGCACCACCAGGTGGCGACATGCGGCATGGCGAGGTCCTCGCCCAGCAACTCCTGGCAGAGGCGTGGCAGGAAGCCCATCAGGGCGCGGGATTCCAGAACGCCCGAACCCGGCATGTTGAGCACGGTGACACCGCCGGCGCGGATGGCCTCCAGCATGCCCGGCGTGCCCAGCCGCGAGGCGTTGTTCAGTTCCAGCGGATCGATGAAGCCCGAGTCCACGCGCCGCAGGATCACGTCGGCCCGCTTCAGCCCGGCGATGGTCCGCACGTAGACCTTGCCGTCCCGGGCCACGAGGTCATCCCCTTCCACCAGGAGGAAACCCAGGTAGCGGGCGAGGTGGGCCTGCTCGTCGTAGGTTTCGCTGAACTTGCCCGGTGTCAGCAGGCAGATGCGCGGATCACTCCGATCGGCGGCCGAGGCCAGGCCGCGCCGGTGGGCGTCGAAGAACGGCGCCAGCCGATGAACGTTCATCGTGTTGTAGAGGTTCGGGAAGGCGCGGCTGACGGCCAGCCGGTTCTCGAGCGCATAGCCCAGGCCGGACGGCGCCTGGGTGCGGTCGCCCAGGACCCACCAGCGACCGTCCGGTCCGCGACCCAGGTCGGCGGCGTAGATGTGGGTGTGGCGGCCGCCGGGCGGAGCGATGCCGCGTACGGCGCGGATGAAGTCGCCGCTGCCGGTCAGCGCCGCGGCCGGGAGTCGTCCCTCGGCCACCATCCGCGCCGGACCGTAGATGTCGCGGAGCAGGGCTTCCATCAGCCGGGCGCGCTGGGCGACGCCGGCGGAGATCTCGTCCCATTCCGCCTGGGTCAGGATCAACGGCAGGGGATCGATGGGCCAGGTGCGCTCGGCTTCGTCCGCTCCCGGACGGTAGGCGACGCCGGCGTCGCGCAGGTGCCGCGCGGGCAGGGCGAATCGCGCGCCCGGATCGCCGGCCGGGAAAGCGGCGAAATGGCCCAGGAAGTCCAGCCAGTGGTCGCGCGGGCGGCCACGCGCGTCGAACAGTTCGTCGGGGACGCCGGGGATGGGCTCATACGCCCGCAGCCACTCCCGCAGGCGACGGGTCGCCCCCGGCTCGGCCGCGGGCTTCCGGCGCCGCGTCGCGGCGGATGTGTCGGCGGCCACCAGCTTCCCCGATCCTGCGGTCAGAAATCCCACGTTCGGCCGCGGACGGTATCATAGCGCGCGTCCGGGTCGAGCCGTCCGGCGCTTCGCTGGTCGCGCCCGCAAGCCTCTGCTATGGCCGGCCCGCGGACCCAGGGTCCGCGGGGAGGGAAGCCAGAATGCCTCGCCTGTTCCTGTCGGTCGACATGGCCGGCTCGACCGAGTTCAAGGCCCGGTTCACGGGACAGGACGCGGACGGCTGGCTGGAGGTGTTCCGCACCTTCTTCTCCAGCTTTCCGCTGATGCTGGCCGGCCAGATCGGCTTCGAGTTCCTGGACGACGACGCGACGCCGTCGATCGACGTCTGGAAGGTGATGGGCGACGAGGTCGTGTTCGCCACCGAGCCGTCGGGCGCGGAGGAGCTGACCTCGATCCTCCTGGTGCTCCAGCGCACCATGCGGATGTACGAGGCGCGGCATTTCGAGGAACTGCCGCTGCGGTTGAAGGGCACCGCCTGGCTCGCCGATGTGGACGGCCCGAACATCCAGATCGAGATTCCCGAGCTTTCCTCCAAGAACGGGGCGCACATCGACTACATCGGCCCCGATATCGACCTGGGATTCCGCATTTCGAAGTTCTCCCGGCCCGGGTGCCTGACGATCTCCCTCGACGTGCTCGAGACGGTGCTCAGCGCGCGGAACGCAGCCAGCGCCGCGGTCTACATCATGGGCCGCGAGCCGCTGAAGGGCGTGCTGTTCGGCCGGCCCTATCCGATCCTGTGGATGCTCGACGCCGAGACCGCCTTCGACTTCCTGCCGTGGGAGGTCGACGCCGATCCGCTGATGGCGGCGGCCCTGCGCGCCGAGCCGGCGTCGATCGAGGGGCTGCGAAAGATGATCGCCGACATGCGCCTTTACCTGAAGCGCATGCACGGCCGCGACTGGGCGCCGGTCAGCCTGGCCTAGGCGCGCCGTCCCAGCGCACCACCAGGATCGCGATGTCGTCGGACTGCGGCGCCTCGCCCACGAAGACCCGCACGTCGTCGGCCAGGCCCTCGGCCAGCGCGCGCGCCGAACCGCCTGCCCGAGCCTCGGTGAGGGCCGTCTCGATACGGCCCACCGTGAACAGGTCGTCGGCGAGGTTCGCGGCTTCGGACACGCCGTCGGTGAACAGGATCAGGGCGTCGCCTGGCGCGAGCTGGAAGCGCTCGGTGCGGAACGGCATGTCGTCCATGACGCCGAGCGCGATCCCGCCGCCCTTGGCCAGGCGCGAGACCGCGCCGTCGGCCCGGCGGACGAACGGCGCCTCGTGGCCCCCGTCGGCGTACTCCACCTCGCCGGTCCGCAGGTCCAGCACGCCGCAGAAGGCCGTCACGAACATCTGGCCGGCGTTGTCGCGCGCCAGTTCGTCGTTGACCTTGGCCATGATCTCGCCCGCCGATCTCGTGTTGAGCGCGGTCGCCTTGAACAGCGTCATCGTCATGGCCATGAACAGGGCTGCCGGGACGCCCTTGCCCGAGACGTCGCCGACCACGAAGAACAGCCTGTCGCGATCCAGGAGGGCGTAGTCGTAGAGGTCGCCGCCGACATGCTTGGCCGATTCCAGCAGGGCGTAGATGTCGATCTCGCCCCGCTCGGGGAACGGCGGGAAGGTGCGGGGCAGCATGCCGATCTGGATGTCGCGGGCCGCCGAAAGTTCGCCCTCCACCCGCTCGCGCGCCGCCGTCGCGGCCTGCATGTCGACCAGATAGCGCTGGAGGCGGGCGATCATGGCGGTCATGGCCTCGGCCAGGCTGCCCACCTCGTCGCCGCGCCGGCGGCTGATGGCGTGCATCGCCGCGACCTCGCGCTCGTCCGGCCGGAAGTTCCGCTGCCCCATGTTCTCCGTGAATGCGGTAAGGCGCATGAGGGGCTGGACCAGCTGGTCGACCAGCAGCCAGCCGATGGCCATCGATGCGGCGAAGATCATCATGCCGACGGTGATCGCCGTCCGCAGCGCGCCGGCCAACCTCTGGCGCACCATGCCCAGGTCGACGTCGGCCCCGACCACATAGGTCCGCTCGTCAACCCCCCGGACCGGAAGGTAGAGCGAGCGGAAGTGGCCGAACTCGTCGTCGTATTCGTCGAACCGCATCTTGCCGTCGGCGAAGCTCTGGCGCAGCGCCTGCGGCGGACGCTCGTAGAGGGCGAAGAACGGCACCTCGCGCCGCGTCTCCATCTCCCGCTGGGTGGCGCTGGTCGAAACCGTGCGGATCTCGTCGCCGAAACGCATGTAGGTGTAGACGTAGACGAGGTCGGCCCGCTGGGCGAACCGTGACAGGCGGTACTGGAGCCGTCCGTACTCCTCGCGGGGGATGGAGTCGGGACCGATGATGCGGGCGTGGTAGAGGTCGGGGACCATCTCGTTGACCGCCAGCACCGCAGTCGTCAGTCGCCCGTCGATCCCGGCGATGATCTCCCGCCGATCGATCTGATAGAGCACGGTCGAATAGGCGACGGCCGAAACGAGATTCAGGACGCCCAGCAACAGCAGAAGTTGCGTCTTGAGCCGGAATCGCCACCGTCGGTGGCGCACAGATCTCGGGGCGTCCCCTGGGGCGTCGTTCATCGCGCTTGTGGCCCCGCAACGGCTTGGAAGGGAACGTATCGCTAATCATAGGGAATTACGGACAGGCCGTTAACGTGTGACGGATTGGGGGGATCGGGTGCGGGGTCTGGCGAGCCGGCTGTTCAGGGTCGAGGCGGGGGAGTGGTCGAAACTCCTCCAGTTCGGCCTGTTCGGACTCCTGCTTCAGACCGGCATGGGCGTCGGCTTCGCCGCCGGCGACGCCGCCTTCCTCACCAAGGTGGGCGCCGACAAGCTGCCGGTGATCTTCCTGCTCACCCCGGTGGTGATGCTGGTCTACACGGCGGTGTTCTCCTACCTCCTGGTGCGCTTCTCCATAGACCGGGTGGTGGAGGTGACGCTGGGCCTGCTGATCTTCGGCGGCGCCCTGCTGTGGGGCCTGATGGAGCTCGGTCTTCCGGCGCCCTGGAACACGGGCCTCTACTATGCGCTGAAGCTGTATCTGGCCGTCTGGTACATCGGCCTCTATTCGCTGTTCTGGAATTTCACCGACAGCTATTTCGACATCCAGGACGCCAAGCGCCTGTTCCCGCTCTTCGCGGCTTTCTGCGCCCTGGGGACGACCCTCGGGGCCCTGATCGTCAGCGTGCTGGCGAACGTCCTGCCGATGCACGGCTTCATGCTGGTCTGGTCGGGCCTCGCGCTCGCCACGGCCCCGGTCGCGCTCATGCTGCGCCGCCGCTGGCCCAGGATCGCCGACAGCGACGCCGACCTGGACGAAGGAAGCCACGGGGTGCGCGATCAGGCGCGGATGGTGGCCGAGGTGTTCCGAACCTCGCCCTACGCCGTCGCTCTGGTCGGTACGCTGTTCGTCACCCTGCTGATGACGAACCTGGCCGAGTATCAGTATTCCCTCGTGCTCCAGGAAGGGCGGAGCGAGGCTGAACTGGCCGCGCTGTTCGGCCAGCTCTACGCGGCGGCCAGCGCCTTCAACCTGGTCGTCTGCCTCTTCGTGTTCAACCGGCTGGTGACGCGGATGGGCGTGCGGAACGTGGCGCTGATCCTGCCGCTCACCTATTTCGCGGTCTTCGCGGTCTTCTTCCTGGTGGGCGGCGAACTGGCCGCCCTCGGTGCGTTCTTCGCCTACCACGGCGTGCTGACGTCGATCGAATACAACAACCAGAACCTGCTCTTCAACGCGACGCCCTCGCATGTGAAACGGCCCTTCCGGACGGTGGTGGAGGGCCTGTGCGAGCCGCTGGCGAGCCTGCTGTCGGGCGCCTTCCTGCTGCTGCTCGCCAAGCACGTGGACATGCGCGAGCTGTCGGGCATCGGCGTGCTTCTGGGAGCGGCCCTGGTCGGGGTCGTGATGCTGCTGCGCCACACCTATCCCGCCGCGATGGAGGCCAACATGCGCCGCGGCTGGCTGAACTTCGGCGAACTGGCCCAGTCCACGCCCGAGTTCGACGAGGCCGCCCGTGCGGCCCTACAGGCCCGGGTCGACGCGGCGGAGTCCGGGGCCGAGGAGTCCGGGGCCGCCCGCGCCGCGCAGGCGCTGCTCGACATCAGGGAGGGTGGGCCGCCGCCGGGACCGTCCGGGAATGCCGGCGACGGCGAGCCGGCGGAGGTCTTCGCCGCCGGGCTGGCCGATCCTTCGCCGTCGGTCCGCAAATCGGCCCTCGAAGCCCTTTCCGCCCGGGTGGGCGTCGGGGACATCGGCCTGGTCGGTCCGCTGGTGGCCGGCCTGGACAACCTGGACCAGGAGGACCGGCGCACGGTCCTGAACATGCTGGCCACGATCGGCGACGTCGATGCGATCCCGCAGATCCTGCCGGCTGTCGCCCAGCTCACACCACGGGAGCTGCGGGCGGCGGAAGCGATGCTGGTCGGCATGGGCGAGGCGGCGGCGCCGCGCCTGATCCAGGCGATGGCCAACGACCAGGCCCCGTATCGCGCCCGCGCCGTGGCCGCCCGTGCGCTCTGCGTTCTCTCGCACGCCCAGTTCCTCACGCAACTCGATCGCCTGGTGGGGGCGGAACTGGACGACACCGTCCGGCGCCAGGGCCTCGCCGAGCGGTTCGCGGCCCAGGCCGGCCGTTCGCCGGCGCTGGGTCTTCTGGCCGAGGCGGCGCGTCAGCGGATCGCGGAGGCGGTCGACTTCGTGCTGGAGTTGCTGGCCCTCGGAGGGCGGCTGCCCGACTTCGACCTCCTGATCGTGTCGCTGCACTCCGCCAATCCCAAGGTCCGGGGCAATGCGATCGAAGCGATCGCGGCGGGTGTCGATCATCCCACCTGGCGTCGGCTTGAACCCTTGCTGCATCGCGGGCGAGAGAGCGTGAAGGCCGCGGACGCCGGGGATCTGATCGCCGACCTCGCCCGCGCGGCCGCCACGTCCCAGGGCTTCGACGCCGTCGTCGCGGCTCAGGCGCTTCGCGATCTCGCCCCGCCCGAGGCGCTGGCCGCCCTCGCGCGGGGCGCTGTCGAGCCGGGCCTGGCGCCGATCTATCGCGAGAGCCTCGTCCGCATCCTGGCCGGCGGCGATGACGAACCCACGCTGGTGGATCTGGTCGGAGCGATCCGCGCCCGGCCCGATCTGTCCGCCGCCTCCATCGACGCCCAGGCGGCGCTGGCCCGGCGGGTGGTGCGCGAGAAGCCCGCGGGGGCGTCCCTGGAGCTCGTTCTGGCTGACGGCCGGTCCCGCTGGCTGTCGACATCTGTGGTCGAAGAGGTGGCGGCGCGTCGTCCGGACCTGGCGCTTGCGGTCCTCAAGGCCGGAGACGGGCGCGCCTATGCTGCGTGACGCCAGCCCCATCAAGACGCTGCTGTGGCGGACGTTCACGCCGGCGATCGTCGTGCTGGCGATCGGGCTGGGCGGTCTGGTCTACACCCGGCTGTACGACACCATCCTGGACGGCTTCTCGCGCAAGCTGGTGACGACCAGCGCGCTCACCGGGGCGCTGGTCGATCCCGCCGACCACGACTTCCTCATACAGGCGGCTTCGGTGCGGGCGCCGGCCGAGTCCGTCGAGGCGATGCCGCAGTATCTGCGCAACGTCGAGCCGATGCGGCGGATCCGGGAGGAGCTGGATCTCACCTATCTCTACACCCAGGTGCTCGGCGGCCTTAAGGACGTGATCTACATCCTGGATTCCACGGTGGGTGACGAGCATTCGCTGCTGGGGTCGGAGGACGAGCTCACCGAAGAAACCCGCACCGGCCTCCGTCGCACCACCGAAGGCGGGCCGATCTATGTTTCCCCCATCGAGTTCCAGGAGCAGTGGGGCCTGCTCAAGACCGCCGCCGCGCCTGTGGTGGACCGATCGGGCAGGATCGTCGCCACGGCGGGCGCCGACGTGAACATCTCGGTGATCGAGGTGGCGACCCAGAACGCCCTGTTCGCCAGCGCGCTGATCGGCCTGGCCTCGCTGATGGCGAGCGCCCTCGTCACCGTCCTGATCGTACGGTGGGTGGCCGCGCCCATCGAGGTGCTGAAGGCCGAGGCGCTGCGCATCGCCGCGGGCGATCCCGCGCCTCCGGCGGACACGCCGGCGCCGCGGGAAGTGCGACGGCTGCGTCTGGCGCTGACGGAACTGGCGGCCAGGCTGACGGCCGACATGCGGGACGCCTGGAGCCGCACCAAGGCCGAGGATCGCCAGCGCGACGAGGCGCTGTTGGCCGCAGCGCTTCCGCCGGCCGCGCCGGTACTCCTGATGCGGGGGAAGGCCGGCGACGTCGTCTGGCGACCGGCCAGCGATGGGCTGGAGGCGCGCCTCGAGCATCGCGCGATGGTCGCCCTGGCCGGCCGCCTCGCCGGCGATCCCGCCCTGGCCGGCCGCTGGCGCGAGCTGGCGGTGGCGCGCCAGGGCCTCCTGTCGGTGGAGGCGGGCGCATGATCGGGAGCGACGTCATCGACCGCCTCTTCGCGTTGCGCGCGGCCGAGCCGTTCCGGAGACTCGAGACCGCCGAGCTCCTGCTGATCGCCAGCCATGCGCGGGCGCGCCACTACGCGCCGGGGCGGGTGATCCTGGCGGCGGGCGCCGTCGCCGACCTCCTGGTGGTGCGGGTGGCCGGCGCGGCCCGCCTGGGACAGGGCGAGGCGCCCGAGGTCTTCGATGCGCCGGGCCTCCTGTTCGGCCTCCCCGCGGCCGCCGACTATGTGGCGGGCGACGCGGGGCTCGACGCCCTGGTGATCGCCAAGCCGCATGTGTTCACCATCGCCCGGGAATGCCCCGAGTTCGTGGTGGGCCTGCGGGCGCTCTCCCTCGCGTCGCCGGACGCGGGGCGGGCGGCGTGAGCATCCGGCGGATCTTCCTGGCGCTGGTGGCGCCCCTGTTCGTGTTGCTGGCGGCGGTGAACGGCGGTCTCCTCTACGTGTGGGAGAAGGCCGAGGCCGAAAAGGGCCTGGAGGGCGAGGCGATCGCCGCTGCCGTGACGGTGGCGGCTTTCCTGTCGACGCCAGAGCGCACGCGGGCCGCGCTCTCCGATGCTGTCCGGGCGCAGGCGCTGGAGCAGGCCGTGGCCCGTTCGCCCGGCCTGGAGGGTGTTTGGATCGTCGAGTCGGGCCGACCGGCGCTTAGGCTGGCGGGTGAAGGCGGTGTGGCGGGACTCGGGCCGGTGGCGGCGGGGCCGCCACGCGCCCTGCCCGTGCGGCTCGACCAGGGCGGACCGCATGTCCTGGGCCTGGCCGACGCCGGCGCGGGCCGCACCGTGGTGGCGCGGATCGACGCTGCGCCCCTGTTCGAGCGGGTGGCCGGGCTGCAGCGCCTGATCGCGGTGCTGATCGCGGGGGTGGGAGGTGTCGGCCTGGTGCTGGCGCTGGTGATCGCGCGCATGATCGGGCGCGAGCTGGCGCGGAACAGCGCCCAGGTGGCGGCGGAGGACGGGGCCTCGGCGCCGGACCAGGCCGTCTTCCGCATCCGCGAGACCCGCGACCTGGGCGCCGCCGTCCGCCTCATGCGGGCCAGCGTGTCGGGCCGGATGGCCCGGGGCCGGCGCGAACTTCTTCGGCGTGATCGGAGCCGCACGTCGGCCACCAGCGTGTCGGCCCTGCGCCCTTCGCTGTCGCCGCCGGTCGCGGCGGACGCGGCCGGGCGGCGGGTGGCGGCCCGGCTTGTCGGAGCGCCCGGGCCCGGCGTCTTCGTCGCCTTTTCCGCGCGTGATGGGCGCGCCGGCGTCGTCCTCGCCGAGGCGGCGGCGGATTTCCCGCCCGACGCCCTGGCACTGGCGCTCGCTGCGCGCCGGGCGCTCGAGGCGACGCTGCTGGACGGCGATCCGGCGCAACGGGTGGACGAGGCCCGCGCGGCGTTCGGCCTGACGCGCACGACCTGGACGGTCTGGTCGATCGACGAGGCCGCGCCAGGCCTCGAGGTGCTCGGCCTCGCGGAGGACCCCGGCGCCCTGTCCAAGGCGCGAACCTATGCCGGGCGCGCCCGGGGGCTGGGGCCCGGCGAGGTGCTCGACGACCTCGAGGCGTTGCTGGGCGTCGACGGCGCGATCGCGGTGATCGGGCCGTCGACTCCCCTCGAGGCTCAGTAGGCGGGACGGCCGGAGCCGCCGGTCAGCGGGCCAGTTCGTAGAGACCCGTCACGTCGATGCGGACCCGCAGTTCGCCGCCCGATACCGGCGAGCCGACATCCTTCATCTCGGCGCGCATGGCCATCATCTGCATCGGAGGCTGGGGCGTGTAGCCGCCACCTTCGCTGAGCGACACCAGGCGCTGGATCCGGTGGCTCGTGGCCCGCGCGTAGAGGTCGGCCTTGGCCGCCAGGGCCTTCACCGCTGCTTCCCGCGCCGCGTTCTCGGCCGCGGTCGGGTCCTTCAGGCCGAACGCGATGCCGTGCACCTGATTGGCGCCGGCGTTCACAGAGGCGTCGACGGCGGCGCCCAGGCGCTTCAGGTCCTGCACTTGGATCGTCACCTGGTTCGACGCCTGATAGCCCACCAGCATCGGCGGTTGGTTCTCCTGGTAGCGGTACTGGGGCGACAGGTTCAGGTTCGAGGTCTGGATGTCGCGCTCGGCGATCCCGGATTTCCTCAGGCTGGCCATCACGGCGTTCATGCGCTGGGCGTTGGCGGTCATGGCCTCGGCGGCGGTCTTGCCCTCGGTCATGACGCCCAGGGTGATCGTCGCCATGTCCGGCTCCACGCGCACCTCGCCATAGGCGGCCAGGTTCAGGGTGGTGGCCCGGAACAGGCTGTCGGCCGCAGGCGGCGCGGTTTGGGCCAGGGCGGCAGGCGCCGCCGCAGCGGTCGCGATCGCCAGGCCCAGGCCCGCGGCGCGCATCAGATTGTTCATCGGGGAAAACTCCAGTCCGTGTTGGGGATGGGCAAGCGTCGCAGGCCCCACCTGAACGCAAGCTTTAAGCGACGTGCAGGCCATGGTAACGCGCAGGCCGCCGCAAACGCTGCAGGGGCCTGTAGCTCAATGGTTAGAGCCGGCCGCTCATAACGGTCTGGTTGCAGGTTCGAGTCCTGCCGGGCCCACCAGCGCGCTTTTGAGGGTCTGATTTCCCTCAAATATTTGGTCTTAAACAGCTTCTCGGAGCGGCCTGTGACACCTTACTGTGCCACAATGGACGACGAAGAGTTGGCGAAACTCCCGATTTTTCCACGCGGGAACGTATGGTGGGTGCGGAAGAAGGTCCCTGTTGATCTGGCCCGCTACCCCGGCGAACAGGTACGAAAGACGCTCGACACCGAGGATCGGCGGGTGGCCGTGAGCCTCTACCCAGCGGTGTTGGCGGAAATCGAGCGTGGGTTCGCACGGACGCGTGCCGAACTTCACGAGCGAGGAAATGTCGCTGGCGCGCTCGCTCTCGGGAAACTCGAACTTCTGAGCCGCGCCGAGATCGAAGGGCTTGTTCGCGATTGGTGGGATGATCGAAAGGCGGCGTCGCTAAGTCGGCTGCCCGATCCGACTGACCGCGTTGCCGTCGAGGATGCATTGCAGTTGCTCGACGAGGACGCTGGCGATCTCGACGCCTTCAACCCCGGTCGCGGCGACGCTGCGCTACACGCCGCCGATCAGCTTCTAGTGAAAGCTGGCATGGCATCGCGGCCACGCCGGTTTGGCAGTCAGAAAACCGAGTTGCTGTTCCCGCGAGTCAACCGCGAGAGCGCGCAGTACGCCTATCTCTGCGAACTCGTCGCGCGCGCGCTGCAAAGTGAAAATGCGCAGGTTCGGGATCGCCTCGCCGGCAGGCAAAGCGCGCAGTTTGACCCGCTCTTTCATCCGGCCGGGGTGCCGCTGCCGGGCGGGGTGGAACAGGCGGATGTGGGGCATCGGGTCAGCGATCTCATTGCACTCTATCGCGCGGAGCGGACGGCCCTTCACGGCGAGGAGAGCACAGAGCGAAAGTATCGCCTTCTCTTCGCGGTGATGGAGGAGGTCATCGGTGCTGACCTCCCGGTGCGCTCGATCAAGCGGCAGCATTGTATAGAGGTCCTGACCTTCCTGAAGGCGTTTCCGCCGAACAAGGTGAAGCGGAAGAAGTTGAGAGACCTCTCGTTGAGAGGGGCCGTGGAATACGCCCAGGCTCATAATCTCCCTGGTCTCGCCCCCAACACTGTTGGCGGCTACATGCAGAACTTCGCCGCCATTTTGAGGTGGGCTGAGCGAGCGGACTTCGGCGTGAAGGCCGTTGTGGTGCAGGGGTTGGTTGAGCGCGGCGACCCGCAGGTTAAACGCAGGGGGTTCGAGGCGGACGAACTGAAGAAGCTGTTCGGTGCGCTCCGTGTGTTCAGAGAGAACGTGCCTTCAAGGTTCTGGGTGCCTGCTCTTTCCGCCTATACGGGGGCGAGGGCCGGAGAAATCTGCCAGTTGCATGCGAGCGATGTCATTGAAGTCAACGGCGTGCCATGTCTCAACCTCAGCGTCTTCGACGCCAAAGGCGTGCGGGCAGCCGACAAGCGTCTCAAGACCTCATCCAGCGAACGCATCGTTCCCCTGCACAAGACGCTGGTGGACGCTGGCTTTCTGCGATTTGCCCAGAAGCAGAAGGACGGGGAGCGGTTGTTTCCCGAGCTAGAGCCAGGGACTAAGGGCAGCTATTCTCATGGGTTCTCCAAGTGGTTTGGGCGCTTCAAGAGGGGTGTGGGCTTCCACGAACGCTCGCTGGTGTTCCATAGCTTCCGGCACGGATTTCGTGACGCATGTCGGCGAGCGGAGATACCGGAAGAAACTGCCCTGGCGCTCGGCGGCTGGGCCGCCATCAATCAGGCCACGCGCTACGGCGACCGTGCGGCAGTGCCGGTGCTTGAGAGGGCTGTTCAGAAGATCGAATACGGCGACTTCGACCTGACTGCCTTCCAATCGGGGGATGACCCTCCAGCAGCACGATGAACCCCGGTTCAACGCGGAGGGGAACAAGCCCAGCCTTTCCCCTAAGTCTTCAAAGCCTTCGCGATCTGCTCCAACGCTTCAGGTAGATGCCGCCGGACGCGAAGCTCGTCCACGACCTCGGCCGAAGGGGACTTGGTTCCGAAAATCCGCACCGAGGGGGCGATCGGCGAATGGATGTCGATCAGGATTTTCTGACCGCCGGTCTCGCGCCGCAAGATCAACGGAGCCTCAGACATGGCTCCTGAGGCGTATGCGCGCTCGATGTCCCATTCGCCTGCAAACACCATCTCAAGCTCGTCGGCGAGGAGGTCGAGCGACCGGGCCGCACGCGCCATCGAGAAATCGGGCAGGCCTCCATCGAGCACGTGCCGTAGGAGTTGAGCACCAACGAAACGGTCGAGCAGGCCGTGATCGAGCTTGTTGCGGAAGGATCGAAGGCAGCGATAGCAGGAGACGTCGCACGCGCCCGGGCACTCCTCCAAAATCTCCAGCGCCTTCTCGAACAGCTCCTTCGCCCGCGGCACCATCTGGGGGGAAAAGCCAGCGCCTCCTGCCAGTGTGTCGTAGAGGAAGACTTCGACGAGCGCCCCCTGTGCGCCCTTTTCGTTTAGGGCTGGCCGATACTCGGCGAGGATTTCACTCCCTTCGATCTGGAGCAGCCGGCATGCCGCTGCTGCCAGCGCCTCGCAGATAGTTCGCATGGCTGTCTGGGTTTCCGAGTTCGCCGGTAGCAGGCGGAACACCGGGTCGAGCTTCAGTGAGAACAGCGCAATGTCTGTTGGGAAGTCGGCTCCGAGAACGATCCCACTGGTGGCGTACTGGCCTGTGCATGGCGGGTCGCCATCGTTGGGGTGCGGAAGTTCGTGCGAAAGCTTGAGCTGCATATCCGGCGCGGTGACAGACTCAATCCGGCCGCACGATGTGCAATAGGTGTAGCCTTCGCTATCTGGGCCCGAGTTGGAGACCAGCAGGTGATCTCGCACCGCCAAGGCCCGGATACGGGGATTCACCTCGTCGCCGGTGTCCTCCGCGCCGGACGGCATGATCAGCTTTGCGCGCGTGGCATACGCAGTCTCATTGGGTTCATCTGGCACTGACGGAGCGGGATCGCGCCACGCGTGGGCGAAGCCCGGTGGACGAAACCAGGGTCGAGCCGGGCCAAACTGGCTCGGCGTATGGCAGGCCTCGCAAGTGAGGATTTCGCCGCGCTTGCTGTCGTCGTATGCCTCGACGGTTTTGGCGTGGCCGCACTTGCTGCATTCATAGTAGAGCCGACGCCGCTTCCAGGCCTTTTGGCGCTCGCCCTTGAACGGCGAATAGACCGCCTTCGAGGTGTACTGCTTGCTCTTGATCCAAATCTGCTTGTTCGGCGCGTACTGCGATAGGGCGACGTTCAAGCCCTGGCTCGGCGAGAACTCGGGGATGTGGCGGTAGCCTGTCGAACGCGGGCTGAACACCGTAAAGGTCGCCACGTCCGTCGGGAACGCGTATCGCGGCAGGACCCCCCAATAGAGCAAGCGATCCAGGAGATTGTCGGTCGAGGGATCAGCGACGCCATCATTCTCCGGCTCGGGATCGGCGTCGGCCTCTTCCTCGCCGTCGGCTGTAGCCTCAGGCGGACTAACCTCGGATGCCGGTTCAGCCTCGACCTCGGGCTCTTCGTCCGCGACTGCCACCTCCTTACCGAGGATTGCGGTGTCGAAGGCCTTGAGCACGTCGGCGACGAAGCTATCCAGCAAGGCTGTGCGGACGCTCCCGCTGAGCTGCTCGGGCAGCCAACTATCGATGGCGACGCGGAGCTCCGCGTCGTTGGTCTTCAGCCAGACCTCGAAGTCGGCGCGACTGAGATCACCACCGCCTTCCTTGAAATCGTGCACGGTGCCCAGAACCGAGAACAGGTTTGAGACGGCATCGTCATCGGGATCGAGGTCCGGAAGCTTATCCTCGTGATAGCGCTGGAGCAGGTAGGCCCGGATGTGGCGCTGAGCGATGTCCGGGTTCTCCAGCGTCAGGCGCGGATCGACCACGGGCCCACGGATCATCGCCTGGGGATCGCTGAAGTAATGTTCGTCGTGACTGTCGGCGCTGCCGAAGGCGACGACGGTCGCGACCGCATTCCCGCGACGGCCGGCGCGACCGGCGCGTTGCTGATAGTTGGCGCGCCCAGGCGGCATGTTGCGAAGGGCGACGCCCGACAACTCGCCGATGTCGATGCCGACTTCCATCGTCGTGGTGCTGCTCAGCACATCGATGCTGGTCGTGCCGTAGCGGTCGATCTCCTTCCAGGCGAGGTCGATGTCTTGGAACTGCATCTCGTGCTGTTCCGCCTGCGAGAAAGCTTGGTCTGGCCCCGCCGATCCAAGTTGGGCTGTGTGCTCTGCGGCAATCAGGGACATGAGGTTCGGCTTGTCCGAGTGGAGCGCCTCGACCACGGGATCCCTGTAGAAGCCCTTTCGCGCCTGGAAGACCGGGTCGGCCTCTGGATCGAAGGCGTGGATGTCGGACGAACCGCACTCGACGCATGCAGACAAGGTGCTGAGCCTGCGATGCACGGAGGTGCACGTGCTGCAGCGTCGCCATTCCCCACCGATCTCAAGGCTGAGCTTGGTGGCATCGAGACGGTGACCTGCAGCCGTGTTCTCCGTGAGGAGCGGCACGAGCCGTGGAATCCAATCCTTCTTAAAGGCCGTCCGTTGCGCGCTCGTCGAGAGGACATGAGCGAGTGCCTTTTTAAACTCGCCTTTGTGGGCGCGGACCTTGCCGCCGGTGCCCCACCAGTGGTTCGGCATGTTGCTGAGCCACACGCCGTTCTTTTTCACCCAGGCGCGAATCCAGAGGCGGGAGAGTGCCACCTTGTCGGCCTCTGTTTCCGCCAAGCCGGCGATGGGCGGAAACTGCTTCACTTTCGCGGTGATGTCGGGGGCCTCAACGACAGAGGCGATGGCAAGCGGCTCCAGGCCGAGGATATTGTGGCGGATCACCTCGTGCAGCGCGCCGAGCAGATTGACGGGCGGCTTCTTAGAGACCAGCGCGAAGAGCTGCGGAAAGTTCGGGAGGTCGCCCGGGGCGACACCGTCCAACCGTGGCATGGTCTCCGACGCGCCCTCAAGTTCTGGGCGCAGGCGAACCCCGAAACGATGGGCCGCCACGACAGCGGCGACCCAGGCGTGATCGAGCCGCAGGTTCTCACCGAGGCGCGACGGATCACTGAGGAGGCTGAACCCTGAGGGCAGGAGCGCGCGCAGGGTGTCTTGCAGCGAGAAGCTTTGAAGTGCGGGGGCGAGGCGCGCTGCGACCTGACGCGAGTCCGAGAAGACCAGCACCTTGCGTCCGCGCAGCGGCGCAAACTCAGTGGCGACCTTCGGGCTCGGCGGCTGCACCCTGATTTGTGAGGCGACCAGCGCCTCGAAGGGTTGATCCCCCTTCGTCACATGGTCTTGGACGCTGCTCTTGCCGCCGCGAACCTTGTTGCCACAGCAGCCGCACGGCACGAAAAGCCCCGGCCCTACGGACGCCGTCGCGTCGTCCTCATCATCCTCATCATCGTCGCCGTCATCGGTGGCCTTTCCCGAACCGCCGCTTGCACCGATCTGCTGGGTCGAGGGCGACAGGTAGACAGATCGCGTGCCCGCGCCGGCGTTCTTACCGATCTGGCCGGTGGCGAGGTCATAGATCGCTTCGAGCCCCTTTTCCTCGACGACCGGAGCTTCGAGCATCACGTCGAGGGGAGCGAACTCTTCGACCATCCCCTGCGAGGTCAGCAGACGATGGCCTGCGTCGGGGAACAGGTAGTCGGGCTTCGAGACATCGCGGGTGTAGGCCCGAGCGTAGGACGTGCCGCAGTAGCGGCAGGTGAAATAGGGCAGCACCGGCGAACCACAGTCGCAACGCTCCTGTGGTTGTCCGAAAAGCTTGCCGATGGGGCCGCCCCGATCTTCCTCGGCAATGGCGGAGCAGTGCGGGTCCATACAAGCCCAGAGACCTGGCAAGCCCCGATAGAAGGCATGGACACGACAGGGCAACAGGCTTGCATCCTCGGCCTTCAGCCGCGCCCGGCTCCCCATCGCGATCAGCGCGTTCACTGCCCGATCGGCCTGAGCCTCATCGGCGCCAGGAAACAGCAAATGGCGCAGTTCATCGAAAGAGCGAGCCGCCTTCATGGTCTCGTTCACGAGCAGCGCGAACGGCCCATAGTCGGAGAGTGCATGGAAGAGATCGGCACTCGGAACAGGGCTGGGCGTAACGCCACGATAGGCCAGGAACTCGCCGGCCGCATCGGCCTGGGTGGCTAGCTCCTCTGCGAAGAACTTGTCCAAATCGAACGCTGACAGGACGTCGAGGTCTGCCGCCGCTCCTACCGCCGCGCCGGGGCGAAACTCGTTCTGACCGGTGACGGGCTCGAAGGTGTCGGCGGGTACACCGCTCAGCTGACTGCCGAACTCGCCGGCCGTCTCCTTGCCCTTCTCGCTGAAGCTCGCGGTGGCGCAGATGACCTGGAAGCGTTCGGGCGGGATGTCGAGGCGATCGCGAAGCCGGCGCAGCAGCAGACCTACTTCAGCGCCCTGCGCGCCCCGATAAAGATGGGCCTCATCGAGGACGATGAGGAACTTCTCGTTGGGACACTCCGCCAGCCATTCCTTGGTTTGCCGGAAGATGGTCCGCTCGATGGGGCGGAGCATCATGTATTCCAGCATGGAGTAGTTGGTGATGAGGAGGTCGGGCGCGGTGCGTTGGACCTCGTCGCGCGTCAGCAGTTCAGCGTCGTCCTCACGGGTGATGGCGCGACGGAAGTTCCCGGCCTTGTCCTTCCATTCGCCTTGGCCGAACCATTCCGCGACGCTTTCCTTTGCTGGCCATTTCCCCCTGTCGTTCAGGACGCCCACGATCTCGTCGGCCCGCTCATCTTCCGCCGGCACAATGGGGCTGCCGCTCTGATGCCGTTCAGCGGCCTTTTCCAGGTCCACGAAGAAGTCGCCGATGGATTTGAGGCGACGGCCGTCCTTCTGCTTGGTGCGCACGCCGGCATAGGGCGTGCGGCTGGTGTAGCGCGCGAACTTGGCGGTGCGCCCCGACCACTCCTGGAACATCGCGCGGACCCGCTCATCACCGAACAGCAGCCGCAGCCTCCCGAGCTGGTCGTTGACCAGTGCGTTCATGGGATACAGGACCATTGCGCGCACGGCGGAGCGGTTCGCGAACTGGTCGGGCTTGTCGCGGGCTTCGATGGCCAGCTTGCCGAGGATCGGTAGGAGGAAGGACTCGGTCTTGCCGGAGCCCGTCCCGGTCATGATCATCAGGTTGCGTTGATCGGTGAGGATGGTCCTGATTGCGTCCGCCTGGTGGCTGTAGGGCGGATCGAACAGGAGCGGCCTGCCGTGCGTGGGCTTGGCCAGCCGTTGGTAGGCTTCCAGCGCCGCAGCCGGGACGTCCGACATTTCCGCGTAGGTCTTGCCGGTCTCGTAGCGCGGCGTGGATTCCAGATAGGGCGACTGGAAGATGCCGCCCGCGGTCTCCAGCAGGCGGCGGCGTTGGTTGACCACCTTGGGGTCGGCGATGTGATAGGTCGCCTCGATGTATCCGAGCAGCGCCGCATGGAGTGAGCGGATCGTCTCTTGGATCGTGAGCGTCATCGCTTCCCCCCGTCGCGAATGGGCTGCATCCACAGGATCGATTGCAGGAAGGCGATCTCCTCCTGAAGCGAGCCCGTTGAACTCGAAAATCGGAACAGGCACTGCGGCGCGCGCGACTTGGTCGCGACGAGCGCGAGTTTGCGCTCGGCGAATGATGGAAGCGGACCGCCGAAGGACAGGTGGGTGCTCGCTGCATCTTCGGTGATCACGACTTGCTGGGGTGTCTCCTGCACGGCGTCGAGAGCCGCTTGCAGCCGCCAGGCCTGATCACACGGGCGAATAAAGACATCACTGGGGTGTAGATCGAGAAGCCGCGTGGGCTGGCCGGCATCTAACTCGACAACGCACCAAAGCTTGCCGCCAAAGACCTGAGGACGTCGGGCGACGAAGAGGCCCGCTTCCGCTTGGCGGGGCGCGCGCCAGCGCCCGGCGTAGAAGGAAGGCGGACACGTCGGGTCGATGACTTCGAGATCGGGCACGGCGCTCGTGTTGGATGGAGCAGCGTTCAGGCGCTTGCGCCAATCAGCGACATGATCGGCGGCGGACGTCACGGGAGGAATACGCAGCCAGGCTTGTTCGCCAAGTTGCGTGAGACCGAACTCGCGGAGGTGCCCGGCGAAGTCTTCGTCATCGGGACAATCGAGGATGCGGACGGGTCCCGCGTAATCGAGGCTAGCCGAAAGTTCGGCGGGCAGCGGGCTCGGGTAGTCGCCACCGACGCCGAGTATGAAGGCCTGGGTTTTCGAGCGCATCACGAACGCCGGGGGCGCGGGCCGCAGCACGACGTTCGGCGTGTCCCAGGGATCTCCATCGATGCGACGCATCTCGAAGATGTCGCCATAGGCAATCAGGTCCTGAAGCTCTGCCTCCGTCTCCTCGCGAAGGTCACCCAAGGGCGAGAGCGGCTCGGCGACAAACCGGATCAGGTCCGATGCTGAGCAGGGCGCGAGCAGATAGGACGCCCGCCGCAGCGCGGGTTTCAAAAGGTCTCGGACATTGCCCCCACGCACACCGAGTGACGCGGCGGTGATGGTCGCGATGTCTGCGGGCTGGATCACACGCATCACGCCGTCTCCTTGAGCGCGATGCTGGGCTGACGTGAGACAGCATGGGCGAGGAACGCGCCGCGCAGCAGGTGACGTCTTCCCATCAGGTCGGCGAGGAACGCCTTCTTGTCGGCGGTCTCATCAAACCGCAGTTGCAAGGGCCGGTAAGCGAGGATAAGGGCGGCCCTGGCGCGCTGCCGGTCGGTCTCGATGCCATAGCGTTCCGCGTAGCCGATGAAGTCGTTGATGGCGTCTTCAAAGTCGGGCGGCCAGGCCGTCGTGCGCATGCGTGAGCCGAAACCCTGCGACCCACCGACTTTCTGCTGCGCTTGCTCAAATCGGGTCGGTCGGGACGACGCCAAGATTTTCAGGAAGTCGGCACCGCAGCAGAGGCCGCACAGCGCGTCGCGCATCCGCTTGATGGTGAGGTCCCTACGCACGAGCGCAAGGTGGCCGACGGGCTTGGCCATACCCCACCGACGCATCCCGTCGATCAGGCGAATAGCGGCAAGGCCCTTGTGGTCTGGCAGGGACAGGGCTTGCTGGACGCCAAGGTCGGCCAGGTCGCGGAGCTTCTTCCCCGCGGGCGCACTGGCAAAGATCGATTGGATCGTGTCCCCGCATCGCACCGAAAATAGACCGCCTTCGCCGTCCGGCTTCACTCCCGTCAGCGCCTGCTCCAACGGGATCGTTTTGCGGTCGAGGGGCGAGGCCAGCGAGTACAGCCGCACGACCGGCGTCTCCGCATGGTCGGTTTCATCGACAAGGCGGACAGTCCCCGCGCCCGCCTCATACCGCCAGCGTAGTGGCTCGACGGCGCGGGGATAGCGATCCGCCTGGCGGCCGAGCTCATCGAGCTTCGCTACGATGTCGAGCTGGAAGGCCTCGTCGATCTCGTCTGAGTAGTTGTCGCACGCGCGCCTGAGCATCGTGGGCATGTTGCCGCCCGTCTCGCCGACGCGGCTGGTCCCGAGGGGATGGTCCCAGGCCGGATGGCCGGCGGCGTCATAGCCGACCAAGCTCCAGTGCACCTGTCGTCCGGAGGGGCCGAACGCCACAAGAGAGGCTTCGCCGCTCACAACCGATTCGAAGTCCGCTGTCGGCGGGGTGCGGATCAGACGGAAGCCTGACTTCCCCTGCATGCTCTCCGCCCACGGCGTTGGGGCGAGGATGTCGAACTCGAACTGCTCCGAAGGCGTGGTCCATCCGCTGCCGGTGGCGGATATTGGGGCAAGCGCGAGGCTGTGGCGACCAACGGAGAGGTGCTCCAACGCGATCAGCGCTTGGGAGTCCTGGCAGGTGATGAAGGACGCATCCGCGCCATCGAGCGATACGACGATGGTCTTGATGTCCGCGTCCGCGGAAGTGGCAAGGATGACAGTTTCGGTGGCGAGCCAGGACGGCAGGTTTCCAGGGCGCGGACCGATGCCAAGGGGCCGGACCGAGACGTCCGTCTTTGTCCCGATCCGAAGTTCCTTCAGCGCGGCTTTGGTCTGATCGCTGATGCGCGCTGGCGTTCTCAGGACGAAAGCCTCTGCGCCGGACGCGTTAAGGTTGGCGCGCTTCAGGCCCACGCGATCGAGCGACGATGCGGGCGGGCTCGCGCGGGTCAGGACGAGATACTCCTGGTCCGAGCGCACAAAGCCACCGACGACCTCGCGATAGCTGCCGTCGAGGTGTCGTCTCAGCACCCAGGCGGGGCGCTCTTCGATCTTCGCTACCTCGGCCAGCAGGCGCGCCAGGTCCACGTTGTCTCCTTCGGCCGCCACGAGCGCCGCGTTCGGTGCGGGGAAGGCATCGATACCTCGGTCCTTGCCGCTGAAGGTCAGGAGGAAGGACGCCGGCTGCCAGCGATCTCCATCGCCGACAACTTGAACCCGCTGGCCCGCGACCACATCCCGACCGACGCCCAGCCGCCGAAAATCTGGAAAGGCGAGACCCAGCCCGAACGTCCCGTCCTGAAGTCGTTTGGCAACCACGCGGAAGCGTTGGCTTTGCGCGGCAACTGCGCCGGTCGGGTCTGCGGGCGCAGATTTGGAGCGAAGGCTCGCCGCGATCTTGACCTTCGTCGTCTCCAAGATGTGGCGAGCATCACGAAGGTAAGTTCGTGCTTCTCGGGTGCGTTCGAGGTCATCGACGATCCGCCGCAGCACGGAGGGCTCGATGCGGGCGACAAGCGGCCTAGTCGCCTCGTCGCGCAGCGCAAGGACGATCTGGGTGGTGAGTCCCGTCTGCTGCAAGAAATCGCGGAAGCGGGAGGTCGTCCCACTGTAGCGCCGCAGGAGGAGCTCGCCGAGACCGTCGCCTTCTTCGAGCACTGCGTGTGGGAGGGCATGGCGGAGGTCGAACAGATGACGCGCGAAGTGAACCTGTAGGTAGCGCGGAAGGATCGCTCCGCTGATGGGCCAGGCGATAATGTTGAAGTGGCCAGCCCAACGCCCCCTGGGCTGCGGCCCGCTGAAGTCAGCAGCGAATCGGCGATAGAAGCTGCGCAACTGCTGCCGGTAGTCGTTGCTCCGCCACTCTCCACGGCGTCGCTCCAATTCGGGCCAGTACTCGTCACCCGAATACCGATAGCCTGCTTCCGCGCCTAGCGCCGTCCACACAAGCCAGTGGGATAGCGAGGGAGCGCTGTAGCGAATGGAGGCGCTGGCGGCCTCCGCGATCTCACCCAGCTCGGCAGCGCTGAGGCCATGCTCCAGCGCGTAGACGGGATAACCCAGCTCGCGGCGCTGTGCCGCGAGCATTTCGTAAGTCGTCTGAAGCCGCTGCTGAATGCCCCCCAGCATACCCGTCAGCCTGTTCGACGCTTCGCCGCCGTTGGAAGCTCGACCTTGCGCTTGATTAGATTGGGGATCTGGTCGCGTGTCCAGGACTGGTAGTCGATCTCTCCGCGTTCGGCCCGCGGCATAATCCAGCGCTCGCGCGCTAGGTCAGAAATCTGCGAGACGCTCAGTAGGTCCGAGAAGTCGGGCTTCGCCTTGCCGTCCTTCAGGACCTCGTAGGCGTTCTCGGCTAGCGTCGAGATGAAGACCTCGCGTTGGATGCCGTGCTTCAGGATGTTCTCATTGACGTTCAGGCCGATGAGTGCGGCTCGGATGGCGCGCAGCCTCCAGTTCGGCCCTTCGCCGAAGACGTGCTTATCGGCGTAGTCGTGATCCCGCTCTCGAAGGAATGCCCGCATCTTCTCGAAGAGGCTGTCGGTGATGTGAAAGTGCCCGAAGCCCTTCGTGAAGCCGAGAGGCTTCAGGTAAGTGACGTCGCCGAGCCTGAGCCGGTTGTAGACCGACGAACGCCCCATGGAAGAGGTGGTCGTGACAGCAAGAAGCTTGGCGTGCTTGGCGGACTTTGAGATCACGCCGACCGACTTCCCGTAGGCGCGATTGAAATCCCTTAGGACATCCTTCGAGCGGATGAGGCACGCCACTGCCTTCCCCCCCAAGAGGAAGCTGTACGGGGGAACCGCGCCTAGAACGTAGGCATCGAGAATGCCGACAAGGCGCTTGGCGCGGTCGTGAACGTCCCAGCCGATCTCGTTGTCCCGGACGGAGAGATTGTAGACGGGATCGCCGAGCGCAATCACGCCCGCTAAGCGGTCGTGGCCGTCATCCCACACAAGGTAGCGCATGCGTCGGCCGAAGCCTGGCGACACGGGGACCGACCAAGTCAGGGTGGCGATGCGGAACAAGTCCGCTTCAGCGGTCCCGCTCTTAACGAGGATCAAGCGGAACTTGACCTTCGCCGGGTCGATCTCAGCACCATTCGCAAAGTGCGGCAGCGCCTTCGGCAGGGCGCGCGTGAGGAGGGACTGAGCGGCGGCCATCTTCTCGCGCCACTGGCTGCGGTGCAGGTTTCGGATAACATCCTTCCCGCCGTCAGGAAGAACCAGGTCGCCCGCCTCGTCCTTCGTGAAGCCGAGGGTCCGCAAGTGATCTCTTAGCGCGCGCTTGAGCGTAGCTTCAGCGCTGAATGGCTGCGCCACTCGCGCATTCTTTGAACTCATTACACCCTCCCGCCCAGGTAGATTCTTGAACCGGCGGCGAAGGTGCCACAAGCCACAATCGCGAAGTTGTCGCCGATCCAGAAAGGAACGGTGGACATCCGCTGCCTCCAACGACACCCGAGTTCCGCGACTGGCGCAAGCTCGCCGATCCCAAGCGAGGCCACCTCGCGGCGCTGGGCAGGATGCGAGACCTCACGCCAGCTCTTGGAAGCGTCATTCTGAGGGGACGCCCACATGCCGGGCGCAGCCCGAGCCCCCCTTCCGAAGGTTCGCTTGACGGAACTGGAGGCGCCCGGCGCTCAGTTGTCGATTTTTAAGATTATCCCAAGTTTTCAGGGTTACAATTACAACAACCTTCCTCTCCACAAATGTAACGTCCGAATGATCGCAGGTTTTGTTGCCTACTATAGGGTGAGCACTGATCGGCAGAGCCGGTCTGGGTTAGGTCTCGAAGCGCAGCGCGAAGCGGTCAGGGCGTACCTCAGTCATCGCAACGCCGGGCTCATTGAGGAGGTGACGGAGGTCGAGAGCGGCAAGCGCGCTGATCGGCCGAAGTTGGCGGAGGCGCTCAGGCTCTGCCGCCTCCACGGTGCAACCCTGATCATCGCCAAGCTGGACCGGCTGGCGCGCAACGTCGCATTCGTCAGCGGGTTGATGGAGAGTGGCGTCGAGTTCGTGGCGGTGGACTTCCCGCAGGCGAACCGGCTCACCGTCCACATCCTCGCAGCCGTGGCCGAGCACGAGGCCGCCATGATCAGCCAGCGGACCCGTGACGCCCTAGCGGCGGCGAGGGCGCGCGGCGTGAAGCTGGGCGGGGATCGCGAGCGGTTCGCGACCGTGCGCCACCTGGGCAATCCGGCGAGCGCGGCCAGCCGTGCGACGCGGGCGAACCGGCGCGCCATCGACATCGCTCCGCTGGCGCGAGACCTGCGCGATACCGGGATGTCGCTCCGTCAGGTCGCCGCCGAACTGGATCGTCGCGCCGTGGGTACTCCGCGCGGGACTGGGGCGTGGTCGGCGACCCAGGTTCAGCGGGTCTTGCAGCGCGCGGAGGTTGCCTGAACGCCGCACTGCTAATGGCCCAGCGATGGAAAGCCGTCGTAGCATTCGGAATGGTCGCCTGTGTGGTTTTCCATCCCCGGCTTGGTCAGGCAGCCTCTCGGAGCGACGTAGCTGTCAATCCTGCGCTCGGGCTCTTCCCGCCAACTCAGATTGAAGGCGGCGCGCGTCGGATAGAACTCCATGCGTGAGTAGGGCAGATGGTCGTGAACCCACCACGCCATGGGCCGCCAGTCGCGGTCACGCTCGTAGCGATCTGCGAACCACGGAATGACGATGCAGGCGGTGGCGCCCATCCGCCCAGCCTCGTCACGCCGGTCCCAAATGTGACTCGCGTAGTTGGCCTCGTTGCTCGCGCAGGCGTAGCCGCGCTCATTTCCAAAGGCGTTCACCGTGGGTGAGCGGTAGGCGGAGCGGATGGCGATCCGCCCAAAGGTCGCGCTCAGCGGTTCGAGGAGTTCCTCGCAGAGCCGGGTTCCCGCAGCAATGGCGAGGTCGGGATCATCTGGGATGTTGGAAAGCCCGTGGAGATTGGCGATCTCACTATAGAGGAAGTCTCGCATGAAGAAGCTGGGCGACAGCCGCACGCGGCCGAGTTCCTCTAGCTTGGCGACCGACTTCGGTGATTTCACGTTGGCACAGCCCCGCTTATCAAGGGCGTCACAGGTAGGACGCTACGTGGCGCGCGACTGGGCGTTCCATGGCGCGCAGGTCGATGCCATTGCCAGAATGAGACCAGATCGCCAACGCGCAAGCCCGATCCTAAACGCAATGAGGGCGATGGATGAGATGCGCGGCCAGCTTCAAGTCGCGGAAGGAATGGCTGGTGCCAGGACGTAATCATAGGTGCTCCGGTGTCCAGCCGACTTGCATCCCACCACAGACGAGCCGCCGATGAACCCCGGTTCATTGCGGATCGGCACATGGAACCTGGACCACGCGCGCCCGCAGCGTCATGACGCTGAGCGTCTGCGGCTCATGCTCCAGGCCGACGCCGACATCTGGGTGCTGACCGAGACGAACGACCGGCTGGCGCTGCCGGGATATGCCGCCACTCACTCTGCGCCTCGGCGCGGCGGGTAGGCCGGTGGGCGATGGGTGACCATCTGGACCCGATTGCCCGTTCGTCATCATGTCGCCGTCGAGGATGATCACCGCACGGTCGCCGCGCTGGTCGAAAGCAGCTTGGGCGACATGCTCGTCTTTGGAACCGTCCTGCCTTGGCAGATGGACTTCGGGGACGCGCCCACGGCGGAGAAGCCGAGAGCCTGGGAGGAGCAGTATCGCGTCACGCCGCTGCAAGGCCGCGAATGGGCGCGGCTCCAGGCCCAGCACCCCGGCGCGGCGCTCTGTGTCGCGGGCGATCTCAATATGAACCTGGGCGGGCCGCACTACTACGGGACGAGCCATGGCCGTGCCCTGCTCACGGGTGCGATGGACGCCGCCGGTCTGGTCTGCGCGACGGCCTATGAATGCGTGCCACCAGGCCTCCTGAGGTATCCCGCCATCGACCACATCCTGTTGCCGGTGGCGTTGGCAGGGCGCGCGAGGCTCATCACCGCATGGGAAGGAACCACGCCGGAAGGGCATCGCCTGACCGATCACAGTGCGCTCGTGGTGCAGGTGGATTGAGCCCCGCTAGAGAGGTTCGGCAGCCATTTTGACCGTAAGATGCGCGATCAGAAGTTGGCGCCGCTTCAATCGTTTGACGCGCAAGGTCACTGGTCAGAGACCCTAGCGTATGGCGAGCGGCTAGGGGCCGATAAATCGTGACCGCAGGCCGCTAACAAACTAAAAATACGGATGAAAACAGCATCCGAAGCCGCCCAATGCTGACGGCATCCTTCTTTACCCACACAGGCGTCGGCCGCATCTCCATTGCCCGCTGGACACCGAAGAACACGCCGCCGGGCTTCAAGGTTTACCGAGCTTTGGCCCCAGGTGACTGGTTCAAGTCTGTCGATTGGGATCGCTACTGCGAACTCTACGCCGAGCAGCTTTCCCGGCTGGACCTGGCGAGGGTCTGGGAAGACCTACACGATCTCGTAGCGCCGCATGAGCCCGTGTTGCTGTGTTGGGAGCGCCTGGACCGGGATGACCAGTGCCACCGGCGTCTCGTGGCGGACTGGTTCGAGCGCGGCCTGGGCGTGGTTGTGCCGGAGATCGGCCATCAACCGTCGCTGTTCACTTCGAGCGGGCCAGGGCTGCGATCTGCGCGGCGGCCACCTCCAAGTCACGGTCGCTGAGGTCGTAGGCGTTGGCGACGATGGTGGCGATGATCGCATCTCGCCCTTCGAGTTTGTACTGCGCGCCGACGAGGAACGCTGTCACCGGCACGTCAAAAGCCTCAGCGAACCGTTCCAGCGTCTCAATGCTAGGGGCCATGACGCCGCGTTCGACAGCCGAGATCGCATCGACGGAGCGATCCGTCATGCCTGCCAACTGCTCCTGCGTGACCTTCCGCGCAGTGCGGATGGCCCGAAGGTGCAACCCGATGCGCGCCTTGAGTGACATGCGCCGAAAGTCCCCTGGCTTGGGCTTGCGGCACACCGACCCATAATCAAAACGCAACGCTTGAAGCCGTATTAAAAATACGGCCACAGGTGTAGCGGCCGGATAGGGAGCGTAGATTTCGATGGGGGAGATAGATTGGTGAAAGGAAAATCGCTCGGAGCCGCGCTCTGCGCCCTTGCGATGGCTGGGTGTCAGCAGCCGTCATTCTCGGACGACGACATCGCAAACCTGAAGTCCGAGATCACCGCGAACGCCTCAGCGCAGGGCTTCACTGTCCAGGAGGTCGGCCTGATCAGGACGGATGACCGGGAACTCAGCGGCTTCGCCAAGCTGGCCAAGGACATCGATGGCTACGGCATAATCAACGTCACTTGGTCGTGCTCGGCGACGATGAGCCGCGACGACGGCCAATACGTGTGGAAATGTGCGCCGTGAGGTCCGCCGCGCTCGTGGTGCTGGCGACGACGCTGGTTGCGGGGTGCGACAGCCCAAATACCGCTCCGCCCGCCAAACAAGCCGCGCCGCCGCCGCCCGTGGTTGAACCGCGTTGGCGGGAGTTGAGGTCCAACGACGAGCGGGCGGTCTATTTCACCCCTGCCGTCGAAACGGTCGGCCCGTACAAGCGCATGTGGATGGCTGAAGTGCTCGCGAAGGCCAAGCCGATGACGGTGGGCGGTGAGCGCATCCTGGTCGAACGACGCTCCGACCTGATCGAGGTCGATTGCGCGCAGAAACGGGTTCGATCTCTACAGGTGAATGTCGCGGGCGAGGGCGGTCGGACGGCGAGCGACACGTTCAAGGAACCGCAGTGGTACTTCGTCAATCCTGACGCGGCGAACTACGCCACCCTGGAGCACGCCTGCGGCGGCCGTCAGATCAGTGAGGGTGCGGGCTTTTCGACGCTGAAAGCCGCTATGGAAGCCTATCGCCGACATCTCGCTTCGAGGGCGGGCGGAACGCCTGGTTAGGTGGGCATTAGAAGCTGGTCGGCTACACCATATCCGGTGGGTGTCGCACAGCTTGGTGAGCGCCGTTGAACCGGGGTTCATTCGTCGTGCGGGCGTCCTCTTACATGGATGACCTATACGAATTCCCATGACCCTACTGCTCCCCCGGTACTCTCCCGCCCTGAGGGTTCAGGCAGTAGATGGAAAGCATGATCGTTTGGTGCTGCGTCTTGGCAGATGGTACGCGCAAGCGGTCAGCCTCGCGGATTTTGTCGATGCGCTGGCAGACGTGCCCTTCGCCGATGGGGCCGGGACCCTGTTCACTCATCCAAGAGGGGGCCCAAGCCAGGGCCGACGGCGGGTGCTGCACTTTCGGAGCGGTGGACGCGGCAGGGGAAGGCCCGCAGGCGCACCCCTCGTCGATGGCCAAGTCCAAGTCCAGCCGTCTCGGGGTGGCGAACACCTGCCCGGTACACATTTGGTGGTCGAGGCTTCGATTTCGGTGAACCCGACGCGCTTTGTCGCGCACCAGCTTTCACGTAGGTTCGTGGGCCGTCGTTTCGAGGAATGGCCACTACTCCAGCCGTTGCTGGCAACGCGGAACGTCTCTCTCGGGACGCCTTCTGAGTTTGTCCTCGACGGGACAGACAACGTACTCCTGACCCCCGCGTCCCAGGCCTTTGGTCGCTCAGAGGCATGGCCTATCCAGGTGGAAAGCTACCTGTCCGCCGTCAGAAACATGCTGTCGAGCACCGTTGCCGAGGCCGCCGTGGGTGCAGGCGGTGTCCTGGGTAGACCTTCCGAATACGTGAACCTGTATGAGGCGGAGACCTACTGGGAGTTCGCAGCGGACGACCCCACGGGTTTAGTCCGAAATCTGGAAGCGCCTCTTTTCGAGTGGGCCCAAAAGCCGCAATCGCGCCGGTTTGCCCAATCCGCCGGAAGTCTGACGACGGACTTCGAGAACAACTCGCGCCAGCTAAGCGTCCAAGTGCAGTCCGGTGTCCGGCTGCGCGTATACGCGAAAACCTCACGGCGAGTACGTTTCGAGATCATCCACGACCTTCGCCAGAACGCCCGTCCCATAGGCCGCCACACGAGCGAAGACTTCGGCGCGCTTTCCCGCTGGCTGGATGCGCTCCGCCAGGATGCTGCCGCCGCGCTCAACTTAGTCTTCGACCACATCGAACAAAGATCGGTCCTGCCCCCTGACGGCTGGAGCACGGCCGCGTTGGTACGGCACGTCTGCGAGGTCTGTGGCCGCGACGCCGAAGCGATCCTCGCGCTGTTGATCGGCAATGGCTGGCTGAGGGTAGGGGTCCATGATCCGGTGCGAGGACATGTGATCGGCTTAGTAGGTGCAGGCGTCTTGGAGCGGACGGGAGCGACCTATACCGTGCGTCCGCCATATCAGCGCGCCTTCGCCGAACTCCGAGGCGTCCGACGCTCGCGCACCGCGACTAGCCGAACACCTACATAGGTCTATCCAAGCCTCCACCAGGGTGGGAAGGCGTCGCGCCCACAGCGGGCTCTCTTGAAGGTCCAACGGCACCACACGGGCTTCCCAGCGCGTTGCAGGCGACGCTTCGCAGGATTGCCCCTCGTGCGCCGTTGGGGTGGGCTCCCAAATGAGTTCGTGTTCGTGTGCGGAAACCACATCACGGGCTTTCCAACTGTGACACCGCGTTGTACCACTTGGCGGCTGTCGAGGCCCCTTAAGTGGCTGTTTTTATTGACCCTGGTGACGGCTTGGACAATCTCCTGCCGGGCCCACCAGCGCGTCCTCAAGGGACTGACTTGCCTTAAGTCTCTGTCTTAAAACAGCTTCTCAGATCGGACTGTGACTCATTGTTGTGCCGGTATGAGTGAGCGTGAGTTGCTGAAGTACCGTGGCTTGGTGCGCTGCGATGGCGGTGTTTGGTACGTGAGGAAGCGAGTTCCGGACGATGTTCGGCACGCACTGGGATCGTCGGACATCCGGCGAAGCCCGAAAACCGCGGACCGCGATCGGCTCCATCGTCACGGTCTCGGAGGGGGCTTGGCGACGCCGGCCCTCAAGACATACGGCTCGATCAGCTTATCGAGTCTCATCGCGTGCGCCATCACCTCCGCCTGAGTTGGCGTCTAGGGCGCGCATGAAGTCAGCCTCGGCCCGACTTGCGATGACATGCGCCTCCCGCATGAGGAACTAGGTTGGCGAGGCGGTCGGGTCAGCCCGGAAGAGGTGCGTAAAGCGAAGGGCCACACGGTGATGCGCCTCACCAGCGCGTTCACTGGCTGACACCCGCATAGCCTGAGCCGCTCGTTTTCTGCCGGTCGCGCGAAGAGCATTCCTTGCGGCCTACGCGAGAGCCGCTTGGGCAAGACTTGGTTCTCGACCCCACAGGTCGAGGGGGTGTCTCAACGTGATCCTCTGTCCGGTGGCTCTTGCCAGATAGCCCGGCTTGGGCGTATTCATATTACGAATAAAAGTTCGTAATCCGAACAAACAAAAGCAGAGGGAAGGATACGCAGATGGGTCGTTCCGGGATCGCAAGGGCGTTGTGGGGGAGCGTCAGCCTGCTTGCGCTGGCGGCGGTGGCGCCGCAGGCCTGGGCCCAAGCGGCGGGCGGGGGCGACGAAGCGGTCGCCGAGGTCGTGGTGACCGGCAGCCGTATCCAGAATCCGGGCATGACATCGCCCACGCCCCTGACCGTGCTGAACGCCGACCAGTTCAAGCAGACGGCGCCGTCGTCCGTGGACGACATCATCGCGCAACTACCTGCCATGCGGATGAACTCGGGCCCGAACCAGGTGCAGCGGAACGCCGGCTCGATCTCCACGGGCCAGAGCGTGACGAACCTGCGCGGCCTGGGCGGGCAGCGCACGCTGATGCTGATCGACGGCCAGCGCCCCGTGCCGACCAACGCGCAGGGCACGACCAGCACCAGCATCATCCCGGTCGAACTGGTCCGCCGCCTGGAAGTGGTGACCGGCGGGGCCTCGGCCGCCTATGGCTCGGACGCCGTGGCGGGCGTCGTGAACTTCATCCTGAAGGACCGGATCGAAGGCCTGCAGGGCTCGGTCTACGCCGGCCGTTCGATGCGGGGCGACAACAACGAGATCGGCTTCAGCCTGGCCACGGGCCTGTCGCTCATGGACGACCGCCTGCGGATCATCGCCGGCGGCGACTACAACGACAACGACGGCGTCGGGAACATCTACAGCCGCGGCTGGTCCGCGGTCGAACCGGGCAACTCGGGAAATCCGCTGTCCTTCGGCGCGAGCCGGCCCGCCGGCACGCCGGCGTTCGGCTGGGCCAACGGCGTCGAATACGCCACCCAGACGCCGGGCGGCGTGATCAACACCGCGCGCACCGCCACGGGCGCCACGGTGACGCTGCTGAACCAGATGGCGTTCGCCGCCGACGGCAGCCTCTATCGCCTGGTCCGGGGGCCGGTGTTCGGCAACCTGATGATCAATTCGTCGAGCAACCCGATCGCCACGCCGATCGCGCAGTGGAACCTGAAGCAGCCGCTCGAGCAACTCTCCACGATGGCGCGCGCCACCTACGACGTGAACGACACCACCACCGCCTGGGCGCAGGCCGGCTACGCCTGGGCCAACGTCTTCACGCTCTCGCAGTACCACCAGACGCCCACCGTCACGATCCTGCAGAGCAACCCCTACCTGCCGAACCAGATCCGCACCCTGATGGCGGACAACAACATCGCCTCGTTCGACATGGGCCGGGTCGACACCGAGTGGCTGGGGACGTCGGGCGACAACACCTACTGGACCTTCCAGGCCTCGGCCGGGCTCAAGGGCAAGGTGTTCGAGAAGTTCAACTGGGACCTCTCGTACAACTACGGCAAGTCGGTCATCGACTCGAAGATCTACGGCACCCGCGAGGCCAATCTGGCGGCCGCCGAGTATGCGGTGCTGGACGCCGCGGGCAACATCGTCTGCGGCCCCATCGCCACCAATCCGAACTTCGCCGCGGCGCGGCTGACCAACACCATCCAGCCGGGGCTCGTGCAGCCGGGCTGTGTCCCGCTGAACCCGTTCGGCGCCGGCAACGTGTCGCCTGCCGCGCGCGACTACGTCTCGGGGATCGAGTACACCCGCAACGACATCATCCGCCACGACGTGGCCCTGAACGTGGGCGGCGCGGTCTTCGAGCTGCCGGCGGGCGCGGTGTCGTTCGCGGCCGGCCTGGAGTACCGGCGTGACAGCCTGAAGCAGGTGGCCGATCCGTTGCAGATCCTGGGGCTCTACTCCTCGGGCAACAACAAGACCTACTCGGGCAAGAACGACGTCAAGGAAGCCTACCTCGAGGTCGAGGTCCCGCTGCTCAAGGACATGCCGGGCTTCGAGGCCCTCGGCGTGAGCGGCGCGGTCCGCCGGACGGACTACAAGACCAGCGGCGCGGTCACGACCTGGAAGGCCGGCGGCACGTGGGAGCCCATCGACGGCGTGCTGTTGCGCATCACCCGGTCGCGCGACATCCGCGCGCCGTCACTGTCGGAGCTGTTCTCCCTGGGCGGCATCTCGGCGACGGGCTCGTTCGTGAACCCCTTCAACGGCCAGTCGGCGCGCCTCCCGGTCCAGACCACCGGCAACCCCGACCTCGTGCCGGAAGTGGCCGACACGCTCTCGTTCGGCGCCACCTGGCGCGCCAGCGGCGGCCCGCTCTCCGGGCTTCGACTGTCGGCCGACTACTACAACATCAAGATCAAGGACGTGATCGCCTCGGTGGGCGCGACCGATATCCTGCAGCGCTGCTTCCAGAACGTGCAGACCTATTGCTCGGCCATCACCTTCGACAACTCGGTCTTCGGGATCGCGAAGGTTTTCACCCAGCCGTTCAACCAATCGATCCTCGAGGCCGAGGGCGTGGACTTCGAGGTGGGCTACCGCACCGACCTGGAGGCCCTGAACCTGCCGGGCTCGGTGGACGTGAATCTCTACGTCACCCACCTGGCCCACCTGAAGACGACCGACCGGCCGGGGCCCCTGGGCATCACCGTCGACAACGCCGGCGTCCAGGCGGGCCAGTCGAAGTGGGTGGGCGCGGCCTACATCAACTATCACCTGGCGCCGTTCACGGTGGGGCTGCAGGCCCGCGCGTTCTCGCCGATCCGCTACTCGGCGCTGTTCTTCGGCCCCGGCGAGGAGGGCTACAACCCGGCGCTGGCGACCAGCATCAACAAGAACGTCTTCCCGTCCCACGTCTATTTCAACCTGAACGGGGCCTACGACTTCGAGCAGTTCGGCAAGACGTTCCAGCTCTACGCCAACGTCGCGAACCTGTTCGACAAGGACCCGCCCGCCTTCGCCATCGCCGCGATCAACCTGGGCGGCAACCCGTACGACTACGTCGGCCGCACCTTCAAGGTCGGCCTGCGCTTCGGCTTCTGATGATGGCGCGCGCCACCTTCCTCCCAGCGCGGGCCGCCATGGCCCTGGGCGCCGCGATCGCCATGATCGCCGGCGTCCAGGCGAAGGCGCAGCTCGTCGACTACGAACCGGCCGCGAAGGCGACGCCGGTGCAGCAGGACGCCGCCTGGCGCCTGGCGTTCCGCCCTGGGATGCAGGTGCTTACCCAGACGGTGGGCCAGCTCCGGTCGGGCGCGCCGCCGGCGGTCCAGGCCCAGGTCGACGCCTTGGTCGCCGAGGCCGCGAAGCAGTCCGAGCCCGAAGCGCGGCGCACCCTGTGGCGCGCCGTCGGCCTGATGGGCGACCAGGCCTGGACGCCCGACAGGGAACTGTTGGGCGCCGTGGCGCTGCGGACGCCCAGCCAGATCTGGACGGGCGCCGGCGACGTCCTCACCGCCGAGACGCTGTACCCCGCCAGGGGCCGCGTCAGCTACGCGCTCGACCTCTACGTCAGCCAGCCCACGACCTCGGCGACGCCGAAGAAGGGCGAGCTGATCCGCCGCATCTCGCAGGGAAGTGTCGAGACCTATCCCGCGCCGATCGCAGCCTCGCTCGCGGGCCTGCCGGACGGCGCCTACCTGCTGCTGGCGAAGGTCTCGGCGGGCGCGGCCACGACCGAAATCGTGCAACCGGTCTATCTGGTCCGCGACCTCGACGCCCGCTACGCGGCGCTGAAGCGCGAACTCGCGACGATCGAAGGCCATGAGGAGGCCAAGGCGCTCGCCGAGTACCCCTACGCCCTGGCCCACGCGATGAGGGCCGGTCAGCGCGAGGTCGTCTCGTACGACTTCCCGGCGGCGACGAAGCGCTCGGCCGACATCGTGGCGGCGCTGAAGGCCGGCCGCGATCCGGTGCGCCAGGCCCGGGGCCTGCAGAACCGCGCCTACCGCTTCGCCGAGACCGGCGAGCTGATCCCGTTCCAGGTCTACGTTCCCAGCACATGGACGCCTGCGAAGCGCTGGCCGCTGATGGTGGCCCTGCACGGCGCGAACCTGGACGAGACCAACATGCTGGGCCGCGATGGCGGCCGCATGCAGAAGCTGGCCGAGCAGCACGGCGTGGTGGTGGTGACCCCGCTCGGCTACCGCCTCAACAGCGCCTACGGCTCCGAGCGCGGGCTGGCCGGCCTGGCGGGCCGGGACATGACCCGCGTGAAGCGCAGCGAGCAGGATGTCCTCCAGGTCACCGCCCTGGTGGAGAAGGAGTACAACATCGATCCCGCCCGCCGGTATCTGACCGGCAACTCCATGGGCGGCGGCGGCACGTGGTGGATCGGCGGCCGGCATGCCCAGATGTGGGCCGCCATCGCCCCCGGCGCCTACGGCGGCGTGATCGCCGAGGACGTGCCCGCGCTCTCGAAACTGCCCATCCGCGTCATCGTGGGGGAGCGCGATGACCTGATGCTGGAGCGCGTGCGCGAGACGATCGCCACGCTCAAGGCCGGCGGCGTCACGCCGGAATATGTGGAGGTTCCCGGCGGCACGCACGCCAGCGCGTTCGAGACCGAGCTGCCGGAAATTTTCAAGTTCTTCGAAAAGCACGCCAAATAGCCCCGACGATGAGCAGCGAGGGGCCCATGAGCGACGAGAAGAACATCGTGAAGTCGGTGGCGAAGGCGTTCGCCGTCCTTCAGGCCTTCGGTCCGGATGCGACCGAGATGGTCCTGGCGGACGTGGCGCGCGCCGCGGGCCTCGACAATGCCGGCGCGTTCCGGCTGCTCAACACCCTGGTGATGCTGGGCTACGTCGAGCGCGTCCCCGACACCCGCCGCTTCCGGCTCACCTTCAAGTGCCTGGAGCTCGGCTTCAACGCCATCGCTCGCTCCGACATCCGCAGTCTGGCCCGGCCGCTCCTGCGGGCCATCGTGGGCGAGCGGATCGAGGCGGCCTCCATCGGCGTGCTCGACGGCCATGAGGTGGTCTACATCGAGCGCATCCAGGCAGGCCTCGAACGCCTGGCGGTCGACATCCGGGTCGGCAACCGGGTGCCCGCGTACTCCTCGGCGATCGGGCGGGCGATCCTGTCGCGCATGCCGCTGGAGGCCCAGCGTTCGATCCTCGAGGCGGCCCCGCCCCGCCGCCTCACCGACCGCACGATCATCGACGTCGACACCATCCTGGCGCAGATCGCCGAGACCGGCCGCCTGGGCTACGCCTTCTCCGACCAGGAGACCGTCACCGGACTGCGCGTGATCGCCGCGCCGATCACCGATGTGGACGGCGTCCCGGTCGCCGCGGTCAGCGCCGCGGCCCCGGCCTTCGGCCGGACCGAGCAGGAGTTCCTGGCCGACGCCCGCGACCTGACCGTCACCGCGGCCACCCGCCTTTCCGAAGCCGTGCGCGCCGCTGGCGGCATGGCGGCCCACCGACACTCACCCTGACTCTGGAGTACCGATCCCGTGCCGCATTCGCTCGACCTCAAGGGACTGATCCCCGCGATCGCCGTCCCGTTCAATGAAGATTTCAGCATCGATGCGGCAGGGCTCACCCGTTTCGCGCGCTGGCTGGCCGGCCAGCGCGGCATCAAGGCGCTGATGACCAACGGCCATACCGGCGAGGTCTTCTCGCTGACCCCGGCCGAGCGCACGGAAGTCACCCGCATCACCGCCCAGGCCGTGGATGGCCGTGTGCCCGTGATCTCCTCGATCGTCTGTGAAGGCATCCTCGACGCCGCCGAGCAGGCCAGGGCCGCCAAGGCGGCCGGCGCCTCGGCGCTCGACATCATGCCGCCGCACCACTGGCTGCGCTTCGGCTTCCGCCCGCAGCACGTGCTCGACTACTTCAACGCCATCGGCGACGCCTGCGGCCTGCCCCTGGTGGTTCACGTCTACCCGGCCTGGACGAAGGCCTCGTTCTCGTCCGAGCTGCTGGCCGACCTGGCCCGCCTCGACCACGTGCACGCCTTCAAGATCGGCACGCGCGAGATGAACAAGTACGCCCGCGACCTGAAGGCCATCCGCGCCGCCGCGCCCGACAAGGCGCTGCTGACCTGCCACGACGAATACCTGCTGGCCTCGATGGTCCAGGGCGTGGACGGGGCGCTGGTGGGCTTCGCCTCGCTGATCCCCGGCCTGATCATGGACCTGCTGGACGCGGTGGCGGCCGGCGACCTGAAGCGCGCGATGCAGATCCAGGGCGTCATCGATCCGCTGAAGCAGTCGGTCTATGGCGACGGGGAGCCGACCGGCGAGGCCCACGCCTGCATGAAGGCCGCCATGGCCGCCGCCGGCATCTTCGACCGCGGCACGGTGCGTCCGCCCACCATCGCCCCGTCGCCCGAGGAACTGGCGCGCATCAAGGCCGCCGTCGAGGGCGCCGGCCTGTCGCAGCGCCCCGCCGCCTGACCATGGCGCCCGCGTCCACCCCACCGACCGTCCTGGTGACGGGCAGCCGCTCGGGCATTGGCGCGGCCATCGCGCGGCGGCTGGCCGCCGCCGGCTGGTCGGTGATCGGCGTGGACCTGGGCGTCGACGATGCCGCGACCCACTTCGCCGGACAGAAGACTGCCGACCTCACCGATCCGGCCGTCGTCGCGGCGCTGCTGGCCGACCTGCCGCCCGTGCAAGGCCTGGTCCATGCGGCGGGGTTCATGCGTACGGGTCGGCTGGACGAGCTGGACCCGGCGGACGGCGAGGCGATGTGGGCCGTCCACGTCCAGGCGTTGACGCGCCTGGGCCAGGCGCTGCTGCCGGCCATGCCGGCGGGCGGCCGCCTTGTCGCCATCGGCAGCCGGACCAGCGGGGGCGCGGCGGGCAAGAGCCAGTACGCCGCCTGCAAGGCCGCCGTCGTCGCGCTGGTCCGCTCGTGGGCCATCGAGCTCGCGCCGCGCGGGATCACCTGCAACGTTGTGGCTCCCGCCGCGACCGCCACGCCCATGCTCACCCGGGGCGACCGCACCGTCGCCCCCGTCACCCCGCCCATCGGGCGGTTCATCGAACCCGACGAGATCGCGGCCTATGTCGCCTTCCTGCTCTCGCCCGACGCCGCGGCGATCACCGGGCAGGAGCTTCTCGTCTGCGGAGGAGCTTCCCTGTGACCGTGATCCTGAAGGCCGGCGTGTCGGTCGACGCGCCGCGCATCGTCGACATCGTCGAGGTGACCAAGCCGATCGCCTCCCCGATCCGCAACGCCTACATCGACTTCTCGAAGATGACCGCCAGCCTGGTGGCGGTGGTGACCAACGTGGTCCGCGATGGCCGCCGCGTCGTCGGCTATGGCTTCAACTCCAACGGCCGCTACGGGCAGGGCGGCCTGATCCGCGAGCGGTTCGCCGACCGGCTGCGTGAGGCCGATCCCGCCTCGTTGCTGGACGAGACGGGCGAGAACCTCGATCCACACCGCGTCTGGCGCGCCCTGATGACCAACGAGAAGCCGGGCGGTCACGGCGAGCGCTCGGTCGCGGTCGGAACGATCGACATGGCCGTCTGGGACGCGGTGGCGAAGATCGCCGGCAAGCCGCTGTTCCGCCTGCTGGCCGAGCGCAGCGGGCGCGAGGCGAACCCACGGGTCTTCGTCTATGCCGCCGGCGGCTACTACTATCCGGGCAAGGACGACGACGCGCTGCGCGCCGAGATGCGCAGCTACATCGACCGCGGCTACAACGTCGTGAAGATGAAGATCGGCGGCGAGAGCCTGGCTGTCGACCGCCGCCGCATCGAGTCGGTGCTGGCCGAGATCGGAGCCGACGCCCGGCTCGCCGTCGACGCCAACGGCCGTTTCGACACGCTCACCGCCATCGCGTACGCCAAGGCGCTGCGGGAGTATCCCCTGTTCTGGTACGAGGAGGCGGGCGACCCGCTGGACTATCAGCTCCAGGCGGCGCTGGCGGAGTTCTACCCGGGCCCGATGGCCACCGGCGAGAACCTGTTCAGCCACCAGGACGCCCGCAACCTGATCCGCTACGGCGGCATGCGCCCCGACCGCGACTTCCTGCAGTTCGACTGCGCGCTGTCGTACGGCCTGGTCGAGTACATGCGGACGCTGGAGGTGCTGGACGCCGCCGGCTGGTCGCCCTCGCGCTGCATCCCGCACGGCGGTCACCAGATGTCGCTGAACATCGCCGCCGGCCTCGGGCTGGGCGGCAACGAGAGCTACCCCGACCTCTTCCAGCCGTACGGCGGGTTCCCCGACGGGGTGAAGGTCGAGGCCAGCCACATCGTCATGCCCGACCTTCCCGGCATCGGGTTCGAGGGCAAGTCCGACCTCATCCGCGTCATGCGCGAGCTGGCGGAATAATCGCAACACGACCCCGGCGCACGGCCGGGGCGAGGAGGAAACATGGGCGGAGAGCTTCTTCGCGAGACAGTGATCGTGGGGGCGGTCGTCGTCTACATCGTGGCGACGAGCATCCTGGCGTTCGTCCTGCGCAGCCGCACCACCGACCAGTTCATGGTTGGCTCGAAGGCCCTGCCGGCGGTGGTCATCGGCGTCCTGCTGATGAGCGAGTTCATTGGCGCCAAGTCGACCGTCGGCACCGCCCAGGAAGCCTTCGAGAAGGGCATGGCGGCCGGATGGTCCGTGCACGCCGCCGCCATCGGCTTCCTGCTCCTGGCCCTGCTGTTCGCGCGCAAGGTCTACACGTCGCAGCAGCACACCATCTCGGGGCTCGTCGAGCAGCGCTACGGGAACGGCGCGCGCATCGTGGTGTCGATCATCATGATCTACGCGCTCCTGCTGGTGAACGTCGGCAACTACATGAGCGGCGCCGCGGCGCTCACCACCGCGATCCACATCCCGATCACGGTCTCGATGTTTGTCATCGCCGCCTTCAGCGCCATCTACTACGTGTTCGGCGGGCTCAAGAGCATCGCCTACGTCACCATCCTCCACAGCGTCGTGAAGCTGGCCGGGATCGCCATCCTGGTCGCCGTGGCCGCCATGCTGACGGGGGGGCTCGAACCGATGCAGGCGAGCCTGCCGCAGTCCTACTTCACGGTCGACGGGGAGGTGGGCGCGAACAGGATCTTCGCCTGGATCGTAGGCACAGTCGGCGCGATCTTCTCGACCCAGTACATCATCCAGGCCATCGCCTCGAACAGGAACGAGGGCGCGGCCCGCACCTCCGTCCTCATCGCCGCGGCGCTCTGCCTGCCGCTGGGCTTCGCGCTGGGCTTCGTGGGCGTCGCGGCCCGCTACCTCTATCCCGACATGGAGAGCCTCTACGCCCTGCCGATCTTCATCGAGAAGATGTCGCCGAGCCTGGCGGCCGTGGTGACGGTGTCGCTGGTGGCCTCGGTGCTGGTGAGCGTGAGCACCGTGGCGCTGGCCACCACGGCGCTGGTCATGCGCGACTTCTACGTCCCCTGGCGCAAGCCGGACGGGGACCAGGAGCTCAAGGCCACGCGCTGGGTGGCGCTGGGCGTGGGGCTCGTGCCGCTGCTCTGCGTGTTCTTCATGCCGCATATCCTGGAACTGTCGTTCTTCACCCGGGCGCTGCGGCTCTCGATCGCCATCGTGGCCTGCCTCGGCGTCTACCTTCCGTGGCTCGGGTCGCCGCGCACAGCTGTCGCCTCACTGATCGCCAGCGGCGTGGCGACCACCGGCTGGTACCTGGCCGGCAACCCCTACGGCATCGACAACATGTACGTGGCCGCCGTCGTCCCGGCGCTGGTGCTGTTCGTCGACCGGCTGATCCCCGGCTCGCGCGGCACCGGCAAGATGCAGGAGGCCGGTCGATGAGCCGCCATCTCGTCCTGACCCTGGGGCTGAGCCTGGCCGTCGCGCCGACCGCCTACGGCGCTCCGGTCCCGGTCACGCCCGACGGGACCACAAGCATCCCGGCGCTGGACATCCCCAGTACGCCGCTGATGAGCCGTGAGGGCAACGAGTCCCGCGTCGAGCACATCCTGACCGAGCGCGGCCTGTCCGGCCGTCCGATCGGCGACTTCAACGCCGCCCTGTTCGGCCCGCGCCTGGAGCGCACCAAGGCGGCCTATCCGGTGAAGATCCGCGACGCGACGATAGGCGGCGTGCCGGTGCGCATCTACGAGCCTCCGGGCGGCGCGCCCAAGGCGCCGGTGCTGATCAATGTGCATGGCGGCGGTTTCGTGGGCTGCTTCACCGAGTGCGGTGGTCTGGAGTCGATCCCGGTCGCCGCGCTCACCGGCCTGCGGGTCATCAGCATCGATTATCGGCTCGCGCCCAAGGCCCAGTTCCCCGAGGCCAGCCAGGATGTCGAGGCGGTCTACCGCGAGGTGCTGAAGACGACGCCGGCGCGGCGCATCGGTCTCTACGGCTGCTCGGCCGGCGGCCTCCTGACGGCGCAGTCGCTGGCCTGGTTCCAGAAGCAGGGGCTGCCCGCGCCGGCGGCGGCCGGCGTGTTCTGCGCCGGCGGTGACGCCTCGATGGGCGGGGACTCGCGCATCCTCGGCATGCTGCTGGGCGACGGCGAGGTTCCCGCCGGCGGTCCGGGCGGCGGCGGGCCACGCCTCGGCTATATGCGCTCTGCGGCGGCTAGCGAGCCGACCGCCTATCCAGCGTCGGACGCCACGACACTCAAAACCTTCCCGCCCACGCTGGTGATCGTAGGGACCCGGGACTTCGCGCTCAGCAGCGCCGTGAACCTGCACAGCAAGCTGGTCGCCCAGGGCGTCGACGCCCGCCTGCACGTCTGGGAGGGCGGCCGCCATGCCTTCTTCTATGACGCGCGCGTGCCGGAGGCGCGCGAGGCCTACGCGGTGATGGCGCAGTTCTTCAACGAGCGCTTGAAATAGGGTCTGCTGAACCCCCGCGGCGCCGGGCGAGGGTGCGTTCGGTGAGTTCGATGTTCTCGACGTGGGCGTCCAGCATCGCCTTCAGCTCGGCGTGGAGCGTGTCGTCGCGGACCTTGGGCAGGAGCGCCTCCAGCTTGCGGACCACCCAGCCCTGGCCGCGGTTGAGGAGGGCGAGCCGGGCCTCCAGCCCATCGATCGCCATGACCTTGCCGTAGAAGTCGCCGACCTTGAGGGACGGCTTCGCGCCCAGGCGGCGCAGGGCCTGGGCCAGCATCCGGCACCAGCGGGCCTCGTCGTCGCGAACCGTGCGCGCCAGGGCCAGGGCGTCCGGGTCGGGCGCCGCCTCCACGAGGCCGACGCCCACCTTCGCGCCGGCGCGCTCGGCCTCCAGCAGCTCGGAGAGCGCCTGCACGAGCTCGTCCCGGTCATGGTAGCCCATGTAGCTGTCGCTCGCCTCGGCCGCGAAGCAGACCGGGGAGCTGGGGGGATTGGGCCTGGTCATGACGCTGACGCCAGCGTCGGCGCCGGATAGCGCCAGCCCGCGGCGCCGGTGGCCGCAGCCTCGAACTGGGCCGCGACGAACGCCCAGTCGATGCAGTGGTCCCACCAGGCCGAGAGGAAGGCGGCCCGGTCGTTGCTGTGGTCCAGGTAGTAGGCGTGCTCCCAGACGTCGCAGACCAGGAGCGGAGTCGCGCCCGCCGCGGTGAGGGGCGTCGCGGCGTCGTGGGTCGAGACGACCGAGAGCGCGCCGCCCTTCGCCAGCAGCCAGACCCACCCCGAGCCGAAGCGCCCGGCGCCCTCGGCGATGAAGGCGTCGCGCAGGCCGGCCAGGCTCCCGAAGGCCTGGTCGATCGCCTCGGCGAGGCCGCCTTCGGGTCGGGAGCCGCCGGGACGCATGCACATCCAGAAGAAGCCGTGGTTCCAGGCCTGGGCGGCGTTGTTGAAGAGTTTCCGATCGTTCGCGCGATCGGCCTCGACCACGATCTCCTCGAGGGTTTCGGGGCGGTCCCCTCGCGCCGCCAGCAGTTCGTTGGCCACCTGGACGTAGCGCGCATGGTGCTTGCCGTGGTGGGTCCTGAGCGTCGCCTCGGAGATGACCGGGCTCAGGGCGGCGTATCCGTAGGGCAGGGGAGGAAGGGTGAGCATGCGGGCCCCTTGCTAGTGGACGTGAAGCTCTGCGCCCGGCCGCGGAACGCCGGCGAGCGCCTGGCCCAGGCCGGCGTCGAGGTCGGCCAGGAGGTCGTCCTCGGCCTCCAGCCCGACGGAGAGGCGCAGGAGGCCGCCGGTGATGCCCGCGGCGGCGCGGGCCGCGGGGCTCATGCCGGCGTGGGTCATGGTCTCGGGATGGGCGATCAGGCTCTCCACCCCGCCCAGCGACTCGGCGAGGGTGAAGACGCGAAGCGCGCCCGCGAAGGCGCGGACCGCCTCCAGGCCGCCGGCGAGCTCGAAGCTCAGCATGGCGCCGAAGCCCCGCTGCTGGCGGGCGGCGAGCTGGTGCTGCGGATGGCCCGGCAGGCCCGGGTAGTGGACCGCCCTGACCGCGGGATGGCCGAGGAGGAACGCCGCCAGGGCGCCGGCGGTCCGCTGCTGGCGCTCGATGCGCGGGAACAGCGTCCGGAGGCCGCGGAGGGTCATATAGGCGTCGAAGGGCGCGCCGCCGACGCCGGTCGTGTTGGCCCAGGCCGCCAGCGCCTCGGCCTCGGCGCGATCGGCCGCGACCACCGCGCCGCCGACCACGTCGGAATGGCCGTTGATGTACTTGGTCGTGGAGTGGACGACGAAATCGGCGCCCAGCGCGATCGGCTGCTGCAGCGCCGGCGAGAGGAAGGTGTTGTCGACCGCCACCTGGACCCCGGCGGCCCTGGCCTGGCCGGCGAGGCTGGCGATGTCGACCACGCGCATCAGGGGATTGCTGGGGGTCTCGATGAACAGGAGGCTGGGCGCATCCTCCAGGGCCAACGCCACCGCGACCTCGTCGGTCTGGTCGATGAAGACCACGCTGAACTGGCGGCGCGCCGCCCGGGCCGCCAGGAGCCGGTAGGTTCCCCAGTAGCAGTCGTGAGGCGCCACGACGAGATCGTCGGGGCCGAGGCGCGCGAGCACGAGGTCGATGGCCGCCATGCCGCTGGACGTCACGACGGCGCCGGCGCCGCCCTCCAGCCTGGCCAGGGTCTCGGCGAGCATGTCGCGGCTGGGATTGGAGCTGCGGGTGTAGGCGTGGGGACCCTCGCGCTCCACGCCTTCGAAGGCGAAGGTGCTGGACAGGTAGAGCGGCGGGGCGACCGCGCCGAACGCCGCATCGGCGGCGACGCCGTTCGCCGCGGCGACGGTTTCGGGGCGCTGGGCGGGCGGCCTGGCCGCGGAGCGGGTCATGACGGCAGCCGCACGACCCGCAGGTAGGGCTTCTGGGTCTCCCAACCTTGCGGGAAGCGGGCCCGCGCGTCCTCGTCCGACAGGCTCGGGACGATGATCACCGGATCGCCCTGGCGCCAGTTGACCGGGGTGGCGACCTTCTCGTTGTCGGTGAGCTGCAGGCTGTCGATGGTCCGCAGGATCTCCGCGAAGTTGCGCCCGGCGCTGGGCGGATAGGTGAGGACCAGGCGGATCTTCCTGTTCGGATCGACGACGTAGACGGCGCGGACCGTCAGGGTCGGATCGCTCTCGGGGTGGATCATGCCGTACAGGGTGGCGACCTTCCGGTCGGCGTCGGCGAGGATCGGATAGTTGACCCTGTGGCCCTGGGTCTCGGCGATGTCGCCGGCCCAGGCGGCGTGGGAGTCGAGCGGGTCGACCGACAGCGCGATCGGCTTGACGCCCCGCCTGTCCCACTCGGGCTTCAGCCGCGCGACCTCACCCAGTTCGGTCGTGCACACGGGCGTGAAGTCCTTCGGATGGCTGAAGAGGACGCCCCAGGACGCGCCCAGCCACTCGTGGAAGCGGATGCGGCCTTCGGTGCTGTCCTGTTCGAAGTCGGGGGCGGTCTGGCCCAGTTGCAGCGACATGTTCGGTCTCCTGTGTCCTTCGGCCCTCAAGCGTCGAGGTCGCGCCCGGCGCGGACGACGAAATCGCCGAAGCGTTCGCCCTCCAGGCGTTCGCGGGCGTAGCGGGCGATGACGGTGTCGAGGCGGGCCAGGATCGCGGCCTCGCCGACGTTCTCCAGGTCCATCCTGTTGAGGCGCTGGCCGTGGAAGCCGCCGCCCAGGTAGAGGTTGTACTTCCCGGGCGCGCGGCCGGTCAGGGCGATCTCGGCGACATAGGGGCGCGAGCAGCCGTTGGGGCAGCCGCTGACGCGCAGGGTGATCGGCTCCTCGATCAGGCCGTGTCTTTCGAGGATGGCTTCGATCTTCGGCGCCAGGCTCGGCAGGTAGCGCTCGGCCTCGGCCATGGCGAGGCCGCAGGTCGGCAGGGCGACGCAGGCGATGGCGTTGCGCCGCAGCCCGCTTCCCGCGTTCAGCTCGCTGAGCCCGAACCCCTCCAGCAGGCCCTCGATCAGCTGGCGGTCGCGCGCGGCGACGTTGGCGATGACGAGGTTCTGGTTGGGCGTCAGGCGGAAGCCGCCCGGGTGGGCGCGGGCGATCTCGCGCAGCCCGTCGAGGAGGGGGCGGCCGGGCCGGTTGTCGATGCGGCCGGCTTCGAGGAAGAGGGTGTGGTGATGGCGGCCGTCCTCGCCCCGGCGCCAGCCGAGGACGTCGCCGTTGGTGGTGAACTCGAACGGCCGGGCGGGCTCGAAGGCGAAGCCCTGCACGGCCTCGATCTCGCGGACGATCCAGTCCAGGCCCTTGTCGTCGATGGTGTACTTGAAGCGCGCGCGGGCGCGGTCGCGCCGGTCGCCGTATTCCCGCTGGACGGCCATCACCGCGTCGCTGGCCGCCAGGACCCTGTCCTTGGGCACGAAGCCGATGACGTCGGCCAGGCGCGGATAGGTGGCCGGGGCCTGGTCGGTGCGGCCCATGCCGCCGCCGATCGCGACGTTGAACCCCTCCAGCCCGTCGGGGCCGGCGACGGCGATGAAGCCGAGGTCCTGGGTGTAGACGTCGATGTCGTTGACCGGCGGGATGACGAAACCGATCTTGAACTTCCGCGGCATGTAGGTGCGGCCGTAGAAGGGCTCCTCCGGGCCGGACGCCGCCACCCGCGTCTCGCCGTACCAGATCTCGTGATAAGCCCGCATGCGGGGGATGGCGTGGTCGCTGGCCTGGCGGGCGATGGCATAGACCTCGGCGTGCAGGGCCGAGAGGTGGGGATCGACCGAGCACATCACCCCGCGCGCGTCGTCGCCGCAGGCCGAGATGGTGTCCAGGAGCACGGTGTGCAGCTTCTGGATCAGCGGGCGGAGGCTGTCCTTCAGCACCCAGTGGAACTGGAAGGTCTGGCGGGTCGTGATCCGCAGGGTCCCGCGGCCGTGCTCCCGGGCCAGGGCGTCGAGGGTGAGCCACTGCTCCGAGGTGCAGACGCCGCCCGGCAGGCGCACCCGCGCCATGAACTGGTAGGCGGGCTCCAGCTTCTGGCGGCGACGCTCGTCGCGCAGGTCGCGGTCGTCCTGCTGATAGACGCCCTGGAACTTCATCAGCTTGGTGTCGCGGTCGCTGACCGCGCCGGTGATGCGGTCGAGCAGGCTGAGCGCGATGGTCCCGCGAAGCTGGTCGCTGTCGGCCTTGAGCGTCTCGTCGGGGCCGAGGGCGTCGAGCGGCTGGGAGAGGTCGCGGCTGCGGTCGGTCGGCGCGTGGGGGGTGAGGGTCGAGCTCATCAGTAGACGTCCCGCTGATAGCGATGCTCGCGGGCGAGGCCGCGAAGCCGCTCCTCGGCGTCCTCGCGGCTCAGGCGGCCCTGCTCGACGAGGATCGTGGCCAGGGCCTCGTGGACGTCGGGCGCCAGGCGCGCCGCATCCCCGCAGACGTAGACGCAGGCGCCGTCCTCGATCCAGGCGTACACCTCGGCGGCGTGCTCCAGGAGCCGGTGCTGGACGTAGAGCTTCCGGTCCCCGTCGCGGGAGAAGGCGACGTCCATGCGCGTCAGCGCCTGGTCCCGCAGCAGCGCCTGCCATTCGGTCTGGTAGAGGAAGTCGGTGCGGAAGTTGCGTTCGCCGAGCACCAGCCACGACCGGCCGGGGGTGCCCTGCGCCTCGCGGTGCTGCATGAAGGCGCGGAAGGGCGCGACGCCCGTTCCGGCGCCGATCATGAGGATCGGCCGCTCGGGCTCGGGAAGCCGGAAGTGGGGGTTCGGCTGGATGTAGGCCGGCAGGGTCGCGTCCTCGCCCAGCCGGTCGGCGATGTGCCCGGACGCCACCCCGGATCGCGGGGTCCCGTGCAGGGCGAAGCGGACCGTGGACACCGTCAGGTGGGCTTCGTCCTCCGCGACGAGAGGGCTGGAGGCGATCGAGTACAGCCGCGGCTGCAAGGGGCGAAGGCCCGCCAGCAGGGTGACGGGCGCGACGCCGGGCGCGGGGAAGGCGCGGACGATGTCGATGACCTGGTGGCCGCGCAGGAAAGCGCTGCGCGCCTCCCGCCCGTCGTCGCCCAGGAGCGCCTTCAGCCCGGCCGCGCCCGTGACCTGGGCCCATTGCTCCAGGAAGCGCGGGGTGGCGGCGGTGACCTCGTAGGCGCTTTCCAGGGCCTCCCCGAGGGGCAGGTCGCCGCCCTTGAGGGACACCGGGGCCTCCGGCGACAGGGCGACGGCGTCGAGCAGCGCGGCGACGACGGCGGGGTCGTTGCGGGCGTGCAGCCCCAGGGCGTCGCCCGGCTCGAACGTCAGGCCCGAGCCTTCCAGCGACAGTTCGAGATGGCGCGTCTCCTTGCTGGATCCGCGCCCCGTCAGCACCAGGTTGTCGATGACCGCCGCCGGGAAGGGCCGCTTCCTGTCGAAGGCCGTGGGCTCGGGGCGGGCGGCGAGGGCGGCCGGCGCCGTGGGCGCGGGCGTCGCCGGGCCGGCGGCGAAATGGGAGAGCACGCGGCCCATCCAGGCCGCGGCGGGCTCCTCGTAGTCGACGTCGCAGTCCGCCCGGGGCTCGAAGCGCCGGGCGCCCAGCTCTTCGAGGCGGCGGTCCAGGCGCCGCCCGGCCTCGCAGAAGCGCTCGTAGGTGGAATCGCCCAGCGCCAGGACGGAGAAGCGCGCCTGTTCGAGGCGAGGCGCCTTCCGGCTCTCCAGGAACTCGAAGAAGTCGGCGGCCGCCTGCGGCGGATCCCCCTCGCCGTGGGTGCTGGAGATCAGCAGGAGGTCCTGCTCGTCCTTCAACTGGCGAACCTTGTAGGCGCCCATGTCGAAGAGGCGGACCGGCAGGCCCTGGTCCTCGGCCCGGCGCGCGAGGGTCGCCGCGAGATCCTGGCTGGCCCCGGTCTCGCTTCCGAACAGGATGGTGAGGGTGCGCGCCGCCGCCTGTGGAGGCGCTGCCGGTTCGGGCGCCTGGGGCGTGGCCGCCGCGACGCGGCCGCGGGTGCCTTCGTCGAAGCCTGCGAAGTACCCGCTCACCCACGAGAGCTGGGAGGACGAGAGGCTGACCGCCAGGCTGCGGATGAGCCGCCACTGCTCCTCGCTCAGGCCGGGGCCGGGGAATTCCGCCAAGGTCATCGTTACGCGTCATGTCCTCGCGCTCGACCCCGTGGCTTCGCGGGCGAGCTTTAAGGCATGCAATCTGCGGCCGGATGACACAGCAAACAAACGAATGGTATTGTCCGTTAAAAGCAAAAGAGTTGCGCTATCTGGCCATGGACATCAGCCTCGCCCGGACGTTCCTGGAGGTCGTCGCCACCGGCAGCTTCGTCGGCGCGGCGGATCGCCTCCACCTGACCCAGACGGCGATCAGCGCACGGATCCGGCTGCTCGAGGAGCAGGTCGGGCGCCGCCTGTTCGTCCGCAACCGCGCCGGCGCGCGCCTCACGCCCGCGGGCGAGCGGTTCCAGCACTACGCCACGACCCTGGTGCAGGTGTGGGAGCGTGCGCGCCAGCAGATCGCGCTGCCGCCCGGCCGGGCCCATCTGGTCGGGCTGGGGGGAGAGTTCAGCCTTTGGAGCCCGCTGCTGGTCGACTGGATGCTGTGGATGCGCGAGCACCAGCCGGACGTCGCGCTCCGGACCGAGGTGGACACCGCGGAGAACCTGCTGCGTCGGGTGCAGGAAGGCTCGCTCGACGTGGCGGTGCTCTACAGCCCGCCGCAGCGGCCCGAGCTGGTGCTGGAACTGCTGGTCGAAGAGAAGCTCGTGCTGGTCACGACGGCCGACGACGGGGAGGTCCGGCCGGAGGACTACATCTTCGTGGACTGGGGCGAGCCGTTCACGACCAGCCACGCGACGGCCTTTCCGCACCTCGTCAACGCCGGGGTGTCGATCTCGCTCGGGCCGCTGGCGCTGAGCTATATGCTGGCGGTCGGCGGCGCCGGCTACTTCCGGTCGTCCGTCGTCCAGCCCTACATCGACGGCGGGCAGCTTCGCCGCGTCGGGCGCGCGCCGGAGTTCGCCTATTCGATCTACGCCGTCTATTCGACCCGCAGCGCCGCCGAGGACATCCAGGCCGTGCGCGAGAGCCTGCGGCTGTGCGCGAAGCGAAGCCATTCCGGCGGTCCGCCCGCGGCACCGGGCGCTCCGACGGGCCTTCGCGCGTAGGCCCGACGCCTGACTCTCTCAGTCGGCGTGGAACGGCTCGCCGATCAGGGCATATCCGTCCTCGCGCAGGGCGCGGGCGACCTCATCGGGATCGAACCCCGACCGCAGCTCGCCGACGAGAAGGTCCAGGACGCGGACGAAGGTCCATTCGTCCTCGGCGCCCAGGGAGTGGCGCGGGATGTTGCCGCCGGTCGGATCGACGGAGAGGGCGCAGAGGCGCCGGCTCGAGGCCCGGAACATGAAGACCCGGGCCGGCCCGGCCTGCGCCGCGCCTGGCTCCTGCGGCACGACCGGCTCCTGCGGCACGTCATGGCGACGGCGGCTTGGGACAGGGGAGGCGTGGCCCATGGCGTTGATCCTCTGCTGGCCGGGGAATATTGAGGGCCTCGATAATCGCACTCCAACGAATGCTATTGCCTTTTGAGATCAAAAATTTGTTTCAAGGGAGGCTCGCGCATGATCCAGGCCACGTTCCACATCAAGCGCGCCTACGACCCGCCGGACCCGGCGGACGGCGTGCGCGTGCTGGTCGATCGACTCTGGCCCCGCGGCCTGCGCAAGGCGGACTCCGCGATCGACCTCTGGCTGCGCGACGTCGCCCCGACCGCCGCGCTGCGGCGCTGGTTCGGGCATCGTCCCGACCGCTGGGCGGAGTTCCGGAAACGCTACGCCGCCGAGCTGGCGGAAAATCCCGCCGTCGGGACGCTGCGCAGCCTCGAGGCGCACGACGTGACCTTGCTCTACGCGGCCAGGGACGAGGTCCACAACCACGCCCGCGTCCTGCTCGAGCATCTGGAGGCCGGAGGTTAGGGCGCGCCTCAGGCCCGCTGCGGAGCCCGGCCGACGGAAAGGGGCGCGCGCCCGCCCTCGCCGAGCAGGGTGTTCAGGATGTCGCGGTTCTCGGTCAGGTCGGCGAGCGTGAACCCGTCCAGCACGTCGAAGAAGGCGTTCGAAGCCTGCTGGAGCGCGCGCTTCAGCTTGCAGGCGGGCGAGATGGCGCAATAGCCGGCGGCCGCGTCGATGCAGGGGGCCACCGCGGTGGTCCGCTCGGTGCGTCGCACGACCTCGCCCAGGACGATGTCCTGCGCCGGGCGCGCCAGCCGGATCCCGCCCTGCTGGCCCCGCACGGTCTCGATGTAGCCGGCCACGCCCAGCTCGTAGACCACCTTCATCACGTGGTTGCGCGAGATGCCGTAGGCGCCGGCGATCTCCCCGATCGTGGAGAGCCGGCCCTGGCGCAGCGCCGCATACATCATCACGCGCAGGGCGTAGTCGGTGTAGACGGTCAGCCGCATTCGTGTCCTGCCCTCGCGAGGCCGGCTCGCCCAGGCCGTCTCCCGGGCAGCCTATCACGGCCGCCGCTCAAGGGCCGCGCCGGTCGTCCGTCACCACCGGCAGCTCGTTGAACTGGTGGAACGGCGGCGGCGAGGGGAGGGTCCATTCCAGCGTCGTCGCGCCCTCGCCCCAGGGGTTGGCCACGCCGCGCCGGCGGCGAACGAAGGCCTCGACCAGCAGCAGCAGGAAGACCCCCATGCTCACCGCCATGACCACGTAGCCGAGGGACGAGACCTTGTTCCAGGTGGCGAAGGCCTCCGGATAGTCGGCGATGCGCCGCGGCATGCCCTGCAGGCCCAGGAAATGCTGCGGGAAGAAGATGATGTTCGTGCCGATGAAGAAGAGCCAGAAATGGGTCGCACCCAGCGCCTCGTTGTACTTCAGGCCCGTGATCTTCTCGAACCAGTAGTAGAAGCCGGCGAAGATGCTGAAGACGGCGCCCAGGGACAGCACGTAGTGGAAGTGGGCCACCACGTAGTAGGTGTCGTGGAAGCTCAGGTCGAGGGCCGCGCTGGCCAGGACCACCCCGGTCACGCCACCCACCACGAAGACGAAGATGAAGCCGATGGCCCACAGCATCGGCGTCCTGAAATCGATCGAGCCACCCCACATGGTGGCGATCCAGGAGAACACCTTGATGCCGGTCGGCACGGCGATGACCATCGAGGCGGCGGAGAAATAGGCGGCGAGGGCCAGCGTCATGCCGACGGTGAACATGTGGTGCGCCCAGACCACCGAGCCCAGGAAGCCGATCGCCGCCATGGCCGCGACCATGCCCAGGTAGCCGAACACCGGCTTGCGCGAGAAGGTCGCCACGACGTGGCTGATGATGCCGAACCCCGGCAGGATCATGATGTAGACCTCGGGGTGGCCGAAGAACCAGAACAGGTGCTGGTACATGACCGGGTCGCCGCCGCCGGCCGCATCGAAGAAGTGCGTGTTGAAGTTGCGGTCGGTGAGCATCATCGTGATCGCCCCCGCCAGCACCGGCAGCGTGAGCAGCAGCAGGAAGGCGGTGATCAGCACCGACCAGGCGAACAGCGGCATGCGGCCCAGCGTCATGCCGGGCGCGCGCATGTTGAAGATGGTGGTGATGAAGTTGATGGCGCCCAGGATCGAGCTGGCCCCCGCAAGGTGGATCGAGAGGATCACCAGGTCCACCGAGGGGCCGGTGTGGCCGCTGGTCGAGAGCGGCGGATAGAGGGTCCAGCCCGTGCCGGCGCCGCGCCCCGGTCCGCCGTCGACGAACATCGACAGGATCAACAGGCTGAAGGCGGCCACCAGCAGCCAGAACGAGATGTTGTTCATCCGCGGGAAGGCCATGTCGGGCGCGCCGATCATCAGCGGCGTGAAGTAGTTGCCGAACGCGCCCATCTGGGCCGGCATCACGGTGAAGAAGACCATGACCAGCGCATGCGCGGTGACGGCCACGTTGAAGCCGTGCTTGCCCTCGAAGAGGCCGAGCTGGGCCAGCCACGAGCCCTCGCCGAACACCTGCAGCCCGGGCTCGTAGAGCTCCCACCGCATCAGGCCGGAAAGCGCGCCGCCGACCAGCCCCGCGACGATGGCGAAGATGAGGTAGAGGACCCCGATGTCCTTGTGGTTGGTCGAGAAGAACCATCGGACGGCGAAGGGCGGGGCTGCGCCGTGATGCGGATCCTGTCCGGCCTGTGTCGTCTGCGTCGTCGTGTCCATCGCTTCAGCCCCTCGGCGTCGGCGGCGGAGCCTATCGGATCGCGAAGACAAACCAGTATGAAAGATATTGTTTTGAAAGCGCAGGAGATTTGCACCTTCTCAATTGCTGGCGGCGTGGCTTGGACGAAACAAGTATGCTAAATACTTCTTCAATCTCCTTCCCAGCGAGGGCTCCGTGGACAGAGTGCAGGCATCCGACTCCCGCATCGGCCCGGGCGTGGCGGCGGGCGTCACCGAAGACATGATCCATGAGGTGGTGCACGGCTTCTACGCCCAGGTGCGAAAGGACCCGGCGCTGGCGCCGGTCTTCAACCGGGTCATCCCCGAGGCGGCGTGGCCGGCCCACCTGGCCAAGATGTGCGACTTCTGGTCGTCGGTGCTGCTGATGACCGGGCGGTTCAAGGGCGCGCCGATGGCGGCCCACGCGCGCATCGCCGACATCCGCCCGACCCACTTCGCGCGCTGGCTGCACCTCTTCCGGCAGACCGTCGAGGCGCTGTGCCCGCCGCCCGCGGCGGCGCTGTTCGTCGCCCGGTCCGAGATGATCGCGCAGAGCCTGCAACTGGGCATCGCGGCCAGCCGGGGCGGGCTTCCGCCGGCCGGCGAGCGCCGTCGCGCCTAGGCGGGGCGGAGATGGAGCTTCCGACGACGGCGCGGCCCTACCGCCGGACGGACGTGTTCACCGAGAGCACGGTCCCGGCGGGCCTGCTCAAGGCCCACACGACCAAGGCGGGGGCCTGGGCGCTCATCCACGTCCTCGAAGGGCGCCTCGCCTACCGGATCGTCGATCCCCGACGGCCGGCGTCGGAAACGACCCTGACGCCCGGGACCCCGCCCGGGGTCGTGGAGCCGACGATCCTGCACGAGGTGGAGCCGCTCGGCCCGGTGCGGTTCTACGTCGAGTTCCACCGGCTGGAGGAACCTGGCTGACCAACGCCTCCGCGCGCTTCGGCGCCATGACGTATGAGCGCCGGCTCAGGCGTTGGACCTGGCCGCGTGGCTTGCGAGCGACGATGCCCGGGCGCGGCGTAGCGGCTGTCTCCCGCCAGCCCCTCGATGATGGCTCTGTCCTGAGCCGTCATCGGCGGTCCATGGGACGGTTCCGTCACGAATTGCGATGGATCACAATCCTGGTCTGACCTGTGTTCCGATCGCGGGCCTCGTCCAAGTCCCCTGTATCGAGCGCAACGCGATGCGCGCCCGAGCGGCGAACGCCCCCCGGGGCCGCCTCGCAGCTCCTACAGAGCTGGATGCTGATCCTCGCGGTTCCCGCAGCGGGCGCCGGATGGGCGCCGGCGTGCTGACGCCAGCTCTCCACCCAGTCGGGCTCGCGGCGGGTCCGCCCGTGGCTCCGAAGCGGCGTCCTTTTCGATGAGTTGCGCTCGACACGCCGTCACGATGCGTAGCGGGTCCGGCCGCCCGCCGAGAGGCCGGCGTCCACGACCAGGTCGTGGCAGTTGACGAAGCGGCCTTCGTCCGAGGCCAGGTAGAGGGCCGCCGAGGCGATGACGTCCGGGAAGCCCGCCCGGAGCAGGGGCGTGCCGGTCTCGATCGAGGCGGCGACGTCCTGCAGCCGTTGCGCCCGCTCGTCCGGCGCCATCGCCTCGGCGCGATCGGCCCCGCCCAGGAAGATCGGGGTGACGATCCCGCCCGGCGAGATGCTGTTGACCGTCACGCCGTAGCGGCCGAGCGCCATCCCGGCGAGGCGGGTGACGTGGGTCACGGCCGCCTTGGTGGCGCTGTAGAGGTAGCCGCCCATGTGGCATCGCAGCGCCGCGATGCTCGAGTTGTTGATGATGGCCCCCGCGCCCTTGGCCTTCAGGATCGGCGCCGCGTGCTTCATGCCGAAGACCACGCTGCCGAACAGCAGGTCCACCGCGTCCCGGTACTGCGCTTCGGTGACCGTCTCGACGTCGCCGCCCGTCGGGCCGCCGGCATTGTTGAACAGCACGTCCAGGGTTCCGAAGGTCGCGACGGTCTCGGCGATGGCCCCGGCGATCGCGGCCTCGTGGCGGACGTCGGCCTGGATGAAGCGGCCCCGATCACCGAAGGACGCGACGATGGCCTCGCCGCGGGCCTGGCTGCGGCCCACCACGGCGACGTTCGCGCCTTCCGCGTGAAAGAGGCGCGCCGTGGCCTCCCCGATGCCGCTCGTCGCGCCGGTGATCAGCGCGGTCCTGCCCTGCAAGCGTCCTGGCATTTCGATCCTCTCGCCCCCGCCTCGCGGCTGCGCCGCGATGGCTGGCGTCCACATGCCCAGGGCGCGGGCGCGGCGCCATGATCCGGGAGGTTAAGCCGCAGGACCCGGCCACTTGACCTCCCGTTTCATGGTCAACCCCGGACCGCTGCCTCAGGAGTGCTCGGTTCGTCCGACGCGAGGCCCCGGCCGGCGCCGGCGACGGACGATCCGGTGTGGAAAGGTTGGGGGTTTCGCGATGCGGTTGTTTGGGCCGGGCCTGCGCACGCGATGGGCGTTCGCCGCCGTGGGACTGGCGGTCGCCGCGGTCCTGGGCTGGGGCGCGCTCGGGCTGTCCGCGCGCCTCGTCCGACCGTCGCCTTCGCCGGCGGCGCCGGCCGGCTGGCCCGCCTATGGCGGAGACCTGGGCGGGATGCGCCATTCGTCGGCCGCCCAGATCGACGCGGACAACGTCCGCTTCCTGCGCAAGGCCTGGAGCTACAGCACCGGGGACATGGCGCGCTTCCCGGAGTCCGTTCGGCAGAGCGGCTTCGAGGCCACGCCGATCCTCGTGGAGTCGAGCCTCGTGTTCTGCACGCCGTTCAACGAGATCGTGGCGCTGGATCCCGCCACCGGCCGGCAGAAATGGCGCTACGATCCCGGCGTGTCGCGCGAGATGCAGCCGGCGACGGCGTTCGTCTGCCGCGGGGTGTCGCATTGGCGGGAGACGGACGCCGCGGCGGCGGCCGGCCCATGCGGATCGCGGATCCTGATGGGGACCCTGGATGGGCGGCTCATCGCGGTCGACGCCCGCGACGGCCGGCCTTGCGCCGCGTTCGGGACCGCCGGCGCCGTGACGCTGGACCCGGGCCAGCCGCTGGAATGGGCGGGGGAGTTCGGAATCACCTCGGCGCCTGCCGTGGCCGGCGACGTCGTCGTGGTCGGCTCGGCCATCAGCGACAACCGGCGCGTCGCAGCGCCGAAGGGAACGGTGCGCGCCTACGACGTCCGCTCGGGACGGCTGCTGTGGACCTATGATCCCGTGCCTCGGGATCCGGACGATCCCGCCGCCGCGAGCTGGCCCGCCGGATCGCCGGGCGCCGGACACGGGAACGTCTGGTCGACCATGTCGGTCGACCCGGCGCGCAACCTGGTGTTCCTGCCCACCTCCTCGCCGGCCGTCGATTTCTATGGCGGCGACCGGGCGGGGGACAACCTCGATACCTCGGCGGTCGTGGCGCTGGACGCGCGGACAGGACGCAAGGTGTGGAGCTTCCAGACCGTGCATCACAACCTCTGGGACTATGACGTGCCCGGGCAGCCGGGGCTCTATGCCATTCGCCAGGGCGGGGCCCGTCGGGACGTGGTCGTCTCGGCGACCAAGATGGGGATGGTCTTCGTCCTCGATCGCGAGACCGGCCAGCCGGTCTTCCCCGTGGTCGAGCGGCCGGCGCCCCAGGACGGGGTCCCGGGGGAGCAGCTGTCGCCGACGCAGCCCTTCACGCCGCGGCCGGGCCTGCTCGCTCGCACGCACCTGCGGCCGCAGGACGCCTTCGGCGTCACCCCCTGGGACCGGGGTGTTTGCCGCAGGAAGATCGCTGCGCTCCGCAACGACGGGCTCTACACGCCGCCGTCGCTGCAGGGCTCGCTGCAGTTCCCCTTCGCGGGCGGCGGGGCGAACTGGGGTTCGACGGCCTACCACCCTGGGGAGAACCTGGTGGTCGTGAACATGAACAACATCGCGGCCAGCCTGACCCTGAGGCGGCGCGAGGACGTGGAGGAACTGCGGGCCGAGATCCCGGAGGGCCAGGAGATCTACGAGATGGCGGGCACCCCCTATGTGGCGACCCGCGCGCTGCTGCTCTCGCCGCTCGGCGTTCCCTGCAACCCGCCGCCCTGGGGGGAGCTGATCGCGATCGACATGGCGAGCGGCGAGGTCCGGTGGCGGACGCGGCTGGGGACCACACGCGACCAGGCGCCGCTGGGCCTGGCCTTCAAGTGGGGCACCGCCACGGTGGGCGGGCCGATCACCACAGCGGGCGGCCTAGTGTTCATCGCGGCCGCCATGGACAACTACCTGCGCGCCTTCGACGTCCGGTCCGGCAAGGAGCTCTGGAAGGGCCGCCTGCCGGCCGGCGGCCAGGCGACGCCCATGACCTATGCCTGGGGCGGCCGGCAGTACGTGGTGGTCGCCGCCGGCGGCAATGCGCGCTCGGGCACCACGCTCGGCGACCAGGTGGTGGCCTTCGCCTTGCCGTGACGGCGAGGGGCGTCCATTCTCCCGACGGCTGCGCGTAAGGTCATGATGAGGACGCTCGAAGCGATCCAGGCGCCCGATCCGGCGGCGGCGGCGAACCCCTTCGGGAAGCTCCTGCGCTTCTGGCGCGGCTGTTTCGGCTTGAGCCAGGAGGATCTGGCCTACGGCGTCGGCGTGTCGGTCCGCCACCTCAGCTATCTGGAGACGGGCAAGGCCCAGCCCAGCCGCATGCTCGTGGAGCGCCTCGTGTCGGAGCTGGGGCTGGGCCGCCGCTACGCGGGCAACCTGCTGCAGGCCGCGGGTTTCCTGCCGCTGCGCGAGGCGGCGGATCTGGACGATCCGGGCAACGAGGAACTGCGGCGCGGCGTCGTGGCGACCCTGCGCTGCTTCGATCCGTTTCCCGCCGCCGCGATCGACCCCTTCGCCAATGTGAAGATGGTCAACCGGGCCTGGGTCCATTCCCATCGCCGCCTGCTGGGCGATGCGGTCATGCGGCCCGACATCAACACGATCCGGCTGCTGGTGGATGAGAGCGGATGGCGCCGCTACATGCCCGATTGGGCGGAGATGGCCTGCCTCTACCTCGTGATCCTGCAGCAGGAGGCGATCCTGCGGGACAGCCCTGAAGCCCAGGCCCTGCTCGACGAGATGCTGGCGAAGGACGGCATCCCGCACGACTGGGCGCGCCGCGGCGCACGCGCGCCCTCGGATGCGCATAGCCATCGCACCGCGCGCGCCCACCAGCCGGCGCGCAGCTTCATCAACGTCCACCACACCGTGGGCTCGACGGCGTTCGTGTCCGAGCCGCGCCTGATCCTGCACGCCATACTGCCGGAGGACGGCGTTCCGGACGTCTCGCTCGAGGACCTCAACGCCCGCACCGACCTGGCCCACCCGCTGCTGCCCTACTAGAAGCGGGCGGCGCCCGTCCCATGCGCGGGACGGGCGCCTTGAGCATCCGCCGAGGGGAGGCGCGGCGGATCAGAAGCTGACGCGCGCCTCCAGCTCGAACGTGCGCGGCAGGCGCGGCGTCACCGAGCGCGCCGCGCCGGAAGCGAAGCCGCCGGAGGTGACATAGCTGTAGGAGGTCGAGTCGAAGACGTTGCTGACGCTCCCGATCAGGCGCAGGCCGCCGTCCGGGCGGGTCCAGATCGCGCGGATCGAGACGTTCTCGTACGCCGGCGCGCGATAACGGTCCGTATTGAAGACCGTGAAGTATTGCGCGCTCACGTAGCTGTACGAGGCGCTGAACGAGAAGTCCCCGCGTGTGAGGACGCCGTTGAGCGTGAGCTTGTGCTTCGGGGACTGGGGAAGGCGGTCGCCTTCGAGATCCTGCGGCGCGGGGTTCGCAGCGGCAGGGTCCACCACGCCGGAGAATTCGTCGAACGCGCCGTCGAGGTAGCCGTAGATCGCCCGCAGCGTCAGGCCCTCGGCGGGCCGCACGCTGAGCTCGGCCTCGGCCCCGAAGACGTGGGACTTCGGCGCATTGTAGAACACCGACTGGATGATCCCCGGCGCCACCTGGAACGACACCGGCACCTGCAGGTCCCGGTAGTCGTAGTAGAAGACCGCCGCGTTGAACTGGGCCGGGCCATAGGTCTGCTTGAGGCCCACCTCGTAGGCCGTGATGGTCTCGCGATCGACCTCGGGATCGGGGATGAGGCCGCCGAGCTTGAACCCGCCCGACTTGTAGCCTCTGCTGATCGAGCCGTAGGCCAGGGTGTCCTCGCCGGGCTCGAAGGTCACGCCGAGATTGCCCGTCACGCCCTGCCAGTCGCCCCGCGCCTCGCGCTGGCGGTTCAGGATGCCGTAGGTGTTCCCCGGGTCGACCGTCACATCGTAGTAGACCTGGAACTGGTGTTCCCGGCCGCGCTTCTCGTCGGAGGTGTAGCGCAGCCCGCCGGTCAGCGACCACCGGGCCGACGGCCGCCAGGTGACCTGGCCGAAGGCGGCCAGCGCCTCGCTGCGCACCCGGCCGCGCTGGAAGTAGTAGGCGCGCAGGGGATTGTCGATCGAAGGCACGCCGGCCAGTTCCACCGGGTCGTCGAACAGGGCCACGTCCGGAACGGTGATCGCATATGGCTGGTCGATGCGCTCGCGGTAGTAGTAGAGCCCGCCGATCCAGTCGATGGCGCCGCCGGGCGGGGATAGGAGGTTCAGCTCGTGGCTGGTCCACCGCTTGTCCTCGCGCACGACCTCCACATAGTTGGTCGAGACGGGAAAGGAAGTGCCGAACGCCGCCCGATTGAAGCTGGTGCGCGCGGTCCTGTCGAAGTCGCGGTCCTGGTAGTAGTCGTACTGGGAGTAGCCGCCGACGTAGCGCGCGATGACCGCGTCGGTCTCCAGGGTGAGATGGCCCACGACCGAGTACTGGTTCGTGAGCCTCTGCCGCCCTCCAAAGTCGTAGCGGACCTCGTAGGGGTCCTCGAGCGCGGGATTCTGCGAAGAGGGATGGCCGAACGTCGGATTAGCGACGAGGCCGCCGTGGTAGGTCGTCGTGTTCCACGGGTCGATCACCGCGTCGGGCCGCGGGCGCTGGTCGTAGCCGGCGTGGCTCGCCTTCAGCCAGAGGGTCAGCGCGGGCGTGACGTCGACCTCGAGCTGTCCTTCGACCAGATAGCGCTCGTCCGTCCACTGGTCGGGCCCGGCGAGGTTGCGCACATAACCCTCGCCCTGCTGCGTGCCGAACGCGGCGATGCGGTAGCGGACGGTCTCCGAGATCGGGCCGCTGACGGACGCGCCCAGGCCGTAGCGCTCGTAGCTGTTGAGCACGGCGCGGCCGTCGAAGCGGAGCTCCGCCCTGGGCCGCTTGGAGATGACGTTGACGGCGCCGCCGATCGAGTTGCGGCCGTAGAGGGTGCCTTGCGGCCCGCGCAGCACCTCGACCCGATCCACGAAGAAGTCGGAGCCGCCGATCACGTCGCCCTCGGACGTGTAGAAGCCGTCCACGTAGTTGGCGACCCCGGGGTCGCTCCCCAGCTCGTTGGTCACCCGGCCGACGCCGCGGATGTTGACCCGCGTCGGGGAGTCGGAGATCGCGAGGCCCGGCGTGAAGTTCGCGATATCCTGCGTCGTCGTGATCCCGCTGACGGTCCGGTCCTCGGCCGTGAACGCCGAGACGGCGGCCGGCACGTCGTTGAGCCTCAGCTCCCGCTTGCTCGCGGTGACGATCACCTCGCCCACGACGGCCGCGGTGGCGTCCGCCTGAGCGAGGGCACTCGAAGGCCACGGGGCCAGGAGGGCGGTCGCGCCCATGGCATAGTGAAGTCGACGGAAACCCCGCATCTCGATCCTCCCCGAGCCGCTTCTGGAGCGGCGTTCGGCGAACCGTAGGGCGGCGCTGTCCCGCCACCATAACCTCCGACGTCAAGGCCGCGGGATCCATCCTCGATGGTCGGGCGCCATGGCGGCTCGCGCCACGCAGGACCGTCCAGCCAGGTTGGGGTCAGCCCGAAGCGGGCCTTCAGAGCGGATTGAGGACGCGGTCGAGAAAGGCGCGTGTGCGGGCCTCGCGCGGGGCGGTGAGCAGTTCGCGCGCCTTCCCGGACTCGACGATCCGGCCGCCGTCCATGAACAGGACACGATCGGCCACGTCGCGGGCGAAACCCATCTCGTGGGTCACGACGACCATGGTCATGCCCTCTTCGGCCAGGTCGCGCATGATCCTCAGGACATAGCCGACGCGCTCCGGGTCGAGCGCCGAGGTGGGCTCGTCGAAGAGGATCGCCTTCGGCCTCATCGCCAGGGCGCGGGCGATGCCGACGCGCTGCTGCTGGCCGCCGGAGAGCGAAGCCGGCATGGCTCCGGCCTTGTCGCTGAGGCCCACCTTCTCGAGCAGCGCGCGCGCCTCGGCGGCGGCCTCGGCCGCCGGCCGTCCCTGTGCGTGCACCGGCCCTTCGACGATGTTCTCGAGCACCGTGCGGTGCGGGAAGAGGTTGAAGCGCTGGAACACCATCGCCAGGCGGCCGCGCACCGCCCGCCGCGTTTCGCGGCTGAGCTCCAGGCCGTCGACGGTCACCGTCCCTGCGTCATGGGCCTCCAGGCCGTTTATGCAGCGCAGGACCGTCGACTTGCCCGACCCGGACGGCCCGATGAGGCAGACCACCTCGCCGGCGGCCACGTCGAAGCTGACGTCGCGCAACACGGGGTTGGCGCCGAAGGCCTTGCGGACGTTGCGGACGCTGATCATCGCTTCATCCGCCGTTCGAGCTGATGGACGGCCAGCGTGAGCGGCAGGCTCATGGCGAGGTAGAGCAGGGCGATGAGCGTGTAGACCGTCATGTTCTGGAAGGTGGACACGGCGAGAAGCTGACCCGCGCGGGTGAGTTCCGCCACCGTGATCGTCGAGGCGATCGAGGAGTCCTTGAGCAGCATGATCGAGGTGTTGCCGAAGGGCGGCAGGGCGGTGCGCACGGCCAGGGGCAGAAGCAGCCGCTGCAGGATCTTCCGCTCGCTGAGGCCCAGGGATTCGGCGGCCTCGACCAGCGCGGGATCCACGGACTCGAAGCCCGCCCGGAAGTTCTCCGCCTGGTAGACCGAATAGGCCACGCCCAGGCCGACGACGCCCGCCGCCAGCGCGTCCAGGCTGAGCCCGAACTCGGGCAGGACGAAGTAGACGTAGAACAGCTGGACGATGATCGGAATCCCGCGGATCACATTGATGACCGTGCGGCTGATCATCCGCACGGGCCCGAGGCGCGAGCGCCCCATCAGCGCCCAGACGAACCCGAGGACGATGCTCAGCAGGAGGGCTCCGACCGTCACCTGGATCGTGACGAGGACGCCTTTCCAGAGCAGGGGCAGGAACTCGATCGATCGCCCGAGGAAGTCTTCCATGTTCAAAGACCCCAGGTTCGCAGGATGGCGGCGATCTCGGTGGCGCGGATCTCGCCGATGGCGGCGTTCACGGCCTGGAGGCGGGGATCGGCCTTGCGCAGCACGAGGCACACCTCCTCGAGTTCGCGGGCCCGGTATCCGTCCACGAGCTTGAGCTTCGCGGATCGCGTCACGCGCAGGTAGTAGCGGATGATCGGCTCGTCGCCATAGGCGGCGTCCAGGCGCCCCAGCCTCAGGTCGCGAAGGACGTCGGCCAGGCTGTCGTAGGTCTTGATCCCGGAAACGCCGGCCTTCTGCAACTGCTCCACGAACCGCGTGCCGACCTGAGCGCCGACCCGCAGGCCCTGAAGGTCGGCGAGCGCCGCGTAGGATCGCGCATCCTCAACCCGGGCGACGATGGCGCCGCCATAGGCGTAGACGGGATCGGTGAAGGCCACGACCTGTTCCCGTTCGGGGGTCCTCAGCATGGCCGCCGCGATCACGTCGATCCGGCGTGCGGTGATCGATGGAATCAGGGCGGAGAAGGGAACCACGGACAGCGTCACGGGAAACCCGGCCTGACGCGCCACGGCCTGCGCGATGTCGATCATCGCGCCGGTCAGGCTGTTGGTCTTCACGTCCAGGAAGCTGAACGGTACGCCGGTGGCGGTGGAGCCGACGACGTAGCCACCGCGGGCGCGCACGTCGTCCCGCGGCGCGCACCCCGCGGCGATCGCGGAGAGGCCCGCGAGCAAGCTGCGCCTCTTCATGACCTCTCTCCGGCGCGGCGCCGGTTCGCGACACGACCGTTCGCAGAGCCCGACATCACCTACTTCTGGAGAGCGTAGATCTGCACGAGGTCATGCAGGAAGTCGCGCCCCTCCATGAGCGAGCGGACGGAGATATGCTCGTTCAGGCCGTGGGCGTTGGGGCCGCCGGGGCTGTGGAAGAACCCCGTCACGCCATAGGTCGGAATGCCAGCGGCGGTGAGGAACCGCCCGTCCGTGGCGCCCGGCGACAGCACGGGGATCACGGGAACGCCCGGCCAGGCCTTGGCGGCGGCCTGCCGCACCGGCCCCATGATCCGCTCCGTGAGCCTCGGCGCGGGCGGGGTGGGGCTCTCGGGCGGCACGACGCTCACCTTGATCCCGGGGTCGGCGATCACCCGTTCCAGTTCGGCGCGGATCTCCTCGACAGGGCGTCCGGGGAACATGCGGCAATTCACGTTGACCGCCGCTCTCTGCGGCAGGGCGTTCGGCGCGTGCCCGCCCTGCACGGTGGTCGCCACGCAGGTGGTCCGCAGCATGCTGTTCCAGGATGGGTTCCTCGCCAGCGTCGCGATCGCGGCCGCGTCGCCGGGATCGTTGACCACCGCGCGCATCGCCGCGCCCGCTTCGCCCCCGACGATGGGCGCCATGCCGGTGAAGTAGCCGCGGTTGGCGTCGTTCAGTTCGACCTTGAAGCCGTGGTCGCGGACGTGGAGCGCCGCGGCGCTCAGGCGATAGATGACGTTGTCGGCGACGGGCAGGGAACTGTGGCCTCCAGGGCCGGAGAGCTCCAGTCGGAAATCCTGGTAGACCTTCTGCCCGGCCTGGACGTTGAGCGCGATGCGGGCGCCTGCCGCATCGGCGAGCCCTCCGGCGCCTTCGTTGAGCGCGAACTCGGCGTCGACCAGTTCCCGGGCGTTCTCCAGCAGCCACTCCACGCCGTTGAAGGTCTCGGGAGTCTCTTCTCCGCAGGTGAGCGCCATCTTGATGTCCCGACGGGGCTTGAAACCCGCCTGGCGGAACCGGATGAAGCTGTCGACCCAGACGGCGGCCTGCGCCTTGTCGTCGCTCGAGCCGCGGCCGTAGAAGACGCCGTTCTCTTCCACGAGGGTGAAGGGATCACGCTCCCAGTCCGCGCGGTTCGCCTCCACCACGTCGATGTGCGCGAGCAGGAGGATGGGCTTCGCCCTGGCGTCGGAGCCGCGGAACACCGCTGTCAGCGATCCCCAGCGCGGATCGACCGGCGAGGGTACGACGCGCACGTCGCCGCGCGGGAGCCCTGCGGCCAGCAGGCGCGTCTCGACCTTTTCCGCCAGTTCGGTGCAGCTTCCCACCGAACGTGTGGTGTTGGTCTCCACCATCTCGCGATAGATCTCGCGGAAGGCGGCCTGGTCGGGACGCAGGCTTTGGGCCTGGGCGCTTCCGCCGCAGGCGAGCACGAGGGCGGCGCCGCCCAGCCAGATGGACTTCCGCATCAGCATCTCTCGTTTCAGAATTTGAGCCGGGTCACCGAGACCGCGTCGCGCTTGATGGTGTCCAGCGACATGTCGATGCGCTTGAATTCGTTGTTCACATGCATCTGCAACTGGTCGCTGAGGTTCGGGTTGCCCTTGCCGGTCGGGTCGATGAACAGGTTCTGGCCGCCGGCCTCGACCACCGAGAAGATCGCGCGGTCCTTGGGGTGCAGCTCCATCATGCCCGCCCAGCCCTCGCCGCCGTGGTGCCTGACCATCGCGGGCGCGAGGCCGAGGACGGAGGCGGTGCGGCGGAACAGGGTCTCGCCGGGCAGGGAGGGCCTGGCCGGGTCCAGCCTGTCGGCGTCGAAGTACTTCCAGTAGACCGGCGCGCGCCACTCGGTCATGGGCTTGCCCGCGTAGGTCGGCCTGAGCTTGTCGATGGTCGCGCGGATCGTCTGGGCGATCACCGCGTCCCGGTCGCGTCCCTGGAAATAGTCGTGCTGGAGCGGCAGGCCGGCGTCCTGGCCCTGCACGGCGCGCAGCAGGAGGCTGGTCCTGTACTGGTGGTAGCGACCCTCGTCGACCTTGCGCCACCAGTCGCCGATCTGCGGGCTGAAGATGACCTCGGGCGCGGTCAGCAGCCACTGACGCCACAGCGTGCCGCCCGGATCGTCGTACGTCCCGTCGGCGTCGAGATCCTCGTACATGCCGTTGAACGCGAGCATCAGCTCGAGGGCCTGCTTCACTTCGGCGTCGGCGGATTTCGCCACCGCGGCCCGGAGATGAGGCGCGAAGAAGTCCGGCGAGGTCTGGCCCCGGTCGCGGGCGCCCTCGGCGTTCCAGATCTTGCGGTTGATCTCGCGCAGGTCGAGCAGGGTCAGGCCCCGGCCGGCGGTCGCCAGCCTGTCGCCCAGCCAGGTGCGGTAGGTCTTGCCGATGCGGGCGTCGTCGCCTTCGGGCAACCACGCGGCGGCCTTGCCGTTCCACGTGTGGATATACCCCTGCCTGGGGTTGATCATCCGGGGCGTTTCCCGGGCGCTGTGGAAGCCCTCCCACTCGTATTCGCCCGTGCCCGGCATGGGCAGCCGGCTGTCGGCGGTCGCGGGACGCTTCGGCAGCTTGCCGGCCTCCCAGAAGGCGATGTTTCCGGCCTCGTCGGCGTAGCAGACCCCCAGGTTCCACGCGACGCGGGCGACGCCCTTGGACTGGAATTCCCGGAGGTTCTTGGCCCGCGCCATCTCGACCGTGCCGACCCAGTTGTCGAGCTCGTAGCCGCGCTCGTTGTTGCGCTGGGTGTAGGCGACGCCGTTCTCGACATCCCACTTGATGACCGGCCCGTGGACGGTCCAGGCGACCTCGTAGGCGACCGGGTCGGCGTCTTTCACCTTGATGATGTCGGTCCGCACCTCCATGCGCCGCCACTCGCCCTTGAACCAGTACTGATGCTTGTCGGCGGGGTTCAGCTTCTCGGCGTAGGTGTCGGTGGTCTCGGCGTGGCCCGACGTCATCAGCCAGCCGTGCTTCAACGACCGGCCCATGATCGGGGGTCCCCAGCCGGTGTGACTGAAGCCCACGGTGTCGAAGCCGCCGCCGTACAGGTGCGACTCCGGGCCGTCGGACGTGGCTTCCATCAGGAGCGGCCGGCCGCTGGCGGACTTCTGCGGCCCGATCACCAGGCAGCGGCTGGCGCCCATTACCGGTTCGGCCCGCTTCGGCGCCTCGCGCAGCGCCGACATCGCCGTCGCCAGGGGGCCGGGAGGATGAGGGGCGGGAGGATAGGGGGCGCCCTGCGGCGCGGGCCGGGCCGGGGCCAGGTCTTCGCCCGGCGGGATGATCAGGGGGGTGTCGGGATCGCTGATCGGCACCACGTCATCGAAGATTTGCCGCCCCACCGTCGGACCGTACCGCTCGACCATGGCGTTCAGGAAGGCCAGGTTCTGAAGTTCGTAGGTGTTGCCGTGCGGCGCGGCGATGTGGCTGAGGTAGTCGGCGAGCGTCCAGCGGGCCGGCATCACGCCCCAGGCCTTGAATTCGTAGGGCAGCTTGTGCTCCGGATCGGCCAGCACCTCGTCGATGGCCCGGTTGAGGCCGTCCACGTAGCCTTGCAGCATCCCCTGGTGCTCGGCTGACAGCGCGGCGTACATCCGCATCAACTCGGCGTCGGAGAGAACCTCGTTGCGCGCTTCCTTGTCGGCCTGCAGGAAGCGGGGGCCGAGGATCTCGGCCCGCATCCCCTTCTTGTTTCGCCGGTTGAGCTCGAGCTGCGCCAGCCGGTCCTGCGCCTGGCTGTAGCCCAGGCCGTACATCACCGCCGCCGAGGTCGCCCCTTCGATGTGGGGCACGCCCCAGGCGTCGCGGTAGATCGTGACCTCGCCGCGAACCGCCGGCTGCGCGGCCCCGGCCTGGGGAAGGAGCGTCGCCAGCATGCTCAGGGCCGCGGCTCCGGCGATGATCCCGTGACGTCGGTCAGCCATGCGTTCCGGAGCCTCCCCTAGAGCTTCGCTTTGACGCCGGCGAAGAACACCGTGCCCATCTGATCGTAGCCCGAGGTCAGGTTGCGTTGGGACGCCGTGTGTTTGGGAAGCTTGTTCCCGAACAGGTTGGTGGCGCCGCCGTAGGTGGTGATGCCGGCGTCCTCGAACGTCCACGATACATAGACGTCCTGGTAGTATTCGCTACGGATGGTCTTGATATCCTGGAAGTTCTGGTTCTGACCGGGGCTGAGGTCGATCAGGCTCTGCGCGTTGAAGTACCGTCCCGAGAGGATGACCTTCAGCGGCCCCCGCGTCATGCTGATCGACGGGTTGATCTTCCAGGTCGGGTTGCCGACGAAGCCGTCCAGCTTGGTGTACTGCGCCGGATTGGACTGGAACGGGTAGTTCCTGCGTTCCAGAAGCCGGTTGCCTGCGATCTGCGCGACCATCTGTGCGCCGAAGGCGTCGAACCGGTAGCTGGCCTGGAAGTCGATCCCGCGGTCCACCAGCTTCGAGGCGTTCACGTAGGTGGCCGTCACCGACTCCAGGAACTTGTAGGTGGGGGACGCCGGGTTTTCGTCGCGCTTGACGAGGCTGCAGAACGCCGGGTCGGGGCCGCCGACGCTGTCGACGCAGGCCGCCGCGATCTGGGTGGCGGTGAACAGCGTGATCGCGTCCTCGATCTTGATCTGGTAGTAGTCCGCCGAGAACGAGAAGCCGGGCAGGAAGCTCGGCGTGGCGACCACGCCGACCGTGTAGGTGTCGGCCTTCTCCGGCGACAGATTCAGGTTTCCCGACGAGATCAGCGGAATGGACGTGGGCCGGCCCGCGAACACGAGGGGAATGCCCAGTGCGGTGCAGTTCGCCCGGCGGGTGGCGCTGGCGGCCGCCAGCACGGTGGTGCAGGGGTCGGGGCCGGGGCCCGTGCTCGTCTGGGATGGCGAATAGGCTTCGGTGATGTTGGGCGCCCGCACGGCCCGCGAGATCGTTCCGCGGAAGCGGAGGTCCCGCACCGGCGCCCACACGGCGTCGGCCTTGTAGCTGGTGACGCCGCCGACCGAGCTGTAGTCGGCGTATCGGATCGCCCCGCCCACACTGAGGAGCTCGGCGAAGGGCAGGCCCGTGAGGATCGGGGCCGAGAGTTCGCCGTAGATCTCCTTGACGTTGAAGGACGCGTCCGAATTGGTCCCCGAGGCGGCGGTGGTGAGCAGGCGGCCGTTGGGGTCGAAGCGGAAGGACGCCGCCTCCTTGCGATACTCCACGCCAGCGGCGAAGCCCACCGGAGCGCCGCCGATCAGATGCAGGAACCTGTCGGTGTCGCCGGCGAACGAGAGACCGGCGACGGTCTGTTCGAGCGACGCGCGGTTCACGATCTGGCGCGAGATGAAGTCCACCGACGCCTGGCTGGGATAGATTCCGAACGGATTGAAGGGGGCGCATGTCGCCGAACCCACGATCGCCGGCCGGACATAGTTGGCCGGCTGCAGCGACGGCACGTTCACCCGGCAGTCGACAGCCCCCGTCGCCGGATTGATGACGGCGTCCAGCGCCGCCGTCAGGTTGGCGCTGAGGACGTTGTTGTCCGACACGTAGCGGATCCGCGACTGGCCGTAGGAGGCGTAGGCGTCGTACTTGAGGTCCGCGAACGGGGTTTCCCACTCACCCTTCACGCCGGCGTTGAACTGCTCGGTCTTGCGCAGGTTGTTCACGAAGCGGTGCCCGACCGGCTCGAACAGCTTCCACAGCGATGCGGTCGTCGTGCCCGCCGCCAGAAGCTGGGTCCGGACCGCGGGGTCCAGGAACGGGTTCTGCGCGACGTTGATCGGGACGCCGTTGACGTTGGCCGGCTGGCCGTCGCCGGACGACTGGCGCCGGGCGTAGCTCGCGTCGGCATAGGCCGTGGCGGTGAAGGGCCCTTCGGTGATCAGGTCGATGTGGCCCCGGATCGAACCGATCCGCTTGTCCACCTTCGGCACCAGGGTGTCATAGTTCTGATAGTTGAAGCACAGGTCGCAGTAGCCGGCGAGCTGGCGATAGATGGCCAGGGTGCCGAAGGCCAGGGCCGTCGGGTAGGTGGTCCGCAGGCCGTTGGCGTCGAAGGGGATGCCGCCCGGCTGCAGGGGCGTTCCATTGTAGTTGAGCACGCCGCCGATCCAGGGCTGCATCGACTGGACGTAGGGCACCAGCAGGGTGTTGGGCTGGCCGTTGCCGGGGGCGTAGGCCGGATTGGCGACCGTGTTGTAGGCGAAGCTGTCCGGCTGGTCGTTGTGGTGGAAGGTTCGCGTCGTGTCGAAGGTCACCGTGGCCATGAGGTTGGCGCGGCCGTCCAGGAACGACCGGCCGGCGGCGGCCGAATAGGTGCGGGTCTCCCCGGGCCGCCCGTACTCGGAGCGCGTGCCCTTGATCTCGAATTCCAGGCCCTCGAAGCGGTCGCGGGTGATGATGTTGACGACGCCGGTCACCGCGTCCGAGCCGTAGACGGCCGAAGCGCCCCCGGTCACGACCTCCACCCGGTGGATCGCCGCCGAACTGATCGAGTTGAGGTCGAAGGCGGTGTTCCCGGGGTCGCTGCCCACCTGCCGCTTGCCGTTCACCAGGGTCAGCGTGCGGTTCGTGCCCAGGCCCCTCAGGTTGACCAGGGAGAGGCCGCCCGTAGTGGCCGAGCCGCTGTTCTGCTGCGCCTGCTGCGTGCCGCCGAAGTTCACGGCGGGCTGCTGCGCCAGGACCTGGCCCACATCGGCGTTGCCGGTCTTCTGGAAGCTCTCGGAGCCCAGCACCTGGACCGGCGTCGGCTGGTCGACTTCGGGGCGGGCGATCCGCGAGCCGGTGACGACCACCTCCCCCACGGCAGGCGGCGCAGATTCGGCGGCCACGCCATCGCTTGCGGCGAGGCATGCCAGGGTCGCGGCGGCGCCGAGCAACATCGCCTTCGAGGATTTCACCGCCGCGGCTCTCATGAATTGATGGTCGGACATGTACCCCCTCAGATCGGTCAGGCGCGCCGCCGAGCTCCCCCACGGGCTCCGACTGCAGACGTCCGTGCAGCGGCCGATCCGGAGCGTGCCTGCCGCTTTCCCCCTGCGGAAGTTGAGAAACATCGCCGAGGCGGTGTCAGTTCGTCACCGGTTCCGATCACCACGTTCCACCCGGAACCGCCACCGGGATGAGGCCCGGGACCGGCCCGGTGACACCCAGCGCCCATGTCTCAGGCAGAAGCGCCCATCCGGGCTCTGGACCGTTGCAAGCCGGCTTCCGGGGTGAGACGACTGAAAGATGACAACGGAGCGCCACCTCACCAGCCCGCTCGCCGATCGCCGGGCTCTGCCCCCGATGACCGCCTTGCGTGCGTTCGAGGTGGTGGGCCGCGTCGGCGGTATCCGGCGGGCCGCGGCGGTGCTGGCCCTAGACCACGCCGCGGTCAGCCGGCATGTGCGAAGCCTGGAGCTCTGGGCCGGAATGCCGCTGATCGAGCGCAGCGGCGGCGGAGGCCGGCTGACCCCCGACGGCGAGAAGTTCCACAGACGCATCTCCGCCGCCCTGTTGGAGATCGCGAGCGCGGCCGCCGACCTGACCCGGCGGCTGGACGACGGCCGGCTCAACATCTTCTGCGTTCCGGGCATCGCTTCTCACTGGCTCATGGCGCGGCTGGCCGACTTCCGGACCCAGAACCCGGAGATCGACATCGAACTCCACCCGTCCGACAACACGCCCGACTTCGGCCGGCACGAAGCCGACGTCGACATCCGGTACAGCATCGATGCCGCGCCCCTGGCCCTCGGCCCGGAGGTGCAGTCCATGGAGATCGCCCGCCCGCCCGTGCTCGCCGTCGCCGCGCCGTCCATGTTCGCGGCCGGTCCGCCCCGGACGCCGGCGGCCCTGCTCAAGGTTCCCCTGCTGCACGAAGGGAACTTCCGCCAGTGGACCGAATGGTTCGAGGGCAACGGGATCGACACCTCGGCCGGCGACATCGCGGGGCCGCGGATGTGGCACGCCAACCTCACCGTCGACGCCGCGCGCCGGGGCGAGGGCGTCGCGCTCACCAACGTCTTCCTGCTGGGCGACGATCTCGAGGCCGGCCGGTTGCTGAACGTCAGCAGCATGGTGGGCGCCCGCGCCACGACCATGGGCGCCTATGTCTTCGTGTCGCGGCGCGATCGCTGGACCGCGCGTCCCATCGCGCTGTTCCGGAACTGGCTGGTTCGCGAGGCGAAGGCCCGGGTCGCCTCGACGAAGCTCGCGCTGGCGGGCTGACCGGTGATCTTTCGTCACCAATCCGCGCGCTGATATCATCTTCGCAATCCTGCCGCGCCGTCGGAATTTCCGACCATTCCAGCGCCGGGGTTCTCCGTGGATATCGATACCCTTCCAATGGGCGAAGACCGCAACGCCGGGCTCCTGGCGCGTCGGCATGCGGCGGTCTCGGGCGGCGTCGCGACGGCGACGGGCCTCTTCGCCGATCGGGCGGAGAACGCTGAGATCTGGGATGTGGCGGGGCGGCGCTATATCGACTTCGCCGGCGGGATCGGGGTGCTCAACGTCGGCCACCGGCACCCCCGGGTCATGGACGCCGTCCAGAGGCAGCTCGCCCGCTACACCCACACCGCCTTTCAGGTCATGGCCTACGAGCCGTATGTCGCGTTGACGGAACGCCTGAACGCGCTGGCGCCCTTCGATGGGCCGGCCAAGTCGATCCTGTTCAGCACCGGCGCCGAGGCCGTCGAGAACGCCGTCAAGATCGCCCGCGCGGCCACGGGACGTCCGGGCGTCATCGCCTTCACCGGGGCCTTCCACGGCCGCACGGCGCTGACCATGGCGCTCACAGGCAAGGTCGCGCCCTATAAACGTGCATTCGGCTCCTCGCCGCCCGACATCTATCACCTGCCGTTTCCAGCCGAACGTTACGGCGTGTCGGTGGACGACAGCCTGAAGGCGCTCTCCTTCCTGTTCGCCGCCGACATCGCGCCCGCCCAGGTCGCGGCCATCGTCCTGGAGCCGGTGCAGGGGGAGGGCGGCTTCCATCCCGCGCCGGCGGCCCTGTTCGCGCGCCTGCGGGAGATCTGCGACCTCCATGGCGTCCTGCTGATCGCCGACGAGGTGCAGAGCGGTTTCGGCCGCACCGGCCGGATGTTCGGTGTCGAGCACTCGGGTGTGCAGCCCGATATGATCACCGTGGCCAAGTCGCTGGCGGGCGGCTTTCCCCTGGCTGGCGTCGTGGGGCGCGCCGCGCTGATGGACGCGGTGGAGCCGGGCGGGCTGGGCGGCACCTATGGCGGTTCGCCGGTGGCCTGCGCCGCCGCCCTGGCGGTCCTGGACGTCTTCGAGGACGAGGAGCTTCTCGCGCGGGCGGACCGGATCGGAGACCGGGTGCGGACGCGCGTGGCCGGGTTCGTCGGCCGCAACGACCTCGCGCCGGTCACTCCACCGCGCGGGCCGGGCGCCATGGTGGCCTTCGACCTGGTCACGTCCCACGGCGGCTCCACGCCCGACGCGGCGATGGCGAAGCGGGTCGCGGCGCGGGCCCTGGAGCGGGGACTGCTGCTGCTCACATGCGGCCTGTTCGGCGAGACCATCCGCTTCCTCGCGCCGCTCACCATCAGCGACTCCGTCCTCGACGAGGGCCTGGACATTCTCGAAGCCAGCCTCAGCCTGGCGGACGCGGCGTGAGTGTCGGTCGCGCCACCGCCGTTCCGCCCGACCTGATGCGGGAAGCGGCATATGTCGACGGCCTGTGGGTCGCGGGCGACCGCACGTTGGAGGTGGTCAACCCGGCCACCGGCCGCCGGCTGGGATGCGTGCCGGACCTGGGCGCCGCCGAGGCTGAGGGGGCGGTGGCCGCGGCCCAACGCGCGCTGCCGGCCTGGCGGGCGAAATCGGCCAAGGAGCGCGCCGGCGTGCTCCGTCGCTGGTTCGACCTGGTGACCGCGCATTCCGACCCCCTGGCCCGGCTGATCACCGCCGAGCAGGGCAAGCCCCTGGCCGAGGCGCGGGGCGAAGCGGCCTATGCGGCGGCATTCCTCGAATGGTTCGCGGAAGAGGCGAAGCGCGCCTACGGCGACGTGATCCCCGGCCATCAGGCCGACAAGCGCCTGATGGTCCTTCGCCAGGCCGTGGGGGTGGTGGCCGCGGTGACGCCGTGGAACTTCCCGGCCGCCATGATCACCCGCAAGGCCGGCCCGGCGCTCGCTGTCGGCTGCACGATGGTGGTCAAGCCATCCGAACTGACGCCGTTCACGGCGCTCGCGCTGGCCGCGCTGGCGCACGAGGCGGGCGTTCCGCCCGGCGTCTTCAACGTGGTCACGGGCCAGGCCGGACCGATCGGCGAGGTGCTCACGACCGATCCCCGCGTGCGGAAGTTCACCTTCACCGGCTCGACGGCGGTGGGCAAGATGCTGGCCGCGCGGTGCATGGGCAGCGTCAAGAGGGTGTCCCTGGAACTGGGGGGCAACGCCCCGTTCATCGTCTTCGACGACGCCGACCTGGACCGCGCCGTCCAGGGCGCGCTGGCGTCGAAGTTCCGCAATACCGGCCAGACCTGCGTCTGCGCCAACCGCCTGCTGGTGCAGTCCGGCGTCCACGACGAATTCGCGCGCAGGCTTTCTCAGGCCGTCGGTGGATTCGTGGCGGGCGATGGCCTGGCTGGGCCGACGGACCAGGGGCCGCTCATCAGTCCGGCCGCTCTCGCCAAGGTGGAACGGCACGTCGAGGACGCCCGCGCCCGGGGCGGGGTGGTGCTGACGGGCGGCGCCCGTCTCCCCGCCGGACCGCTGTTCTACGCGCCCACGGTGATCGTCGGCGTCACGCCCGACATGCTGTTGGCCCGCGAGGAGACCTTCGGGCCTGTGGCGGGCCTGATCCGGTTCGAAACCGAGGCCGAAGCCGTGGCCCTGGCCAACGACACCGCCGCGGGCCTTGCGGCCTACGTCTTCACCCGCGACCAGAGCCGGTCGTGGCGGGTCAGCGAGGCGCTGGAATGCGGAATGGTCGGCCTCAACACCGGTCTCATCTCCACCGAGGCGGGTCCTTTCGGCGGGGTCAAGGAATCAGGATTGGGGCGAGAGGGCTCACGCTATGGGGTCGACGAATACCTGGAATCCAAGCTGGTCTGCATCGACGTCGAGCCCGTGCCCGACCCTGCCGGCCGCCCGCTGATCCTCGCCTGATGAACAGCCCGGCCGAATCCATGTCCATCGTGAAATTTCGGGTCGACGAGGCGCTTGCCGGGCTTCCGCCGGCGACGCCGGTCAAGGCGCCCCTGGGGGATCTGGTGGCGCAGGTGGCCAGCCTCGGCTTTCCGTCCGCTTCCTGTCCGACCTCGAAGTCGGGCGTCTGGCGATGCTCCCCCGGGGTTTGGCGCCGGCAGGTCGTACAGGCCGAGTTCTGCGTCTTCCTTGAGGGCGATTGCGTCTTCACGCCCGACGGCGGGCCGCCGATTGCGATCGGCGCAGGGGAGGCCGTCTATTTTCCGGCCGGCTCAGGGGGTGTCTGGGACATCAGGTCCCAGGCGACCAAGCTGTTCATCGTGTTCGACGAGCGCGCATGAACGCCCCGCATACGATCTCATCGGCGCCCGGTCCGGGCTCGGGCTCGCCCTATGCCGACACCAGCTTCTGGATGCAGACGGCCGACGACGACCTCACCCCGCGCCCGGCGCTGAAGGGTGACCTCGTCGTGGACGTGGCGATCATGGGCGGTGGCTATTCCGGTCTCTGGACGGCCTACTACCTCCTTCTGGACAATCCCGCGCTGGAGGTGGCCGTCATCGAGCGCGACATCTGCGGCTTCGGCGCGTCGGGCCGCAACGGCGGCTGGTGCTCGTCGCGATATCCGCTCTATCCGGAAACCCTGGAACGGCGGTTCGGCCCAGAACTGGCGCGCCGCACGCTCCTGGAGATGTTCGACGCGGTCGAGGAGATCGGTCGGATCTGCGAACGGGAGGGGATCGACGCCCACTATCGCAACACGGGCATCCTCAGCGTCGCGCGCGGCAGGGATCAGCTGCCGGCGATCCAGGCCGCGCACGCGGCCTATGCACGGCTGGGCCTGGACGACCGCAATCTTCTGATCGGCCCCGAGGCGGCGCGCGAGCGGATCAACGTCACGAAGCTCGAAGGCGCCCTCTACACACCCGTCAGCGCCAGCGTGCATCCGGCCCGGCTCGCCCGCGGACTGGCGCGGGCGGTCGAGCGCCGGGGCGGGGTGATCTATGAACAGTCGGCGGTCACCGGCATCACGCGGGGCCCGAGGCCAGCGCTCTCCACGGCGTCCGGACGCGTCCAGGCGCGCAGGGCGGTGGTGACGGCGGGGGAGGCCTATCTTCCCCAGCTGGCGCCCTTCCGCCGCAGTCGCCTGCCGATGTCGTCCATGATCGTGCTCACGGCGCCGCTCACGGCCGCCCAGTGGGACGAGATCGGCTGGGCGCAGGGGGAGAGCCTGGGGTCCCAGGCTCATACCGTCGACTATCTCACCAAGACCCTGGACGGCCGCATCCTCTACGGCAGCCGGGGCGCGCCCTATCACTGGGGCTCCCGCCTCGACGAGACCCGCGACCGCGAGGCGATCGGCTGGATGCAGGAAGCGGTGGTCAACTGGTTCCCGTCGCTGCGGGGCGTCGAGTTCACCCACGCCTGGGGGGGCTATCTGGGGGTGTCCCGCGACTGGTCGCCAGGCGTGACGTTCGACCCGGCGACGCGGCTCGGGAACCTTGGCGGGTATACCGGACGCGGCGTGTCCACCAGCAACCTGTCGGCCCGGCTTCTGGCGGGCCTGATCACGGGCCGAGAGACGGGCCTCGAGACCCTGCCGCTGGCTCAGCACCAGCCTCCGGCCTGGGAGCCGGAACCTTTCCGCTGGCTGGGCGTGCGCTATGTCCAGGACGCTTTCCGGCGGATCGACCAGGCCGCGGAGGACGGGCGTCCTCCGCCGTTCGACACCGCATTCGCCCATCAGCTCAGCGAGCAGTAGGCTACCGGGTCCGAGGCGGGTCGAACCATGAACACACAAGGCCAGGCGGTGCTGCTGCTGGCATGCTTCGGGGTCGACGCCGAACCCTGGGCCCGCGCGTTCGCGACTCTGGCGCCCGATGTCGACCTGCGCGGCGCCGACGCGCCGGGTCCGCCCGACGAGATCGACTATGTCCTGGCCTGGAACGTCCCCGCTGGCGGCTTGCGCGCCTATGCCCGCCTGAAGGCCGTGTTCAGTCTGGGCGCCGGTGTCGACGGGCTGGTCGGCCGCCCGGACCTCGGCGAGACGCCGGTCGTTCGCATGGTCGACGAAAGCCTCGCCCAGGGCATGGTCGAGTACGTCCTGATGTCGGTGCTGCGCCATCACCGGGACGCCGCGCTCTACGCCCGGCAGCAGGCGCGGAAGCTCTGGATCCCGCACCGGCCGCCGCTGGCGCAGGACCGGGTCGTCGGCGTGCTGGGCCTGGGCGAACTGGGCGGACCCTGCGCCTCGGCCCTGGCCGGGATCGGCTTCCAGGTGCGGGGCTGGGCGCGTACGCCCCGCAGCCTGCCCGGCGTCGAGGTGTTCTGGGGCGCGGCGGGCCTGTCGCGGTTGCTGCAGGGGTGCGAGATCCTGGTCTGCCTTCTGCCCCTGACGCCCGACACGGCGGGCCTGCTGGACGCCGATCTCTTCGCGCGGCTGCCCCGGGGCGCCTGCGTGATCAACGTCGGGCGCGGCGCCCATCTCGTGGAGGCCGACCTGCTGGCCGCGCTCGACAGCGGTCAGGTCGCCGGCGCCACGCTCGATGTGTTCGACCGGGAACCCCTGGCCGCCGACCACCCCTTCTGGACGCATCCCTCCGTCGTCGTCACGCCGCACGCCTCGGCCTTCACCCATCCGGAAAGCGCCGCCGCCAAGGTGGTCGCGGACATCCGGCGGATCGAGGCGTCCCGAACTCCAACCCATCTGGTGGACCGCTCACGGGGCTATTGACTTGCCGCACTCCTGGCCGAGGGGGTCATCGGCGACCAGGCGTTCGTGATCCCCACCATGGCCTGACCAAGGCTTGGGCGTTCCTCCCGACGGCGACGCGGTAGGCGCTGAAGGGGCGCCCGGACATCAGGGGCGCCACCGGCGCAGCGCTGAACCCTGAGGCCCGCCTGAGCGCCGCGCCCGGAAGGACGGTCGCTTCGCAGGTCACTCGCACCTGGCCGGGTACACGGGCGTGGCCGCCACGGCGGCCAGGTCAGCGGGGAAATCTGCGTCGGATCCTTCGATCCCGGGGCGCGACCTGTGCCCACGCCCGCGGAACATGGCGGCTTGAGAATCGAAATGATATAACATAACAGTTTGGTTGCGAGTGGATTTGGGGGCGGTGATGAGGGGGCGGATGGGCGCGCGCTTCGCGGCGGTTTTGCTGTGCGGCGCATCCAGCGGCCACGTGCTTGCCGCAGAGGCGGACATCGACATCGAGAGCGTCGTGGTCTCGGGGCGGCGGATCGAGAACTACCGGGCGGTGGACACCCTGACCGGGGTGAAGATGGACGCCGAGCTGCGCGACCTGCCGCTGTCGATCTCGGTGGTGTCGCAGGAGCTGATCCAGGACCGCTCGCTCAATCAGCTGGGGGAGGCCCTCGACAACGTCAGCGGCGCCCAGCGCAAGGCGGGCTACGGCGGCGTTCAGAACTTCGGCGCCTATCTGCGCGGCTTTGACGCGAGCTTTCTGACCCTGCGCAACGGCGTCCGCGACTTCGGCTTCTACACTCTGCGCGACACCGCCAACGTCGAGCGTTTCGAGGTGCTCAAAGGGCCAGGCTCGGTCCTCTACGGGGCGGTGACTCCAGGGGGCATCACGAACACCATCACCAAGAAGCCCACGACCGAGCCGCTGATCCGGGCGCAGGCCGTCGTCGGCAGCTTCGACCGCTATCGCGGCGAGCTCGATGCCGGCGGACCGATCGCAGGAACCCTCTATGGCCGGCTGAACGTGGCTGCCGACGACGCCGGGAGCTTCCGCGACAAGACCGGTGTCGACGGCTACTTCATCGCCCCTGTCCTGACCTGGAAGGCGACGGAGAGCCTCGACTGGACGGTGGAGCTCGAGCACCGCAGGAGCGACTACACCTGGGACCTGGGCCTCCCGCGCCACCCCAACAGTTTCAAGGTCCCGATCAGCCGCTTCCTGGGCGAGCCGGATGGCGTGAACAGGGTGGAATCCACCTTCGTCGCCTCGACGATCGAATGGCGCCTGAACGAGGATTGGCGGCTGCGCCAGACAACCGGCTACGCCTGGACGGACGGGGACTACGCCCTCCGCTCGTTCTCCGGTGTCCAGGCCGACGGGCGCACCGTGAACCGCGTCGCCTACGACAACTGGGAGAAGTCCCATAGCTTCGTGGTCCAGAATGAGCTGGTGGGGGCGTTCCAGACCGGCGGGCTGGGGCACAGGTTCGCGGCCGGGGTCGAGGCCTACGAGACCCAGCAGGCCTATTCGTTCTTCTTCTCGGGGCTCGCGCCCATCGATCTCTTCGCGCCGGTGTACGGCGCCAAGCCTCAGCCGGGCGGGTTCGTGCTGTTCGCCGACGAGGTGACCAACCGCGCCCTGGGGGTCTATGCCCAGGACCTGATTTCGCTGGGCGAACGGTGGAAGCTGCTGGTGGGGGCGCGCTACGACCGGGTGCGCAACAAGAGCGTCAACCTGATGACCGGAGCCCTGGCGCGCAAGAGCGTCGACGAGGGTTTCAGCCCCCAGGTCGGCCTCGTCTACCAGCCCGACACCGCCACCAGCCTCTACGCCAGCTACGGCGAATCCTTCATGTCCGTCACCAGCGGCCGGACGGCGTCGGGGGACGATCTCGACCCGGAGGAGGGCCGCCAGCTGGAAGCGGGGATCAAGCGGACCTGGCTGGGCGGGCGGCTGTCCACGACCTTGGCGGCCTACCACATCACCAAGAAGAACGTCTCCACGCCCGATCCGGACAATCCGGTCTTCCGGGTGCAGACCGGCGAGCAGGAGAGCAAGGGTGTCGAATTCGACGTCGCAGGCTCGCCGCTGCCGGGCTGGGACATGATCTTCGGCCTGTCTTACATCGATGCCCGGGTCAGCCGCGACAACACCTTCCGGGTCGGATCGCAGCTTCCCGGCGCGCCGATGCACAGCGCCAGCCTCTGGAACAAGTACACGGTGCAGGAGGGAATGCTCGAGGGGCTCGAGCTCGGCCTGGGCGTGTACTACGTCGACGATCGCGCCATCGCCCTGCCCAACCCCGCCTTCCGTCTGCCCAACTACGTGCGGGTGGACGCCATGGCCGCCTATGGCCGCGGGCCCTGGCGGGTGCAGGTCAATCTGAAGAACCTCGGTGACGAGACGATCTACGACCTCTCCAGCACCAACATCTTCCCGCAGGAGCCCCGGTCGGTGACCGTCCGGCTCATGTACGGGTTCTGAGGCCAAGGCGATGATCGGAGCGATCGCCCGCCGCGAGCTGGCGCTGCAGATGCGGGATGGCCGCCTGGTGATGACCGGGGTCGTCCTGCTGCTCGCGGTGCTCGCCGCCACCACCGCCGGCTGGTTCCAGTTCGAGCGGGCGCGGGGCGAACGAGAGCACTTCATCGCCGAGGCGCGCCAGCAGTGGCTGGACCAGGGCGAGCGCCACCCCCACCGCGCGGCGCACTTCGGCGCCTATGTGGCCATGCCCGAGCTCAGCCTGGCGATGTTCGAGCCCGGGCTGCGGCCCTTCGCGGGCCAGACGCTCTGGCTGGAGGCGCATGACCGGCCGGCGTTTGCCAACATCCCGTCGGAGGACGACCTCACCCTGCAGACGGGCCTGGGGGTCGCCAGCGGCTCGGCGATCCTGCAGATGCTGGGGGGCCTCCTGGCGCTCACCCTGGGCGCGCTCGCCATCGTTCGCGACCGTGAGAGCGGGATGCTGCGGCTGGCGCTGGCGCAAGGCGTGAGTCCGTTCGCCTGGACGGGCGGAAAACTTCTGGGCCTGGCGACGGCGCTGGCCTTGCCCCTCGCGCCGGCGGCGCTCCTGGCGGTGGGCGTGGCGGCCTGGGCCGCGCCGGGCGGCACGGCGCTCGACATCGTCGTCCGCGGCCTCGTCCTCCTGGGCGCCGACGCTCTGCTGCTGCTGGGGCTGCTGGCCGCTGGGGTGGCGATCTCGGCCGTGGCCAGGTCCTCGCGCGGCGCGCTGACCGCCGCGCTCGGCCTTTGGGTGGGGATCTTCGTCCTCGCGCCGCGGGCGGCGACGACCCTGGTGGAGCGCGTCTCGCCGGCCCCGAGCCTGGAGGCCTACCAGAAGGCGGCGCGGACCGCTTTCGACGAGGGATACAGCGACCGGCCCGGCTACGCGGCGCAGTTGAAGGCGCTCGAGACCAGGACGCTGGCTGAGCACAAGGTCCAGCGTCTCGAGGACCTGCCCGTAGGCTTCTCCGGCATCCGCATGCGCCACATGGACGCCTGGTCCACCGAGGTGGACGATCGGGAGTACGCCCGGCTCGTGCGGACCTACGACGACCAGTCGCGGATCCGCATGGCGGTGTCGCTGGCCTCGCCGTTCGTCGCCGCGCGCAGCGTCGCTCAGGGCATGGCCGGGATGGACTGGCCGCACCACCGCGATTTCCTGGAAGCGGCCGAAACGTATCGGCGGGGTTTCGGGCTGCAGATGAACAGCCTGATCGAGGCGCGGGTGCGCGGCGCCGGTTGGGAGATGGACGGCGATGGACGCGACTGGTCCGCGGTGGCGCCGTTCCACTACGCCTCGCCCTCGGCCGGCTGGGCGATCGCGCGGCAGGCGGCGTTCCTCGGCCTGCTCGCCGCCTGGACGATGGCGGCCCTCGTCGGTCTTGTCCTGGCGTCCCGGAGGCTGCGGCCATGAACGGCTTGTGGCGCCGGGAGGCGCGGCTCTTCTTGCGGGCGCCGGGCGTGGCCGCACTGCTGCTGGTGCTCCTGGCCTTGTGCGGGCTCGGCGCCTGGAACGGCGCCCAACGGCTTGAGGCGGACCGGTCCAGGGTCGCAGCGGCGCAGTCCGAGGATCAGGCCGCCTTCGCCAGGAAGCGGGCCATGCTCGTGGAGCTCGAGGCCGGGCGGATGCAGGAAGGCCAGTTTGGCAGCGCCCGCAAGGCGCACCAGGCGGTGTTGAGCGCCGGGCGCGCCCTCGCGCCGCCGGACGCGGAGCTGGGCGTGCTGTCCGCCGCCGAAGCGCGGCCCGCGCCGGACCTGCTGAAAGTGAGCTTTCTGACCCGTCACCGCGACCAGCAGCCGACGCTGGACGATCCCTCCAATCGACTCGACGGACCCTTCGACCTGTCTTTCGTCGCCACCTGGCTTGCGCCGCTCTTCCTGCTGTTCCTGACCTACGATGTGCTCGCGCGCGACCGGGAGCAGGGTAGTGCGGCCTTGCTGGCCAGCCAGGGCGTCAGCCTGGCGCGGATCGTCGTGGCGCGCCTCGGGGTCCGATACCTCGCGGTCTTCGCCATAGTGGGGGGCGTGGCGCTCGCCGCGGCCCTGTTCACGGAGAAAGGGCGGCCCTCGGCGCCCGCGCTTCTCGCCTGGCTGGGCGGGCTGGCCCTGATGCTGGGCGTCTGGTGCGCGCTGTCGGCTGCCATCAACGCGCGGGCCCGCAACTCGGCGGCGGCCGCCCTCGCGCTGCTCTCGATCTGGATCGCCTCGGCCCTACTGGCGCCGGCGGTGATCAGCGTGGTGGTGAGCGCCGTCGCGCCGCCGCCGGACCGCCTCTCGGGCGTCCTCGCCATGCGCGAGATCGAAAGCGACCTCAACCGGCGCCGCGCCGAGGTGACGGCGGCCTACTACGCCGCCAAGCCGCAGAATCGGCCGGTGCGCCAGGGTGACGAGTACGAGCACTACTTCGTCACCGAAATGACGCCGCGGACGCTCGCTTTCGACGCCCGCTTCGCGCCGGTGGCGGCGAGGATGGACGCCGCCCGCGTCCGGCAGGCCGAGGCCCTGCGGTGGGCCTCGCCCGCCAGCCCCTCTCTGGCGCTCAAGCTGCTGACCGAGGATCTGGCCGGCGGTGCGCCGGAACGCCGGGTCCGCTTCCTGGCCGACGTTGACGCCTGGCAGGCGCGCTGGCGGGCGCACTTCGAGCCCAAGCTGGCGTCGATGCGGCCGCTGACGCTGGCGGACTACGACGACAAGCCCGACTTCATGCCCCGCCCGGAGGCGGCCGGCGCGCGGTGGGGCCGGATCGCCGGCCTGCTGGCGGCGCTCTCCATCCCGTTCCTTCTCGCCCTGGCCTGGGCCTGGCGCGCCTTGCGTTCGGCCGGCCCCCTCTGAGGTTTCTGATGCTGGCCGCCGAACGCCTCCACAAACGCTATGGGTCGCACACGGCCCTGCACAGCTTCGACCTGACCGTGCGCCCGGGCGAGGTCTACGCGCTGCTGGGGCCGAACGGCGCCGGCAAGACAACCACCATCAACTGCTTCCTGGGGTTCGTGCGACCGGATGGCGGCAGGGTTCTGGTGGACGGGTGCGACCCGGCCCAGGACCCGCTCGGCGCCCGCGCCGCCCTGGCCTATATCCCCGAGCAGGTGAACCTGTACGGCTGGTTCTCCGGCCTCGAGAACCTCGCCTACTTTGCGGAGTTGGGCGGCCATAGCTATGGAGCAGACGAGTTGGTCGGGTTCCTCCGGGAGGCGGGCCTGGAGGCGGACGCTCTCAGCCGGCCGGTCAGCGGTTACTCAAAGGGCATGCGCCAGAAGGTCGGCATCGCGATCGCGCTCGCCAAGGACGCCAAGGGCCTGTTGCTCGACGAGCCGACCAGCGGCCTCGATCCGCGCGCCTCGCATGAGTTCAGCGAGCTGCTCCGTAAGCTCTCCAGTCGCGGCGTCTCGATTCTGATGGCGACCCACGACATCTTCCGGGCTCTGGATGTGGCGCACCGGATCGGCATCATGGTCAGCGGGCGGCTGCTCGAGGAGATGGACGCGAAGTCGGTGACCGGCGCCGAGCTGGAGAACCGCTATCTCGAAGCGACCCGCGCAACCGCAATCAGCGCCAGCTCCTAGGTGTATGGTCCTCAGGGTGGTCGACATGCCGGAGGTTTGCCAGGGGCGGCGCGCCACCGATGAAGCCGGCCACCGCGATGACGGCCGTTCGCCCTTCGCTGTCGCGGCTTAGATCCTCAGCTATCGAGCACCTCGCGGATGCGTGAAGCGAGTTGCTCGAAGGTGAAGGGCTTCGGAAGCAATTCCACGCCCTCGTCGAGGCGTCCCTGATGGACGATGGCGTTGCGGGAGTACCCGGTCGTGAAGAGCACCTTCAGAGCCGGGCGCAGCGTCCAGGCTTCGTCAGCCAATGCACGACCTGTCTTCCCCGGCAGCACCACGTCGGTGAAGAGCAGATCGACCCGCTGTGCGCTGGCGAGAACAGCCAGGGCCCCCTCGGCATCCACCGCTTCGAGCACCTGATAGCCGAGTTCGGTCAGGCTCATGACACTGTAGGCGCGTACGTCGGGATTGTCCTCGACGACGAGTACGACCTCGTCCCCCTCTGCGGTCGGGCGGCCTGGATCGGACGATGCGGGATCGGCTTCATCCGCGCCGCGATATCGAGGCAGATAGAGCTTGACGCAGGTGCCTTGGCCGATCTCGCTGTAGATCGTGACATGGCCGCCCGACTGCTTGACGAAGCCGTAGACCATGCTGAGGCCCAGGCCCGTGCCTCGCCCCAGCTCCTTCGTCGTGAAAAAGGGCTCGAAGACCTTCGAGAGGATGTCGGCCGGAATGCCCGAGCCGCTGTCCGTCACGGAGATCATCACGTACTGGCCCGGCACGACCTCGGCGTCCTGGGCCGCATAGCCGGCATCGAGGTAGGTGTTGGCGGTCTCGAGTGTGAGCTTGCCGCCGCCCGGCATGGCGTCGCGTGCATTGACGGCGAGGTTGAGGATCGCGCTCTCCAGCTGGTTCTGGTCGACTTCGACCCGCCATAGGCGCGACGACAGCACGCCTTCCAGCTCCACCTGCTCACCCAGGCTGCGGTGGAGCAGTTCCGTCATGTCGCGGACCAGCGCATTGAGATCGGTCGGCGTGGGTTGAAGCGCCTGTTTGCGCGAGAACGCGAGAAGGCCGGCGGTGAGGCTCGCCGCTCGCTCGGCCGCATGGCGCGCCATCTCCAGCGCCCTCTGGGTGCGCGACGCGTCGCCCGCCTTCCGGGAGATCGTGTCGAGACCGCCCATGATGACCGTGAGGAGGTTGTTGAAGTCGTGGGCGACCCCGCCGGTGAGCTGGCCGACCGCCTCCATCTTCTGGGATTGAAAGAGCGCCCGGCGCGTCTCTTCCAGAGCCTGTTCGGCTTCCCGACGTTCCGTGATGTCGCGCGTGATCTTTGCGAATCCGACGAGGTCTCCGTCGTCGCTGCGGATCGCGTCGATGATCACATGCGCCCAGAAGCGGCTGCCGTCCTTCCGCACGCGCCAACCTTCGGTCTCCCAGCGGCCCTCGTGTTCCGCGGTCCGCAATCCTGCGGCCGGTACGCCGTCGCGCTGCTCGTCCTCGGCGTAGAAGCGCGAGAAATGCTCGCCGACGATCTCGTCGCGTGTGTAGCCCTTGATGCGCTGGGCGCCCGAGTTCCAGCTGCTCACCCGACCTTCGACGTCGAGCATGTAGAGGGCGTAGTCGGTCACCCCCTGGACGAGGAGGCGGAACTGTTCCTCGGTGCGCCGCAGAGTCTCCTGGACAACGCTTCGCTGGGTCAGATCGCGGGTCACCTGCGCGAAACCGATCAGGGTTCCGGCCGGGTCCCGGATAGGGTCAATGATCACGTGCGCCCAGAATTTTTCGCCATCCTTGCGAACACGCCAGCCCTCCGCCTCGAAACCGCCTTCCGCGGCGGCGGCCTTCAGCGCCGTGTCGGGGTGGCCGGCCGCACGATCCTCCTCGGTGTAGAACCGTGAGAAGTGCTGGCCGACGATCTCTCGGGCCGAATAGCCCTTCAGGCGCTCGGCCCGGGGGTTCCAGCTCGACACCAAGCCCGCAGGGCTGAGCATGCAGACCGCATAGTCGGCGACCGCGCCGAGCAGACGTTCCGAGCGCCCTGCGTCCGACTGCGAGCTCAATACTTCGTTGTCCGGCAAACGCATCTCCCCGGTCGCCCGGCGGCAGGTGAGCGGTCCTATCCTGTGGCGTGAGATGCAAGTCCGGTCAATTGCGTCCGCGCCGGCGATAGGTCCGATCACGGTAGACGTGCGGACGCCGCGGGAGTTCCTCCAAGGCCTCGCGACGCCGCCCCGGACAACGATCTGCAGAAACATGGCGTCCGTGCGCGTCCAAAACCGCATCCGCGCGTTGAGCGCCTGCACACCATTCACACCCGCTGCGGGGACCGAGCATGGCGACTTCCAAGACCCACGGGAACAAGGCGACGGGGAACAAGGCGACGGCTGCGGGCGGCGAGACCCACCAGACCGCGGCGTCAGCGGACATGCGGCTGACGACCAACCACGGCGCGCCGCTCGGCGACAACCAGAACGCGCTGAAGGCGGGCGCCCGTGGTCCCTCGCTGCTGGAGGACTTCATCCTCCGCGAGAAGATCCAGCACTTCGACCACGAGCGCATCCCGGAGCGGATCGTGCATGCCCGCGGAACGGCCGCGCACGGCTACTTCGAGCTGACCGAATCCCTGGCCGACTACACCCGCGCCAGGATCCTCACCGAGGTAGGCGAGCGGACCGAAGTGTTCGTCCGCTTCTCGACGGTCGCCGGCGGCGCGGGCTCGGTGGACACGCCCCGCGACGTCCGGGGCTTCGCCACGAAATTCTACACCAGGGAGGGCAACTGGGACCTGGTCGGCAACAACATCCCGGTGTTCTTCATCCAGGACGCCATCAAGTTCCCGGACCTGGTCCATGCGGTGAAGATGGAGGCCGATCGCGGATACCCCCAGGCGGCGTCCGCGCACGACACCTTCTGGGACTTCGTCGGCCTGATGCCGGAGGCGACCCACATGGTCATGTGGGCGATGTCGGACCGCGCCCTCCCGCGATCCCTGCGGATGATGGAGGGCTTCGGGGTCAATACCTTCCGTCTCGTCAACGACAAGGACGAGGCGACCTTCGTCAAGTTCCACTGGCGGCCGAAGCTCGGCGCCCAGTCCACGTGCTGGGACGAGGCGGTGAAGATCGCCGGCGCCGACCCCGACTATCACCGCCGCGACCTGTTCGAGGCCATCGACCGTGGCGCCTTCCCGGAATGGGAATTCGGGGTGCAGCTGCTGAGCCAGGAGGAGGCCGACGCTCTGCCGTTCGACATCCTCGACGCCACCAAGCTGATCCCGGAAGAGGCGCACCCGATAAGGGTGGTCGGCCGCATGGTGCTGGACCGCAACGTGGACAACTTCTTCGCCGAGACCGAGCAGGTCGCCTTCCTGCCGACCAACATCGTGCCCGGGATCGACTTCTCGGAGGACCCGCTGCTTCAGGGCCGGTTGTTCTCCTACCAGGACACCCAGCTCTCGCGCCTGGGGACGGTCAACTTCCACCAACTGCCGATCAACCGCCCCAAGGCCTGTCCCTTCCAGAACCTGCAGCGGGACGGTCAGATGCAGACCCAGGTCTTCAAGGGTCGCGCCAACTACGAGCCGAACAGCCTGGCCGAGGCCGGGGAGGACGGCGGTCCGCGCGAGGATCCGGTCGGCGGCTTCCGCAGCTTCGCGGCGCCGACAGAGGGCGCGAAAGTGCGTCTGCGCGCCGAGAGCTTCGCCGACCACTATAGTCAGGCCCGGCTCTTCTACGCCTCGCAGACCGAGATCGAGCAGGCCCACATCGCCAGCGCGCTGGTCTTCGAGTTGTCGAAGTGCGAGCTGGAACATGTCCGCAACCGCATCCTCGGCAATCTCCGGAACGTCGACGCCGGGCTGGCCCGGCGGGTGGCGGAGGGGCTGGGCATGCCGCTGCCGGCCCGGTCGAAGGCCGTGGTCGAGCCGCAGGAGATGGCGCCGTCGCCGGCCTTGCGCATCGTCGGCAGATATCCTCCCACCCTGGAGGGCCGCAGCGTCGGCGTCCTGGTCACGGACGGGGCCGACGGCGCCGTGGTCCAGGCGGTCAGGAAAGTCGCCGAGGCCGCCGGCGCGTCGGTGAAGATCGTCGCCCCGAAGGTGGGTGGCGTCAGCCTGAAGGGCGGCGGGGTCCTGAAGGGCGACGGACAGCTGGCCGGCTCGCCGTCGGTCATCTTCGACGCCGTGGCGCTGGTCATGTCCGAGGCGGGGTGCGCGGCGCTCCTGAACGACGGGGCGGCGGTCGATTTCGTCATGAACGCCTTCGGGCATCTCAAGGCGATCGGCTTCACCGCCGAGGCGCAGCCGTTGCTCGATAAGGCCGGCGTGGTCCCCGACGACGGCCTTGTCGACCTCGCGGGCGGCGCGGAGGCGTTCGTCGGGCCGGCGAGCACGCGGCAGTGGGATCGCGAACCCAAGGTGAGGACACTCGCCTGACCCGGAGGATCGCGAGGGGCGGGAAAGGATCGGCGACGGTCAGGCGCAAGCTGCGGACCGGCGAGCCGCTCTGGATGAACAGCCGCGGGAGCCATGTGCCGCATTCGCCCCTGGCTGGTCCGCTCGACGTCGACGTGGTCATCGTGGGGGCGGGCGTCAGCGGCGCCTTCATGGCGCATGAACTGGCCAGGGACCACAGCGTAGCGGTGCTGGATCGGCGAGGCCCCGTACAGGGAAGCACGCTGGCCTCGACGGCGATGCTGCAGTGGGAGATCGACCTGCCGCTGATCGCCCTCGCCGACAAGATCGGCGCCGCCGAGGCGGCCAGGGTCTACCGGCGGTCCTACGCCGCCGTCGGCGACCTGCTGCGGATCGTGGATGAAGCCCGGATCCGATGCGCGATCCAGCGCAAGACGTCGATCTACCTGGCCGGGGACGCCTATGGTTCGCGCGCCCTGAGGCGGGAAGTCGCGGCGCGTACGGCCATCGGGCTGCCGTCGGCCTATCTGACCGGGCGCGACCTGCGCATGCGCTTCGGGATGGCGCGGACGGGTGCGATCCTGTCCGAAGGCTCCGCCAGCGCCGATCCCGCCTGCCTGGCGGCGGGCCTTCTGCGTCGCGCGATCCGCGCCGGCGCGAAGGTCTATGCGCCGGTCGAGGTGACCGAGGTGCTCCGGGGCCACGGCCGCCTGGGTCTCGTGACCGACAGCGGCTTCGAAGTGCGCGCCACCCACCTCGTGTTCTGCTGCGGCTACGAGTTCCCCAAAGGCGTGCCCACCCCCGGCGCGGAGGTCGTGTCGACCTGGGCCCTGGCGACGTCGCCGGAGGTCGAGGCGCCCTCCTGGCTGGCCGATCATCTCGTCTGGGAGGCTTCGGAGCCCTATCTCTACTTCCGCGCCACCAAGGATGGCCGTCTCGTCGTCGGTGGGGAGGACGAGGCTTCGGCCAGCCGCCATGGTGATCCCCGCCTGCTTCGCCCCAAGGCGCAGGCGATCCTCCGGAAGCTCAAACGCCTCACCCCCGAACTGGAGGTGTCCGCCGACCATGTCTGGGCGGGCGCGTTCGGCGCCAGCGCGACGGGGTTGCCCCTCATCGCCCCCACGCCCGGCCTCCCCGGGGCGTATGCGGTCATGGGCTTCGGCGGCAACGGCATCACCTACTCGGTGATCGCCAGCCAGATCGTGAGCGCCGCGATCCGGGGAACTCCGGACCCGGACGCGGCGCTCTTCGCCCCCAGGCCGTGACCCGTGGGTCCTGACCGGGGGCGGGCGGGGCCGACGGCTCGCGCGCTACAGCCGCACCTTCGCATTGTCGCCCATCTGCGGCGCCGATCCCGTCACCGCCGCGACCGCCATCTTGACCAGGGCGACGGCCTTGCCCGGGCTGTCCCAGAGTTCCCCGGCTTCGGGTGTCAGGGTCAGCAGCCGGATGGTCGGGTCGGTGGCGTCGTCCCACCAGGCCTTGTCGAAATCGGTCCACAACGCCGCGATCTTCTCGCGATCATTGGTCAGGCGCGCCTCGCCCGACATCAGGACGTACTTGTAGTCGCCGTTGTCCGCCCAGGCGCAGGACACGGCGGGGAAACGCTCGATCTCCGCGTTCTTCCCGCCGCCGGCGTCGACGAGGAAGTGGACCGCGTGCTCGTCGCGGCGGACGCGGGCCGAGAGCGGGCGGCTGCGCTGCTGCTCGCCGTCCCAGGTCGTGAACATGCAGATGTCGATCTTTTCCGCGAGTTCCCAGATCCGATCCTGGATCTCCTGGGGCGACCTGGGATTGTCGTTGGGGCGTTCCTTGGCCATGTGGGTCTCCTCCTGGGCAAGCCCTCCAAACGCGCGCCCGCCCCGCCCGTTGCAAGCGCTCCGCAGCCCAGGGGGAGGTCGCCGGGATCGGTCTGCCCCTCGCCGACGGTGGAGAGGCGGTGGTGGCCGCCGTTGTGCTCAGGGGCGGGATTCCTGACGACGACCTGAAGCGGATCGTGCGCGGGTCCCGGCCACAAAGGCGTCCAGGCGGATCGTGGCCCGGGAGGCCCGAGGGCATGCCGGCGGCCCGCGCCCTGATCCGCGAACTCACCCCGGAGCACAAGCGACCGTTGGCGCGCGCGATCCGTTCCGCGGGGAGCCCAGCGCTTCTGCCTGTCGCCGGACCATCCCAAGGTCGGTCCGAACGTTAGATCGGAAGCTTGAACGGCGTTCCGCAGACGTCCTGGTCACGGGGCGGCCGTGACGGCCAGCGCGGATCCTGCATGTCCTTGGCCCAGCGATCGAAGGCGGCCTCGAGTTCGCGAAGCTTGTCCGGACGGCTCGCGGCGAGGTTCGTCGTCTCGTTCAGGTCGTCCTTCAGATTGAAGAGAAGGGTGTATTGCCCGTCCAGGCTCTTCCACAGCTTCCAGTCGCCGATCCGGATGGACGCCAGCGGCCGGCGGCGCCAGGCCAGCAGGTCGTGCGGGGGACCGGCCTTTTCGCCCGTGAGATAGGGTGTGAGGTCGACGCCGTCGTAGACGCGGTCCTTCGGCAGGGTTCCGCCCGCCGCGGCCAGGGCGGTCGGGAAGATGTCGAGGCTCGAGACGACCTCGCGGTTGACCTGGCCGGGCTTCAGCTTCGCCGGCCAGCGAACCATCATCGGCGCCCGGACGCCGCCTTCATAGTGGCTGAGCTTGCCGCCCCGCAGAGGTTCGCACGAGCAGAGCCCGGGAATGTACGAGGCGCAGCCGTTGTCGGTGAGGAAGACGACGATGGTGTCGTCGGCCTCCCCGGACGCGTCGACGGCTTTCAGGACCTCGCCGACCATGTCGTCCAGGGCGGAGATCATCGCGGCGTAGACCCGTGCGCGCTCGTCGGCGATCTGCGGAAAGCGTTCATAGTACTTGCGGGTGACCATCAGGGGCGTGTGCGGCGCGTTGGGGGTCAGCATGAGGAAGTAGGGCCGGTCGCTGCGCGCGGCCTGCGTCACGTACTCGGCCGCGCGACGGCCGAAGTAGTCGGTGAGGTACTCGTCCTCGTTGTGGACCACGGTCCGCCCCGGCCCTTCGATGATCTGGCTCTGCGGCGTCCGGCGCGGCAGCGCCACGTCGGCGGTCGGCGCATAGCGCAGATCGGGGTGGTCCAGGCGCATGTACGCGGTGTCGCCGGTGAGGAAGCCGACGAACGCCTGATAGCCCCGGTTGGTCGGGTAGTAGGCGTCGTTGCTGCCGAGGTGCCATTTGCCGATGAGGGCGGTCTGGTAGCCCTGTCGTCCCAGCGCTTCGCCCATGGTCAGTTCGTCGGGCGGAAGGCCGAGGTTCTCCTCCACGTCGCGCTGCGGCGGACCGTTGTTGTACTCGTAGCCGAAACGGCCCTGGTAGCGGCCGGTCTGGATCCCGGCGCGGGACGGGCCGCAGACCGGGGCGGAGACGTAGGCGTCGGTGAAGCGGACGCCTTCCAGCCCGATCCGGTCGATGTTCGGCGTGCTGATACGCGTGGCGCCATAGGCGCTGATGTCGGCGTATCCCAGGTCGTCGGCCACGATGACGATGACGTTGGGCGTCTTGCCCGCCTTCGCCGCGCGCGGCGTCTTGGCGACGGCCGATGGGTGAGGCGCGGAAAAGGTCGTGAAGCCCAGGGTGAGGGCGGTGACCAGGGCTATGACACGTTTCATGAAGCCTCCTGAACGCGGGCGGTGTGGGCCGTGCGGCCTGGAATGGGGGCGGGGATGGGCGTGAACAGGCGTCCCGCCCGCGCCGGCGGGCGGTCGCCGCCGGACGCGCAACGGAACCCCACATGCATCAGCGAGGTGTCGGGCGTGGCATGGCCCCGGGCCGTGACCCTGAAGCCCTGGCAGAAGGAGGGATCGCAGAGGAAGGAGCCGCCGCGCTGGACGCGCTCGACGCCTCTGGCGTTGCGCGCGCCGTAGGGGACGTACCAGGACGCCGTCCATTCCCAGACGTTGCCGGCCAGATCGGTCAGGCCGGAGGGCGCGGCCCCGAAGGCCCCGACCGGCGAGGCGCCCCGATAGCCGTCATCCCCCTCGTCGAGGAGGGGAAAGAGCCCCTGCCAGACGTTGGCCCGCCAGCGCCCGTCCAGGCTCATGGGGTCACCCGCCCGGAAGACGTGTCCGTCCGGCGTCTGGCCGAGGCGCGCGGCGCGCTCCCACTCGAACTCCGTGGGAAGCCGCAGGCCGTAGGCCGCGCAGAACGCCTCGGCGTCGCGCCAGCTGACCTGGGTGACGGGATGGTCGTCGGCGGCCTTCGGGCCGGATCGCCCATAGGGGCGGCGCCAGTCGGCGCCGGGGTCCTGGGTCCAGCCGCCGGCAGTCTTGTCGAGCACGGCGCCGCCCCCGAGGCGCTCGGCGTCGGTCACATAACCGCTCGCGGTCACGAACGCCCGGAACTGGGCGACGGTCACCGGCGTGCGGTCGAGGAGGAACGCCGCGATCCGGCGGGTCGTCTGGGGACGCTCGTCGGGCGGCGCCTGGTCGTCCCCGATCTGCACGGTGGCCGCCGCGATCCGGACCATCGCCGCATCCCGCGCAGGCGCGGCGCCCTGGCGATCGGGCAGGGGCGCGCAGGCGGCGGCCACTGCGGCGGCGAGAAGGAGGCCCGCCGGGAAAGACCGGCCGCAAGCCGGCCGGCGCAGGGAGGGCTCTGGAGGTGTCGGACCGGGCATTCGGGCGTCCTTCGATCGATCGAGGGCTAGCGGTATTCGGGCTCCCGCCACTCGGGCCAGAGGTCGGGCAGGCCGGCTGACACGCGGTCGGGGAAGTCTGGAGCCCGCTTGTCCAGGAAGGACGCGATCCCCTCCTTGGCGTCATCCGAGGCCCCGCGAAGCCGCATGGAGCGGCTCTCGGCGCGGTGCGCGTCCATGGGATGATCCGCGACCATGCCGCGCCAGATCAGCTGCCGGGTCACCGCCATCGACACCGGCGCGGCGTTCTGCACGAACTCGGCCGCGAGCGAACGGGCCGCGGGCAGCAGGTCTTCGGGCGCGTGCAGGGCCTGGACCAGTCCGCGGCGATGGGCCTCCTCGGCGCCGAAGATCCGGCCGGAATAGCACCACTCCAACGCGGCCGGCGGCCCCACGAGGCGGGGCAGGAACCACGATGAACACGCCTCGAGCGCGATGCCGCGCCGGCTGAAGACGAAGCCGAACTTCGCCTCGCGTGAGGCCAGGCGGATGTCCATCGGCAACTGCATGGTGGCGCCCACGCCCACGGCCGCGCCGTTGACCGCGGCGATCACCGGCTTGAGGCTCTGGAAGATGCGCAGGGTCAGGCGGCCGCCGCCGTCGCGCGTGACGTCGCCTGTATCGCCGGCGGCCCGGCGCTCGGCTTCGCGCGAGCCTTCCCCGAAGGTCGCCCCGCCCGATCCCAGGTCTGCGCCGGCGCAGAAACCGCGCCCGGCGCCGGTGACGATCACCGCCTTCACGGCGTCGTCGGCGTCGGTCGCGTCGAACGCCGCGATCATGTCCAGCATCATCTTGGGCGTGAAGGCGTTGAGCCGGTCGGGGCGGTTCAGGGTGATCGTGGCGATGCCGTCCGCCACATCGTAGAGCAGGGTTTCGAATACGGGCTGGGCCATGGGCGCGTCTCCTTTTGGTCGGGGCGCTGACGATCAGGGCGCTGAGATTTCGAACCAGAGGTCGAAGCGGTCGAGCAGCGCGACGAGGCGGGCGAGCGCCGTGGCGCCATCGCCCGCAAGTCCGAGGTCGGCGACGGTCCTGGCGCCGGTGACCAGGTCCACGAGATCTGTTCGCGGAAGCGACACGCCGGGACCGCCATCGCCGCGCCGGTGGTGCAGGACGGCGTTCTCGATCCGCACGGCGAACTGCTCGCCGGTGTCGGTGAAGGCGATGGTCAAGCTCAGCGTCTCGACCCCGGCGGCCTCGCCGTTCAGGCGGACCGACAGGGCGTCGAGCAGGCTGTCGCCCGGAAGCGTCCGCAACTGATTGGCCGAGGCCTGGCGCGGGCTGTCGGATTTCGGCCGCGGCCGGCGAAGCTCCTGCGCGCCGGTGAGGTAGAAGTCCCGCCAGGGTCCGGACTCGGCCTGGTATCCCATCTGCTCCAGCGCATCGGCCTGCAGCGCCCGCGCCTCGGCGTGGGTGGGGTCCGCGAACACGAGGTGGCCGACGATCTCCGCCGTCCATCGGTAGTCGCCGGCGTCATAGGCGCGCCGGCCCTCGGCGAGGACACCCTCCGCGCCGCCCAGGGCCTCCACGTAGCGGCGGCCGGCGGCCTCGGGCGGATGCCGGTTCAGGTTGGCCGGGTTGCCGTCGAACCAGCCCAGGTACTTCTGGTAGACCGCCTTGGCGTTGTGGCTGAGCGTCCCGTAGTAGCTGCGGGTATGCCACTCCGCCTCGAGGCTGGGCGGCAGCCTCAGGACCTCGGCGATCTCGGCGCCGGTCATCCCGTGGTTCGCCATCCGCAGCGTCTGGTCGTGGATGAACTTGTAGAGGTCGCGCTGCTTGGCGAGGAAGCCGCGGATCGCCGCCTCGTCCCAGCGGGGCCAGTGGTGGCTGGCGAACATCACGTCCGTGGCGCCGGCGAACAGGTCGAGCGCCTCGTCGATATGGAACGCCCAGGCCTTGGCGTCCCGCACTTGAGCGCCCCTCGGCGTGTACAGGTTGTGCAGGTGGCAGGTGCAGTTCTCGGCCATGCACAGCGCGCGGAACTTCGGGAAATGGAAGTTCATCTCGGCCGGGGCCTCGGTGTCGGGCGTGACCTGGAAGACGATCTCCACCCCGTCGAGGTTCAGGCGCTGCCCCGTATGGTCGATCGAGATGTTGGGCGGCGTCAGCGCCACCCGGCCGGTCGAGGTGCCCTTGCCCAGGCCCGAGTCCACATGGCCGCGCGGGTCCTTCGGCAGCAGGCCCCCGTACATGTAGGTCGCGCGCCGGCTCATCACGTTGCCGGCCAGCACGTTCTCGGCGACGGCCGCTTCCAGGAACCCCTTCGGGGCGACGATCGGAACGCCCCGCGCGACGTCGTCGGCGGACAGGACGCCCATCACCCCGCCGTAGTGGTCGACGTGACTGTGCGTGTAGATGACCGCCGAGACGGGCCGGTCCCGGACCTGCCGCCGCACCAGATCGAGCGCGGCGGCGGCCGGCTGGGCCGAGGTCAGCGGATCGATGACGATCCAGCCCTCGCGCCCCTCCACGAACGTGACGTTCGAGATGTCGAAGCCGCGGACCTGATAGACGCCGGGCGTCACCTCGAAGAGTCCGTGCAGGGCATTCAGGCGGGCCTGGCGCCAGAGACTGGGATTGACGGTGTCCGGCCGCTCGCCGTCGAGGAAGGCGAATGGCGCCTGGCTCCAGGCGCCGGGAACCTCGGCGTCCGGAATGGTCCCGAGGAAGCCCCGGCGCGCGAGCGCGAAGTCGGCGCCGTCGTCCGGCGGGAGGCGGCCGGCGGTGTCGGCGTGAGCCGTCCGCGTCGCCTCCGTGGCGTCCTTGCGAAGATCGCCGCTCACGCGCGTCACCCCGCCTTCGGGGGCGAGATCTGGTCGCGCAGCCTGACCATGCCGCGGATCCACCGGTCGTAGTCGCCGACCTTGCGCTGCATGTAGGTCAGCACCTGCGGATGGGGGAGGATCAGGAAGGCCTCCTGCGCCAGGCCATCCACCACGCAACCCGCCACCTCCTCGGGCGACATGACGCCGTCGACCGCCTGCGATCCGCGGGCGCCGCGGATCATCGGGGTGTCGACCGCCTGGGGACAGAGGATGGAGACCCCGATGTTGTCGCGTTTGTGGGTGATCGCCAGCGCTTCGGCGAAGCCGACCGCCGCATGCTTGGTGGTGGCGTACGCCGGGCTTCCGGGCTGGCTGAGGAGTCCCGCGGCCGAAACGGTGTGGAGGAAGTGGCCGCCGCCCCGGGCGATCATGCCGGGGAGGGCGGCGCGGGCGGCGTAGACATGCGCCATGACATTGACCGCCCAGCCCAGCATCCAGGTCTCGTTGGACGCCGAGGTCGCATTGTCGAAATCCGGGTCGCGGACGGACACGCCGGCGTTGGAGCACATCAGGTCGATGCGCCCGAACCGGTCCTCGGCCAGCGCCACCATCTGCCGGACCTCGGTTTCGTCGGCGACGTCCGCCTGGACGCTGACGCCACCGACGGCCTTGGCCACCGCTTCGGCGGCGTCGCCGTCGCGGTCGGCGATCAGCAATCCGGCCGCACCCTCTTTGCGGAACCGCTCGGCCATCGCCTTGCCGATGCCGCCGCCGCCCCCCGTGATCACCGCGACCTTGCCGTCCAGTTTCATCTCGGTTCGTTCTCCCTGTTCTTGTTCACCGACCGGTGCGCGGCCGGTCTCGATGCCGCCGACCCCGATCGTCGGGGCGCCATCGGGGCGCGGCTCACCGGGCCACCAGGTCGGACTTCAGTGTACGGGCGGTCATCAGGAACAGCACGCCGCTCAGCGCATATATCGAGGCGGTGACCAGCATGGCGCGTTGGAGGCTCTGGGGATGGGCGACGGCGCAGACCTGTGTCATGGCCGCATCCAGCCCGCTTCGGGCCGCCCCCTCGCACGCCGCGCGGGTCAGGGACGCGGCGCCCATGTCCGAGACCTGCCAGGCGAAGATCACGTCGCTGAGCCCACCGATGAACAGCGGACCCAGGCCGTAGCCGATCAGGTTGATGACGAACATCATGACCGCCGTCGCGAGCGCCCGCGTCTGGGCGGAGACCACGCCCTGGCTGATCGTGTACTGCGCGGCCACGTAGCCGTACTTCACCGCGCCGCCCACCACGAGGCCGGCCAGGCAGATCCCGATATGATCGGTCGAGAACGCCACGATGTAGAACGGCACGCAGATGAGCAGGCCCAACCCCGGCAGCCAGGCGATGGCCGTCACGCTGCGTCGCCGAAGCTTCTCCGCCAGCCAACCCGTGGCGAAGGTGCCTGCCGCTGCGGCGAGGGCGACCGGCACGTTGATCGCCAGCGCCGCCTCGCCCGCGGTCATCCCGAAGCTGCGGCTCACGAACAGGGACTGGAACGTCGACAGGCCGTAGCCGCAGAACGCGGCGACGGTCGCGGCGGCCGTCATGGTGTAGAAGGACCGCCTGGAGGCGATCTCGCGCAGGCCGTCGGCCATGCGGACCCTTTCGCGCCGCGGCGTGCCCGGAGGATCGGTATAGCCGCGTGGCGGCTCCCGGACCGTGAGCTTGAGGCCCACGGCGACCAGTACGCCGGGCAGGCCCAGGATGAGGAACGCCCATCGCCAGCCGAAGGCGTCCGTGATCGGGCCGCCGATGACGTTCGCCAGCATCGTGCCCAGCGTGACACCCATCCCGAAGAAGCCGAGCGCGGTCGATCGGGCGTGGGGGGGAAAGTAGTCGGCGATGATCGAGTTGGACTGGGGAACGCAGCCCGCCTCGCCGACGCCCACGCCGACCCGGCAGGCCAACAGGATCCAGAAGGCGCCGATGGTGATGGAGCCGATCGTGACGTCCGCCGCCAGGCCGCACAGCGCGGTCATCAGCGACCAGATCGCCAGGCATATGCTCATGATCCACACGCGGTGACGCGTCTCGGCCAGTTGAGCGAGCGGAATGCCGACGACGGTGAACAGCAGGGCGAAGCCGAAGCCGGTGAGAAGGCCGAAGGCGGTGTCCGAGATGCCGAGCTCGGGCTTCATCTGCGGCGCGACGACCGACAGCAGGGTCCGGTCGACGAAGTTCAGGATGAAGATGAAGAGCAGCACGCCCAGCACCCACGACCGATAGCGGCGCGAGCCGTAGCCGTGGATGTGGCCTTCGTCGTCGCGGGTGGTGTCCGTCGCCGTCATGGCGCGCCTAGGACCGGAACACCGACGCCAGCGACGGATCCGTCGGCGTCTCGCGGTACTGCTGCAGCTCGTTGCGGCCCACGACCATGTGGTGGACCTCGTCCGGCCCGTCGGCGATGCGTAGGGTCCGGGTCTTGGCCCAGAGGTCGGCCAGAGGCGTATGCTGCGAGACGCCCAGCGCGCCGTGCATCTGGATCGCCTGGTCGATGATATCGCAGACCCGCTCGGGGACCATCGCCTTCACCATGTGGATCCAGATGCGGGCCTCGCGGTTGCCCAGCACGTCCATCGCCTTGGCCGCCTTGAGCACCATCAGGCGCATCGCCTCCAGTTCGATGCGCGCGCGGCTGACGATCTCGAGGTTGCCGCCGAGCTGGATGATCGGCTTGCCGAACGCCACGCGGGTCAGGCCGCGGGCGACCATCAGGTCCAGCGCCTTCTCGCCGCGGCCGATGGCGCGCATGCAGTGGTGGATGCGGCCGGGGCCCAGGCGAAGCTGGCTGATCTCGAAGCCGCGGCCTTCGCCCAGCAGCATGTTCGAGGCCGGCACGCGGGCGTTGTCGAACCGGATGTGCATGTGGCCGTGCGGCGCGTCGTAGTCGCCGAATACCTGCTGGCCGCCGACGATCTCCACGCCCTCGGTCGGCAGGGGCACCAGGATCTGTGAAAGCTGAAGGTGCGGCGGGGCGTGCTCCTCGCCCGTCCTGACCATGCAGATCATGACCTTGCAGCGCGGGTCGCCGGCGCCCGAGATGTAGTGCTTCTCCCCGCTGATGACGTACTCGTCGCCGACGCGGACGGCGCGGGTGTCGATGTTCTTGGCGTCCGAACTGGCGGTGTTCAGCTCGGTCATGCAGTAAGCCGACCGGATCTCGCCTTCCAGGAGCGGCTCCAGCCACTGCTTCTTCTGCTCGGGCGTGCCGACGCGCTCCAGGACCTCCATGTTGCCGGTATCGGGCGCCGAGCAGTTCATCGCCGGCGAGGCCAGGTGGTTCTTCCCGAGCTCGAAGGCGATGTAGGCGTAGTCGAGGTTGGACAGGCCCTCGCCGGTCTCGGCGTTCGGCAGGAAGAAGTTCCACAGGCCCGCGGCCTTGGCCTTGTCCTTGGCGGCTTCCAGAACCTCGAGCTGGCCCGGAGCATGCCGCCAGATGTCCGGCCGGCCCTCGCCCAGGCGATGGAATTCCACGGACATCGGATCGACGACGTCGCGGATGAAGGCCTTGACCTGATCGTAGAGCGGCACGGCCCGATCCGACATCCGCAGGTCGTTCAGAGCGTCCTGCGGGCGCAGGCCGAAGCCCGACGTCGCGCGATCTTGTAGGCCGGGCCCCATGTGCGTCCTGTTCCCCAATGGCGTATCCGGCTCTGGTGGCGGGCCCCGCCCGCGGCGGCCGTCATCCGCACTGCGTCCCGAGGCTAGCGCCGGCCATCGACGGCGGGGATAGAAGAAGGTTGGGGGCAGTCATGCATCCGGAACATGGTCCCGCTCACCAGCGTACTGCGGGCGGCGCCCCTGCCTGGGAGCTATGACCCCGGCCAAATGCTTTCGCTACGGGGTATGGCCTGCGATCCGTACACTCCCTTCCAATGAATAATCGTCGGGAGGAAGTGATGATCAAGCTACGGGCTCGCCTTGCCGCCAGCACGGCGCTGGTGTTCGCGTCGTCGTTCTTCGGCATGGCGCAGGCTCAGGAGAGCGCCGCCGTCGAGGAGGTCGTCGTCACCGCGCAGAAGCGGGCCGAGAACGTTCAGGATGTCCCGATCTCGGTGACGGCCTTCAGCGGCGAGACGCTGGAAGCCGCCGGCGTGCAGGATGTCCGCGACCTTCGCCGGATCACGCCGAGCCTCTACCTGGCGACCTCGTCCAACACCAGCAACACCCGGATCATGATGCGCGGCGTCGGCACGAGCGGGAACACCGCGGTCGAGCCGAGCGTCGCCACCTTCGTCGACGGGGTCTATGTCCCGCGCATCGGATCCCTGCTCGCGGGGCTCAACGACATCGGCTCGGTGGAAGTGCTCCGCGGTCCGCAGGGCACCCTGTTCGGACGCAACGCGTCGATGGGCGCCGTGCTGATCCGCACCCAGGCCCCGGGCGACGTGATTTCGGGGGAGGCGTCCGCTACGGTCGGAACCTATGGCGTGCGCCGGTTCGCGGCGGCCGGCGACCTGCCGATCTCCGACACGCTGAAGACCCGCGTCTCGTTGCTGGGCTACAAGGGCGACGGGTTCGGCCGAAACGATCTCACCGGCAAACGCATGGGCCGCAACGACGGCTTCTCCGCCCGCGCGGCGGTGGAATGGAACATCACGCCCGAAGTGACCTGGAATCTGCGGGGCGACTACCAGAACCTCAGCGGGGACGGGTACAACACCATCACGGTGGTCGCCGACACCGTGACCCCGCAGACGCTGGCGAATTGGCAGACGCGGCTGGATCCGGACGGCGCGGGGCCCCTGGTCGGGGTGCTTCCCTATACCTCCGACACCTATTCGCGACGGGTGCGCCAGTCCACCGAGGGCGACCTCAAGGACTATCAGACGGGGGTCGCTAGCGACCTGACCTGGGACATGGCGGGCGGGTATCAGCTCAAGCTGATCAGCGGCTATCGCGACTGGAAGAACATCCAGTACCAGGTCTCGAACGGGAACATACCGCTGGAGCTTCAGCGCCGCACCACCTTCGCCGACAGCCAGAACCATTCGCAGGAGTTGCAACTGCTGTCGCCGGACACGCTGTTCGGCGGGCGGTTCAATTTCGTCGCCGGCCTCTTCTATTACGAGGAGGCCTACGACATCGGCCAGAACATCGACCTCACGCGGGACTTCTGTGAGGTCTTCCTCCGCAACACGGCGACCGCGGCGCGCCTCAACCAGTGCCGGACCAATCCCCTTGAGGGGGCGTCGTTCTATGTGTTCACCCAGGACACGGAGTCGGTCGCGGCCTACGTCCAGGGTGCGTTCAAGCTCAGCGAGCAGTTCAGCGTCACCGGAGGGCTCCGCTACTCGGAGGATGAGAAGATCGCGACCTTCCGGGCGTTGACGCGAAATCCCGCGGCCGCGCAGGCGGCGGAATCGACCGACATGTCGCTGAAGGAGGACAAGGTCACATGGCGGGTCAGCGGCGCGTATCGGCCGAGCGACGACGTGATGATCTTCGCCAGCTACTCGACGGGCTTCAAATCCGGGGGATTCGACTCCGCGCCGGCGACAGGAACTCCCTCTACCGCCTTCGCCCGGACCTTCCAGGCGGAGACGGTCGAGAATTGGGAGCTGGGGGTGAAGTCGCAGCTCTTCGACCGCCGGCTGGTCGCCAATGCGACGCTGTTCCGGACCGAGATCGATGACCTGCAGTTCCGGAGCTATGACGGACTGCAGTTCCGGACCCGCAACAACGGCAAGGCCCGCCAGCAGGGGATCGAGTTCGAGACGGTGGCGCGACCGATTCCGCCGCTGACCCTGACCCTGGCGGGGACGTTGCTCGACTCCGAATACCTCGACTTCCGGGGCGCGCCCGGGTTGCCGGGGCTCGGCGGGGACCAGGACCTGACCGGGCAGCGGCTGCCCTACTCGCCGAAATGGCAGGGCGCGGCGTCGGCGCAGTACATCGGCGACCTCTCCAACGGCATGTCGTGGCTCGTCCGTGCGGACCTGAGCTTCACCAGCCGCGCCAATCTCGCCACGGCAGGCGACAACAATCCGGACGCCGACCAGAGCGGCTACGCCGTCCTCGGCGGGCGGATCGCGCTGCGTGGCCCCATGCAGACGTGGGAGCTCGCCATGATCGGCCAGAACCTCACCAACAAGGCGTTCTGCACGGGGATCTTCAACCAGCCCAACAACGCCGCCTTCGGCCTCAACAACGCCGTGACCGGCGCCACGGCCCTGCGATGCACGCTCAACGATCCGCGGCAGGCGGCGGTCGAGGCGCGGGTGCGCTTCTAAGGGGCCCCGCCGCACGGTGGGGTGATCTCCCCCGCTCGCCGTGTGTCGTCGCGCGCGGACGGCCTCGGCGCGAGGCCGTCCGCCATGTCTTCAGGACCGGAAAGGGGCCGCCCTTGAACCAGCCGGACAGGGGGTCGAGCCTTGTGGCTCGCTCTTGCAACGCTTACCCAAACCGAATGGATGTCCGACATGCTCGGCAGATACTCGAGATCTGGAGGCGAAAGAGTCTCGGCGGGGCCGCGCGCGCGCTGAAGATCTCCCAGCCGACGCTGAGCCGCAGCCTGGCCCGCGTCGAGGATCAACTGGGGGTCACGCTCTTCGAGCGCGGTCCCAACGGCGCGACGCCGACCACCTACGCCGAGTACATCGTCTCGCGCATCGCGCCCGCGTTGGAACGCATGGACGCCCTGGCGATGGAGGTCCAGCAGATGGCGCGCGGCGAAGCCGGGCGCCTGCGCATCGGGGCCGCGCCTCTCGCCCGCGCCACGATCCTGGAGGACGTCTGTCTCGAGGTGTCCCGGCGCTTTCCGAACCTGCGCGTGCAGGTCTCGCTCGATCCCGCCGAAGCGCTCGCCCAGAAGCTGGTGGGTCGTCAGCTCGACATCGCCTTCTCGTCCTCCGAAATCCTGACCTCCGAGGCCCTCCGCCATGACCCGGAGGCCCGGGCGTTTTCGCTGTTCGCATACGACACTCGCTTCCACGCCCATCATGAACACCCGATCGTGGCTCTGGAGGGCGAACTCACGGCCGACGATGTGCTGGCCTATCCGATCGCCTCGCTCTCGATCTCGCGCACGCTGCGCGAGTCGTTTCCGGTTTCCCTGACCGACGCCCAGAACGGACATCTGCGCGCGCTGCAGACCGGCGACTACGGCCTGCTGCGCCGGGTGGTGGCGGAAGGGCGGGCGATCGGCTTTGGCCCGGCGCCGCTGTTCGAGCGCGATGTCCGGGAAGGGCGGATCGTCTCGCTGCGGTTCGGCGCCGTGCGGGAGCGCCGCGGCATTGCGCTCCTGATGCCGGAATACCTGCAGTCGCCCCTGGCGCGGCAGATCATCGACATCGCCATCCAGGCGGCGCGCCGCATGGATGGGGTTCGCGATCCCGGCTGATCGCCCCATGCATCCGGAACATGGCGCCGGACAAACTTTCGCAGCAGCGCGGGGCAGCGTCCGGGCGCAAGCTGCGCCGAAGAGATCGAAGGATTCCGGGGGAAAAGGGGGGGACATGACGCGCGACGAGGCCCTCGCCCGCCTGACCGGGCCCGGCGAAGCCTACGAACTCATCGAACGCGAGGTGCTCGGTCGGCGCTGCCGCGTGTTCCGGAACGCGCCGGAATCGCTTCGGGAGCTGTTCGAGGCCACCGCGTCCGATGCGCCGTTCCTGGCCTTCGAGGACGAACGCTTCACCTTCTTGCAGACCTGGACGCGGGCGCGGAGCCTGGCGACCTGGCTCGCCCGGGACGCCGGCGTCGGCCGCGGCGATCGCGTCGCCATCGCCATGCGCAACTATCCGGAATGGATGATCGCATTCCAGGCGATCACCGCGATCGGGGCGGTGGCCGTGGCCCTCAACGCCCTGTGGACGCCGCAGGAACTGGCGTTCGGGGTCGCCGATTCCGGCGCCCGGGTGTTGATCGCGGACCCCGAACGCATCCGGCGCTGGCGGGAGGCCGGCGGCGGAGCGGAGGTTCGGGTCGTCGGAGTCCGGCTGTCCGAGCCGCAGCCGGACGTCACGCCCTGGCCGACGACCGCGAGCGGTCGCGACCTGCCGCCCGACCTGCCGGCCGCGCCCTGTGCCGATGACGATGCGACCATCCTCTACACCTCCGGGAGCACGGGCCGGCCCAAGGGTGTGGTCTCCACGCACCGCAACATCCTCAGCGCGCTGCTCTCGTGGGAGCTGGACGTCAAGGTGGCGGAGCTGCGCGGCGGCGGGGCGCCCGTCGCGCCTGTCGCACGGCCGGCGGCCCTGCTGGCCATCCCGCTCTTCCATGTGACCGGCCTGCACTCGGTCTTCCTGAGCTCGTTCAGGGCCCAGCGGCGGGTGGTGTCGATGTATCGGTGGGATCCCGCCGTCGCCGCAGACCTGATCGCCCGCGAGGAGATCTCCCAGATCAATGCGCCGGCCGCCGTGACCGGGGACCTGCTGGAGCACCTTCGTCGCACCGGCCGTGACCTGCCGTCGCTTCGTCTCGTGGGCGGTGGCGGCGCGGCCCGTGCGCCCGAGCAGGTGCGTGCGATCCCCGAGGTGTTGCCCGCCGCCTTGCCGGTTACCGGATGGGGGATGACGGAAACCAACGCCATCGGCGCGGGGATCCGCGGCCGGGACTACCTTGATCATCCGGGCAGCGTCGGCCAGGCGGCGGCCGTTCTCGACCTCCGCGTGAAGAACGAGGCGGGCGACCCTGGCGCGCCGGGCGAACTGCAGGTCCGCGGCGCCTCGGTCATGCGGGGATACTGGGGACGCCCGGACGCGGACGCCGAGGTCTTCGACGGAGAGTGGCTGCGCACCGGCGACGTCGCCCGGATCGACCCGGACGGCTACGTCTGGATCGTCGACCGCATCAAGGACCTGATCATCCGGGGCGGCGAGAACATCGCCTGCGCGACGGTGGAGGCGGCGCTTCTCGAGCATCCGATGATCCTCGAAGCGGCGGTCTTCGCGGCGCCGGACGCGCGACTGGGCGAGGTCGTGGGCGCCGCGATCTTCACGCGCGCCGCGGTCTCCGCCGGCGAACTCGGGCGCTTTCTGGAGGGGCGGCTGGCGCATTTCGAGATGCCGGCGCACCTCTGGGTCCATGCCGGCCCGCTCCCGCGCACGGCTTCGGGCAAGCTCTTCAAGCACGACATCCGCGACGCGATCCTGAACGGCGCGCCGGCCTATCGGCGACTGCCCCATGCGTGAGCCGTTCGAGACCCTCGCTCAGATATCCGCCCAGCCTGCCGCCCGGTCTCCCCGCCGCGGAGCCGCAGCGTCCGGACCTTTCCAAAGGAGCAAGACCATGTCGCCGAAGCGTCCGCGCCAGCGCCTCTCGTGGATGGCCGCCGCGTGCGGGCTGGCCATCGCTGTCGCGACGGGCGCAGATCCTGCCGTCGCGAGATCGGCGAAAGGCCCCAACATCATCGTCATCGTGGCGGATGATCTCGGCTATGGCGACCTGTCGAGCTACGGGGCGCCGTACAGCACACCGAACATCGACCGTCTCGCGAGCGACGGCGTGCGTTTCACCCAGGGCTATGCGACGGCCGCGCTCTGCAGCCCGTCGCGGGCGGCGCTGATGACCGGGCGCTACCAGCAGAGGTTCGGCCACGAATACCAGCTCTACGACAACGTGCGCGACGGGGTCGATGCGGCGCAGCCGACGCTGGCCCGCAGCCTGCGTGCGGCCGGCTACCGGACGGCGCTCTACGGCAAGTGGCACCTGGGGATGGCGCCCGAGCGGCAGCCGCAGCAGATGGGCTTCGACGAGTTCTTCGGAATCCTGGGGGGACAGGCGCCCTACGCCTCCCAGACGCGGCCCGACGTGGTGTCCAGTCCCCCGCCCGTTGTCCAGCCGAGGACCTATGCCGTCACGCCCACGAGCAGGTACCAGGAGAACGGCCGGCCGGTGGACATGCCGGACTACGCGACGAACGCCTTCACCGATCACGCCCTGCGCTTCATCGACCGGAACAAGGACGGGCCGTTCTTCCTGATGCTGACCTACACGGCGCCGCACACGCCGTTGCAGGCGACGCAGGCTCAACTGGCGAAGATGGCTGAGATCCGGGATCCGGAGATGCGGCTGTACCGCGCCGTGATCAACGAGCTCGACGCCGGTGTCGGGCAGATCCGCGAGCGGCTCGCCGCACACGGTCTGACGAACGACACGATGATCGTCTTCGTCAGCGACAACGGCTGTCCCGACTACGTCCGCGAGGTCTGCTCGAACGAGCCGCTGAACGCCTGGAAACGCTACCTGACCGAAGGCGGCGTTCGCGTGCCGTACCTGATGGCCTGGCCGGGAAGGATCCCGGGCGGTCAGACCTACGCGAACGTCGTCAGCACGCTGGACATATTTCCGACGGCCGTCGCGGCGGCGGGCGCGGCGGGCGATCCCGAAAGGCCCACGGACGGCCGCAATCTGCTGCCGTTCGTCCAGGGCCTCGACAAGGGCCGTCCGCACGAGCGGCTCTACTGGCGGTCGCTCCCCTCCTACGCGATCCGTGACGGCGATTGGAAGCTGCTGGTCAACGCCAACCCGAAAGGCGAGACGGTGACGATGCTCTTCAATCTCGCGGACGACCAATCCGAGGCGAAGGACCTCTCGGCCCGGCGCCCGGAGGTCGTCGCGCGCCTGAACCAGGCGTGGAAGGCCTGGAGCGACGGCCTGGGCGCGCCGCGCTGGCCGACGGCCAAGGCGTTCGACGTGGAAATCAACGGCGTCCCGGTGCGGACCACCAACTGACGGCGCCGGCGGTCACGCGACCGCCTTTCCGTGGGCGAAGCGACGCTTCAACCGCAGGCGGCCGGGCCGGCGCCTCGAGCGAATTCCCGGTTCAGGGGCGGTAGCGCGCGAGGTTGCGGCGGATGCGATCCAGCACCGGTTCGCCCGTCGCCGGCGCCTGAAACGTCTGGCCCGTGATCGTCTCGAACGCTTCGACATAGACTTTCGAGGCGCCGTCGATGAGTTCGGCCGGGATCGCGGGAATGGGATCGACGTAGGGGTCGCATCGGGCCGCGACCCAACTGCGCACGTAGTCCTTGTCGAACGAGTCCGGGCGTTCGCCGGCCGCGAACTTCGCCGGATAGGTTTCGCCGATCCAATAGCGACTGGAGTCCGGGGTGTGGATCTCGTCGGCCAGGACGATCCGGCCTTCCGCGTCGAGCCCGAACTCGTACTTCGTGTCGACCAGGATCAACCCCCGCTCCGCGGCGAGGCGCCGGCCGCGATCGAACAGCGCCAGGGCGTAGGCCGAGACGGTCTCCCACTGCCTGGCCGTCAGCAGCCCGCGGGCCAGGATCTCGTCCGGCGTCAGCGGCTCGTCGTGCCCGCCGTCGAACGCCTTGCTGGTGGGGGTGATGATGGGTTGCGGCAGGCGCACATTGTCGCGCAGGCCGTCCGGCAAGGTGTGGCCGTACAGGCTGCGCCGGCCTTGCTTGTAGAGGCTCAGGATCGAGGTGCCGGTCGTTCCGGCCAGATAGTCCCGCACCACGATCTCGACCGGCAGGATGGTGAGCCGCCGTCCTACGACCACATTGGGATCGGGATAGTCCAGGACGTGGTTCGGGCAGATGTCCGCCGTCTTCTCGAACCAGTACCGGGCCGTCTGGGTCAGCACCTGACCCTTGTAGGGTATGGCCGCCAGGATGCGGTCGAAGGCGCTGAGCCGATCCGAAGCGATGAGGATGAGCCGCCCATCGGCCAGGTCGTAGGTGTCCCTCACCTTGCCCCGATAGGGGTTCGGGAACTCGGGAAGGATGGCCTCGGCAAGGACGGGCGGCGCGGCGGAGTGCATAGGCCGGGTATTGCAGCGCAGTCGAGCGCGTCAAGGCGGAGTCGGTTGTCTGCCCTTCGGTGATCACGCCAAGCGTGAACGCTTCTTCGGAAGAATTCCGAAGAACGGGAGACGTCCCAGCAGGCGATGAAGTTTGCTGTCGGTTCCGTCTGGACGCGCACCGACGGGTGGCCGCACGAGGCTTGCGGCCGAAATGATAACACGTTACCAATCTTGGCGCGGCGTTCCTCCCCGCTGCGAAACTCGAGGGACGCGGGACGACGTCTCCGTCTCTGGGCGGCTCTTTCCCTGAGAGCCGCCCGATTTCGGCGATCTGGGGAAGGTGGCGCTTTGACAGGTTCCGCTTGACCGGACACCTCCGGGTCGGCGTTACTGGTAACAAATTACCAACAATATCCGGCCGGGACGGGGACGATCATGGCAAGCGCGGTGGAGGCGGCGGGCGACCGAAAGCCGGCGAATCTTGCGAAGGGCGACGGGCGCCTGCCGCTCGCCACCAAGCTCAGCTACGGTCTGGGCGAAGCGGCCGAGGGGGTGAAGACCGCCACCCTCGAGACGTTCCTGTTCTTCTTCTACGTGCAGGTCGTGGGCCTGTCGGGCTCGCTCACGGGCCTAGCCCTGCTGATCGCCCTGGTGTTCGACGGGATCACCGATCCGATCATCGGCAACATCTCGGACAACTTCCGCTCGCGCCTGGGCCGGCGTCACCCGTTCCTCTACCTGGCGCCTGTCCCGCTCGCGATCTGCCTGTTCCTGCTCTTCAGTCCGCCGGACACGCTGAGCCAGTGGGGGCTGTTCGCCTGGCTGCTGGGATTCACCGCGGTGGGGCGGCTGATGCAGTCGTTCTACTTCGTGCCCCACATGGCCCTGGGCGCGGAGCTGAGCAGCGACTTCAAGGAGCGGGTTTCGGTCAGCGGCTACCGGGCGATGTTCGCCTACATCGGGCGGCTGACGGTCCTCGGGCTGGCCTTCAGCCTCTTCTTCCGCCCTACCGAGGCGTTCCCGAACGGACAGCTCAATCCCGACGCCTACCAGCCCCTGGCGCTGATCTGCGGCGCCATCGTGATCGTGGTGATCTTCGCCTCGGCCCTGGGCACCCAGCGCCGCGCCCAGGAAGGATATGCGCGCGGTACGGCGAACGGCAGCCTGGCCACGGGGAGCGGCGGCCTGATCCGCAACCTGCTCACGGCGTTCCGGCTGAAGGCGTTCACGATCTACTTCGTGGCGATCCTGATCTCGTACGTGCTGGGCGGCGTGCAGGCGGCGCTCAACATCCACCTGAACACCTATTTCTGGAGGTTGCCGCCGACGGGCGTCCAGGCGGTTCTGGTGGCCAACGTCTTCGGCTTCATGGCCGGGGCCTTCATCGCCCGGGCGCTGGCGCACCGGTTCGACAAGAAGCCGGTCTATGTGGCCTGCGTGGTCTTCTCGGTCATTGTTCCGGCGGCCACGATCGGCCTGGGGCTGGCGGGCGTCATACCGCTGGACGACAAAGGCCTGCTGACCGTCATCCTGGCGACCAGCACCTTCGTGTCGGGCTTCATCGGCGGCCCGGCCGTCGTGGTGGCGGGGGCCATGCTGGCCGATGTGGCCGACGCCTACCACCATCGGTTCCGCGGGCGATCCGAGGGCTTCCTGTTCGGCGCGAGTGCGTTCACGCGCAAGGCTTCGCTGGGCGTGGGCGGCGCGATTGCGGGTGTGGCGCTGGATGTGATCCGGTTTCCCCGCGGCGTTCCGGTCGACGCCGTGCCGCACGAAGCGACGGTGCAACTGGCCGTCCTCTACGGCCCCGCCATGCTGATCTTCACCTGCATCTCGATGAGCATCATGTGGGCCTATCCGCTCAGCCGGCAGCGGCACGCCGAGATCCTGGCCGACCTGGAGCGCGAGGAACGCGCCGCGACGCAAGGGCAGTAGGATTTCATGCGCAAGCTTCTGATCGCCAACCGTGGCGAGATCGCCATCCGCATCGCGCGTACGGCCGCGCGGCTGGGCATTCCGACGGTCGCCGTGCATTCCGAGGACGACGCCCGCGCCCTGCACGTACGCCGGGCGGACGAGACCATCGCGCTGAACGGCGTCGGCCCGGCCGCATATCTGGATGCGGCGGGCCTCCTGGCGGCCGCCGCGGCCGCCGGCGCCGACGCCATCCATCCCGGCTACGGCTTCCTGAGCGAGTCGGCGGCGTTCGCCCGCGCCTGCGTCGACGCCGGCCTGACCTGCGTGGGTCCCGATCCCGAGACCTTGGACGCCTTCGGCGACAAGGCCGCCGCCCGCGAGATCGCCCGTCGCTGTGGCGTCGCCACCCTGGACGGCACGCAGGGGCCCACCAGCCTGGCCGAGGCGGCGGCGTTCCTGCGCGACCTGGGGCCTGGCGGCGCCGTGATGGTCAAGGCGGTGGCGGGCGGCGGCGGGCGAGGCATGCGGCCGGTCGAGCGGCCCGAGGATCTGGCCGCGGCCTATGAACGCTGCGCGTCCGAGGCGCTGTCCGCCTTTGGCGTGGCGGACCTGTATGTCGAGCGGCTGATGCCCTGCGCCCGTCATATCGAGGTGCAGATTCTGGGCGACGGATCGGGACGCGTCGTCCACCTGTGGGATCGCGACTGCAGCGTCCAGCGCCAGCGCCAGAAGATCGTCGAACTGGCGCCCGCCCGAGGACTGGAGCCCGCGGTGCGCCTGCGGCTGCTGGAGGCGGCGGTCGAACTGGGTCGGGCGGTGCGCTATCGCGGGGTCGGCACGATCGAGTTCCTGGTGGAGCCGGGCGGCGGGCACGCCTTCATTGAAGCCAACGCCCGGCTCCAGGTGGAGCATACCGTCACCGAAGCGGTCACGGGCCTGGATCTCGTCGACCTCCAGCTCGCCGTGGCCGGCGGGCGCAGCCTGGCCGACCTGGGTCTCGCCGATGGCCCGCCCCCTGTGCGCGGCGTTGCGGTCCAGGCCCGGGTGAACCTGGAGCGGATGGCCGACGACGGCACGGCGCGTCCGGCCGGCGGCGTCCTGGCCGCCTACGAGCCGCCGTCGGGCGCCGGCGTCCGCGTGGATGGCTTCGGCTACGCCGGATATGCGACCAGCGTCCGGTTCGATTCCCTGCTGGCCAAGGTGATCGTCCACGACGCGGCCGGCGACGCGGCCGCGCTCTATCGCGCCGCCGACCGGGCGCTGGCCGAGTTCCGGATCGAAGGCGCGCCGACCAACATTCCGTTCCTGCGGGCCATCCTGCGCGATCCGGTCTTCGTGGCGGGGGACTGGACCACCGCGCTCATGGAGACGCGGGCCGGAGAACTGGCCGCGGCGGCCGAACGTCCGGCGCCCGCGGTGAACTTCGAGCTGGACGCCCCGAGCGCCGCTGGCGCCCGGGCGATCGACGTGGTGGGGCCGCCCGGAACGCAGGCGGTCGCGGCGCCCCTTCAGGGAACGGTGGTCAGCCTCGCCGTCGCGGCCGGGGCGGAGGTCCGGGCGAACGAGCCTGTCGCGGTGCTGGAGGCCATGAAGATGGAGCACCTCGTCGCCGCCGGCGTCGACGGGGTCGTGCGCCTCCACGCGGTGGCGGTGGGCGACACCGTGGCGGAAGGCCAGAGCCTGGTGTTCGTCGAGCCGGCCGACCTCGGCGAGGCGGCGGCCGACGACGGTGACGCCATCGACCTCGACCATATCCGCCCCGACCTGCGCGAGGTCCTGGACCGGCACGACCTCCTGCTCGACGCCGCCCGCCCCGAGGCGGTGGCCAAGCGGCGCAAGCTGGGCTTCCGCACCGCGCGGGAGAACGTGGACGATCTGTGCGACCCCGGCTCGTTCGTGGAGTACGGCGGGCTGGTCATCGCCGGGCGCCGGCTGCGCAATCCGGTCGAGGAGCTCATCCGCACGACGCCGGCCGACGGCATGGTGACCGGGATCGGGCGGGTGAACGGCGACATCTTCGGCCCCGAAGCGTCGCGCTGCGTGGTCATGTCATACGACTACATGGTGCTGGCCGGCACCCAGGGCATGAAGAACCACGAGAAGACCGACCGGCTGTTCGAACTGGCCGAAACGTGGCGGCTGCCGGTCATCTACTTCTCGGAGAGCGGCGGCGGGCGGCCGGGCGACACGGACCGCGTCTCGGGCGGCGGCATCTTCAACGTCAAGGCGTTCATGCTGCAGGGCCGGCTCAGCGCGCTGGTGCCGCAGATCGGGATCACCAACGGCCGCTGCTTCGCCGGCGCGGCGGTGCTGCTGGGCTGTTGCGACGTCATCATCGCCACCGAGGGCTCCACGATCGGGGTCGGCGGCCCCGCGGTGATCGAGGGTGGCGGGCTCGGCGTCTATACGCCCGACGAGGTGGGGCCGCTCTCGGTGCAGGTTCCCGGCGGGGTGGTGGATATCGTGGTCCGCGACGAGGCCGAGGCGGTGGAGGCGGCCAAGCGCTACCTCTCCTACTTCCAGGGGCGGCTCCCGACCTGGTCGTGCGCCGACCAGCGGCGGCTGCGCCATCTGATCCCCGAGAACCGGGTGCGGGTCTACGACATCCGCGAGGTGATCGGGACCCTGGCCGACGAGGGCACGGTGCTGGAACTGCGCAAGGGTTTCGGACTGGGCATGGTCACCGCCCTCGCGCGCATCGAGGGCCGGCCGGTCGGGATCATCGCCAACAATCCGGCGCACCTGGGCGGCGCCGTGGATTCGGAAGCCGCCGACAAGGCCGCGCGCTTCATGCAGCTCTGCGACGCCTTCGATATTCCCCTGGTGGTGCTGGCCGATACGCCCGGCAACATGGTGGGTCCCGAGGCCGAGAAGACCGGGCTGATCCGCCATTGCTGCCGCATGTTCGTGACGGGTCCCAACCTGACCGTTCCCGTCTTCACCGTCGTGCTGCGCAAGGGCTACGGCCTGGGCATCCTGGCGATGGCCGGCGGCTGCTCGCACGCTTCGTTCTTCACGGTCGCCTGGCCGACCGGCGAGTTCGGCGGGATGAACCTGGAGGGCTCGGTGAAGCTGGGCTACCGCAAGGAGCTGGAAGCCATCGCCGACGTCGAGGAACGCGAGGCCGCCTTCCAGAAGATGGTGGCCAGCGCCTACGAGCAGGGCAAGGCGCTGAACGTGGCCATGGGTTTCGATTTCGACGACGTGATCGATCCGGCCGAGACGCGCGCGTGGATCGTCGCTGGCCTCGAAAGCACGCCCATGCCCAGGCGCGAAGGCAAGAAGCGGCCCTTCATCGACACCTGGTGAGCAAGCCACGGCCGGGGCGGCGAGGCGGGGCGGCCCGCCGCGCGCCCGGACCGCCTTCAGCGGGGGACTTCGATTCCGGCCGCCTCGCGATCCCAGACGTCGGGACCGAGACCTGCCTCGCGCAGCACCTTCTTCCGCACCTTCTGGGTGGGCGTGAGGGGCAGGGCGTCCATGAAGGCGACGTAGCGAGGCACCATGAAGCGCGGCATGCGCGGGATCAGCCAGCGGATCAGGTCCTCCGCCGAGAGCGGATGGCCGGCGACTCGCTGGACCACGATCTTGATCTCCTCGTCGGCGCCTGCGCGATCGGCCTTCCTGACGGCTACGGCGGCCGAGAGCGCCACCGAGGGGTGGGCGTTGACGTAGGCCTCGACCTCGAAGCTCGAGATGTTCTCGCCGCGGCGGCGGATCGCGTCCTTGATCCGGTCCAGGAAGAAGTAGTTGCCGTCGGTGTCGCGGTACATGGCGTCGCCCGTGTGGAACCAGCCGTTGCGCCACGCCTCGGCGGTGGCCTCGGGATTGTTGAGGTAGCCCGCGTTCATCACCCAGGGACGGTCGGCGCGGAGGATCAGTTCGCCGGGCTGGCCGTCGGGCAGCGGCTGATCGTTGTCGTCGACGATACGGGCGTCGTAGCCCTCGCGCAGCACGCCGCAGCTCATCCGCCCCGCCTCGTCGTGGACGACGGCGTCCCAGTCACGGAACTGGATGGGCGAGCTGACCTCGGTCATGTTGAACACCCCGAAGCGCCGGCAGCCGAACCGGCGCGCGAACGACTCCGCCGCAGGATCGCGATAGGGGGTGAGCAGGAACTTCAGGGGCTGTCGTGCGTCGTCCGGACGCTCGGGTTCGGCCAGCCAGTCATGTACGACGCCGCCGACGGTGACGCCGAACTCGCGGTATTCGGAGGCCACGGCGCTGCGGCTTATGAAGGGACGCATCAGGTGGCGGCCGCCGCAGAGGGCCGCAAGGTAGGGGAACACCTTCGCGCCCACGTGATAGGTCGGGCCGGCGTTGTAGACGACCTCGTCAGGCCCGAAGTCCTCCACCCGGAACGACCCCGTCACCATCGCGTGCATCTGGGCCCAGGGCAGGCGCACGGCCTTGGACGGCCCCGTGGTGCCCGAGGTGAAGAGCACGTTCATGATGTCCCACGGCGCGGGGATTTCCAGGTCGGCCGGCGCCTCGGCGCCGGCGAGGAAGGCTTCGCCTCCCGTCACCTCGAACCTTGCGCACGGCCGGGCCGGGCCATCGATCACCACGACGGCGCGGAGATGCTCGAGCCGGTCGGCCACCTCGGCGATCCGGTCGAGGAACCGGTCCAGGACCAGCGCGACCGGCGCCTGGGTGAGGTTGAGGGCGTGGGCCAGGAGGTCGCTGCGATAGTCGGTGTTGACCGGCGCCTCGACGGCGCCCAGCCAGGCCAGCCCCAGCCATCCCAGGAGGGACTCGATGGTGTTGTACTGCATGGTCACGACGTGGTCGCCCGCGGTCACCCCCGCCCGCCGCCAGGCGCCCGCCCACCTCTGCGCCGTGGAGACGGTCTCGGCATAGGTGAGGGTGCGCTTCTCGATGTCGATCACATAGGTCCTGTCCGGCGTGGACCCGGCCCGCTCCACCAGGGTGCGGATGAGACTCACGTCGGGGGTCCGCGCCATCTCCATCGTGCTGTCTGAGCGCATGCTTCCTCCTGCGGGGGCGTTCGGACGGGCTGTTTTCAACGCCTTGCCTGCCCGGGAATAACGCGTTACCTTCGGGCAATAAAACACGTTACCACCCATTGAGCCAGAACCCAGACAGGCGTTCCGGAGGCTCGGGCGGGGATAAACAGAGGGGGAATTCATGATCACCAGAAAGTTCGCGCTCCAATGCGGTTCGGCCATCGGCGCTCTCGTCGCCAGCCTTGCGGGACCGTCCGCGTTCGCCGAGGTCGTGGCTGACACGCCGTCGGCGACGTCGCTCGATGAGGTCATCGTCACCGCCCGCCGGCGCGAGGAGAATCTCCAGGACGTGCCGGCCGCCGTGACCGCGGTCAGCGGGCAGGGGCTGCAGGACCGCCAGATCTACAACGCCAGCGACCTTCAGGTCGTGATCCCCTCGCTGTCGGTCGGCGGGGCGAACTCGGTGTTCAGCCGCAACTCGGCAAACTATTCGATCCGCGGCATCGGCCAGGGCCTGTTCGGCGGTGGGTCGGTCACCTCGTACTTCGCCGAAGCGCCTTTCGGCCCGACGGGGCCATCGATGCCGTTCTTCGACATCGGCTCGGTGCAGGTGCTGAAGGGGCCGCAGGGCACCCTGTTCGGTCGCGCGACGGCCGGCGGCGCCGTTCTGATCGGTCCCAATGCGCCGACCGCCGACGACTTCTACGGCTCGGTCAACGGCAAGTTCGGGAACCTCGACCGCAGCGACCTGAACCTGGTGCTGAACGTGCCGATCATCGAGGACGCGCTCGCGTTCCGCCTGGCGCTGAACCGCACTCACCGCAAGGGCTATGTCGAAAACACCATCACGGGCCAGCACATGGACGGCGACGACAGCCGCTCGCTGCGCGCAAGCCTGCTGTTCAAACCGGCCGACTGGTTCAGGAACACCCTCTTCTACAACCACTACGACTTCGACTCGACGACCGCCGCCCGGGTCACGATCGGCGCCAACCTGGGTCTCGCGAACCTGAACCGCAATGCCGCCGCCTTCGCCGCGGTCTGTGGCCAGGCGGTGCAGTTCGGCTTCTCGGCCGACGTGGCGACCTGCCAGGCGCAGCGGGTGCAGATCCTCGCCGACATCCGCGCGGCCCTGGTGACCGAGGTCGAGAACAGCCGCCAGGGCGGAGACAACCTGCGCCGGATGACCACGGGCACGGCCTATCCGAACCGCGAGTACATCAATCGCCACGACCTGGTGAACACGACCGAGATCACCCTGCCGTCGGTGGGGGCCTTCGAGTTCGGCGTGAAGAACATCTTCAGCTTCCAGCAGGCCCGCAACCTCGTGGCCGGCAACTACTCGGCCACGCCGTTCGACCTCAACGCCTCGGCGTTCGGCACCTCCAGCCAGTCGCAGTGGATCAACGGCCGGCTGGTGGGCGACACCGGCAAGTTCAACAAGACCTTCACCAACGAATTCCAGCTCAACGGCTCGGTCTACGACAACGCCCTGATCTGGATCGCGGGCTACTACTATCAGAACCAGCCCGTGTCCGAGGGGCTGCGCGGCAGCACCAACCTCAACCGCACGTTCGGGGGGGTGGGCACGCCCAACCTGGGGCCCATCTCGGCGACGCCGATGGCGCTGGCCGGCCACAACCGCGAGACCGCCTACTTCGGACAGTTCACCGCCGACCTGGGCCGGGTGGGCCTGGACGGGCTGAAGTTCACCGCGGGGTACCGCAAGACCCATACCGAGGTGACGAACATCAGCGCCGCGGCGGTGGTTTCCTATCCGTCCGGCCTGGTGACGCCGGGCGCCGTCAGCCGCTCGGTCACCAAGGGGAGCGGCCCAGGCTACACCTTCGCGCTGGATTGGAAGGTCAACGACGACCTGCTCGTCTACGCGACGCGCCGGCGGGGCTACAAGCCGGGCGGCCTCAACACGATCCAGGGCGCGGCCGCCGTTCCCGGTTTCGTGCCGCAGTACGAGCCGGAATCGGTGATCGACACCGAGATCGGCGCCAAGCTGGACTTCTTCCTGGGCGCCGCCCGCGGCCGCCTGAACGTCGCCGCCTACAAGGACGACTACTCGAATATCCAGCGGGGCGTGAACGCGATCACCCCGGCCGGCCAGAACATCGCGTTCACGGCCAATGTGGCGGCGGCGACGATCAAGGGCTTCGAGGCCGAAGGCTTCCTGATGCTCGACCGGCTGAGCCTCATCGGCACCTACAGCTACACCGACGCCGAATACACGAAGTGGACGGGTTCGGATCCCCTGGGCGCCGCGCCGGCCGGAACCAACATCGACCTGTCGAACAACCCGTTCGCCAACACGCCGAAGCACAAGCTCAGCCTCACGGCGCAATACGACGTGCCGATGCAGGAGGAGTACGGAGCGCTGAAGGGCTCGGTGACGGCCTCATGGCAGTCGCGGTCGTGGCTGAGCGACCAGGCCCAGCGCTACATCGAGGTGTATTCCAACAACCCGACCGTCATCCTGGCCGAAGGCTCGATGAAGGATACGGTGTCGGAACCGGGCTTCCTCGTGATGAGCGCGCGGCTCGACTGGACCGGCGTCTTCGGGCGCGAGGACATCGACGCCGGGCTGTTCGTCAAGAACCTCACGGACAAGACCTACGCCTTCGCCGGCGCGCTCGCCCTGCAGAGCCTGGGGGTCGCCCAGAAGCTGTACGCCGAGCCGCGGACGTTCGGGGTGGAACTCACCTATCGCTTCGGCGCCCGCTAGCGGGCCGGGGAAGGGGAACCGACCATGAGAATCTCGGATTGCGGGGCGTCGCCTCACGCCGACGCCATCATGCGTGAGATCGCGCTCTACGACCTGTTCGAGCATGTGGTGGAGCTCGAGGCCTATGGGTTCACCGTCGTGCCGCCGGAAAAGATCCGGTCGGCCGACGGTTTCGCGGGACGGCTCCGCGACGCCATGCTGCGGACCTGCGAGAAGCGGAACGGGATCCCGATCGGCGATCCGCTGACGGCCTCGCCGTCGAAGGCGGCGATCGACCCCAACAAGTGGGACGTGCTCGAGGAGGACGAGGTCTTCGTCGAGGCCGCGACGAACCCGGTGATGCTGGCGCTCGTCCGCTGGCTGCTGGGCGAGAGCGCCATCCTCTCGGGGCAGACCTGGATCATCAAGGGGCGCGAAGGGCGCACCCACGCGCTGCACAGCGACTCCCACGGCATCCCGCCCGGCGGCGGCAGTATCGCCCACATGTGCAATGCGTCCTGGCTCTGCACCGACTATGCGAGCGAGGAGGATGGCCCCACCATCTTCGCACCGGGCAGTCACAAGTACGGACGGGCCACCCTGCCGTACGAGGCCGACATGGAGACCTCGCCGATCCGCACCGTGCCGCTGATCGCCAGGGCCGGTTCTCTGGCCATCTGGAACGGCGCCACCTGGCACGGTTCGCTGCCGCGCAACAAGGACGGCCTCAGGATCACCCTGGTCCAGAACTACATGCGGACCTACATGCGCCCGCAGGCCCTCTACGACCGCACGGTCTCGTCCCAGCTCCGGCAGAAGTATCCCGAACTGGACCGGCTCGTGGGCCGGCCCCTGTATCCCTATGTCGACCCGCAGAACGTGGACGGAGAGCGCGTGGCGCCCTTCATCCACACGGGAACAGACCCCTACGCCTGACGCGCGTCCGCAGACCCGGGGCCCCTCAGGGGCGCCCGGGAAGGGGCGCCCGGGATCTCCGTCCCTTCTCCCGCATCTCCGCACGTCGCGGGAAACAATGCGAGGCGTCGGGGGACCTCCAGGAAGAGACCTACGCCTCCAGCGCTTCCCGAGCTCCCTGGGCGATGTCGAGGGCGCTCAGGACCTGCTTCGTATGCTCGCCCAGAAGGGGCGCCGGCGCCCTTAGCGCGGGCCGCACGCCATCGATGCGATAGGGCGGCGCCAGCATCATGTGACATCCGACGTGCGTGCGGGTCATGCAGCCCCAGGTGGCGTTCGCCTTTGCCTGCGGGTCGCGGGCGAGATCGTGCGGCGCGAGCACCGGAGCGGCGCAGGCGCCGGCGGCCTGCAGCGCCGTCGCGGCGGCCCGGGGGTCGCGCCCGGCCGTCCAGGCGGCGAGGGCGGTTTCGATCTCGGCGGCCCGCTCGTTGCGCCCCCGGGGCGTGGCCAGGCCTGGGTCCGACAACCAGTCGGCGCGACCGATGGCATGGGCGAGGGCCCGCCACGACGCGTCGTCCGGGCAGGCGATGGCCACCCAGGAGTCGTCGCCCGCCGCCGGCGCCACGCAGCGCGGCGCCATGTCGGGATTTCGGCTGCCCATGCGGGCCCTCGGTCCTTCGGCTTGCATGCGGATGAGGGCTTCGGCGCCGAGTTGGAACAGGCATTCCACCTGCGACAGGTCGATGTCGGCCCCGCCCAGGCTCTCGCGCCCGAACAGCGCCGCCAGGGTCATCGCGGCGGCGTAGATACCCGCGACGGGGTCGCCGTAGGCCAGATGCTGGAGGCTGGGGGGCCAGTCCTCCTCTCCGTTGAAGAAAGGCAGGCCGCTGGCGTGCTCGACCGTCGAGCCGTAGGCCCGGAACGAACGCCAGGGACCGGCGGCCCCGAACGCCGCCATCGAGATGAACACGAGGCCCGGCCGGACGGCGCGCAGCGCCTCCTTCGAAAGCCCGAGCTTGTCCATCACGCCGGGGCCGAAGTTCTCGATCACCATGTCGGCGCCCGCCACCAGCGCCTTGGCCCGCGCGCAGCCTTCGGGAGTCGCGAGATCGAGGGCGATGCCGCGCTTGTTGCGGTTCATCAGGTTGAAGGCCGACGCGATTTCGTGGGCCGGCGGGTCGGAGCCAGGAACGGGCGCCCAACCCCGCGCCCAGTCGAAATGGTCCTCGGTCTCGATCTTGATGACGTCGACGCCCAGGTCGGCCAGGTGGCGGGTGGCGAGGGGGCCGGCCCAGCCCATCGAGAAGTCGATCACACGCAGGCCCGACAGCGGTCCCGGCCCGCGCCCGGACCGGGGAGGCTGGGTGTGGCCATCGAAAGCCACCCGCATGGGCAGGCCAGGCGCCTGGACTCCCTCGGCTCCCTGGAGCGGGCTGAAACTGCCGCGTTCGCGCCAGTGGTCGGTGGCGATCAGAGCATCGGGATCGGGCACGGGCGCCAGCGGAACGCGGAGCCGCTGCCCGGTCTCCAGCCAGTGGGCCGTCGCGCCGGTGGCGAAGATCGGGCGAAGCTCCAGGTCGAGGGCGGCGGCGTTCGCGACGCGATCGGACCCGGTGGCGAAACGCGGGTCGTCAGGCAGGTCGGGGCGGCCGACGAGTTGGCAGAGCGAGCGCCACTGGGCCGGCGTGTGGGCCGTCACGCCGATCCAGCCGTCCGAGGACGGATAGGCCACGGTGGGATAGCCGGCGCCGTACCGGTTGAGTCCCTTGCGGGTAGAGGGCTCGCCCGACACGGCGATGGCCGGCGGTCCGTGTTCCGTGAAGCAGAGGCAGGCTTCGAGGACGTCCACGTCCACGCGGCCATGCGTCCGGCCCGTGCGCCGTCCCCACAGCGCCGCGAGCCCCGACAGGAACAGCGTGGCCCCGCCCAGCATCTGGGGCGCGCGCCCCTGCGCCAGCAGCGGGGGGCCCTCCACGGGACCGAAGCCGTGGGCCGTCCCGGTGAGCGCCAGGATCACGGCGTCGTCCCCCCGCCAGTCGGCATAGGGGCCGTTGCGGCCGAACCAGGTGAGGTTGAGGCGAAGGACATCGGCCTTGAGCGCCCGCAGATCGGCGTCGGCCCGGGCGACCTGGAGGTGATCCTGTCCTGCTATCGCCACCTCCGCGCGGACTTCGCGGGCTGTCAGGGCGGCGAGCGCCTCGTCGGTCGTTTCCGCGAAGGTCTTGCCCTCGTCCAGCCAGAGGTCGAACGCCGAGGGGCGGCCGCCTGCCGCGCCCACCCTCACCACGGTGGCGCCCAGAACCGAAAAGAGCCGGCCACAATAGCGGATACCGGCGTCGACGCCGAACTCCACAACGCCGATGCCCGCAAGGGGACGCCCGCCTGTCGTCGTCACAGGACCCTCCCGATCTGTGGGCAGCCGTTGCTTGACGCCGCCCTTGCGTGGGATGATAACGTGTTACCAGTTCAATGCAACGGACGGATTCCGGGGACCCTCAAATGCCGCTCGACACCGCCGCCTCCTACGACGTTCCCGAGTTCCTGGCGCCGAGGATCGATGCGCTGGGCCTGCGGGAAAACGTCCGCGAACTGGTCGATCAGGGCTACACGATCATCCAGGACCCGGTGGCGCACGCCCTGACCGACCGTGTCCGCGAGGCGATCGTGCGCCTGGCCGAGGAGACGGGGCCGCCCCGTACCGGCCAGAGCGCCGCTCTTCTGCTGGGGCGCGATCCGGTGTTCTCGGAAGCGGTCCTGGTGCCACGGCTGCTGGCGTTGGTGGAGTTCCTGGTGGGACGCGGCGCCATCCTCAGCCAGCTCACCAGTTCGATCCGCGGCGAGGGCGCCGCGCCGCTGGTGCTGCACGCCGACAACAGCTGGTTCCCGGCGCCGTTTCCGAACTGGGAGATCATGGCTACGGCCTGCTGGGTCACGGACGAGTTCACCAGGGAAGGGGGCTGCACCTCCATCATCCCGGGAACCCATGTCCTCAAGCGCCATCCCAGCGAGGAGGAGTGCCGCATCCAGGAAGGGCTGGTGCCCATCGTGGCGCCCAAGGGGTCGCTCTGCCTCTGGGACGGCTCGGTCTGGCACGGCAACTACCCGCGCGAGATTCCGGGCCAGCGCGTCGTGATGCACATGACCTATACCCGCGTCGGGTTCGCGCCGGTCGAGGACTACAGCCATCTCGACGACGCGTGGGTGGCGAACCAGCCCGAGGGGATCGCCGATCTGCTCGGCCGGAAACTGTTCCTCGGCGCGACGACGGTAGAGAGCGGCGGCGCCGATCCGGTGAAGCTGCGCTATACTCAGCGCATCGCCCGCAGCGACAAGCCGTAGGAGGGTCAGGCGGGCCTGCCGCCGGGCGGTGTCACGCGCGCCCGGCGGCAGGTCGCTTCAGGCGGTGATGACCGCCAGTCGGTTGTGGAGTTCCGTCAGCCAGCGCGGCGCCCGCGACCAGTCCCCCTGCTGGCTGGGAAGCTCGCCCCGCTCGCGCTTGGCCCGGCGCTCGGCGATGATCTCTGGCGTGTAGACCAAGCGCGCGACGGGCAGGGTGGCGGCGTAGTCGGCCGTCACGGTCGCATCGGCGTCGCCGATCTCGCCGGCGCCGACCTCGACGGTCCGGCCATCCAGGCGGAACCACCATGCGGCGAGGCCCGAGGGCGACACGTCGGTGGGCGCATCGGTGAATCGTTCGCAGAGGCTGAAGCGCTGGCCAGCTTCGCCGTGCTTCGCTGCGAGGTCCTTGAGGATGCGTCCGGCCGCGGCGATCCACTCCGGTCCGGCGAAGGCGAGTTTCGTGTCTGCGATGTCGGTCAATGCGTTTCCTTCCGCCGCGCGGAATCCTTCAGCCCCTGTACGTTCGGATGATAACTCGTTACCAACCCTGGTCAACGTAGCTTCCCGGGCCCTTGCAGGTCATGGTTGCGTTGCGCTGGGATACTGGGGGGTGGCGGGCTTTCCGTCGCGGCCTCGGAGGACAAGAAGTAAAAGGCTTCATGGGAGCATCAGGTAAATCGACCGAGGATCGGTCGGCGCGCATCCTTCGGGTGGCGCGCGAGATCATCCGGGAAAGTGGTGGCTTCGAGCTGTCGATGCGCGAGCTTGCGGCGCGGGGGCAGGTGAGCCTGCGCACGCCCTATGAACTGTTCGGCTCGAAGGTCGGCATCATCCGGGCGCTGCTCAAGGAGGAGCAGGCGATCTTCCAGACGCGTCTCTGGCCGATCGGCGACACCGACGTGTTCGACTTCTTCTTCGCGACATTGACCGTCGGGGTGGCCTTCTACGCTGAGAACCAGCCCTTCTATCGTGCGCTGTTCCGCGCCACCCACGCCTACTCCGGCGGCTCCGAGACGGAACCGGGCCGCGAGAATCCCGAGCGGTTCGAGGCCGCCATGCGCCGGGCATACCGGGCCGGGATGCTGGACGACGACATAGACACCCGGGTGCTGTCCGAGACGCTGATGGACATCTTCGCGGCCAATGTCCGCACCTGGGCCAGCAGCACCTACGACATCAGCTATGTGGAGCCGCGCATCGGCTTCGGCTGGGCGGTCATCCTGGCCGGCGTCGCGGCGGAGCCCCACGCCATGCGGCTGCGCGACCGCGCGAAGCGCTATCAGGACCAGCTCCTGGATTTCCAGGCGCCGGCGCGCGAGGTTCTGAGCGGCAGCGACGCCTGACGGTTCAGGTCCGGAATTCCGGGCCGTGAACCTGCTGGTAGGTCTCCTTCAGAAGCTCCCGATCATTCTGCTTCCAGCCGTGACGGCGGCCGAGGAAGTTGTGGCGGCCCAGCAGGGTGGGCAGCGCCGGGTCCTTGCCGGCGAACCAGGCCTCGTCGAGATGATCGTAGGTCTCGATCGGCTGCATGCCGATGCGCGTGTAGGTCATGTGCAGGACGACGCGCTCGCCGGGAAGCTGGCGCGGATAGTTGCCGTGCCAGACCGAGCCGTTCCAGAGGCAGATGGAGCCCTTGGGCGCCACGATGGGAACGGCGCCCTCCAGGCTTTCACGGCGTTCCCTGGGCGGGTGGTCCTTCAGCTTGTGGGTGCCCGGGATCACCAGCGTGGCACCCGATTCCTCGGTGAATTCGTCGGTGACGAAACAGCCGGTCGCCATGATCTCCCAATCGGGGAACGGCGCGGGGAACCAGCTGTTGTCCGCATGCAGTCCCAACGACTGAGGTCCCGGCCGGCGGCGTGAACCCGAGAGCTGCGAGAACAGGGCCCCGCGACCCAACAGATATTCCACCAGCGCCAGCAGTTTCGGGGTGGTGATCGCTTCGGCGAACACAGGGTCCTGGTCGAGCAGCGTGAAGCGGGTGGGCGCTTTCGCCTCGGGGGCGGCGGGCACGCAACGGATGATCGCTTCCCGCACCCGGTCCGCAAGGGCGATGGCCTCGGGGTCTCGGATGACCGTGTAGCCCTGGTCCACCAGGTCCACGATGTTCTGGCGCAGGTCCAGCGCGTCGATGCGGGCCGCCAGGTCGTCCGGAACGGCATAAGGGTCTCGATCGACGTCCAGTGACATGGGCCTGCTCCTCCGCGATTGTCTTGGTAACACATTACCAGTAAGTCGGGGGGTGTAAAGCGCGCAACCGTTCTGGGAGGAAGGGCCGTGATGGATCGCCTGCTCGAGGGGCTCGTCGTCGTCGAAGCGTCGCGCGGGGTCGCCGTGCGCTACTGCGGCCGGCTGTTCGCCCGCTTGGGGGCCACGGTGGTGCGGGCGTCGGGCGGCGACGATGCGGCCATCGGCTACGCCGGCGACGCGGGTCGGGCCTACGGTCGCTGGCTCGACCAGGGAAAGCTCGCCGACAGGCCGGCGTCCGCCGATCTCGTCATCGGGGGCCAGGATCCGGCCGACCTCGCGGAGGCCGCCGACCTGGCCGGCGGGCTGGGCGCCGTCCTGCTCGAACTGACCTGGTTCCACGCCGAAGGTCCGTGGGCGGGGTGGCGGGGAACCGACGAACTCATCCAGGCGCTGACCGGCGTCACCTATCCGTTCGGTCCGAAGGACGGGCCGCCGATCCTGTCGCAGGGGCACGGCCCGCAGATCACCGCCGGCGTCACCGCCTTCAATGCGGCGCTGGGCGCTCTCCTGGCCCGCCCTCGTCCGAGCCGCGTGTCGGTGAATGTCTTCGAGGCCTTCATGTGCCTCACCGAGACGGGGGCCGTTTCGGCGCTCATGGAAGGCGGCGGGTCGGTGCGCCTCGGCGTAAACCGGTTCGTCCCCACCTATCCCTGCACCAGCTACCGGACCGCCGACGGCTGGCTCGGGGTCTCGACGCTGACCCCCGCCCAGTGGAAGGGCCTCTGCGGGATGCTGGGCCGGGCGGAACTGGCCGAGGAGCCGCGCTTCGCGACGACGGTCGAGCGCCTGCTGGCCGCCGACGAGATCGACGCCCTGCTGGCGCCCTTGTTCCTCTCTCGCCCCACAGCCGAATGGGTCGCGCTCTCGGATGCGGCGCGGATTCCGGCCACGCCGATGCCCGACCTCTCCGAACTGCCGAAGGTGGACCACTGGCGTGCGCGCGGCGCCTTCGGCCCCTTCGGCGAAGGCGGGATCGTCGCGCCGAACCTGCCCTGGCGGATGACGTTCGCGGGTGAGGCGCCGGCGTTGGAATCCGGCCCTCCGCAGGCGCCCCTGCGAGGGCTGCGGGTGGTCGACTTCTCCATGGGCTGGGCAGGGCCGCTCTGTGCGCGCACCCTCGGCGACCTGGGGGCCGATGTCGTGAAGATCGAATCCGAGAGTCATCCGGACTGGTGGCGCGGATGGGAAACGGACGAGACGGGCGATCCACCCCCGCGCGAGACGAAGTTCAGTTTCATCTCCATGAACCGCAACAAGCGGGGCGTGACCCTGGACCTGTTGACGCCCGACGGTTTCTCGAAAGCCAGCGCCCTGGTGGCGGGCGCCGACGTCGTGGTCGAGAATTTCGCGGCCGGCGTCATGGACAAGCTCGGTCTCGGCGCGGCCGTCCGGCGAGAGCTGAACCCAGGACTGGTGGCGGTCTCCATGCCCGCCTTCGGCGCGGGAGGACCGTTGTCCGGCATCCGGGCCTACGGTTCGACGGTGGAACAGGCGTCGGGTCTGCCGTTCGCCAACGGCTGCGACGGCTGGGCGCCCTGCCTGCAGCACGTGGCCTTTGGAGACCCGATCGCGGGGCTTTTCGCCGCGGCGGCCGTGCTGTCGGCCCTCTACGCCCGGGAACGCACGGGCGGTGCCGAGATCGACCTTGCCCAGGTCGCGTGCCTGTTCCAGTTCGCCGCGGACGCCGTCGTGGCCCAGCAGTTCACGGAGGGGCCGTTGCCCCGGACCGGCAGCCGACGGCCGCGTGCGGCGCCGACGGCGGTCGTCGCCGCGGCCGGGGAGGATTCCTGGCTGGCCGTGGCGGTGGACGGGGCTCGCGCCTGGCGCGCCCTCTGCGGCGTCGTCGGCCGCAACGACTGGGCCGAGGACCCGGCGCTGTCGCGGGTCGAGGGACGAGCGGCGCACGCCGACGCGATCGAGGCCGCGCTGGCGTCCTGGGTCGCGCCGCAGGACGCCGAGGCCGCCGCCGAACGGCTTCAGGCGGCCGGCGTCCCGGCCGCACCCGTGCTTCGGGGGGATGTCCTGGCGTATCTGCCGCAACTTGCCGAGGCCGGCTTCTGGCCCGAGATGGAGCGGCGCTACGTGGGCCGCCATGTCATACCGGCCGCGCCCTTCGCCTACGACGGTGTCCGCCCGGCGCTGCTCCGGCCGGCGCCCATTCTCGGCGAGCATACGGAGGAGATCCTGGCGGAGCTCGGGACGGCCGTGCGAAGGCGCGGCCAGCCTGCGCCGTCATGACCATCGGCGTCGTTCCCGCGGGGGGCGGTCACAGGCGGCAGGTCGAGGTGGGGCGTCGCATCCCGCGCCGGTTTGCCGCGCATGCCCGGCTCTCCGAGCCGTGGGCCGGGCGCATCGACACGGTGTCGATGACCGAAGCGGCGTTTCCATCCCCGATCTGGCGAATGAAGCCCAGCGGCGCTCTGCCGACGGGGACGTGGCGGCGCCGCGTTATCCTCCCGGATCATCGGATCAGCCGCCGCAGGCGCCCGACGGTCAGGTAGATCAGCGGCGTGGTGTAGAGCGTCAGGAACTGGCTGACGAACAGGCCGCCGACGATGCAGACGCCGAGAGGCCGGCGCATCTCGGAGCCCTCGCCCAGACCGAGCACCAGGGGCAGAGCGCCCAGGATCGCCGCGGCGTTGGTCATGAGGATCGGGCGCAGGCGGAGCAGGGCCGCCTGCCGGATGGCGGCTTCCGGCGGGAGGCCGTCGCGCCGCTCTCCCCTCAGGGCGAAGTCCACCATGAGGATCGCGTTCTTCATGACCATCCCCACCAGCAGGAAAAGCCCGAGGAGCGCGATGAGGGAGAACTCGTGGCCCGACGCCCACAGGGCCAGCAGCGCCCCCAGTCCGGCGGACGGAACGGTCGACAGGATCGTCAGGGGGTGGGTCAGGCTCTCGTAGAGGATGCCGAGCACGAGGTAGACCGCCAGGATCACCCCGGCCACGAGCAGGGGCTGGTTGCGCAGGCTCTCGCCGGCGAGGTCCAGTTCGCCGGCCACCCTGGCCTGGACATGGCTGGGCAGCATGACCCGGGCGACCGCGTCGTCGATCGCCGTCTTCGCCTGGTCCAGGGAAACGCCGGGCGCGAGCGCGAACTCGACCCGCCGGGCCGCGAACTGGTCGCGATGCGGGATCCAGTCGTCCGCCAGGCTGTGACTGCGCGTGACGATGGCCGACAGCGGCACGCGTCGCCCATCGGCGGCGATCACCTGTACGAGGTCCAGGGTCTGCGGGTCCTGGGCGTATTGCGGCGCCAGCTCCAGGATCACCCGGTACTGGTTCAGGCTGTCGTAGATGGTTGCGACCTGACGCTGGCTGAAGCTGTTGTTGAGCACGCCGGTGAGGGTCCGGACGTCCACCCCCAGCCGAGCGGCGGCGTCGCGGTCGATCTGCAGGTCGATCTGCAGGTTGCCGCCGCCGAGGTTGTCGTCGACGGCGGTGAGCTGCGGCAGTTCCTCGAGCGCCGCGGCCACCTTGGCCAGCCATTCCTTCAGCCCCTCCAGTTCGGAGGACAGCAGGCGGAGGTCGTACTCCTGGGCGCCGCCGCCCGAGGGCGGAGAGAGGCGGATGTCCTGGTCGACGCGCAGCCAGAGCGCACCTCCAGGCACCTTCGGCGTCCCTGCCCGCAGGCGATCGACCACGGCCGAGGCGGGTTCACGCCGTTCCGACATCGGCTTGAGGCGGATGAGCATCTGGGCGTTGTTGATGCCCGTGTCGCCGCCCGCCTGTCCCACGACGTCGGCCACCGCCGGGTCGGCCAGGAGGTAGCGGCGGTAGGTTTCGATCTTCGGCTGCATGAGCTGGAACGACATGCCGTCGTCGCCTCGCGCGAAGCCGGTCAGCTGGCCGGTGTCCTGTTCCGGCAGGAAGCCCTTGGGAACGGCGAGATAGAGGGCGACGTTGGCGCCCAGGACCGCCCCGAAGACCGCCAGCGCCACGGGCCGGTGGCGCAGCACCCAGTCGAGCGATCCGCCGTAGATGCGGGTGAGACGATCGAAGACCTCGGGCGCGGCGCGCTTCGGCGCCGGTTTCAGCAGGCGGGCGCAGAGCGTGGGGGTCAGGGTGAGCGAGACCACGAGCGAGACGAGCATCGCGCCCGCGAGCGTCAGCGAGAACTCCCGGAACAGCAGCTCGATCACGCCGCCCATGAACAGGATCGCCACGAACACCACGATCAGCGCGATGTTCATGGCCAGGAGGGTGAAGCCGACCTCGCGGACCCCGCGGATCGCCGCCCGCCGCGGCGAGAGTCCGGCCTCCATGTGGCGGGAGATGTTTTCCAGCACGACGATGGCGTCGTCGACCACGAGGCCGGCGGCGACGATCAGGGCCATGAGCGACAGGTTGTTCAGCGAGAACCCCATCGCCCACATGGCGGCGAAGGCGCCGGCGAGGACCACGGGGATCACCGTCGAGGGAATGAGCGCGGCCCGCCACCGCCGGAGCGCCGCGCCGACCACCAGGATGACCAGTCCGACCGAGAGGGCGAGGGCCGTCTGCGCCTCGCGCAGGGTCGCCCGGATTCCCGGGGAGCGGTCCAGCACGACCTCGAGCTGCATCTCGGCCGGCAGCAGCGTCCGGAGGGCGGGCAGCGACGACCGGATGGCCTCGGTGGTCGCCAGGATGTTGGCGCCGGGTTGACGGCGTATCGTGAGCACGACGGCCGGCCGGTCGTTGTGGAAGCCCATGCTGTAGCGGTTCTGTTCGCCCTCGGTGACCGTGGCGACATCCGAGAGCCTCACCAGGCCTTCGGGCCGGCGGGCGACGACCAGGGCGCCGTAGTCCTTGGCCGCCGACAACTGGGCGTTGGCGCCGATCTGCCAACTGCGCGCCCCGGCCTCTGTCAGGCCCAGGGGCCGTAGGGCGTTGGCCTTGTCGATGGCGTCCCGCACCTCGTCCAGCGACACCCCGGCGTGCGAGAGGCCGTGCGGATTAAGCTGTACGCGCACCGCCGGGAGGGAAGCGCCGCCGACCGACACCTCTCCCACGCCGTGGACCTGGGAGAGCTTCTGGGCCAGCACCGTCGCGGCCTGGTCATAGATCTGGCCGGGCGAGAGGCTGGGCGACGACAGGGCCAGGGCCATGATCGGGGCCTGGGAGGGGTTGAGCTTCCGATAGGATGGTTCGGACGGCATGCCGGACGGCAGTTGGCCGCGCGCCGCGTTGATCGCCGCCTGGACGTCCCGCGCCGCGCTGTTGAGGTCCCGGCCCAGTTCGAAGATCAGTTCGATCTCGACGCTGCCCTGGCCGCTGGTGGACTCCATCTGGCGCAGGCCCGGGATCGCCCCGAGCGATCGTTGCAGCGGCACGGCCACCGCCGCGGCCATGGTCCGCGGGTTGCCTCCGGGCAGGCTGGCTTCGACGGCGATGGCCGGGAAATCCACCTCGGGCAGCGGCGCGGACGGCAGGAGCCGATAGCAGAGCGTGCCCGCCATCAGCAGGGCCAGCGCCAGGAGCGTCCCCGCGACCGGGCGGTCGATGAACAACCGCCAGATCACACCGGGCTCGGCTCGGGCATGCTCCGCCGCGTGCGCTTCGCGAGGCGATCGAAGAAGAGATAGACGACGGGGGTGGTGAACAGGGTCAGCATCTGGCTGACCAGGAGACCTCCGACCATGACGAGGCCCAGCGGCTGGCGCAGTTCGGCCCCGGGGCCGTGAGCGAACATCAGGGGCAGGGCGCCGACCAGGGCCGCCAGGGTCGTCATCAGGATCGGCCTGAGCCGCTGCAGCGCCGCCTGGCGTATGGCGGCCTGCGGCGAGAGGCCCTCGTTGCGCTCCGCCTCGAGGGCGAAGTCCACCATCATGATGCCGTTCTTCTTCACCAGGCCGATGAGAAGGATGATCCCGATCACCGCGATCAGGTCCAGCGGTCGACCGAGAAGGAGGAGCGCCGCCAGGGCCCCCACCGCGGCCGACGGAAGCGTCGAGAGGATCGTCACCGGGTGGATGAAGCTCTCGTAGAGCACGCCCAGGACGATATACATGACCACCACGGCGGCCAGGATCAGCATGAGGCTGCTGGACAGCGAGGACTTGAACGCCGCGGCCGCGCCCTGGAAGCGCATCTCCACCGTGGGCGGCGCGTCCAGTTCCGCCCAGGCGCGCTCGATCTCGCGTGTCGCTGCGCTCAGCGATACGCCGTCCGCCAGGTTGAACGAGATGGCCACGGCCGGGAACTGACCGATGCGCCCCAGGGAGAGGGGCGTGGGCCGGACCTCGACCTTGGCGACGCCGCTGAGCGGGGTCAGGCCGCCGTCGGCGGTCTTGACGTGGATCGCGTCGAGATCCCGCGGCCCCTGCTGCCGACGCGGATCGGCTTCGAGGACGACCCGATACTGGTTGGCCTGTGTGAACAGCGTCGTGATCTGCCGCTGGGCGAAGGCGTTCTGCAGGGCCAGGTTGATGTCGGCGGCGTGAACGCCGAGCCGGCTGGCGGCGACCCGGTCGATCTCGACGAAGGCCTGGAGCCCATCGGCCTGAAGATCACTGGCGACGGCGGAAAGCGCCGGGGCCCGTTCGAGGCGCTCGACAAGGCGCGTGGCCCAGGTCCGCAGCGAGGCCTCGTCCGGCGAGGAGACGCTGAGCTGGTACTGGGCGCCGCTCACGCGGTCGTCCAGATTCAGCTCCTGGATCGGCTGCATATAGAGTTCCAGGCCGCCCGAGGATGTGACGCCGGCCTGAAGCCGGTCGATCACCGCCTGGATCGGCTCGCGTTCGCCGTGGGGCTTCAGATTGACCAGCATGCGGCCGCTGTTGAGCGTGGCGTTGAAGGCGTCCACCCCGATGAACGACGACAGGCTGCGGACGGCCGGGTCCGCCAGGATCCGTTCCGCCGCCGCCTGCTGGCGGCGCGCCATGTCCTCGAACGACACCTCGCCGGGCGCTTCGGTGACCACCTGGATCACGCCGGCGTCCTGAACCGGAAAGAACCCCTTGGGTGCGGCGACGTACAGGATCGCGGTCAGCGCCAGGGTCGCCAGGGTCAGCCCCAGCATCAGGCCCTGTCGCGCGAGCGCCCAGTCGAGCCCGGTCTCGTAGCGGGCGACGACACGGCTCATGACGCCGCCTTCGCCGGCGTGCGGCTTCAGCAGGCGCGCGCACATCATCGGCGTCAGGGTCAGCGAGACGGCCAGCGAGATCCCGATCGCCACCGCCAGGGTGACGGCGAACTCGCGGAACAGCCGGCCCACCACGTCGCCCATGAAGAGCAGGGGGATCAGCACCGCCACCAGCGAGACCGTCAGCGAGACGAGAGTGAAACCGATCTGGCCCGCGCCCTTGAGCGCCGCCTGCAGCGGCGGTTCGCCCGTCTCCAGATGTCGGGCGATGTTCTCGAGCATGACGATGGCGTCATCGACGACGAAGCCCGCCGCGATGATGAGCGCCATGAGCGTCAGGTTGTTCAGGCTGAAGTCCAGAAGCTGCATGGCCCCGAAGGCGCCGATCAGGGACAGCGGCACGGCGATCCCGGCGATCACCGTGGCGGCGAGATTGCGCAGGAAGGCGAAGGTGACGAGCACGACGAGCGTGACGGCGAACAGGAGCTCGACCTGCACCGAGCGGATCGACGCCCGGATGGTTTCCGTACGGTCGGCCAGCACGTCCACGCGCACCGAAGCCGGCAGGGTCTCGGTGAGCTGGGGCAGCAGCCCCTTCACCCGGTCCGCCACCTGGATGACGTTGGCCCCCGGCTGACGCTGGATGTTGACGAGAATCGCGGGTCGTCCGTCGGCCCATGCGGCGAGTCTTTCGTCCTCGGCGCCGTTCTCGACCCGGGCCACGTCGCCGAGCCTGAGCGGCGCCCCACCCGGCCAGGCGATGACCAGCGATCGGTACTCCTCCACCGAGGAGAGCTGGTCGTTCGCATCCATCATGATCGAGCGGGCGGCGCTGTCGAAACTGCCCTTCGGCTGGTTGACGCTGGCGCCCGCGATGGCCGCGCGGATGTCCTCCATCTCGAGCCCCCGGGCCGCCAGGACGCCGGGATCGACCTGAATGCGGACGGCCGGACGCTGGCCGCCCGCGAGGCTGACCATGCCGACGCCCGAGGTCTGGGAGAGTTTCTGGGCGACGCGGGTGTCCACAAGGTCGTGGACCTCGGGCAGCGACAGCGAATCCGAGCTGACCGCCAGGGTCAGGATCGGCGCGTCGGCGGGGTTGATCTTCCGGTAGACCGGCGGCGCCGGCAGATCACCCGGCAGGACCGCGCCCGCAGCCACGATGGCGGCCTGCACCTCCTGTTCGGCCACGCTCATGGGCAGGTCGAGGCTGAACTGCAGGGTGATCACCGAAGCGCCCATGGCGCTGGACGACGACATCTGCCGCAGGCCCGGAATCTGGCCCAGCCGACGCTCCAGCGGGGCGGTCACCGCCCGGGAGGACACCTCCGGGCTCGCGCCGGGGTAGGCGGTGAACACCTGGATCACCGGATACTCGACCTGGGGAAGGGCGGCGACGGGCAGCAGCCGATAGGCGATCAGGCCCATCACCAGCAGCGCGGCCATCAGGAGGGTCGTCGCGACCGGCCGCTCGATGAACAGGCGCGAGACGTTCATCCCGCGGCTGCGGTCGATCCGCCGATGATCTCGACCGGCCCGCCATCCTTCACGCGGTCGAACCCTTCCAGCACGACCCGCTCGCCGGCGGTCAGCCCGTGCAGGACCGAGACGCGTTCTCCGTCCCCCGGCCCCAGCCGAAGCTCGCGCCTGCGGGCAAGATTGTCGGCCCCCACCACATAGACGTATGGCCCCGTGGCGCCCCGCTGGACGGCCGAATCCGGGATCAGCAGCGCGTCCGCCAGGGTGCGCACCTTGAGCCGGACGTTCACGAACTGGTTGGGGAACAAGGCCTCGTCGGCGTTCGCGAAATGCGCGCGCAGCTTCACGGTGCCCGACGCCCGGTCGATCTGGTTGTCCAGCATGGTGACCACGCCGGTCGCCAGGCGCTTCTGCTCTCCGCGATCCCAAGCTTCCGCTGACAGCGCGCCCGCGGACAGGGCTTCCCGCACATCCTGGAGCTGGACCTCGGGCACCGTGAAGACGACCGACACCGGGGCCGTCTGCACGATCGTCGCCAGAACCGAGCCGTCGCCGGATCGCACGATATTGCCGCGATCGAGCCCGCGCATGCCGATCCGACCGGCGATCGGCGCGCGTATGTCGGTGAAGTCAAGGCTGAGCCGCGCGTCCGCGATGCGTCCCTCATGACCCCGCAGCGCGCCGCGGTGCTGGTCGACGATCGCCTGCTGCTGGTCGGAACGGACCTTCGGGGAAATGCCCTTCTCCGCGAGCGTCCGGTAGATTTCGAGTTCGTTCTCGGCCTGCCTCAGCTGCGCCTGGCTCTGGGCGCGTTCTCCCTCGGCGGCGATCAGGGCGGCGCGGTAGGCGCGGGGATCGACGCGCGCGAGGAGTTGGCCGCGGGCCACCGTCTGGCCTTCCTCGAAGTGGATGCTGTGGAGTTCGCCGTCCACGCGGCTGCGGACCGAAACGGTGTTCAGCGGGGTCACGGCGCCCAGCGCCTTCAGCTCGACGTCGAAGGGCAGCTTCAGCACCTGGGTGACCCGCACCGGCGCCGACGCCGAGGCCGCCGGCGCGGCGGCGGGTTGCGTTCCGGGTCGCAGGACATAGGCGCAGGCGGCGAGGGCGACGACCGCCATGCCGGCGAGCACCTGGTTGCGCCGGCGGGAGAACCCCCCGGCCGCCGAGGCATCGAACTTGAGTCTTTTCAACGCGGAACGCCCTTACCTGCGAACCATTCGCAATATTCTGGCTTGATGCACAGCACAAGGCGGGTCGCGCCGATCACGTCGGCGGCCGGAGCGGAATTCGACCGTTCTGGTCGACTTCGACGACCGCCGACCCGAACGGGGGATCCCGTAGCGATCCACAAACGAGTCGAAGCCGTTGAGGGGAGCTCTGGGGAGCCGTGCCTACAGTCCCAGGCAGACGTACTTCTCGACCATGTAGTCGGCGAGCCCGGAGCGCGCGCCTTCCCGGCCCATGCCGGATTCCTTCACGCCGCCGAAGGGGGCGACTTCCGTGGTCACCAGACCTTCGTTGACGGCGACGATGCCGTATTCGAGCTGCTCGGCGACCCGGAAGGCGCGGCCGAGGTCGCGGGTGTAGAAGTAGCAGGCGAGCCCGAACTCGGTGTCGTTGGCCATCCGCACCGCCTCGTCGTCGTCGCGGAAGCGGAACACGGGCGCGAGCGGGCCGAAAGTCTCTTCGCGGCTGACCTGGGCGTCAGGCGGCACGTCGACGATGACGGTCGGCTGGAAGAACGTCCGGCCCAGCGGGTGGCGTGCGCCGCCCGAGATGACGCGCGCGCCGCGGGCCACGGCGTCGGCGACGTGTTCCTCCACCTTCCGTACGGCGGCCTCGTCGATCAGCGGCCCCTGCTGCACGCCCGGTTCGGTTCCCGGCCCCACCTTCAGCGCGGAGACGGCGTCCGCCAGGCGTTCGGTGAAGGCGTCATATACCGCGTCATGCACCAGCAGCCGGTTGGCGCAGACGCAGGTCTGGCCGCTGTTGCGGAACTTGGAGTCGATGGCGCCGCCGACGGCCCTGTCCAGATCGGCGTCGGCGAAGACGATGAAGGGCGCGTTGCCGCCCAGCTCCATCGAGATCTTCTTCATGGTCGAGGACGACTGGGCCATCAGCGCCTTGCCGACGGACGTGGAGCCCGTGAACGTGACCTTCCGGACGGCGGGATGGCTGGTGAGCTCGGCGCCGATTTCCGAGGCCGATCCGGTGACGCAGTTGAAGATGCCGTCGGGGACTCCGGCCCGCTGGCAGAGTTCGCCCCAGACCAGCGCCGACAGCGGCGTCTGGGAGGCGGGTTTCACCACCAGCGTGCACCCCGCGGCCAGCGCCGCCCCCAGCTTGCGGGCGATCATCGAGGAGGGGAAGTTCCAAGGGGTGATGGCCGCGACGACGCCGACCGGTTCGCGTGTGGTCAGCACCCTGCGATCGGCCCAGGGCGAGGGAATGACATCGCCATAGGCGCGCCGGCCTTCCTCCGCGAACCACTGGACATAGGCGGCGGCGCCGCGGATCTCCCCCCGGGCTTCGGCGAGGGACTTGCCCTGCTCGGAAGACAGGATCAGCGCCAGGTCTTCGACGTGTTCGACCAGGAGAGCGCTCAGGCGGCGCAGAATCGCCGCGCGTTCCCCCGCGGGCAGGGCCCTCCAGCCGGGGAAGGCCGCGGCGGCCGCCTCGATGGCCTGGCGTGTCTCGGCGGCGCCGAAGCGCGGGACGCGCCCGATCTCCTCGCCGGTGGCCGGATTCACGACCGCGATCGAGGCCGCGCCGGCAGGCGCCCAGCGACCGCCGATGCGGTTCTCGAACCGCAGGAGGCCGGAGTCGTTCAGCGTGAAGGTCATGGGGGATCTTCCGGGACGAGGGCGGGGCTACGCCCGGCCGCTCTCGATGATGATCTTGATGTCGGAGTCGGGCTTGGACAGGGCGTCGAACGCACCCGCCACGCCCGAGCGCCCGACCACGCCGCTGATCGCCGGCGTCACGTCGATGCGACCCTCGGCGATGTCGGCGAGGATGGCTGCGAACTCCGCCGGCGTGTACGCCGCGACGAAGCGCATCTGGAGCTGCTTGTTGATCGCCATGGAGGGCTCGAAGCGATCTTCCTCCATGCAGACGCCGGCGACGACGATCTGTGCGCCGGGCGCCACGCCCTGGATGATGCCCTGCAGTACGCCAGGGACGCCCACGCACTCGAACACGACCGGCTTGCGCACCCGCTGGCCGAGCTCGCGGGCGGCCTCCCTTTCCAGCAGGGACAGGTGGACGCCCAGCGGGCCCCACTGGCTGTGCGGCGACTGCTGGCCCGGATCGATCGTGACATCGGCGCCCAGCCGCTCGGCGATGGCGCGCCGTCCTGGGGAGTAGTCGACGGCGACGATCGGGCCGAAGCCGCGGGCCTTGAGGGAAGCGACCACCGCTAGGCCCACGGGACCGCAGCCGATCACCATGGCCACCGAATCCGCGTCCAGCGTCGCCTCCGCCACGGCGTGGGCGCCGACCGCGAAGGGCTCCACCATCGCCGCCTGGTGGTCGCTGACGTGGTCGGGCACCGGCATCAGCATGCCGGCGTCGACACAGATCAGCTCGCCGTAGCCTCCGGGGAACCGGTTGGAGAAGCCCACGGTCTCACGGCCGTTCGGGCCCGTGGCGTAGGGGAGGGCGACTACGCGGGCGCCAGGCTCGAACCGGCGTTCAGCGCCGGGGCCGTAGTCCAGCACCTGGCCGCAGAACTCGTGACCGAAGATCATGTCCCGCGCCGGATCCGTGACGACGGGGCGACCCGCCTTGGCATGGGTCCGCGCGCGACGCTCCATGTGGACGTGCGCGTGCAGGTCCGAGCCGCAGATGCCGCACGCCAGCGTGCGCAGAAGCACCTGCCCCTGACCCGGCGCAGGATCGGGAACCTCGGCGCAGATCAGCGCTCCCGCGCGTCGAACGACAGCGTGCATCTCAGGTCCCCTCGAAAATGCGGCGCACGATGGCGCCGCCCAGTTCACGGGTCGTGGCGCTGCCACCGAGGTCGGGGGTCAGGGGCGCGTCGGGGGCCGTCAGGGTGGCCTCGATCGCCTCGAGGATGGCCTGGCCGGCTTCGGGCTGGCCCAGGTGGTCCAGCATCATGGCCGCGGACCAGATCTGGCCGATCGGATTGGCGATCCCCCGGCCCGCGATGTCGGGCGCCGAGCCATGAACCGGCTCGAACATGGAAGGATAAGTCCGCTCGGGATTGATGTTGGCCGAAGGCGCCACCGCGATGGTGCCGGTGACGCCCGGGCCCAGGTCGGACAGGATGTCCCCGAACAGGTTCGAGCCGACAACCACCTGGAACCGCTGCGGCCGCATCACGAAGCGCGCGGCCAGGATGTCGACGTGGTGCAGTTCGGTGGCGATGTCGGGATAGCCGGCGGCGACCGCCGCGAACCGCTCATCCCAGAACGGCATGGCGTGATAGATGCCGTTCGACTTGGTCGCGGAGTCGACGCGGGTGCGCCCCAGCCTGCGCGCTAGTTCGAAGGCGTAGGTGATGATCCGGTCGCAGCCGTGGCGCGTGAAGACGGCGGTCTGGAGCGCCAGTTCCTGGGGCGTGCCTTCGAACTGTCGTCCGCCGAGTTGGGAATACTCCCCCTCGCTGTTCTCGCGCACGATCCAGAAGTCGATGTCGCCGGGCTCCACGTCGCGCAGCGGCGAGCGCACGCCCCGCAGCAACCGGACGGGCCGCAGGTTCACGTACTGGTCGAAATGCCGGCGGATCGGGATGAGCAGGCCCCAGAGCGAGATGTGGTCCGGCACGCCCGGAAAGCCCACGGCCCCCAGGAAGATGGCGTCATGATCCCGGAGGCGTTCGATCCCGTCGGGGGGCATCATCGCGCCCGTCGCCTTGTAGAGTTCGCAGCTCCAGTCGAATTCGCGGAACGCCGCCTCGAAGCCGAACCGGGCCGCGGCGGCCCTCACCGCGGCGACCCCCTCGACCATGACTTCCCGGCCGATCCCGTCGCCGGGGATCACGGCGATGTCGTAACGCTGCATGACGGCCCCCTAGCGCCAGTAGTCCGAGCCCATGCGGTCCAGCTTCCTGAGCAGGGCGGGCCATAGGTATCGGTCCGCCACGGGTTGAGGATCGTTCGATCCCTGCTCGTGGGTGATCTGCTGCACGGCCTGGTTGGGAACGATCACCGGCCGGGCGCCGGACAGCGCGGCGATCTGCATCTCGCAGGCGCGCTCCAGCCGATACATGCGCTGGAAGGCCGTGGCGATGCTTGCGCCGCAGGTCAGCGTCCCGTGGCTGCGCAGGAGCATGAAGTTCTTGTCGCCCAGATCCGCCACGAGGCGGGGCCGTTCGTCATGGTCCAGGGCGACGCCCTCGTAGTCGTGATAGGCGAGCTGGCCGCGGATCAGCATGGCTTCCTGATGCAGGGGCATCAGCCCTTCCTCCTGGCACGCCACGCCGGTGCCGGCGACCGTGTGCAGGTGCATGACGCACTGGGCGTCTTCGCGCGCCGCATGGACCGCCGAATGGATCGTGAACCCGGCGGTGTTGATCGGATGCGGGGACGGTTCGACGATGTTGCCGTCGAGATCGACCTTGACCAGCGACGAGGCCGTGACCTCTTCGAACAGCAGCCCGAAGGGATTGAGCAGGAAGTGGTGTTCCGGGCCTGGCACACGAACCGAGAGGTGGGTGTAGAGCAGGTCGTCCCATCCCATCATCGCCACCAGCCGATAGCAGGCGGCGAGATCGCGGCGGAGGGCGGCTTCGGCGGATGAGGCTTCGGACATGATCGACGCTCCCTGAACGTCCCACGGTCTGGACGATCGGACAGCGGTTGTAAATAGTGTAATAAATGCTATCTATGGGCCGCCGGCTGGAGTGATCGGCCGGGCGAGGGGAAACGAAGATGGGCGTAGAACTGAAGACCGTGAACCTGCCGCGCGACGTCACCTCCCGGCCCTACGACGAACACGGCTTGCCGCTGATCGTCGAGCCGGCGACCGGGAGCCTGGCCAACGACCCCGAGGCGGTCCAGTCGTGGTTCGAGGAACACCACCGGACGCTGGAGGATCTTCTGCCCGCCTATGGCGGCGTCGTCCTGCGGGGCTTCGCGATCCCCGATACGGCCGCGTTCAACGCCATGATCGAGCGTTATGATACGGACCCGATGGGCTATGCCGGCGGTCTCACGCCCCGCAGCAACATCTCGGGCAAGGTCTTCGAGGCCAGCCGCGTGCCGCCCGAGCAGAAGATCATCCTGCATCAGGAAATGGGCTACCTGCCCAACTATCCGAAGGCGGTGGCGTTCTACTGCCTGATCCCCTCGGAGACGGGCGGCTGTACGACCATCGGCGACGCGCGCCGTTACCAGAAGCAGATTCCGGCGCGCCTGATGGACTCGGTGCGCGAGCGCGGCGTCCTCTACCGTCGAAACTATCGGAAGCCGGGCCCGGAAGCCGATCCGCTGAAGGCGCTGTTCCGTCGCGAGTGGACCGACGTGCTCCAGGTCGAGACCGTCGAGCAGGCCGAAGCTGCGTGTGAGGCGGTCGGCTGCGCGGCGGTATGGGAAGACGACGGCTCTCTCTCCATGCACTACCGCTCTTCAGGCTTCGTGAACCACTCGGCGACGGGAGAAGAGATCTGGTTCGCCCAGGTGCAGGGCATGCATTTCAACCGCGCGCGGCTGGACAGGAACTACGACAAGCTCAACGCGGCTTTCCCGGCCGGCCGGCCGCGGCCGATCGAAATCCTCTACGGCGACGGCGGGGACATCCCCGACGATCTGGTGACGCCGCTCTACGACGTCCTCGACGCCCTGGCCGTCAACCTGCCGTATGAACACGGCGACTTCATGCTGCTCGACAACATCTACACGATGCACGGCCGCCAGCCCTACACCGGCAAGCGGGACGTGCAGGTCGGCCTGGTCTTCTAGGCCGTCCCACGTCAGGCCGGGCCTGCCCCCTCCGCGGAGGAACGGGCCGGCGAGTCCGGGGGCGTCCGCCTGTCCCGTTCGCGGGTCGATCCGCTTCGCGAAACCTGCCCGGCCAAGGGCGTAGGTCGCGGCGCTTGATCGGCCCCGGATACACAGGGTTCGGACTGTCAGGCGACACCTGGAGGCCAGTCTCGTTCCACGGCCGTGCGCGCCGAAAATGAATTCAACAATTATACCATTTTGAAGCGAAACTACGAAGGGAAGGGCGATTCCAGGCGTTGAAACGTCGCGTAGCAGCTTGTAATGGTCTAAATAGTATACTACTTAGTTTGGTGACGCAGAGGAAAGCCGGCGGCCATAGCCGGGTCTTGCGTCTTGGGGGAACGTCCATGAGATACAATCGCGCGATGCTCTTCGCGGCCGCCTGCGCCGCCTGCCTTTCGCCTGCTCCGGCTTTCGCCGACGACTCGACGGTGGCGGAGGTCACGGTCACCGCCCAGAAACGCGCCGAGAACATCCAGGACGTGCCGATCTCGATCGTCGCGATCTCGGGTGAAGCGCTGGAGCGGTCAGGCCTCCGGGATTTCCAGAATCTGACCCAGTTCGCGCCGGGCCTCGTCACCGACGCCAACAGCGATCCGCGCGCCGCGCGTATCGGCCTGCGCGGCGTCACGACGGCCCAGGACAACGGCAAGCAGTCGTCGGTCGGTGTGTTCATCGACGGGGTTTTCATGTCGCGCGTGGGCATGGCCTTCAACGAGCTGGCCGACATCGACCACATCGAGGTGCTGCGCGGGCCGCAGGGCACGCTGTTCGGGATGAACACCTCGGCCGGCCTCATCCACATCATCACCGCCAAGCCGAGTCTCAACGAGACCCGGGGCTTCATCGAGGGCGTCGTCGGCAACTATGATCGCCGCGAGGCGCGCGTCTCGGTCAGCGGCCCCCTGATCCCCGGCGTCCTGGGGGCCAGCTTCTCGGCCTATGGCACGGAGCGCGGGGGCACGGTCTACAATGTGACGCGACGCGAGGACGTGAACGACCAGCGGCGCTGGGGCGTGCGCGGCAAGCTGGGTTATGAGCGCGACAATCTCGAAGTCCAGGTCATCGCCGACTACACCCGCGAAAACTCCAACTGCTGCGGCAACGTCCTGCTCTTCCTCAAGCCGGGCGCCGTCACGGTGGGCCAGCCCGCCGCGCCGCTGGCCGTCGCCGCCGGGAACTATCCTTACAGCCGGCTCAAGCTGACGGGGCTGGAGGATTTCATCAAGCCGCAGGGCGCCGGCCTTTCGGCCGAGGTCAATTACGACCTGGGCTTCGCCACCCTGACCTCGCTCAGCGCCTGGCGGGAATGGAACATCCGCGCCCAGAACGACGCCGGCGCCTTCGCCTTGCCGGTCATCGAGACCTATGGCGCCCAGCAGCACGATCAGTACAGCCAGGAGTTCCGGCTGGCGTCGAACGGTGAAGACAAGCTCCAGTGGGTGGGCGGCCTCTTCTACTTCCACCGCAACTCGGCGGCGCAGGGCGTGACGCGCTTCGTGCCCCTGACGCTGCGTGCGCCGACCCAGGACGGCACGACCCGCAGCCGGTTCAAGATTCGCGACGTCTCGTACGCGGCCTTCGGTCAGGTGAGCTACCAGTTCACCGACGCCTTCAAGTTGGCGGTCGGCGCCCGGTACTCGCAGGAGAACCAGGACGCGCACGACATCCAGGTCGCGCAGAACTTCGTTTCGCCGACCTACGACCGGAAGGCGTCCCGGAACGAGGGGCAGTTCACCTACACGATCACGGGAACCTACGACGTCTCGTCGGACGTCATGGTGTATGCCTCGGTGGCGCGGGGCTTCAAGCCGGGGGGCTTCGACCTGGGCCGGCCGCTGGTCTTCACCGAGTTCGAGTTCGAGGAGGAGACCAACCTCAACACCGAGATCGGCATCCGTTCCACACTGATGGATCGCCGCCTGCTGCTGAACGCCACGATTTTCAACACGGTCTACAAGAACTTCCAGACGGTCCAGTACGACGGCATCCGGTTCCTGTCGGGCAATGCGCCGAAGTTCACGACGCGGGGGCTGGAGCTGGAGGTCATCGCCCGGCCGGTGACCGGCCTGTCGATCTCGGGCCAGGCCGCCTTCATCGAGGCCAAGTACAACGACTTCAAGCTGGGCGCCTGCCCGCAGGGTGTGGCCGGCGCCTGCGATCTGACCGGCCGCACGCTGCCCCAGGCGCCGAGGACCACGTTCAACCTCTCGGCCGCCTACGACCATCCTCTGGGGGATTCGGACTGGACCGGCTTCTTCCAGGCCGACTACGCCTATCGCAGCAAGGCATTCTTCAACCAGGCGCTGGATCCCAACCTGGTCCAGAAGGGCTATGGCATCGCCAACCTGCGGGTCGGCGTCCGCAACGCGGACGGCCTGAAGATCGAGGGCTTCGCCACCAATCTCTTCAAGAAGGACTACATGGCCTTCGCCTTCAACGGGCCGCTGCTGACGGGCGGGTATGAGGGCTTCCTGGGCGACCCCAGGATGTACGGTCTCCGCGTCCGGAAGGAGTTCTAGGGTGCGGCGTCCGCGGCGGCTGATGTTGGCCGCGGCGGCGAGTCTGGTCCTGGTCGGCGCGGCCTCGGCGGCGCCGATCCCGGCGCCTCGGCCGCTGCCGACCGCGAGCCCGGAATCTGTCGGCTTCTCGGCCGAGCGCCTGAAGCGTCTGGACGCGGCGATGCAATCGTTCGTCGACGGCGGCCGCGTCGCGGGCATGAACACCGTCCTGATGCGGCACGGGAAGGTGGTGGCGTTCAACAGCTACGGGAAGGCCAGCCTGAGCCGACCCGAGCCCCTCGGCCGGGATGCGATCTTCCGGATCTACTCGATGACCAAGCCGATCACCTCGGTCGGGCTGATGATCCTGTTCGAGGAGGGCAAGTGGCGCCTCGACGACCCCGTCAGCAAGTATCTGCCCGAGTTCTCGCAGATGAAGGTGGTGGCCGGAACGGACGCGCGCGGCCAGCCGATCATCGAGGACGCCAGGCGGCCGCCGACGATGCGCGAGCTGATGAGTCATACGGCGGGCCTGGGCTACGGCCAGATGGACGGCCGGGAAGTGAACCGCCTGTTCCGCGAGCGCGCGGTGATGCAGTCGGACAGCCTCCAGGCCATGACCGAGAAGGTGGCCGGCATTCCACTCCTCTCCCAGCCGGGGACGGCCTGGTCCTACTCGATCTCGATGGATGTCGAAGGCCGCATCATCGAGAAGCTGTCGGGACAGACGCTCGGGGCCTTCCTGCAACAACGCATCTTCGGCCCTCTGGGTATGAGGGACACCGCCTTCATGGCGCCGCCGGAGAAGCTGGGGCGTCTCGTCGATCTCTACGCCTTCGATCCCAGGTCGGGCGGGCTGGTCGCGCCGCCTCCGGGTCCGTTCGTCAATGACTACAGCAAGCCGCCCCGACTGGAATCGGGCGGCGGCGGTCTCGTCTCGACGGCGACCGACTATGCGCGTTTCGCTCAGATGCTGGCCAACGGCGGCCGACTGGACGGGACGAGGATCCTGTCGCCGGCCACGGTCAGGCTGATGGGGACGAACGCCATTCCGAAGGCGGCTTGGGACCTGCCGAACGGGAATGGAATCAACTTCGGAGAGGCCATCGGCTACGGCCTGGGCGTCATGGTGGTCGACGACCCCGTCCGCGCCGGATCGCTCGAAGGCAGGGGGACGATGAGCTGGGACGGCGCGGCCAGCACCTGGTTCTGGGTGGATCCGACCTACGACGTGGTCTTCGTCGGGATGATCCAGGTGATGGGTGGCCCCGTGCGGCTGGACCTCCAGGCGATGTCCCGGACCCTGGTCTACCAGGCGCTGGTCGAGCCGGCGAAGTAGGCGGAGCTCCGCGCAGAGGCGGATCGGCCATCCGGCGCGCCCGACCCTGAAGTCCCTCTACGGAATCCCTGTCGATCGTCGTGTCTTTTCCCGGCGAAGGCCGCTTGCGCCTCGGCACAAGCAGAGTCTATATAGGATAATAATTAGAATTATTGGAGACATTGGGGTGCGAGCTGTCTTTACCGAGGAACAGGAGATGCTGCGGAGCACGGCCTCCCGCATCGCCGACTCGGTGTCGGTGACGACGCCGGCCGATCTGGGTCGTCTCGATCGCGTGAAGGCCTGGGGGGCGCTCGCCGAGGCGGGCCTGCTGGGCATGCGGACGCGCGACGAGGACGGGACGCCGCTCGCATCCGGGGTCGAGGTCATGCTGGTGGCCCAGAGCCTGTCCGGAACCTTGGCGCCTATGCCGTTCGTGGGCTCGGTGCTGGCGGCCGACCTCCTCGGCCGCGCCGGCGCGGCCGAGGCCTGGATCTCGGATATCGCCGAGGGGCGCGCCCGCTACACGGTCCTGCTGACCCCGGAACTCGACCGGCTGGCCGACGCCGAGGCGCCGCACGGCGCGATCTGCATCGACGCCGAGGGGGCGGCCTATGGCCTGGCCATCGGCGCCGACCGGCGCGTGGCGCGGGTCGGCCTCGGCGGCATGGGGGCGCTGGCGGGCGTGGACATGACGCGGCCCCTGGGCGTGCTCGCGGACGGGAGCGCCGTGGAGCCCATTGGCCGGCCGTTGTCGGATGACGACCTCGCGAGATGGACGTCGCTCGCACTGGCCCTGGCCTGCGCCGACATGGTCGGCGTGCTCTCCGATGGCCTGCGGCGTGTGGTCGAGTACGCCAAGGCCCGCATCCAGTACGGCGTGCCGATCGGCTCGTTCCAGGCCGTGCAGCACATGTGCGCCGAAATGCTGGTCGAGACCGAGGCCGCGGCCAGCGTCACCAGCTATGCCGCCTGGGCCGTCGATGCGCTGGACGCCGAGAGCGGACTGCTCGCGGCCCGCAGCGCCAAGGCCTATTGCGCGCCGGTCGCGCAGAAGGTGGGCGAGATGCTGATGCAGGCCTACGGCGGCATCGGCCAGACCTGGGAGCACGAGGCGCACATTCGGACGCGCCGCGCGATGTTCGACCGCAAGATCTTCGGCGACGAGGCCTGCCAGCTGCTGGCCATCGCCGACCTGCGCATGGGCCGGAACTGATGGATTACCGAGAGAACGAGGAAGAGACCGCTTTCCGCCTTCGCGTGCGCGAATGGCTCGGTCGGAACGCGATTCCGAACTGGCGCGATCATGCGCGGACCGAGGCCGAGCACGGCGCCCTGCTGCGGCGCTGGCAGAGGACCCTGTACGAGGGCGGGTTCGTCGGCCTGTCCTGGCCCAAGGAGTACGGCGGCCACGGCCTCTCGGCGACCTACGAGGCGATCCTGAACGATGAACTGGGCCGGGCGGATACGCCGCGCATCTCGTTCCACGCCTATCTGGGGCGGGCCATCTTCACCTACGGCACCGAGGCGCAGAAGCAGCAGTTCCTGCCGCCCATGCTGCGGGGCGACATCCAGTGGTGCCAGGGTTTCAGCGAACCCGGGGCGGGCTCGGACCTGGCCGGCCTTCGCACCTACGCCGAACTCAAGGGCGACAAGTGGGTGGTCAACGGCCAGAAACTCTGGACCAGCGGCGCACAGCACGCGGACTGGTGCGTCATGCTGGTGCGGACCGACAGGGACGCGGCCAAGCACAAGGGGATCAGTTGCCTGCTGACCTCGGCCAAGGCGCCGGGGATCACCATCCGCCCGATCAAGATCTCGGACGGCGCGCCCGAGACCTGCGAGATGTTCTTCGACAATGTCGAGATCCCCGCGGACCAGATGATCGGGAAGCCGGGCGAGGGATGGCGGATCGCCATGACCGTGCTCGCCTTCGAGCGTGGCCCGGCGGACATCGGGCTGATCGCGACATTCCAGACCGCGCTGCGGCGCATCGAGGGCGTCGCGGCCGAGCGCGGCCTGCTGAACGATCCCGAGACCCGCAAGGCGATCGCCCGCATCTATGTGATCGGAGAGGCGCTGCGGCTCAATGTGATGCAGCAGCTCTCCCAGCGGGTCGCGGGCAAGCCGCCGGGGCCGGATGGCTCGGTGGCGCGGCTGCTGCTGACCCGCGCCGAGCAGGCGATCCGCAGCCTCGAGCTGGAGATCAACGGGGCGGCGGCGTTCACCGACGCCGATAACACCAGCTTCGCCAGCTACCTGCGCTCCCGGACCATCAGCATCTTCGGAGGCACCTCCGAGATCCAGAAGAACATTCTCGCGAACCAGGTCCTGGGGATGCCTCGCTGAGAGGCGCTTGCAGGGGAGGACAAGATGGACTTTGAGTGGGCCCCCGAAGAGGCCGAGTTCCGCCACGATCTGAAGACGTTCCTCGAGGCCGAGCTGCCCGCGGACTTCGACGCCTTCGCCATGGAGCCCGAGGAGCAGAAGGCGTTCTCGAAGGCGTTCGCCGTGAAGCTGGCCGAAAAGCGCTGGCTGACGCCGGCGTGGCCCCGGGAGTACGGCGGACTGGCGCAGTCACCCTGGCAGCAACTGATCCTCAGCGAGGAGATGGTGGCCCACGGCGAGCCCCGCACGGCCCAGTACATGTGCGTGAACTGGGTGGGGCCGGCGCTGATCCTGGCGGGGACCGAGGAGCAGAAGGCGTATCATCTCAGCCGCATCAGCCGCGGCGACGTCGTCTGGTGCCAGGGCTTTTCCGAGCCGGGCGCCGGTTCGGACCTGGCCAATCTGCGCACCAAGGCCACCTGGACCGGCGAAGACTACCTGATCGAGGGCGAAAAGGTGTGGACGTCCTACGCCGACACCGCCGACTTCTGCTTCCTGCTGGCCCGGACCGATCCCGATGCGCGCAAGCATCACGGCATCTCGATCTTCCTGGTGCCGACCGACGCGCCGGGCGTGACGATCAGCGAGATCCCGTCGATCTTCTCGGGCGGCACGTTCAACCAGTGCGTCTTCGACGGCGTGCGTGCGCCCGAGGCGTGGCGGCTGGGCCCCGAGAACGGCGGCTGGCCGATCATCCGGCAACTGCTGGTGAACGAGCGCGTCGGCGTGGCGCGCTTCCGGCGGGCCGCGGTCCTGCTCGACCGCGCGGCGGCGGCCGGGCGCGAGGCCGGCCTGCTCGACGACCCGGTGATCTCTCAGGCGGTGGCCACGGCGCGGGCGGCCTGCGAGGCGGCGCGCGTCCTGATCTATCGCGTGGTCGACCAGCGCGCGAAGGGCGAGGCGCCCGAGGAGACCGCCTACGTCTACCGCGTCGCGACCATCCGCGCCGAGCGGGCGGTCTATGACGCGGTCGTCCAGATCGAAGGGAGCGGCGCCCTGCTGAAGGGCAGTTTCGGCGCCAAGCAGTTCGGCCACGCCCTGTCGTCCGGCGTGGCCACCGGCACCCTGGAAATGCAGCTCAACATGATCGCGCGCGAGCTGATCGGCGCCGGCAGGAAGTAGCCCCATGGACATGCAACTGAACGAACTGCAGCAGCAGATCGCGGACGCCTGCGGCAAGCTGCTCGAGCGCCGCGCCGGCCCTGCCCGCGCCCGCGCGTTGCGGGCGGCCGAGGATTTCGACCGGCTGCTGCTCGCCGAGATGTCCGAGGCGGGCTTCCTCGACCTGTTCGGCGAGCCCGAGGCCGGAGCGCTGGTCGCCGCCCTCGTCACCCAGTGGAGCGCGCAGGCCGCCGCCCTGGCGCCGATCGGCGCCCGCAGCATCGTCGCGCCGTCGATCATCCACGGCGACCTGCCCGAGGTCATCGCCGTGGCCGAGCAGGGCGCCATGAACGCCGTCCGCTACGGCGCCGAGGCCGACATGCTCATCGTGCTGGACGGCGACGACGCCCGCCTGGCCCGTCGCGGCGAGTTCAGGGCCGAACCGGTCAAGTCGAAGTTCGGCTATCCGATGGCCAGGATCACCGAGGCGAAGGGCGAGGCCCTGGCGCCGGGCGCGGGCGCCGTCGCGCGCCGCTGGTGGCGGATCGCGATCGCCGCCGAGATCAGCGGCTCGGCGCGCGGCGCCGTGGACCTCACGGTCCGCTACATGGGCGATCGGGTGCAGTTCGACCGGCCGCTGGCGACCTATCAGGCCCTGCAACATCGCATCGTCGAGTGTCACGTCTCGACCGACGCGGCGACCTGGGCGACCCGCGAGGCGGCCTTCCGCGGTGCTCCGGCCGAGCAGGCGGCCACGGCGGCCATCATCGCGTCGGAGACGGCCCAGCGCGTCTTCTACGAGACCCACCAACTCACCGGCGCGATGGGCTTCACCACCGAATACGACCTGCACCTCTACACCCTGCGCCTGCAGACCCTTCGCCTCGAAATGCAAGGCCTGCGCGCCCACGCCCGCGACCTGGTCGAGGCGCGCTGGCCGGCGGCCAACTGAGCGAACGGAGAGCCTCGAATGTCCGGCTACGAATCCTTCACCACCGTGCTGGCCCGCCGGGAAGGCCATGTCCTGGTCGTCTCGCTGAACCGGCCCGAGCGCCGCAACGCGATCAACGGCGACGTGCATGCCGCCCTGCGCGGCATCCTTGAACAGGCGGCGGACGATCCGGACGTGCGGGCGATCGTGCTTCGCGGGGAGGGCAAAGCCTTCTGTGCGGGCGGAGACGTCAACACCATGGAGGGCGGAGGCGACGAGGGGGCGGAAAGCCCGGCGCTCGCGGTCCGCGACACCCTCAGCGCCGCGCGGATGATCGACATGCTGCTCGCCGTGCCGCAGCCGACGGTCTGCGCGCTCCAGGGTTTCGCCATGGGCCTGGGCGCGACGATCGCCCTGCTCTGCGACACGGTCGTGATGGCCGAGGACGCGGTGATCGCCGACACCCACGTGAACATCGGGCTGGTGGCCGGGGACGGCGGCGCCGTGCTGTGGCCGCTGCTGGCCTCGATGGGGGCCGTGAAGTGGTACCTCATGACCGGCGAGCGCATCTCGGGCGTGGAGGCCGCCCGCCTGGGCCTGGTGCTGAAGGCGGTGCCGGCCGCCGACCTGGACGCCGAGGCGCTGCGCCTGGCGACCAAGCTCGCGAGCATCGCGCCGCTGGCGGCGCGCGGCACCAAGGAGACGCTGAACCGCGTCATCCGCGACCGCATCCACCTACTGCTCGAGACCGGCCTGCTGCTGGAGGGCGCGACGATGGTCAGCGAGGATCACAAGGAAGCGGCCAGCGCGTTCCTCGCCAAGCGCACGCCCGTCTTCAAGGGCCGTTGAGCATGAACGCCGTCCCTCTTCGGGCCGAGGCCCAGTCGCGCCCGCTCGGCGCCCTGCTCAAGCCGCGGTCCATCGCCATCGTCGGCGCGTCGAACCGGCTGCCGGGCATCGGCGGCTATGTGACCGCCAATGTCGCGCGGGCCTTCGACGGCCCCATCTATCCGGTCAATCCGCGTGAATCCGAGGTTCAAGGCCTGAAGGCCTACGCCAGCGTCGCCGACCTGCCGCGGGACATCGACCTGGCGATCGTCGTCGTTCCGGCCGATGGCGTGGCCGCCGTGCTCGAGGCGTGCGCCGCGCAGGGCGTGGGCGGTGTCGTGATCATCACCTCAGGCTTCGCGGAGGTGGGCGGCGCGGGACCCGGCCTGCAGGCGCAGGTGGCGGAGATCCTGGCCCGTACCGGCCTTCGGGCCATGGGCCCCAACTGCATCGGGTTCATGAACCTGACGGACGGGGTGATGGCCAACTTCGTGTTGGACCCCACCGATCCGCTGCCCGCAGGCGGCCCCGTGGCGCTGGTTTCGCAGAGCGGCGGCCTGGGCGGCTATATGGTGCGCAAGGCCCTGACCGCGGGGCTGAACCTGGGCTGGTTCGTCAGCACCGGCAACGAAGTGGACGCCAGCGTCTCGGCGGTGCTGCGCGAGCTGGTGGAGCGCGACGACGTCCGCGTCCTGCTGGGCGCCTTCGAGGCGCTGCGCGACCCCGATCTGTTCATCGAGACCGCCCTCAGGGCGCAGGCCCTCGACAAGCCCTTCATCGTGCTCAAGGCCGGCCGGTCCGAAGCGGCCGCGGCGGCCGCGCAGGCGCACACGGGCTCGATGGTCGGTTCGGCCCAGGCCTTCGACGCCGTCTGCCGGCAGTACGGCGTCTTCTCGGTCGCCAGCCTGGAGGAGATGCTCGACCTGGGCGTGATCTTCCAGGGCGGCCGCCGCGCCCGCGGCCGTCGCGTCGGCATCATCACCGGATCTGGCGGAGCCGGCGTCATCCTCGCCGACGCCTGCCTGCTCGAGGGCCTCGAAGCGCCGACGCTGCCGGCGGACGCCCAGGCGATGCTGATGGAGCTGATGCCCAAGCCCTTCATGGGCTCGGTCGCCAACCCCGTGGACGTGACCGCCCAGGCGCTCAGCTCGCCGGGCACGTTCGAGGCGGTCCTGACCAAGGTGCCGGCTACCGACGCCGTGGACATGCTGGCGCCCGTCATCATCGGCAACCCGCTGCATCCCGAGATGTACATCCGTTCGCACGGCTCGACGGAAAAACCGGTGGCGTTCGTCTCCACGCTGCTGCCCACCACGCTGCTGAACGTGGGCGTGCCCGCCTACACCGACCCGCGGCGGGCGGCTCATGCCCTGGCGGCGATGGCCGAATTCTCCCTGGCCCCGAAACGGACGGCGCGCCCGAAGATGTCGCCCTCCGATCCCGGGCGTGTGGCGGCGGCGCGGGCGATCCTGTCGGCGCGCGGCGGGGACACGCTGATGGAAGTGGAGTCGAAGGCCTTGCTGGCGCTGTACGGCGCGCCGGTCACGCGCGAGGCGATGTGCCGCTCGGCCGACGACGCCGTCGCCGCGGCGGCGGCCCTCGGGGGCAAGGTCGCGCTCAAGGTCATGTCCTACGCCCTGCCGCACAAGTCGGACGTGGGCGGCGTACGCCTCGGCCTCTCGGGAGACGACGAGGTTCGCGCCGGCCATTCGGGCCTCCTCGCCGAGGTGGCCCGCAACGCGCCGGACGCGAAGATCGAAGGCGTGCTGGTCCAGGAGATGGCGCCGGCGCGGCTGGAGATCCTGTGCGGCATGACGCGCGACCCGGTCTTCGGTCCCATCGTCGCGGTCGGGCTGGGCGGCGTGATGGTCGAGATCATGGGCGAGGCGGCGCTCCTGCCGGCGCCCTTCGACGCCTCGGACGTCGAGCGGGCCCTGGGCGGTCTGCTCGGGGGCCGCCTGGTCACCTCCGGGCGGGGCCTGGACCCGGCCGAACTGGGGGCCGTCGCGCGCCTCGCCGTGGCTCTGGGGCAGGCCGCCCTCGAGTTGCCGGAGATCGTCGAGATCGACGTGAATCCGGTGCGTGTGGCGAATGGCGCGGCCATCGCCGCCGACGCCCTTGTCGTTGTTTCCGGAGTCGCCCAATGACCGCCGTCGCAGACTTCCTCGGTTTCCCGAAGGGGAGCGTCGCCGTCGTCAGCGGCGTCGCCAGCGGGATCGGCAAGGAACTGGCGCCGCTGCTTCTGGCGCAGAATGTCAGGGTCGTCGGCCTCGACATCAATCAGGCGGGCCTGGACAGCCTCGATTTCGGAGAGGGGTTCTCCCGGCGCCGGCTCGACACCGCCGATCGCGAGGCGGTCAATGCGCTGTTCGCGGAGCTGCACGCCGAGTTCGGCCCGATCGGCTATCTGGCGAACAACGCCGGCCCGCCGAGCTCCGCGCCGCTCAGCATCGAGGCGGGGCTGGCCCAGACCGCGGGCAGCGTCCAGATCATGACCCAGGCATGGTCGAAGGCCATTCCCGCCCAGGGCGCGGCGGTGGTGAACGTGGCCTCGGTCGCGGGGGCCTTCTCGGGCGGGCCGCCGCCCGCTGTGGTCGCCGACCGGATCGCCGCGGCCGGCGGCATCGGCAATGGGTGGTATGGCGCGGGCAAGGCGGCGATCGCGGGCCTGACGCGATACCAGGCCGTCATGGCCGCCGGGCGGTATCGGGCCTGCGCGGTGGCGCCGGGCGTGATCGAGACGCCGCGCATCGGCGACCTGACCGAGGGCGCCTACGGCAAGCTGATGATCGAGCGTTCCCCGCTCGGCCGGCTGGGGCAGCCGCAGGAGGTCGCCCACGCGATCGCGTTCCTGCTCAGCCCCGCGGCGTCCTTCGTCAACGGGGTGACCCTGGTGATCGACGGGGGCGGCACGCTCGTCTACTGACGCCGGCCGCCGGAGGGGCTCCCGTTCGGTGGGGCGCCCGCCCTCAGTAGACCGAGATCAGGGCGTCCTCGCCGAGTTCCGCGAGGATCACGCGGCGGGAACGCTGCATGTGATAGCGCCAGATCGCCTCCGCGGCCTCGCCGTCCTTGGCGGCGATGGTCTCGACGAGCTGGCTGTGGGTGGTGAAGGACGCCTTGTTGAGGCGCGCCTGGTCGGGCCGGTCCCGGGCGATGAAGCGGTTGAGCTGGCGCAGGTAGAGTTCGTCGAGCATGCCCACGAAGAGCGCCAGCGTCGTGTTGCCGGCCTGACGCACCAGAATCCGGTGGAATTCGGTGGCGGCGATACCGAAGGCCCGGAAGTCGTTCATGTGGGCGTGTTCGTACGCGAGATGCTGCTGCAACTCCTCCAGGTGCGCCTCGGTCCGCGTGAGCGCGAGCTGGTTGATCAGCGGCGGCTCGATGATCAGCCGCGCGTCGAACAGCTCCTTGAGGGGCGCGCCGCGGATCTGGAGGAGAATGCCGATCGACTTGGCGGCGGTGTCGTCGCGGGGCAGGCGAATGCGTGCGCCGCCGCGGGCGCCCCGCTTGACCTCGATCAGCGATTCCGCCTCGAGGATGCGGAACGCCTCCCGCAGCGAGGCTCGCGAGACGTGAAACTCGACCATCAGGTCGGGTTCGGAGGGCAGGGCGTCCCCCTCCTTCAGTTCGCCCTGCACGACACGCTGGCGGATGGTTTCGGCGATCAGCTCCGCGGCCTTCGGAATGCGAATCGATCGCTCGTTCGCCGCAAGGTCATCTGCGGCTCGTGCGTTGGCTTTCCTGCTCAATTCCGTGTCCCCAGCCTTCTGCCCTGCAAAAGCAGCTTCCCAACGCGCGAACCCTGGCAATCGCAGATTCCTTAATCCGGTGAACGCCTCCCCGGCAACGGCGGGGCGCCTTCCGGACCCGGGATGATGTCGCGTTGTGCAGGCCAGTGGATCGCGCGCGACTAAATACAGTGCAATCATTCAATTATAAATAGCGCCAGCGGGAAGGCTCCGCAGAATCCGCACGCGCAGCGCGTCACGCCTGTGGGCGACGAGGCGGGGTTTCAGGCCGCCACTGGCGCCTTCGACGTCGAGCGGCGCAAATCGCGCTAGATATAGGGTAATATTTACATTAATTAGGCGCGTGCATCTCGGGAACCAACGAGAGGACCGCTGGAAGGCCGGCGCGTCCCGACGGCCGGGCTGCGAGGAGGGATATTCCGTGGAAAAGTCCGGTCCCGTGGTCGGCCCCGGCCGAGCCTGGTACGCCGTGCTGCTGCTGGGCACGCTCTACATCGTCGCCTTCGTGGACCGCGCGATCCTCGGCCTGCTGGTGGAACCGATCAAGGCGGACCTCGGGCTCACCGACAACCAGATGAGCCTGCTGATCGGCGCGACGTTCGCGGTCTTCTACTCGCTGGTCGGCGTGCCCATGGGACGCCTTGCCGACCGGGTGAGCCGTCGCCGCATCATCATCTGCACGGCGGTGCTCTGGGGGGCCTGCACCTTCGCCTCGGGCTTCGCCGCCAGCTTCGTCTTCCTCTGCCTGATGCGGATCGGGGTGGCGGTGGGGGAGGCGGCGCTGACGCCCAGCGTGACATCCCTCATCTCGGACATGTTCCCGCGGGAGCGGCGGGCCCGCGCGATGGGCGTCTACGTGGCCATGGGAAACCTGGGGGCCAAGCTGGCCTATGTCATCGGCGGGTTGGTGCTGGCCGCGATCGGGACGCGCCTGCTGATCGAACTGCCGCTCCTGGGCGGCGTCAAGCCGTGGCAACTGGTGTTCATGATCGTGGGCGCGCCGGCTCTGCTGATCGCCGTCCTGATCTTCCTCACCCTGCCCGAGCCGCCGCGCCCCGCGACCGCCGAAGCCGCGCCGACGCGGGGAAAGGGACTCGCCGCCTTCGACGCCCGATGGCGCCCGCTGATCCTCATGTTCCTCGGTGGGGCGCTTGGCCAGGCCATTGCGGTGGGGATGAGCGCCTGGGCGCCCAGCTATCTCCTGCGTGAGTTCGGGTGGAAGATCTCGGACGCGGGCATCTATCTGGGCTCCGTCAGTACGGTCGGGGGCGTGGCGGGTGTCCTGATCTTCACGAATCTCGTCGAGTGGCTGGTGCGTCGCGGCCATCTGATCGCCCTTCCGATGATCCTGGTCTGCGGGCTGTCGGCGGGCTCGGCCTTCATGGTCGCGTCGGGTTTCGCGCCGGCGCCGCATCTCTTCCTCGCCTTCTATGCGCTGGGGCTCTTCGCGCTTTCGGGCACGGGGGTGATGTGCATGGTCGCCGTTCAGTGGACCGCGCCCACGACGCTCCGCGGGGAGCTGATGAGCGTCTACCTGCTCATCAATTCCCTGCTGTCGATGGGGCTGGGGCCCAGTGCGATCACGGTCGTTTCCGGCCTGTTCGGCGGCCCCCAGCATCTCTCCGCCGGCTTCATCGTCATCGGGCTGGTCTGCGGGCCGCTCGGCGCATCCCTCGTCCTGGCGGCGTGTCGTCCGCTCGTCGCGCTTCATCGGGAGGCGATCGCCCGGGACGCCTAAGAGGCTTCACGTTGCAACGGGAAGGCCGCTTTATGTTTCTATAAGATAACATAATACGAAAATAGGTCGATCCATGTCGTAGGTGCGCCCAACAAATCCCGAAAAGGTAAGGACAATTTCGAACTTCCCTTGTCGACTCCGGAGGAGGCGTGCAACTTTGTGAGTAGTAGAAATCTTTCTGATCAAAGAATGGTTGGCTCCGGAGGGCGCGGGGTCTCCAAGACGTTCTGAATTTCAGTTTCCTCCCTGGAACTGCGCGTGGCCGTGACGGCCACGCGCGACTTTTCCGGGGGCGAAGGTTCCAGCGGAGGGCTACGTATGGACTTCAAGTGGTCTGACGAGGATGCGCAGTTCCGGAGCGACCTGCGGGGGTTTCTCGAGGCGACCCTGCCGGAAGACTTCGACGCCTTCGACATGGGCGCGCGCGAGCGCGACGACTTCTCCCGCGCCTTCGCCAAGAAGCTGTCCACGCGCGGCTGGCTGACGCCGGCCTGGCCCAGGCAGTACGGCGGGCTGGAGCAGTCGGCCTGGCAGCAGCTCATCCTCAGCGAGGAAATGGTCGGTCACGGCGAACCCCGCACGGGCCAGTACATGTGCGTCAACTGGGTCGGGCCGGCGATCATCCTGGCGGGCACCGACGAGCAGAAGGACTATCATCTCGGCCGGATCAGCCGGGGCGACGTCACCTGGTGCCAGGGCTTTTCGGAGCCCGACGCCGGGTCCGACCTGGCCGCCCTGCGCACCACCGCGACCCGGGAGGGCGACGCCTACGTCATCCGCGGTGAAAAGATCTGGACGTCGTACGCCGGCGTCGCCGACTTCTGCTTCCTGCTTGCGCGGACGGATCCCGAAGGCCACCGGCATCGCGGCATCAGCATCTTCCTGGTGCCGACGGACGCGCCGGGGCTGACGATCCGCGAGATTCCCTCGGTGTTCCGCGAAGGGACCTTCAATTCCTGCGTCTTCGACGAGGTTCGCGCGCCCGAGGCCTGGCGGTTGGGGCCGGAGAACGGCGGGTGGCCGATCATCCGCAAGCTCCTCGCCAACGAAAGGGTCGGCGTGGCGCGCTACCACCGGGCCGAGACCTTCCTGCTGAAGGCCGTCAAGGCGGCCCGGGCCGCCGGGGTGATCGGCGACCCGGTCATCGGCGAGGCGCTGGCCAGAGCCAAGGCGGCCTGCGACGCGGCGCGGGTGCTGGTCTACCAGGTGGTGGACGAACGCGCGAAGGGCCGGCAGCCCGACCTCAGCGCCTATGTCTACCGCGTCGCCGCGATCCGCTGCGAGAAGCTGGTGTACGAGGCGGCGCTGCGCGTTCAGGGCGCCGACAGCGTGGCGCCCGGCAGCGTGGCCGCCGGCCAGTTCCAGCACGCGGTCACCGCCGGGGTGGCGACCGGCACGCTGGAAATGCAGCTCAACCTCATCGCCCGCGACATCATCGGCGGAACAGGGGCCTGACATCATGGACATGGCGTTCGACGACACCCAGACGGCGATCAAGGAGTCCTGCGATCGCCTCTTCGGCCGGCTGGCGGGGCCCGGCCGCGCCCGCGAACTCGGCCGCTCGGGCGGCGCCGACCTGGCGCTGGCGACGGCTCTGGAAGAGGCGGGATTCCTCGATCTCTTCGCCGAGGAGGACGCCGGTCCCCTGGCCGCGGCCCTGATCACGGAATGGGCCGCAAAGGCCGCCGCGCTGCTTCCGCTGGGCGCGCGCACGCTGATCGCGCCCAACCTGATCGCCGACCGCCTGCCGGCCGTCATCGCGATCTGCGACGCCGCGCACGCCGGGCCGGTGCGATACGCCGCCCAGGCCGACGTGCTCATCCGGATCGACGGCGACGCCGCGATCGTCGCGGAATCGGGTGAGTTCCGGACCGAGCCGGTCGCTTCCATCTTCGGCTACCCCATGGCGCGGGTCTCCGATGTGTCGGGCGTACGCCTGGGCGCCGGATCGGGCGAGGTGGCGCGCCGGTGGTGGCAGGTGGCCCTGGCGGCCGAGGTGGCGGGCGCGGCGCGGGCGGCGCTGGACCAGACGATCGCCTACCTGACCCAGCGCGTGCAGTTCGATCGTCCGATCGCGTCGTTCCAGGCGGTCCAGCATCGGCTCGTGGAATGCCACGTCTCGGTGGAATCCACGGCCTGGGCGGCGCGGGAAGCCGCGGCCCGCGGCGCTCCGGCGGCGCTGGCCGCAGGCGCGGCGATCACGGCCGTCGAATGTGCGCAGCGGGTCTTCGACGAGACGCACCAGCTCTCGGGCGCGATCGGCTTCACGACCGAGTACGACCTTCACCTGTGGTCGATGCGGCTCCAGACCCTACGCCAGGAATGTGGGGGCGTGGGCGCCCACGCCCGGTCGCTCGTGGCGAACGCCTGGTCCTGACGCCTGGTCCTGACGCTGCTTGGGGCCTGACGCGGGGTCCGGCTCGCAGGCCTGGGCGTCCGGGTCCTCAGTCGAGGTCCTTCGGCGCGGGCTCGGCCTCGAAGACCAGCCGCAACGCCGCGCTCAGCAACATGCTCCTGAGTGCGGCCCGGCTGAGGGGCGTCTTGTACCAGACCACCGAGTTCAGCATGCCGCTGACCGCGTGGCTGAGCACCTGCGCCTCCTGTTCGTCCAGGTCGGGCCGGGCGTCGCAGATGACGGTGACGATCTCGGCGTAGACCACCCGCCAGCGACGATCCAGGGTGCGCCGGACGTCCTCGGGCAGGGTGACCCGCTCGAGGTGGGCGAGGGCCGTGAGGTCCGCGTGCTCGAGATGCCGGTCGACCACGCCGGTGGTCCATCGGCGGAGCGCCTCCTCCGGGCTTCCGCCGGCCACGTGGACGTCGCGCAACAACTGCTCGGAGTATCCCACCAGGGTTTCCAGGAGCGCCACATAGAGGTCGAGCTTGCTGCGGAAGTGGCGGTAGAGCGCCGTGCTGCTCATGCCCACCGTGAGGCCGATGTCCTCGATGCCGACCCCGTGAAAGCCCCGCTGGCGGAACAGTCGCGCTGCTTCCTGGAGGATGCGTTCGCGCGTCCGGCGGCCGCGGACGTTGCTGCGTCCGCTGAGCCCGGTCGCCGGCGCGCTGTCCGTCTGGCTCACTCGATCTCACTCCCGATGCGAACGTCGCGTCGCCATGCCTCGGCGAACACTCGTAAGCCCATCCTGTGATCGCCTCCAGAGGCCGCGGGATCGAGGGGCGGGTCATCCCGGCGCGGCCGTGGCGTGGCGGCGGCTTCCGGGCGGGCGACGGCGCAGCGCGGCCTGACGTGGCGACCGCCTTGCGGTTCCGGCGCGAAGGGGATGGGATGGGGGCTCCCCGTCCTCAGAGGCGTCCGCCATGCCCGACTCCGCCCAACCCGCCCCCACCGCGGCATCGACCGATCCTGCGGCGCTCGCCGTGATGCGGGGCTTCCCGCCGCCGGCCGGGAAGACCGTGCGGGCCGTCGACACCACCAGCTGGCGTTTCCCCAACACGCGCTGGAGCTTCAGCCACCAGCGCGAGCTGGGACCGTCCGCCGCGATCCGGCGCGGGCCGGCGGCCGCCACGGCCCTTCCGCTGAGCCTTCGCGCCGATCTGGACGCCGTGCCGTTCGTCACCCTGGACGGCCGCCCGACGACCTGGGGCGAGAGTGTCGAGGAGATGTTCACCGACGGGCTCGTGATCCTGCACCGCGGGGCGGTGGTCTACGAGACCTACCGCGGCGCGCTCCAGCCGCACATCCCGCACCTGGCCATGTCGGTGACCAAGTCGTTCGCCGGCCTGCTCGCCGCTGTCCTCGCGCACGAGGGGGCGATCGACCCCGGCGCGCCGGTGACCGAATATGTCCCCGAGCTCGCCGGAAGCGCCTTCGGCGATGCGACCGTGCGCCACGTCATGGATATGACGACGGGCGTCCGTTACCGCGAGGACTACGTCGATCCCGACGCCGAGGTGCGTTTCTACGGCGTCGCCGCGGGCTGGTCGCCGCCGCCCAAGGGCTATGCGGGCCCCACCACCATCTTCGATTTCCTGAGGACCCTGAAGAAGCAGGGCGAGCACGGCGAGGCCTTCGCCTACAAGACCTGCAACACCGAAGTGCTGGGCTGGATCGTCCAGCGCGCGGCGGACAAGCCGTTCGCCGAACTGGTGTCGGAACGCATCTGGCAGAAACTGGGGGCGGAGGAGGACGGCTACGTCATGGTCGACTCCACGGGCTTCGCGCTGTGCGGCGCCGGGCTGAACGTCACCACGCGCGATCTCGCACGCTTCGGTGAGATGATGCGGCTGGGCGGCGCCGTGGCCGGGCGGCAGGTGGTTCCCCGCGCGGTCGTGGACGACATCGCCGGCGGCGCCCGCAAGGAGGACTTCGCCAAGGCCGGCTACGTCACCCTGCCGGGCTGGAGCTACCGGAACCAGTGGTGGGTGAGCCACAACCGGTTCGGCGCCTATTCGGCCCGGGGCATCCACGGCCAGGTCTGCTACGTGGCGCCGGGCGCGGAGATGGTGATCGCCCGCTTCGCCTCCCACCCGACCGCCGCCAACGGGAATGGCCCGCTCGATCGGGTGTCCCTGCCGGCCTACGAGGCGATCGCGGCCCACCTCGGCGCCTGACCCATCCGCCCGTCGCGCGCGGATGAGGTGTTCAGGCCTTCAACCATGCCAGGATGTCACGGTTGATCGTCTCGGCGTGGGTGGAGGCCATGCCGTGGTCAAAGCCAGGATAGACCTTGAGCGTGGCCTTGGGGAGGAGCTTGGCGGCCTTGAGAGCGGAGGCCTTGATGGGGACGATCTGGTCGTCGTCGCCGTGCATGACGAGCACCGGGATGTCGATCTTCCTGAGGTCCTCGGTGAAGTCGGTTTCGGAGAAGGCCTTGATGCAGTCGTAGTGGGCCTTGACCCCGCCCATCATGCCTTGCAGCCACCACTTGTCGATGAGGCCCTGGCTCACCTTCGCGCCCGGGCGGTTGAAGCCGTAGAAGGGGCCGGCCGGCACGTCCCTGAACATCTGGGCTCGATCCGCCATCAGTGCGGCGCGGAAGCCGTCGAACACCTCGATGGGCAGGCCCTCGGGGTTGCTGTCCTTCCGCACCATCACCGGCGGCACCGCGCCGATCAGCACCGCCCGGGCGGCGCGGTCGGTCCCGTGGCGGCCGAGATAGCGGGCGACTTCGCCGCCGCCCGTCGAATGGCCGACGTGGATCGCATCCTTGAGCTCCAGGGCCAGCACCAGCGCGCGCAGGTCGTCGGCGTAGGTGTCCATCTCGTTGCCCTCCCAGGTCTGGGTCGAGCGGCCATGCCCTCGGCGGTCGTGGGCGATCACCCGGTAGCCGTTGTTCGCGAAGAACATCATCTGGGCGTCCCAGTCGTCGGAGGTCAGCGGCCAGCCGTGGCTGAACACGATCGGCTGGCCGGCCCCCCAGTCCTTGTAGAAGATATCGGCGCCATCCCGGGTCTTCACCCGGTCGTTCACCTGGCGCGGCTTCGCCCCGCTGCGGGATTGAGCGGCCGCCGAGGTTGCAACGGTTCCGGCCGCGGCGGCGGCCACGCCCGCCGCGAACAGGCCGCGGCGCGAGGCTTGGGGCGCGGGCATCATCATCGTCGGGTCCTCCGGGGCGGGATCTTCGGCTCCGTGGGAGGCTATGCGGCCATCCGGCCCGGTCTTGAACGTTCCGAAGGGCGCTTGCATGTCCTTGTCGCGCCGGCTCCCCGGATCTGGCTGGCGGTCTCTTCAGCCGAGCGCTCGCGTCACCGGGCCGCGACTCGCGAAGCAGCTGCTCAGGGACCGGCTGCGGTTGCGGTGGAACCCGTGGTGTGGATCCGCCGCCAAGCGTGGGGTGATACGCCGATTTCGCGGCGGAAGGCCCGCGAGAGATGGGCCTGATCGGCGAACCCGCAATCCAGCGAGATGCGGGCCAGCGGCTCGGCGGTGGCCAGCATGAGGCGCTGGGCGCGTCGGATGCGGCTGCGGACGACGAACGCGTGCGGCGCCTCCCCGAAGCTGGCCTTGAAGGCGCGCGAGAAGTAGCCGGCGCTCAGCCCGGTGACCTCCGCGAGTTCCGACAGGAGTAGGCGGCGGGCCAGCCCGCGCTCGATATGGTCGCGCACCCGCCGCGCCTGCCAGGGTGTCAGCGCGCCCGGGAGCGTCCGGAGAGCTGGGGCCTGGGGCTCCAGAAGGGCCAGCGCGCGCTGTAGAGCGGCGCGGGCCGCGTCCAGGTCCTGCTCCAGAAGTCGGGCGGCCTCGGCGAGCAGGGCGGCGAGGCCGGAGGACCCCGCGCCCGGCATGGCGTCTTCAGCGACTATCGGACCCCCGCGCATCAATGTCTCTCCCGTGCGGCAGGACGCCGCCACCGCAGGTTGACCACATCTGCGGGCCCTGTCTCGTAAAGTTCTGCCGGGAACCGTGAGCCGCGGGCGAACGACGGACGCACAGGTTCTGGTCCCCGCGCGCCGGCGCAGGCCCGAGGCGCCGTGGGGCGTGGAACCTTCCGCCGCCCGCCGCGTAGCCCTCCCGTTCGGACCGGCCTCGCCGGATCCGACCTGGCCTGGAAGCGAGGACGCAAATGACCGCTCAGACGATGACCCGCCCGCAGAAGTCCGATGAAGCCCCATCCGGCGCGCCTGATCGGGCGCGGCTGGCCAAGAGTGCGGCGGTCGCGAAGGCGAAGGCCCTGGCGCCGGACGTGCCCGTGCGCCTCGGCAGCACGCCGAAGACGAAGTTCCGGGGCGACCCCGACGTCTTCGGCCGCCTCGTCGAGGACCACGACCGGCATCGCGCGCTGCTCGCCATGATCGAGGAGACCCACGGAAACTCCGACACGCGCCAGCGGCTGTTCCTCGAGCTGGTCCGCGAGCTCAAGGCCCACGCCGCCGCCGAGGAACAGGCTCTTTGGTCCACGGTGCTGCGCGATCCCGCGACGACCGACTTCGCGCGCCACGCCGTGGCCGAGCACAAGGAGATCGACGACATGCTGGCGGACCTCGCCGCCCGCGACATGGCTTCGCCCGGATGGCTGCGGCGCTTCGCGGGGCTGAAGGCGGAGTATCTGCACCACATCGGCGAGGAGGAGCAGGAACAGTTCGTCGCGGCCGAGAGGCGGCTTGGCGACGCCGACCTCCGCCACATGCGGCGGGTCTTCGAACAACGGAAGAAGGCCGAGAAGGCGGATGCGGTGATCGAGAAGAAGATCAGCCTCAAGGACTGACGTCCGGACGGCGGCCCACCGCACGAGCGCGCCCGTCGTAATGGCCGGAACCCGAGTGCTCCACGCCTGTTCTAAGGTGCAGCCACAGGCATCGAGGGAGGCGTGCGATGAATCCCCTTCACGGGTGGGGCCCGCGCACGATCGGCGAGTGGCTGGCGGCGGCGTTCGCCGCGCTACTGGCCCTGATCGGCGTGGTGCTCCTGGCGGGGGGCGCCTGGCTCGTCCTGATCGGTGGAACGCCCTACTACATCCTGGCCGGCGCGGGTCTGATCCTGTCGGCCGGCCTCCTGGCCTTCGGTCGGGTGCTGGGCGCCTGGGTCTACGCCGCCGTGTTCGTCGCGACCCTGATCTGGGCGGTCTGGGAGGCGGGGTTCGACGGCTGGGCCCTGGTCCCGCGCGTGGTCGGGCCGGCGGTCCTGTTCCTCATCGCCATGGCGCTGGTTCCGGCGCTCTCCCGTTCGGGGCTGGCGCGCCGCGTCGCGCTGGGCTGGGTCGCGGCCCTGGCCGTGGCCGTCGTGGTTGGCGGAATCGGGATCTGGGCGTCAGGGCGCTCGGCGCCGGGGCCGCTGCCGGCCGCCGGGCGCGTCATGGGCGATCCGTCGCCGGCTCAGGCGGGCCGCGACTGGCCGGCCTACGGCGGTTCGTACGCCGGCCGCCGCTATTCTCCCCTCACCCAGATCACGCCGCAGAACGTGCGCCGGCTGGAGCGGGTCTGGCTGGCGCACACGCGCGACCTGCCCAGTGAGCGTGCGCGGAACAAGTACGGCGCCGAGACCACGCCGCTGAAGGTGGACGACACCCTCTACCTCTGCTCGGCCAAGAACATCCTGATCGCGCTCGACCCGGCCACCGGCGCCGAGCGCTGGCGCTACGACCCCAAGGTCTCGGACGACTGGATTCCCTACACCGCCGCCTGTCGCGGGGTGACCTACTTCCGCGTTCCCGCGGCCGATCCGGCCCAGGCCTGCGCGGCCCGGATCGTCGAGGGCACGCTGGACGGCCGGTTGATCGCTGTGGACGCCCGCACGGGCGCGCCCTGCGCCGACTTCGGGCGCGAGGGACAGGTCGACATCAAGCAGGGGATGGGCACCGTCGAACCGGGGATGGTCTCCATCACCTCGCCGCCGGTGATCGTCCGCGGCGTGATCGTCACCGGTCACCAGGTGCTGGACGGTCAGCAGAACGACGCGCCGTCGGGCGTGATCCAGGGGTTCGACGCCGTGACCGGCGCCCAGCGCTGGGCGTGGGACCTGGGGCGTCCGGACCAGACCGCGCCGGCGGCGCCGGACGTGACCTACACCCGTGGCACGCCCAACATGTGGACCACCGCCACCGGCGACGAGGCCCTGGGCCTGGTCTACCTGCCGATGGGCAATTCGGCCGTCGACTACTGGAGCGGCGACCGCTCGCCCCAGGAGAACGCCTTCTCCACGTCGCTGGTGGCGCTGGACGTGGAGACCGGCGCCCCGGCGTGGCGCTTCCAGGCCGTGCGCAAGGACGTCTGGGACTACGACCTGGGCAGCCAGGCGACGCTGGTAGACTTCCCGACCGCCGCCGGCGCGATCCCCGCGCTGGTCCTGCCCAGCAAGCAGGGGGACATCTACATCCTCGACCGCCGCACAGGCCGCCCGCTCACGCGGGTGGATGAGCGCAGGGTCCCGCAGGGCGGCGTCGAGCCGGCGCAGCGGGCGGCGACCCAGCCCTTCTCGGCCTACCATACGCTGGCCCGGCCCCGGCTGAGCGAACGCGACATGTGGGGGATGTCGCCGATCGACCAGATGATCTGCCGCATCCAGTTCCGCCGCGCGGCGTACGAGGGCATGTATACGCCGCCGACCGCGGACCGCCGCTGGATCCAGTATCCCGGCTACAACGGCGGCTCGGACTGGGGTGGCGTGGCCGTCGATCCCCGGCGCGGCGTGATCGTCGCCAACTACAACGACATGCCCAACTACAACCGCCTGGTTCCCCGCGCGACAGTGGACCGGAAGGGCTGGACGCCGCGCAGCCAGGCCCGTGGCGGCGACCTGGGCGGGGCCGAGGGCGCGGGCGACCCGCAGGTGGGAACCCCCTACGGCGTGGACGTGAACGCCGGCTGGCGGCTGCCGGTCACCGGCCTGCTCTGCAAGCGCCCGCCGTATGGCGGCGTGCGCGCCATCGACCTGCGGACCGGCCGCACGCTCTGGGACCGGCCGCTCGGCGAGGCGCGCCGCAACGGCCCGTTCGGCATCCCCTCCATGCTGCCCGTCGAGATCGGCACGCCCAACAACGGCGGGGCGGTGGTGACCGCCGGCGGCGTGGTGTTCGTCGCGGCCGCGACCGACAACCTGATCCGGGCGATCGACCTGCGGACCGGCCGCACCCTGTGGCGCGACGTCCTGCCGGCCGGCGGACAGGCCACGCCGATGACCTACGAATGGGGCGGTCGGCAGTACGTCGTGATCATGACAGGGGGCCACCACTTCATGGAGACGCCCGTGGGCGATCAGGTCATCGCCTATGCCCTGCCGGCCCCTCGCTGAGGGCGTCACACCCGCGCTGGGAGGCGCGGCCGGGATCGGGGTCAGGGTTCGGCGTTCTTGCGCTCGTCCTCGGCCCGGTCGCGGAACAGGGCGGCGCGCGCCAGCAGGATCAGGGTGACGGGCGTGGTCACGGTCAGGAACGCGCCGATCAGCAGTTCGCGCGGCAGGAACCGCTGTTCGACCAGCCCGAAGAACAGGGCCGAGGCCGAAAGGACCAGGACCGTGCCCAGGGTGGCGCCCAGGGTGGGGGCGTGAACCCGGTCGTAGAACGACGTCAGCCGCACCAGGCCCGTCGCCCCGAGCAGCGAGATCGCCGAGCCGGCGACCGCCAGGACGACCACCAGCACCACCGCCCAGGCGGGAAGGTCGGCCGGAATCATTCGATCACCTCGCCGCGCATGAGGAACTTGGCCAGGGCCACCGTGGCCGCGAAGCCCAGCATGCCGATGATCAGAGCCGCCTCGAAATAGAGCGGGCTGCCGGTGCGGACGCCGAAGACCACGATCAGCAGCATGCCGTTCAGGTAGAGGGTGTCCATCCCGAGGATGCGGTCCTGCGCCCGCGGGCCGACGACGATCCGCCACACCGCCACGCCCATGGCCGCCACGAGCATCAGTTGCGCCAGGGCGAGGCCCCAGATGAAGAGCATCGTCATTCGAAGATCTCCTTCAGCAGCCGCTCGTAACGGTCCTTGATCAGCCGGACCCAGGTCTCCTCGTCCACGAGGTCGAGCACATGGAGCAGGAGGCGGCCGTTGGCCCGCTCGTACTCCACCCACAGGGTCCCGGGCGTGCTGGTGACGATGATGGCCAGCACCGCCAGGGCGTGACGGTCCTTCAGATCCAGGGGGACGTGGATGAATCCCGAGACGCGCTCCTGCTGCCGTCCGGCCAGGAGGATCTGTCCGACCGCCCAGTTGGAGCGGACGATGTCCGTCAGGACGATGGCCGTGAGCTGGACGAGCGCGCGGGGCGAGCGCATCCGGACCGGCTCGATCCGGAAGGGCCGCATGAGCTGGGGCGCCACGACGGCGGCGACGGCGGCCAGCGCCAGGGCGGGCGGGCCGGTCGAGGCGCTCATCAGGATCGAGGCGACGAAGACTCCCAGCGAGAGCAGGGGGTGGGGCAGCAGGCGTCTCATCGGCCGCCCCCGGCCAGCACGGCGTTGGCGTAGGCCTCCGGCCGCGTCAGCCAATCGGCCGTATGCTGGGCGTACAGCACCCCGGCGTTGCCGAAGATCGCGAGCAGGACGCACGCTGCGAGCAGGACGCCGAGGCCGGCGAACTCGGCCGCGCCGACCACGAAGGGCGGCCGGTCGCCCTCGGTGGCCCAGATGGCGCGGATGCCCAGCCGGACCAGTCCGATCAGCGCGCCCAGGCTGGAGAGGGAAAGCAGGGCGATGATCCACCACGCGGCGGCGTCGCCGGCCTGCATCAGGGCGTCCATCATGGCCAGCTTGCCGACGAAGCCGGCGAGCGGCGGCAGGCCCGCCACCATCAGGGTGCAGACGAGGAAGGCGCCGGCCACGGCGGCGACGGCGGCGGGGATGACCAGGCCCGGCTCATTGCGCTCCTCGTCGTCGAACGGGTCATGGTATTCGTCGTCGAAGACCGCGCGGCCCGTGTCGGCGCCGGCCTCCTGGCCGCGCTGGAGGATCTCGCCCACGAGGAACAACGCCCCGCAGGCCAGGGTCGACCCGACCATGTAGAAGATGGCGCCGGCCAGGGCGTCGGGATGGCCCGAGCCCAGGATCGCCAGCACGGTCCCGGACGACACCATGACGGCGTAGGCGGCCGCCCGGGAAAGGTCGCGCGCGGCCAGCAGGCCCGCCGTGCCGAAGGCGATGGTGGCCAGGCCGCCCACCAGCAGCCACGCCCCGCCGAACCCGGTCGAGGCCCCGGCGCCCACGCCGAACAGCAGCAGGCCCAGGCGCATGACCACGTAGACCCCCACCTTCGACAGGATCGCGAACACCGCCGCGGCGGGCGCGCTGGCGGCCGCATAGGTCGGGGGCAGCCAGAGACCGAGCGGCCACATGGCGCACTTGACCAGGAACGCCACGCCCAGGATGGCCGCGCCGGCGTGGAAGAGGCCGCGGTCGGCGTCGGGGATGGCGGGGATGCGGGCGACCAGGTCGGCCATGTTCAACGTGCCGGTCACCCCGTAGATCAGGCTGACGCCGATCAGGAAGAGCAGCGAGGCCGTGAGGTTGACGGCGATGTAGCCCAGGCCCGCCTTGATCCGCGCCTCGCCCGACCCATGCAGCACCAGGCCGTAAGAGGCCGCCAGCATGATCTCGAAGAAGACGAACAGGTTGAACAGGTCGCCGGTGAGGAACGCGCCGTTCACCCCCATCACCAGCAGGAGGAAGATCGCGTGGAAACGCGGCCCGGCCCGGTCCCAGCGGGCGAGGGCGAACACCAGGGCGCAGCCGCCCAGCACGCTGGTCAGCGCCACCATCAGGGTCGAGAGCCGGTCGGCCACCAGCACGATGCCGTAGGGCGCGGCCCAGTCGCCCAGGCGGTAGACGCGCGCCGTCTCGCCGCTGGCGCTCTCGTCGAGCAGGATCAGCGCCATCGCCAGGATGGCGGTCATCGCCACCAGGCTCATCACGCCCTTGAGGACGCGCCGGCGCTCGTCGAACAGCAGCATGGCGGCCGCCATCGCCATGGGCAGGACGATGGGGCCGATGACGATGTGGTCGTGCCAATCCGTCATTCCTGCGGCTCCCGGCCATCCACATGGTCGCTTCCGGTCACGCCGCGGGACGCCAGCAGGACCACCAGGAACAGGGCCGTGAGCGCGAAGCTGATGACGATGGCGGTGAGCACCAGGGCCTGCGGCGTCGGGTCCGCATAGGCGGCGACGTCCTCGGGGCCGGTTCCGGTGACCGGCGGCGCCGCGGTCTTCAGCCGGCCCATCGAGAAGATGAAGATGTTCACCGCATAGGACAGCAGCGACAGCCCCATGATCACCTGGAAGGTGCGGGGCCGCAGCAGAAGCCAGGTTCCGGAGGCCGACAGGACGCCGATCGCCAGGGCCAGCACGATCTCCTTCACGCCGCGCCCTCCGGTTCCGCCTCGTCGTCCTTGCGGGCCTTGCGGAGCGACTGGTGCGCGAGCGCGACCAGGACGAGGACCGTCGCGCCGACGACCAGGACCACCACGCCCAGGTCGAAGATCACCGCGCTGGCCAGCGGCACGCGCCCCAGCAGCGGCAGGTCGGCGTACTGGAAGGCGGAGGTCAGGAAGGGGGCGCCGAACAGCCAGGCCCCGGCGCCGCTGGCCGCGGCGATCAGCAGGCCGATGCCGATCCATGCGATGGGCCGGATGGTGAGCCGATCCTCCACCCACTGGGCGCCCGAGGCCATGTACTGGAGCACGAAGGCGATCGCCACGACGACGCCGGCCGCGAAGCCGCCGCCGGGCAGGTCGTGCCCGCGCAGGAACAGGTGGGCCGCCAGCAGGATGACGAACGGGAACATCCAGCGCATCACCACCTGTGGGATCAGCATGGTCTCCTTGAGGGTGTCGCCCGCGCTACGGCCCTCGCGCCGACGGTCGGCCGCGTCCTGGAGGCGCATCTGCGGCGGCCGCGGCAGGCTGTCGCTGGCCGGCCGGAAGCGGCGCAGCACGGCGAACACCGTCAGCCCGACCACGCCCAGGACCGTGATCTCGCCGAAGGTGTCGAACGCCCGGAAGTCCACCAGGATCACGTTCACGACGTTGCGCCCGCCGGCGTCCTTGTAGGCGTGCTCGACGAAGTAGCGCGACAGCCCCTCGACCGGGGGGCGGGTCATGACCGCGTAGGATATGGCCGCCAGGCCCGTCCCGACGGCCGCGGCGATCACCAGGTCGACGCGCCGGCGCCGCTTCGAGCGCCGCTCCTCGTTCGGCGCGGCGCGGATGGCTTCGTTCCGCTTCGGCAGCCAGCGCAGGCCGAGCAGGAGCAGGACGGTGGTCACCACCTCGACCACGAGCTGGGTGGTCGCCAGGTCGGGCGCCGACAGCCAGATGAAGGAGATGCAGCTCGCCAGCCCCGCCCCCCCCATCAGCACCACCGCGGCCAGCCGGTGGTACTTGGCCTGCCACGCGGCGGCGAAGGCGCAGACGCCGCCGATGATCCAGAGGCCGGCGAAGGCGAAATCCCCTATGCGCGGCGTCAGCGCCGGCGGGCGCAGCCCGAAGCCCGCGGCGGCGACGGCCACGAAGCCGGCCGCCAGCGCCGTCAGGACGATGACGCGGATCTGGGGTTGGAGCCGCTGTGTGCCGGCCACCTTCTCGACCACCATCGCACCCGCATTGAGCTGGGTCATCGCACGCTCGAACAGATAGCCGCCGTTGAAGCGGCGCAGCCCGAGGGCGCCGCCCGGGTTGGCGTTGATCGTCTTCCCGAAGGCGAGGTAGAGCCCCACGCCCGTGGCCAGCGCGGTCACGCTGAGCAGCAGCGGCAGGTTGAATCCGTGCCAGATCGCCAGGCTGTAGTACGGCGGGTCGAGGCCGACGACCGAGACGACCGCGCTGCGCAGGAACGGCCCGACGGTGATGGCCGGCAGCACGCCCACCAGGAGGCAGAGCGCGACCAGCACCTCCACCGGGCGCCGCATCCACGTGGGCGGTTCGTGCGGCGTCTTCTCCAGTTCGGTCGGCGCCGGCCCGAAGAAGGTCTGGTGGATGAAGCGCAGCGAGTAGAGCACGCTGAAGGCGCTGGCCACCGTGGCCAGGACCGGCAGCACGGCGAACAGGGCGTGCCGCTCGGCGCCCGCCAGGGCCTCGGCCAGGAACATCTCCTTCGAGAGGAAGCCGTTGAGCAGGGGTACGCCCGCCATCGCGGCGGCGGCGATGATCGCCAGCGCGCCGGTGAAGGGCATGTAGCGCAGCAGGCCGCTCAGCTTGCGCATGTCGCGCGTGCCGGTCTCGTGGTCGATGATCCCCGCCGCCATGAACAGCGAGGCCTTGAAGGTGGCGTGGTTCACCGTGTGGAAGATGGCCGCCACGGCCCCCAGCTCGCTGCCCAGGCCCAGCAGGAGGACGATCAGGCCCAGGTGGCTGATCGTAGAGTAGGCCAGCAGGCCCTTCAGATCGTGCTGGTAGATGGCGCACCAGGCGCCGAAGAGCAGGGTGAGCAGCCCCGCGCCGCCGACCACGATCTCCCACATCTGGGTGTCGGCGAAGATCGGCCAGATGCGCATCAGCAGGAAGACGCCCGCCTTCACCATCGTGGCCGAGTGCAGATAGGCGCTGACCGGCGTGGGCGCGGCCATGGCGCGCGGCAGCCAGAAGTGGAACGGGAACTGGGCGCTCTTGGTCAGCGCCCCGAGGAGGAGGAGCCCCAGCGCCAGGGGATGCAGCGGGTCCGCCAGGATCGTCTCGCGGGCCGCCAGCACCGCGTCCAGGTCGTAGCTTCCCGCCATGCGGCCGAGCAGGACCGCGCCGACCAGCATGGCCAGCCCTCCGGTCGCGGTGACGGTGAGCGCCATCCGCGCGCCTTCCCGCGCCGAGGCGTTCTGGTGCCAGTAGCCGATCAGCAGGAACGAGAAGAGGCTGGTCAGCTCCCAGAAGACGACGAGCTGGATCAGGTTGCCGGACAGGACCAGCCCCTGCATCGCCCCCATGAACGCCAGCAGGAACGAGAAGAACCGCGGCACCGGGTCCTTGGGCGACATGTAGTAGCGGGCGTAGAGGACGACGAGCGCGCCGATCCCCAGGATCAGGGCGCTGAACAGCCACGACAGCCCGTCCAGACGCAGGACCAGCGACACGCCCAGCGCTGGCAGCCAGTCGATCTCCTGCCGGATGACCTCGCCGTCCTGGAACGCCGGCCAGAGCGCGGCCAGGCAGATGACGTTGGCCAGGGCGACGCCCCACGAGAGGATGGCCGCGGTCGTCCGGGCGTTACGAGGCAGGCCGGCGGCGATCACGCTGCCGATGAACGGCAACGTCAGCACGACGATCAGGAGCAGGCCAACGGACATCAAGGCGCGGAACGACCCCTCGCGGTGAAACCATGATGGGACGTGTCATAGTCCGGGTCGTCCTGTCCAGAATTCGGCAGGTGTTTCCGAAGGCCCATTCCCAGGGACCTGTCGGGCGAACCGGCGGGTTCGCACAATAAAAGAAACGTGAGGAGGGCGGGGCGGATTCGTCGACCCGCGTTCGTCGCGCAGGGCGTTGGACGCGGGGCGCTCAGGCCTCGGGCGTCTTGGGCCCGTCCGCCCGCGTCGACGTCGCCCAGATCCTCATCGGCAGCAGCCACATCTGGCCCACGACGGCCGCCCAGTCGCGGAGGACGTCGGCGCCCAGCGTGGCCTCGGCCTGCGCCGCCTCGACAGGGTCGCCCGCCGTGGCCATGCGGCTCCAGAACCGCGCATAGTCACGCATCAGGTGGTCGCCCAGCCAGACGGCCGCGAACGGCCAAGGCATCGCCGAGGTGGGGGTCGTCGAAGGCGAAGGCGTTGAGGCGTCGGTCATGGCGGTCTCCGGCTTCCAGACCTTCATTGTGGCGCCGGCGCCGGCGCCGTGACTTGAGCGAGGTCAAGCCGCCGCCATCTTTCGTGCGTTACCCCTCCCGTGTCCGCGTCCGCCGGCAAGGAAATCTTTGAATGGAGTGAAGCGTGGGTGAGAGCATGTCCGAGCCGACCTGGAGGCAGGGGCCTCCCAGAAAGATCCTCCTCGCGACGGATCTGAGCAGCCGGTGCGACCGGGCCCTGGACCGCGTCGCCCAACTGGCCGGGATGTGGGGATGCCCTGTCGTGGCGCTCCACGTCCTCGACACCGCGCCGGATGTCCTGACCGAACGGCGCCTGGAGGATCTGCCGTCCTGGCGTCGTCCGCCCGACCGGGGGTTGGCGATCGCGGCCCAGATCCGCCGCGATCTGGGCGCCGATCTGCCGGCGCTCGAGGTGCGCGTGGAGGATGGCCCCGTCGCCGAGGCCATCGATGCGGTCGCGTCCGAGACCGGTGCGGATCTGATCGTCACCGGCGTGGCGCGCAACGAGACGTTCGGCCGGTTCTTCCTGGGCGCCACCGTGGAGCGGCTCGTCCGCCGCACGCGGGTCCCGGTCCTGGTGGTCCAGAACCGGGTGCGGCCCTATGGCGAGATCCTGGTGGCCACCGATTTCTCGGACTCCTCGCGGCACGCGCTGGACGCGGCGTCAGCATTCTTCCCGCAGTCGCCCCTGACCCTTCTCCACGCCTATGAGACGCCCTTCGCCCTCCACCTCGACAGCGACGATTTCGGCAACCAGATCCGCGGCATGGAGCAGAAGGCGAGCGACGCGTTCGTCGCCGGCTCGTCCCTCTCGCCGGAACAACGCCGGCGGCTCCGGGTCTTGGTGGAGCATGGGCGCCCCGAGGCCCTGATCGGCGCCTACATGCGCGACCGCCCGGTCGATCTCGTCGTGCTGGGCAGTCACGGTCGCAGCGCCGTGTTCGAGGCGCTGATCGGCAGTACGGCGAAGCGTATCCTCGAGGTCGCGCCGGGCGACGTCCTGCTGGTCCGCGATCCCCGCTCGGTGCGGTGAACGTCGCATTTCCCTCTCCCTGTCGATCCTGGAGGACGCCCGTCGATGGCCGCTCCCGAGTCTGCGTCCTGGCACCAGCTTCCCATCGAGGACGTCCTCGCGGCGCTGGACGGACATCCCGACGGCCTGGGCGGCGAGGAAGCGGCGCGGCGCCTCCAGGTCCAGGGGCCCAACGAGCTGCCGAAGGCCAGGGGCCGTTCGGCGCTGCGGCGCTTCCTGGCCCAGTTCAACAACGTCCTGATCTACTTCCTGCTGACGGCGGCGCTGGCGGCGGCGGTCCTGGGCCACGCGGTCGATGCGGCGGTGATCGCGGCCGTCGTGATCGTCAACGCCATCGTCGGGTTCATCCAGGAAGGGCGGGCCGAGCGGGCCCTGGACGCCATCGGCGACCTGATCGCGCCTGAGGCCGCCGTCGTGCGCGGAGGGCGGCGGCTGCAACTGCCCGTCCGCGAACTGGTGCGCGGCGACATCGTGCTGCTGGAGGCCGGCGACCGGGTGCCTGCGGACCTGCGGCTGATCCGCGCCCGCCGCCTGCTGATCGACGAGGCGCTGCTGACGGGGGAATCCCTCGCGGCCGAAAAGCACGAGGCGCCGGTTGCGCCGGCCGCGCCCCTCGCCGAGCGGAGCAGCATGGCCTACTCGGGCTGCCTCGTGGCGGCCGGCCAGGGCGCGGGCGTGGTGGTCGAGACAGGGGTCGCCACCCAGATCGGGCGCATCAGTTCGATGCTGCAGGGGGTGACGTCGCTCAGCACGCCGCTGCTGCGCCAGATCGACGCCTTCGCCCGGCGGTTCACGGGCTTCGTCTTCCTGGGCGGGGTGGTGCTGTTCGCCTTCGCCGTGCTGGCGCGCGGCTACGACTGGGTCGAGGCGCTGATCGCCGTGGTCGCCCTGGCCGTGGGCGTCGTGCCGGAAGGCCTTCCCGCGGTCATCACCATCACCCTGGCGATCGGCGTGCGGCGGATGGCGGCGCGCAACGCGGTCATCCGCAAGCTGCCGGCCGTGGAGACCCTGGGCGCCACCTCGGTCATCTGCACCGACAAGACCGGAACGCTCACCCGCAACGAGATGACCGCCCGTCGGGTCATGACGCCGGCGCACGCGGTCCTGGCGGAAGGGGCGGGGTATGCGCCGCAGGGCGCCCTGCGGTCCGCCTCGGGCGCCGACGACGTCGCCGCGGTCGCAGCCTGCGCCGGCGTGCTCCGCTGCGGCCTCCTGTGTAACGACGCCGACCTGCTCCAGGCCGAGGCGGGCTGGCAGGTCATGGGCGATCCGATGGAAGGCGCGCTGGTCGCGCTCGCGCTCAAGGCCGGGCTGGATCCAGGCCACGTGCGCTCGGAATGGCCGCGAATCGACGCCATCCCCTTCGATGCGGCCTACCGGTTCATGGCCACCCTGCACCGCAGCCCGGAGGGCGAGTCGGTGGTGTTCGTGAAGGGCGCCGCAGAGGCGCTGCTCGCGCGCGCCAGGCCGTCGGCCGCCACCCCGGACTGGAACGCCCGCATCGACGAGGCGGCGGCCCAGGGCGAGCGCGTCCTGGCGTTCGGCACGAAGGTCCTGCCGCCGGGAACCGAGGCGCTGGACTTCGCCGACCTCGAGGCGGGCGTGGAGTTGCTGGGCCTGGTCGGCTTCATCGATCCGCCGCGGGCCGAGGCCAAGGCCGCCATCGCCGAGTGCCGGGCCGCCCGCGTGGCGGTGAAGATGATCACCGGCGACCACGCCGGCACGGCGGCGGCCATCGCCCGCCAGCTCGACATCGCCGACGATCCGAAGGTGGCGACGGGCGTCGAGGTCGACGCGCTGTCCGACGACGAACTGCGCACGACCGTCGAGGAGGTGTCGGTGTTCGCCCGCGCCAGCCCCGAGAACAAGCTCAGGATCGTGCGCGCGCTCCAGGCCAACGGCCGCATCGTGGCCATGACGGGCGACGGGGTGAACGACGCCCCGTCCCTCAAGCAGGCGGACGTCGGCGCCGCCATGGGGATCAAGGGCGCCGAGACGTCGAAGCAGGCGGCCGAGATGGTCCTGCTGGACGACAACTTCGCCTCGATCGTCGCCGCCGTCCGCGAGGGCCGCACCGTCCACGACAACATCCGCAAGGTGATCTCGTGGACGATCCCGACCAACGGGGGCGAGACGGTCGCCGTGGTTCTGGCGATCCTGGCGGGCTTCGCCCTGCCGATGTCGGCCACGCAGATCCTCTGGGTGAACCTGGTCCTCGGCGCGACCCTGGGGCTGGTGCTGGCCTTCGAGCCCCCGGAGTCCGGCGTCATGCAGCGGCCGCCCCGCGCGCCCGACGCGCCCTTGCTGTCGCCGTTCCTGCTGTGGCGGGTGGTCCTGGTCTCGGCGCTGCTCGCCGCCGCGGCCCTGGGGATCTTCTTCCATGCGCTGGGCCGGGGCGACAGTCTGGAGACGGCGCGGACGATGGTCGTGAACATGTTCGTTGTCGGCGAGATCTTCTACCTGTTCAACGTGCGCTACCTGCGCTCGGGCTCGCTGAGCTGGCGCGGCGCGCTGGGGACCCCGGCGGTCAACCTCGCCATCGTCGTCCTGGTCGCGGCGCAGCTCCTGTTCACCTATGCTCCCTTCATGCAGGCCATATTCGACACCCGCCCCCTGAGCCTCGCGGACGGGGCCCTCATCATCGCCGTGGGCGTCGGGCTCATGCTCCTGCTGGAGGTCGAGAAGGCCGCGATGCGGCGTCTCCGGTGGTTCGAGGAACTGACGTGAGCGGCGCGCCTGTGGCCGGAGCCGTTCCCCGGGCGACCGAGCCCGATTCCCAGCTCGAACGCCTGCTGGCGCTGGGCCGGGCCCGTACGGCCGCGCCGACCGCGGTCGTCCATCCCTGCGACCCCGTCTCGCTCTCCGGCGCGCTGGAGGCGGCGCGGCTGGGCCTCATCTCGCCGGTCCTCGTGGGGCCCAAGGCCAGGATCCTGGCCGCCGCCGACGAAGCCGGAGAGGACGTGGGCGACGCCCGGATCGTGGACGTGGAGCACAGCCACGCCGCCGCCGCCGAGGCCTGCCGCCTGGCGCGCGCCGGCGAGGTGGCGGCCCTGATGAAGGGCAGCCTCCACACAGACGAACTGCTGGAGGCCGCGGTCCACCCCCAGAACGGCCTGAGGACCGACCGCCGGATGAGTCACGTCTTCATCCTGGACGTGCCCACCTATCCGCGCCCGCTGTTCGTCAGCGACGCGGCCATCAACATTGCCCCCGACCTCGCCATCAAGAAGGACATCGTCCAGAACGCCATCGATTGTGCGTTGGCCCTGGGCGTCGAGCAGCCGCGCGTGGCGGTGCTGGCCGCGGTCGAGACGGTGCATCCCGGCATGCCGGCGACCATCGACGCCGCGGCCCTCGCCAAGATGGCCGGCCGGGGCCAGATCGTGGGCGGGCTCGTGGACGGCCCGCTGGCCTTCGACAACGCCATCTCGGAGGAGGCGGCGCGGACCAAGGGCATCGTCTCGGAGGTCGCCGGGCGGGCCGACATCCTCATCGCGCCCGACCTCGAGGCGGGCAACATGATGGCCAAGCAACTCGCCTACCTCGCCAACGCCCAGTCGGCCGGGCTGGTGATGGGCGCCCGCGTGCCGATCATGCTCACCAGCCGCGCCGACGGCCGCCTGTCGCGCCTGGCGTCGTGCGCGGCCGCCATGCTGGTGGCGCAGCGCCAGCGGTCGAAGCCCGCCCGGTGAGCGGTGTCCTGGTCCTGAACGCCGGCTCGTCCAGCCTCAAGTTCGCGTTGTACGGCGCCGGGCCTGGCGCCCCGCTCCGGCTGAAAGGCGCGGCCGCCCGCCTGGGCGGCTCCGAGGCGCGGCTCCGCATCCGGGTCGGCGAGGCGGTCCAGGCCGACCGCGCGCTACCCGGACCCCTACCGGCGACAGCCGCCGCAGAGATCGTGTTCGACGCCCTGGACGAAGGCGGCCATCTGGCCGGCCTGGCGGCCGTCGGCCACCGGATCGTCCACGGGGGCCGGACATATGACAGCGCCTGCCGGCTGGACGGCGAGGTGCTGGCCGATCTCCGCCGCCTCACGCCGCTCGCCCCCCTGCACCAGCCCTACAATCTCGACATCGTCGAGGCGGCGGCGCGACGCCTTCCCGACGTGCTCCAGGTGGGATGCTTCGACACCGCCTTCCATGCCGGCCGCCCCAGGCTGGAGCGCCTCTACGGCCTGCCGCGCGCCCTGGCCGACGATGGCGTCCTGGCCTACGGCTTCCACGGGCTGTCCTACGAATACGTCGCCGGAGTGCTCCGCGACCGCGATCCGGCGACGGCCGGCGGCCGGGCGATCGTCGCCCACCTGGGCAGCGGCGCCAGCCTCTGCGCCATGCGGGAAGGCCAGAGCGTCGCCACCACCATGGGCTTCTCGGCCCTGGAGGGTCTGGTCATGAGCACCCGCAGCGGCTCGCTGGACCCGGGCGTCATCCTCCACCTGATCCAGGATCGCGGGATGTCGGCGGATCAGGTGACCAGGATGCTCTACCAGGAGTCCGGGCTCCTGGGTGTCTCGGGCCTGTCCGGCGACATGCTGACGCTCTCGGCTTCGCCGGCCCCCGAGGCGGCCGAGGCGATCGACCTCTTCATCTACAGGGTGTCGCGCCAGATCGGTTCGCTGGCCGCCGCGCTGGGCGGACTCGACACGCTCGTGTTCACCGCTGGTATCGGCGAGAACGCGCCCGACATCCGGGCCCGGATCTGTGCGGCGGCCGGCTGGCTCGGTGCGGCCATCGATCCCGCGCGCAACGCCGAGGGCGCGGGGGCGATCGGGGCGGCGACGTCGAAGGTCGAGGTCCTGGTCATCCCCACGGACGAGGAGCGGGCCGTGGCCCAGGCGACGATGCGGCTGCTGGACGGGCGTTCGAACGAAGAGTGCAACCAGTGATCTAGTTCAACCTCTTCTCTGCATCTGCAGGATGTGAAATGCTCGGGGTCCCGCGGGTGTTTCGCGCTGGGGAGGGGAGGCTGGTCGAAGTGACCTCGGTCATGCGTGTGTTCCGCTGGCTCCCCCGGGAGGTGGTCGCCACCGTCCTGGGTGTCTTGATCATCTCGCTCCGCCTGGCGTTCACGGGCGTGCCGGACGGCGAGATGCCGTTCGCCCTCGTCTGGCTGGGCGTGCTCGTCGCGGCCTGGATCGGCGGCTTCGGGCCTGCGACCGTCGCCAGCGCTGTCGGCCTCGCCATCGGGCAGTACATTCTGGTGTCGGGCGGCAAGTCCGGCATCGGCTTCACCGGCCTGGCCTTCTATGCGCTCTTCTCGCTGATCCTCATCGTCCCGGCCGAGATCTACCACCGCATGAAACGCCGCCGGCAGGCCGACCAGCGGCTGCTCGCCGACATGACTGAGCGCCTGAACCGGACGGGGCGGTTGAACGCCATGGGCGAACTGGCCGGCGCCCTGGCGCATGAACTCAACCAGCCTCTGACCGCGATCTCGAACTACGCCGGGGCGGCTCAGTATCTGGCCCGCAACAATCCCACGGCGGCCGAGGATATCGCCGGGCTGCTCGACAAGATCGTCGGGCAGACCGAGCGGTCGCGGGGAATCATCAGCGGCATCCGCCGCCGCCTCGCGGGGCAGGACCTGCAAATGGCGCCGGAGTCCTTGAGCGCCATGTTCGAGGAGGCCGCCGAAATCGCCTTGCCCTCTTCGGCGCGCGAGCCCATCGCCGTGCGCTATGCGTTCCATCGCGAGGCCGACCGGGTCATGGCCGACCGCATCCAGATCCAGCAGGTGATGGTCAACCTCGTCCGGAACGCCGCCGAGGCGATGGCCGGCTCGCCGCATCGCGAACTGCGTATCGGCAGCAAGCTGGCTGCGGACGGGCTGGTCGAATGCTACGTCGCGGACCGGGGACCCGGCGTCTCGCCCGCCATGCACGAGAAGCTGTTCCAGCCCTTCGCCACGGACAAGGCCGAGGGCATGGGCGTCGGCCTGGCGATGTCGCGCACCATCGTCGAAGCGCACGGCGGCCGGATCTCGGCCGATCCCAACCCCGTCGGCGGGGCGATCTTCCGCTTTGGCCTCCGACCGGCCGAGACGTCCGCCGGCGGGTCCTGAGCGTCGCTAGGCGTCCCGCGCGCGGGAGAGGGCCGCGACGATCTGTTCCAGGCTGAACGGCTTCTCGACGAAGATCGCCCCCAGGCGCGCGGCGGCCTCCGCGATATGGGGTGCGCCACGTCCGGTGATGACCACGGCGGGCCAGGTCACGCCGGCGTCCAGCAGGGCCTGCAACATCTCCAGGCCGTCCATGTCGGGCATCTGGACATCGGTCACGATGCAGCCGAGCTCGAGATCGGCCGCGGTCTGCGCGAAGGTGCGTGACGAGGCGTGCGTGGCCACGCGATAGCCGTGCGTGCGCAGAAGGATGGCCAGCGAATCCCGGACCGCCTCGTCGTCATCGACGATATGGACCAGTTCTTGATCGGCGGAAGTCATGTGGTGTGCGGGGCGTCCGGGCCTTCACGGGGCCGATGCAAGGGCGTGGGAACCTGCCGCGAACCTCGGTGGATTTCACCCTCGGGCGAATACGGTAGCGTCGTCGCCGCTCCGTCTCGTTTGGCAATTCGAGGGCGCAACGGGCTTTTCTACAGCCATTGGATGTGAAACTCTCGCGCTTGTCCGAACTGGGATCCGCCGGATCGGGGAGAGTGCCGTGTACCAGCGTCCCGAGGGCCTTCGTGGGCCTCATGTAAGCGTTGCGTCGTCCGCCGCCCGAGCGGGCCGGCGATGACCCCCGTCGTCCACGTGATCGATGACGACGACGGCGTGCGCGACTCGCTCGCGATGTCGCTCGGCGTGCGCGGCGTGGCGGTCCGCACCTTCGCGTCGGCCCTGTCCTTCCTCGAGCAGGTCGGCGATGGCGCGCAGGCTTGCGTGGTGACCGACGTCAACATGCCCGAGATGACCGGCCTGGAGTTGCTCGAGCGGATGGCGGGCCGGTTGGACGCCTGTCCTGTCATCGTGCTCACCGGGCAGGCCGACGTGCCGATGGCGGTCGAGGCGCTGAAGCGCGGCGCCTCGGATTTCCTCGAGAAGCCCGTGAGCAGCGATGCGTTGTTCGCCGCCGTCACCGCGGCTCTGGGGCGCGTCTCCAAGCGCGCCGAGGAGACGGCGCGGCGGGCCGAGGGCCGGCGGCGGCTGGAGGCGCTGACCCCGCGCGAGCGCAATGTCTTCGATGGCGTCGTGGCCGGCCAGTCGAACAAGGAGATCGCCCGCGCGCTGGGGATCAGCCCCCGGACCGTCGAGGCTTATCGCGCCAGCCTGATGGTCAAGATGCAGGCCGACAGCCTGTCGGACCTGGTCCGCATGAGCCTGGCCGCCGACGAGGCCGGGTAGGCGGCGGCAGCCCGGCGGTGCGGCGCGGCGCCGCGCGGAGAGCCCCGTAGGTACATCTACGATGGTAGGCGCCCGGAATTTCGCGCGCCCCTTCCGGACGGCATTCTCCTGTCCGACGGAGCCGGGACGACGGGCGCTCGCCCTCTCACCCCGGATGAACTCGAAACAGGGAGCCGCCGGCCGCCGGCGGTTAAGCGCATGGCCAACGTGTACAAGAGACCCGCCGAGGTCATCGCCGAGCAGCAGGACCTGATCGCCGACCTGGATCGGATGATCGAACTCCTGAAGGGCGCCCTGGCTGCGGCCGGGATCGAACGTCCGCCGGCGTACCGCCCCTGGATGAAGGGCCTCACGCCGCAGGAACGGGGACTCCTGGGGGCGCTCTACAGCCACTATCCGAACCCGGTCGACAAACATGCGCTGCTGGAGCACATGCCCGGACAGGACCATGTGGAAGATCGCCAGGTCCAGCTCGTCGCCCTGAAGGTGCATCATCTCCGCGGCAAGCTGGGTCACGACGCCATCGAGAGCATCCGTGGCCTCGGATATCGCCTCAGCACCGCCGAGTATCAGGCGATGCGCGAAGCCGAAGGGGCGGCCGTCGTTCCGTTCAAGGTGGCGGCGTGAGCCCCCCGGCCTCGATCGCGGCGGGAGAGGCCGCCGGCTTCGCCCCGGACGCCGCACCTGCCCGCGGGCGAGCACTTCCCGTCGGAGTCGGTCTCCTCGCCGGGGCCGGTGTTTCGGTCGCGCTCTGGGCCGGCCTGATCGGCGGAGTCATGGCCCTGCTGGGCTGAGGGGCCCCACAGCCTTCCACGATATGGGACCCGACGTCGGCGTGGGTCCGGCATCCTCCAAACCCCCTGCGGGACGATCACCGTCTCGCAGGGGGTTTTCGTCTTTCCGGGCCTCCAGCCCGACGCCCGGTTCTGCGAATGCTGCAACTTGAAGTCGCGACCGGTCTCGCTGGCTTGGTTCGGCGTTGTCTTGTGCAGCGCGTCTCGGCCAGTCGCTGCGGTTCATCGGGAAGAAGTATAACTTCATTCCGGCGAGGCTTATTCGTCCAATCGAATTCAATTTACCGGTCATTAATTCTCTTGGAATCCCCCAGAAGAATTCAAAATAGTATTGTCCTTCGGGATGAATGGGTTCGCATCGCCTGCGACAAGCCGCCACAAGCGGATTTCCTACCGTGAATTCCCGTAGGGGTTGCTTCGGAATATTAACTGCCGAGAAGCCGTGCCATTTTCGATCGTGACGAGGGAGACGGTCATGTCCGCGATCGATTGTGACAACCTTTGGGCGATCCGGCCCGCCTGGGCCGAGCCCGCGACGCGCGGGGGCTCGGCCGCCCGGCGCGGCTTCGACTCCTCGCGGCGCGGCCGGGCGGGGTCTTCGCGACGCCCCGCGCCGCCGGCCGTCACGCCGCCCGTCGCCATGCCGGCGTCCGCCGCGACGCTGCGGATGCTGTCCGAGCTCCAGGCCGAGCGCCAGCGGGCCGAGCGCATGTGCGACGCGCTCTCGAAGTATGTGCCGCCGCAACTGGTCGACCGCCTGATGGCCAGCCCTGACGGACTGAGCCTGGGCCACGAGACCCGCGACGTGACCATCCTGTTCGCCGACATCCGGGGCTTCACGGGGATCGCCGAGGCGATGAAGGGCCGGCCCGACCAACTGGCCGACGTGGTCAATGCCGTGCTCGAGCCGCTGGCCGACATCGTGCTGGCCCACGGCGGCGTGCTCGACAAGTACATGGGCGATTGCATCATGGCGTTCTGGGGCGCGCCCGACTCCGACCCGGACCACGCGCGCCGCGCGTTTGACGCTGCGCGCGGCATGATCGAGCGGATGCCGGCCATCGACGCCGAAGCCCGCGCCGTCGCCGGGCGCGACGTCCACCTGCCGCGGATCGACATCGGCGTGGGCCTGAACTCCGGCGACTGTGTCGTCGGCAACGTCGGCAGCCGCCGCCGCTGGGACTACTCGGTGCTGGGCGATCCCGTGAACGTCGCCTCCCGCCTGCAACAGCTCTGCAAGACCTACGGCCGTTCGCTCCTGGCCGGCGAGGCGACCGCCCGCCATCTGGCCGGCGTGGTGGACCTCGTCGAGATCGACCGGACCACGGTGCGTGGCCGCTGCGAACCTCAGGGGGTCTACGCCCTGGATCAGGCCCCCGCCGGACGGCGCGCGTGCTGATGCCCCCGGTCCAGTCCCGTAGCCTCGCCATGTTCGCCCGCCGGCCGCGTTCCCGCGCTGCGCGCCTGCCCCGCGGGATCGGACTTCTCTGCGCCGGCTGTCTCTCGCTCGGCCTCTGGGCGGGGCTGATCCAGCTCGCCTGGCGGATCGTCGCCTGATCGCCGTGTCAGGTCGCGCCATCCGATCGAGGGTTCCATGAGGCCGGTCCCGCGCATTCCGGCGCTCGCCCTGGCGCTTCTGACTGCACTTGGGGGGCTTGCGGCCGCCCGACAGGCGGTCCTTCCCGACGCCGTCGAGGGGCCCGGCTTCGCACCGGTGGAGCCATCCGTGGCCGACCGTCAGCCTGTCCCCGTCATCCTCGCCACGGGCGGCGCGACACTCGTCCTGCCGATGATCAGGTAGGTCGGGCCTTCGGCAGTGAGAAGCAGAACACGCCGCCGTCGCCGTCCTCCGTCCAGATGCGGCCGCCGTGAGCTTCCATGATGCCGCGCGAGATCGAGAGCCCGATGCCCAGGCCTTCCGCTTTCGTGGTGGTGAAGGGCTCGAACAGCTTCTCCCGCACCTCGGGCGCGAGGCCGGGTCCGGTGTCGGCGACCCGGACGACCACGTCGTTCGCCGAGGCGCTCACCGTGATGTCGACACGTCGCTCAGGACTGTCCTCCACGGCCTCGAGCGCATTGCGGACGAGGTTCAGCGCGACCTGCAGGATCTGGGTGCGGTCGACCCGCACCGTCGCCGGCGCGTCGTCCGCCTCGGCCAGCCGCAGCTCGGTTTCCCGATGGCGCGGGTCGAGGCGCGCCAGTTCCAGCACCTCGCCCAGCATCGCGCCCATATCCTCCAGCCGTGGCTCTGTGTCGCCCCGCGCCGCCACGCCCCGTATGCGTCGCAGGATCTGCCCGGCGCGCTCCACCTGCGCCTTGGCTCTCCCGGTGAGATCGAGGATGTCGTCCGGCGAAACGTCCGGGCGCTGGGCCTGGAGCGCCGCGGCCGTGAGGTAGTTGCCGGCGGCCGTCAGCGGTTGCCCCAGTTCGTGGGCGATCGCCGCGCTCATGCGGCCCAGCTCGCTGAGCCGGCCGGCATGCCGGAGCGAGGCCTGGAGCTCGTCGATGCGGTCGCGGGCTCGCCTGGCCTCCGTGACGTCGGAAACCACGCCTGCGATGCGCGTCACCCGGTCCTCGGCATCACGGATCGCCGCGCCGCGCAACTCGATCCACCGGACGTCGGCGCCCCGAACGTCCGGACCCTGGACGGCGGCGCGGACTTCGACCTGGAACGGCGCCCGCCCCGCGCGCGCCTCATTGAAGAGCCGCTGGCTGCGCAGCAGGTCGTCGGGGTGGATGGCGCGGAGGAGGTCGCCCTGGTCGAGGGCGGCGTCGCCCGGCCATCCCAGGATCTCGCGGCACCGCGTCGAGGCGTCGAGCGCCAGGGTGGACAGGTCCAGTTCCCAGGCGCCCAGCCGGCCGGCGTCGAGCGCGAGCCGCAGCCGGGCCTCGTTCCGCCGCGTCTGGGTGCGGGCCAGGACGGCCTCGACGGCGGCGGTGGTGGCTCTCGCCAGACCCTCGACCAGGGCCAGGTCGGCGGGCGTGAACGCGCGTTCCGTGGCCCAGTACGAGCCGATGGCGCCCAGCGGCGCCGCGGGGCGAACCGGCGCCATGATGAGGCTTTTCACAAATGTGGGGCGATAGGCGTCGTGCGGGATGCGGGGGTCGACGTAGATGTCCGGAATGACCGCCGGCTCGCGGTTCAGCATGCACCATCCCGAGATGCAGTCGGTAAGGGGGAAGCGCCGCCCCTTCCAGAGCGGCCCGATGGCGTTCTCCTCCACGTAGTGGCACTGGTCGCCATCGCGCAGGACGAAGGTGACTCCGTCGGCGCCCGAGACCTGGCGGGCCGCGTCCCGGACGATGCCGATGATCGACTGCAGGTCCTCGGCCGCGGAGAGCTGCTCGACCACCGACACCAGGGCGAGCCACTTCTTGCTGGGACCGTCATGCCCGGCCCGCTTCGCCTCCATCGCCGCCCGTCCCTGTACGCCGCTCGAACTCGTTCACTCGGAGCGGATGTATACAATCACCGGATCATGACTTGTACAAACCAACTTCGAGTTGAATCGGGGCGGAGTCGCGGGCGCGATGAAGGCGGTAGGCGCCGTTAAGATGTGCGGTCTAAGTTGCCGGCCATGATCGCACGTGGCGTCCTCGTCCTCGGCGCGGCCCTTGTGGCCGGCGGCTTCCTGGCTCCCGGCGCCGCCGAGGCCCGTACGTTCTATGTCGTCCAGTCGGCCGCCGACGCGTGGACGGTGATGGACCCCGAGGGCATCGAGCGGGTGGGCGACAGCGCGGTGCGGCGCGCCTGGTCGGTGCGCGTTCAGCGAAACATCCTGACCGGCGATCCGCCGACTCCGGGATATGTGCGTACGCTCAGCGAGTACGACTGCGCCGTGGGCCGCACCCGCTGGCGCGAGTTCTCGGCCTTCTCGCGCGCGGGTTCGCTGCTGGTCAGCAAGGTGAACCCCAACCCGGAGTGGGGGCCTGCGGACGAAGCCAGCGACCTCTACGCGGCGTATCGCGTGGTCTGCGAGGGCGGGGGCGGCGGCTCGGTCGTCTCGGCCGAGTCGGTGGCCAAGGTGGTGATCAGCCTGATGGGCGCCTGGGACCCTCCGCCCCAGCCCGCCGCGCCGCTCATGCCAGCGCCCAAGGCGCCGCTTCCCAAGGCGCCGGCTCCGAAGGCCCCGCCCGCCAAGGCGGCGCGCTGAGGCCCTCCGGCTCCCCGAAACCCTCCTATTTCGAGAGCTGGCCCCGGATCGCTCCGCCGGGATGCTCGGCGTTGTGCACGTTGACATAGTAGCCGCCGGGGTTCGCCAGGATATCGGCCACCACCGGCTGGCCCGCCGTGGCGCAGCCGCTGGCCTTGCCCGCGGCGTCGGGCGTCGCGAGCGGCACGACCACCGGGCCCGAGGCGCCCGCCGCGCCCTTGTGGATATGGGCCATTGTCGCCGGCGCGATCTTCTCGACCGACAGATCGTAGCAGATTTCGTTCTTGGCGCTGTCGATCCGGAACCCGGCGTGGCCCGCGCCATCCGTGTCGGGCGATCCGGCGCCGCCCAGATGGGCCGACAGGCGGGTCTCGGCGGCCAGCCCGGGGCCGGCCGCGGCGAGGCTGGCTGAAGCGAGGCTGGCCGAAGCGACGATGAAGGTGAGTGTCTTCAGCATTGGCGTCTCCTTCCCATCCCGACTTGAGGCCGGGAGGGAAGCGCGGTCGGACCTGCGGGTCAACGCCTGTCGGCGCCTCAGTTGCGGGTCGGCAGAACCACCGGCAGGTCCTCGTAGCCCTTCACGAACGAGGAGAGGACGCGCCGGGGCTGGCCCACCACCTCGATCCGCGGGAACCGCTTGAGGATCTCCTCCCAGATGATCTTGAGCTGGAGCTCGGCCAGGCGGTTGCCGACGCAGCGGTGGATGCCGAAGCCGAACGACAGGTGCTGGCGCACGCGCGGGCGCTCGATCCAGTAGTCGTTCGGGCGGTCGATGACCTCTTCGTCGCGGTTGCCCGAGACGTACCACATGGCGAGCTTGTCGCCCTTCCGGATGGTCTTGCCGCCCAGCTCGTAGTCCTGGAGCGCGGTGCGGCGCATGTAGGCCAGCGGCGTCTGCCAGCGGATCGTCTCCGACACCATGGCCGGGATCAGGGCCGGGTTGTCGCGCAGGATGCGGTTCTGGTCGGGGTTCTGGTGCAGGGCCAGCACCGAGCCGGTGATGGTGTTGCGCGTGGTGTCGTTGCCGCCCACGATCAGGAGGATCAGGTTCCCGAGGTACTCCATCCGGTCCATGTTCCGCGTGGCCTCGCCATGGGCCAGCATCGAGATCAGGTCGGGCTGCGGCGGGGCGTTCACCCGCTCGTTCCAGAGGTTCATGAAGTAGTCGACGCACTCGAACAGCTCCTGGCGCCGCTCCTGCTCGGCGATCTCGGGATCGGTCGAGCTGAACAGGCCGGAGTCGGGCGAGGCGGTGGCCACGTCCGACCAGCGCGTCAGCTTGCGCCGGTCCTCCCAGGGGAAGTCGAACAGCGTCGCCAGCGTCATGGTGGTCAATTCGATCGACACCTTGTCGACCCAGTTGAACGTCTCGCCGATGGGCAGGTCGTCCAGGATCGCGCCTGCGCGCTCGCGGATGATCGGCTCCAGGTACGACAGGTGGTGCGGCGCCACGATGGGCTGCACCGTCTTGCGCTGCACGTCGTGCTTCGGCGGGTCCATGGCGATGAACATCGGAAGCGTGAAGTCTTCCTTGGGGTCGGGCAGCACGATGGTGGGCTCGGACGAGAACACCTCGTGATTCGTGTCCACCGCCATGATGTCGTTGTACTTGGTCACCGACCAGTAGCCGCCCACGTCGTCGAATCCGGACTCGGCCCAGTGGACCGGGTCCTCCTTCCGCAGCCGCTCGAAGTAGGGCCACATGGTGTCGGTGCGGAACAGCTCGGGGTCGGCCGGGTTGATCTCGCTGAGCGGCATCGAATAGGCCGCGTCGCGGGCCGCGCGGTGCAGGTCGATCGAAGCGTCGTCCATGAGATCCTCCGTAGGGGCCTTGAACGGCCCGCTCTGCGTCAGTTCGAACGATGGTCCCTGAGGCTCGGCAAGTCAACGAAAGATGACGACCCCGTCAACTTTTCCGCGCCGCAACATACGCAGGCAAGGCGGGTCTTCTCCCAGTGGGTCTCAGATCAGCGCTGCGATCTCGCGGGCATGGGTGTCCTGGATGAACCGCCCGCCCGTCTCCAGTCTGACATGGCGCAGTCCGGGCAGGCGCCGCCAGGGATCCTCGCCGTCGGCCCGCGCCCAGAGGGGGTCCAGGCCGCCCGTCACGACCGTCCAGGGCGCCGGGCCGGGCAGCGACGGCGGCGACCAGGCGGGATAGGCGGTCTGTTCGGCGCCCAGGCCGTCCGCGGTTCGGGCGCCACAGGTCAGTAGCTCGGCCACCGCGGCATGCCGCCACGCGGGGTCGGCGATGAGCGCCGCGTCCGCCGGATGGCCCGAGAACAGCCGTGTCATCAGCAGCTCGGTCAGGCGCACGCCGGCGCGCCGCCTCAGCAGGCCGTGCACGGCGACGATCGCGCCGGGGCGCTCTGTTCCCATCCGGACCCAGTCGCGGACGAGCTTCGGCCCGGCGGGAACGGCGCGGGGTGGCCGGGGCGAGATCAGCAGGCCCGAAAGGACGCGCTGCGGATAGAGCGCGGCGAAGGCCAGCGCGGCGGGCGCGCCGCCATCCCGCGACAGCACCCGCACGCGTTCGAGCCCCATGTCGTCGAGCACGCGCGCCATGTCGCGGGCCGCCGCCTCGAAGGGATCGCCGCGCCCGGCGAAGACGTCGGTCAGGCCGAAGCCGGGGCGATCCAGGCCGATCGGCCTCAGGCCGCGCTGCTGCAACGCGTCGCGGAGCCGCCACGCCACCCGCCGCGATCCCATGCCGCCGTGAACGAACAGCACCGGTTCGCCGTGCGGCGGGCCGAAGTCGGCGGCCGCCACCTGGCGGCCGGCGTGCTGGAGGATGCGGGTGACGCCCAGCAGGCCCTCCCGATCCGAATGGCCGGTCTCGTCCGCCTCGGCGAAGGCGACGAGCGCCCGCGCTTCGGCCAGGTGCCGGGGAAGGTCGGCAACGCGCAACAGGCCGGTTCGCGCCAGCAGCGACCGGGCCTGGTCGCGCACGGTGTGGGGACTCAAGCCGAGCCGGGACGCGGCCTGCGGCAGGGTGCAGCCTTCGGCCAGGACGTGGGCCAGGCGCATCTCGGCCGTCGAAAGGCCGAGGGCGCGCCGCAGTCCGACGTTGCGCGCCCAGTCGCAGACGCTCTCGTCCGCCACCAGCCGCGTCAGCCGCGCCAGCAGGGCGCCGCGGCGCGGGGCGCCCGTTCGACGCAGCAGGGCGCGCACCCGCTTGCGGGCGGCCGGCTCGGACAGGCCCAGGCGCGCGGCGGCGGTGTCCAGGTCGTGAGACGCGACGAGCTGGGCCAGCAGGTCGTGCTCAGCGGCGCTCAGGCCGTGGGCCCGGGCGGCGAAATCCGCGAATCCGGCCATTCGGGTCGGCGCGAAGGCCATCGCCAGCACCACCCCGGCTCCCGATCCGCCGCCCGCGTCGCGCCAGGCCTGCGCCACCGGCCACGCCGCCGCGACCGTCTGGTGGGCGAAGGCGCACAGGACGGGCTGGCCCTGCCGGTCGGAAAGCGACGCATAGGCGATCGAGGCCCTGGGTGGCCGCAGCGCGGTGCGCGGCAGGTCCGGGTCCGCCTCGCCGAACAGGTCGCGCCAGGCCTGGCCGGTCCAGATCGGCCGTTCACCCTGGAAGGCCGCCACGGCCAGGCCCCATCCGGGCGCCAGCGTCCGGCAGGCGAGGGGCGCTTCGTCCATCCGGCGCAGCGCCTCGAGCGCCGTTCCCGCCTCGGGCCCCGCATCGCCACCTGGCCCGGCGCCGCTTTCGAGGCGGTCCCACAGTTCGAAGAAATGCTCAGGCTCCAGTGCGCTGCTGGAAGCCCGCTCATCGGGACGCTGCACGAGGACGACCTTCCGCGACTTGCCGGGCGACGAGCTTAGCCTTCTCACGGGGCCCGCGACCACATCCGCCGCCGCCGTCGCGCGCCATAGTCCGGCGCGTCGGGACGCCCCATGGTCGCCCGCATGTCGAGGCGGGGCCGGAAAGCGCGGGTACGGATCGCCGGCGGGTCTCGCAGGAGGTCGTCTCCCTTCGTCGCGTCGGTCAGGATCGGGGACGGCGGCGCCGGGGCGCATCCCCCTTTCGGATATCCGGCCCCGCTCGGATATCCCGCCCCTTTCGGACGTCCCCAGCCTCGTCCTCGGCGGTTCTCGTCCTCGGCGGTTCAGGTATCCAATCCGGGGATGCGCCGGCCGGGCGGTCCGCCGCACCTTGCCATCCTGGGTGTTTGCAGGAGCAGGTCATGAAGTGGGTCTTGGGCGTCGCCGGGATGTGGGCGTGCATGGCGGGCGTTGCGGTGGCCCAGCCGCTGCCTGCGTCGCTTGCGGCGCCCATCGTGCTGCCGTCCCAGCCGCCGGCGAAGTTCACGCGCAACATCCTGGCGGGCGACAAGGTTCGGACCCGCGTGTTCGTGCCCTCCTACCGGGTGTCGTTCATGGTCAGCGCCGGCGCCCAGGCCCGGACGGCGGATACGACCGCGAGCGCCGATACGGTCCTCAGCGGCGCCGAGCCCGCGCTCATCCAGGCGATCACCGACCGGGCCTACGCCGACTTCCTGGAGCGCCTCGCCGCCGCCGGCTTCTCCGTGGTCCCGCCCGAGGAATGGCGGGCGGCCTCGGGCGCCGACCAGCTCAAGGCGGGCGCCGGCGACATCGAGGTCCAGACGATGGGGAACCTGGGCGCCCGCCAGGCCTACGCCCTGGTCCATCCGACCGGGCTGGGCTCGTGGCCCGAGAGCGCGATGCCGGTCAACCTCGGGCCCGTCCGCACCATGACGCGCGTGCTCGACGCGACGATGGTGGCGCCGCGCTTCACGGTGAACTACGCCCACGTCAAGGCGTCCGGCGGCGGACCGATGGCCATCGTCTCCCGCGGCGCCCAGGCTTCGTTCCAGCCCGGCATACACGGCGGCCCGGTGATCGGCGGATTCTCGATGGAGCCCTGGCGCGTGCGGGTCGGCCAGCACGGCGGCTTCCTGGAATACAAGGTCGATGGTTCGCTGGAGGCGCCCGGCGCGTTCGGCTCGGTCGGTTCGGGCCGCGGTCCCGCCGTGTCGACCGCGGCCGGCGCCCGCGCGGTCGACACCTGGAGCGGCCGGCTCGGCTATGTCTCGCACGCGTCGGCGACCGGGCGCTTCGAGGTGGACCCCGAGGCGTATGCGCGCCTCGCGCTCCAGGCCCTGGCCCTTCAGAACCAGGTCGCGGTCAACGAGCTGGCCAAGGCTCGCCGCTGAGCGCCGGCGGCGTCCCCGATGTCACGGCCTGCGACGGCGGGTCGGGCGGCCGCCTTCAGCCTCGAAGGAAGGCCGCTTCGCCCTGCACGGTGACCTGGCAGGCGCGGCCCGCATCGAACAGGCTCCGGGCTCTTCGCAGGGCGCCGGCCCGGGCGATTTCCTTGTCGAGGGAGTAGGCGAAACGCTCGCCCTCGAATTCTGCGGCCCAGCCACCTTCGTGCCGGAGAACGTGGATGATGACGCGGCCTGGTTCTAACCTCATGGCCCCCAATAGCAGGGGGTAGCCCCTATTGGAAAAGTATTATTCCGGGCGAGACTTGCAAAATTCGGCTTATGGGCCCATATTCGAGAAGTCAAATATCGCTTAGGCTCACTTGGCGTTGTGCCTGGATTTCAAGTTGGCGCGCCGCATCACAGATCGACCCTCACCGAAAATTTGATCTTCCCGCCCGATTTCGGGTGCGAGAACTCATGTCCGGAAAGGGACGATTATGCAAACTGGCACTGTAAAGTGGTTCAACGGCCAAAAAGGCTTTGGCTTCATCCAACCGGAAGACGGCTCCAATGACGTCTTCGTCCATATCTCCGCCGTCGAGCGGGCCGGGATGGTGTCTCTCCACGAGGGGCAGAAGCTCGCCTTTGAACTCCAGCGCGACAATCGCAGCGGCAAGTTCGCGGCAGAGAACCTTCAGGCCGCCTGACGGCCACAACAGGCGTTCGCCGACGGTGTCGTTGGCGAACGCTTCGTCTTCACATGTCCTGGGAGGTGGCGTTGTCAGAATTCCCGAAGCGGTCCGCCGAGTACCGGGCCTATGCCGCAGAAGCCGCCAGGGCTGCGGAAGCAACGCCCCTGGCCCAGCTTCGCGCGAAGCATGAAAGCGCGGCCGGGGCCTGGACCAAACTCGCCACCGAGGAAGAAACCCGCGAGGCCACCCGGGAGCGCCGGGCGCAGATGGACGCGGCGCGCCAGGCCGAACGCGACACGTCCCAGGCGCCGCCGGCCGGTCCCGCAGTTGATCCTTCAGCCGAGCGTTCGGTCGATCAAGGCTCGGAATGAACGAGTCTGGCGCGCCACCCCCTGAGGACCGGCTGCGCCGTTGGGACGGCGAGGACCGGCTGCGCCGTTGGGGCGGCGCCCTCATGGCCGGGATCAGCGCCAGCAGCGTGATCCTGCTGGCCGACATCGTCGCCTCACGCTTCTACCGGCTCGACCTGGGCGATCATTGGCTACTGACGTTGACGGCCATGGCGGGCGCCTTCGTCTTCGCGCTCGTAGCCCGCCGCCGGAAGCGCGGCTGACGGGTTGCAGCGGCCGTTCAGCCCTCGCCGCCGCATCTCCGCGATTTCCGTCCCCAGGAGCCTCCAACAGGAGCCTCCAAGCGGCGCGGGGCCTCGAAGCGGCGCCAGGAAATCTGTCTGGCCCGGCGATGCGGCTCGGATAAACATCTGTTTGAACACATGCGGGGAGCGCAAATGGCCGCCGACGTCCTCTTCACCCCCTTCGCGATGAAGGGCCTGAACCTGCCCAACCGGATCGTCATGGCCCCCATGACCCGGTCCTTCTCGCCGGACGGCGTCGCCACCGCTGACGTGGCCGCCTACTACCGCCGCCGGGCCGAGAACGGAGTCGGCCTGATCATCACCGAGGGCACGGGCGTCGATCGCCCCGCCTCGCTGAACGACCCGAACATCCCGCGCTTCCACGGCGACGCCGAGCTTTCCGCCTGGAAGCGGGTGGTGGACGAGGTCCATGCCGCCGGCGGCAGGATCGCGCCCCAGCTCTGGCACGTGGGCGCCGTGAAGACGCGCAGCGAGACCTGGACTCCGCCCGGCCCCTACGACAGCCCCTCGGGCCTGTCGCGTCCCGACAAGAGGTTCGGCGAGCCCATGACCGAGTCCGAGGTGGCCGACGCCATCCGGGCCTTCGCCGACGCCGCCGCGGCCGCCAAGGCGCTGGGCTTCGACGCCATCGAGCTGCACGGCGCCCACGGCTACCTGATCGACCAGTTCTTCTGGGACGGCACCAACGTGCGCGAGGACGCCTACGGCGCGAAGGACCTGCCCGGCCGCGCCCGCTTCGCCGCCGACATCCTGCGCGCGGTCCGCAAGGCCGTGGGCCCCGACTATCCCGTCGTCATCCGTGTCAGCCAGTGGAAGCAGCAGGACTACGCCGTGAAGATGGCCGCCACGCCTCAGGCGCTGGAGGCCTGGCTGGGCGCCCTGGTCGACGCCGGGGCCGACGTCATCCATTGCTCCCAGCGCCGTTTCTGGGAGCCGGAGTTCGAGGGCAGCGACCTCAACTTCGCCGGCTGGGCGAAGAAGGTCACCGGCGTCCCGACCATCACCGTCGGCTCGGTGGGCCTGTCCGGCGAGTTCATCGCGTCGTGGGGCGGCGAGAAATCCGAGCCGGCGTCGCTGGAGCGCCTGGAGGCCATGCTGGAGCGCGGCGACTTCGACCTCGTCGCGGTCGGCCGCGCGCTCCTCCAGGACCCCGAGTGGGTGCTGAAGATCCGCGACGGCCGTCAGTCGGAACTCAGGGCCTACGACCGCACGGCCCTCGCAACGCTCTACTGATCCCTCCCTCCCCATGACGGGGAGGGGCTACGCGTTGAAGTTGAGCTTGAGCCCCGGCCGCGGCCAGCGGGCCCTGTAGAGCTTGCCCGTGGCCGACGCGGTGATCCAGGCGGTGCGCATGTCGTCGCCGCCGAAGCAGATGTTGGTCGTGATCAGGTCCGGCACGGGATAGTGCTCGACCGAGCCGTCCGGATCGAAGGCCGTGACGCCGCCGTTGATGATGGTGGCGACGCACACCTTGCCCGAGGCCTCCACCGCCAGGCTGTCCAGAAGCTGATAGCCGGGCAGGTTGCAGATCACCCGCCCGGGCGCGAAGCCGGGGTTGGGCGCCAGCTCGCCCGGCGCGGCCACGTCGAAGGCCCACAGGCGGCCGAGCTGGGTGTCGGCCACATAGACCACCGACTCGTCCGGCGAGAGGCCGATGCCGTTGGGCGAGATCATGTGGCCGCGATGCTGGCGGATGTGGCCGCCGTCGGTGCGGGCGTAGAAGACCCCGCCGTTCTTGCGGCCGTCGGGGGTGGAGCAGCCGTGGTCGGTGAACCAGAAGCCGCCCGCCTTGTCGAAGACCAGGTCGTTGGGGCCGACCAGTCGCTTGCCGTCGCAGGAGTCGTAGACCGTCTCCAGCTTGCCGGTCTTGAAGTCGTAGCGTTGGATCATGCCGCCCGTGTGCGTCGGGGGCGTGGGGCCGGGAATGGTCAGGCCGCCGTTGTCCAGCCACACGAACGATCCGCCGTTGTTGGTGATCCAGAGCGCGCCGTCGGGGCCGAGGGCGGCGCCGTTCGGCCCGCCGCCGGTCTCGACCACCGTTTCACGCCGCCCGTCCGGCGTGACGCGCGAGATCCGCTGCGCCTTGATCTCGGTCAGGATCACCGACCCGTCCGCCATGGCGACCGGACCCTCCGGAAACGCCAGCCCTTCGCAAACCAGTTCGAGTTCCATCACGTCGTCCCTCCCGCGTCGTTGGCGAGAGCTTATCGCGGCGTCTGGCGCAGCGCAGCCGTGACCTGAGGTCAGCGACGCTCCAGCACGCGGACGGTGAACGGGTGTTCGTCGACGTCCGAGGCGGGATGCGCCTCGCGCCGCACTTCGTCCCAGCGGCTCTCGTCGATGGGCGGAAGCACGACGTCGCCCTCCACCTCGGCGTCGACCTCGGTCAGGTAGAGCCGGCGCGCGCGGGGCAGCGCCAGCTCGAACAGCGACGCCCCGCCGATCACGCAGACCTCGGCCGCGCCGTCGTCCTCGGCCTGCTCGCGGGCGATGCCCACCGCCTCGGTGAAGTCTTCGCACACGATCGCGCCCTGGGGCTCGAACGAGCCGTCGCGCGACAGGACGATGTTGGTCCGGCCCACCAGCGGCCTCTTCGGCAGGCTCTCCCAGGTCTTGCGACCCATGATCACCGGCTTGCCCATGGTGACGGCGCGGAAGATGGCCAGGTCGGTCTTCAGTCGCCACGGCAGCGTCCCGTCGCGCCCGATGACGCCGTTTCGCGCGCGCGCGATGGGGCCGGCGGAGAGGATGACCTGTGACATGGTGCGCTAAGTAGCGTGAACCTTCGCAGCCGTCATGGCCCGGCCCAGAAAGACGGGCGGGAGCGCTTAGCCGATCTCCACGCCATGCGCCTCGCGGTGAGGCGAGGGCGGCTCCTCCAGCCATTGCAGCCACTTGCGCCGCACGGCCGCGTCGGGGTCGATGCCGAAGCGGCGGCAGTAGAGCAGAAGCTGGCACAGGACGTCCGCGGCCTCGTCGGCCCGGTCGTGCTCGCAGGCCTCGCCCCGCCCCCGGCTGGAGAGGCGCAGATGCGCCTGGGAAAGTTCGCCAAGCTCCTCCTGGAGCTTCAGCAGGTACCAGTCGTCGTCGCGGGCGATCCCGTACTTGCCGGCGTAGATGTCCGAGATGCGCGCCGCCGATTCCGAGACTTCCGAAAGGGTCAGCGGCGTCTTCATGGTCAGACCGCGATGGGGGCCGGGATGGAGGGATGGGCCGAATATCCCGTCAGGCGGAAGTCCTCGAACTGGAAGGCGAACAGGTCGTCCCGGTCGGCCACGTGCAGGGTGGGCAGGGGCAGGGGCTCGCGCGAGAGCTGGAGCCGCGCCTGCTCCAGGTGGTTCAGGTAGAGGTGCGCATCGCCCAGGGTATGGACGAACTCGCCCGGCTCGAGTCCCGTCACCTTGGCCATCATCAGGGTGAGCAGGGCGTAGCTGGCGATGTTGAACGGCACGCCCAGGAACACGTCGGCCGAGCGCTGGTAGAGCTGGCAGCTCAACCGGCCGCTCCCCTTTTCATCCGGCGCCACGAAGAACTGGAACAGGCAGTGGCAGGGCGGCAGGGCCATGTCCTCGACCTCGGCGGGATTCCAGGCCGAGACGATGTGGCGGCGGCTGTCGGGATTGGCCTTCAGGCTCTTCACCACGCCGGCGATCTGGTCGATCACCCGGCCGTCGGGCGCCGCCCACGACCGCCATTGCTTGCCGTAGACCGGACCCAGCTCGCCGGAGGGATCGGCCCACTCGTCCCAGATGGAGACCCCGCGCTCCTGCAGCCACCGGACGTTGGTGTCGCCCCTGAGGAACCACAAGAGCTCCAGGATGATGGACTTGCGGTGCAGCTTCTTGGTGGTCAGCAGCGGGAAGCCCTGCGACAGGTCGAACCGCATCTGCCGCCCGAAGACGCCCAGGGTGCCCACACCCGTGCGGTCGCCGCGGCGCACCCCGTTCTCCAGGATATCGGCGAGCAGGCCGAGATACTGCCGCTCGGGATGGTCCGGGGCGGCCTCGTACGGCGCGGCGATGGCGGCATGAGCGTTCATCGAGGCTGAGCGTCGGTGATTCGCGTGACGCCGGATAGCGCCTCGGCGCCTGCGATCCACAGCGCAGAGCCTGGCGTCCACATGAGCTGGCGTCCACATGAGCCGGAGGGTTCAGCCCGCGAAGCCGCCTTCGTCCAGGAACGCCTGCTCCTCCGGGGTCGTCGCGCGGCCGAACGCCGGGTTGCGGTGCGGGAAGCGGCCGAAGCGGGCGATGATGTCGCGGTGGATCTCGTGCCACTTCACGGTGTCGGCGTCGCCCAGGTCGCGCGCCAGCTCCAGGCCATATTCCTGGTCGGCCAACGTCTCGGAGTGCTGGAACGGCAACAGGAAGAACGGCCGCAGACCGGCCTCCACGTCGCGGTGCCAGCCGCGTTCGGTGGCGGCGCGGGCGATGGTCCGCGCCTTGGAGTCCGTGGCGAAGGCGTGAGCCGAGTTCCGGTAGAGGTTGCGCGGGAACTGGTCGAGCAGGATCAGCAGGGCCAGCGCGCCGTCCGGGCTCTCGGCCCAGCGGTCGTATTCGCCCCGCGCCGCGATGTGGTGGACGGGCTCGAACTTCAGCCGGATCGCGGCGTCGAAGCGCGCGTCCCGGGCGAACCACTTCTGCGGCCCGGCTGAACGCCAGAAAGTGAGGACATCGTTGGGCGTCGCGGCCAAGGGGGAAATCCTTTCTTCAACGCCTGAGGTGGCGCGATCCGTCGCGCCGTTCAAGCACGGTTCACCCAGACCCTGCGCATCGTCCTTGCTGAAGGGACTTCGGGCCGCCGTCAGGTGTCCCAAGACGGACGATGAAGACCATGAAGACGACCATGACGGCCCTGGCCGTCGTTCTGGCCGCCGCCACGGCCGTTCCGGCCTTCGGCCAGGAACGCGGAGAACGGGGCGATCGCGGCGGTCGCAGCGAGCGCATGGAACAGCGCGGCGGCCCAGGCCGCGACAGCGGGTTCCGGGCGCAGTCCGGGCGTGAAGGGCCCCGTCGCGACGTCGGCGGCGTCGATCGGCCGGGCCGATCCGGTGGCGAGTGGCGAGGCGGAGATCGGGGACCAGGCCGGGGCGCCAGTGGGGGCGTCAGTCGGGGCGAGGCGCCGCGCGCGACGCCCGCGCCGCAGGCTCCGGCCGCGCCCCGCGCCGCCGAGCCGCGCGGTCGCGACGACGCCCGGCGCGCAGACCGCCCGAGGGGCGAATGGAGTGGCGACCGCCAGGGCGGCGAACGGCGTGACTGGACCGGGCGCGGCGGGCGTCCAGGTGAAGGGCGTCCAGGTGAAGCGCGCCAGGGCGAAGGGCGCCGGGACAATGACCGCGGCGGTCGGGATTGGGATCGGAGCGATCGTGGAGGGCGCGACTGGAACGGGCGTGCCGATGGTCGTGACCGGCGCGACTGGGATCGCCGCGACGACCGCCGTGATCGGGACCGCCGTGATTGGGATCGCCGGCAGGGCGAGCGGCGCCATTGGGAGCGTGGCCGCTATCCCTCGGTCTATTTCTCGTCGAACCGCTACCGCTACGACTGGCGGCCGCCGAGCGGCTTCTATGTGCGGACCTGGAGCTTCGGCGACTTCTATCCGCGCGCGTGGTTCGGGCCGGGCTACTGGATCCTCGACCCGTGGCTCTACGATCTGCCTCTGCCGCCGCCCGGCTTCGACTGGGTGCGTTCGGGGCCGGACGCCCTGCTGATCGACCAGTACACGGGCCGTATCGTCCAGGTGGTGCGCAACGTCTTCTGGTGGTGATCAGCCGGCCTGGCAGGCGGCGCAGAGGCCGCGGGCTTCCAGGGTGACCGCGCGCACCGCATAGCCCGTGGCCTTGGCCGCCGACATCGAGGGGCCGAGATCCGGCTGGAACTCGGCCGCCTCGCCACAGCAGTCGCAGATCAGGAAGGCCGCGACGTGTCCGCCCTCGATGCGGCAGGGGACGTAGGCGTTCAGGCTCTCGATACGGTGCGCGAACCCCAGGCGTTCCAGGAATTCGAGAGCGCGATAAACCGTCGGCGGCTTGGCCGGTTCGCCGCCGGCGCCGAAGGCGGCGATCAGATCGTAGGCCTTCATCGGCGCGTCAGACCCCAGCAGCAGCTCCAGCACGCGGCGGCGCGGCGTGGTGAGGCGCTCGCGCCCCTCCGCACAGCGCGCTTCGGCGTCGCCCAACGCCCGGCCGAGCGCCGCCCCGGACAGCCCGTGGTGCACATGATGCTCGTGATGCTGGCAATCGCTCGCCATGTCTCTCCGCTATCGCCGATCCGCCTGCGCCGCAACGACTTGACGAGTCGTTATGTTATTTCATAACAGATTTATCTCCTTGCAAGTCCTCTCCCAGGTCCACGATGTCGCGTGTCCAATTCTTCTCCGCCGCCGCCCTCACGGCGCTCCTCGCCGGCCCGGCGTTCGCGCAATCCGCCTCGACCTCGGGCGGCGATCCCCCGCGCGAGCTGGGCGAGGTGGTGGTCACCGCGGCGCCCTACGCCGTGACCCTGGACTCGGCGACCACGAGCGTCGACATCCTGAAACGCGACGATATCGACCAGGCGCCGGCGGGCGGCATCGGAGACGCCCTGGCCGGAGTGGCCGGCGTGCGGTCCAGCGCCTTTGGCCCCGGCGCCAGCCGGCCCGTGATCCGCGGCCTCTCGGGTCCGCGCGTCCTGGTGCTGTCGAACGGTCTGGGCCAGGTGGACGCCAGCGCGCTCTCTCCCGACCACGCCGTGGCGTCGGATCCCCAGGAGGCCGAGCGCATCGAGGTTCTGCGCGGCCCCTCCGCCCTGGCCTATGGCGGCTCAGCCATCGGTGGCGTGGTCAACATCATCGACGACCGGATTCCGACCCGGCCGGTCGAGGGGCTGTCGGGCCGCGTCCTGGCGTCGGGTTCCAGTGTCGACGACGGCTGGAGCCTGGGTGGCGCGCTCAAGGCCGGCGTGGGCCCCTGGGTCTTCACCGCGGACGGCCTGCGCCGGGAGACGAAGGACTACAAGGTCCCGACCTTCCCGGAGTCGCGTCGCCAGTTCGCCGCCGAGGGCGAGGCCGACGAGTGGCCGGGCAAGGTGGACTCGAAGGTCGAGAACACCTTCTCCAACCTCAGCGCCTACGGGGCGGGCCTCTCGTACGTGGGCGAGCGCGGCTACGTCGGCGTCTCGGTGAAGCGCACGCGGTCGGACTACGGCGTCCCGGGCCATGCCCACGCCCACGGTGGTCACGATCATGACGACCACGACCACGATCATGACCACGACGACCATGACCATGATCACGATGACCATGCCGAGGGCGAGGAGGAGGCGGTCAGCATCAAGCTGAGGCAGACGCGCTACGACCTGCGGGGAGAGACGCGGCTCGGGGCCGGACCGTTCGAAACCCTGAGGTTCTCGGTGGGCTACGCCGACTACACCCACGTCGAACTCGAGGACGGGACGCCGGCCACCCGCTTCACGTCGGATGGATGGGAGAGCCGGATCGAACTCGTCCAGCCGGATCGTGGAGGCTGGCAGGGCGCCTTGGGCCTCCAGGCCCTGGGGCGGGACTTCGCCGCCGTGGGCGACGAAGCCTATGTGCCGGCCACCCGGACCAAGGAGTGGGGCGCCTTCACCCTGCAACGGCTCGACCGCGACGCCTGGGGCGTCGAAGGCGGGCTACGCCTCGAGCGCAAGGAGATCGACAGTCTCGTGGCCGACCGCGGGTTCACCGGCGTCTCGGCGTCGGCAGGCGCGTTCCTGCGGCCGGCGGAGGGTCTCTTCGTTTCGCTGAGCGCCTCCCGGACCGAGCGGGCGCCGGCGCAGGAGGAATTGTTCGCCCAGGGCGCACACCCCGCCACGCGGTCGTTCGAGATCGGTGATCCGACTCTGAGTAGCGAGGTGTCGTACTCCGTCGACCTGACGGGACATCTGGAGCGCGGCCGCTTCGAGGTGGACGCCCACCTGTTCGCTGTCCGCTACGACGGCTTCATCGACCTGCGCCGCACCGGCGGGGAGGACGACGACAGCGGCCTTCCGATCTTCGCCTACCGCCAGACCGACGCGACCTTCTACGGCGGCGAGATCGACGGCGCGTTCCGCGCCTGGGAGAGCGGCGGGCGCAGCTTCACCCTGGAGGGAACGGCCGACTACGTCCGCGGCCGTACCGACCTGGGCCCGCCCGCCCGCATCCCGCCCTGGTCGGTGGCCGGGCGAGGAATCTACGAGGCCGGCTGGTGGCGCGGCATGATCGAGGTGCGCCGGGTGGGCGGCCAGGATCGGGTCGCCGCGTCGGAACTGCCCACCAGCGGCTATACGCTGGTGAACGCCTCGCTGACGGTCCGGCCGTTGCGCGACCGGGGATTCAAGATCTTCCTGGAGGGCCGCAACCTGGGCGATGTCGAGGCCCGCGAGCACGCCTCTTTCCTGAAGGACATCGCGCCCCTGCCGGGCCGCAACTTCAGGCTGGGCGTGGGCTACCGCTTCTGAGGGCGCCCGGCGCCGGCTTCCCGGCGACTGCCCCCCGGTGGTCAGGCGTCTTCGCTCTCGCTGGCCGGCGGCGCGCCTTCGCCGGCGTCGAAGCTGCGCGGCGCGCGGCGGCGACGGGGACGGGCGGGCTTCTCCTCGGGGGCGGCTTCCGGCGCGACGGCAGGCGCGCGGCTCGCGCGGAGGAAGTCGGGCAGGTCGCTGGACCCCCCGTCGGAGTCGCGCAGGACAGGGCCGCGCGGCTCGGGATTGCGGGGTTCAGGGTTGCGCGACTCGACCGGAGCCTCGGCCTGCGGATTGATCACAGCCAGCGGGTCGCGGGGCTCACGCTCGGCGCGCTCGCTGCGTTCGGGCCGCTCTGAGCGCTCGGGCCGCTCGCGGCGTTCGCCGTCCTCGCTGCGCGGGCGGTCGTCCCGGCGGTCCCGATCGCGGTTGCGGTCGCGCCAGCGGTCACGGTCGCGGCCGTCACGATCCCGGTCGCGATTCTGGTCCCGGTCGCGGTTCTGCTCCCGATCCCGATTCGGGTCGCGGTTCTGGTCCCGGTCGCGACGGGGTTCGCCCTCCCGGGGCTGCCATTCGCCCCGGTCACGTTCCCGACTGCGCTCCCCGCCATCCGGGCGGGCCTCGGGGCCGTCCTGCGCGCCCTCGTCGGCGGCTTCGGCCTGGGCCTGGGCGTTCTCGTCCTCGAAGTCGATGTCGTAGCCCGACGCGAACTGGTCGCGGCCGATGATCTCGCTGGCGGGACGATTGGGCTGGATGGCCCGGATCAGGCGGAAATAGTGCTCGGCGTGCTGGAGGTAGTTCTCGGCCAGGACCCGGTCGCCGGCCGAGGACGCATCGCGCGCCAGCTGCTGGTACTTCTCGAAGACGTGCTGGGCGTTGCCGCGCACCTTCACGCCGTCGGGGCCGTTCGAATCGAACGCGCGGTTGGCGTTCTGCTGGGGCTTGCCGCCACCGCCGCCGCCACCCCGGTTTCGACCGCGTTGGCGCTTCATACCCTTGAAATCTCTCATATTTTAAGAAACCGTCCGGTTCTTCCCTAGCGCCTCTTCGGCGGCTTGGCTTTCCGCGTGGACGGGCCTCGGCCCGGTCAGTCCCCAAGAAAGCGAAAGTGTTCCCCGTCTTCCGCCCGGAAGCTCGCCAGCGAGAGGCCCCTGATGGTGAAGGCGCCGCGCTTGTCAGGGCGGGCGGGCGTCCTTCATGGGGACGCATCTACCAGCAACACCGACGGATTTGGGTGGAGACGAGACCTGATGTAGCGAGTCAGGTCGTCGTTTCCAAGGTCTTTTTCTCGCCGACCACCACACGGTCGCGATCGGCCAGGTCCCGGATCGTCTCGATGAAGACTCCGCCCGCCTCGCGGAAGAGCGTTTCGACCGCGCTCTTCTGGTCGTAGCCGATCTCCACGGCGAAGCGCCCGCCCGGCTTCAGCACCCGCAGGATCTCGGGCGCCAGGATGCGGTAGTGGTCCAGCCCGTCGGCGCCGCCGGCCAGCGCCAGGCGCGGCTCATGGTCGCGCACCTCGGGGTCGAGGGTCTGGATCACCTCTTCGGCGATGTAGGGCGGATTGGCCACCACGAGGTCGAAGCCCTCGCTCTCGATCCCCGCCGTCCAGTCGCCGCGCAGGAACGCCGCCCGGCCGGCGAGGCCCAGGGAGGCGGCGTTGTCGCGGGCCACGGCCAGCGCCTCCTCCGACACGTCGATCCCGAGCCCCCGGGCCGCCGGGCGCTCGGCGAGCAACGCCAGGAGGATCGCGCCCGATCCCACGCCCAGGTCCAGGATGCGCCGCGGCGCATGCTCGGGGAAATCGCGCAGCGCGTACTCCACCACCGTCTCGGTATCGGGCCGGGGCGTCAGCACGTCGGGGGTCACCCGCAGCATGATCTTCCAGAATCCCTTGCGGCCCAGGATGTGGCTCACCGGCTCGCGCTTCTCCCGGCGTGAAACATAGTCTTCAAGCCGGGCGGCCTGCTCGGGCGTCAGCGTCCGATAGGGGTCGCTCACGATGTCCACGCGGGTGGCGTCGGCCGCCGCCTCGACCAGCAGCCGGGCGTCGATGACGGGGCCGGGCACGCCGGCGGCCTCGAGGCGCGCCTTCGCGCCCTGCCAGGCCTGGAGCAGGTTCATGGGCGCGCCTCGGCGACATCCTGCGGCGCCGTCGCCGCATCCCCGAGGGCCACACGGCCGGCGGCGGTCACATGGACGTAGACGCCGCAGAGCATATGGCCGTAGTGGTCGAAGAGGGCCTTCACCACCTCCTGGTCGCGCACCCCCGTGGCCGGGTCCACCTCGGTGGCGGCGCAACGGACGATAGGCTTGTAGACCTTGGCCCTGGCCCAGCCGGCCATCAGTTCGCGGCCTTCCCAGGCGTTCTCGACCCAGGCTGGCCACCCCTCGACGTAGAGGTTCCCGCGGAAGCGCAGCGGGTCGAGCTCCACGCCCATCTTCGCCGACAGGTCGCGCACGGAGGCGAGGTTGATGATCGAGACCTGACCCAGGGGATGGTCGGTGAAGCGGAACCCGCCGCGGGCGTCCATCACCTTCAGGGGGCCGCGGATCTCTTCGGACGGCAGCAAGCCCGTCAGCCAGCCGGCGAAGGTCTCGCGGTCGGCGGCGGCGTCCAGCCGGCCCGACCAGGCGCGGGCGTCCGGCGCCTCGGCGGTCATGACCCCGGACGCGTCGTCCAGCCGCGTGCGGACCCGCGCCACCTCGGGGATCGTGGCCAGCACGGTGAACTTCTGCTTCGTCGTCCAGGCCGGCGCGTCGGGATCGAAGCCCGAGGGGCCGTTCTCCACCGCCCAGACCCGGTCGTGCGGAAATCCCTCTCCGGGGGCCAGGTCCACATGGTCCAGGGGCTCGGGCGTGAAGCCCTTGATGGGATGGCGGAAGATCGCCGCGATATGGCCGCTCATGAAGGGTTTCTCGCCGAAAGCCGCCCCGGGCTCAAGGCGTGGGTCGCGGGCCGGGCTGCGCGAGCCGGCGCGCCGCCCCATAGGCGCCCTCCAGGCGGCCGTCCCGGGCGAAGTCCAGGACCGCGCGATAGTAGCCGTCGGCGTAGCGCGTCATGCGGCGCCCGCCCTCTGCGGCCTCGAACTCCATGATGCCGTGATCGGTGTCGGGAAACTCGATCACGGTGACGGGGCGCCCCGCCTCGGCCAGCGCGACCAGACGCCGCCGCGTCTCGTCCGGGGGAGCCTCGCGATCCGCGCCGGCCAGCACCCAGAGCACGGGCGTCGGCAAGGTCGACAGCACCCGCATGGGGTCGTAGGTCCAACTCGTGCCCTTGTCCATGTGCGGGCCGACCAGGCGCACGAGAGGCCCCGGGGCGTGGACGATCTGGCCGGTGAATTCGCCCTCCAGATCCTTCCACCACGGCTCCCGCCCATACTGCTTCCGCAACGCCGCCAGCGTGTCGAAGCCCTCCTTGAATCCGCTCGACATGATCTCGCCCGTGGCGTCGGCGACGCGGCCCGCCTTTTCCAGGACGTCGGGACCGTACCCCTTCTCGGCAAGGCCCAGCAGCACCTCGCCCTTGTCCTCCGCCAGAGGGCCGTCGGCCAGGCCGTAGCGGGCGATCACGAAGTCCACCGGCGTCTTGGAGGCCGCGAGCGGTGCGACCCAGCCGCCCTGGCTCGATCCGTCCAGGCCCACGCGGCCCGTCCGCGCGCCCGCCAGCCGCCGCGCCTCGCCAACCGCCGCCGCCGCGTCGTCGGACAGGATATCGAAGTCTTGGGTGTAGCGGCCGTTCGACCCGCCCGTCCCGCGCTTGTCGTAGACGAAGACGGCCACCCCCTGCGCCGGCCACAGGCGCTGCTCGATGCGGAAGTCGCGCGCCGAGGTGTCCTCCGAGCCATGCACCATCACGGCCACCGGCGCGGGACCGGCCCCCGGCGGCAGGACCAGCCGGCCGGCCAGCTCCACGCCGCCATGGCCCGCGAAGCGGGTTTCCAGGGTCTGGAACGAGAGCCTCTGGCCGGCCTGGCCCGCAAACCCGATCCGGTTCTCCGCGCAGGTCCCGAACGTCACGGCCACGCCGTCCGGCCGTCCCGTCCAGCCGAGCTTGCTGGTCCAGCCGCCGTCGGACCCGGCGGCCAGCAGGCCGGTCCGCCCGTCCATGAGGCGCCAGCGCAGGCCGCCGGGCGCCGGCGCCACGTCCACGAGGGCGCCGTCCGCCAGCCGGTAGACGCCGATATGGCAGTTGTCCACCAGCGCCTTGGGCTCGCCGCAGCCCGCCGCCGCCAGCGCCAGGGCCGCCGCCAGGATCGCCCGCCGCATGAAAGCCTCCATGTCCGTCTCGATCGGATGTCCCACCCGCGGGGCGCGGCGTCGAGTTAGGGATCGGTAAGGCGCCCGGGAACGGCGTGGCCGTCCAGCGGTTCTCTGGAGTGGGCAGGGAGGGCCGCGTGAGGTCAGGCGCTTCAGAGAACCCGTCCGCCGGCGATGCGGTAGCGCGGTCGAGCCTTGGCGGCCAGCCGCCCGCCGAAGCCGTCGACTTCGACGAGCAGGAGCCGGGACGCGGGCGGGCGGCCGCGCATCCGCTCCACATCCCCTGGCGTGGCTGGCGCGACATTGTGTGGCGGGTCTCGCGCGAGTTCGGCGAGGACAAGCTGACCGTGGTGGCGGGCGGCGTGACCTACTTCACACTGCTGGCGATTTTCCCGGCCCTGGGCGTCTTCGTCTCGCTCTACGGGCTGATCGCCGACGTGGGTGCGGTCCAGGCCCAGCTCGCCCAGCTCTCCGTGATCTTCCCGCCCGAGGCGGTGAGCCTGCTGGGCGATCAGATGATGCGACTGGCCAGCGGCCAGGCCGCCAGCCTTTCGCTGGCCTTCCTGGTCAGCCTGCTGCTGTCGCTCTGGAGCGCGGGCGCCGGAATCCGTGCGCTGGTCGACGGCCTGAACGTCGCCTACGACGAGGCCGAGCGCCGGCCCTACCTGCTGCGGACGGCGGTGACCTACGCCTTCACCCTGGTCCTGCTGGTCTTCCTGGCCGCGATCAGCGTCATCCTGGTGGCCGCGCCCATAGTGCTGGCCTGGTTCGGGATACGGGAAGGCCTGCTGGTCGCCGCGCGCTGGCCGCTGGTGTTCGTGGTGGCGGCGGGCTGCTTCGCCGTCGCCTATCGCTATGGCCCCAGCCGCAAGCCCGCCCGCTGGCGCTGGATCGCACCGGGGGCGTTCGCAGCGGCCGCCCTCTGGATTGCGGGATCGGCAGGATTCTCCTGGTATCTCAACCATGTCGCGCGCCTGGACGCGACCTACGGCTCGCTGGGCGCGGCGATCGCCTTCATGCTCTGGGTGTGGGTCTCGGTGCTGATCGTCCTCCTGGGCGCCGAGCTCAACGCCGAGATCGAGCACCAGACCGCCCAGGACTCGACCGTGGGACCGCCCAAGCCGATGGGCCAGCGCGGCGCGGCGGTGGCCGACGAGGTCGGCGGCGGCTTCATGGGGCTGCGCGCGGGCGCCGACCACGTGCGCGACCTCGCCCGGCGCTTCAGGCCAACTCGTCTTCGAGGGCGGCCAGCCGCGCCGCCTGGTCCTCGGCGATGAGCGGGCCGATGACGTCGTCCAGCGCTTCCCCTTCGATGACCTTCGCCAGATTGTAGAGCGTCAGGTTGATCCGGTGGTCGGTCACCCGGCCCTGCGGGAAATTGTAGGTGCGGATGCGCTCCGACCGGTCGCCCGACCCGACCTGACTTTTGCGGGCCTCGGAGCGGGCCGAGTCGATGGCCTCGCGCTGCATGTCGTACAGCTTGACCTTCAGCGCCTTCATTGCCCGCGCGCGGTTCTGATGCTGCGACTTCTCGGAACTGGTCACCACGATGCCGGTGGGCAGGTGCGTGATGCGTACGGCGGAGTCGGTTTTGTTGACGTGCTGGCCGCCGGCGCCGGACGAGCGGTAGGTGTCGATCCGCAGGTCCTGGTCGCGGATCTCGATCTCCACCTCCTCGGGCTCGGGCAGGACGGCGACCGTGGCGGCCGAGGTGTGGATGCGCCCCTGCGCCTCGGTGGCCGGTACGCGCTGCACCCTGTGGACGCCGCTCTCGAACTTCAGCCGCCCGAACACGCCGTCGCCGGTGATCGAGGCCACGATCTCCTTGTAGCCGCCCACCTCGCCCTCGGAGATGGAGTCGATCTCGACCCGCCAGCCGCGGCCCTGGGCGTAGCGCTGGTACATGCGGAAGAGGTCGCCGGCGAACAGGGCCGCCTCGTCGCCCCCCGTGCCGGCCCGGACCTCCAGGATGGCCGAGGCGTTCTCGTCCCGGTCCTTGGGCGCGAGCAGCAGGGCCACGTCGCGCTCCAGCACCGGCAGCCGTTCCTTCAGCGCTTCAAGTTCGTCGCGGGCCATCTGGGCCATCTCGGCGTCGCCCGAGGCGGCCATCTCCTCCAGTTCGGGCGCCTCGGCCCGGGCCTTCTCCAGCGTGGTGACCGCGTCGGCCACGGGCTTGAGCTCGGCGTGCTCCTTCGACAGCCGGACGATCTCGGCGCCGTCCGACGCCGCGCCCATGCGCGCCTCGATCTCGCGGAAGCGGTCGAGCACCTGGTCGAGCCTGGCCTGGGGGAGTCGCAACGTCGTCGGGTCCTTCGGAGGGCGCTGTCTCTACCCGAGCCGCCGCGCCACGACAAATCCGGTCTATGGTGGCGGCGGGAGGACACGTCATGTTCCACGAGGGCAACCGGGCGCTACAGGACGCCTTCGGCAGCCGCCCGCTGGCCGACCGGCTGGTGGAGAAGCTGCGCCACGACCGTTTCACTGAGGCGGAGTCGGCCTTCATCCAGGCCCAGCCCTTGTTCTTCCTCGCGACAGCCGACGCCGAAGGCCGGCCCGACTGCTCGTTCAAGGGGGGCGCCCCCGGCTTTGCGCGCGTGGTCGCGCCGGACCTGCTGGTGTTCCCCGACTACGACGGCAACGGCATGTTCAAGAGCCTGGGCAACATCGTCGCCAATCCGCACGTGGGCCTGCTGTTCATCGCCATGGGTGAAAAGCCGGGCCGCCTTCGCGTCAACGGCCGCGCCGAGGTGGTCCGGGACGACCCCCTGATGGAGGACATGCCGGGCGCCCAGCTTCTGGTGCGGGTGACGCCGGTCGACATCTTCCCCAACTGCCCCCGCTACATTCCCGACCTGGCCCGCGGCGAGGCCTCGCCCTACACGCCCCGGGCGGAGGCTTCCCCGGTGGAGCCGGCCTGGAAGGCCTGGCCCGACTTCGCCGATGTGGTCCCGCCGCGCCGGGCCTGAGGCCGGAGGTCTCCTGCAAGAGAAAGGCCCCCTCCGTCGCCGGAGGGGGCCTTCGCATCTCTGCGTCGCCGCTGGACTCAGGCGCGCTCGCCGGTCAGCGACGCGTTGCCGAACATGCCGAGCTTGCAGTTGCCGGTCATCTTGTCGCCGTCGACCTTGGCGGTGAACTCGAGCTTCATCGGCATCGGGTTGGTGATGTCGGTGCTCCAGGTCAGGGTGTCGCCGTCGACCTTGCCCGTCACTTCCTGCGCGCCCATCTCGCTGTCGACCTTGCCGGTGAAGGTGTCGCCGCTGGTGGCGATGCTCACCGCCATGGTGCGTGCGCCCATCGGCGTGTTGATCGTGACTTTCCAGTTGCCGTCCGCGGACATTCGTTCCTCCCTGGGAAATGGAGCGCCACCTAAACGCGTCTGGTCTCGCCGCGCAAGAGTGACGCGGGCGTCATTTTTGTGTCCGATTTGTCATTCGGCGGCGGTGGGGACCGCGTTCCGTTCGGCCTCGATCTCGGCGGCGCGGGCTTCCACCAGCTCGACGATGTGCTCGACCATGCGGTCGTTGTCCATCTTGTGGTCCGGCCGGCCGGCCACATAGACCATGCCCGAACCCTTGCCGCCGCCGGTGAAGCCCAGGTCGGTCATCAGCGCCTCGCCAGGCCCGTTCACCACGCAGCCGATGATCGACAGGCTCATGGGCGTGGCGACGTGAGCGAGCCGTTGCTCCAGCGCCTCCACCGTCTGGATCACGTTGAAGCCCTGCCGCGCGCACGAGGGACAGGCGATGATGTTCACGCCGCGGTGGCGCAGGCCCAGGCTCTTGAGGATGTCGAAGCCGACCTTCACCTCCTCGACCGGATCGGCGGCGAGGCTGACGCGGATGGTGTCCCCGATGCCGGCCCACAGCAGCGAGCCGATGCCGATCGAGGATTTCACCGTGCCGGTCCGCGTGGCGCCGGCCTCGGTCACGCCCAGGTGCAGCGGGCAGTCGATGGCCTCGGCGAGCTGCTGGTAGGCGGCGACGGTCATGAAGGGATCGGAGGCCTTCACGCTGATCTTGAACGCGTGGAAGTCGTGGTCCTGAAGGATGCGGGCGTGGTTCAGCGCGCTCTCGACCATCGCGTCGGGGCAGGGCTCGCCGTACTTCTCCAGCAGGTCGCGCTCCAGCGAGCCGGCGTTGACGCCGATGCGCATGGAGCAGCCGTGGTCGCGGGCGGCCTGCACCACGTCGCGCACGCGGGCGGGCGAACCGATGTTGCCGGGGTTGATGCGCAGGCAGGCCGCGCCGGCCTGCGCCGCCTCGATCCCGCGGCGGTAGTGGAAGTGGATGTCGGCCACCAGCGGGACCTTGGCCGCCCGGACGATCTCTCGGAACGCGGCGGTGGACTCCTCGTCGGGGCAGGAGACGCGGACGATGTCGGCGCCCGCCTCCTCGAGCTGCCGTATCTGTTCGATGGTGGCCGCGGCGTCGGCGGTCACCGTGTTGGTCATGGACTGGACCGTGATGGGCGCATCGCCGCCGACCTCCACCGACCCCACGCGGATCTTTCGGCTCTTGCGGCGGTCGATCGAACGCCAGGGGCGCACGGCGGTGTGGGCTTCGACGGTCATGACGCGTGGAAAATAGGCGCATCCGCGGCCCGAAGCGAGGGCCGGCCTCGCAATCCGCAAGGCCTCTGGGGGGCGGGCCTCAGGGGCGCGGCGTCGGAGCGGGCGAGGGCGCCGCCGCGACAGGTGCGGATGCGGCGGCGCTCCCGGCCGCCGGTGCGGGTCTGGCGGGGGGCGGGGTCGCGGCGACCGCCAGTTTCGACGCCAGGACCTGGGTCGAGGGCAGCACACCGCGGGACTGGCCGTTCACGAAGACCTGGAAATCCTGCGGGGCCGACACGTCGAGCGTCAGGCCGGCGAGCTGGGGCACCCGATAGGCCTCGCCCTTGGCGAGCTGGCGCGCGAAATAGACCGAGCCGTCGGCCCCGCGCACGATCAGCGCGCCGCCCTTCAGCGCCTGGACGGTGACCACCGACAGAATGCGGGTGTCGCCGGGGCCATAGATCGCGCCCTGGGGCGTGAAGACCGGCTTCAGGCTGGCCAGATCCACGGGCGGCGGTTCGCCCACGCGGGTGGGAGTCGGGATCTCGCCCGGCGGCCGGCCGTCGAGGCCCAGGGCGGCGGCCAGTCCGGGCGTCTCGTAGGCCGGCGGGGTGGTGGATTCCACGGGCGCGGGCAGGGGCTCGCCCAGCGCCACGGGACCCGACTTCATGTCCTCCAGCAGCTTCTCGGCCTTGGCCTCGGGAGCCAGCGGCGGCGGGGGCGCGGCCGCCATCATCGCCCGCTGGGCGACGTTCCACAGGACGATGGCGGCGATGATGAGCAGCGCGCCCACCACGAAGGTCGCGACGCGTGGGTCCCGCTCGTCCGCCACGCCCACCGGCGCGCGCAGAGGCTCGTCGAGCACCGGCTCGTCGCTCTTGAACCTTTCGATGGCGAGCTCGGGATCGGCGCCCAGGGCCGTGGCGTAGGCGCGGATGTAGCCGATGGTGAAGGGGCGCGAGGGCAGGGCCTCCAGCCGCATCTCCTCCAGCGCCTCCAGATAGGCCCGCCGCACCCGCGTGCTCTCGGCCACCTGCGCGAGCTCCAGCCCCCGCTCCAGGCGGATGGCGCGCAGGGCCGCGCCGATGCTTTCGTGCGCATGGAGGGGATCGCGCGGCGCGTCCGGTTCGGCCGGGCCGGCGTCGGCGGCGGGTTCCGGATTGGACGCCGCGAGGTTCAGCATCGCCCGCATCCGCTCGCGCCCGGAGGCGGCGGCCTGCTTCTTCGAGGGGCGTTTCTTCAGCAAGCGGATTTCGGGGCTCCTCGCCCCGCAGAGTGTCTACGGATTCGGGCGAGTCTCAGACCGCGAGGTAGAGTTTGCGCGCGAGCGTTTCAATCTCGTTCCGCACCGAGCCGGCGCCCGACTTGAGCAGGGCCGAGACGCCTCGCCGCGCCGCCTCGCGATCGCAGGACAGCACCATCTGCTTGACCGGCCCGACGCCGGTGGCGGGCATGGACAGCCGCTCGAAGCCCAGGGCCACCAGGGCGAACGCCTCCAGCGGCCGGCCCGCCATCTCGCCGCAGATGCTGACGGGCGTGCCCGTCTCGGCGCAGGCCCGCTGGATCTGCTCCATGGCCCGGAGCGCCGGGGGCGAGAGGAAGTCGTAGCGGTCGGCCACCCGCGGGTTCCCCCGGTCGGCGGCGAACAGGTACTGCATCAGATCGTTGGTGCCGACGCTGACGAAGTCGGTCATCGGCAGGAGCGCGTCCAGGTGCCAGACCAGCGACGGCGCCTCGATCATGGCTCCGACGTCGAGCCGCGAAGGCGCCGGGCGCCCGCGCCGCTGCGCCCAGGCCACCTCCTGGTCCACCCAGCCGCGCGCCGCGCGGAACTCGTCCACGTTGGCGATGAGGGGGAACATGATCCGCAGCGGCCGGCCCCGCGCCGCGGCGATCAGCGCCCGCAGTTGCAGCCTGAGCAGCGCCGGCCGGTCCAGGCCCATGCGCACGGCGCGCCAGCCCAGGGCGGGGTTCTCCTCGCGCTCGGCCTCCATGTAGGGCAGCACCTTGTCGCCGCCGAGGTCCAGGGTGCGGAAGGTGACGGGCAGGTCGCCGGCCGCGTCCATGACCCTGGCGTACAGCGCGGTCTGGGCGTTGAAGCGCGGCATCTCCTCCGAGACCATGAACTGGAACTCGGTGCGGAACAGGCCGATGCCCTCGGCGCCCGTGTCGGCCAGGCTCTCCAGGTCCACGTCCAGGCCGGCGTTCATCAGTAGGGTGATCTTCACCCCGTCGCGGGTGAAGGCCGGCGTGTCCTTCAGCTTGGCGAACTCGGCCTGCCGCTGGCGGCGCACGTCGACGCGGGCCTGGATGGCCTTCACCACGTCGGGGCGGGGCCGCAGGAACGCCTCGCCCGTCTCGGCGTCGACGATCACCGGGTCGCCTTCCGAGACCTTGTCGCGCAGGCCGCTGAGCCGCCCGACGCAGGGGATATCCAGCGCCCGCGCCACGATCGCGGCGTGGCTGGCGGACGACCCTTCCTCCAGCAGGAGGCCGCGAAGTCGGGTCCGATCGTATTCGAGGAGGTCGGCGGGGCCGAGATTCCGGGCGATCAGGATCGCGTCGTCCGGCAGTTCGCGCGCCACGCTGCCGTTGCCCGAGAGGTGCCGCAGCAGCCGGTCGTTCAGGTCTTCCAGGTCGTGCAGGCGTTCGCGCAGGTAGGGGTCCCGGGCCTGGCCCAGCCGGGCGCGATGCTCGGAGCGCACCCGTTCCACCGCGGCCTCGGCCGTCAGGCCGTTGCGCACCGCGTCTTCGAGGCTGCGGTTCCAGCCGCGGTCGTGGGCGAACATGCGGTAGGTCTCGAGCACCTCGTACGAGGCGTCGACCAGGCCGTGCTGGCCCTCGAGCATCTGGTCGATCTGGCTCTTCAGCCCTTCCAGCGCCGCCGCGAGGCGCGCCTCCTCGGCCGCCACGTCGTCCGACAGCAGTTGCGACGAGGCGACCGGCGGCTCGTGCAGCACCGCCACGCCGTAGGCCAGGCCGTCGGCGAATTTCGACCCTTTCAGCCGCTCGGGCCGGCGGGGGGCCAGCTCGACGCCTTCCAGCTCGCCGACGCTGATCAATTCGCCCGAGGCGACCATCTCGGCCACCACCATGGCGACGATCTGGATGTCCTCGACCTCGTCCTCGGAATAGACCCGCTCGGTGCGGTTCTGGACCACCAGCACGCCGATGGCCCGCCCGCCGCGCAGCAGCGGCACGCCGAGGAAGGCGTGATAGGGGTCTTCGCCCGTCTCCGGCCGGTACGAGAACGCCGGATGCCCGGGCGCGTCGACCAGATTGAGCGGGCGGCCCAGCCGCATGATCTCGCCGACCAGGCCTTCGCCCGGCTTCATCCGGGTGACGTGGACGGCGTCGGGGTCCAGGCCCTCGGTGGCGAACAGCTCCATTTCGCCGTTGGCGCGCCGCAGGTAGATCGAGCACACCTCGGCCACCATGGAGAGCGCGATGATGCGCACCACCATGTTCAGGCGCTGCTGCGCGGGGCCGCCCCCGGCAAGCGCCTCCCGGATCTGCCGCAGCAGGCTCCGCTGACCTCGAATGGCGACCGTCGCAGCCATCCCTGGCGAAACTCCTCCCTGGGTTTTGCGGGTCCGTCCTTTCGCGGGGACCTAGCAGGAATGTCTTTCAAATCCGAGACTCAAAGGCCTGTCGCGATCCAAAAGCGATGTTTGCCCCGACAGGAGGCATGGCGATGGGCGTGCGGCTTCGCTACCTTCCGGGCGTGTCTTCCGTCGATGCGACCGCTCCCCGGCTGATCCCGCCCGGCGTGACGCCGCCGGACCGGTCGCTGCCCTACTTCCACGCGCTGTGGAAGCTGATCGACAACCCGATCGAGGCCTGGCCCCGCGCCGTCTACGAAGACCCCTTCTATCAGCGGAGGGATGAGCGCCAGACGTTCCTCTACGCCTGCGACCCGGCGATGCTGAAGGACATCCTGCTGGACAAGGCCGAGGCCTTTCCCAAGGACTGGATGTTCGAGCGGGTCACCAGGCCGGCGCTGGGCGACGGCCTCCTCACCGCCCACGGCGAAGCCTGGCGCTGGCAGCGCCGCGCCGCCGCGCCGGGGTTCCGCCCCGACAACGTGGCGGCGATGACGCCGGTGATCAGCGCCGCCGCCGACGCCGCCCTGGCCCGCTGGCGGGACCTGGGCGAGGGCGCGCGCCTCGATGTCTCCACCGAGATGACGGCCATCACCTTCCAGGTGATCCTCGACACCATGCTGTCGGGCGGGGACGGGATCGACGTCCCCTCCGCGGCCCGGCGGATCACGGACTATCTGGAGACCCTGGGCGGCATCACCGTCGCCGACCTGCTGCGCTGGCCCACCTGGACAAGGGTGGCGCTGGCGCCGCGGGGCCACCGCGCCCTGGTCGCGCTGAAGGCCACGGTCGGCGCCATGGTGGCGCGCCGCCGCCGCGAACCGCCGCGCGGGGATCTCGTCGATCTCCTCATGCAGGCCCAGGACCCGGAGACGGGACGGCGGATGGACGACGTGCTCCTGCGCGACAACCTGCTCACCTTCATCGGCGCGGGTCACGAGACGACGGCGCTGGCCCTGACCTGGTCGCTCTTCCTGCTGGGCCTGGATCCGGCGACGGCCGAACGCGTGCGCGACGAGGTGACCGAGGTCGCCGGCGACGCCAGCCTGACTCACGCGCACGTCGAACGCCTCGTGTTCACCCGGCAGGTGGTGCAGGAGGCGATGCGCCTCTACCCCTCGCTGCCCCTGATGAGCCGGATGTGCGCCGAGGATGTGGAGGCGGGCGGCCTCCGGGTGGCCAAGGGGACCTTCGTGTTCATCCCGATCTATGCGATCCACCGCCACAGGCGCCTCTGGCGCGATCCCGACGCCTTCGATCCCGCGCGTTTTGGCCCCGAGGAGAGCGTCGGCCGTCACCGCTTCGCCTACCTGCCCTTCGGTGGCGGCCCCCGCGTGTGCATCGGTCAGGCCTTCGCGCTCATCGAGGCCGTGGCGATCCTGGCCACCCTGGTCCGGGGCGCGTGGCTGGAGCCGGACCCGGGCCATCGCATCCGCCCCGTCATGCGCGTCTCCATGCGGCCCCAGGGCGGCCTGCCGATGACGCTGCGGCTCCGGTAGGCCGGATCAGGCCGCGTCGGCGAAGATCCTCAGGAAATTCCCGGCGTAGAACTTGTCCCGCACCGCTTCCGACCGCTCGCCCAGCGCGGCCTCGAACCGCCCGATCGGGTTCCGGCCGCCCTCGATGTGCGGATAGTCGCTGGAGAACAGGTAGAGGTCGGGGTTCGACTGGTCGATGAAGGCGCCCACTTCCTCGAACACGAAGGGCGTGAAGGCGAGCTGCTCGGTGATCTGCTGGCTGGGCGTGCGGCGCAGCCGTTGCAGGTTCTCGTCGTTGCGGCTCCAGTGCTTCACCACCCAGTCCAGGCGGCGCAGCAGCTCGGGAACCCAGCCGGCGCCCAGCTCCACCGCCGCGCCGCGCAGGGCCGGATGGCGCTCCAGCACGCCGTCCAGCACCATCATGGTCAGGAACTGCTCCGGCCCCTCGTGCAGCAGGGCGATGTCCTTGGTGCGCAGGTTCTCGCCGCCGCCCAGCCAGTCCTTGGTCGGCGGCCGGCCGTTGTTCATCCAGGCCTTGGCCAGTTGCAGCGGCGCGCCGCCCACATGCAGCAGGAACGGCGTGCCCGTCTCGGCCAGCCGCGCCCAGAAGGGATCCAGGTCCACGTGGCCCGGCGAGCGCTCCCCGCAGGGCCGGTGCGGAACCCAGGCGGCCCTCAGGCCTTGGGACAGCGCGAATTCCAGTTCGGCCAGCGCCAGCTCGGGTTCGTCCAGCGGGATGACGGCGACGCCCATCAGCCGGCGGTCGGCGCGGCAGAAGTCGGCCATGTGGCGGTTGTGCGCCCGGGCCGCGCCATAGCGCAGCCGCGGTTCCAGCTTCGAGCTGGGCGAAAAGGGCATCGCCACGCTGTGGGTGGCGAACACGAGCTGCCTGCGGAAACCGAGCAGGTCCATGGCCACGCTGCGATCCGAGGGATTGAAGGCGCCCAGCGCCTGGATCTCCTTGGATTTGACGATCAGGTCGTCGCCCAGCGCGATCTGAGCGGCCACATGCTCGGCGCTGTGCCGGTTGCCCTGGCCCACGATCACCGCCACCTCTTCGTCGGTGACGATCGAGGCCGAATAGCTGACCTCCGGAATCTCGTCGCGAAGGTCCGGATCGGCGTAGGCCTTCAGGAAATCCGGAAGCTCCATGATGTGGCTGTCGGCGTCGTAGTAAGGCCGGTGGGCCGGGGCGTAGGGCATCGGTCGTCCTCCCGCGCCGGCGATCCTCTGATGGGGCGGCTCGGCGCGTCCACACTATGACGCGGGCGCGGCGGGCTGTCAGGTCCGTCGATCGGCCGCTTGTGGCGGGGCTTGAGCTTTCCGGCCCCCGGGATCATCGTTCGCCCAAACGCAGGGGTGGGGGGAACGCGATGCGGAAGTGGCTGGCCTTCGGCCTGGCCTGGGCGCTGATCCTGGGCGGCGGGTTCCTGGCGAACCGGGTGCAGACCGGCGGCGGCCGGGTGACGGTGTCCGAGGTGCGTATCCCGGCCGGAGACGGGCTGGCCGTCTCGGGTCTGCTCTACCGGCCCATCGCGGCGACCAGCCAGGCGCGGGCGCCGGCGGTGCTGGTCAGCCACGGCTACATCAACACCCGCGAGATGCAGAGCCCGTTCGCCATCGAGCTCAGCCGCCGGGGCTTCGTAGTGCTGGCGATGGACATGACAGGTCACGGCTGGTCGGGCGGGATCGTGGGCACGGCCGACTTCGGCGGTCCCGCCGCCCTCCGATGGCTGCGCGGCCTGCCGTACGTCGATCCCGACAACATCGGGATGGAGGGTCACTCGATGGGCGGCAATCCCATCCTGGCCGCCGCGGTCGAAATCCCCGACGGCTATCGCGCCATCGTCCTGGAGGGCGCGACCCTGGGTCTCCTGGGCGCCAAGGCCCCCGAGGCGCCGCGCAACCTGGCCGTGGTGTTCGGCGCCTACGACGAGTTCGCGGGCCTGATGTGGCAGGTCCCCAAGGGCTCCGAGATCGGCCGGTCGGCGAAGCTTCGGGCCCTCTTCGGCGTCTCGGGGCCGGTGGAGCCGGAACGCGTCTACGGTTCGATCTCCGACGGAACGGCGCGGCGGCTGTCCGTGCCGCCGGTGACTCATCCCTGGGAGCATTTCTCGAACGCCGCGGTGGGTGCGGCGGTCGACTGGTTCCAGCGCACGCTGCGCACGCCCGATGCGAAGCCGGCGTACGATCAGGTCTGGATCTGGAAGGAAGTCGGCACGCTGGTCAGCTTCGCCGGCCTGGTCTGGCTGATCCTGGCCACCTTCGACCTGTTGCTCGCCTGGCGGCCGTTCGCGAGCCTGAAGCACCCGGCCGAGCCCGTCGCCGCGCGGCGCGACGGGCGGTGGTGGCTGGCGCTGGCGGCGACGGCCGCGATCCCCGCCGTCACCTACCTCCCGCTGATGAAGGCCGGGCAGGTGTTCTTCCCCAACCCGGCCTTCCCGCAGTGGGTGCAGAACCAGCTCGTCGTCTGGGCGCTCGGGACGGCCCTGATCGGCTGGGTGATCGGCCTGCTCCTGCGGCGCCGCGCGGTCTTCGCCAACCGCTGGGGCGCCTCGATCCTGATGGCGCTGGCCGTGATGGCCGTGGCTTACGCCGCCATGCTGGCGCTCCACGCTCTGTTCAAGACCGATGCGCGGTTCTGGGTGGTCGGGATGAAGACCCTCGACGCCACCCGGGCGATGCAGCTTCCGGGTTATCTGATCCTCTGGAGCATCTTCTTCCTCGTCACCTTCCGCGGCCTCTGCGCCCTGGCGGTGAAGGGCGAGGGGTTCGTGGCGCGGATCGGGTGGTTCAAGGCGGCCATGAGCCTGGGCTTCCTGGCCTTCGTGGCATGGCAGTATGCAACGCTGTTCTCCACCGGCCTCCTCGCCACCCCGAGCGAGCCGCTGAATGTGGTGATCGCCATCCAGTTCGTGCCGCTCCTGGCCATCGTCGGCGCCATCGCCGCGTGGACCTACAGCCGCACCAACGCCTACGTCCCCGGCGCACTGATCTGCGCCCTCTTCATAAGCTGGTACATCACCTCGGGGACCGCCAATCACTGGCAACCGGGCTACGAGCCGCAGCTTCCGGGGTCCGCGGCGAGGAAATGACGATCAGGCCCGGAGGGGCGTGATCCGATACGCGCAGCGGCGCGCCCCGGCCAGGATGTGGTCGGTGCGCTCGACCACGACGCCCGGCCCCAGCACGTCGCGGAAGACCTGCAGCTCGGCGCGGCAGAATCCCTGGCAGGCGGCCGCCGCCGCGCAGATCGGGCAGTGGTTCTCCACGAGGCGGAAGCCGCCGCCAGGGTCGGGCGACCAGTCGGCCATGTAGCCTTCCGCCGTCCGAATCTCGGCCAGGCGCGCGACACGCGCCTCCAGGGTGTCGACGCCCGCCATCGCCTTTGCATAGTCGTGCGCCGTAGCCTGTTCGCGGCGCAGGATGAGCCGTTCCAGGCCGTTCTCGCCGAACTCGGCCCGGAGGGCTTCCAGCATCTCCAGCGTCAGTTGCGCATGGGTGTCGGGGAACCGCGCCTGGGCGTTCTCGGTGAGGGACCAGATGCGGCGCGGGCGGCCCACCCCGCGCCGCTCGTCGACGTGGGTCACAAGCCCGCCCGCGACCAGGCGTTCCAGGTGCTGAAGCGTCGCCTGCCGGCTGATCCCGAACGCTTCGGACAGCGCCAGGGTTTCGGTCGGACCCCGGGTCTTCAGGTGCGTGAGGATACGGTCGGCGGGTGCGTGCATTTGACAATCATAGACTTGCAAAAATGCCCGGGCAGGTCTAGCCGAATTTGACATTGCCGAGATTGTCGAATGTCGAACGCGCCCCCGCCCGCTCAACCTGCCGCCACCTGGTCGGATCTGCTTGCCGACGGCCGTCTGCCGCGTTTCGCGCTCATCATGCTGGGCGTGTGGCTGAACGCGGCCGACAGTCTGGTCACCGCGACCATCCTGCCCAGCGTCGGCGCCGACCTGGGCGGCTTCGCCTATTTCTCGTGGGCGACGGCGGGCTTCTTCGTGGGCGCCATCCTGGCGGGGGCCAGCGCAGGGCGGCTGTCCGAGATGTTCGGCCTGCGCTCGGCCACGGCGGTCGCCGGCGTGATCATGGCCATCGGCTGCGTGATGAGCGCCGCGGCCCCCGACATCGGCTGGTTCCTGGCCGGCCGCCTGGTCCAGGGCCTGGGGTCGGGCTGGATCTCCGGGTTCGCCATGGTGGCCATCGCCTTCCTGTTCCCCGAGCGGCACCTGGCCCGCGTCTTCGCCGCCGTCACCTTCGTCTGGGGGATCGCGACCGTGCTGGGGCCGCTGTTCGGGGGCGTGGTGGTGGAGCATGGCCACTGGCGCGACGTCTTCTGGCTGTTCGCCATCCAGGCGGCGGTGTTCACGGTCGCCACGCCGTTCCTGCTGGGCGGCGCGGCGCGGGGCGACGGCGGTCCGGGCATCCCCTGGACCCAACTCGGCGTGCTGGGCCTGGGCGTCACCGCCATCGCCGTCGCCGACCTGGCCGGCGCCCCGGCGCTCTCCATCGGCCTGGTGGCCGCCGGCCTCGCGCTCCTGGTCCTGGTGGTGCGGATCGACGGCCGGGCGCGGGTGCGGCTGCTGCCGCACAGGTCGGGCGACCTGCGCACCGTCTGCGGCTCGGGCTACCTCGCCATGTTCGCCCTCACCGCCGCCTCGATGGGCTTCGCGATCTACGGCCCGCCGATCCTGCAACAGCTCCGGGGCTTCTCGCCGCTCTGGGCCGGCTATGTGGTGGGCGCGGAATCCATGGCCTGGACGCTCGCCGCCATCGCCGTAGCCGGCGCGACGGGCGCGTGGGACCGGCGCTGGGTCCGGTCCGGCGCGCTCTGCCTGGTCGCCAGCCTGGTGATCCTGGCCTGGTCCATGGGCGAGGGGCCGCTCGCGGCGGTGCTGCTGGGCGGGGGGCTGATGGGCGCGGCCTTCGGCCTCTCCTGGGCCTTCATGAGCCGCCGCGTCCTGGCCGCGCTGTCGGACGAGGACCGCGCCATCGGCTCGTCCGCCGTCACCGCCGTGCGCCAGACGGGGGCCGCGGCCGGGGCGGCGATCTCGGGCGTCGCGGCCAACCTGGTCGGCTTCTCGCACGGGCTGACCGACGCCAGCGCGCGGGCCGCCTCGGTCTGGGTGTTCGTCGCCGTGATCCCGCTGGCGCTGGTCGGCCTCTGGGCGGCCTGGCGGATGACGGCCCTCCCTACAGCCGCTTCGCCATGAGGATGTCGGGCTTGCCAGGCCCGTTCGCGTCGGGGATCAGGCCCACGATCTCGTAGCCCAGCCTGCGGTAGAAGGCGAAGGGGTGGCCGCGGGCCGTCGCCCTGACGCCCGCGATCTTGCCCGCCACGTCCGGATAGAGCGCGGCGCCGAAGAGGTTCGTGCCGCCGTACTCGTCGTCGGTTCCCAGGTAGAGGGTCAGCACGCCCGCCGCCTTCGCCCGCGCCTCCAACTCGCGCGTCAGCGCCGCCCCGATCCCGCGCCGCTGGAAGGCCGGGTCGACGGCCAGGGGGTGCAGCTCCCAGGCGTGGTCGTAGGTCGCCACGCGCCCGATCCAGCCGACGACCCGCCCGCCCTCGACCGCCGCGAAGGCCGCCCGATCCTCGTCCTCGAGGAAGCTCTCCACCTCCGCGTCGGCCTCGTCCTCGAACGTGCCGGGCCGGTCGGCGAAGGCCTCGCGCAGCACGCGCACGGCCTCGGCCCGCTGTTCGGGCGAGAGATCCGGGAAATCCACGAAGCGGGGCGTCATGCGCCCCAGTCTAGCTCAGAGCTGGTCCAGCCCGTAGGCGGCGTGCAGGGCGCGCACGGCCAGCTCGGTATAGGCCGCGTCGATCAGCACGCTGATCTTGATCTCCGACGTCGAGATCACCTGGATGTTCACGCCCTTCTCCGCCAGGGCCGAGAACATCGACTTGGCGACGCCGGCGTGGCTGCGCATGCCGACGCCGATGACCGACACCTTGGCCACATCCTCGTTCACCTGGACGTCGTCGAAGCCGACCTCTTTCTGGACGGTCCTCACGATCTCCACCGCACGCGCCGCGTCGCGCTTGCCGACGGTGAATTCCATGTTGGCCGTGTCCGCAGTGCGCGCGTGGCTCTGGACGATCATGTCCACGTTCACGTTCGCATCGGCCAGGGCGCCGAAGATGGAGGACGACACGCCCGGATGGTCGGGCAGGCCGAAGAGGCTGATCTTCGCCTCGTCGCGGCTGTAGGCCACGCCGCTCACGATCCGCTTCTCCACGATCTCCTCCTCGTCGCACACGATGGTGCCCTGGCCCGGCGCTTCGCCCGGCTCCACAAAACTCGACAGCACGCGCACCGGCACGTGATAGGCCATGGCCAGCTCGACCGAGCGCGTCTGGAGCACCTTGGCGCCCAGCGACGCCATCTCCAGCATCTCCTCGTACGAGACCTTGGCCAGCTTCCTCGCCTTGGACTCGATCCGCGGGTCGGTGGTGTAGACGCCGTCCACGTCGGTGTAGATGTCGCACGCCCCGCCCACGGCGGCGGCGATCGCCACGGCGCTGGTGTCCGAGCCGCCGCGGCCCAGGGTGGCGATGCGGCCGTCGCGGGTCACGCCCTGGAAGCCCGCGATCACCGCGATCTCGCCGGCGTCCATCGCCGCCGCCAGCCTTTCGGGCGGGATGTCGTCGATGCGCGCCCGGCCGTGGGCGTCGTCGGCGACGATCGGAATCTGCCAGCCCATCCAGGAACGGGCGTTCAGGCCCATGTTGCGGAGCGTCATGGCCAGGAGTCCGGCGGTCACCTGTTCGCCCGAGGCCACCACCACGTCGTACTCGTCGTCCGACGGCGTCAGCCCCGCGCCGGCCGGTCCCGCGCCGTCGGTCCAGGCCACCAGTTCGTTGGTCTTGCCGGCCATCGCCGAAACCACGACGGCCACGTCGTGGCCCGCGGCCTTCTCGGCCGCCACGAGGCGGGCTACGCGCCGGATGCGCTCCAGGTCGGCCACCGACGTGCCGCCGAACTTCATCACCAGGCGAGACATCGTGGCCCGATCAACCCCCATTGTGCGCCGCGAAAGGCGCAGCCTTCTAACGACGCGCGGACGTGTCCGCAACGCCCGGAATCTTTCGCTTTGCGGCCGAGAGGGACTAGATAGGCGGATGAGTTCGTCCGCCGCCCGCTCCAGCATCGATCCGGCCGAGGTCGAGACCTTCTCGAAGATCGCGGCGGAATGGTGGGACCCGCGCGGCAAGTTCGCGCCCCTTCACAAGTTCAATCCCGTCCGCCTGGCGTTCATATGGGATCAGGCCCTCTACCGGTTCGGTCGCGATCCCGCCCTGAGGCGGCCGTTCGAGGGCCTGCGGCTGCTGGATATCGGCTGCGGGGGCGGCCTGCTCTCCGAGCCCATGACCCGGCTGGGGTTCCAGGTGACGGGGGTGGACGCCTCGGACCGCAACATCGCCACGGCCTCGACGCACGCGGCGGAGCAGGGGCTCTCCATCGACTACCGGGCCTCCACCGCCGAGGCGCTGCTGGCGGCCGGCGAGCCGCCCTTCGATGTCGTCCTGAACATGGAGGTGATCGAGCACGTCGCCGACCCCGCCGCCTACCTCCGGGACTGCGCCGACCTGCTGAAGCCTGGCGGGCTGATGGTCGTGGCCACCCTGAACCGCACGCTGAAGGCGCTGGCGCTCGCCAAGATCGGGGCTGAATATGTCCTGCGCTGGCTCCCGGTGGGCGCGCACGACTGGAACAAGTTCCTGAAACCCGACGAGATCCGCAGCTTCCTCGCCCATAAGCCGGTCATTGTGGACGGGCCCTTCGGAGTCGTATTCAACCCGCTCACGGGCCGGTGGACGGAATCGACGGACACCGACGTGAACTACATGATGACGGTGGTCCGCGACGCCGCGTGAGGCGCGTCCACCGGGGGACAAGGGGCGCGTTTAAGGAGACCCGATGCCTTCGCTACGCGTGCTGGGTCACGCTTTCCGCGCCTGGCGTCGCAACCGCCGCTGGGCCAAGCACGAACCCGAGACACCCTATCTCGCCGACCTGCTGTCGGGCGCGCCGGTCTGCCTGCATGTCGGCGCAAGCGACGGCCGGCATTCCTACGTCATGACCCAGGTGGCGCCCAAGGCGAAGATCTGGGCGTTCGAGCCCTCGGCCTTCGCCTTCGAGGTGCTGAAGGTGGCCATCGCCTGGCATGGGCTGCGCGATCAGGTGACGCCCGTTCATGCGGCGGCCGGAGACCAGCCGGGTGAACTGCTGCTCGTCACGCCGCGAAAGACTTCGGGCCGCATGGGCCGCGCCTATGCCTACGTCGCCGAGACCCGGCCCAACGGACCCGCGCGGCCCGATCTCGAGGATACGGGCATGGACATCCAGCCCACCCCGGTGATCACGCTCGACGCCTACTGCGCCGAACAGGGTATCGACCGGGTCGACTTCATCCGCATGGACATCGAGGGCGCCGAACTGAAGGCGCTCAAGGGGGCGCTCGCCATCCTGGATCGGGACTGCCCGCACGTGCTGCTCGAAATCCATCCCGCGATGCTCCAGGCCCGTTTCGGCGCGTCGGGGGATGCGGTGCTCGATCTGTTCCGGGATCGCGGATATCGCATGTTCGCCCTGAACGGCGACCGGCTGGAGGAGCGCACGACCCTGGTCGAGGGGTTGCCCTGGAAGGACTATTTCTTCATCCACCCCAGCCGCGCCGCCCGCCTTCCCGACGGCGTCTTCAAGGCCCGGATGGCCGCGTAGACTCCGGCATTGGCCAGGATCGTCCCAGCCCGCCTATGATGGCGTCCATGGACTCCACCAGCGAGACGCCGGAGCGCCGGGGACGGGGCCGGCCGCGCGATACGCGCCTGCAGGAAAAGATCGAGACGGCGGCGCTGTCGGTCCTGGCCCGGCACGGCTTCTCGGGGCTGACCCTGGAACGCATCTGTGTCGAGTCGGGGGCGCCCAAGGCGACCTTCTATCGCCGCTGGCCCACGCCGACGGCGTGTGTGATGGATGCCTACGGCCGCGTCTGGAGCGAGGCTGAATACAAGGATACCGGCGACCCCCAGCAGGATCTCGAAGCCTTCGCGCACAAGCTGATGCAGCTCTACGGCCATCCCCTTCTGGGGCCGTGCTCGCTGGTGATCCAGAGCGAGAGCCGGGTCAATCCCGAGGTCAACGCGCGCGTGCAGAGCCGGGCGCTCCAGCGCCGGACCCGAAACACCGCGACGCTCCAGGCCGCGCTGGACCGCCTGTCCCGGCCGCCGGCCCTTTCGGCGGCGCTGATCCTGAACGCCCTCAACGGCGTGGCGCGCAATGTCGAGACGCTCCGCTGGCCGGTGAGCGATGACGAGCTGCGCCTTCTGATCCGCAGCCTGCTCAGCGCGCCCTCGTGAATTACGATACTCAAAAGTTGACATATTTAGAGAGCGGCGCGAAACCACGCTGACGTCCATCGGCAGGCAGGGCCACACCTCATGATCCACCGCCGCGAGCTGCTCCTGTCCCTCCTGGGGACTTCGGCGCTGGGAACGTCGGCGATGGCGGGCCCCGCACCATCCCGGACGACCGGTTCCAGGCCCAACATCGTCGCGATCGTGCTCGACGACCTGGGCTTCTCCGACCTGGGGTGTTTCGGCGGCGAGATCCGCACGCCCAACATCGACCGGCTGGCCGGACGCGGGCTGCGCTACAACCGCTTCGACACCAAGGCCGTCTGTTCGCCCACGCGCGCGTCGCTGATGACCGGCCGAAACGCCCATACGGTCCGGATGCCCGACGTCCCCGACGTTCTCTCGGTTCCGGGGGGCGGGCCCTATCCCGAGGGGGCGTTCCACATCCCGGCCGAGGCGCAGAACATGGCCCAGGCTCTGAAAGGCGCGGGCTACGCCAACTGGCTCGTCGGCAAGTGGCACCTCGTCCCGATGGACCAGCTCGACGATCCCGCCAAGGGCGACGCCTGGCCGCTCCAGCGCGGCTTCGACCGGTTCTACGGCTTTGCGCGCGGCTGGACCGACCAGTACCGCCCGGCCCTGGTCGAGGACAGCCGCTACATCAGCCCGGAGCTGCCCGCCGACTACCATCTGTCGGCCGATCTGGTGTCGCGTTCGGCCGACATGATCCGGGATCATCGCGCGTCCCGGCCGGAACAGCCGTTCTTCCTCTACCTGGGCCTGGGTGTCGCCCATTCGCCGATCCAGGTCCCGGCCCGCTACGCCGACGCCTATGCGGGGGTCTACGAGAAGGGATGGGACGCCATCCGCGCCGAACGGTTCGAGCGCATGAAGCGGATGGGGGTGATTCCCGCCGACACGTCCCTGCCGCCCCGCGAGGCCAGCGACCGGGCCTGGACCGACCTGAGCGACGACGAGCGCGTCGTCTTCGCCCGCCACATGGCGCTCTATGCGGGCTTCGTACAGCATGCCGACGAGCAGATCGGCCGGCTGCTGGAGGCGCTGGAGGCCACGGGGCAGGCCGGGAACACGATCGTCGTTCTGCTGTCCGACAACGGGGCGGCGTCCGAGGCGGGGCAGGCGGGCGTCTTCGACGGCCTCTACCGTCCCAACACGCTGCCGCCGTCCGAACAGCGGGCGCGGCTGGCCGAACTGGGCGGCCCCGGCAACCAGTCCCAGTATCCGCGTCCCTGGGCCTTCGCCGGATCGACGCCGTTCCAGCGCTACAAGCTGTGGCCGCATCTGGGCGGAGTCCGGGCGCCGCTGATCGTCTCGTGGCCGGCCGTGATCCGCGACGGCGGCGCGATCCGCAGCCAGAACCTCGACGTGGTCGATGTGGCGCCGACGCTGCTGCAGGCCGCGGGCGCGGCGTTCGCCGAAACGGTGGGCGGGCGGCCACAGCTTCCCGTCGCCGGCCGCTCGTTCGGCGCAAGCCTCACCGATCCCCGGGCGCCGGACCCGCGCGACACCCAGTACTTCGAGCTGCGCGGCAGCCGGGCCATCCGCTCCGGCCGCTGGCGGGCGGTGGCCATGCATCCGTGCGGCGAGCCCTTCGAGGACGACCGCTGGGCGCTGTATGACCTGGAGGCCGACTTCAGCGAGAGTCGCGACGTGGCCGAGCGGCATCCCCAGGTGCTGGCGCGGCTGAAGCGCCTGTGGGCGCAGGAGTGGTCGCGTCATTCGCCCCATCCCCTGACCCAGCCGCCGCCGCGCATCTGCGAGAGCCTCGCCCGCTACGACAGCCATTGACGGCGGCGCCCGCCGGTCGACCCACGAGAAAAAGGGCGGCGCATGGGCGCCGCCCTTCATGTTTTCGCAGACCGTGTCCGTGGGCGGCGGGTCAGAAGTTGACCCGCGCCTCCACGCCCACGCGGCGGAACGCGTCCGGCGTCAGCGTCTGGGTGTAGCCGGCGCCGGTAGCGTTGTTGTCGAGGAAGCCTGTGCCGATCCCCGACACGAACTGCTTGTCCAGCAGGTTGCGGGCGAAGGCGATCACCTCGTAGCGGCCATCCTGGCTGGCCAGTCCGAGGTTCGCGTTCAGCAGGCCGTAGCCCGGCTGGCGCGCGTTCGGGTCGCGATAGGTGAAGAACACCGACGAGCGGTAGCTGTATGAGGCGTCCGCGATCAGGTCGAACGGTGCGTTCTCCAGCGCATGCCGGTAGCGCGCCGCCAGGGTGTACGACCACTTGGGCGCGTTGGTCAGGTCGCTGCCGGTCACTTCCTGCCGGCCGCCGGCGCAGCCCAGCGCCGCGGTCTGGCCGGGGTAGCAGGCCGGGGCGAAGGCCTCGACCCGGGTGTCGGCATAGGCGACGTTGGCCGAGAGCTGGAACGCGCGGATGGGGCTGTACTGGGTTTCCAGTTCCACGCCGCGCGACCGCAGCTTGCCCGCGTTCGACAGCGCGAAGCTGGTCGTGGCGGCGTCGAAAGTCTGGGCCTGGAAGTTGCGGAACTCGGTGTGGAAGGCCGTCAGGTTGAAGGTCACCCGTCGGTCGAAGGGGGTCGAGCGCAGGCCCATCTCGTAGTTGTGGACCTTCTCGGGCCGGAGCACGTGGCTGCCGGAGTTCACCACTGCGGCGCTCAGGTTGTTGAGCAGGTTGATGGCCTGGCCTTTGTAGCCTCGTGAGTAGGTCGCGTAGACCATCAGGTCGTCGTCGACCTTGTACTGCGCGCCGGCCTTGTACGAGACGTCGTCGTCCTTGGCGGTCAGGTTCGGTGCGTTGAAGGCCGGTCCGCCCAGGCCGGGCACGGCGCCCAGGCCGCCGGCCGGGATCGTCCGGAGGAAGCGCGCCTTCAGCTTCTCGTTGGTGTAGCGGAGGCCGCCGATCAGCCGGAACTGGTCGGTCACGTTCAGGGTCGCCTGGCCGAAGACCGCGTAGTTCTTCGTCCGGATCGCCCGGTCGATGAAGTTGTGGAAGTAGCCGTTGCCCGGCAGCACCTGGCCGAAGTTGCCGCGGACCTCGGTGGTCGTGGCGACGTCCTGGTCGAAGTAGAACAGCCCCGCCACGTACTCCAGCCGCTGGCCGGCAGGCGAGCTGATCCGGATCTCCTGGGTGAACTGCTCCTGGTCCTGGTCGGCGCCGTTGATGTTCAGCAGGTTCAGGGGGCTGTTGTCGGAGTCGTTGTTGTCGACCACGTTGAACTCGCGATAGGCGGTGATCGAGGTCAGGATCACCGCGCCCAGGTCCTTGCTGGCCTCGATCGAGGCGCCCCAGGTCTTCTGGTCGTTGAACGCCAGTCCGTCGAAGTTGGCCTCGCGGCTGAACGGTCCCACGTCCACGCCCGCGAATAGCGACGCCCGGGTCGGGCCGGTTGGCCCGAGATAGCGGGTGGTGGGCAGGATCGAGCGCGAGGTGGTCACGCAGCAGTCCTGATCGGCGCGTGTGTAGTCGAGGGTCGCGTAGAGGTCGAAGGTCTCGTCCGGGCTCCACGCGACCTTGCCGCGCACGCCCCACGAATTCAGGCCGTTCATGTCGCGGCCGTCGAACACGTTGGTGATGAAGCCGTCCGAACGATTGTAGAAGCCCGACAGGCTGGCCGCGGCTTCCCCCGCCTTCAGCGGAACCGACACCGAGCCCTTGGCCCGCACCTCGTCGAATGTGCCGTAGCTCAGCGAGGCGCGGCCGGTCGTCTCGTTCAGGTTCGGCCGCGCGGTGACGATGTTGATCACGCCCGCGGCTGCGTTCTTGCCGAACAGCATGCCCTGCGGGCCGCGGAGCACTTCGATCCGTTCGACGTCGTTGAAGTCGAAGAACGACGCGGCGCTGCGCCCGATCACGACGCCGTCGACCACCACCGAGACCGACGGCTCGACGCCGTCCGAGAAGTTCAGGGTGCCGATCCCGCGCACCGACAGGCCCTGGCCGCGGGTGTTGGCCGAGGGCGTGAAACTGAGCGACGGCGAAAGCTGCTGAAGCTGCTGGAGGCCGGTGATGTGGCTGTTCTGGAGGGTCTCGGCCGAGACCACGTTCACCGAGACCGGGACATCCTGAAGGCGCTCCGAACGCTTCTGGGCGGTGACCACCAGTTCGCCCAGCGTGGCGGCGCCGTCATCCGCGCCCTGCGCCAGGGCCGGAGCTCCCAGGATCGCCGCCAGGGCAGCGCCCAGCAGCAGCGACGCGCGCCGGACCGCAGCCGGCGCCATGATTCCATGACGCATGTGACCTCCCCTTTGCGTGGAGCCGCCGGTTCATCCGATGGCCGGCTCCCTGGTTATGGCGCCGGTTTCGGTGGGAGGCGTAAATATGTCAACGCAAAAGTATCGAAAATAGGAACGGGAGGGCGCTCCGTCGGCGAGGTGTCGTCGAAAGGTCACGCCTTTGACCGTCGGATGGGGCCTGTCGCGCTGGGTCAGGCGGGTTGGAAATCCGCTTTCCGGACAGGGAAGGCTTCATCCCGGCGGCGTCGGCCTCTAGCGTGACGGCGCAAAGAAGAGGGAAGAAACGGACATGCGCGCATTGATGATGGACCGGCCGCTGACGCTGCCTTCGATCCTGGAGCATGCGGCGCTCTATCACGGCGACCGCGAGGTGGTGACGCGCACGGTCGAGGGGCCGATCCACCGCTACAGCTATCGCGACGCCCTGGCGCGGGCGAAGCAGATGGCGAGGGCGCTGTTGCGGCTGGGCGTGAAACCGGGCGACCGGGTGGCCACCCTGGCCTGGAGCACCCACCGCCATTTCGAACTCTATTTCGCCGTCACGGGGATCGGGGCGGTGCTCCACACCATCAATCCCCGCCTGCACGAGGATCAGATCGTGTGGGTGGCCAACCACGCCGAGGACGCGGTCCTCTTCTTCGACATCACCTTTGCCGACGAGGTGGCCCGGCTCGCGCCGCGCATGCCGACGGTGAAGACGGTGGTGGCCATGACCGACGCGGCCCATGCTCCGACCGGTGTCCTGGTCTACGAGGACCTGATCGCCGCCGAGACGGCCGACTTCGACTGGCCCGAGCTGGACGAGCGGCAGGCGTCGGGCCTCTGCTACACGTCAGGCACCACCGGAAACCCCAAGGGCGTGCTCTACGGCCACCGCTCCACGGTGATCCATGCGCTGGCGCTGGCGCTGCCCGACGCCTTCGATCTGTCCGCTCGCGACACCGTCCTGCCCTGCGCCCAGATGTACCACGCCAACGCCTGGTGCACGCCGTATGCGGCGCCGCTGGTGGGGGCCAAGCTGGTGCTGCCCGGCCGCCAGCTCGACGGGCCCTCGATCTGCGAACTGGCGACCGGGGAGGGGGCGACCTTCCTCCTGGGCGTTCCCACCATCTGGGTCGGCGTGCTGGACCACCTGGACCAGACGGGCGGCCGTCTCTCCACGGTGCGCAACGTGGCCATCGGCGGCTCGGCGCCCACCGCGGCCCTGATCGACCGGGTGGAGGAGAAGCTGGGCGCCACGGTGCGCCAGATCTGGGGCATGACCGAGATGAGCCCGCTGGGGGTCATCAACACCGCCCTGCCCAGGCACGCCGGCGAGGACCGGGCCGCCGCCACCCGGCGCAAGCTGAAGCAGGGCCGAGGCCTCTGGGGCGTCGACCTCCGGATCGTGGACGAGGCCGGCGTGGAGCAGCCCCGCGACGGCCAGAGCCCCGGCGCGTTGCAGGTGCGAGGTCCCTGGACCGCCTCGGCCTATTTCAAGCAGGACGGCGCGACCGCCTTCACCGAGGACGGCTGGTTCGACACCGGCGACATCGCCACGATCGACGCCGAGGGCTACCTGCGCCTCACCGACCGGGCCAAGGACGTGATCAAGTCGGGCGGGGAGTGGATCTCGACCCTCGATCTGGAGGACGCCGTCTGTTCGCACCCGGCCGTGGCCATGGCGGCGGCGGTCGGTATGCCGCATCCCAAGTGGGACGAGCGGCCCCTGTTGCTTGTGGTGTTGCGGCCGGGCCATTCGGCCGAGCCCGAGGCGCTGAAGGGCCATGTCGCCGAACGCGTGGCGAAGTGGTGGACGCCGGACGAGGTGCGGATCGTGGACGCCCTGCCCATCGGGCCGACCGGAAAGGTCCTGAAACGCGAATTGCGTGAGCAACTGGCGATCGCGCCGGCTTCGTGAGGGCGGCGCCATAGAACCGCCGCCTCCACCGTGCGTTAGCGTCTTCAGGTGACACTGTAGAGCCGGTCGGAGGTGGGTGCGTGGCGCGGAAGCGACCGAAAGGAGTCCTGGCGATGGGCTGGGCGGCGATCGAGGCCGCGGCCCGCGGGCGCACGGAGCATGCGCCGACGTCGCTCGACTATCCCGACACGGTGGTGCGCCGGACCAGCTTCACGGCCGGCGGCGGCCACGGCTGGCGCATCTCGGCGCTCGAGACGCCGCGCGAGAGGCCGACCGCCTGGAAGATCGTGGTGATCACCGGGGCGCCATCATGGGCCGAGTACTGGGCCGAGACCCTGGCCGAGCTCCCGCGGGACCGCGAGATGATCGTGGTGGACCGCCCGGGCTATGCGGGGTCCGAGCCTCTGCATCCCGTCACCGACATCCGTGTCCAGGCCGAGGCGCTGGCGCCCGTACTGCGGGCCGCGCGGGGCCAGAAAGTGCTGCTGGTGGGCCAGAGCTACGGCGCCGCCATCGCCTCGATCATGGCCGACCAGAACCCGGGCCGAGTGGCGGGCCTGGTCCTTCTCTCCGGCTTCTTCGGCGAGGCGGGCCCTACGGCCCGGTGGCTGCTCGACATGGGCGGTCGGACCCTGAAGGTGATCCCCAAGGACCTGCGCCACGCCGTCATCGAGGTGACGGGCCAGAAGCCGCAGCTCCGCCACGCGCAGCGGGCGCTGGGCCGGCTGGGCGTCCCGATCCACATGATCCACGGCGACAAGGACGACTTCGCCCCGCTGGAGGTCGCCGAGAAGCTGGCGGCCGAGACGGTGACCCGCCGCCCGATCCGCGTGATCCGCACCGAGGGCGCCAACCACTTCCTGAACGACGGCCCCGCCGAGATCCTGATCGAGGCGCTGGAGTCATGCCTGCCCCCGCGCAAGGCCGCCTGGGCCTTCCCCTGGCCCGACCTCGCCGGCTGGTGGCCCTTCAAGCCGGCGCCGAAGACCGCGACGGCGGGGTAGCGACCCGTCAGCCCAGCAGCAGCCCCGTCGCGACGGCGAAGCCGATGACCACCAGCCAGGGCGGCAGCTTGGCCACCTGGAGGAACACGAAGGCCGCCGCCAGCAGGGCCCAGTCGGCGGGCCGCCGGATCGTCTCCATCGTCACGGGGTCCCAGAGCGTGGCGGCGAGCACGCCGACCACCGTCGCGCCGACGCCGGCCATGAAGCCGCGCGCCCAGCCCTCGCGCTTCAGCCGGTCCCAGAAGGGCAGGGCGCCGGTGACCAGCAGCAGGCTGGGCAGGAAGATGGCGAAGAGGGCGATCAGGCCGCCCACGACCCCGCGCGGCCCATAGCTCTGTGCAGCGCCGACGAAGCCCGCGAAGCTGAACAGCGGTCCGGGCAGGGCCTGCATCACGCCATAGCCGGCCAGGAAGGTGTCACGGTCGACCCACCGGCTCGCGACCACCTCGCGTTCCAGCAGCGGAAGCACCACGTGGCCGCCCCCGAACACGAGCGAGCCGGTTCGGTAGAACACGCTAGCGAGGCCCAGCCCGGGATTCTGGAGCGCCACCGCGAGCACGGGCAGGCCGATCAGCAGCAGCACGAACAGCCCCAGCGCCATCAGTGCGCTGCCCGTGTCCACGACCGGCCCGTCCAGGTTGGGCGCGGGCGCGGCGGGTTCGCCGCGCAGCATGAGGACGCCGAACAGGCCGCCGGCCAGGATCACGGCGATCTGGGCCGCCGCGCCCTGCGCCATGAACAGGCCCAGCCCGGCGCCGATGGCCAGCCCGGCGCGGATCGGCCCTACCGCCAGCGTGCGCGCCATCTGGACCACGGCCTGCAGCACCACCGCCGCGGCGGCCAGCTTCAGCCCGTGCAGCCAGCCGTCGCCGAACTGCCGGATCAGGTCTTTCGACGAAAGGCCCAGCAGGATCATGGCCGTCGCCGCGGGGAGGGTGAAGCCCGCGAAGGCGGCGAGCGCACCGGCCAGCCCTGCCTGCCGCAGCCCGATCGCCATGCCGATCTGGCTGGACGCCGGCCCCGGCAGGAAGTTCGACAGGGCGATCAGGTCTGCGAACGCCGCCTCCGAGACCCAGCCCCGCCGCTCCACGAACTCGCGGCGGAAGTACGCGATGTGGGCCACGGGGCCGCCGAACGCCGTCAGCCCCTGTTTCAGGAACGCCAGGAAGACGTCGACGGCGGTCACGGCCCGGGTGGATGGCGCAGCGTCCATGATCCGCTAGATGGAAGGCCCGGCGGGGCCTGTCGACCCTTTTGCCCGAAGGGGCTTCCCACCGCCGTCTGAACAGCGATAAGTCTTCGGTCAAACACCAGTTCGAGATTTTGAGAGAGGGGAACGCCATGAAGGCCGCCGTTCTGCGCGAAGTGGGCAAGCCGCTTCAGATCGAGGATGTGAAGATCTCCAAGCCGGGCCCGCGCGAGGTGCTGATCCGCACGGCCGCGGCCGGCGTCTGCCACTCGGACCTGCATTTCATCGAGGGCAAGTATCCTCACCCGATGCCGGCGGTCCTGGGCCATGAGAGCGCGGGCGTCGTCGAGGCGGTGGGTTCGGAAGTCCGCAGCGTGAAGCCGGGCGACCACGTCATCACCTGCCTCTCGGCCTTCTGTGGCCATTGCGACCACTGTGTGACCGGCCATATGGCCCGCTGCGTCTCGCCCGAGACCAAGCGCCGCGAGGACGACGAGCCGCGCCTGACCACCGACCATGGCCCGATGCTCCAGTACCTGAACCTGTCGTCGTTCGCCGAGCAGATGCTGATCCACGAGAACGCCTGCGTGGCGATCCGCAAGGACATGCCGCTGGACCGCGCCGCCCTGATCGGCTGCGGCGTGATGACCGGCGTCGGCGCCGTGATCCACACCTCGAACGTCCGTCCGGGCGACACGGTGGCCGTGATCGGGTGCGGCGGCGTGGGGCTGGCGGCCGTCAACGGCGCGGCGCTGGCCGGCGCGGGCCGGATCATCGCCATCGACATGGCGCCGGGCAAGGAGAACCTGGCCAAGTCGATGGGGGCCACCGACTTCGTCCTCGGCGGTCCGGATGCCGTGAAGACCGTGCTGGAGATGACCCGCGGCGGTGTGCAGCACAGCTTCGAGGCCATCGGCCTGGCCGCCACCGCCGAGCAGGCGTTCAACATGCTGGCCCGCGGCGGCACCGCCAACGTCATCGGCATGATCCCGGTGGGCCAGACCATCAGCCTGATGGGCGCCGCCTTCCTGGGCGAGAAGCGCATCCAGGGCTCGCTGATGGGTTCGAACCGCTTCCCGGTCGACATGCCGCGCCTGGTCGACGCCTACATGGCCGGCAAGCTGCACCTGGACGACATGATCAGCCGCCGCATCCGGCTCGACCAGGTGAACGAGGCCTTCGAGGAAATGAAGACCGGCGCCGTCGCCCGCTCGGTCATCGTCTTCGACGCCTGATCCGTGGAGGCGTCCGGGGCGCGCCCGCGCGCCCCGGTGAGCCCCCTCGGCGCCGTCGCCCGTCGCCTGTCGTCCGTCGCCCGCGTTCAGTAGCGCGCCCGGAGCGTCACCCGGTAGCTGCGGGGTTCGCCATAGTAGTTGCCGTTCCGCGTGTAGCGGATGCGCGTGTAATACACCTTGTCGAACAGGTTGTTGATCGACGCCTGGAGCCGCAGGCCGGGACGGAGTTCACGTCCCGCCTGGACGCCCGCGATCGCGTAGCCCGGCTGGACAACATTGTCGCCGACCGACTTCGTGAAGATGCTGAACGATCCGCCGACGTCCCAGCCGCGCATCGCTCCGTCCACGAACCTGTAGTTCGTCCAGAGTTTCAGGCTGTGCTTGGGGCTGATGGCCGTGAACGGCCGGCCCGCGTTCGTCACGTCCTTGGTGTACTTGTTGGTGTTGTAGGCGTAGCCGCCGGCGACCATCCAGTCGGGGGTGATCCGGCCCGCCACCTCGATCTCCGCACCCGTGCTGCGCACCTCCCCACTGGCGACGTAGAACCCCGAGCCATCGGGATAGTCCGGGTCGGGCTGGGCGCGGTTGGCCTGGGTGATCCGGTAGGCGGCCAGGGACAGCAGCATCCGGCCGTCGAAGATCGCCCCCTTCAGGCCGGCCTCGATCTGGCCCCCGGTGATCGGGTCGATCGGGTCGCCCTCGTCCGTGCGCTGCGACTGCGGGGTGAAGGTGTCGGCATAGCTGAGGTAGGCCGTCCAGACGGGATCGATCGTATAGACCACGCCGGCGTACGGCGTGAACTGCCCGTCCACCTCGTAGCCGGTCGTCGGGCTCACTCGCCAGGGCGACTGGGCGTTGGTCCGACTGGACGAGGTGGAGCGGGTCTTCCAGTGGCTGAGCCGGCCGCCCAGCACCACGGTGAGCCGGTCGGCGGGGCGTAGCCGCGCCTGGCCGTAGGCGCCGTACTGTTCCGTCAGGCCCTCGCTCCGGCTGGTGTAGGGCAGGTTCGGGCGCGGGATGGCGGGCGTGGGATTGTAGACGTCCACCACGAAGAAGCTGCCCACCCGTCCCAGGAGGCTCTCGGACGTCTGCTTCTGGTAGTCGGCGCCCACCAGCAGGTTGTGTTCACGACCGAAGAGGCGGACCGATCCCGTGAGGTTGAGGTCGGCGGATGTCTGCTCGGTCTCGCCGTCGCTCTGCTGTGCGCCCAGGGTGTTGAGCCCGCTGGTCGGCGTGACCGACGGATTGCCGAGGTAGGCGAAGGGACGGAAGGCGTCCTGGCGGGCCTGTTGCACCGTCCCGCGCAACTCCCATCCGCCGGGAAGAGCCTGCGTGACGTCGGCGAAGATCACGTGGCTCTCCTCGCGGATGACGTTCCAGGGCGCGCCGATGTAGGTCGAGCGGGGCAGCGGGATGAGCCCGCCGTCCACGTAGCCGGGCAGGCCGGTCTGCACGGGGGTGGACAGCGTCTGGTAGTGCCCCCCGACCGCCAGCGTCGTCGTCGGCGTGACGTCGGCCTCGACCACGCCATAGGCGATCCCGCGCTGGCTCTGGGCCACATCGAAGAAGTAGTTCTGCTCCTGGGCCGCGCCGGAGACGCGGGCGCGGATCGCGCCGCCCGGGCTGAGGGGGAGCGAGACGTCCAGGTCGCCACGATAGTTCTGCCACGAACCGATGCTGAGCCCGAGCGAGGCGCTGGCGGTCCGCGAAGGCCGTTTGCGCACGAGGTTGATGCTGCCGGCGGGGCTGCCGGCGCCGCTGAACAGGCCGGCCGGGCCGCGGAGGATCTCCACCCGCTCATAGATGGCCAGGTCGGGCGTCGTGCCTGGGAAGCTGATCCCCGCCACTCCGTCGATCAGGTAGTTCGAGATGTTGAACCCGCGCGAGATGAGCGACGGGTTCTCGGGGTTGGAGCCGGTGACGGTGATCCCCGGCGTCAGCAGCATCAGGTCCTCCAGCGTGGCGATGTCGCGGAGATCCATCTGCTCGCGGGTCGTCACGGTTATGCTGTTCGGGACTTCCTGGAGCGGCGTGGCCGTCTTGGCGCCGGCCGCCAGGATCTTGCTGCCGGTGACGACGATCTCCGACACCGTCGCGCCGGACGCCGCCGCGGCCTCGCCGGCCTCCGCGGCTGTGGCGGCGAGGGCGGCGCAGAGGGCGGCGCTGGCGAACAGGCGATGGGGCAGGGCTGGGTTGGGCATCGGGCGCGATCCATCATGGCGCGGCGGCTCGGCCGCTGCGGCGGTTGGGAAGGAGTGACGGGGTCGGTCGGGCCGCGGCGGCGGCGGCGGCCCGGCCGGGTCAGCCGCTGGCGGCGAGCCGCAGGGCCGGCGTCAGCGAGGCGGCAAGCATCTGGCCGTGGTTGAGGCCGGGGAACTCCTGGTACGTGATGTCCACGCCGCCCTTCGCCAGCCGGTCCGTGATCGCGCGCAGGAGGCCCGGCGGCGCCGTGCGGCCGGTCGTGGTGTCCGCCAGCCGGTTGGCCGCTGGAGCGGGGGGCGCGGCGGGCGCCGGGGGCGGGGCCGCCGCCGCCGGAGCGGGCGTGGCCGCCGGGGCGCGGGCTGTCCGGCCCACGCCAGACATGATCCGCACGACCCGCCCGGCGCCGCGTTCGGGAGGGAAGGCCGCGAGCCTGTCAGCCAGCACCCCGTCATGGAACCACAGTGAGGGGTCGCCCGCGGCGTAGCGTTGATAGAGGCCGGTGTGGTTCGCGAAGGTGTGGAGCGTGAAGAGGCCGCCGTACGAATGGCCCCAGAGGGTCTGGCGGCTGGTGTCGATCCGGGCGGCCTGCGCCACCCGCGGCTTGATCTCCCGTTCGATGAAACCGGCGAAGATGTCCGCTCCCCCGCCTAAACGACCCCGGACCACGGGTGTGATCGGCAGGCCGTCGCGGATCACGGGCGGCGTGTAGTCATAGGCGCGCGCCAGCACGTCGTTCCGCGCACGCGTGTCATATCCGATCGCCACCAGGACCGGCGGCGACAGTCGGTCGATCTCGATGAGGGCCTGCTCGGTGAGGTCGGCCATCGCCGCGTTCCCGTCGAGCATGTAGATGACCGGATATCCGGCTGCCGGCGGCGCCCGCCTCGGAATGCCGACCTGGACCCAGTAGCGGCGCAGGCCATCGGTCGAAGAGATCAGGAACGACGAGAACGTGTAGAGCGGCGTCCCGCGGTCCGCCACCGTCGGGGCGGCGACGCGGTCGCGGATCGAAGGCTGCGCCATGCTCGCCCCAGGCGCCATCCAGCAGCCGGCGGCGACTGCCGCCCCGAACATCAGATATCTACGATTCATGACAACCCCCTGCGATACTGCAGGGCTATAATTGCTATTGAGAGTCATTCGCAATAGCAGCGTGGAAACATTCCGACGTTCTCCGCGCGTGGGAGGTTGCAGAACGGGCGATGGAGTCAGGTCGTCTTGGGGCGCATCACCAGCCACGGCGTCTGCCGCTGGCGCCATTCCCAGACCGCGAGGAGCTGGTCCAACTGGGGCATGTCCATGAGCCAGGGAGGGCCGGTGACCGTCTTGGCTTGAAGATCCTCCCGGACGATGTCGTGGCTGGGTGAGAACCGCGCCATCATCGTCGCCAGGGCGTTGCGGCGATAGAGGTCATGAGTCTCGACGATGATGCTCATGCCCCTCAGCGCGGGGCTGAGGTCGGGCTGGAGGATGTCGACCTCGGCGCCCTCGGCGTCCACCATCACCAGCACGCGCCGTCCTGCGAAGGCCTCGAAGCCGTCTGGGCTGAACTCCCCGCCGATCCGCACGCGATCCGCCACGCCGTTGCGCTGCGCCAGCTCGGCGCAGGCGGTGCGCGCCTTGGGATCGATGTCGAAGGCGTGGACCTCCACCTGCGGCATCATCCGCGCCAGGCCCACGGCGTAGTAGCCCTCCGCGCAGCCCACATCGATCACGCACTCCAGGCCTTCGGCCGCGAAGGCCTCAAGGTGGGGATGCAACTCGGATTCGTAGGTGCCGAGCAGCCGGGGAATCAGCGCGCCCTCGGTCGCGTTGCGCACGTAGTCCATGCCTGCAAAGGGGCCGCCCCAGATCCGCGGGCCTTCACGCTGGACGTAGGTGTTCGCCAGCATCTTCGAGCGCCAGAGAGCCAGCAGCCGGAGGTGACCGTTCAGGGTCTCCTGATCGGCGTCCGCGGTCCAGCCAGCGACCTGCTCGCGGACCAGGCGGATGGCGTTCGTCGTCAGGCCCATCGGCGCTCCAGCGGTCAGCTCAGAACACCTGTTATTCGCCCTGGCCTCATCGGCGCAAGGCCGACGCCCTCAGCGACCGGAAGCGCTTTCCAGGTTGGCCACCGTCCGCGCCGGAATGGGCCCTTCCGCCAGGAGGCGCTCGACACGCGTTTTTTCGGCCTTGAAGCGCGCCAGCTCACGGCCGGCGAGCACCGTGCCCTGCGGCACCTTGGCGCCCACGGGATTCACCCGCCGCCCGCCCTGCCAGACCTCGTAGTGGAGGTGGGGACCTGTGGACATGCCGGTGGACCCCACATAGGCCACGACCTGGCCCTGGCGCACCTTGACGCCGGGCCGCACGCCCTTGGCGTATCGCGAGAGGTGAGCGTAGCCAGTGTCCCAGCCGCCCGAATGCCGGATCTGTAGCCAGTTGCCGTAGCCGCCCCAGCGCTGGGCCTTCACCACCACCCCATCGCCGGCGGCCAGGATCGGGGTTCCGTGGCCGGCGCCGAAGTCGACCCCCTGGTGCGCCCGCGCGTAGCCCAGGATCGGGTGCCGGCGCTGCCCGAAGCCCGAGGTGAGGCGCGCGCCATCGATCGGCGTGCGCAGGAGGAAGCCGCGGACGTTCTTGCCGTGCTCGTCGAAGTAGTCGACCTGGCCGTCATCACGCTCGAAGCGGAAGAACTTCACGCCGTGCAGTTCGGCGTAGGTCAGGTCACCCGTCTCGATGGTGCGGCCGCTCTCGGTCACCTTGCGGTCGAACACCAGGCGGAAGTCGTCGCCCGGCTGGATGTCGCGCTGGAAGTCCAGCTTGTGGGCGAACAGCTTGGCCACCTGCGCGGTGATCGCGGGCGTCGCCCCCAGGCGCTGGGCGCTCTGGTAGAGCGAACCCTGGATTTCGCCGTGGGCGACGGTGGTCTGCTCGGTGACCTTCTCCTCCAAGGCTCTGAGGCGGAGGGCGCCGTCGAACGTCCGCGAGACGGTCACCGCCGTCGCCGGCCCGGTGCGCATGGACAAGCCGACCAGCCTGGCCTCGCCGTCGCCGGCCCTGGGCTGCGCCACCGCCGCGTCGAACGTGAGTCCCGCCTTGATCCGCACGGTGTCCATAGCCCGGCTCAGGGTTCCAACCATGAGCTGGGCGTCTTCGGCGCTCACGCCCGCGCGCTGGACGGCGCGCTCGAGGGTCTCGCCGGGGCGCACCGAGACCGAGACGTTCTCCGCGCGGCCATAGCCGGGCTGCGCTTCGGCGCGGGTGAAGGCCGCGTGCTGGAGGGCGGTGGCCTGGGCCGGAGCCAGGGCGGGGCCCGGGCCGCCGCCCAGCCGCAACGCCGTCTGCCATCCCACCAGGCCGGCCACCGTGGCCACGGCCAGGCCTATGGCGACGCGCGGCGCGTGGCGGGTCGAGAATTTACGCGGGTCGAACTCCTGCATCGCCACCCCTGCTTAGCGACAGACACTCAACTCCGGGTGAATGGAGCCGCCGTTGCGCCCCCGGGATTCCCCGGCGCGCCTTCGGTAGGCGCAACTCGCTTGAAATCACGGCAATTACGCGGCCTTACGTCCGGCTTCGGTCCCGGGCTGTTCGTCCCAGGCTGTTTGTGTCGGGCTGTTTGTCCCAGGCTGTCGTGTCGGGCTTCCTGTCTCAGGCGGTCAGATCAAACCGAGCACCAGTTCGGCGGGACGGCACAGCGCCGCACCCTTCGAGGTTGCGACGATAGGCCGATTCACCAGGATCGGGTCGATGATCATGGCGGCGATGATCGCATCGTCCGAGACGGAAGGGTCGGTGAGCCCCAGCTCGTCGGCCTTCGTGCCCCGCACGCGCAGGATGTCCCGCACGCTTCCGCCCATTCGCGTCACGAGGTCTTCGATCTGGCCCTTGGTCCACCCCGCCTTCAGGTACTCCACCACCTGGGGTTCGATCCCCTTCTCGCGCAGCAGGGCGAGCGTGTTGCGCGAGGTGCCGCACGAGGGGTTGTGATAGATGACGACGTTGCTCATGCCGTTCCCGATAGCGCGGTGGCCGAAGCCCGTCACCTCACGAAGCCGGCTACCAGGTGAAAGCCCGTGAGCCGGAGACGAAGGTTGAATCCGAAGTATCCCAGGCCATCACGTCGGCCGGCCGCGAGGGGAGGGGGGCGACCCCTGCCGGCCAGCGGTCGAAGCCCGCGGTATAGCGGACGTCGAGCCGCCCGGGACCGCCGGGCCGGATCACGAGGTCCAGGCCGTCGCCGGGCGCCTGCCACATCACCCTCACCCACTGGCCGGCGGGCAGGGCCAGCCCGGCCGCGACGCCTTCCACGCTGGTGACCTGGGCGGCCGTGGTGGCGCGGAGCTGAAGGGCCAGGGTGCGCGCACCGGGCGGCGTGACCGCGCGGAGCTCCAGCCGCCCGTCGGGCGCCTGGGTCGCGCTGATCTCGGGGGAAGGTTCCGCCGTCGGAGCGGTGGGCGCTGCCAGCATCGGCCGCCGCCACGCCCAGTGCCGGGTGAGCTGCGGCTCGCTCCCCTCGGCCCACAGGACCTTGCGGGTCCAGTCGGTCCGGTCGAACTCCGGGCTGTAGCGCCAGGCCCGGCCGGTATCCTGGTCCAGCTGGTAGGCGACGTAGCTCGCCTGGGGATACCGTGGCGACCAGGGCGACTCGGCGCGGATGAACAGCGTCAGCGCCAGGCCGCCGAACAGCAGCAGGCCGCCGATCACCAGCCCCTTCTGTGCGCCGGCGTCAGGCTGGGCCAGGGGCCAGACCACCAGACCTGCGGTCAGCATCTGGATGGCGAACAGAGGCATCAGGTCCATCGCCTCGAACGCGAAGTGCGAAAGGCCGCCCTGCCACCCCAGGGCGCCGGCCGCGAGCACGACGAGGATGATCGTGGGGATCAGGCCGCGCTTGGCGCTCAGGGCGGTCGCCATCGCGCCCACCGCCCCCACCAGCAGCGGCCAGACCACGACGTAGGAGGCCGCCGGTGCAAGCGCCTGGAGAACCACCGCGATGACGAATCCCAGGCCCAGCACCCCCGCCCACGCGCCCTTGCGTCCCGCGCGCCCGGAATAGACGAAAACGCCGATGACGCCGGCGACGACGCCCGCCACGGCGCCGATGACGTCGAACTCGCCGAACATCGAGCAGGCCAGGCCCAGGACCGCCGGGATCGCCGCCATCCAGCGCCGGCCGCGGGCGAGGTCGCCGGCCGAAAGCATCAGGAAGCCCAGCGACATGAGCATGATCGCCCATTCCCAAGGCGTCGCCTGGGCCAGGAGGAACCGCTGGTCGATGAAGCCGAAGCCGGCTCCCGTCAGCCGGCGGGCGAACTGGAGGACAGCCACCGTGCCGATGGCGCCGAAAGCCAGGGCCCCCGCGCCGCGAAGGATGTCGGCGGCCGGGAACTCGCCTGAGTGCCGCGCCCACCGCACCGAGAAGGCCAGCATCACGGCGATCGCCAGCAGGATCACCCAACCGAACCAGACCGGGTAGGCGATGACGGTGTCGCCGAACAGGTTGGCGTAGATGGGCGAGGGCGCCTTGCCCGGCAGTTCCGGCGCGAAGGCCGCCTCGGCGACGACGGCCAGCGCCTGGGCCCCCATGTCCTGCAGCGAGCCGCGCTCCAGGTTCCGCGGGGTGGAGGTGGCGCTGTGATAGTCGAACAGCCGGCCGATGATCGCATAGTTCAGGCCGGGTATGCCGGCTTCCAGCGTCTCGGTCAGGTCGGTGTCGTTCGGCATCCGCTCGTAGAGCATGACCGACAGCGAGGACGAGGCGGGCTTCACCGCCGTCTTCCGGAAGAGGTCGATCAGCTCGCCGTTCTGCGGGCTGGTCTGGAACATGTTGGCCCGCCCCGTCGAGCCCCGAGCCTCGAGGTTGACCACCAGGCCGATCCGCTTCGCCAACGGGTCGCGGCGGAAGAAATGGTTGGCGCCCAGGAGGCCCGCTTCCTCGCCGTCGGTGACGATCAGGATCACGTCGCGCGCGGGCGCCCCGCGGGCCTTGATGGCCCGGACGGCCTCCAGCGAGGCGGCCACGCCCATGATGTCGTCGGCGGCGCCGGGAGATCCGGCCACGCTGTCGTAGTGCGACATGATCGCCACCGCCGGCTTGCTCCGGTCCCGGCCGGGCAGGACGCCCACGACGTTCTCCACCGGCCCGGCGATGAGCAGGTCGGACGCGCGCCGAGGCTGGACGACGCCTACCCCGGGGCGGACTTCGGGCGACAGGCCCAGTTCGGCCATCCGGCCGACCAGCAGGTCGCGCACCCTGGCGTTGGCCGGCGAGCCCATCGGATGCGGCTCCTGAGCCAGAAGCGTGACGTCGGCGAAGGCGCGCTCGGCCGAGAACTCCACAGCCGGTGCGCCGACGGGCGCGGATTCCGGCAGAAGCTGGTCGCTGAACGCGATCCACGAGCCCAGCATCAGCGCCACGAGCAGCGCGAAATAGCGACGCACGCCCCGACCCTCCCCGTTTGAGTCCTTGAGGAAGGCTAGACCGCGTCGCGCCAAAACGAAAACGCCCGGCCGCTGGGCCCGGCGTTCGCGATGCCGGACAGGCGGCCTCAGGCGGCGACGGTGATCGCGCCTTCCTGCGGGTCGCGCAGCACATAGCCACGTCCCCAGACCGTCTCGATATGGTGCTTGCCGTCGGCGGCGGCGGCCAGCTTCTTGCGAAGCTTGCAGATGAAGACGTCGATGATCTTCAGCTCGGGTTCGTCCATGCCGCCGTAGAGGTGGTTCAGGAACATCTCCTTGGTGAGCGTCGTGCCCTTCCGGAGGGAGAGCAACTCCAGCATCTGATATTCCTTGCCCGTCAGGTGGACGCGGATGCCGTTCACTTCGACGGTCTTGGCGTCGAGGTTCACCACGATGTCGCCGGTCTTGATGACCGATTGCGCATGGCCCTTGGAGCGGCGGACCACGGCGTGGATGCGGGCGACCAGCTCATCCTTGTGGAAGGGCTTGGTCATGTAGTCGTCGGCGCCGCCGGAGAAGGTCTTCACCTTCGTTTCGATCTCGGCCGTGCCCGAGAGGATCATGATCGGAGTATTGATCTTGCCCACGCGAAGCGTCCGGAGGACGTCCATGCCGGACATGTCAGGCAGGTTCAGGTCGAGGAGGATCAGATCGTAGTCGTAGATCTTGCCGAGATCGACACCTTCCTCACCAAGATCGGTGGTATAGACGTTGAATCCTTCCGACTTCAGCATCAGCTCGATGCTTTGCGCCGTCGCGCTGTCGTCCTCGATCAACAATACGCGCATTAGGCTCTCCTGCCGCGTCGCCGCATTCCGCACGAATTCTGGTGAACTCGCCCCATGGATCGTCGTTAACCTGCCCTACCGTCCTTTAAGACCGGTTAATGAGGCTGGCTCCCCGTCGAGAATCGTTAATCTGATTTGAGAATCCGACTCAAGCTGGGCCTCGCCCCCGACGAGTCGTCGGCGTGTTGAATCTTTCGTGATTGGACAGGGGTGTCGAAGCGTGGGGCGGGAACGCCTTGTGCGGACAGGGGTTTTGTCCGGAACAGTCCTGTTCGGAGACCTCCATGGTAGACCTGCCCAAGACCCTCGAATCCTATCGCATGCCGTGGCGGCGCGACCCGTTGAAGCAGGGGGCGGCTCTCGCTCCCGTCATGCGCTACGCCGCGCGTCATCCGGCCCTCCTGGTCGGCGCCGCCGTGGTCGGTCTGGCCGGGGTCCTGGCCTGGCGCAACCGCGAGAAGATCGGCGCGGCCGCGCAACCTGTTCTCGACGATGCGCGCCACAAGGGCCAGGCGCTGCTGGACGACGCGAAGGCCAAGGGCGAAGCCATCGTGGAGCAGGCCCGGACGGCGGGTGAGAAGGTCGCGGCCAGGGCCCGGACGCGGCGAACCGCCGCGCCGGCGCCCACCGTTCCCGACTTGCACTGAGGCCGGGTCTTCACACCCCCTTAAGCACGGCGGGCGAATAGTCCCGCCACAGCTTGAGGGGTGGGCGTTGCAGAGCCTCGTGGCCGCGGTCGAGCGGCTGGATCCACTGACAGTTTCGGGTCGCGTCGCGGCCGTGAACGGCCTCCTGATCGAGGCGCGCGGCGGCCTGTCGCGGTTGGCCGTCGGCGCTCGCGCCGAGATCACCCGCTTCGCGGAGAAGCCGGTCGCGGCCGAGGTGGTCGGCTTCCGAGAGAACCGCGCCCTCCTGATGCCCTTCGGCCCGGTCGAGGGCGTGGCCCCCGGCGCCGAGATCCGCATCCAGCCCCTGGGCTCGGCGGTGCGCCCCAGCAAGGCCTGGCTCGGCCGCATCGTCGACGCCTTCGGCGAGCCGATCGATGGAAAGGGGCCGCTGCCGCAGGGGATCGCCGCCTATCCGCTGCGCGCCTCGCCGCCCTCGGCTCACGCCCGCGCCCGCGTGGGCGAGCGTCTGGACCTGGGGGTCCGGGCCATGAACGTCTTCACGACCTGCTGCCGCGGTCAGCGCCTGGGCGTCTTCGCCGGGTCGGGGGTGGGCAAGTCGGTGCTGCTCTCGATGCTGGCCAAGAACGCCGAGTGCGACGCGGTCGTGGTCGGCCTGATCGGCGAGCGGGGCCGCGAGGTCCGCGAATTCATCGAGGAGACCCTGGGCGAGGAGGGGCTGCGACGCGCGATCGTGGTGGTCGCCACGTCGGACGAGCCGGCGCTGAAGCGCCGGCAGGCCGCTTACATGACCCTGGCGCTCGCCGAATTCCTGCGGGACCAGGACATGGAAGTCCTCTGCCTGATGGACTCCGTCACCCGCTTCGCCATGGCCCAGCGCGAGATCGGCCTGGCCGCGGGCGAGCCGCCGACCACCAAGGGCTACACGCCCACCGTCTTCACCGAGCTGCCCAAGCTCCTGGAACGCGCCGGTCCCGGGCCGATCCGCCCCGACGGCACCAAGGCCGGCCCGATCACGGGCCTCTTCACCGTGCTGGTGGACGGCGACGACCACAACGAGCCGATCGCCGACGCCGTGCGCGGCATCCTGGACGGCCACATCGTCATGGAGCGCGGCATCGCCGAGCGCGGCCGCTTCCCCGCCATCAACGTGCTGAAGTCGATCAGCCGGACCATGCCCGGCTGCCAGTCGATGGAGGAGCGCGAAGTGGTGCGCCAGGCGCGCGAGAGCCTGTCGGCCTACGCGAACATGGAAGAGCTGATCCGCATCGGCGCCTATCGCGCCGGCGCCGACCCGCTGATCGACCGGGCCATCGCGCTCAATCCCGCGGTCGAGCGGTTCCTCTCGCAGAACCCGAACGACGCCACCAGCCTGGAAGCCAGCTTCTCGGGCCTCTCTGACATCCTGAGCGGAGCCTCCGAGTGAGCTGGGCCGAATCCCTGATCAAGTTGTCGACCTATGAGGCCGAGGTGCTGCAGAAGCGCCTCGCCGAGATCGTCGACCGGCGCGTGGCGGGGGAACTGCGCCTGGCCATGCTGGACGCCGAGGGCGAGGCGGAGATGGCCTTCTCGGCCCAGGACGCCGCCGCGGGCATCTATCGCGCCGGCTTCTTCGAGGGACTTAAGATTCGCAAGGCGAGGGTCCAGGCCGAGATCGACGTCATCCTCGTGGAGGAACAGGGCGCGCGGGACGCGCTGGCCGAGGCGTTCGAGGCCCAGAAGAAGTACGAGCACATCGCCGAGAACATCCGGCTGGAAGCGCGCAAGGAGGCTGGCCGCCGCGAGGCCGCCGCGATGGACGAGATGGGCCTGCGTAAGCGCGCGGCGGTCTGATCCCGAGCCTTGTCGGCGCCGCCTCGGCGAGGCCTCAGAAAAGCATCCAGGCCTGCCAGGCCGCCAGCGAGACGACCAGAAGGCCGACGATCCAGGTGAGCGCGCGGGTGGGCAGCACCTTCGTCATCCATCCGGCGAGCGGGGCCGCGATGACGCCGCCCACGATCAGCCCGGCCAGCGACCACAACAGGCCGTCCAGGCCTTCGGTTTCCCAATGGCCGGTCAGCAAACTCACCAGGAAGGCGCCCGCCGTGGCGGCTGCGACGAAGACCTCGGCCGTGTTGGTCGTGCCGATCGCCTTGCGCGGGTCTGCGCCGGCGCCCATCAGCGAGCTGGTCACGACGGGACCCCAGCCGCCGCCGCCGATGGCGTCGAAGAAGCCGCCGACGAGACCGAGCGGAAACGGGGACTTCCAGGAGAACACCTTGGGCCGCGCCTGGCGCCAGGCGCGATAGAGGATGATGAGGCCCATCAGGAAGAGCCAGGCGACCACGTAGGGTTTCACAGCTTCCCCTGGAACCGAGGTCAGCACATAGGTTCCGCCGACGCCGCCCACGACGCCGCCGCCGGAGAGCAGCGCCAGCAGCTTCCAGTCCACGTTGCGGTAGAGGATGTGCGACAGCCCCGAGGCCGCGCCGGTGAAGACCTTGGCCGCGTGCACGCTGGCCGAAGCGTTGGCCGGAGTGACGCCGAAGCTCAGCAGCACCGAGGTCGAGATGACGCCATACGCCATGCCCAGCGCGCCATCGACGAGCTGGGCGGCGAACCCTACGGCCAGGAAGAGCCAGAAATCGGGATCCACGGGCGCGTCAGCCCACGTCCTGCGCCGAAGCGGCGTCGGTCAACATGCCCCCCTCGCGCCGCTAGATGCCAGGATCGAACGCGCCTTCCAGCCACTGGAAGATCCGCTGGGCGGCGTCTTCTGGGGGAAGGGTGGTGGTGTCGATGTGGATCTCGGGGTGTTCGGGGGGTTCGTAGGGGGAGTCGATGCCGGTGAAGTTCTTGAGCTGTCCGGATCGGGCCTTGGCG
>NZ_JBBCIT010000009.1:0-64340 GCF_037189685.1 Phenylobacterium sp. | reverse complement strand
GGACCCGTCCGGGCAGACTGAGGGGGCTTCCGCTCAAAACGAAGGAACAAACCTCTTTCAGAACAAATAAAGAACATGCACGCTCGCCCCATGCTGGCGCACCATGAGACGCGCGACTTCGCCAAGGGCCTTCGCCGGACGCTGAGCCTGCCCGAGGGCCTTCTGTGGTGCGCCATCAAGGGACGCAAGGTCCGGGGCCTGCATTTCCGGAAGCAGCATCCCGTCGGCCCCTATGTACTCGACGTCTACTGCCACGAGGCGCGCCTCTGCGTGGAGGTCGACGGCGCTTCCCACGGGTTGGGAGATCAGCCAGGGAAGGATGCCCGGCGCGACGGCTGGCTGCGGGATCGGGGCGTCCGCACCCTCAGGATCTCGGCCGCCTGTGTTCTTGAGGACGTGGACGACGCGGTGGGGACGATCCTGGCGTTCCTGGAGGATGACGGCGCGACCGTCTGAGCGGAAGCCCCCTCCGTCGCCCCGGCCCTCGTCCGGGGCGCCACCTCCCCCTGCGGGGGAGGAATTGCCTACTCGTCCTCCTCGAACCGGCCCCGGACCAGGGCGGTGAGGGCGGCGATGGCGGCGAAGGCGTCCTCGCCGCGGGCCTCGATGTCGATCCGGCAGCCCGGCGAGGCGGCCAGCATCATCAGGCCCATGATCGAGCGGGCGTCGACAGTCTGGCCGTTGTTGGTGACCCGGACCTCGGCGTCGAAGGTCCCGGCCAGCTTCACGAACTTCGCCGAGGCGCGGGCGTGCAGGCCGCGCTTGTTGACGATCTCGACGGTATTGCGCGCGACGGTCAGCTCACTTCTCTCCGGCCAGGACGTAGGAGGCCACGGAGATGTACTTTCGCCCGGCTTCCTGCGCCGCTGCAACCGCGTCTTCCAGACTGACGCGGCTGCGCACGCTGGCCAGCTTGATGAGCATGGGCAGGTTCAGGCCGGCGATCACCTCGGCCTTCGTCTGCTCCATCACCGAGATCGCGAGGTTCGACGGCGTGCCGCCGAACATGTCGGTGAGGAGGATGACCCCCGAGCCGCTCTCGACCCGCCCGCAGGCGGCCAGGATGTCCTGGCGACGGCGTTCCATGTCGTCGTCGGGGCCGATGCAGATCGCCTCGACGGCGGCCTGCGGCCCCACGACGTGTTCCATCGCGAACACGAACTCTTGCGCGAGCCGGCCGTGCGTGACGATCACGACGCCGATCATGCCGAACAGTCCAAAGGGTATCCCCACCCGATGGCCCCGTGACGGGGGCGAGCCCAGCTAGATACCCCTCTTGTGCGCCGCGTCAAAGGCTTCGAGGGCGCGGCCGAGTTTCGCAGGGGCCGACAATTCGAACGCCGATGCAGTCAGAAGTGGCACATCGATCCCGGAAATCGTCTCGGTTGCGGGGTCGGGCAGGCGCTCGGGCGTCCCGAGGCGAACGACCAGCCCGATCTCGGCGAAGGCCACGGGCTCGACCGGGATCACCCCCAGCCCGCGCGCCTCGATCAGGCCCCGCAGCGCCGCGGGCGCACGGCCGAAGGGGCGCCCCTCGCCGGCCCAGACCAGCACGCGGTCGTCGGCCACCAGCCGGAAACCGTGGTCCAGCGCCCGCAGAGCCAGGTCGCTCTTTCCCGCCCCCGACGGTCCCTCGATCAGCGCGCCCAGCCAGCGGCCCCGGATGCGGCGCGCGATCAGGCCGGCGTGGCGGATGTCGTCCATCAGCCGCCGGCCACCGGCAGGATCAGGGTGAAGATCGCGCCCAGCACGCGCCCCTCGGCGCCGATGTGGTTCTCGGCCCTCAGGGTCCCGCCGTGGGCGGCGGCGATCTGGCGGGCGATCGACAGCCCGAGGCCGGAGTTGCCCCCGAACGCCGCGCCCTTGGGCCGCGAGGTGTAGAAGCGTTCGAAGATGGTCTCGAGGTTCTCGGGCGGGACGCCCGGCCCCTGGTCGGCCACCGTGACGATGGCCTCGCCGCGCACGCGCACCAAGCCGACGGTGACCACGCCGTCCTTCGGGCTGAACGACCGGGCGTTGTCGATGAGGTTGCGCACGATCTGGCCCAGCGGCCCTTCGCGGCCCATCACGGTCACGGTCTCGGAGCCTTTGTGGGGGGCGAACTCCACCCTCACGTCGCCGGGCTTCGCCGTGGCCTGGTACAGGCTGGCGATGTCGGCGATCAGCCGCCGCAGGTCGACGGCCCGCGGCTGGTCCCGCGACAGCTCGGCGTCCAGGCGCGACGCGTTGGAGATGTCGGTCACCAGGCGGTCCAGCCGCTGCACGTCGTTCTTGAGCACGTTCAGCAGGCGTTCGCGCGCCGCGGGATCGGTCACGAGGTCGAGGGTCTCCACCGCGCTGCGCAGCGAGGTGAGCGGGTTGCGGATCTCGTGCGCCACGTCGGCGGCGAAGGCCTCGATGGCGTCCATCCGCTCGGACAGCGCCTGGGTCATGGCCTCGAGGCTGCGGGTCAGGTCGCCCACCTCGTCGTCGCGCCGCGCGAGGTCGGGCAGCGAGATGGCGCGCGCGCGGGCCTGCCGCACGCGGTCGGCGGCCCGGGCCATCCGCAGCACCGGCTGGGCCACCAGGCGGCTGATGAGCAGCGACGAGGCCAGGGTCACCGCCACGGCGATCAGGATGAAGGGGATCAGCGCGGCCCGCTCGCGCGCGATGATGGCGTCGACGTCGCTGGCCTCCAGCGTCACCACGCCCAGCACGGCGCGGACATGCCGGATCGGGATCGACACCGACACCACGCGCCGCCCGCGGTCGCCCTCGCGCATGCCCGCCCAGGCGCGGCCCTGGAGCGCGGTGGCCACCTCGCCCTGCAACGCCTGCTGGATCTGGTCGCGGGTGGGCGCGCGCGCCGGCGGCAGCAGGCGGAAATCCATCGGTTGCTCGTCGCGGGCGCGGGCCGGCGGCAGCACGCGGCGCTCGACCTCGTCGGCCATCCACTCGCTGTCGGCGACCAGCCGGCCCTCGCTGTCGAACAGGCGGGCGCGCTGGGCCCTGGGGTTCGACAGGGTCTGGAGCAGCTCGGTGGCGAGGGCGGCGTCCATCTGGGGCGTGGGCTCGCCCACCGTGGCCGCCTGGTTCAGGATCGAGGCGATCAGCTCGCCCTGGGTCGTCAGGCTGTCGATGCGCGCGTTGACCAGGCCCCGGCGCAGCTCGTTGAGCACCAGCGCGCCCGAGACCAGGATCATCAGGCCCAGCAGGTTCAGGATCAGGATCAGCCGGCCGAGCCGCGAGCCGGGCAGCCCCGGGAAACGGCGGCGGCCGGCTGTCCGCTTCCGGGACGGCCGGCCCCGGCCTACCGGATCAGGGCCTACCGGATCGGAGCCAACGGGACCGGGACCTGCCGGATCAGGATTCGCGGTATCGGTAGCCGACGCCATAGAGGGTTTCGATCGCGTCGAACTCAGGGTCCACCTCGCGGAACTTCTTCCGCATGCGCTTGATGTGGCTGTCGATGGTGCGGTCGTCGACATAGACCTGATCGTCGTAGGCCGCGTCCATCAGGTTGTCGCGGCTCTTCACGAAGCCGGGACGCTGGGCCAGCGACTGGAGCAGCAGGAACTCGGTGACCGTCAGCTTGACGGGCCTGCCGTCCCAGAGGCTCTCGTGCCGGGCGGGATCGAGGGTGAGCTTGCCCCGTTTCAGGGCGCGGGAGTTGGGATCGCCGGCCGCGGGCGGCGGCGCCTCGTCGCCCTCGCCCCGGCCGCCCCGGCGCAGGATGGCCTTGACCCGCTCGATCAGCAGCCGCTGGCTGAACGGCTTGTGCATGTAGTCGTCGGCGCCCAGGTTGAAGCCGAGGATCTCGTCGATCTCCTCGTCCTTCGACGTCAGGATGATCACCGGCACGTCCGAGGCGCGGCGAAGGCGGCGCAGCACCTCCATCCCGTCCATGCGCGGCATCTTCACGTCGAGGATCGCGAGGTCCGGCGGATCGTTTTCCAGCGCGGCGAGGCCCGAGGCGCCGTCGTAGTAGGCCTTCACCGTGTGCCCGTGGCTTTCCAGCGCCAGGCTGACCGACGTGACGATGTTCTCGTCGTCGTCCACGAGGGTGATCTTAGCCATGTGGGGTGGAACTCTCCTTAAGCTCGTCGGGAGAAGGTATTGAGCCTTCACCGTGTTCTCAATGGGGCCGCCCGATCGGGGGTCCTGGACCTGGGGTGAAGTCAACGCGGCCTTAAGCTTATTCGCACAACCTCACGCCCTTCGTGGGGGGATGCGGGGATGGATGGATCCCGGGTGCATTTCGAAGTCTTCGTCCGCAAGGTCGCCGGCGGGCCGTGGACGCTGGATCGCGCCACGGAAAGCCGCGCCGCCGCGCTCGAAACCGCCGAGGGGCTGATGGCCGCCGGCCGTGTCGCCGCCGTGCGCGTCAGCAAGGAAGTCTTCGACGAGGAGACCCGCGAGTTCAACAGCGTCGTGATCCTGAAGCTGGGGCAGGCCGAGGTGGTGGCCAAGGCCCGGCCGCAGGTCGAGGCCCAGCCGCTCTGTGTCACGCCCCAGGACCTCTACACCCTTCACGCGCGCGAGCGGATCGGCCGGCTTCTGGAGGGCTGGCTGGAGCGCAACAACGCCACGCCCTTCGAACTGCTCCACCGGCCCGACCTGGTCGAGAAGCTGGAGGCGTCGGGCGTCGACCTGCAGCACGCCATCCAGAAGATCGCGGTGCCCGAGGCGCATGCGCGGGCGATGTCGGTGCACGAGCTGATCCGCGTCTTCCAGGCGCTGGTCGAGCGCGCGGTCGAGCGGCTGCTGAAGGACCATCGGCGCGGCGCGCTGCCCAACCTCGACAAGGAGGGCTTCGCCCGCGCCGCCGACCGGCTGGCGACCGACGCCGAGCGGGGATACCTGCTGGGCGCCGGGGTGGCGGCCTCGATCGCCGCGGCCGCAAGCTGGGCCGACAAGGTCGAGCGCCTGCTGGACCTGGCCGATGCGGCCCCGGCGAAGGGGCAGGGCCGGCCCCTGGCGCTCTTCACGGTCCAGCAGCCGCTGGCCGAGATCCTGGAGGCCAAGCCGGGCATCACCGACGTGCTGGGCAAGGGCCAGGACCTGGGCGCCAGCCTGGCGGCCATGACCCGCCTGGTCGCCTACGACGCCGTCGAGCAGCTCACGAGGATCGAGCCCGCGGTCGCGCGCGTGATGCCCGAGCTGTCGAACCTGGCCGTTCGCCTGGCGGGCTGGCTGAGCGGCGAGATCTTCCAGGACACCCGCGCCGCCATCGGCCGGCGCATCCTGCGCGAGCTGAAGGGTCCCCGGCGTCTGTGCCCGGGCGACGCCGCCCGCGAGATCGACGTCCTGCGCGCGCTGGCCATGTCGCTGACGGCCGCCGCCGGCAAGCTGATGCCGATGGAGGAGGTGCAGGACGCCTTCGCCGCCCGCTCGAAGATGCTGGTGACGGGCGACTTCGTGGAAGCCTACCTGGGCCAGGGCCAGAGCGCCCACGACGAGGTCGAGGCGCTCGTCTGGCTGGCCGAGAACGTGATCGGGGCCGCGAACAAGCGGCTTGCGGCGGGCTGGCTGAAGGCCGTCGTCCAGTCGCTCCGTTTCGAGAAGGAGATGACGGGCGTCGACGAGACTCCCGGCGTCCGCCTGGCCCAGCTCGCCGCCCTGCACCGCGCCGCCGGGCGCTGCGGCCTGGCGACGGCGGACAGCGACCCGGTCCAGGAGAAGCTGGGCGAACTGGGCGGCCGGATCGAGAGCCACGCCCGGCTGGCCGCCAGCGTCGCCCAGGCCAAGGCGCCCCTGGTCCACCGGCTGACGCTGCTGCTGAAGCTGGCCGCCGGCGAGGCCGCGCCCCTGGGGCCGGCCGCCAACCGCGCGCGGGCCGAGGCGCTCAAGCTGTTCCGGTTGGACGCCACCCGCGCCGAACTGGCCGAGCAGCCCGAGCAGATGCGCCAGGTCCGGGACCTGATCGAACAGGCGGGCCTGGCGGCCTGAGGGCCTGGCGGCCCCACGCCGCTCCCGGTCCGTGACGGCAGGCAGACAAGCGAAAGGCGGCCGGGTCGCCCCGGCCGCCTTCGCAGTGGTCGTCGGATGCGCGCCGGTGGCTAGGCCTCGGCGGATTCCTCGGCCTTTTCCGACAGGTCCTCGCCCGTCTCCTGGTCCACGATCTTCATGGAGAGGCGGGTCTTGCCGCGGTCGTCGAAGCCCAGGAGCTTGACCTTCACCGACTGGCCTTCGGTCAGGACGTCCGAGACCTTGTTCACGCGTTCCTTCGAGATCTGGCTCACGTGGACGAGGCCGTCCTTGGCGCCGAAGAAGTTCACGAAGGCGCCGAAGTCGACGATCTTGACCACCTTGCCGGTGTAGATCGTGCCCACTTCCGGCTCGCTGGCGATCGACTTGATCCAGTCGCGGGCCGCGTCGATCTTGGCCTGGTCGGCGGCCGCGATCTTGATCGTGCCGTCCTCGCCGATGTCGACCTTGGCGCCGGTCTCGGCGGTGATCTCGCGGATCACCTTGCCGCCCGAGCCGATCACCTCGCGGATCTTGTCGACCGCGATCTTGATGGTCTCGATCTTCGGCGCGAACTCGCCCAGCTCCTGGCGGGGCGCTTCCATCGCCTTGTTCATCTCGCCGAGGATGTGATCACGGCCGCCCTTCGCCTGTTCGAGGGCCTTCTTCATGATCTCCTCGGTGATCCCGGCGATCTTGATGTCCATCTGGAGCGACGTGATGCCGTCGGCGGTGCCGGCGACCTTGAAGTCCATGTCGCCCAGGTGGTCCTCGTCGCCCAGGATGTCCGAGAGGACCGCGAAGCCGTCGCTCTCGAGGATCAGGCCCATGGCGATGCCCGACACCGGCTTCTTGATCGGCACGCCGGCGTCCATCAGGGCCAGCGAGCCGCCGCAGACCGTGGCCATCGACGACGAGCCGTTCGACTCGAAGATCTCGGACACGAGGCGGATGGTGTAGGGGAACTCGTCATACGCCGGCAGCATCGGGCGGATGGCCCGCCAGGCCAGCTTGCCGTGACCCACTTCCCGCCGGCCGGGCGCGCCCATGCGGCCGGTCTCGCCCACCGAGAAGGGCGGGAAATTGTAGTGCAGCATGAACTTCTCGTAGTACTTGCCTTCGAGAGCGTCGATCAGCTGTTCGTCGTCGCCGGTGCCCAGGGTGGCCACGCAGAGCGACTGGGTCTCGCCGCGGGTGAACAGCGCCGAGCCGTGGGCCCGGGGCAGAACGCCCACTTCGCAGACGATCTGGCGGACCTGGTCGACCTTGCGGCCGTCGATGCGGACGCCGGTGTCCAGGATGTTCCGGCGGACGACGTCCGCTTCGAGGTCCTTGAAGATCGAGCCCAGCTTGTCGGGTGCGAGGCCCGCCGGATTCTCGTCCGACTTGCCGAACGTGGCGACCGCCTTCTCCTTGGCGGCGCCGACGGCGACGTGGCGCTCCATCTTGGCGACGATCTTGTAGGCGGCGGCCAGGTCCTTGCCGATGGCCTTCTTCACTTCGGCCTTGATGGCGTCGGTGTCGTCGGCGACGAACTCGAAGGGCTCCTTGGCGGAGTGTTCGGCCAGTTCGATGATCGCGTCGATCACCGGCTGCATGCCCTTGTGGGCGAAGGTGACGCCGCCCAGGACTTCGGCTTCCGACAGTTCCTGGATCTCGGATTCGACCATCATCACGGCGTCGGAGGTGCCGGCCACGACGAGGTCCATCTTGCTCTCCTTCTGCTCGTCGAGCGTCGGGTTCAGCACGTATTCGCCGTTGATGTAGCCGACGCGCGCGGCGCCGATCGGGCCCATGAAGGGCGCGCCCGAGATCACCAGGGCGGCCGAGGCGGCGACCAGGGCGACGATGTCGGGATCGTTCTCCAGGTCATGCGCCAGCACGGTGGTGACGACCTGGACTTCGTTCTTGAAGCCCTTCACGAACAGCGGGCGGATCGGACGGTCGATCAGGCGGCTGGTCAGGGTTTCCTTTTGCGAGGGCGCCCCCTCGCGGCGGGGGAAGCTGCCGGGGATCTTGCCCGCGGCGTAGAACTTCTCCTGGTAGTTGACGGTGAGCGGGAAGAAGTCCTGGCCGGGCTTCGCGCTCTTGGCGAAGACGGCGGTCGCCAGGACCATGGTCTCGCCGTAGGTGGCCAGGACGGCGCCGTCGGCCTGACGGGCCATGCGGCCGGTTTCGAGCGTGAGGGTCTTGCCTCCCCACTCGAGCGTCTTTCTTTTGATGTCGAACATTTTGGCTTCTTTCTGGTCCCGCGGGCGTATTCCCGACGGGGCGGACAGGGATCGGTGACAGGGGATCGGTCGTTCCGAAATCCTCTCCAATGGCACAGGCGATGAGGATCTCTTGCGACCCTCGGCGTGTGTGGGGCGCAACTGCCCCGGTCGCCGCATGCGTCCCCCGGCCTGTGACGGAGGAGCGGCCTCAATTAAACCCTGTCATCCCGGTTTCGCCGAAGGCGAAGACCGGGACCCAGGGGACAGGCGCCACGCGTGGACCTGGATCCCCGCCTTCGCGGGGACAGGCTTAGCGGCGCAGGCCCAGCTTCTCGATGAGCGCCTGATAGCGAGCCACGTCGGACTTCTTCAGGTGGTCGAGGAGCGAACGGCGGGCGGAGACCAGCTTCAGCAGGCCCCGGCGCGAGTGGTTGTCCTTCTTGTGCGTCTTGAAGTGCTCGGTGAGGTTCGCGATCCGCTCGGACATGATCGCCACCTGGACTTCGGCGCTGCCCGTGTCCGCGTCGCCGCGGGCATGGGTCTTGATGACTTCGGCTTTACGTTCGGCCGTGATCGACATCGGAGTCTCCAGCTCGGCTAAAGATTGAAGACCCGCGACGGCTCGAGCCGGCCGGCGCGCATCTCGCAGAGCGCCACCATCATCCCGCCCGCCATTGCGGAAACGGTGCGCGAGCCCGGCTTGAGCCCGGCCTTCACCGCTTCGACCTGTCGGGGAACGAGAACGATCGATCGTCCCTGCTTCAATCGGAAGGCGTCTTCGTCGGTCACGGCCAGCACCGGGATGTCGTCCAGTGCGGTCTCGACCGGAAGCAGGGCCTCCGACTGGCGGGCCTCATAGCCCAAATCCTCAAGCGTTTCCAGCGTCACGGCGTTCTGCGTCGTGAAGCCGCCCACACGCGTGCGGCGAAGCTCGCTCACATGCCCGCAGGCCCCGAGCGCCTCGGCGATGTCGCGGACCAGGGCGCGGACATATGTGCCCTTGCCGCAGTCGGCCTCGAGCGTGACGTGGTCGGCGTCCGGGACGTCGGCGACGCGCAGGTCGAAGACGTCGATCTTCCGCGAGGCTAGCTCCACCGTCTCGCCCGCCCGGGCCAGGTCGTAGGCGCGCTCGCCGTCCACCTTGATCGCCGAGTAGGCCGGCGGGACCTGGTCGATCTCGCCGATGAAGCGCGACAGGACGGCCTCGACCTCGCCTGCCGCCGGCCGCACGTCCGAGGACGCCAGCGTCTCGCCTTCGCGGTCGTAGGTGGCGGTGGTGCGGCCCCAGGCGATGGTGAAGCGATAGGCCTTGTCGGCGTCGACCAGGAACGGGACCGTCTTGGTCGCCTCGCCCAGGGCGATGGGGAGGACGCCGGTGGCCAGCGGATCCAGCGTGCCGGCGTGGCCCGCCTTCTGGGCGTCGAACAGCCGCCGGACGCGGCTGACGGCGAAGGTGGACGTCAGGTCGTAGGGCTTGTCGAGATTGATCCAGCCCGAGATCGCCTGGCCCTTCTTGCGGCGGGCCATGCCTAGTCCTCGTCCTTCCCTTGCTCCCCCTCGGGGGGAGCTGTCGGCAAAGCCGACTGAGGGGGCTCCCCCCTCCGGCCCTCCGGATCATCTCCCCCAGAGGGGGAGGATGGCGCCAGGTCCTGGCGCACGCGCGGATCGTCGAAGAGGCGCGCCATCCGCGCCGCCTCGTCGAAGGTCTCGTCGTGACGGAAGTGCAGGTCGGGCGTGAACCGCATGTCGATCATCCGGCCCAGGTGGCCGCGGACGAACTTCGAGTGCTTGTTCAGGGCCTTGACCACCTCCTCGGCGTTCTCGCCGCCCAGAGGTTCGACGAAGACGGTGGCGTGACGCAGGTCGGCGTTCACCCGGACTTCGGTCACGGTCACCGACACGCCGGCCAGCACCGGATCGTTGATCTCCTCCTCGCGGAAGATCTCGACGAGGGCGTGGCGCACCAGTTCGCCGGCGCGCAGCTGCCGCTGCGACGGGCCCTTGGGCGCCGCGCGGCCTTGGGATTGGGGTCGTTTCATGGGGGTCCGGCCTCGAGACCTGGCGGACGGATCGGACGCCCGCTCAGGGAAGCGGCGGCTTCTAGTCGCGCGGGGGCCGGGTGTCCAGCCCGCGGGGGCCTCAAGCGTTCGTCCGCTCCCGGAAGAACGCGATCACCCGCTGCTCGGCCGCCTTCGTCGGCCCGTCCTCCCTGAGGTGCAGGGTCAGCACCGAATGCGGGGGGATGAACGCCGGGGCCGCGTCGGCGTCGTCGAGTTCGATGGCCTCGAACCGGTCGCCCAGCTCGCGGCGGTAGGTCTCGAAGCGGGCGTCCGGGACCAGCTTGTCGCTCCGGAACCGCAGGCCGATCACCGACAGGTCCTCGGCCGCCAGCCGGCCCTTCACGCACGACAGCTCCTCGCGGGAGACGCCGATCGTCGGCGACCCCTTCCGGCCGACCGGAAGCGACGGCTGCGAGAGCACCGGCGCCACGACGCTGGGATCGGTCATCATCGCCAGGGCGAAGCCGCCCGTGAAGCACATGCCCACCGCGCCCACGCCCCGGCCCCCGCACTCGGCGTGGGCCTGGCGCGCCAGCGCGCGGAGCCAGTCGACGACCGGGCTCGACCGGTCCCCGCGCCAGACGAGGAATTCGCGCCGCATGCACAGCACGCCCACCATCGTCGCCGTGGTGTAGGCGCGGTCCACCGGCTTACCGGGCTTTCCGAACAGGCTGGGGCAGAAGACGGTCATGCCCGCCGCGGCCACCCGGTCGGCGAACCGGATCACCTGGGGGTGCAGCCCCGGCATCTCGTGCATGACGACCACCGCCGGCCCGGCGCCGCGCCGGTAGACCGGGAAGGTCCGCCCCTCGTGCGTGAAGTCGAACCTCGTATAGGCGCCGAGCGCCGCCTCGTGTCCCATGCCCCGCTCCCTCTCGTCGGCGGGAGCTTAAGCGGATCAGCCGGGCAGGCGCAGCATGGAAAGATCGCCCTCGAAGCCCGAGAGGCGCCAGCGGCCCTCCGGCGACTCGGTGAAATAGAGCAGGCAGGGCCCGCCCTTCTTCGACATGGCGCAGACCCGGCCGTCCGGAACGCGCTTCAGCAGCGTGGACACGGCCATCGGCCCGGGGATCTTCGCGTCGCGCCGGTAGCCGTAGTATTCCGCCACCGCCCGGAAGACGTCCGGCCGCAGGAAGGCGTCGCCGGCCAGGTCGGCCAGGGCGGGCGCCAGAAGGGCCGTCAGGGCGGCGGGCGCCCGCGGGTCGCGCCGGGCTTCGGCCACCAGCCGGGCCTGGACCTCCTGCTTCAGCGCGCGCTTGTCCACGAGGGCGTCGAACGTGGCCCGGTCGCCGTCCCGGATCGAGATCAGCAGGGCGTGGACGTCGGAGGCGGCGTCCAGCTTCTGCACCGTGGCGCAGGCCGAAAGACAGAAGGCCAGAAGGCCGATCAGCACCGCGCGCATGCGTCTCTCCTCATCCTGAAGCTCACGACTGCCAGCCTGAACGCCGCAACCCGAACCGCGGATGAATGGCCTTCGGAATCCGCTCGTCCCCGGTGAGTTCCTATGGCCGACAGGGGGCTCCAACCGATTGGAATTGCCCTTATCACTTCATCTTACACGTGCCACTCATGCCGTATGACTCTCAGTGCTGATCCCGATGTCTCAGCCGGCCGAGCGCGCTGGCAGCATCCGGTCATGGTCACGAGAGACGAGCTCGAACGCCGTTGTCGCGGTGCGATCCTGGCGGGGGTCGAGTTCGACGATCTCCTTCAACGATCGCTGATCCCGACAGACCGGTCAGGGCTTCTCGAGATCACCGGCACACACTCTCTGTTGCTCAGCCTCAACCTCATCGAACGCCTCGACGATGAGATGCATGGCTTCAGCAGGGCGCGCCGAAAACCAGGTGAGAGCGCCATGATGCTGGCCTGCCTGGCGGATCGCAAGACGCTCGGCGCAGCGCTCGACCGCATGGTTCGGTATCTGGCCTTCAGGCAGTCGGCCTTGAGCGCGAAGGTGACGACGTCCAGGCGCTGGATCGACTTCAAGATTGCGGCGCAGGTGCGACGTGATGAAGACTCCAGCGTGCTCGAGGAGAGCCACGCGCAGTTCATTTTCCAGGCGATAAGCTGGTTCACGGGTCAGGCCGCCCCTCTCGTTCACCTGCAGACTCATAGGGCTGACCATCCCCTGCTTGGTCGTCGCCATCCCCTGCTCGGCGTCCCGCTCGTTCTCGGGCGGACGACGGCCCTGCGTTTCCCGATTTCAGCCTATAACCTCCCGAGGCGAACGGTGATCGCGGACAATCCTGTCCTTGAGGCCGTGGACCTCTGGATGAGCGGCGCGCCGGTTGCCTGGCCGCTGGCCCGACGCGACAGCCGCAATGCAGAGATCCTCAGTTCGGCGATCGCCCGGCTTCAAAGCTCTCAAGACAGCCTGGATACGATCGCGGAGAGCCTGGGCTACGCCGAGCCGCGCAGCCTCCGCCGCCTCATCAAGAACAAGACCGGGAAGAGCCCCTCGGAATGGAGAGCCTTGTCGGGCGAAACCCGCGAAAGCATGGGGGCGCTGCTGCATGCCCGTACTCGGGCGCGCGAAATGCTCGCGAGATTGATCTTCTGACGGCGAAAACGGACCGCGTCGCGCGCCAGAAACGGACCTTCCCACCCAGACCGCCGTCAATAGGTTCCCCCGGCAAACAAAAACGGGGGAAACCGAATGAGCCTTCGCCATGCCTCTGCGCGTATTCGGCTGCGCCAACTGCTCGCGACAAGCTCGGCGCTTGTCATGATGTTTGGGGCAGAGACTGCTCGGAGCCAGACGACACAGGAAACCAGCCTCGAAGAACTGGTTGTCACCGCGCAGCGACGTCAGGAGTCCCTGCGCGAGACGCCCGTCGCCGTTTCCGCCTTCGAGGGCGCAACCCTGCAAACGCGCGGCGTGAACAATCTCTCCGACATGAAGGCGATGATCCCGAGCGTGCAGATCGGCGAGAGTCTGTCCGAGACGCGCGTCGCGATCCGCGGCGTCGGCAGCCAGAGCAATCTGCTCGGCGCTTCGCCGGCTGTCGCTTACCACGTCAACGGTGTCTACCTGGAGCGGACGGGTGTCGCCGCGGCCGCCTTCTTCGACGTCGACCGGGTGGAGATCCTGCGCGGCCCGCAAGGCACGCTCTTCGGCCGCAACGCTACGGGCGGCAGCATCAACATCATCACCAACCGCGCCACGCCTGAGTTCGGCGGCTATGGCGCCGTGACGTTGGGGGCCGAGCCCTTCCACTACGGTGTCGACGCCGTCGTGAATGGCGGGCTCGACGCGGACGGCGCGCTCTCGGGCCGGATCGGTGTCCAGCGCCTCTACAACGAGGGCTACACGAAGAACCTGAGCAATGGCGGCCGGCTCGACGACGCCGACAGCTTCACGTTGCGCGCCCAGCTACGATTCAAGCCTAACGATCGGTTCGAAGCCGGCCTGATGGCGGACTACCAGCGGCAGAATACGGCGGGACCGGCCCATTGGCTCAACGGCGGGCCGGACTTTGCGATCACCCCAGCGGAACGCCTCGGCGGGACGCGGCCCGATCGGTCCCGACGCGCCGTCTTCGCGAACCAAGGTTTCAACGACAAGACCTTCCAGGGCTTGACCTTCGATGCGGCCCTGTCGACGGACCTCGGCGATTTCGAATTCCTTGCGGCCGCGCACAAGACGCATGTCGACCTGCGCGTTGACGGCGACGGCACCGAGGTGCTGTTCACGCTCACGGAGTACGATCAAACTGGAAAGCAATACTTCTCGGAACTCATCTTCCGGCCGAACCTCGGTGAGAAGTTCAACGTCCTGGCCGGCGTAAATGCTTTCCACGAACAAGCCAGCCAGCTGATCAGGGTTCCAATCCCGGGCATAAGTCTGAACCGCATCACGATCATCGATGCGGATGTTCCGACCTATGCCTATGCCGCCTTCGCGCACGGCGTTTTCTCGATCGATGACCACTGGGATGTGTTCGCCGGCGTCCGCTACTCCTTCGACAGGAAGACGATCGACGAGTCGAACAACTTCCTCGGCACGGGCGACAATCGAGCGAGCTGGGACGCCGTCACCTATCAGGTGGGGACGTCCTACGATCTCAGCCGCGACCTCAGCGCTTACGCAAGCTATTCGACCGGGTTCAAGGCCGGCGGATTCCAGGCCGGAAGCTTCACGGCGCCTTTCAACCCCGAGACCAACAAGAACCTCGAGGCCGGCCTGAAGGGCTTCTATTTCGATCGCCGGCTCGAGCTGAACATCGCGGCGTTCCGATCCTCGTACCAGGACCTGCAGGTCAATCAGGTCCGGGGCGTCGCCGCCTTCATCGACAACGCGGCCGAGGCGACGATCAAGGGCGTCGAGGTCGAAGGGCAACTGATGCTGCCCCACGGTTTCCGGGCCGAGACGACGGTCTCCCTGCTCGACGCCAGGTTCAAGGAGTTCACCACAACCGACTCGGCGCGCCCGGCATTGGGCGAACTCGACCTCAAGGGCAATCGGCTGCCCAAGGCGCCAAAGGTCGCCGCCGCCGTGGGGCTCTCGCACAGCTCGGAGCTGGAGGCTGGAAAGCTGACCCTTGGCCTGCGCTACAACTGGCAGGACAAGATCTACTTCACCGAGTTCAACTTGCCCGTCGTGTCGCAAGGCAGCGTGGGGCGCTGGGATATTACGGCCGACTTCAAGTCGGCGGACGGCCGATGGACGGCGGCCGTCTATGCCTTGAACCTGACGAACGAGCTCGTCTTCAACAACGTCAACGTGGTTTCGGCGACGCTCGGATCGGCGGCGCTGGCGAACCTGGACGCCGGGCGAAAGATCGGCGTGTCCCTACGTCGCGATTTCTGAGGGCTCGTGATGCGCTTCAGACAAACCGGCGTAGCCGCGATCGCTGCATGGGCCCTGGCGGCCGGCGCGCATGCAGCGCCCTCGCCCGCGGAAGCCTGCAACACGCTCAACGGCGCCGCCGTCAGCGCGCGGGAGATCGGCCTGCCCACGAAAGGGGCCAAGGTCGTCTCCACCGAGTTGATCGGCCCCGGCTTCGATGGCGCGGCGCTCCACCCCGAATACTGCCGCGTGCTCGGGACCATCGATCCGATCGACGCGACTGCGCCTTCCATTCGGTTCGAGCTCGATCTCCCGAGCGCCTGGAACGGAAAGTCGCTGATGATGGGCGGCGGCGGCTTCGACGGAGCCATCCCCCCCGTCAGCGGCGCCTATCTCTATCAGCCGCCCGCGGCGGTCGTTACGCCGCTTCTGCGCGGCTATGCGACCTTCGGCAGCGATTCAGGGCATCAGGCGCGGCCCGAGCTTGCGCCCATACCCGCCGTGGACGGCGCCTTCGCCGCGAACGACGAAGCCCTCCGGAACTGGGCCGGCGACGCGCTGAAGAAGACCTCCGACGCGGCGCAGCATCTCATACGGCTTCGCTACGGGCAGTCGCCCTGGCGTCGGTACTTCGTCGGCGGCTCGAACGGAGGACGTCAGGCGCTCCGTTTGCTGGAGCGTTGGCCGGCGGATGTCGATGGCGCCGTCGCCGCCTACCCCTTCCGGAACGCCGTCGAGAACGCCTTGGCCTACGGCGCGTTCAGCGAAGCCCTCGCGGCGCCCGGCGGGTACCTCGATCCCGCGCGGCAGGCCCTTGTCCAGCAGTCCGTCGTTGCGGCCTGCGACGCCGACGACGGCCTCGCCGACGGCCTGATCTCCAATCTCGGGGCCTGTCGCTTCGACGTCGCGACCTTGGCCTGCCCCGAGGGCGTCGATCGCGCCGACTGCTTGACGCCTCCCCAGCTCGAAGCCTTGCGGCGATACGAGGCGCCGCTCGCATATCGCGTCGGCGCCAGGACGATCACCTATCCGGGCGTTGCGATTTCCGGTGGCGCGGACCTGCGCGGCGCGCAGCAACTGAACGTGCGACCGCCCTCCTCGCCGCCGCAACTCGGCATGCCGACGTTCAGCTGGTTCTGGGACGGGTTCGCCCGATACGCGATCGCACGCGACGAAACGGCGAACGCGCTGCAGATCGCTGCGCAGATCGCATCCGGAAGACGCTATGGCCCCCGCGTGGCGGAACTCGCCGAACTGATCAATGTCGATGCGACGGACTTGTCGGCGTTCCGCGCCCGCTCCGGCAAGCTGATCATCTACCACGGCGCTGCCGACGCCCTGGTCAGCTTCCGCGGTACGGTCGAGTACTGGCGCGAGCTGGAAGCGCGGATGGGCCGCGAGAACGTTAGGACGTTCGCCCGCTTCTACGTGGCGCCCGGCTTCGGTCACGGCGACGGCGGCGCAAACGCCTTCGATCCACAATGGGATCCGCTCTCCCTCCTGGAGCTGTGGTCGGAACGGGGCGTAGCGCCTTCAACACCCACCGCGATCGACAAGGCGCCAGGAAGCACAGACCGCAGCCGCCCGCTCTGCGAATATCCGACATGGCCCCGGTTCGAGGGTGGAAACCCGAACGCCGCGGCGAGTTTCCGTTGCGTGGACACTTCTTCGACCGCGCCCTGAGCTGTCGGCCATGTCGCGATGGACGCCTGCGAACCTGGCCTGCGCAAGATAACAGCGGGAAGGGGGGCCAGCGTCTGCGGCGTTCCTCCCTCGGGCGCCTTTCGTGCGGGCGGTTTTTGCGCCGCCCCGCGCCTCTTCCCTGAAAGTCCCGACGATCACGCCGTCCAGACGTCGCCGTCCCGGGCCTCGACGGGCCAGGGCGTCAGGCGGTCGCCCGCGCAGGGACCGGCCACGCAGGCGCCGTCCATCTCGAACAGCGCGCCGTGCCCCGCGCAGAGGATATGACAGCCGTCGCGCGTCAGGTAGCGGTCGTCCAGCGCGCTGAGGGGCCAGCCGGCGTGGGGACAGGAGTCCACGAAGCCGCGGACCGTGTCGCCCCGGCGCACGACGAAGCCCGCGAACAGCTTCTGGCCCTCGCGGAAGCGGAACCCGCGCGCGCCCGGATCGGCGATCTCGGCCAGGGCGCAGAGGCGCAGGCCGGGCGCGGGCCGCGCGGGATTGGCGTCAGAGCTGGCCAACCGTCGCCCGGAACGGCCGGATCTCCACGCGCTCCCACAGGCCCGCCTTGGTGTAGGGGTCCTCGGCGTTGAACTTCCGGGCTTCCGCGATGTCGTCGGCCTCCAGGATCAGCAGCGAGCCCGCCATGTCGCCGCTTTCGGACAGGATCGGGCCGCCCACCTTGATGCTTGGGCCATAGCCGCGGGCGAAGGCCAGGTGGGCCTCCCGGGTGGCCATGCGCAGGTCCAGCGAGTCGGGCTTGTCCACGCAGAGCAGGACGAAGTGCGGCATCAGTTTTCCTCTCGAAGGGGGCGGGACAGCAGGTCGCGGATCGCCTCGTCCACCTGGACCTCGCCGGCCAGGATGGCGGCCACGGCCTCGCAAATGGGCGTCTCCACGCCGAGTTTCGCGGCGAGCTGGCGGACGGCCGGGGCCGAGGCGACCCCCTCGGCCACCGACAGCTTGCCGGCCAGGGCCTCGGCCAGCGTCGGGCCGCGGCCCAGGGCCAGGCCGACGCTCATGTTGCGCGACTGGGGGCTGGAGCAGGTGAGCACCAGGTCGCCCAGGCCGCAGAGCCCGGCCACCGTCTCGGCCTCGCCGCCCAGGGCGACGGCCAGGCGGGTGAGTTCGGAGAAGCCGCGGGTGATCAGCGCCGCATGCGCCGAGCGGCCGAGATCCCGGCCCTCGACGATGCCGCAGGCGATGGCCAGCACGTTCTTCACCGCGCCGCCGATCTCGGCGCCGATGAGGTCGTCGGCGAAATAGGGCCGGAACGCGGGCGTGGCGATCGCCTCGCCCAGCGCCTCGGCGCAGACCATGTCCGCGCAGGCCAGGGTGACGGCGCTGGGCAGGCCACGCGCCACCTCGCCGGCGAAGCTGGGGCCGGCGAGGACGGCGGCGCGGGCCTGGGGGATGGTCTCGGCCAGGACGTCGGTCATCAGCTTCAGCGAGCCCTGCTCGACGCCCTTCGAGCACAGGACGATGGGCGTCCCCGGGCGGACGCGCCCGGCGAACGCCGACAGCGTGGCGCGCATGTGCTGGGCGGGCGGCACGGCCAGGACGAAGTCGGCGGCGCCCAGGTCGGCCAGGTCGCCCGTGGCGCGGATCGAAGGCTCGAGGCCCACGCCGGGCAGGAATGGCGGGTTCTCGTGACGGGTGTTGATCGCCTGGGTCACCTCGGGCTCGCGCGCCCAGAGCAGGACGTCCCGGCCCGCGCGGGCGCACACCTGGGCGAGCGCCGTGCCCCACGCGCCGCCGCCGATGACGCCGACCGATTGCAGCGGGCCTGATGTCATGCCTTCGCGCCTTTCCGGCCGGCTCTGTGGGTCGGCGCCGCCGCCGCGGCGGCCGCGTCGAGGGGCCAGCGCGGCCGGGCGACGGCGTCCAGCGGATCGGACAGGCCCAGGGCCAGCCGCTCGGCGCCGGCCAGGGCGATCATGGCGGCGTTGTCGGTGCAGTAGGCGAGCGGCGGCGCGGCGAAGCCGAAGCCGCACGACCGGGCGACGGCCTCCAGCTCGGCGCGCACCGTCCCGTTGGCCGCCACGCCGCCGGCGACCACGAAGCGCAGGCCCCCACGGGTCCCCCCGCCGGTCCCCGCGCCGGCGTGTTCGCGGGCGTAGAGGTCCATCGCCCGCGCCGTCTTCTCCGCGAGCTGACCGGCGATGGCGGCCTGGACCGCGGCGGCGAGGTCACGGCGTTGGATGTCGGTGGTCGCCCCCTCGGCCAGCCGGGCGGCGGCGGTCTTGAGGCCCGAGAACGAGAAGTCGCAGTCCTTGCGGCCCAGCAGCATGCGCGGCAGCGCGTAGGCCTGGGCGTCGCCGCCCTCGGCCAGCCGCTCCAGCGCCGGCCCGCCGGGATAGGGCAGGCCCAGGGCCTTGGCGATCTTGTCGAACGCCTCGCCCGCCGCGTCGTCGATGGTGGAGCCCAGGCGGCGGCAGGCGCCCACGCCCTCGACGCTCAGCAACTGGCAATGCCCGCCCGACACCAGCAGCAGCAGGAAGGGATAGGGGATGTCGGCGCCCAGGCGGGCCGAGACGGCATGGCCCTCCAGGTGGTTCACCGCCACCAGCGGCAGGCCCCGCGCCAGGGCCACGGCCTTGCCGAACGACAGGCCGACCATGACGCCGCCCACCAGCCCCGGCCCCGCCGTCGCCGCGACGCCGGTCAGGCCGCCATAGCCGACGCCGGCCTGGGCCAGCGCCGCCTCGGCGATCGCCTCGATGCTCTCCACATGGGCGCGGGCGGCGATCTCGGGCACCACGCCGCCGAAGGGGGCATGGGCGGCGATCTGCGACCCCACGACGGAACTCAGCACCTCGGACCGGCCGTCCGCGCCCAGCCGCACCACCGCCGCGGCGGTCTCGTCGCAGCTCGTTTCGAGGCCGAGGACGATCTGGTCGGAAGGAGGCGTCACGGTCATCCGGTTGCCGGGGATGGCCCGCTCCTGTAGCAGGCCGCTTCAACTCGTGTCCGAGGTAGACTGCCGACCGTGCCCACGCAACCGCCCGGCCTGAAACGTCCGATCCGCATCGGCGCCCGTGGCTCGAAGCTCAGCCTGACGCAGACGGGCCATGTCCGGCGCCTGATCGCCGCGGCCCTGGGCGCCGATCCCGCCGACCCGCTCCAGGTCGAGGCCGTGACCGAGATCGTGGTCATCACCACCACGGGCGACCGGGTCCAGGACCGCCGGCTGCTGGAGATCGGCGGCAAGGGTCTCTTCACCCAGGAGATCGAGGAAGCGCTCGCGGACGGCCGCATCGACTGCGCGGTCCACTCGCTGAAGGACATGCCCGCCGAACTGCCCGAGGGCCTGTGCATCGCCGCCATCCCCGAGCGCGAGGACCCGCGCGACGCCTTCCTCAGCCGCGGCCCCGAGCGCCTGGAGGACCTGCCGCAGGGCGCGCGCCTGGGCACCGCCAGCCTGCGCCGCCAGGCCCAGTCGCTGAACCGCCGGCCCGACCTCGACGTCCGGATGCTGCGCGGCAACGTGGACACCCGCCTGGCGCGGCTCGAAGCGGGCGACGCCGACGCGATCCTGCTGGCCTATGCGGGCCTGCGCCGGCTGGGCCTGGGCCACCTGCCCAGGAGCCTGATCGACCCGCGTGAGGTCCCGCCGGCGCCGGGGCAGGGCGCCCTGGCGATCGAGGCGCGCACGGCCGATCGCGACCTGCCCTGGCTCGCCGCCCTGCGCTGCGAGGCCACCACCCTGCGGGTCACCGCCGAGCGGGGCGCGCTGGCCGCCCTGGAGGGGTCGTGCAAGACGCCCATCGGCGCCCACGCCTGGTTCGAGGGCGACCGGCTGGAGTTGGTGGTCGAGGCGCTCTCGCCCGGCGGGACCGACCGCTTCCGTCGCGCGGGCGCCGTGGACGCGCCGGGCCTGGAGGCCGCCCACGGCCTCGGCATGGCGCTGGGGGCGTCGATCAAGGCCGAGGCGGGCGACGCCATCGTGCTCTGACGCCTGCAGCGTTCCGCATTCCGCATCCTCCCGCGTTCGGCTAACACGCCCAGACCATGGCGGCCCGTCGGCAGAAAATCTGGATCACGCGCGCCCAGCCCGGCGCCGACGTCACCGCCGGGCGGGTCCGGGCGCTGGGCCACGACGCCGTCGTCGCGCCCCTGCTGGCGGTGCGCGCCCTGCCCGACGTGCGGGTCGACCTGGACGGCGTCGCCGCCCTCGCCTTCACCAGCGCCAACGGCGTGCGGGCTTTCGCCGATCTGAGCGGCGAGCGGTCGCTGAAGGTGTTCGCCGTGGGCGCCGCCACCGCCCAGGCCGCCCGCCAGGCCGGCTTCCGCTCGGTCCTGTCGGCCGACGGCGACGTCGAGGCCCTGGCCGACGGGATCGCCGGCCGCCGGGCCGAGCTGCGCGGCGTCGTCCTGCATCCGGGCGCGGCCGAGCCGGCCGGGGACCTCGCCGGCTCCCTGGAGCGGCACGGCGTGCAGGCCCGCCGTCTCGTCCTGTACGAGACGACGCCCGTCGACCTGCCGGCGTCCGAGATCCAGGCGCTGCTGCGGAGCGACGCGGTGCTGCTGCACTCGCCACGGGCCGCCCAGGTCCTCGCGGGCCACCTGAAGGCCACGCCCGCCCCCGACCTGCGAGCCCTCGGCCTGTCCAGGGCGGTGATCCGGCCCCTGGCGCGCGTCCGCCTGGCCGCGCGCGCCTGTCCGCCCTTTCCGCTGGAGGCGGCGTTGCTCAACCTCATCGACCGACGGCCCTGAGAGATGCCGGGCCCGCGGATCGTCTATCTCACGCCCTACGCCCAGGTTCTGTCGGGCGGCGCGAAGATGGTCTACCGGCACGTCGAGGCGTTGAACGCGATGGGGTTCGACGCGGTGGTCCGGCGGCCGGCGCACGTCGACCCGCCCGGCTGGTTCCGCCACGAGGCCCGCAGCGAGGACATGACGTCCCCGCTCCGCCCCGACGACATCCTCGTGCTGCCCGAGGATTCGCCCGAAGCGCTCATCCGGTGCGCGCCCCTGCCCAACCGCAAGGTCATCTTCTGTCAGAGCCTCGTGGCCATGCCGGCCTTCTGGTCGTCCGCCGTGCCGCGCGAGATCCAGGCGCGGTACCGCACGTTCCTGACGGGCAGCGAGGGCATGGCGGGCTTCGTGGCCCGCCACTTCGACTACGACATGATCTCGGTGGTGCCGGTGTTCGCCGACGAACGGCTGTTCCGGCCCGGCCCGAAGGCGAAGCTGATCGCCTGTTCGCCGCGCAAGCGCGCCTATGAGCAGCGGGCCATCCGCTACATGTTCGACCGCCTGCACCCCGACGCCGCCGCGTGGCGCTGGGAGATCCTGGAGACCGAGACCGAAGCCCGGACCGCCGAGGTGATGAGCCGTGCGTCGGTCTTCCTCAGCCTGGCGCGGATGGAGGCCACCTGCCTGACCAACCTGGAGGCCATGGCCAGCGAGTGCCTGATGACCGGCTTCACGGGCATCGGCCCCCGCGAGTACACGAGCCCCGTCAACGGCGTCTGGGTGGACGAGGACGACTGCGAAGCCGCCGCCCATGCGCTGTCCCGGGCCTGCGCCCTCGCCGACGCCGGAGGCGGCGCCGCGGCGCTGATGCGCCACGCCGCCCGGACGACGGCCGCGCGCTGGACCCACGCCGGCTTTCTCGAACGGCTCGCATCGTTCTGGCGCGACCGGATGGGCGTGACCGCATGACGCCGCGCTGGCGCCTTTGCAAATCGAGGCCTTGCGGTTAAAAGCCCGCGTCCCCGGACAGGAGCCGCCTTAGCTCAGCCGGTAGAGCGGCGCATTCGTAATGCGTAGGTCAGGTGTTCGAGTCACCTAGGCGGCACCACTCCTCCCACACTCCACGGGTTCAATGCCGGCGGCGCGGGCGGGCCGGGTCACGCCCGGTGGCGGTCCGGGTTCACGGATTTGTCCGAGCCGGCCGGCCTGGAGGGCCTCGCGCCGATGCGGGGCTCGAGTCCGTTTCCGGAGGGATCGACGATCCCTCCGGCGCCGGTTCGTGTGCACGCGGCCGCGCAGAGTCTGCGCCTTCAGCTCCCGACCGCATGGGGTCGGGGAGACCGTCAGCTCCGGCCGTTCAACGGCGTTCGCTGCCCCAGGCGTAGGCCGCGGTGAGCCGCACCTCGCGCTTGTCGCCCCATACCGAGCGATTGGTGTCGCGGATGGCCTCGTAGGTCCTGTCGAACAGGTTTTCGGCCGACAGCTCCAGCCGCCAGGTGTCGTTCGTGGCGCCGATGGCGCCGCGGGCGAGGCTGATGTTCGAGGCCTTCACCTGGTTGTTGAAGTTGATGAAGCCGGTGAAGCCCCCGCGCTCGGCGCGGTAGGAGAGCGCGGCGAAGGCGCGCCAGTCCCCGGCGACGGGCCGTTCCCAGTAGAGCTGGCCGGTGACCATCCACTCGGGGATGTTCTCGATGGTGAGGCCCTTGTAGGGGCCGCTGGTCACCTCGCCCTGGATCCAGTTCACCGCCAGCGTTCCCGACAGCAGTGAGCCGTCCGACCAGCTCTGCGAGCCCGAGGCCTCGAAGTCGACGCCGTAGCTCTCGGCCGAGCCGGCGTTGTTGCGATAGGCGCGCGAGACCAGGTCCGGGCCGAAGTCCACCAGACCCACCAGCAGCTTGCCGTAGCGGTTGTAGAAGCCGCTGGCGGCGAAGGCGACGCGTCCCACCTCCCACTTGGCGCCCGCCTCGTAGGCCGTGGCGGTCTCCTGGCCGAAGGTCGGCGGGATGCCCAGGTCGAAGACCGAGTTGCCGTTGAAGCCGCCGGCGCGCTGTCCGCGGGCCACGGAGGCGAACACGCGGAAGGTGGGGCCGACCGCGTAGCGCAGAGCCAGCGACGGGGTGAAGCTCTTGAAGGTGTCCTCGATTAGCGCCCGGCCCTCGGTGCAGGCGGGGCCGAGGGCCGGCGCCTGGAACGGCGTCTGGTAGGGGCAGGCGACGGCGCCGGACATCCGGCGCACCACGTAGTTGTCGAAGTCCTTGTCGGATTCGCCGTACCGCAGCCCGACATCGACGGTGAAGGCCTCGGTGACGCGCGCGTTCACGGCGGCGAACACCCCCCAGGTCTTTTCCTTCTCGATGGAGACGGTGTTGTTGTTGAGGGTAGGGCTGGGGGCGAGGTTGGCCGCCGAGACCGTCCGGCCGTCGCTGAGGACGAACGAGCGCGATTCCTTGCGGACGACGTTGGCGCCCACCTGGATGTCGACCCGCTCGCTGAGCGAGGTCTCGTAGCGCAGGTCCTCGCTGTAGATCTCGGTGCGGTCGTAGAAGATCAGCACGCACGACAGCGTACCGCACGAGGCCGGGAAGGCCGGCCCGAATCCGGGAGCCGAGCGGTCCGCGTCCTGAGACCAGTTGGTGTCGCGCAACCGGTAGAGAGAGGTCGAGGTGATCCGGCCCTTGCCGGTGTCGTACCGGATCTCGGTCAGCCAGTTGTTGAGGTCGCGATTGACGTCGTTCGACGCATTGTTGGCGTAGAGGAACGGGCCGTCCGTGTCCGCGGGGAAGGCTTGCGCCGGCGGCAGAGTGCGGTCGTTCACCTGGTTGGTGGTGTTGACGAAGTTCGAGGTCGAGCGTTCGTCAGAGCGGTCGTACGCCGAAAAGACCGACAGTGCCTCGGTGGGCGCCCACTGCGCCGAGACGCGGAAGCCCTCGTACTTCTCCCGGTCGCCGTAGTCCTGGGTAAAGCGGTTGTAGAAGAAGCCCTTGCCCTTATCGACCACCTGGCCGCCGACCCGCAAGGCGAAGGTGTCGCTGAGCGGAAGGTTGCCGATCACGTCGATCGCCGTGCGCTCGATCTTGGGCGAGTATGTGGTCCGCACCAGGAAGCCGGGCTCGGCGCGGGGCCGGACGCTGATGGCCTGCATCACGCCCCCCACGGCGTTCACGCCGTACAGCGACCCCTGCGGCCCGCGGATCACCTCGACCCGCTGCAGGTCGAAGAGGTCCGCGCGCGTATAGACCCGGCCGCCCAGGTTGCCGCCGGTGATGCTGGCGCCGTCGCGCAGGACCGCGACCGGCGAGTCGGCGTTGTTGGTCCGGGTGGTGCCCGCGCCCGCGCCGCGGATGTTGTTCTCGGCGTTGATCGTGCGCGCGTTGGCCAGGCCCACGCCGGGCAGCATGTAGGACAGGTCGGCCACATCCTTGACCCCGCCGCGCTGCCGAAGGGCGTCGGCTGTCACGGCGCTGACGGCGGCGGGGACGTCGCGCAGGGCTTCCTCGCGCCGGCGGGCGGTCACCACCAGTTCTTCCAGATCGGACGCGGCCGCCTGCGCCATCACTTCGCCGCTGACAGTCGCAGACAGGATCGCGGCCATCGTCACGGTCCCGAGAAGACGGGTCTTGTTCATGTGGTTCCTCCCCCTTGACTTTCGGGAAGGCGTAGGGGCTTGCTCGCTTATTGTCAATAATCTACAAAATAGGGATGGAAGCGGGGATGACGGGTATCGTGAGGCGCGCGGTGCTGGCGGCCGCGGCGTTCGCGCCGGCGGCGGGCGCGCGAGCATGGCCGCGGGCGCGTTTCCAGGATGTCGATTCCTTTCTCGAGCGCCTCGTGTCCGGGCGGCGGGTGGCGGGGGCGGCGATCCGCGTGGCCCGCCGCGGCGAGGTGCTGTATCGCCGCAGCCTCGGCCTGGCCGACGTCGCCCACGTCGCGCCTCTGGCGGACGATGCGATCTACCGCGCCTACTCGATGACCAAGCCGGTCGCGGCCGCGGCGATGCTGCAACTCGCCGAGGACGGGCGTCTCGACCTCGATGCGCCGATCGCGAAGCTCGTCCCGGAACTGGCCCACCTCAGCGTGCTCCGAGCCCCCGGCGCCGGGCTCTCCGATGTGCGGCCGGCGGCGCAGCCGGTCACTGTCCGGCGCCTGCTCACCCATACAGGGGGCTTCACCAACAACTGGAGCGGCGGTCCCGTGGCGGCCCGCTACACCGAACTGGGGCTGATCGGCGGCGCGTGGTTCCGAGCCGGCGGTCCCGACGGGCTGCCGGACTTCGCGGCGCGGCTGGCCCAGGCGCCCCTCATGTTCGAGCCGGGACGTGAATGGGCCTATAGCCTGGCCTTCGACCTCTGCGGGCTTGTGGTCGAACGCGCCACGGGCCGCAGCTTCGGCGAGCATCTGCAGCGCCGGGTGTTCGAACCCCTGGGCATGTTCGACACCGGCTTCCACGTCCTCCCGGCTTCGGCGGGACGCCTGACGTCGGTCTATACCCGGAAGGACGGCCGGCTGGTGCTGCACGAGGCCGCCGATGGGTCGCCGTTCCTCTCGCCCCCGCGGGCGGAATCCGGCGCCTCGGGGCTGGTCACGACGCTGGAGGACTACGGCCGGTTCGCCGACATGATCGCCGGCGGGGGGCGGCGGGGCGCCGCCGTGGTCCTGCACGCCGACAGCGTACGGCAGATGACGACGGCGCAAGTTCCCGAGGCCGTCCTGGGCGACGCCCTCGTCCGCTTCTCAGGAGTCGGCTCGGGGGCCTCGGGTGCAGGCCTGGGCTTCGGGCTGGGCGGTTCGGTGGTGGTGGATCCGGGCGCGGCGGGGACCCCCGGCCGGGCGGGCGACTATTCCTGGGGCGGCGCGGCCAGCACCACCTTCTTCGCCTCGCCCGATCTCGGCCTGTCGGCGGTGCTCATGACCCAGCTTTTCCCCTCGGGCCAGATCCCGCTGCACGACGGCCTGAAGGCGGCCGTGTTCGCCGACCTCGGCCTTTCGGCCGCGGCGTGAGCGGCGCGGCCGGCCATTCCTCCCCGAGAGCCTGGGGTCGCCGCGGTCGCCAGCCGGCGGCGGCCCCGTCCTTTCGGCCCACCTTTCCGGCTTCAGTCTGGATTGCACGGGACACCGCAACGGTATGACTTCGACGACTCGCCAGACCGGCCTGACCCCGCTTCCGCTCTTCCTGTTCCTGATGTTCCTGACCTCGACGGCCAACATGGCCGACCGCCAGGTCATCGGGATCGTGGCCGAGCAGATCAAGCTGGAGTTCGGGCTCAGCGACACGATGCTCAGCCTGATCAGCGGCACGGCCTTCGCCCTGGTCTATCCGCCGCTGGGCCTGCCGCTGGCCTGGCTGGCCGACCGTCGGAATCGCCGGAATCTTCTAGTGGGCTGCCTCAGCTTCTGGAGCGCCGCGACGGTCGCCTGCGGGTTCGCGCCCGGGTTCTGGACCCTGTTCCTCGCCCGGATGGGAGTCGCGGTGGGCGAGGCGGGATACGCCCCCTGCACGCATTCGCTGATCGCCGACTACACGTCGGCCGAGCGCCGCGCACGGGCGTTCTCGGTCCTGCTTCTGGGAATATCGGCGGGTGGGCTCTTCGCCTCCACCGTGGGCGGCTTTGCGGCCGAACACTACGGCTGGCGTGCGGCTTTCGTGGCGGTGGGTCTCCCGGGCCTTCTCACCGCGATCGCGATCCTCTGGTTCGTGAAGGAGCCGCTGCGACAGCAGGCCCACGTCGCGCCGCCGCCCGCGCTGGCCACCCTGAAGCGCCTTCTGTCGACGCCGGCCTTCACCTTCTGCATCACGGGATCGGCGGTCCACCTGATGGTGACCTACGCGAAGGCGGCCTGGGCGGTGGCGTTCTTCATGCGCGTCCACGGGCTCAGCGTCAGCGAAGCGGCGATCCTCGTCGGCTCGGTGGGCGCGGTGGCCGGGGCGATCGGGACCGTCGCGGGCGGGTTCATCGGCGACCGGCTGGCCGTCATCGATCGCCGCTGGCTGGCCTGGTGGCCCGCGATCACCGTCCTGCTGGGCTTTGCGGTCGGGGCGCCGGCCTTCCTGACGGGGAACCTGTTCTTCGCCGTCGCGGGCGTCTCGTTGTCGGTGTTCCTGAACGCGCTCTACCAGCCGTCCACCTACGCCCTGGTGCAGACTGTCGCCCAGCCGCGCGAGCGGGCCACCGCAGCGGCGCTGATGATCTTCATCCAGAACATCACCGGCCTGGGCCTGGGCCCGCTGCTCACCGGCCTCCTCAGCGACCGCCTGGCCCCCGTCTACGGCGTGCAGTCGCTGGGCTACGCCCTGGCGGCGGTGTTCGCGCTGAACATCGTGGCGGCGGTTCTCTACTTTTTCTCCGGCCGGGCGTTCGGGCGGGGCTGAGTAGCCGGCCGATGTCGATGATCGACACCGATCGGCCAAGCTTGATTGTCATTAATTTACATAACGAACCAGGGAGGGTTGGATGAACAGGTGGACTTTGGGGCTGGGGGTGTCGGCTCTGGCGGTCCTCGCGGCTGGGAACGGCGCGTGGGCGCAGAACGCGGCGACCGACGTCGAGGAGGTCGTGGTCACCGGCACCTTCCTGGCCGGGACGCCCGAAGGCGGGGCCCAGTCGGTCGACGTCATCACCGCCCAGGAGCTGGAGCAGCGTGGCGCGCCCACGATGGTCGAACTCATCAAGACGATCGGGGCGTCCCAGAGCGTGGTGGGAGAGAGCAACCGGTTCCTCGGCGGCACGGCCGGCGCAGCGACGGTCAACCTGCGCGGCTTCGGCGCGGCGCGGACGCTGGTGCTCTTCAACAGCCGGCGGCTGGCCTATGCGCCCAGCGCCGCGCCTTCGGTCTCCAGCGCGGTCGACATCAACCTCATTCCGCAGGCGGCCATCGGCCGGATCGAAGTGCTGCGCGAAGGGGCGGCGGCGACCTACGGGTCCGAAGCCGTCGGCGGGGTGGTGAACTTCCTCTCCCGCCGGGACCTCGAAGGTCTGGAGCTCGACGCGAGCTACGGGTTCATCCGGGGATCCAACGGCGACTACAGCGTCAACGGCGCCTATGGCTGGCGGAATGACCGGGGCAACCTGCTCCTGACCGCCGGCTATCGCCGCCGCAGCGAGCTGTGGCTCATCGATCGCGACGAATGGTCCATGCAGCCGCCCACCACCAACGCGGCGGGCTGGTCGACGGCCTCGACGCCGGGCGTCTTCCTGACGGGTACGGCGGCGCAACTGGCCAGCGGCGCGTTCGCCACCTCGTTCCTGGACAACGGCTGCGTGGAACTGGGCGGCGTGCTGGCCAACCCCGCCTCGCCGGCGGCCGGGTGCCGCTATCACCCGACGATCAGCGACAACCTCGTCAATGACGAGCATCACTATCAGCTCTATGGCGAGGTGAACTTCGACCTGGCCGACGACCTGGAATTCCACGGCGAGGCGATGTGGGTGCGCCGCGTCGTGCCGCACGAGCGGGTCATGGCGGCCAGCTCCACCACGCAGTTCCCGTCGCCGATCGCGGCGTCGGGCGGTTCGCCGGGCGGCGGCACCTCGCCCTATCCCGCGGTGGGTCTGAACCAGCAGTCGCGCTTCTATGTGCCGAACACCAACCCCGGCCTCGTGGCGTTCCTGGCCCAGAACTGTCCGGGCCTGGGCGCGGCCGTCTGCACGAACGCCGCCGCCAACGGGGTGGTGGCCTCGCCCACCCTGTGGCGGCCGTTGGGATTCGGCGGCAATCCGCTGACGGGCGGTGCGGCGCTTCAGAGGCGCCAGGCCGAGGCGTTCCGGGTGGCCGGCAGCTTCAAGGGCCGCCTGCCCATCCTCAACGCGAAATGGGATGCGGGCGTCACCTACATGCGCGCCGAGGGCTATGCCGAGAACGGTCCCGGCACGTCGGTCAGCCGCCTGCAGCTGGCGTTGAGGGGCCTGGGCGGGCCGGGCTGCAACCCCGCGACGGGGACGCCGGGCGTCGGCCCGTGCCAGTACTTCAACCCGTTCGCCAACGCCTATCCGGGCAATCCGATCACGGGCGAGCGCAATCCGTTCCATGCGCCGGCCGCCGCCAACTCGGCCGAGGTGTGGGGCTGGATCGAGGAGAACACTTTCGTCGAGTCCGTGAACCAGCTCTTCACCGCCGACGCCGTGCTGTCGGGCGAGGCGCCGATCACGCTGCCGGGCGGCGCCGTCGCCTGGGCGGTGGGCGGCCAGTGGCGCTATGACTCGACGCTTCTGCGATCGTCGGCGGACCTGGGCGCCACGCCGTGCGTGGACAGTCTTCCCTACGGCGACGGCCTGCCGCTCTGCACCGGCGGCACCGGACCGTTCACCTTCGTCTCGGCCTCGACGCCGATCGACGTGGACCGCAGGGTGGCCGCAGGCTTCGCCGAGCTGAGGATCCCGCTCACGACCGACTTCGAGATCACCGGCGCGGTCCGTCACGAGCGCTTCGGCGGCGCGTTCGGGTCGACCACCAACCCGAAGCTTTCGGCCCGCTGGCAGGCGACGCCGTGGCTGGCGGTCCGGGGATCGGTGGGTACGACGTTCCGTGCGCCGGACCAGACGGCGCTGTCGCCCAGGTCGACCCGCGGCGTGTCGCTGTTCACCCTGCCCGGCGTGGGCGCGCTGTATCGCACCGTGGACGTGGCGGGGAATCCCGGCCTCACGCCGGAGAAGGCGACGACCTATAATGCCGGTCTGGTGGTGCGGGCGGGCGGCTTCTCAGCCACGGTGGACTACTACAAGATCGCCTTCCGCAACGAACTGACCAACGAGGTCGCGGGCCGGGTGGTCTCGACGATGTTCCCGGGAACGTCTCCGGCCACCTGGGGCTGTGCGAACGCTGTCCTGCGGGCGCGCTTCACGTTCTCGGACGATGGCGACCCGACCACCGACGACTGCACGCCGGCCAAGCTGCTGGGCGTCCGCACCAACCTGATCAACGGTCCCGACGTGGACACCTCGGGCGTCGACTTCAACCTGCGCTACGACATGCCGTTCGCTGACGGCGAACTGTCGTTTGCGGCCGAGGGAACCTACCTGATCGCCTACAAGCGGGGGGATGTGGTCGCGCCGGAGGGCTTCCTCATCACCCCGGCGGCCAATCGCGCGGGGACCAGCGAACTGCTGAACGCCTTCTATTCCTATCCCCGCCTGAAGCTGATCGGCAGCATCAACTACAATCGCGGCGACCATAACCTGCGGTGGGTCACGCGCTTCCAGGAGGGGACCGACAACCTCGTGACCGGCGCGCCCACACTCCGGACAAAGGACGAAATCCAGCACGACCTGATCTATGCGGGGATGATCGGCTGGGACACGCGGGTCACCATCGCGGTGAAGAACATCCTCGACAGCAATCCGCCGTTCGCACGCAGCCAGTACAATTACGACTACACTCAGGGCAGCCCGCTCGGGCGGGTGGTCGAGATCGGCCTGCGTCGGCGCTTCTGACCTGCCGGGGTGACGTCCGGCGCCGGTCGATCGGGCGCCGACGGCGCGGTCTGGGCCGCGTCAGGCTTCGTTCCGCAGGCGCAGGATCTCGTCCAGCGATTCCAGCACGACGCGGCGTCCTTCGGCGTCGGCCGCCTCGGTGTCGCCGTCGCGGACGGCCTGGACGATCCGGGCCCAGGTCTCGGATGACCGGCGTTGGCGGCCCTTGCCGAAGACGCCGGCCCAGGGCGCGGCGATCTCGCGTTCGAAGTCCACCAGGATGTGCGCCAGGTACGAGGCGCGTCCGATTCTGTTGATGATCTCGGACATCCGGCGGCGCACCTGGATGTAGTCGGCGACGGCGCCGTCCGGGTCTTCGGCGATGCGCCGCAGCAGCGCCACGCCGTCGTCCAGGGCTTCCAGGGCTTCGGCCGGGCGGTGCTCGGTCTCCGCGGCCATCCGCATCCCCAGGCCGCTCAGGTCGGCGCGGATGTGGAAGATCGAAGTCAGTTCCTCGGCCGTGAAATCGCGGACCACGGCGCCCGCCCGGCCTTCGAGGCGCAGGAGGCGTTCGCGCTCCAGCAGCTTGAGGGCGTCGCGGACCGGGCCGCGGCTGACGTCGAATTCCGCCGCCAGGGGCACTTCGCGGATCCGTTCGCCGGGCTTGATCTCGCCGAACTGGATCCGTTCGCGCAGGCGATCGGCGATCTGCTGCGCCAGGTTCGGCGAGGAGCGTCGCACGCCAGCGCCGAGGTGGGCGGTCGTCTTGAGGTACCGTTGCGTCTCGCTCATGCCGCGGCCTGGAGCAGAAGCCGCTGCAGGGCGACCCGCTGGAGCAGTTCGCTCAGCCGCGGGTCCTGGGCGCGCTGTCCGAGGCGCTCCAGCTCGGATCGGGTCGCCAGCAACTGGGCGTACCGGTCGCCGCCGCGGGCCGGACCCTTGAAAACCCTGTCCGCCTTGGCCTGAAGCAGGTTCAAAAGCACCTGCCACACCCGCTCGACCTCCTCGATGCGGAAGTCCGATGGCCCCAGGATGGTCGCGCCGCGCCGGGAGCTGAAGCGCACCGCGCCCAGCATCTGCAACCGGTGAATGACGTTGCGGGCAAAGGCGTGGGTGCCTCCGCAGACGCCGGCGACATCCCGCTCGGTCAGCCGCTCGCCGGGCGCGAGGACGCCGCCGAACACCTGCTGGACAATGTATTCCGCCGCATCTTCAGGATCCATGGCTCGGTCGGTCGACGCCTCCTCCGTCGGGCTGAAGTTAGCGGAACCTCCCGCGGCTGCGAAAGGGGCCATTGTCAGGGCGAAGACGACCATCTGCCAAAATCGCGCATTTAAATGTAGATTATTGACAATAAGGGTCGGTCGCCTAGGGTGCCCCTCCGGAGGCGGGCGTGAGAAGCGGATTGGACAGTGGGGCGGGGTTGCCGGCGTTGCGACGGGTCGGGCCGGGATGCGCGATGGCGCTGGGGCTCGGCGCATTGGCCATCGCGATATCGGGTTCCACCGCCTTGCCGGCGCCGCTGCTGGCCCTGGCCGCCGGCGTCCTCGTCCGTCCGATGGCGGGCGGCGTCGATCTCGCCCCCGGCGCCCGTGTGGCGGCCGGCCCCCTTCTACGTGTAGGCGTGGTTCTCCTGGGCCTGCGCATGGACGCCGAGGTCGCGAGCGCCGTGGGCTGGCCGACGGTGGCGCTCCTCGGTGGGTTGATCGCGGCGACCCTGGCCTTCGGGCTCGGCCTGGGTCGGGCGTTGCGCCTGAGTGCCCGGTTCAGCGCCGTGCTGGCGGCGTCCACGGCGATCTGCGGCGCGGCGGCCGCCCTGGCCGTCTCGGCCGTCACACCGGCGTCGCCGGAACGCGAGCGGCAGGCTGCGGTGGCGGTGGCGGCCGCCACCGTCTTCTCGACCGTCGCCATGATCCTCCTTCCGGGCCTGGCGGTCCTGTTCGGATTCGACGCCCGGCAGGCGGGCTTCTTCCTGGGGGCGTCGATCGCCGACGTGGCCCAGGTGGTGGGCGCCGGCTATGCCCTCTCGCCCGAGGCCGGCGACGTCGCCGTGGCGACGAAGCTGACGCGCGTGCTCTTCCTGGTTCCGGTGGTGCTGATGGCGGCGCTGGCGTTCCGCGGACGGGATTCGCTGGGACGGGTGCGCGCGCCGCTGTTCGTGCTGGCGTTCTTTGGGGTCGCCATCGTGAGCATCCTGGGCCTGGCGCCAGCCGCCCTCAGGCCTCCGGGCCAGGCCTTGTCGGACCTCGCCCTGACGGCGGCGGTCGCGGGGCTGGGCCTGACGTTGCCGGCGCGTGCGGTCTTCGAGCTGGGTGTGGGGCCACTGGTGCTCTCGTCCTGCGGCATGGCGTTCATCACCGCTGTTGCGGCGGCGGTATCTTTCCTATGATGTCAATAATCGACGATTTGGCCTGTGGCCGGAGGACGTTCATGAGTTTCAAGGTCGAAGCCCGCACCGCCAAAGGCCCGCGTGTGCGCAACGCGTCCGGCCGCGCCAGCGATTTCCGGCACATCCGCATCCGGCGTGTCACGCCGCTGATCGGGACAGAGATCGAAGGGGTCGACCTTTCGCGGCCGTTGGCCGACGAGGTCTTCACCGAGGTCCGCCAGGCGCTCGAGGACGGACTCGTCATCTTCTTCCGCGGCCAGGACATCACGCCTGAACAGCAACTCGCCTTCGGACGCCGGTTCGGTGACCTGCACGCCCACCCTGCGGCGCCCCATGTGCCGGGCCATCCCGAGCTGATGATCATCGAGGCCGACGAGAACTCCGAACGCGCGAACGGCGAGGGCTGGCACAGCGACGTCTCGTGCGACGAGGAGCCGCCCATGGGCTCGATCCTGCTGATCCGGCAATGTCCGCCCGAGGGCGGGGACACCCTGTTCGCCAACATGTACGCGGCCTATGACGCGCTCTCGGATCGGATGAAGGCGCATCTGGAGGGCCTGACCGCCGTGCACGATGGCGAGCATGTCTACCGTGGCCTCTATGCGAACCTCGGCGTGGCCGACAAGCCGACCTACCCGCGCGCGATCCATCCGGTCGTGCGCATCCATCCCTGGACCGGTCGGCGCAGCCTGTATGTGAACCCGGCCTTCACGACGAGCATCGTCGGCCTGCCCCGGGACGAGAGCGACGCCCTGCTGCGATACCTCTACCAGCATCTCCAGCACCCCCTGTTCCAGTGCCGGTTCCGCTGGGAACCGAACACCATCGCCTTCTGGGACAACCGCTGCGCCCAGCATCACGCGATCTGGGACTACTGGCCCCATCGCCGCTCGGGACACCGGGTCACCATCAAGGGCGATCGGCCCGTCTAGCGGCCGACCCCGCCCAGCTACTGGCCCGGACCCCTTCCGCGCACGCGCCTTTTCCGCCTTCGACCCGCCCCAGGACTCTGCATGCCCGTCGTGCTCAGAGGAAGGCCGCGACATGTCGCAGACGCCGTCGATCGACGACGCCACCCTCCCACGCTGTCCCAGCGCCTTTGGCGCGGAGTCAGTTGGCGCCTTCCAGCAGGCGCCTCGCGATGACCTGGGCCTGGATTTCGCCGGCGCCCTCGAAGATGTTGAGGATGCGGGCGTCGGCCAGGACGCGGCTGATCGGGGTCTCGACCGCGAAGCCGGTTCCGCCGTGGATCTGCACGGCGTTGTCGGCGGCGGCCCAGGCGATACGGGCGGCGGTGAGCTTGGCCATCCCGGCTTCGAGGTCGCAGCGGCGGCCCTCGTCCTTCGCGCGGGCGGCGAACCAGGCGAGGCGGCGCGCGCCCAGGATTTCGGCCGCCATCATCGCCAGCTTGTTGGCCACGCGCGGGAAGCGGGCGATCGGCTCGCCGAACTGCCGGCGGGTCAGGGCGTAGTCCAGGGCCAGGTCCAGGGCGTTCTGCGCCACGCCCAGGGCGCGGGCGGCGGTCTGGATGCGGGCGCTCTCGAAGGTGGCCATGAGTTGGACGAAACCCTGGCCCTCCTGTCCGCCCAGCAGGTTGGCGTGGGGGACCTCGAAGCCATCGAGGCCGATCTCGTACTCCTTCATGCCCCTATAGCCGATGACGGCGATCTCGCCGCCGGTCATGCCCGGGGCTGGGAAGGGCTGGCCCTCGGTCCCGCGGGGCTTCTCGGCCAGGAACATCGACAGCCCCCGGTGGTCCTTCTTGTCGGGGTCGGTGCGGACCAGCAGGGTCATCAGGTCGGCGCGGGCCGCGTGCGTGATCCAGGTCTTGGCGCCGTAGATCTTCCAGACGTCGCCCTCGCGCACCGCGCGCGTGCGCAGGCTTCCCAGGTCGGACCCCGCCTCGGGTTCGGTGAAGACGGCCGTGGGGATGGTCGTCCCGGCGGTGATGCCCGGCAGGAAGCGCGCCTTCTGGGCCGGCGTGCCGTGCGCCAGGATCAGCTCGGCGGCGATCTCGGAGCGGGTGCCCAGCGATCCCGTGCCGATCCAGCCCCGCGACAGGGCCTCCGACACGACGCACATGGCCACCTTGCCCAGCCCCGAGCCGCCCCAGGCCTCGGGCGCGGTCAGGCCGAAGACGCCCAGGTCTCCCAGCTCCCGCAGCAGCGACAGCGGAATCAGTTCGTCGCGCATGTGCCAGCCGTGGGCGTGGGGGACGATCTTCTCCTCGGTGAAGGCGTGGAACTGGTCGCGGATGGCCTCGAGGGTCTCGTCCAGGCCGCTGGCCTCCAGCGAGGGTCCCCCGCGGGCCTGCTCCAGCAGCTCGACGATCCGGTGCTTCACCGCCTGCGACGCGCCGGGCCGCAGCCGGCCCAGGATATGGCTCAGCCGCTCGGCGGGGGCGAAGACGTCGGCGGGACGGAAGATCTCGCCCTGGTTCATCGGCACGCCGCCCTGGAGCTGGCTCAGGTATTCGTGCGCCAGGAGCTGGGCGGGCAGGGCCTCGGCCTCGGTGAGCCGCCCCTCCGCCTCCAGCGCGCGGGCCCAGGCGGCGGTCTGGCGCAGCGTCTCGGCGTAGGCCGCGGCCCAGGCCAGGCCGTGCGCCGCATGCTGTTCGGCGTCGACCGCGGCGCGGTCCACGCGGCCGTCGTGGCGCACCCGCCCCATCACCGCGTTTCGGATCGCGGCCGCCAGGCTGGCCGCCTCGGCGGCTGCATCGTCCAGGACCTGGGTCAGGTCGGGCAGGATCAAGGTCGTCGTCGCGGCGCTCATGCCGGCCTTATGCCACGCTTGCGTTGCGTCAGGTCAGGCCGACGTGCTGCTGTGGCTCCTGAAAAATCCGAGGAAACGCCCCATGCTCGTGGTTCACCACCTGAACGATTCCCGCTCGCAGCGGATTCTCTGGCTGCTGGAGGAACTGGGAACCCCGTACGAAATCCGGTTCTACGCGCGGGACGCGGTCACGCGCCTGGCGCCGCCCGAGCTGACGGCGGTCCACCCGCTGGGCAAGTCGCCCGTGATCACCGACGGAGGGCGCACCGTCCACGAATCCGGGGCGATCGTGGACTACATCCTGCGCCGGCATGGCGGCGGGCGGCTGATCCCGGCGGCCGGCACGGACGCCTACGAAGCCTATAGCCAGTGGCTCCACTACGCCGAGGGCTCGGCGATGCTGCCGCTGATGCTGATGCTCTACACGGGCCGCCTGGGCGAGGCGGCCGCGCCGCTGCAGCCGCGCATCGAGAGCGAGCTGGCCAACCACCTGGGCTACATCGACCGGTCCCTCGCGGGGCGCGACTGGCTGCTGGGCGACGGGATCACCGGCGCCGACATCAACCTGAGCTTCGTGGGCGAGATCGCCGGCGTCTTCGGCCGCTGGCCGCAGCATCCGAACATCGAGGCCTGGGTGAAACGCTTCCAGGCCCGCCCGGCCTACAAGGCGGCCCTGGAGAAGGGCGGCGCCTACAGCTACGCGCGATAGCCCCTTCGGGATCACTCGAACGGCGGGAAGTCGTCCTCGTCGGGAATGCCGTCCAGGAAATCGAAGACCGCCGCCTTCAACGACCCGTGCGGGATGGCCGAGAAATGGTCGCAGCCGGGGAGCGTCTTGCCCTTGCCATGGGGGAAGACGGCGGCCAGTTCGGCCGGGTCGCCCGCCAGGTCGTCCCAGGCGCCGGCCACGACCAGCACCGGCATGGGAAGCCGGCCCAGCGCCGCGCGGTCCAGCGGCGGACTCACGGCGGCCGACGAGGCGGCGAGGGCCTGGCGGTCCTCGCCCTGTTCGTCGGCGAAGTGGCGGAAGCTCTTCAGGAAGTCGTTCTCGATGGTCTCGGGGTCGTCCGTCCCCATGGCCTGGGCCATCGCCTCGGCGGCCCCGGGCCGCGGCGGATCGAACAGCTTTCCGCCGACGCCGCCCAGAACCAGGTTCGAGACCCGGTCCGGGGCGTCCAGGGCGAGCTGCATCGCCGTGCGCGTGCCCATGGAATAGCCGAACACGTCGCAGCGCCCGACGCCCAGGTGGTCCAGCAGCGCCAGGGCGTCGGCGGCCAGGTTCTGGCGGCCGTAGGCGGCGGGATCGTGGCTCTTCTCGCTCTCGCCGTGGCCGCGCTGGTCCAGGGCGATCACCCGCGTCCCGCGCCGTTCGAAGGCCGTGTACCAGCCGGTGCGCTTCCAGCCCTCGGCCCGGTTGGACGCGAAGCCGTGCAGGAGCAGCACGGTGCGCTGCGCGCCGCCCGGCGGGACGATGTCGTCGTAGGCGAGGGTGACGCCGTTCAGGGTGATGCTGGCCATGAGGCGCGACCGTAAGGCCGCTGAGGCCTCGCCGTCCACTGGACGCAACGTCAGGGCGCGCGCCCCGTCCACTCCCAGTGCCAGGGCTCGAACAGGTAGTTCACGAAGCCGAAGCGGCCGGCGTTCGCCACCAGCCAGCCGTAGGCGGCGGTCCCGCTCATGTGGCGGCGGCTGGGCGCGGCGGTGGAATCGGCGCTGAAACCCTCCGCGTGACCGACGTAGAGGTCCAGCGCCATGCCGGTGCGGTGCGCCGAGCAGCGGGCGCGGGCGATCCCGTCGCAGTTCCCCTCGGCCACGCAGCGCGCGGCGTCCAGCGTCGGGCTGCGATAGCCGGAGAAGGGGCGCAGCGCATCCAGGTCGGCGGCGATGGCCGGCTCCTCGTCGCGGGCGGCGGCGACCATGCGCCGCCAGGCGGCCAGCGCCGCGGGATGCGCCCACACGGCCTTGTCGCCCAGGGCCTCGGCGGGCGGGACGGCGGCGATCACCTCGGCGGTCTCGGGACAGTCGCCGGCCGCCACCCGGGCCACGAACGGCCGGGCCGCCTGGGACCGGACGCGGAAGGCCTCGAAGGCCGCGGGCGTCATCAGGCCGTCGGCCGGCAGGCCCTCGCGCTCCTGCCAGGCCGCGAGCGCGGCGGCGAAGCCCTCGCTGCCCGGCGGGCATCGTGTCGCCAGCGCGTGTGACAGCGCCGGCGCATAGGCGGCCCAGCCGGTCTCCGCGCGCCCGAAGGGCGCCCAGGCCAGGGTCTCCAGCGAGCCGGCGTTGACCTCGGCGGCGGCCGTCCAGCCCGGGGCGCGGCACGCCTCGGCCGCCCGCGCCGCGCCGGCTCCGAACACCGCGCCCAGCACGCCGGCCACCACCACGGCCAGCACGGCCGGCACGGCGATGGCGGCTAGGCGCCGGCCTAGCTGCGCCACCGCAGCGTCGCCGGCTTGACGGGATTCTCGAACGGCCGGCCCTCGCGCCGGCTCGCCGCCCATTCGCGTTTCAGCGCCTGGTACCACTTGGCCTGGCGGTCGGCGTCGTCGATCCACAGCAGGGTCGGGTCGTGCTTCAGCCCCTGGTTCTGAAGTTCCACCATGTGCGCGTCCTGGCGCAGGAACGTGCGCGCCATCACGCCCACGACCGGCTTGAGGAGGCCCAGCGCCGGGTGGTCGGACCAGACGATCTGCGTCACCTGAGTTCGTCCGGCGTCCAGCGGCGTCAGGCCGGTGAGGGACAGCACCTGCCGCCGGCCCACGGTCACATGCTCCCAGCGCAGGCCCGGCAGGCGGAAGACGATCTCGGTCTCGGGCCGGCCGCCCAGGATGGCGTAGGCGCGGCTGTTGCTGGACGGGGCATGCCGCACCATGGCGAAACCGGCCTCGCGCGGTTCGAACCGCTTTTCCTTGTCGTGCATGCTGGCCGCCGTCCGCCACCACCACTGGCGATGCACATAGGGGCCGTGCGCCGGGTCCATCAACCCCACCACCGCCTGGTCGATGTGGGCGTCGAAGACCATGCGGTCCACCAGCTTGGGGGCGCCGCCCACCACGCCGGGGAAGGTCGGCGGCTCGTGGTCGGGCTCGCCGTCGGGCGCGCCGCCGGCCCAGACGAAGATCAGGCCCTGGCTTTCCACGACGGGATAGCGGCGCACACGGATGCGGCCCACGTCCATCGCCTGGTCGGCGGTCAGCGAGGGGATCGCCGAACAGGCGCCGTCGGCCCGGAAACGCCAGCCGTGATAGGGGCAGGCGATGCTCTCCACCCCGAAGGAATCGCGGTGGAAGGCGCCGGCCGACAGCGGCGCGGCGCGGTGCGGGCAGACGTCGCGCAGGGCGAAGAGCTGGCCGCCGGGCGAGCGGCCCAGCACCACCGGCTCGCCCAACAGGTCCATGTGGATGGGCCGGCCCGGCTTGAAGTCGCGGCCCAGCGCGGCCAGGTACCAGGTGTCGGTCAGGAACCCCTGGCCGAACCGGGCGTCGGCGCGGACCGTGCGCGGTTCACCGTCGGGCATCTACTTCCATGGGCTGCGGTCGCTCTTGCGGTGAATTCCCGGAACCGGAACGCGGGGCCGAGAGGGCCATTTCGCCACGAAACGGGGGCCGCTCCAAGCCGCTGTCCCCCCGGCCCAACGAAAAGGGTGGCCCAACGAAAAGGGCGGCCGCCTCGCAGCGACCGCCCGTGATCGTTTCGTTTCCGGACGCTACGCCGGCTCGGCGCTGGGCCGGGGCGAGATGGGCACCGCCACCGCAGGACCGGCAGGCTTGCGGACGTCGGCGTCAGTGCGGGTGGGCGCGACGCCGTTCAGCACCTGGACGATCTCCTCGCCGCTCAGGGTCTCGTACTCCAGCAGCGACTTGGCCAGGACGTGTAGGGACTCGATCTTCTCGGTCAGGATGCGGCGGGCCTCGCTCTCGCCGGCCTCCACGAGACCGCGGACCTCCTCGTCGATGATCTTGGCGGTTTCTTCCGAGACGTTCTGGTTGCGCGCGACCGAGTGGCCGAGGAAGACCTCCTCCTGGTTCTCGCCGTATTCCACCGAGCCGAGACGCTCGGAGAAGCCCCACTTGGTGACCATCGCCCGGGCCAGCTTGGTGGCCTGGCTGATGTCGGAGCTGGCGCCCGAGGTGATCTTCTCCTTGCCGAAGATGATCTCCTCGGCCACGCGGCCGCCGAACAGGATGGCCAGGCGCGAGGTCATCTGCTCGTAGCTCATCGAGAACTTGTCGCGTTCGGGGAGCTGCATGACCATGCCCAGCGCGCGGCCGCGCGGGATGATCGTGGCCTTGTGCACCGGGTCGGTGGCCGGGACGTTCAGCGCCACCAGGGCGTGGCCGCCCTCATGGTAGGCGGTCAGCTTCTTCTCGTCCTCGGTCATGACCATCGAGCGGCGCTCGGCGCCCATCATGACCTTGTCCTTGGCGTCCTCGAAGTCGCGCATGGTGACCATGCGGCGGTTCTTGCGGGCGGCCATCAGGGCGGCTTCGTTGACCAGGTTGGCCAGGTCGGCGCCCGAGAAGCCGGGGGTGCCGCGGGCCACGATCTTGACGTCCACGTCGGCGGCCAGGGGCACGTTCTTCATGTGGACGCGCAGGATGCGCTCGCGGCCGTTGATGTCGGGATTGGGCACCACGACCTGGCGGTCGAAGCGGCCGGGGCGCAGCAGGGCCGGGTCCAGCACGTCGGGGCGGTTGGTGGCGGCGATGAGGATGATCCCCTCGTTCGCCTCGAAGCCGTCCATCTCGACCAGGAGCTGGTTCAGCGTCTGCTCGCGCTCGTCGTTGCCGCCGCCCAGGCCCGCGCCGCGATGGCGGCCGACCGCGTCGATCTCGTCGATGAAGATGATGCAGGGCGCGTTCTTCTTGGCCTGTTCGAACATGTCGCGCACGCGGCTGGCGCCGACGCCGACGAACATCTCCACGAAGTCCGAGCCCGAGATGGTGAAGAAGGGCACCCCCGCCTCGCCGGCGACGGCGCGGGCGATCAGGGTCTTGCCCGTGCCGGGCGGGCCGATCAGCAGCGCGCCCTTGGGGATCTTGCCGCCCAGGCGCTGGAACTTCTGGGGGTCCTTCAGGAAGTCCACGACCTCCTGCAACTCCTCCTTGGCCTCGTCCACGCCGGCCACGTCCTCGAAGGTGACGCGGTTCTTGTTCTCGGTCAGCAGGCGCGCCTTCGACTTGCCGAAGCCCATCGCCCCGCGCGCCCCGCCCTGCATCTGGCGCATGAAGAAGATCCACACGCCGATGAGCAGCAGGATCGGCAGCATGTTGAGGAACAGGCTGGTCAGAAGATTGCCGCCGCTGCCCTTGACCGAGATGTCGGCGCCCTGCTGTTCGAGCCGGCGGACGAGGTCGTCCTGGTTGCTGGGCGTGACGGTCGAGAACGTGCGGTTGGACTGGTCGGTCACCTCGACCACCGGCCCGCGGATGATCGCCTTCTTCACCTCGCCGGAATCCACCTTCCGGAGGAGCTGCGAATAGGTGACCTCGGCGGCCTGGGCGCTGGCGCGGCTGCCGCCGGCCATCATGCTGTAGAGGCCGACCAGGGCGACGACGACGACGCCCCAGATGACGAGAGTGCGCATGTTCATAAACGACCGTTCCCAGGTAAGCGGCGCATGTCAGACCACAGATAGGACGCCGACCGACGACATGCCATTCGGCGCATTGACGCCGCGACCCTACACCGCGGCATGACCAGATACGCAAAAAGGGCCGCGCCGGCGGCGCAGCCCTTCAGATAAGCATCATTCGTGCCAGCTTTTAGGCCCGTAGTGGCCCAAAGGACTTACCGCGACGGCTTCTTCGGCGCGGCGATCAGGCCTTCGCGCTGGGCGCGCTTGCGAGCCAGCTTCCGGGCGCGGCGAACGGCTTCGGCCTTCTGGCGCGCGCGCTTCTCGGAGGGCTTTTCGTAGTGGACGTGCCGCTTCATCTCGCGGAACGAGCCTTCGCGCTGCATCTTCTTCTTCAGCGCCTTGAGGGCCTGATCGACGTTGTTGTCGCGGACGAAAATCTGAACCAGAGGAACCTCTCCTGCCTACGCTAGCCGCCCGCCTCCGCCGGCTGAAAGGCGGCGAGCGTGCAAAAATGGATCGCCCGAAGGTGTTACCCTTCGGGTTTGAGGGCGGGCTGATACCAGAAGCGATGGTCGGTGTCCACGGGACTCGCTCTGCGTAGGACCGCCAAAGGACGCGCGGCGGCGAGCGCCGCCTGGAAGGCGGGCGCCCGCGCCGCCGGGGTCCAAAACCCTACTTCCGGGTCCAGGCCCCGCCCGCAGGCTTGTAGTACTCGCCCGGCTTCAGGAGCGACTGGACGACCGTGTTGTAGGCCGATGCGCCCGCCGCGGCCTCGGACACGCCGTTCTTGGCCGCGGCCTCGCGATAGAGCTGGGCGCGGCCGGCGTTGATCTCGGCCACCGCCGCCTGGATCGCGGGGTCGGACGCCGGCTTCACGAAGCCCAGGAAGCCGTCGGCCTGCTCGCCGACGACGCCCTGAGCCTTGGCGGCGTCGACCACGGACTTGCTGTTGGCCGACTGGGCGACCGCCGGCTGTGCGAGGGCGAGGGCGGCCAGGACGGCGGCGCCTACGTTGAAGAAATCGGTCTTTTGCATCTGTCGGTCTCCTCTCCCGTCAGAAGAGGTTGGGGTTCTTCTGGATGAGGGCCTTCACGTCCTCGTCCAGTTGCAGCCGGACGTTGGCGTCCAGCTTCGCATAGATGGTGATGGGCGCGACCTCGACCCGCACGGTCGGGGCGCAGGCCGAAAGGCCCGCGAGCGCCAGGCTGGCCAGCGCGGGGAGGGCGATGGCCTTGGCGGCGGCGATCCTCATGGGGCGATATTCCTCATCATGTCTCCGAATCTGAAGCTTCACGGCTGAACGGGACCTGAACTGCGCGCCTTCTGGAAGTCCATCCAGTCCGAGACGAGATCGTCCAGGTTCAATGTGGTGTCGAGGGTCAGGTTCACGCCGGTCCCCGAGGGCAGCGGCAGTTTGCGGCCCAGGAAGCGGCGCTGGATCAGGTCCATCAGGGTCAGGCGGATCTCCTGCTTCCGCGGAGGATCGTGGCGGCCCACGATATGGAACAGGAGGCCCAGGCGCCCGTCGTCCCGGCTGGCGAGCGTCAGGTCCAGGGTCTGGAAGGCCAGGTTCTCCATGGCCTGGTAGGCGAAGTCGGTGAACGTCTCGTTGGGGTCGGGCGCGCCGGGCGGCGCGGCGCTGGCCGGCGCCCCGCCGGCGGCGACGCCTGTCAGGGCCGCGCGGTCGATCGACAGCCGGCCCGGCTGGTCGGCCTTGAGCTCGCCGCCCGAGATGCGGATGCGCGAGCCGGCCATCTCGAACGGGATTCGGCCGCTGACCTTGGCGTCCAGGTCCACCTTGTCGCCGAACGGCGAGGCCTCGACGATCTCGCGGAGCTGCACGCCCTCGACGATCAGTACGCCTCGGGTCGGCGCGCCCGGGGCCAGCGGCACCTCCAGCGTCTCGACCCGCACCTTGCCGCCGCCGACCGTCGCCTCGCCGCCCTCGACCTTGAGCAGGTTGTCGGCCAGTTCGAAGCGCGCGCGCAGCGCGCTCAGCATGACCATGGACTGGACCTCGTCCACCACCAGCTCCTGTCCGGGCGCGGCCTTGAGCGGCGCCAGGCTGGAGAAGGCGATCTGGCCCCGCAGCCCCTTCACCGGCCCCGCGGGGCTGCGGAAGTCGAGGCCCGGGATGCTGACGACGCCCGAGCTGGCCGAGCCCTCGGGCGACCAGTCGAATCGCCCCGAGAACTTCGCCGACCCGATCGCCGGCGCGCCGACCGCGTCGGCCAAGGGCGAGAGGTCGGCCGGCTGGAGCCCGCCCTCCGAGAAGGCCAGCGTCTCGGTCTCGATGACCGCGACGCCCAGGCCGAGGCGCCCGTCCTGGGTGATCAGGGCCGTTCCCAGCGGCGCACCGTCGGGGCGGCGGAAGGCGAGGTCGGCGCGCCAGATGAACTCGGACAGCGTCACCTGGCCGTCCATCAGGAAGGGATTGAACCGCCGCTCGGGCGCGAGGTCCTCCTGGCGCGCGGAGGTCACGTCGATCCGGGCCGTCACGTCGGCGCCGCGGCCTTCCGCCAGCACCCGGCCGGCCCCGTCGGTCACCAGGCCCTGGACGAAGGGCGCGGCCGCCCGCACCCCTTCGGCGCGGCCCGCCACGCGCCAGCCGCCGCCGCGCATCGCGAAGACCGGCCCGCCCGTTGGGCACAACCGGCCGGCCAGCTCGGTGATGTCGTTGGCGCCGAAATCCAGCTCCGCGGCGCCGATGGCGACACAACGGTCGGCGGCGAAGCTCAGGCTCCCGCCGGCCAGGGTCAGCCGGCCCGAGGCGTCCATCCTTCCCTGCCGCAGGAACCCGAACGAGCCGGCGGCCCGCACCCGGCCATCGAGCACGGCCCCGTCCCCGGTCGACGTCACGCGCGCGACGTCGGCGTCCACCTGCGGCAGGCCGCCGCCCTTCACCGCCAGCACGAAGGCCCCGCCGTCCGGGCCGAAGACGGGCGCCCCGGCGCGCCGGGCGGATAGCCTTGCGACCGCGCCGCTGGCCGAAACGGCCTGGACGGGCTGGTCCAGGGCGACCGTCAGGCGCGCCCCGTCCAGCCGGGCGCGGACCGCCGGCGCGCTCAGCCGGACATCCCGCGCGGCGCGCTTCATCGCGGCGACCTCGGCGCTGTCGCCCGCGACGGCCGGCCCGAGGCCACGCCAGGCCCCCCGGGCCTCCAGCGCGGTGGTCAGGTCGGCCTTCACGCCGCCCGGGGAGGCTTCGACCGGACCCCGGGCCTCGACAACGATCGCCTCCAGGTCGAGGTCGGCCGCCGTGACGCGCCCGGCCTTGGCCTGGGTCACGACCGGCCCGCTCACCTTGTCTCCGCCTGCGCGGGTCCACCGCAGGGCGTCCGATGCGAGAGCGATCTCCAGGCGTTCAGCCTTGCCCTCGGGCGCCGAGACGCGCGCCGCCGCGGCTTCGGCGTTCAGTCGTCCCGCCACGGCCAGGTCCTGGATCCAGCCCTGCGCCCGGCCCGCGAACGTCGCCGTCAGCGTGGCGTCCGACAGCCGACGCCCTGTCCCCTCGGCGGACGCCGCCGCGAGTTCGAGGCGTGCGCTGACGGCCCCGTCGCCCTTGCGGGTCTTGAGGTCGGGGTAGGGCGCCTGGAGGGTCAGGACGACCCGCCCGTCCGCCAGCCCGGCCTCGCCGATCCGGGCGGTGGCCAGCGGCAGGCTGGCCGAGAGGTCGATACGGTCGGCGCGGGTGACCTCGCGCACCGTCCCCGCGCCCGTCGCCACCTCGAAGCCGGGGCCGCGCAGCCGGGCCGGCGCCGTGGTCGCGCTGAGGCTCCGGAGCCGGCCGTCCTCCACGCGGGCGTCGGCCACGGCGCGCACCGGACCGTAGTCGGTGTCCAGCACGAGCACGCCGCCGTCCACGTCGATCCGCGGCTGGGTCGCGTCGGGACGGGGCGGGCGGCTCAGGAATTCCTTCACCAGGGGGTCCAGCGGCCCCATCCGCAACTGGCCGTTCCGGAAGGCCGCGCGGAGCTCGGGCTGGCGCAGGGCGATCGAGCGGACGTTCAGCCCGCCCAGGCCCAGATGGTAGCGGACATCCACCTGGTCCGCGCGGAAGGTGGGCTGCTCGGGATCGCCCACCCAGAGCCGGGCCGCGAACCGGCCGGGGCCGATCTCCTGCACCTCGACCCTGGAGGCGACCCCTTTCGAACGCAGCCAGCCGGTCAGCGCCTCGCGCGCCAGGGCCTTCCGGTTGAGCCAGGTGAGGCCCGCCGCCAGCACGAGCGCCACACCCGCCAGCGCCAGCACGAGGCGCAGGGGCCGGGATTTCGCAGGGGCGGCTTCAGTCAAGGGCGGGCGGCTCGGCGCAATGGTCGAGCCTTGATAGCGCAGTTGCGGCCGATTGGATGCGGCGGGCGCCCGGAAACCCGCGCCGGGGCGGGGTGGACGCGAGGATGCCTACCGGTCGACCCGTCGCCGCGTGGCCCGTGACTCCCCTCCCGGGACGGGACGCAGGGCCTGGGGGACTCAGAGGCCGGGAAGCTTGATGCGGGACTGGCCGCCGCGCTGGATGACGATCGGCTTGTCGCCGGTCAGGGACTTCACGCGCTCGGCCTCGGCGGCGGCGTCGATCGGGGCGTTCGTGCCGTCCAGGCCCGACTGGGCCGGCGCCGACGAGCCGCCGCCGCGCCAGAACATCACCCGGTCGGCGAAGGTCTTCTCCTTGTGCGCGATGCCGCCGAACTCGTCGTCGACCACATAGCGCACCAGCGGGTCGGCGCGGTCGGCGCCGGCCTTGGCCACCAGCAGCTTCTCGCCGTCGGACCGCTGCTCGCCTTCACGCTGGCCCAGCAGGGCGTTGCGCGCGGCGCTCTCGGGCTGAAGCTCCTGAGGGCGCGGCTCGCCGGGCGCCGGCGGACGCAGCGCATAGTCGGGCGGCACCACCAGCGGAGCCTTGGTCACCACCCGGAACTCGTCGGGGGTCACCTTGGACATGCCCAGCGCCTTCTGGGTCGACTGGCACCCGGCCAGGCCGCCCGTTGCGGCCAGGGCGGCCGCGGCCATGCCGGCGGTCACGATCACGCGATTGAAGCTCATGGACCTCGGACGACTCCTGCGGCGCGGACCTGCGCCTTGTTCTTCCAGCCTGCGCCCGTCCCGTGGCCGGAAAACGGCGGTCGGACGCTTTCGTGATTCCGAATAGCGCAACCGGACGCCCGCGCCAACGGCGACCGATGGTCCCGCGCCCCGGCGGTGTTCTTCGGGGCGCTGGCGCGCCTTCAGGCCGGCGGCTCGCGGCGGAAGCTGTCCAGCAGGATCAGGATGACGCCCACGGTGATGCCGCTGTCGGCCACGTTGAAGATCCAGGGGAAGAACCCCAGGCGCGAGACGTCGATGAAGTCGATCACCGCCCCGAACAGCGCCCGGTCGACGGCGTTGCCCAGCGCGCCCCCCACGATGAGGCCCAGGCCGACGGCGGGAAGCCACCGGGTCTGCTTCCGCGCCCAGACGGCCAGGGTCACGCCCACCACGACGCTGAACGCCACCATCGCCCAGCGCATCAGGTCGTGCCGGGCCTGGAAGAGGCCGAAGCTGACGCCCTCGTTCCAGATCCGGGTCCACTGAAGCGGCCAGAAGACCTCGACGGTCGCCCCCACCGGCAGCGCCAGGATCGAAACGATCCAGTACTTGGTGAGCTGATCCAGGATCACGGTCGCGGCGGCGACGGCGTAGGCGCGCCGGCCCCACGCCGTGATCCCGCGCGCGGGTGCGGCGGCCTCGGTCATGCCTGCGCCGCGTCCCTGGCTGCGTCCCTGGCCGCGTCCCAGGCGGCGACGGCGTCGGCGTCGCGCAGCGACAGGTCCGGGTAGCGGGGGTCGGTCCCCACCTCGGGCAGGATGCGCCAGGACCGCGCGCACTTCCGGCCCTCGGCCTTCAGCGGCTCGACGGCCACGCCGGGCGCCTCGGGAAGGCGGAACGCGCCGGCCGGCCCGTCACCCGCGACCAGGGTCGCCTGGCTGGTGCGGAACACCTCGGCGGCGTCCAGCCCCTCGAAGGCGGCCAGCAGGCCGGCGTCGGCCACATGGACGCGCGGGGCGGCTTCCAGAGCGGCGCCGAGGCGTTTCTCGCGCCGCTCGATCTCCAGCGCGCCCGTGACCACGGACGTCACCTTCTGGACCCTGGCCCAGCGGTCGGCCTCGGCGTCGTCGCGCCACGCGGCCGGCGTGACGGGGATGACCCGCAGGGCGTTGGAATGCGCCTCGGGGAAACGGGTCAGCCAGGCCTCCTCCATCGTGAACGGGATCAGCGGGCTGAGCCACGCCGTCAGCCGCTCGAAGGCGGCATCCATCACCGTGCGCGCCGCACGGCGACGGAGCGCGTCGGGCTGATCGCAGTAGAGGCTGTCGCGGCGGATGTCGAAGAACAGCGCCGACAGCTCGTTCTGGCAGAAGTCCAGCACCGGCCGGATCACGTCCTGGAACAGGTAGGCCTCGTAGGCGGCGCGCACCTGGCCGTCGAGTTCCCACAGCCGGTGCAGGATGTAGCGCTCCAGCGGCGGCATCTGGTCCAGCTCGACCGCCTCGTCGGGCGAGAAGTCGGCCAGGGCGCCCAGCATGTAGCGGACGGTGTTGCGCAGCTTGCGATAGGCGTCGGACGTGGTCTGGAGGATCGTCTTCCCGATCCGGCTGTCGTCGGCATAGTCGATCATCGCCGCCCACATGCGGATGATCTCGGCCCCGCTCTCGCGGATCACCACCTCGGGATCGACGGTGTTGCCCTTGGACTTCGACATCTTCTCGCCGTGCTCGTCCATGGTGAAGCCGTGGGTGAGGATGGCGTCATACGGCGCGCGTCCGCGCGTGCCCGAGCTTTCCAGCAGCGAACTCTGGAACCAGCCGCGGTGCTGGTCCGACCCTTCGAGGTAGAGATCGGCCGGCCATCGGGTGTGGGCGCGGCCCTCCAGCGTGAAGGCGTGGGTCGAGCCCGAGTCGAACCAGACGTCCAGGATGTCCTCGACCTTCTCGTAGCGCTCGGGGTCGTGGGCGCCCAGGAAGTCGGTGACCGGGCGATCGAACCAGGCGTCGGCGCCCTCGGCGGCGATGGCCTCGACGATCCGGCGGTCCACCTCGGGATCGTGCAGCGGCTGGCCCGTGTCCTTGTCCACGAACATGGCCAGGGGCGCGCCCCACGCCCGCTGGCGGCTGATCAGCCAGTCGGGGCGGCTCTCCACCATCGCGCGGATGCGGTTCTTGCCCCCCGCCGGATGGAACGTCGTGGCCTCGATCGCCTCCAGCGCCGCCTCGCGCAGGGTCCGGCCCCCGAGCTGCGGCGTCTCCACCGGCTCGTCCATGCGGATGAACCACTGGGGCGTGTTGCGGAAGATCACCGGCGCCTTCGAGCGCCAGGAATGCGGATAGCTGTGCTCCATCCGGCCCCGCGCCAGCAGGCGCCCGGCCTCGATCAGCTTCTCTATCACGGCCGGATTGGCCGGGCCGAACTTCCCGGCCTTCTTGCCCTCGGTCTCCAGCACCTTCAGGCCCCCGAACAGGGCCACATGCGGGTAGTAGGCGCCGTCGGGATCGACCGTCTCGGGGATCTCGCGATGGCCGTGCGCCAGCCAGACCAGATAGTCGTCCGCCCCATGACCCGGCGCGGTGTGGACGAAGCCCGTGCCGGCGTCGTCGGTGACGTGATCGCCCGCCAGCAGCGGCACGCCGAACCGGTAGTGCGGGTCCAGGTTGGCCAGCGGGTGTTCGCAGACCATGCCCTGGCAGTCGACGGGCTCGATCCGGCGGGCCTGCGCGATCTTCGCGGCCTTGAAGACCTCGCCGGACAGCTTGTCGGCGACGATCAGCCGGTCGCCCGGCCGGGCCCAGGGCTCGAACTCCAGCCCCGTCTCCATCGCCTCGACCTCGTAGACCGAATAGGCGACGGCCTCGTTGTAGCTGACGGCGCGGTTGGCCGGGATCGTCCAGGGCGTGGTCGTCCAGATCACCACGCTGGCGCCGCGCGCCGCGTCGCTGCCCTCGGTGACGGGGAATTTCACCCAGACCGTGGGGCTGACATGGTCGTGGTACTCCACCTCGGCGTCGGCCAGGGCGGTGCGCTCCACCGGGCTCCACATGACCGGCTTGGACCCGCGGTAGAGCTGGCCCGAGGCGACGAACTTGTGGAACTCGGCCACGATCGCGGCCTCGCTCGAGAAGTCCATCGTGGCGTAGCGGTTCTCCCAGTCGCCGATGACCCCCAGGCGCTTGAAGCCCTGCTTCTGCACCTCCAGCCAGTGGGCGGCGTAGTCGCGGCACAGCTTGCGGAACTCGGCCTTGTCGACTTCGTCCTTGCGGCGGCCCTTGGCGCGCAGCTCCTCCTCGATCTTCCACTCGATCGGCAGGCCGTGGCAGTCCCAGCCGGGCACGTAGTCGACGTCGTAGCCCAGCAGGAAGCGCGAGCGGATCACGAAGTCCTTCAGCGTCTTCTGGAGCGCGTGCCCGATGTGGATGGCGCCGTTGGCGTACGGCGGTCCGTCATGCAGCACGAACAGCGGTGCGCCCGCCCGCTGCCGGTCGGCGCGCAGGGCGTGGTACAGGTCCTGCTCGGCCCACTTCGCCAGGATCTGCGGCTCCTTCTGCGGCAGGCCCGCGCGCATGGGGAAGGGCGTCTCGGGAAGGAAGACGGTCTCGCGGTAGTCGCGCGCGGTCGTGGGGGCGTCGTCGGCCATAACTCTGTCCAGTGGGTCCGGAGGGTTCGAGGTTGCGGGTGCTACCCGGCGCGCGCTGGAGAAACGTCCGGCGGCGTCACGCCGGGCGGATAATTCGCAGGCTCGTCCGAACCGAAGTCATGGCCCGAGGCTCTAACAGAGACGGGCGTGGAACCCAAGGGCGCCTTCGGTCTCGCGCCCGCCGCGGCCTGCCGGGGTCGCGCGCCCCGGCGTCCCTCGTGGCGGGACATGATCGATTTGATTGGTGCCGACGGTGTTTTTCGCTTAGGAAGATAAAATCAAATTCCGTTTTGGTTCGGTTGCTCTCCACGCTTGTTCTTCGGATCGAGCCCGGACTTCCCACGATCCTCTCCGAAAATTTGATGCCGTTTCCCCCTGGAAGCGCACCAACACTCCTGATCTGAAGGAAATTTCTATGACTATTGGCACTGTGAAGTGGTTCAATCCGGCCAAGGGTTTCGGCTTCATCCAGCCCGAGGACGGCAGCGCGGACGTGTTCGTCCATATCTCGGCCGTCGAGCGTGCGGGCCTCGGATCGCTCGCGGAAGGGCAGAAGGTCAGCTTCGAGCTGGAACGCGACAAGCGCAGCGGCAAGATGTCGGCCGGCCAGCTTCAGTCCGTCTGACCCCGATGGGACGCCGCCGCCCCGCGGCGGCGTCCCGTTGGCGGCGATCCCCACATGACGACGTCCACCATCGAACGCGCCTATCAGCTCGCCCGCGCCGGGGCCGCCCCGGATGTCGTGCGGTTGAAGGAACGCCTCAAGGCCGACGGCTGCCGCGCGGTTGACGCCCTGCTGGCGCCCCGGTCCATCCGGGGCCACCTCGAGGCCATCTGCGCCGCCACCTACGCTGCGCACCGTTCTCCGCCCCCGACCTCGGAGGTTCCGGAGTCCGACACTCCGGAATCCGACTCCCCGGGGGAGGCATGAACGAGCTCCGGCGCACCGGATCCGCCGGGCGCGCCGCGACGTCCGCAGACGTGAAGAGGGCACTCCGGGCGGGTTTCCGGCCGCGCCCGGCCGTCGCCGCCACGGATTTCCAGCCGACCGTCGCGCGCCGCAAGGCCCGCGCCTGACCGGGCTCGGCCCGACGACACTCCAGGAGCCCTCATGGCGAGGAAGCCCAACTACGATTTCGAGCGTCGCGAGCGGGATCGCCTGAAGGCGATCAAGGTCGCGGAGAAGGCCGCCGCCAAGCGCGAGCAGCGCGATCGCGACCGCGCCGCCAGCCCCGATCGGGCCGATTCCCCGGAAGATCCCCCGAAAGATCCCCCGAAAGATCCTCGGGCCGGGGACAGCTGAACATGCCCGACGGCGTCATCTACAGTCACGAAACCGTCGCCCTCGACGGCGAGACCTTCACGGACTGCGAGTTCCGCAACTCCCGCCTCGTCTACGCCGGCGGCGAGCCGCCGGAGTTCCGCGGGTGCAGCTTCATCGGCTGCGACTGGAGGCAGGACGGGGCCGCGGCTCGCACCCTCGCCTATCTCCGGCAGGTGTGGAGCGCCGGCGGCAAGGCCCAGGTCCAGGCGTTGATCAAGGACATCACCGCCGCCCGCTGATGGAGGAGACCGGATGGCCGGCCTGAAGGACAAACGTGGTTTCATAGACCTCGACCGCCTCGATCTCTCGGAGCGGCGGGCGGTCGAATACTGGATGAAGCGCTGGGGCGTCACGAAGGACCAGTTGACGGCGGCCCACCGCAAGGTTGGCCGTCTCACCAAGGACATTGCCGCCGAGCTGGGCAAGCGCCGATAACGGCCTCCCGGGCGCGATCCTACTCCGAGGCCGTGGTCAGCCGCAGGCCCACGGCCCCCGCCATGATCATGGCGACGAAGGCGAGCTGGAGCGGGCCCAGCTTCTCGCCGAACGCGAAGACGCCGATGGCGCCGGCCGCGGCGATGCCCACGCCGGCCCAGATGGCGTAGGCCACGCCCACGGGAATCGTCTTCAACGCCGGCGCCAGCACCCAGAAGCAGGCGGAATAGAGCGCGATCGAGGCCACGCCCCAGTGGACCTTCTCGAACCCGTTCGACAGCTTCAGGAAGAAGGTGGCCGCCACCTCCAGCGCGATCGCCGCGGCGAGGTAGAGCCAGGCGGTCATGCCCGGAGCACGGCCTTCGCCCGTTCCGCGTCCTTCATCACCTGCCCGGTCATGGTCTCCAGGTCCGGGAACTTCTCCTCGGGGCGCAGGAAGGCGATCAGGTCGGTCTCGATGATGCGGTCGTAGATGTCCTCGTCGAAGTCGAAGAGCCAGACCTCGAGCAGGGGTCGCGTCACCCCGTGCACGGTGGGGTTCACGCCGATGTTGGCCACGCCGTCGAACTGGCGGCCGTCCGACAGCCGGGTGCGCGTGGCGTAGACGCCGAACCGGGGGCTGACATAGTCGCCCAGGTCCACGTTGGCGGTGGGGAAGCCGAGCTGGCGGCCCAGTTGCCGGCCGCGCTGGACCGGGCCTTCGATGGCGAACGGCCGGCCCAGGATCTCGGCGGCGACCTCGGGGCGGCCGTCGCGCAGCGCCTCGCGGACCTGGGTGGACGAGAACTTCTCGCCGCGCCCTCCGCCATTGGCCCCGACCGGATCGGCCACCGACACGCCGAAGCCCAGCTCGGCGCCGTACTGGCGCATGGTGTCGGGCGTGCCCGTGCGGCCCTTGCCGAAACTGTTGTCGAAGCCCACGGCCACGTGGCGGGCGCCCAGGCCTTCGTGCAGCACCCGGGTGGCGAACGCGCGGTCGGTCATCCCGGCCAGCTCGGCGTCCAGCGGCAGGACGTACAGGATGTCGACGTTCAGCGTCTCCAGCGCGCGGGCCTGCTGGTCGGTCTTCATCAGGCGGAAGGCCGGCTCGTCGGGACGGAAATAGACGCGGGGGTGCGGGTCGAAGGTGATCACGCCCAGCGGCGCGCCCAGGTCGCTCGCCGCCCGATGCGCCAGTTCGATCACCTGCTGATGGCCGCGGTGGACACCGTCGAAACTGCCCATGGCCACCGCCGCGCCGCGGTCGCCGGGGGGCAGGTCCTTCCAGCCGCGGATGACCCGGATGCGCTTCATGCGCCCCCGCTTGTCACGCCGCGCGGCGAGGCGCAATCACCACGGCCTCGCCATCGACAACCGTCTTGCCGTCCACCTGGCAGACGGTCTCCAGCGTCACCCGGCCCCGGGCGTCGTCCAGGGCCGTCACGGTGGCGCGCGCAACCACCAGATCGCCGATCTTCACCGGGCGGCGGAAACGCAGCGACTGCGACAGGTAGATCGCGCCCGGCCCGGGCAGCTTCATGCCCAGGATGGCCGAGATGTAGGCGCCCGACAGCATGCCGTGGGCGATGCGCTCGCCGAACGGCGTGGCCTTGGCGTAATCCTCGTCCAGGTGGACGGGATTGCTGTCGCCCGACACCTCGGCGAACGCCTCGATGTCGGCGGCCCCCACCACGCGATGCATCTCTGCGCTCTGGCCCACGGCCAGATCCTCGAAACAGATTCCCTGCACGGACAGCTCCCCTCCGTCGTGTGCGTTGCAGCTCTCTTTGATGAGCGCCCCCGATGGCGCACGCCCCCGCGTGCGCGCCCTTTTGACGAGGCCGAACGAACGGTACGCGCCCCGCAGGTTCGCGCCTACCAGACGAGGTCGGCGATGGTCCAGTTCGCGTTGAGCGCGTCTTGTCGCAGGAGGTCGGCGACGGCCCTTGCGTTCAGGGTCCCGTCGGGGCCGACGGTCTCGCCGCCGTGGATGCCATTGGCGACGAAAAGGACGTCCAGGCCGCGGGCGTTCGCGCCGCGGATGTCGGTGGGCAGGCCGTCGCCCACGCACAGGACGCGGGCGGGATCGACCGGTCGGCCCAGTTCGGCCGCCGCCGCTTCCAGCGCCAGCGCGTAGATGGGCGCATGGGGCTTTCCGGCCATCAGGACGCGGCCCCCAAGGCTCTCGTAGAGCTGGGCCAGGGCGCCGCCGCAGTAGATCAGCTTCGACCCCCGCTGGACCACGATGTCGGGGTTGGCGCAGATCAGCTCCAGGCCGCGGTCCACGCACCCCGCGAAGCGGTCGCGGTAGTCGGCCGGCTCCTCGACCTCGTCGTCGTAGGGGCCGGTCACCGAGATGAAGGCCGCCTCCTCGGGTCCGGCGAAGCCCAGGTCAAGCCCGTCGTACAGCACGCCGTCCCGTTCGGGCCCCACGGCCCAGACCGGGCCGGGCGACCGCTCGGACAGCAGGGCGCGGGTGGCGTCGCCCGAGGTGATGAGCTGCGTCCAGGCCGCACGGGGCACCGCCAGGCTGTCGAGCTGCTCCACGATGGGCGGATGCGGCCGGGGCGCGTTCGAGATCAGGATCACCGGCCCCGCCTCGGCGCGGAACCGCGCCAGGGCCGCGCAGGCGTCGGGGAAGCTCTCGCGCCCGTTGTGGATCACGCCCCACACGTCGCACAGCAGCACGTCGTAGAGGCTCGCGACGGACGAAAGCCCGGCGATCGGTGTCGGCGAAGGGGTGGTCATGGCGCGGCGGGTACAGAGCCGCGCCGCCAGCGTCAACGATGGTGCGACGCGGGCGACCCGTCAGGCGGCGCGGGCCTGCTGGCGGGCGGCGGTCGGGGCGCCGGCCTCGGACAGCACGTCGCTCTTGATGGCGCGGGGCTCTCCGAACAGGTGTCCCTGGCCGAACTGGATGTCGAGGTCGAGGATGTCGACCACCTGCCGCTCGTTCTCCACCTTCTCGGCGACGAGGTCCACGCCGTAGCGCCGGGCCAGCAGGGCGAAGTCCTCGGCGGCCAGGTCGGGCATGGAGCGCAGGACCAGGCGGCCGTCGATGTCGGCCAGTTCGTCCAGCAGCGTCTGGGCCGAGATCTTCACGAACTTCACGTCGGCGCGCTGAAGCTCCTGGAGGTCGAGGTCGAGGACCTGCACCTTGTCGAGGCTGAAGCGGAAGCCCAGGTCGGCCAGCTTGGCCATGTTGCGGGCCTGGACCGCGTTGCGGCTGTCGAAGGCGGCCTGGCCCACCTCGAAGACCAGCGCCGGCGCCAGGTCGCGATTGGCGCGCAGCAGGTCGAGGAACTGCGGGAAGAACGCCTCGTCGCCCAGGCTGGCCATCGAGATGTTGCAGAAGATGCCCACCCGGCGGTCCTGGCGCGCGAGGCGGCGCACGATCTGGACACAGCGGAACAGGAGCAGGTTGTCGATGGCCGTCACCAGCCGGCCGGGCTCGGCCACGGACAGGTACTCCGCCGGCATGAGCACCCGGCCGCTGGCGTCGCGCAGGCGCGAATAGCTCTCGTAGAAGACGGTCCGGCGCTGGGGCAGCGCCATGACGGGTTGCAGGTAGAGGTCGACGCGGTTCTCGATCAGGGCCTCGCGGACGATCTCCATCAGGCCCCTCTCGGCCACCGCCTGGGGCTGCGGCGCGGCCTGCGGCTGGCCGTTGCGCAGGACGCCGTTGTGCAGGGGATAGGGCGCCTGCTGCTCGTCGAAGCGCCGGCCCATGTCCTGGACCAGCTCTTCCAGCATGTGGACCTCGTCGGTCAGCGCCTCGGCGCGGCCCAGGTCGGCCTCGACCACGCGGGCCACGTCGGTCACCCGGCCGTCGATGGCCGTCACCTGGTCCAGCAGGATGCGGTGGGCCTCGCGCACGGCCTCCACCTCGCCGCGGATCTCGCGCATCTCCAGGAAGCGCATGATCATGCCGTGGGACGCCAGGCACAGGCCCAGCGCGGCCATCATCGCCGACATCGCCACGCCCCAGCCCAGGCCGTTCCGCCACAGGGTCAGCGCCACGATCAGCGAGAGGCAGAGGTAGGTCGCACAGAGGAGCGCGAGGGTCAGCCGCCGCATGGGTCCTGCATCCGAATCACCTGCGAGTATCCGACGCGGACACCCGGAAGGTCGAATTCATTAACCATGCCCCCGGTTCGGGTTTGGTTAACGCCGAATCGGAAAGAGCCGCCGGAGCGCCGGGTCGCGCAGCCAGAGGCCACCCCAGGCGAACAGGGCCAGATAGGGCCCGAACAGGATGTGGCTGGCCCACGGATTGCCGTTGATGAGCTGGATCGCCGCCGTTCCGCCCATGAGCGCGGCGATCAGCACCGCGCCCAGCAGCGCGGTCCGCGGGACGAGGTAGAGCGCCACGATCAGCCCCTCCACGACGCCGATCGTGAAGCCGCTGCCGGGTGGGATCTGCAGCGCCTGGCTGGTCTCCTCGACCATCGGATGGCGGATCAGCTTGATGCCCACGTCGAAGACCATGAAGGCGGCGAAGAGCCCGGTGAGGATCCAGCCGGCGACGGTCATCGCCCGCGGATTGGTTGTCGTCGTCATCGCTGGGGTCCCGAAAGGCGCCTAGTTCGCCGCCTGGTTCATCGACCACAGGACGCCGAAGGGGTCCGTGCACTGGCCGTAGGTGTCGCCCCAGAACATCTGCTGCGGGGCCATGACCTCGGCGCAGCCGGCGGCGATGGCGCGCGTCCACCAGGCGTCGATGTCGTCCACCTGCAGGGTCAGGGTGAAGGCCTGGGGCTTCTCGAACCCGTGGCCGTATTCCTCGAAGAAGTCCGACAGCATCACCGAACTGCCGTTGACGTAGAGGTGGACGTGCATGGTCCGCCCCTTCTCGTCCGGCGGATAGGCGGCGACGATCTCGCCGCCGAAGGCCTTCACGTAGAACTCGGCCGCCTTCATGGCCCCGTCCAGCGAGAGGTAGGGGGTGACGCCGCCCTTGGTCTCGACCTTGGGCATTTCCGCCGCGGGCGCTTCCGACATGTCGTCTCTCCTTGGGTTCCGTTCTGTTCCGAGGACGTATGGCGCCGGGCCGAGCCGACATTCACCGGGCGCGGGACGCGGAGCCTTCCGTCGGCGGCGCATGGTCGGCGGCGAGGCGGTCCAGATGCTGGCGGATGTGGGCCGCCTCGGCGGCGGTGCCCGCGAGCGCGATGGCCCGGTCGAAGGCGGCCCGCGCCTCGGCGGTGCGGCCCAGCTCCAAGTTCAGGGCGCCCGTTAGGCCATGGTAGTGGAAATAGCCCGACAGCCGCTCGCCCAGCGGCCGGATCATCTCCAGCGCGGCCTCCGGCCCCTGCACCTTCGAGACCGCCACCGCGCGGTTCAGGGTGACCACCGGCGAGGGCGTCAGCCGCTCCAGGCTAGCGTAGAGGGCGTCGATCTGCGCCCAGTCGGTCTCGGCCGGCGTGGCCGCCCGCGCATGCAGCGCGGCGATCGCGGCCTGGACCTGGTAGGCGCCGGGCCGGCGGTGGCGCATCGCCTTGTCGATCAGGGCCAGCCCCTCGGCGATCATGCGCCGGTCCCACAGGCGCCGGTCCTGGTCCTCCAGCAGCACGATCTGGCCGTCGGCGTCGAAGCGGGCCGGCGTGCGCGCATGCTGCACCAGCATCAGGGCCAGCAGGCCCATCACCTCGGGCTCGGTCGGGTAGAGCCGCAGCAGCAGGCGCGCCAGCCGGATCGCCTCGCCGCACAGTTCGGCCCGCGCCGGGTTGTCGCCGGCCGAATAGCCCTCGTTGAAGACAAGGTAGAGCATGGCCAGGACGGCGGCGACCCGCTCGGCGCGCTCGGCCGGCCCTGGCGTCTCGAAGGCGGCGTCGCCGGCGGCCACGATCCGCTTGGCGCGCGTGATGCGCTGCTCCATCGCCGCCTCGCCCACTAGGAAGGCGCGGGCGATCTGCCGCACCGACAGGCCCGAGACGATGCGCAGCGCCAGCGCGATCTGCTGGGTGGCCGGTAGGTCGGGGTGGCAGCAGATGAACAGCAGGCGCAGGACGTCGTCGCGGTAGTCGGCCTGGTCCACGCGGTCGGCGGCGCCGGTTTCCACGTCGTCCAGGTCGGACAGCACCTCCTCGGGCGGCAGCTCGGTCAGGCGCGACCGCTTGCGCACGCCGTCCAGGGCGGCGTTGCGGCCCACCATGATGAGCCATGCCGCCGGGTCGCGCGGCGGGCCGTTCTGGGGCCAGGCCTTCAGCGCCCGCAGGCAGGCGTCCTGGAACGCCTCCTCGGCAGTGTCGAGGTCGCGGAAGTAGCGCAGCAGCGCGCCCACGGCCTGGGGCCGCGCGGCTGTGATCGCCGCGTTGATCCAGGCCAGGTCGGTCACGCCGGGACGCCCGCGCCCTCACCCACGACCAGGGGCGCGCCCGCGTTGTAGACCGCCAGCGGGCGGATCTCGTAGGCGCCGCCGGGGTTGGCCTCGCCCAGGTCCTTCGCCACGGCCAGGGCCTCGTCCAGGTCGGCGACTTCCAGGACGTAGAAGCCCAGGAGCTGCTCCTTCGTCTCGGCGAAGGGGCCGTCGATCACCAGCGGCGGGTCGCTCTTGCGCAGGGTCGTGGCGGCGGTGGTCGGCAGCAGGCGCAACGACGGCCCCAGCTTGCCCTGCCGCTCCAGGCGCTCGCGCACCTCGCCCAGCCGGTCCATGACCACGGTCTCCTGCTCGGCCGTCCAGGACCAGACGGTCGCCTCGTCGTTGTAGCAGAGCAGCGCATAGAGCATCGGCGGACTCCTCGTTCGTTTCCCAGGAACGAACGAGGATGGCAGACGCCGACAGCACCCGGGAGATTTTCCTCCCTCCCCTTCATGGGGAGGGACAGCCCGCGAAGCGGCCAGGGTGGGGAAGTGCGGGCCGGAGTGCGGAGGTCGGGGATGATCCACGCCAACTACAGACGTGGGGAGGATCGCCGCTTCCCCACCCGTCTGTCCCCCGGCCTTCGCCGGGGTCCAGCCACCCTCCCCGTGAAGGGGAGGGATTAGCGCGTCGGGACCGGCTTTTCGCCGCGGTAATCGTAGAAGCCGCGGCCCGACTTGCGGCCCAACCAGCCGGCCTCGACGTACTTCACCAGCAGCGGGCAGGGCCGGTACTTGCTGTCGGCCAGGCCCTCGTACAGCACGTTCATGATCGACAGCACGGTGTCGAGGCCGATGAAGTCGCCCAGCTCCAGCGGGCCCATCGGATGGTTGGCCCCCAGGCGCAGCGCCGTGTCGATGGCGTCGACCGTGCCGACGCCCTCGTACAGCGTGTAGATCGCCTCGTTGATCATCGGCACCAGCACGCGGTTGACGATGAAGGCCGGGAAGTCCTCGGCGTTCGAGGTGGTCTTGCCCAGCGACTGGGCGAAGGCGACGGCGATGTCGTAGGTGTCGGCGTCGGTGGCGATGCCGCGGATGATCTCCACCAGCTTCATGACCGGCGCCGGGTTCATGAAGTGCAGGCCGATGAACTTGCCGGGCCGGTCGGTCGACGAGGCGAGGCGGGTGATCGAGATCGACGAGGTGTTCGACGCCAGCAGCGTCTCGGGCTTCAGGTGCGGGCCGAGCGCCTTGAAGATGGTCTTCTTCGTCTCTTCGTTTTCGGTCGCGGCCTCGATGGCGAGGTCGGTTCCGCCGATGGACTGGAGCTCGGGCGCGGCCTTGATGCGCTTCACGGCGGCTTCCATCGCGTCCTGCGCGATCACGCCCCGCGAAACCTGGCGCACCATGTTCTTCTCGATCTGGGCGATGCCCTGGTCGATCCGGTCGGGGCTCACGTCGTGGAGCAACACGTCATAGCCGCCCAGGGCGCACACGTGGGCGATGCCGGAACCCATTTGGCCGGCGCCGATGACGCCCACCGTTCTGATGTCAACCACAGGCCTCAATCCTCGATGCGTGACCGGACATTTGTGTGGCGGCTTTCTAACACGCGTATGGCGCGCTGCGGCAAGGGGTTTGCTGCGACGCAAAAGGACGCGAGGCGCAATCCCGGCCGACTCGTTCGGCCGGAAGCGCTCAATCGACGGTGAAGGTTTCGACCAGCCGGACGAGCGCGTCCTCCAGCCGGGGATCGGCCAGATGCGGCGACTGCTCCAGGACCGCGGCGCGGATCACGCCCGCCACCGCACGGTCCAGGACGAACGCGTCGAAGGGGTCCATCCTGGGCAGCAGGCGCGTGGTGGCGCGCGTCTCGCGCGCAATTCCCTCGACGCCCTCCTCGGCCATGATCGCCTTCAGGGCGGCCCGGCGGGTGGCGGGGCGGCCGGCCAGGGCGTGGATCTGGTTGCGGATGGCGAGGCGGACGGGCGACTCCCCGCCCGCCCGGACGTGCGCCGCCAGGGCCTCGCGATTGCGCGCATTTTCTTCGCGCGCCAGGGCGGCCAGGATCGCCTGCTTCGAGCCGAAGTACTGGTAGAGCGTGCCGACGCTGACGCCCGCGCGCTGGGCGACCCGGTTGGTGTTGAACCCCGCTTCCCCCTCGGTCTCCAGAATCTGAGTGGCGGCCTCGAAGATCGCGGCGCGTGTGGCGAGCGCCCGTGCCTGGCGGGGCTGTCTCCGCTGGGCTTTCGGCATCGGCGCGGCCCTTCCTTGAAACGCGAGTACCAGAATCCGAGCTTAGCTCGGATTCTGTAGCTCCACATGGAGGAACGCGACTTGACCTGGGCCACCGAACGGCTGCGCGAGATCATGACGCCAGGCTTCGTCCCGCCGCACATCGTGCGACGGCTGGGGCTGGGCCTGCTGGACGACTGGGGTCCTGGCTGGGTGCGCAAGGAATGGCGGCCCGACGCGGAAGACCTCAAGATGGCCGACGGCTCGGTGTTCGGCGGCTACATCTCCGCCCTGGCCGACCAGGTTCTGGCCTTCGCGGCCATGACTGTGGTTCCGGACGACTGCTGGTATCGCACCACCGACTTGCAGGTGCGTTTCGTGAAGGTCTCGCGCAACCATCCGCTTCGGATCGAGGGGCGGGTTCTGGCGTTCACCCGGCGCCTCATTACGGTCGAGGCCGATTTCCATCGCCCCGACGGGGTGCTGGTGGCCAAGGCCTCGGCCCAGCAGATCCTGCTGCCCAAAGGCAAGACCTGATGCGGAAAGGGGCGGGCCTCGGCGGCCCGCCCCTCCAGGTTCTGCGATGGGCTCGGGCTTACTTCCCGGCGGCCGTCAGCGCGCTCATCAGTTCCGGCACGGCGCCCTTGTAGTCGGCGACCAGGCCGAAGTCGGCGACCTGGAAGATCGGCGCGTCGGCGTCCTTGTTGATCGCGACGATCACCTTGGAGTCCTTCATGCCGGCCAGGTGCTGGATCGCGCCCGAGATGCCGATGGCGACATACAGTTCCGGCGCCACGACCTTGCCGGTCTGACCGACCTGATAGTCGTTCGGCGCATAGCCGGCGTCCACCGCGGCGCGGCTGGCGCCCACGGCCGCGCCCAGCTTGTCGGCGAGCGGCTCGATGACCTTCTGGAACTCGTCGGCCGAGCCCAGGGCGCGACCGCCGGAGACCACGATCTTGGCGGCGCCCAGGTCCGGACGGGCCGACTTGACGATCTTCTGGTCCACGAAGTGGGTCTTGGCCGGCGCGGCCGGGGCCGCCACCGACTCGATCGCCGCCGAGCCGCCGTCCGCCGCGACCTTGAAGGCCGTCGGGCGCACCGTCAGCACCTTCTTCGCGTCGGAGGACTGCACCGTCTCCATGGCGTTGCCGGCGTAGATCGGGTGGACGAAGGTGTCCGCCGAGACCACCTCGGTCACGTCCGAGATCTGGGCCACGTCCAGCTTCGCCGCGATGCGGGGGCTGAAGTTCTTACCCTGCGAGGTCGCCGGGGTGAGGATGGCGTCGTAGCCGCCGGCCAGGCCGACGACCAGGTCCGCCACCGCTTCGGCCAGGCCCTGGCCCAGCTCGGCGCTCTCGGCGGTCAGCACCTTGCGCACGCCCGCGATCTTGGCCGCTTCGGCGGCGACGGCGGCGGTGTTCGCGCCGGCGACCAGGATGTCGACGTCGCCGCCGATGGCCTGGGCCGCGGTCACCACCTTGTGGGTGTTGTCCTTCAGGGTCGCGTTGTCGTGGTCCGCGATGACGAGAACGGCCATTAGAGGACCCCCGCGGTCTTGAGGTTGGAGACGAGGTCGGCGGCGGTTTCCACCTTGATGCCGGCCTGGCGCTTGGCGGGCTCGGTGACCTTGACCACCTTCAGCCGCGGCGCGGTGTCGACGCCGAGCGAGCCCAGCTCCTTCACGTCCAGCGGCTTCTTCTTGGCCTTCATGATGTTGGGCAGCGACGCATAGCGCGGCTCGTTGAGGCGCAGGTCGGCGGTCACCACGGCGGGCAGGTCGACCTCGAGGGTCTGCAGGCCGCCGTCGACCTCGCGCGTCACCTTGGCCTTGGAGCCTTCGATCGCGACTTCCGAGGCGAAGGTCGCCTGAGGCCAGTCGAGCAGGGCCGACAGCATCTGGCCCACGGCGTTGTTGTCGCCGTCGATGGCCTGCTTGCCCATGAGGACGACCTGGGGGGCCTCCTCGCCGACCACGGCCTTGAGCACCTTGGCCACCGCCAGCGGTTCGAGATCCTGGTCGGTCTGGACGAGAATGGCGCGGTCTGCGCCCATGGCCAGGGCCGTGCGCAGCGTCTCCTGCGCCTGCGTCGGACCGACCGAAACGGCGACGACCTCGGTGGCCGCGCCCTTCTCCTTCAGCCGAACGGCCTCCTCGACCGCGATCTCGCAGAAGGGATTCATCGACATCTTCACATTGGCGAGGTCGACACCCGTCTGGTCGGCCTTCACGCGGGCCTTGACGTTGTAGTCGATCACCCGCTTCACCGGGACCAACACCTTCATGGGTTGCTAGCGCCTCAAATTGTTGCGGAAAGAATGAGCCGCAGGGGCAATAGCGGTTCCTCGGAGGTTTGCAAGCGCGCGCGCCTCCGAAATGCCGCAGGACGCACTGCTAGTCAGACATGCCTCCCCCTGCGTAAAAGGCTCGGATGAACCCCAATATCGAACGCCTCAAGCTGATCTTCATCGGCATTTTCGCCCTGTCGGCGATCGGCGTGGGCGTATGGCAGGTGGGCTGGGCGATGCCGGCCAAGAAGTGCGCCGAGGCGAGGAAATGGTGGGATCCCTCCGAGCGGGTCTGCGCCACGCCCGTCCTGGTCTCGGACATCACGGGCCGGGTCATCACCGACGAAAAGGCGCTGGCCGAGGCGAAAAAGGCGCTGGGACGCGCCGACGCGGCGGGGAAGTAGTCGTCCGTCAAGGGTCGCCCCCGAAGACGTCCCCCGAAGTGTTCCCTTCGTCGGCGGAGCTGAATCATCGTTCCTCCCCTGCGAAGCGGGGGGAGGTGGATCGGCCCAGAGGGCCGAGACGGAGGGGGCGCAAGTCAGACGCCCAAGCTCCGCCCCTCAGGGCAGGGATCGCGTCGCGCCGGCCTGCCAGAAGACCTCGGCGCGGCCGCCGTCGTTGGCCCAGCGCGCGGCGACGAACAGGAAGTCCGACAGCCGGTTCAGATAGCGCATCGCCGCGCCGCTCACCGGCTCGCCGGCCTCCACGAGGCGTACGGCCTCGCGTTCGGCCCGTCGGCAGACGGTGCGCGCGAGATGCAGGGCCGCCGCCGCCGCGGTCCCGCCGGGCAGGATGAACGACGTCAGTCCCGGAAGCCGGTCGTTGAGCCGGTCGATCTCGGTCTCGAGCCGCGCCACCTGGGACTCGAGTATCCGCAGGGCCGAGCCCTCGACCTCGTCCGCCGCCGGAGGCGTGGCGAGGTCGGCGCCCAGGTCGAAGAGTTCGTTCTGGATGCGGCCCAGCATGGCGTCGATGCGATCGTTCTGGCCCGAATGCAGGCGCGCGACCCCCAGGACGGCGTTCAACTCGTCGACTGCGCCATAGGCCTCGACCCGGCGGTCGCTCTTGGACACGGTCGCGCCGGACGCCAAGCGCGTTTCGCCGCCATCGCCCGTTCGGGTGTAGATGCGGTTCAGAGTGACCAAGTCCTCGCCTCCGTCATCCGCCCTGGGTCGACTTCCACCACATCCCGATCACCAGAAGGGCGATCGCCAGGGCCTGAAGGGCCACCCGCAATCGCATCAGGCGGTTGGACTGGCTGCGCGCTTCGGCGCCCGGCCGCCCCAGCGCCCGCAATCCCAGGGCCAGGGTGACGGCCACCGACAGGATCGCGCCCAGGATCAGGATGTCGAGAATGCTCATGAGCGCCTTCTAGGCCCGGCCGCCCCGTTGCGCCAGAGACACATGCCTCGTCCTGAAATTGCGACCTATTCGCACATGCCCTTGCCACGACGCCTCAAAAGTTATTGAGAAGCGATCGCAAGAACCCGCAAGGTTCTCGCAAGGTTTCTCTCCAGACCGCAGGGGCGCGTTTTCATGACCACCATCCTTTCCTCCCGACGCAAGGCCGCCTGGCTGTGCGGG
>NZ_JBBCIT010000008.1:0-84930 GCF_037189685.1 Phenylobacterium sp. | reverse complement strand
CCCCCCCCCCCCCCCCCACGCCGCCCCCCCACACCTTCAATGCAGCCGGAACTCCCCCGTCACATGGCGCCATTCCCCCGGCGCGATCAGCTTGCGATGGGTGAAGCGCACCGAATGCAGCGGACCCTCGATGTTCTCCTGCCAGAACTCGATGAAGCGGAACAACTCGGGATAATCCGGGGCCAGATCGTACTCCTGCCAGACGAAGCTATTGAGAACGTTACGATAATCCGGCATCCGATAGAGCAGCTCGGCCGTGGTCAGGCCATAGCCTTTCAGCATCAGTTCGGTCTCGCTGCGGTCTTCCAGTCGGGACATCGACACCTCCTTTGCAGTCCCCCTGACGACATAACAGCGACAAACGGGTTAAGTTTCAACGAAAACAATATGTTGTCACTCACCGGCAATGGCTGACAACGCGCGCCGCCGCCCGGCATTGCCCCCATACCTTGCGTGGTCTATAAGGGGGCGACCCCAGATACAGCGCCCGCGCAGGACTTGATATCGCAGATGAGCGACGCCCCGGAAGATACCGACAACAAGGACGAATCCCCGCGGATGCCCCACCCGGGCCCCCAGGTGGACATCGCCGGCGAGATGCGCACCGCCTATCTCGACTACGCGATGAGCGTGATCGTCTCCCGCGCCATTCCCGACCTGCGCGACGGGCTGAAGCCCGTGCACCGGCGCATCCTCTTCCACATGGGCGATCAGGGCTACACGCACGACAAGTCGTTCCGCAAGTCGGCCAAGCCGGTGGGCGAGGTGATGGCGAACTATCACCCCCACGGCGACGGGGCGATCTACGACGCGCTGGTGCGGATGGCGCAGTGGTTCTCCATGTCGCTGCCGCTGATCGAGGGCCAGGGCAACTTCGGCTCGATGGACGGCGACCCGCCGGCGGCCATGCGCTATACCGAGGCGCGGCTGGAAAAGGTGGCCCGCGCGCTCCTGGACGACATCGACAAGGACACCGTCGATTTCCAGCCCAACTATGACGGCAAGGAGCGCGAGCCCACCGTCCTGCCCGCGCGCTTTCCCAACATGCTGGTCAACGGCGCCGAGGGCATCGCGGTGGGCATGGCCACCCGCATCCCGCCGCACAACCTGGGCGAGGTGATCGACGGCACCCTGGCGATGATCGCCAACCCCGACATCAGCACCGAGGCGCTGATGGAGATCATCCCCGCCCCCGACTTCCCCACCGGCGCGATGATCCTGGGCCGCTCGGGCGTGCGCAAGGCGTATTTGGAGGGGCGCGGCTCGGTCATCATCCGGGCCAAGACCCATGTCGAGGAGATCCGCAAGGACCGCTTCGCCATCGTGGTGGACGAAATCCCCTATCAGGTGAACAAGGCCACGATGATCGAGCGCATCGCCGAGGCGGCGCGCGACAAGCGGATCGAGGGCATCTCGCACGTCGCCGACGAAAGCGACCGCACCGGCATCCGCGTGGTGGTGGAGTTGAAGCGCGACGCCACGCCCGACGTGGTGCTGAACCAGCTTTACCGTTTCACCACCATGCAGGTCTCCTTCGGCTGCAACATGCTGGCGCTGAACGGCGGGCGGCCCGAACAACTGGCCTTGCGCGATTTCCTCAGCCATTTCATTGCCTTCCGCGAGGAAGTTGTGGCGCGGCGCACCGCGCATGAACTGCGCAAGGCGCGCGAGCGCAGCCATATCCTCTGCGGCCTCGCGGTCGCGGTCTCGAACGTGGACGAGGTGGTGCGCACCATCCGCGCCTCGGCCGATGCCGCCGAGGCGCGCGAGCACCTGATGACCCGCCGCTGGCCGGCGGCCGAGATCGCCGACTACATCCGCCTGATCGACGACCCCACCCATACGGTCAACGAGGACGGCACCTACAACCTCTCCGAGGCGCAGGCCCGCGCCATTCTGGACCTGCGCCTGCAACGGCTGACCGCGCTGGGGGTGAAGGAGGTCACCGACGAGCTGGCCGAATTGGCCGGCAGGATCAAGGACTTCCTGGCCATTCTTGCCAGCCGCGAGCGGATCATGGCCATCATCTCGGACGAGCTGACCGAGGTGAAGACCCAGTTCGCCGTCCCCCGCCGCACCGAGATCGCCGAATGGGGCGGCGACATGGAGGACGAGGATCTGATCGAGCGCGAGGACATGGTGGTCACCATCACCTCGGGCGGCTACATCAAGCGCACGCCGCTGGCCGAGTTCCGCAGCCAGAACCGCGGCGGCAAGGGCCTGGCCTCGATGGCGACCAAGCAAGACGATGTGGTGACGACGCTTTTCGTCGCAAACACGCATACTTGGCTCTTGTTCTTCACAACCGATGGCATGGTCTACAAGCTCAAGACCTGGCGCCTGCCGCTGGCGGGGCGCACCGCGCGCGGCAAGGCCATCGTCAACATCCTGCCGATCCAGGCCGGGGTCTCGATCGCCGCGCTGATGCCGGTGGACGTGCCCGAGGCGGAATGGGCCAGCCTGCAGATCGTCTTCGCCACCTCGGACGGCGACGTGCGGCAGAACGACCTGTCGGACTTCACCAACGTGCTGAGGAACGGCAAGATCGCCATGAAGCTGCCCGAGGGCGTCAGCCTGGTGAACGCCGCCATCGCCGACGAGAACGACGACGTGATGCTGGTGACCGCCGGCGGGCGCGCGATCCGCTTCTCCACCACCGAGATCCGGGTGTTCAAGTCGCGCGGCTCGACCGGCGTGCGCGGCATCCGGCTGGCCGAGGGCGACCGCGTGGTCTCGATGTCGATCATCCGCCATTTCGAGGCCACGCCCGAGGAGCGCGAGGCCTATCTGCGCCAGCGCCGGCTGATGGCGGGGGTGACCGAGGAGGAGGCCGACGAGGAGGAAGAGGCCGTGGCCGCGGGCCAGCTCTCCCCCGAGCGCTATGCCACCATGTCGGCGGCCGAGGATCTGATCCTGACCATCACCGCGGGGGGGCTGGGCAAGCTGTCCTCCAGCCACGATTATCCGGTGCGCGGCCGCGGCGGGATGGGGGTGCGCGCCACCGACGCGGCGCTGCGGGGCGGCTCGCTGGTCGCCTCCTTCCCCGTCGAGATGACCGACGAGATCATGCTTGCCACCTCCTCCGGCCAGTCGATCCGGGTGCCGGTGGACCAGATCCGCTTCGGCTCGCGCTCGGCGGGCGGGGTGAAGGTGCTGAACACCGGCGGCGAGGAGCAGGTGGTCTCGGTGGCCCGGGTGGCGGAACAGGGCGAGTAGGTTTTTCCTATAGCCGTGAGCGGGATGGCAGAGGTTCTTCACATCGTCGGCGGCGGCATGGCGGGCTCCGAGGCCGCCTGGCAGGCGGCCGCCATGGGCGTGCCGGTGGTGATCCACGAGATGCGCCCGCGGGTGGGCACCTTCGCCCACCGCACCGGGATGCTGGCCGAGATGGTCTGCTCCAACTCCTTCCGTTCCGACGACCACGAACGCAACGCGGTGGGGCTGCTGCATTGGGAGATGGAGGCGGCCGGGGGGCTGATCATGCGCAGCGCGCGGGCGCATAGGCTGCCCGCCGGCGGCGCGCTGGCGGTGGACCGCGATCCCTTCGCGGCGGAGGTGACCGCAGCGCTGCGCGCCCATCCGCTGATTTCCGTGTCGGAAGAAGAGGTTGCCGAGCTTCCCTCATCCGGCCACTGGATCGTCGCCACCGGCCCGCTGACCTCGGGCGCCCTGGCCGAGAGCATCCGTGCCGCCACCGGGGCCGAGAGCCTGGCCTTCTTCGACGCCATCGCCCCCATCGTCTATGCCGAGAGCATCGACATGGGCGTGGCCTGGCGGCAGAGCCGCTACGACAAGGGCGAGACCGAGGCGGAACGCACCGCCTATATCAACTGCCCGCTGGACCGCGCGCAGTACGAAGCCTTCATCGACGCCGTGCTGGCCGCCGACACGGCCGCCTTCCACGAGGGCGAGACGGCCGGCTATTTCGACGGCTGCCTGCCCATCGAGGTGATGGCCGAGCGCGGGCGCGAGACCCTGCGTCACGGCCCCATGAAGCCGGTCGGCCTCACCAACGCCCACAGGCCCGGGGACAAGCCCCATGCGGTGGTCCAGCTCCGGCAGGACAACGCGCTGGGCACGCTATGGAACATGGTGGGCTTCCAGACCAAGCTGAAGCATGGCGCCCAGACCGAGATCTTCCGCACCATCCCCGGGCTGGAGAAGGCGGTCTTCGCGCGGCTGGGCGGGCTGCACCGCAACACCTTCATCAACAGCCCGCGCCTGCTGGACCGTTCGCTGCGGCTGAAGGCCCAGCCGCGCTTGCGGTTCGCGGGCCAGGTGACCGGCGTCGAGGGCTATGTGGAGAGCGCCGCCGTGGGCCTTCTGGCCGGGCGGTTCGCCGCGGCCGAGCGCCTGGGCCGCCCCATCGACCCGCCGCCAGCGACCACGGCCCTGGGCGGCCTGATCGGCCACATCACCGGCGGTCACGTGGAAGGCGGCGCGAGATCGTTCCAGCCCATGAATATCAACTACGGGCTCCTGCCCCCGATGGCGCCGCCGAAACGCGACGCCGAGGGACGCCGCCTGGGCGCCAAGGAGAAGACGCGAGCGAAGAAGCGGATGATGGGCGAGCGCGCCCTGGCCGACCTCGCCGCCTGGCGCGAAGGCGCCAGGGCGGCCGAACCCGCCTAGGCTCCGCGCAGCTCAGATTCGACCGCGGGCGACGGCCCAGGTCACCCGCAGGCGCTTGCCCAGTTCGGTGCGCGCCGGATGCAGGGCCAGGGCGGCGTGGGCCACGGCCGGGAACGCGCGCATCCCCAGCCGGCGCGCCCCGGCCCTTGCGCCGGCGGCAAGGCCCGCCGTCGGATTCGGGGCTAGATTCGGGTCACGTCGTCCGATCGCCCAGACGGCGCCGGCGTCCACCGCCGCATCCGACGGTCCGCGGGGGTCGAGGATATGCGCCACCGCCTCGGCCGCCCGCCCCGCGGTCTGCCGCGCCCAGTCCAGAGCCTCGGTCGCCGTCATGGGCGTGGCGTCCAGTTCGCGATAGCGGCCGTCGATCATCGTCTCCAGCGGCGTCCGCGGCAGGCCGTGGCGCGCCACCACGGCCGCCAGCGCCTGGGCGGTCGGATGATGACGGACATGACGTCCCTCGTAGATCTCGTCCAGCGCCTCGCGCCACCACGTCAGGCGAATCTCGCCCAGCAGCGGGTTCGAGGCCACGCGCGGCGCACGGGCCAGTTCGTGATCGTAGGCGTAGATCGCGACCGCATCGGCCCGCAGGCCGACATCGGCCACGAACCGGCTGGAGAGCCAGCGGTCGGGGTCCGTACGGCGGATCAGGTCGTCGAGGTCGTCGCTCATGATCCCGAAACGAAAGTGGAGCGCGAAACGAAAAAGGCCCGCCACGAGGGCGGGCCTTCCCGATGGATCGTCCGGGCCTAGCCGAAGATCGTCTGACTCATGGTCATGGTGACCAGCATCGGCACCGACAGCAGCGTGTTGATGCGCGAGAAGATCATCGCCTTGCGGCCTGCGGCAGCCTTGGCGTCGGCGTCGCCGTCCACGATGCCCAGCGCGATCTTCTGCGCCGGCCAGATGAACGCCCAGACGTTGAAGAACATGATCGTGGCCAGCCACATGCCCAGGCCGATCAGGGTGATCTGCGGGTTGGCGAAGCCGCTCAGCGCGCCCAGGCTGAAGGCGTCGAACAGATAGCCGCGCAGATACGCCAGGATCACGCCCATGACCCAGGTGGCCAGGGCGGCGTAGCGGAACCAGAACAGCGCCTCGGGCGCGATGTACTTGGAGACCGCCGGCTTCAGCTCGGCCGGGATCTCGGGCATCTTCCGGATCTGGACGAAGTTGAAATAATACAGCAGCCCGATCCAGAGGATGCCGAAGAAGGTGTGGAGCCAGCGCGCCACCGCCGTCCAGAAGATCTGATCCGCGCCGCCGCCGCTGTGCGCCGCGTAGCCGCCGACGATGACCAGCGCCAGCACGAAGCTGACGATCATCGTGTTGCGGAAGTTGGAAAGTAGTCCTGCCATCAACTTGCCCTCGTGAATCCCTGCCCTGGCGTGGAGGTATAGGGCCATTCGCGGCCCTTCGGAAGCTGACGCTCAGACAGCGATCAGCGCGGCCGCCAGGCGCCGGCCTTCCGACGTCAGCAGATTGTAGAGCCGGGCCGCAGCGGGGGTATCCATGAATTCCAGGCCGATACCGGCCGCCTGGAGACCCTCGCGCACGCCCCGGGGCGGCAGGGCGTTGCGCGCGCCCACGCCAAGCAGGACGAACTCCACCTCCGACGCGCCGGCCGCCAGGACCGGCTCGAAGTCCGCCATCGTCAGGTCCGACAACGCCCCGACGGGCCAGCTCCGCGGCTCGTCCCGGAGGATCAGCACCGACCCCTCGTGCCGCGCGCCCGACAGCCGGAATCCCCCGCCGCCATAGGCCTCGATGACCGGGGCGTCGCGGGCCACCGCGTCAGGGCCGCGCGTCGAGGGGCTTGGCGGCCTCGGCCTCGACCTCCTCGCCGCGCTTGACGCCGAGAAGGAGAACCACCGAAGCGGCGATGTAGAACGACGAGTAGGTGCCCACGATGATGCCGAAGATCATCGAGATCGAGAATCCGAACAGGGTGTCGCCGCCGAAGGCCGCCAGCACGCCCAGGGCCATGACCCCCGTCACGCCGGTGATGATCGTCCGCGACAGGGTCTGGTTGATCGAAAGGTCGATGACGTCGGCCAGCGACATGCGCTTGTACTTGCGCAGGTTCTCCCGAACGCGGTCGAGAACCACGATCGTGTCGTTCACCGAGTAGCCGATGATGGTCAGGATCGCCGCCACGGCGTTCAGCGAGAACTCCATCCCGGTCACGGCGAACAGGCCGAACGTCAGGATCACGTCGTGGAACAGCGCCGCCATGGCGCCCAGGCCGAACGTCAGGCCGAAGCGGAACCAGATGTACACCGCCATCAGGCCGATGCCGAGCAGCAGCGCCAGGACGCCGTTGGTCAGCAGCTCGCCCGACACCTTGGGGCCGACCACCTCGGTCCGCACGAAGTTGACCGGGCCCAGTTCGCGGGTGAGCGCGGCCTTGACCCCCTCGGAGACGGCGTTCGCATCCTGCCCCTCGGGGCTCTCGAAGCGAACCAGGACGTCGTTCGGACTGCCGAACGCCTGCACCTGGACGTCGCCCAGGCGCATGTCCGACAGGGTCGAGCGGATCTGTCCGATATCGGCGGGCTGGACCGTCTTCAGTTCCAGGACCGTGCCGCCCCGGAAGTCGACACCGCAGTTCAGTCCGCCGCACGGCGGCTTCAGCGGCAGGACGGTGACGGCGAGCGAAGCCAGGCTCACGAGCACGGACAACCCCAGCGCCAGCTTGGCGTAGCGCATGAACCGGAAGTTGGTCTGGACCGGCAGCAGCTTGATGAACGGCCACCAGCTCGAACGGGACTTGCTCATGGGCGGACTCACACGATCGGAAGGGTCTTGGGCCGCGCGACCTTCAGCCAGACCGCGAGCAGCACCTGGGTGATCAGCACGGCCGTGAAGACCGACGTGAACACGCCGATGGAGAGGGTCCAGGCGAAGCCCTTCACCGGCCCGGCGCCCAGGCCGAACATGATGAGCGCGGCGCCCAGATTGGTGATGTTGGCGTCGAGGATCGTCAGCATGGCGCGCGCGAAGCCCGCGTCCATGGCCGTTATGATGGTTCGTCCCGCGCGGATCTCGTCACGCATGCGCTCATAGATCAGCACGTTGGCGTCGACGGCGACCGCCAGCGTCAGGATCAGGCCGGCGATCCCCGGAAGGGTCAGCGTCGCCTGGGTCAACGACATGGCGGCGACGATCAGCAGGCCGTTCACCAGCAGCGAGATGATCGCCACCCCCCCGAAGAGGAAGCCGTAGGCCAGCACCATGAAGGCCAGCACCAGGACGAACGAACCGACCGCCGAGACCTGGCCGGCGGCGATGGCGTCGGCCCCCAGTTCGGCGCCGACGGTCCGCTGCTCCTCGACGTTCAGGCGGGTCGGCAGGGCGCCGGCGCGAAGCACCACGGCCAGGTCGTTCGCGGTCTGCGGCGTGAAGCTGCCGCTGATCTGCCCCGAGCCGCCGGTGATCGGCTCGTTGATGTTGGGCGCCGACATGATGCGGTCGTCCAGCACGATGGCGAAGCGCTTGCCGACGTTCTGGGTGGTGACCTGTCCGAAGCGACGCGCGCCGGTGGAATTGAAGCGGAAGTTCACGACCGCCTGGCCGGTCTGCTGGTTGAAGCCCGACTGGGCGTCCGTCAGCATCTCGCCGGTGATCAGCGATCGGCGCTCGACCACCAGCATCCCGCCATCGTCGCTGGGCAGCAGCAGGCGGCCCGGCGGCACCCGGCCGGCCATCGCCGCGGCGACGTCGGCCGTCTCGTCCACCATATGGAAGGTCAGCTTGGCGGTGCGGCCGAGGATGGCCTTCAGGCGCTCGGGATCGCTCTCGCCGGGGGCCGCCACCACGACGCGGTTGACGCCCTGGCGGACGATCGTCGGCTCGCGGGTGCCCAGTTCGTCGATCCGCCGGCGGATGATCTCGATGGACTGCTCGACCGCCTTGGCGGCCTCGGCCGAGAAGGCCTCCGGTACGAACTCGATGCGCAGGCGCTGGTTGCCGCGGTTGCTGACGGTGACGTCGCGGCCGCCCATGACGCCCATCAGCGCGTTGCCGATGTTGTTCCGGAGGAGCGTGAGCGCCGGCGTCACCTGGCCCGCGTCGTTGATCCGCAGGTTGATGCCGCCATCCACCACCGCCAGTTCCGAGAACGCGATGTCCTCGCCGCGCAGCGTCGTGCGCACGTCCTCGGCCATGTTGGCGAGCCGCTCGACGCGCAGCGCCTCGGTGTCCACCTCGAGCAGGAGGTACGAGCCGCCCTGCAGGTCCAGCCCGAGGTTCAGCGTGTTCTTCGGCATGAAGCCGGGAAGGCTGTCCCGCACCGACTGCGGCAGGGCGTTGGGCAGTGCGAAGAGCACGCCGAACACCACCGACAGGACGACGAGAATGACCTTCCAGCGCGAAAGGGTCAGCATCGGAAGGGGGGTCCCTTAAGGGTCTCAGGCCTTGGAATCGTTGGCGGGCGCGGGTTCGCCCTTGGCGCGGACATCGGCAATCATCGACTTCACCACCTTGACGGTCACGCCCGAGGCGACTTCGACGCCGACTTCGGTGTCCTCGACCCGCACCACCTTGCCCAGCATGCCCGAGGACAGCACCACCTGGTCGCCGCGCTTCAGCGCCTCGAGCATCGAGCGGTGCTGCTTCATCCGCCGCTGCTGTGGCCGGATCATCAGGAAATAGAACAGGACGACCAGCGCGATCAGCGGCAGGAAGTTGATCAGCATCGCCTCCATGCCCCCCGGGGCGGCGGCTCCGGCGGCTTGGGCGTAGGCAGGGGTCGCGAACATCGTCTCTCCGAGAATTTCGCCGTCTGTGGGCCGCGGGCGCTCCCGCATATGGGCGCCCGCCAAAGTCGGCGGAAGCTATGCTCAGCGCCCTGCTTTTGCAATGGAACGGGACCGTGTGATAGGCGCCACGCCATGCAGAGCGACACCGCCCCCTTGCTGGCCCGCATCGCCGAGGCGCTGGAACGCCTGGCGCCCCCGCTTCCCGCGCCGCCCGCGTTCGACGCGGCGCGCCTGTTCCGGCACGATCCGGCCACCGGCGCGTTTCACCCGGCCCCCGATTATCCGCTGAGCCTCGAGAGCCTCGTGGGCGTGGACCGGCAGAAGGCCCGGTTCGTCGAGAACCTGGATCGTTTCGCCCGCGGCGTGCCCAGCAACCACGCCCTGCTGTGGGGCGTCCGCGGGACGGGCAAGAGTTCGTTGGCCAAGGCCGCCTTCATGGCGGTCGCAGCCGAGCGGACCGACCTGAAGCTCGTGGAGGTGGACCGGGACCAGGTGACGGCGCTGCCGGCCCTGTTCGATGTCCTGCGCGCGCGGGCCGAACACTTCGTGGTGCTCTGCGACGACCTGTCGTTCGAGGAAGGCGCGGCGGCGGCCAAGGCGCTGAAGTCGGCGCTGGAGGGCGGCGTCTCGGGGCCGCCGGCCAATGTCATGTTCGTGGCGACCTCCAACCGCCGCCACCTGATGCCCCGCGGCCACCAGGAAGACCGCGGGATGCTGGCGGCGAACGAAGACGCCGAGGAAGAAGTCAGCGTCTCGGACCGGTTCGGCCTCTGGATCGGCTTCCCGCCGATGGACCAGCCGACCTATCTCGCCGCGGTCGCAGCCTATGCCGAGCGGTTCGGCCTGAGCACGCCGGACATGGAGCGTCGCGCCCTGCAATGGGCGCAGCTCCGCGGCTCGCGCTCGGGCCGCGTGGCCTGGCAGTTCATCCGCGACCTGGCCGGCGAGCAGGGCAAGGCCCTGCCCCTCTGACGCGGCCGCTCAGCGCGGCAGGACCAGGTTCGGGTCGATCGGACGCGCGCGTTCCTGCGGATTGGGCGCGTACCGGATCTCGAAGTGGAGCTGGGGCTCGGACACCCCGCCCGTGGCGCCGGCCTGGCCGATCTGCTGGCCCTGGGTCACCTTCTGCTGCATCCGGACATCCACCCGGCCCAGGTGGCCATAGGCCGTGACCCAGCCGTCGTCGTGCTTGACCAGGACGAGGTTGCCGAAGCCCGGCACCTGGTCGCCGGCATAGACCACGTCGCCGTCGGCCGCCGCGCGGACCGGCTCGCCCGCCCCGGCGCGGATGTTCAGGCCGTCGTTGCGCGGCCCCTGACCCCGCCCGCCGAAGTTCGAGATGATCGCGCCCCTCAGCGGCCAGATGAACAGGCCGCGGCCCATCTCGGCGATCTGGACGTCGGAAGGCGGCGGCGTGGGCGTCGGCGCGCCCGCCACGCCGCCCGGCGGCGTCTGGTACGGCTGCGGACGGTCAGGCAGGCCTGACGTCGGTGGGCGCGGCGGTGGACGCGAAGGCTGCGCCACGGGCGGCGGGGTTTCGGAGGTCGGCGTCGTCGTGGGGCGTCCCGGCGCGGGAGTCGGCGCGGGCGCGGGCGCCCGCACGGTCGTGGTGATCGGGCCGCGGTCGCGGTAGCCTGCCGGCAGCGTGAGGCGGCGTCCGACGGCCAGGCCTGCGCCGCGGCGCAGGCCGTTGGCCGAGCGAAGCTGGGCCTCGGTGACGCCGAATCGACGCGCCACGTCCGCGACCGTGTCGCCACGCACCGTCACATAGGCCTTGGCGGTGCTGCCCGGCCCCCGAATCGTCTGGCCCGGTTGCAGGGTGTAGGGCGCCTTCAGCTTGTTGATGCGCGCCAGCTCGGCGACCGTGCTGTCGAGACGCCGGGCGATGCGGTCCAGGTTGTCGCCAGCCTTCACCTTGTAGGCTTCGCCAGGGACCTGGACGTCAACCACGCGGCCGGTGACGAGGCGCGTGGTCGTGGTCCGCTCGGCGTCGGTGGCGGCGGGCGGCGGGCGCGACGGGCCTGCCGGCGGCGGTTCGGGCGCGACCTGGGTGCGGGACGCCAGCCGTTCGGCCAGCTCAGCGTCCTCGTCGGGCGCCGGCGCGGGCGCGGACGCGCCCTGGCCCGGGATGCGCAGCGTGCGCCCGGCCATGAGCTGGGCGCCGTCCGACATGCCATTGGCGGCGCGGATGGCGTCGACCGTGACGCCGAAGCGCACGGCCAGGCCGAACAGGGTGTCGCCCGGTTGGACGCGGTAGCTCTCGCCGGCGCCAGGGGTCGGAGCCTGGGCCGGGCGCTCGGCCGGACGGGCGCGGGCGGCCGGCGACGCGGCGTTGGGATTCCTGAGCACCTGGCCCGGTCGGATGCGATAGGGCGAGCTGAGGCCGTTGGCCCGCGCCAGGGCCTGGACGTCGGTCCCCAGCCGCTGGGCGATGCCCGCCAGCGTATCGCCGCTGCGCACGGTGTAGGTCGCCGGTCCGCCCCGGCCCTGCGCGCGGGCGGCGACGTCCTGGCCGGTCGGCGCCAGGGCCAGGACTGGAGGTTCGGCGCGCGGCGCCCCAGCCCGGTGCGGGGCGACCGGACGGGCCGCGGCGGGCGCCAGCGGCGCGAGCTCCGCCGCCTGGACCGGCGTGGTGGCCGTGGGAACCGTGGGCGAGGCGCCTGGAGATTCGCCGGGAGCCTGGGCAAGCCCGGCAGGCGGCGCGACCGCAGGATGAGGCGGGACCTGAACGAGCGGCGTGTGGATCGGATAGCTGGGGCTGGCGCAGGCGGTCAGCGCCGTACCCGCCAGGAGGATCAGGGCCGTGCGTTCGAGGGGAAGAGTCATCGCCGCTCCGGGGGTCGTTATCAGAATCAGTCGGGGGCTGCCGGATGATGGCGGCGAGCCGGCGCCCCCGCCAACCCGCCCACCGAACACGAAAAGGTCAGAGTTCCTTGGCCACGCCGTCCAGCAGCGGGACGAAGCGGACGTCGATCAGATCCTCCACCGCAAAGCCCCCCTGCCCGTCGCCCACGTACCGCCGCAGCACCTGCACCGGTCCGCGGCCGATCGGCGCCACGAGGATTCCGGCCGGCTTGAGCTGGGCGAGCAGCGCCGTGGGCTCATCAGGCGCCGCGGCTGTGACCATAATGCGGTCGAACGGGGCCTGTTCGGGCCACCCTTCGCCGCCGTCGCCGAAGCGGGTGATGATGTTGGTCAGCGCCAGCTCGCGGAACCGCGCCTCGGCCTCGCGCATCAGCGTGCGGTAGCGCTCCACCGTATAGACCAGCCGCGCCAGCTTGGAGAGGATGGCCGTCTGGTAGCCGCTGCCGGTGCCGATCTCCAGCACCCGGTCGCGCCGGTCGATCTTCAGCGCCTGGGTCATCAGGCCCACGACGAAGGGCTGGCTGATGGTCTGGCCGCAGGCGATGGGCAGGGCCGAATCCTCGAAAGCCCGGTCGCGGAACAGCTCCTGCGTGAACAGGGGCCGCGGCGTGGTCTCGATGGCCGTCAGCACCTTGGGCTCGGTCACCCCCTGGGAACGCAGCGCCAGGACGAGGCGCGCCATCTGGGTCTCGGGCGGGTCGATCGGCTCGGCCATGCGTCAGACCTTCGGCGGCACGCCGCCGAGCTGCCCCTTCAGGTCGCGCAGGGTCGCGTTGTGGGTGAGGTCGATGTGCAGGGGCGTGACCGAGATCTTGCCATCGTACAACGCCCTCAGGTCGGTGCCTTCCGGCGGGCTGGAGCGCTCCTGGCGGAAGCCGACCCAGTAGTACTCCTTGCCCCGCAAGTCGGTGCGCTTCTCGGCGTGGCGGACGTGGACGTCCCGGAAGCCCTGCCGCGTCACCTCGACCTCGTGGATCTCCTCGACCGGCCGGTTCGGGAAGTTGATGTTCAGCACCACGTCACCCGGCCAGCCCAGCTCGACCAGCCGCTTGACGATCCCGGGCCCGAACGCCTCGGCAGCCTCGTACGAGGCGCCGGGCTCGTAGAAGCCCATCTGGGAGAGCGCGATGGCCGGGATGCCCAGCGCCATGCCCTCGATGGCGCCCGCGACCGTGCCCGACATGGTCACGTCCTCGGCCAGGTTCGCGCCCCGGTTCACGCCCGACAGGACCAGATCGGGCCGCGCCCCCTGGACCAGCTCATGCACTCCCAGCATCACGCAGTCCGTCGGCGTGCCGGTGGTCGAGAATTTGCGCTCCGAGAGTTTGCGGATGCGGATGGGCTCGTCGAGCGTCAGGGCCCGGCTGGCGCCCGACTGTTCGTACTCGGGCGCCACGATCCAGACGTCGTCGGACAACGCCCGCGCGATGCGTTCCAGCGCGTCCAGGCCCTCGGCGTTGATGCCGTCGTCGTTGGTGACCAGGATGCGCATCACCCCCGTCCCCCGATGTGCGTCACGCCGGGCATGTAGGGGTGCAGGGCCTGCGGAACCGCGATGCGGCCGCCCTCGTCCTGGTAGTTCTCCATGATCGCCACCAGCGTGCGGCCCACGGCCAGGCCCGAGCCGTTGAGCGTATGGACGAACCGCGTCCCCTTCTCGCCGGCCTTCTTGGTCCGCGCGTCCATGCGCCGGGCCTGGAAGTCGCCGCAGTTCGAGCACGAGCTGATCTCGCGGTAGCGGCCCTCGGAGGGGAGCCAGACCTCCAGGTCGTAGGTCTTGCGGGCCGAGAAGCCCATGTCGCCGGCGCACAGCAACATGGTGCGGAACGGCAGCTCCAGGCGCTTCAGCACCGCTTCGGCGCACCCCACCATCCGCTCGTGCTCGTCGTCCGACTGCTCGGGGGTGGTGATCGAGACCATCTCGACCTTCTGGAATTGGTGCTGGCGGATCATGCCGCGGGTGTCGCGGCCCGAGGCGCCGGCTTCGGCCCGGAAGCAGTGGGTCAGCGCCGCGAGCCGCACCGGCAGCTCCTCCTCGGGCGTGATCTGCTCGCGCACGAGGTTGGTCAGCGACACCTCGGCGGTGGGGATCAGCCAGCGCAGCTCGGGCGCCTCGCTCGGGTCGGCGACCGCGCGCGCGGTCTCCAGTCCCGGGAAGGCCGCGAACTGGTCGTCCGTGAACTTGGGGAGCTGGCCGGTGCCGAACATCGTCTCGCTGCGCACCAGGAGCGGCGGCGCCACTTCGAGATAGCCGTGATCGCGGGTCTGCATGTCCAGCATGAACTGCCCGACGGCCCGTTCAAGCCGCGCCAGTTCACCCTTCAGGACCACGAAGCGGGCGCCGCTCATGCGGGCCGCCGCCTCGAAGTCCATCAGGCGAGACGCCTCGCCCAGGGTCGCGTGGTCCTTCGGCGCGGCGATGGCGAAGGGTTCGCCCCAGCGCCGCACCTGGACGTTGTCGGTCTCGTCGGCGCCCGGCGGCACGTCCGGCGCCGGCAGGTTCGGAAGCGCCGAGACGATCGCCCGGAGCTGCTCGCCGACGGCCCGCTCGGTCTCGGCATGCTCGGCCAGCGCGCCCTTCAGCGCCTCGACCTGGGCCATGAGGCGCTGCGCTTCGGCTTCGTCCTTCCGCGCCTTGGCCTGGCCGATCTTCTTCGAGGCGTCGTTGCGCTCGGCCTGCGCCTGCTGGCCGGCGGTCTGGGCGGCGCGCAGGCGGGCGTCCAGGTCCAGGATCGCGGCCACGCGGCCGGACGAGCCCTTCGCCGCCCAGGCTTTCTCGTAAAGCTCAGGGGTTTCGCGAATGGCTCGGATATCGTGCATGGGCGCCGCTGAGGGAGGTGGGAAGCGGTTTCTCTAGAGCGCGTCGGAAGGCGGGCCAAGCCCTCCTCCCTCCCTTAATGGGGAGGGACAGGCCGCATAAGCGGCCAGGGTGGGGCAACAGGGTCTGGAATTGAGAGGTCGAGCAGGATCGCCACTCCCCCACCCGTCTCCCCCGGACCAAGTCCGGGGTCGCCACCCTCCCCATTAAGGGAGGGAGGTAAGCTCCGTGCCGGGCGCTTCGTCGGCCTTCCTGCGGCGCAGCTCGATGAGCTTCACGCAGCCGATGGAGACGAAGTAGAGCCCGACGATGGGAGTCGCCAGCAGCAGTTGGCTGATCGGATCGGGCGGCGTGACGATGGCGGCGACGACCACCACGCCGAAGACGGCGTAGCGCCAGCCCTTCATCAGCATCTGCGAGTTCACGATGCCGGCCAGCCCCAGCAGGGTCAGCACGACCGGAAGCTGGAAACAGAGGCCGAAGGCCAGCAGCAGCGTCGTCACCAGGGTCAGGTAGTCCGACACCTTCGGCAGCAGTTCCACCGCCACGCCCGCGCCCATGATCTGCTGGCTGAGCGAGAACCACAGCACGAACGGCAGGATGATGAAGTAGACCAGGGCCGCGCCCAGCAGGAACAGCAGCGGCGCTGCGAAGAGGAACGGCAGGAAGGCCCGCCGCTCGCGCTTGTAGAGGCCGGGCGCCACGAAGGCGTAGACCTGCCACGCCAGGATCGGGAACGTCAGCACCACCGCCCCGAAGCCGGCCAGCTTCAGCTTGGTGAAGAAAAACTCCAGGGGCGCTGTGAACATGAGCCGCAGGTCGCCATCGGCGGCCGGCGCCTCCTTGATCCCCGTCAGGACGAAGAGCAGGTCGAACGGCCCCGCCCCGCCCCCGTGGCCTTCCTTCGAGGCGGCGTAGATCTGGGCCGCCATTTTGAAGGGGTGCAGCAGGAACTGATAGATCGGGTCGGCGAAGGCGAAGCACAGTGCGAATCCGGCGACCACCGCCGCCACGCAGACGATCAGGCGCTTCCGCAGCTCGATCAGGTGATCCAGCAGCGGCGCGCGGGACGCCTCGATCTCGGCTTCGTCGCGGTCGTAGTCGCTCACGCTCCGCCCTCGACGATCCCGGCCGACCGGCGGCGCGGCCTTGACGCCGCTTCCGAAGCCCCGTCCACGGTTCCGGAGGTCTTGCCGGCCGTCTTGCGGGCTGAGGCCTTGGCGGTGGAGGCCTTGCGGGCCGCGGGCTTGGAGGCCGCCGCTGCGGGCGTCGCTCGCTTCACCGTCCTGGGCGACTTGGCCGACTTGGAAGACTTGGCCGCTTTGGGAGACTTGGGCGACGCCTTCGCAGCGGCCGCAGGCTTGCGGCGCGTGGACGGCGTCTTCGCGGGCTCGGGCGCCCCGGCCGGAGCCTCCGAGATCTCCAGCGGCGGCTGCGGGGCGTCGTACGCGTAGCTCGCCGGCGGATTGAGCTGCACGCCCACGTCGCCCAGGCTGGATTCGATCTCGCTCACGGCGGACCGCATCTCGCCGCCCACATCGCCGATGGCGCCGAACTGGCCGCGACGCATGGCTTCGACCTCCTTGCGCAGGTCGTCCAGTTCGGACTGCCGCGCCATTTCATCGAAGCTGGAGCGGAACTCGGCCGCCATCCCCCGCAGCTTGGCGGTGAACTGGCCGAGCCTGCGCATCATCACGGGCAGGTCCTTGGGGCCGATCACGACGAGCGCGACGACCGCGATCACCAGCCACTCGAGACCGCCGATTTCCGGGAGCATCAGGGACGCCTAATGAGAAGCGCCGGCCCCATCAAGGCGGCCGGCGCGAAAAGCCGTGACCGGCGCAGCCTCAGCCGCGCGCGCTGTCCTTCTCGTCCTGGGGCAGGCTCTTCTTGGCCTCTTCCGGGGGATCTTCGTTCTTCAGGCCGTCGCGGAAGGCGCGGATGCCCTTGGCCGTGTCGCCCATCAGGCTGGAAATCTTCCCCCGGCCGCCGAAGAGGACGGCGAAGACGACCACCACGAGAAGGATGTGCCAGATGCTGAGTGCGCCCATGCGCGGAACTCTCCCTGGGCGAAACCTGCGGCCCCTGCGCCGCGCGCCCATTCAATCGCCTATATAGTCGCGACGGGCCGGCCAAGCCAACGCCCCGTCGCCGCACGCTTGCGCGATCAGCGCGGATCGTCCTCGGCGAGGAAGTCCACGTGGAACTCCGGCGCATCCGGCTCCAGGGGGTCCTCGTCCGGCGCCGGCGCATCGGGATTGGGCGCCGCGAAGTCCGGCGGCAGGTCCAGGGCCAGGAGGCCGGCGGCCTTCATCTCGGCCATTCCCGGCAGGTCGGCGAGGCCGGCCAGGCCGTAGTGCTCCAGGAAGGCGTCGGTGGTGCCGAAGGTGACGGGGCGGCCCGGCGTGCGCCGCCGCCCGCGCATCCGCACCAGGCCGAGCTCCAGGAGGACGTCCAGCGTGCCGCGGCTGGCCTGCACCCCCCGCACCGCCTCGATCTCCGCGCGGGTGACCGGCTGGTGGTAGGCGATGATGGCCAGCGTCTCCTGCGCCGCCCGGGAAAGCCGGCGCGGCTCGTCCCGCTCCTCGGTCATCAGCCAGGCGAGGTCCTGGGCAGTCTGGAATCGCCAGCCGCCGGCGACCTGGGCCAGCACGACGCCGCGCCCCTCGTACCGGCCGGCGAGGTCGGCCAGCGCGCCGGCGATGTCCGCCCCCTCGGGCAGGCGCCGCGCCAGGTCGCCCTCGGTCAGCGGCCCGGCGGCCGCGAACAGCAGCGCCTCGATCTCGCGGGCGGTCTCGCGGAGATCGGTCATGGCCAGGCTCTCCACGCCGGGCAAGCGCGCCGCAGGCGCAGTCCTTCAAACACGAAGACCACGAAAACCACGAAGATCTCCAGGAAGCCTCGGGATACGCGGCCTCCTTCGTGGTCTTCGTGTCCCAAAGGGCGCTGACGCCCCCACCGTAGTGACACAGGAAATCTCATGCCGCCTCCGCCCCCTTCCGGGCGCGCAGGTAGATGTCGGCGAAGGCTTCGAGCTGGCGGGCCTCCATCGCCCCCTCCTTCACCAGCTCCAGGCTGGCCGAGAGCGTCGAGGCCACATAGCTGGCGCGGGTCGGCCCCGCCGTGGGCGTTCCCATCGGCGCGACGCCGGCCAGGGGCGTCCAGCGATCCAGGTCGGGCAGCAGGCGGCGCAGGCGGTCGCGGGCGTCCTCCAGCGGATAGGCGGCCGGCGGCTTGGGCTTGTAGCTGCGCTGGGCCTCCTTCTGGCGCTGGGCGATATAGGCGCTCATCAACCCGTAGAGGTCGCCTTCGAGGCGTCCCGACGGGACGATCCGGATCGCCTCGGGATCGCCGCGGCCGAAGACGTCGCGGCCCAGCAGGGGCAGCCCGGCCAGCCGTTCCGACGCCGTGCGCATGGCCTCCAGCTTGGCCAGGCGGAACGCCAGTCGCTGGGCGATCTCCTCGGCCGCCGGCTCCTCGGCCTTGGGACGCTCGGGCTTGGGCAGCAGCAGGCGCGACTTCAGATAGGCCAGCCAGGCGGCCATCACGAGGTAGTCGGCCGCCAGCGAGAAGCGGCGCCGGCGCGCCTCCTGCACGAACGCCAGATACTGCTCGGCGAGCTTCAGCACCGACAGCTTGAGCAGGTCGACCTTCTGGGTGCGCGCCAGGGCCAGGAGGACGTGCAGCGGGCCTTCGTAGCCGTCGATGTCGACGATCAGCGCCTCGCCGTCCTCGGCGGCCGTCGCCGCGGCGTGGAAGTCGAGCGTGGGCTGGAACGGGCCGCTCATGCCGCGAACCTTCCCCCGAACGCGGCGTCGAAGCGAGCCCGCGATTCCGGCGCGTCGAACGGTTCCGGCACGCGCGGCCGCCGCGCCAGCGCCGCCCGCGCCCGGCGCGCCGAGGCGCCGCGAAGGCGGCCCGCGCCCGCGGCCACCTCCCGCATGCCCGCCAGGTCGCCGGCCCCGTGCAGGACGACGTCGCAGCCCGCGGCGCGGGCCGCCCGGGCCCGCTCTTCCAGAGGCCCCGACAGGGCCTTCATGCCGATGTCGTCGCTGATCAGCAGGCCCTCGAAGCCGATGGCGCCGCGGACGGCCCCACGGATCGTGCGGCGAGACAGCGTCGCCGGCCGCCGGCGGTCCAGCGCGGCGAACCGGACATGGGCCGTCATCCCCATCGGCATGTCCGACAGCGCGCGGAACGGGACGAAGTCGCGCGCCGACAGTTCGTCGAGCGAGGCCTCGACCACCGGCAGGACCTCATGGCTGTCCGCCCGGGCGCGCCCGTGTCCCGGGATGTGCTTGACCACCGGCAGGACGCCCCCCGCGATTAGGCCCTCGGCGGCCGCCCGGCCGAGGACCGCGACCACGTCGGGATCCTCGGCGTAGGCGCGGTCGCCGATCACCCCGTGGGCGCCGGCCCCCGGCGTGTCGAGCACGGGCAGGCAGTTCACGTCGACGCCGACGGCGGCGAGGTCGTGGGCCATGAGCCGCGCGCCCAGCCGCACGAGGTCGCGCGCCGCGGCCAGGTCGCGGAGCCGGGGAAAGTCCCCGGCGGCCGGGTAGCGGCGCCAGTGCGGCGGTCCCAGGCGCTGGACCCGACCGCCCTCCTGGTCGACCAGGATCGGCGCGTCGGCCCGCGCCACCGCGTCGCGCAGGGCGCCGGTCAGCGCCCGCACCTGGTCGGGCGCGCCGATGTTCCGGGCGAAGAGGATGAACCCCCAGGGCCGCGCCTCGGCGAAGAACGCCCGCTCGTCCCCTGTCAGGACGGTCCCCGAACAGCCGAGGATGCAGGCGCCGACGGTCACCGGACGAAGCAGCTCTTTCCGGCCGCCTTGAGCCGGTCGCAGAAGGCGGCCGCATCGCTTCGCGAGGCGAAGCCCGTGACGGCGGTGCGATAGAGGGTGGCGCCGTCGCGTTCGATCTTCTCCACGCTCTTGCCCTTGCCGGCGGCGAGGCCCGGCGCCGCGGCCACCGCCTCGTTCCAGGCCCGGTCGGCCAGCGCGGTCGAGGACACCGCCCCGATCTGCACGGCGGCCCCGCCGGCGACGGCCTGCGCCTTGGGCTGGGGCGCCGTCTTGGGCTCGGCCGCCGCGACCTTCTCGGGCGGCGGCGCGGGAGCCTTCTGAACCGGCGTCGACGCAGCCGGAGCGGGGGCCGCCTTCGGTGCGGCGGGGATCGCCGGCTTCAGCGCCTGGGCGGTCTCGGCGGGCGGCGGCCCGGCGGGTTTCACGGGCGGCGCCTGGGCCACCACCACCGGGGTCGTCGGGCGTGGCTGCGGCTGTTCGGGCGGTGGCGTGAACTTGGGCTCGGGCAGGGTCTCGAGCGGCGCCGTGGCGTCGGACTGGTAGATCTGCAGGCCGGCCGCCGGGTCCTGGGGCTGGGCTTCGGCCGGCGCGGGGGCCTTCAGCTCGGCTACCGGCGCGCCGACCACCGGCGGCGCGTCGCCCGCCTGCCGGACGCCCGACTGGTAGAACCAGAAGATCGCGGCCACGAGACCGGCCAGCACCAGCACGCTCAGCACGAGGGTCAGCGGCAGAGGCCGCGCGCCGCGTTCGGGCTGGCGCGGGTCGAAGCTCAGCGGCGCGTCGGCATGGGGGGGCGCATAGGCGCCGCGCTCTGGGTCGGACATGGGCCGCTCCGAAGGATCGAGGCGCGAATCGCACCCGTTCGGTCACAGTCTATCCAACCCGCTGCGGGCCGCAGTGTGGCGCCGCGCGGAAACCTGTGGGCGGACCTCAGAGCCCGTCCAGGCCCGAGGTGTCCATCCCGTAGCGATGGAAGATCGAGCGGAACTCGCGGCGCTCGTCCGCCGAGATCGCGCCCGGACGTAGCTGGATATGGAGATCGTGGCCGCGGCTGGACACGCGCTGCACGGCGCGGATGCGCTGCATCCACCAGAAGAACGCCTCTTCGTCGCCCCGGGAGTGGAACATGGGGCCGCGGACGACCAGCGCCTCCATCCGGTCAGCTCCAGATGTCGAGATGGAACAGCTTGCGATGCTCCTCGATGGCGAAGCGGTCGGTCATGCCGCCGATGTAGTCGCACACCACCCGCGCCCGCCCGGCCTCGTCCCGTCCCTGGGCGCGGGCGTACCATTCGGCCGGCAGCACGTCCGGCTCGGCCATGAAGAGCTGGAACATCTCGGCCAGAATGCGGCGCGCCTGGCTGCGGGTGCGGTTGACCTTCCAGTAGCGGTACATCCGCTCCATGAGGAAGTGGCGCAGGGCGGCCAGGTCCTCGACCATGTCGCGCGAGAAGGCGACCAGCGCGTGGCCCAGCATCCGGACGTCCTCCGGCGCGCCCACCCGGCCCGCTTCGGCCCGCCGCCGCGTCTCGGACATCACGTCGTCGACCATCGCGCCGATCATGCGCCGCACCGCCTCCAGCCGCACGATGCCCGGTTCGCAGCCAGGATAGTCGGCCCAGGTGCTCTTCACATGGGGACCGATGAGCGGAATCTCGGCCAGCTCGTCCAGGCCGAACAGCCCGGCCAGCACGCCGTCGTCCACGTCATGGTTGTTGTAGGCGATGTCGTCCGACAGGGCCGCCACCTGGGCCTCGGCCGACGCCCAGGTGTCCAGGCGCAGGCCATACTCGGCGTCGAACTCCGAGATGGCGCTCCACGACGGCTTGGCGAGCTGGTCCACCACCGGGCCGTTGTGCTTGATCACCCCCTCCAGGGTCTCCCAGGTGAGGTTCAGGCCGTCGAAGCGCGGATAGCGGCGCTCCAGCTTCGTGACCACGCGGAACGTCTGCACGTTGTGGTCGAAGCCGCCGAAGCTCTGCATCTGCACCTGCAGCTCGTCCTCGCCGGCGTGGCCGAACGGCGGATGGCCCAGGTCGTGGGCGAGCGCGATCGTCTCGGCCAGGTCGGCGTCGAGACCCAGAGCGGTCGCGAGCGACCGGGCGATCTGGGCCACCTCCAGGCTGTGGGTCAGCCGGGTGCGGAAGTGGTCGCCCTCGTGGGCCACGAAGACCTGGGTCTTCTCCTTCAGCCGGCGGAAGGCTGTGGAGTGGATGATGCGGTCCCGGTCGCGGGCGAAGTCGGTTCGGGTGCGGCTGGCGTCCTCGGGAACCTTGCGGCCACGCGACGCAGCGGGACTCTCGGCGTAGGCGACGCGGGCGGGGTTGAAGGCGGCCATCGAACGGTTCTGTCTGGCGGCCTCTTGGTCGAAGCCGGGAAGGCCCTCATATAGTCCAGGCCCACAATTCGTCTAAGCACCCGTGAGCATGAGCCCAGACTGAGCATGAGCCCAGACAACGCTTCCGGCGTCACCCTTTCCCCCGCCGCCGCCCGGCGGCTCCAGGCCATCGGCGCCCGCGAGGGTCGCTCCGTGATGCTGCGCGTCGCGGTGGAAGGCGGCGGCTGTTCGGGCTTCCAGTACCAGTTCGACCTGGTCGAGGAGGCCGCGCCCGACGACCTGCGCATCGAGCGCGACGGCGCCGCGGCCCTGGTGGACGAGGTGTCCCTGGCCTTCCTGAAGGGCTCCGAGATCGACTTCGTGGACGAACTGGCCGGCGCCGAGTTCCGTGTGCGCAACCCGAACGCCAAGTCCAGTTGCGGGTGCGGCGTCAGCTTCTCGATCTGAACCCGTTCAGGGATCGACCGGCAACGGCCGGGGCGGCGGCCCCTCTCCGGCCGGTATGATCCTGAAATTCCTGGGTGGCGCGAACAGGTCCGGGCGATCGGGCAGGCCCCGCCGGTAGTCGTCGTAGCGCAGCACCATCACCGGCCGCCCGCCCCGCTGATAGCTGACCATCAGCGGCCGCTCGCGCCGCAGGTCCATCAGGAAGGCGATGCTGTGCTCGCCCGAGGTGACGGTGTGCAGCGTGGCCTGCGCGGCGCCCCACGGCACGGTCCGCTCGGGCTGGGGTGCATGGCGGGCGACGAAATCGGGCTCGCAGCCGAACTCCAGGCCGCGGAAGGTCGCCGGCATGTCGGCGCCCACCGGCAGGATCGGCGCGCGGACGACAAGCTCAGGGCCGGGGTCCACGGTATGCCGCGCCTCCCGGGTGGCCAGGTTGACCATCCAGATGTCCGGCTCCGCCACGATGGCGACGGACTGATCGCCCCGGACGGGATCGGGCTGCTCCTCGCTGCGGAAATAGATCTGGCCCTGGCGCCACATCTGCCGCGGCTGCGCGGCGCGGGCCGAGGCCGGCAGGCCCGGCGAGATGTTGCGGACGGTGGCGCGGAACAGCTTCTCGGGCGCGCAGGACTCGCCCAGCGACGTTCCCAGCGGGAGGATCGGCGGCCCCGCTTCCGGCTCGGCGGGCCCGGCCTCTTGGGAGCCGGCCCTGGGGGAGCCGGCCTTGGGGGAGCGGGCCTCGGGGGATCCGGCCTCAGGGGACGCCGATGGCCCTGGGTCGGTCTGCGGGCGGGCATCGGCCGCAGGCTGGGCGTACGCCGCCATGCTCAGCCCCAGCGCCAGCCAGCCTCCTGCGCCCACGAACTTCCAGATCCTCATGGATACGAATGGCCCACGCCGGGCGCCGGCGGTCAAGCCGGGCGTCGGCTCAACCGGTCGGGAACATGTGGGCGTAGGGTTCGGCCTCGGCCAGCACGCGGGCGAAGCTGGGCCGCGCCTCCAGCCGCGCGAGATAGGCCGCCAGGGCCGGATGGGCCGGCGTGAAGGGTTCGACCTTCTCGCCGTAGACCAGCGCCGGCGCGGCCGCGCAGTCGGCCAGGGTGAACGCCTCGCCGGCCGCCCAGGTCCGGCCGACCATCACGCCCTCCGCATGGGCGTAGGCGGCCCGGAGCTGTTCACGGGCGCGCGCCACGCCGAACGGGTCGCGCGCGGCGGCCGGGCGCAGCCGGTCGGCCACGATGCGCTGCATCGGCCCCTGGACGTAGAGATCGTAGAACCGGTCCCAGAAGCGGACCTCCTGCGCGGCCGCCGGGTCGGCCGGCAGGAAACGCGCCGCGCCGCGACGGAGGTCGAGGTGTTCGATCACCAGGCTGCTTTCGAGGACGACCCGGCCCGCCTCGGCGTCCTCCAGCGCCGGCATCATGCCCAGGGGCGATATCCGCCGGAACCGGGCCGCCGACTCCGGGTCGGCCAGGTCGACCTGCACGAACTCGAACTCGGCGCCATCCTCGTAGAGCGCGGTCAGGGCCTTCCAGCAGAACGACGACAGCGGGTGGCCGTGGAAGCGGAGCGTCATAGGGTCGTTCCTTGCAGGCGCCACCTTGCGCGCCGCCGACACGACACGGCGGACAGGGGGCGTTGAGCCGCGCGGCGGACGCCCCTAGGTTCGCCGCCGAACGGGAGCCTTCGATGCGCATCGCCACCTGGAACGTCAACTCGGTCAACGCCCGGCTGGACACCGTCGTCCGCTGGTTCGAGGCCGCGAAGCCCGACGTCGCCTGTCTTCAGGAGATCAAGTGCGTCGATGAGAAATTCCCGGCCGAAGCCTTTGAACGGCTTGGGTATAACATCGCCGTCCACGGGCAGAAGACCTACAATGGCGTCGCCCTGCTCTCCAAGGCGCCGCTGGAGGACATCCGCCGCGGCCTGCCCCTCCTGCCCGGATCGGACGACGACGGCGACGAGCAGGCCCGCTATGTCGAGGCGCTCGTGTCGGGGCCCACGCCGGTCCGGGTCGCCTCCATCTATCTGCCCAACGGCAATCCCGTCGCGACCGAGAAGTTCGCCTACAAGCTGGCCTGGATGCGGCGCCTGCATCGCCATGCCCAAAACCTCCTGGCCTGGGAGGAGCCCTTCGCCCTGATGGGCGACTACAACGTGATCCCCGAGCCGCGCGACGCCGAGTTCCCCGACAAGTGGACGGACGACGCCCTGTTCCAGCCCGAGAGCCGGGCCGCTTTCCGGGCGCTGAAGAACCTGGGCCTGACCGAGGCCTACCTCCAGGCCGACGGGGCGCCCGGCGCCTATACCTTCTGGGACTATCAGGCGGGGGCCTGGCAGCGGAACAACGGCATCCGGATCGACCACGCCCTGCTCTCGCCCCAGGCTGCGGACCGCCTGCTGGGCGTGTCGATCCATCGCGACGTGCGGGGCTGGGACAAGCCGTCCGACCACGTGCCCCTGGTCATCGAGCTGGACGTCTGAGGCGCCCGCCCGGCCCGGTTCCGGCGACTCGGAGAACGGCGTAGCCTCACACGCATGGACGAGGCCGCCCGGCTCCTGACGCTGCTCGTGCTCGTCGGCGGGGCGCTGACCCTCGCCGGCGGGATCGTCGCCTGGTCGCTGGACGAGGTCCGCCGCGTCCGGGCCACCCTGCGGGCGGGCCTGGGCGCCCAGCCCGATCCGGTCCTGATCGCCCGCGGGCGCGGCGCCGGGGTGGGCGTCGACCTGACATCCGGGCGCATCGCCGTGGCCTGGGACCGCGGCGGCTGGCGGCTGGTCTACCGTCTCGAGGAACTGGTGGGGGCCGAACTGATCGTGGACCGAAGGATCGCCGCCCGCGCCTTCCGGGGCGAGCCTCGGCGGGGCCTCGACGCCCTCGACGACCCCCAGGAGCGCGTGCGCCTCCGTTTCGTGTTCGACGACCCGGCCTATCCCGAGTTCGAGCTCGACCTGTGGCGGCCCGAGGACGCCGGCCGGCGCGGCCGCCTGGCCACCGACGAGGCCGTCCGGCTGGCCAACGGGTGGATGGCCCGGGTCGAGGCCCTCTTCCGGCGCGCGCCGGCGCGCCCCTTGCCGTCGCCCGCCGCCGTCGCATCGGCGCTCGATCCGCCGCCACGGACTCCGCCACGGGCGGCGCCCCTCGCCGCGCCCCCCTTCGAGGAGCCTCAGTTCCAGGAGCCCCCATTCGGGGAACCCCCACCGTTCGATGTCGACGAGCCCGACGACGAACTGGACGACCTGCGGCCGGCGCCATAGATTGACAACGTAAATGAAAGCGGAGTCCCTGGCATGACCCACCTGCTCGCCGCCGCCGTTTTCTTCGTGCTGCTCCACCTGCTGGTGTCCGGCACGCCGCTGCGCAACGCCATCGTCGCGCGGATCGGCGAAGGGCTCTACATGGGCCTGTTCTCCCTCGCCTCGGTCGCCGGCCTCGCCTGGCTCGGCTGGGCCTTCGGGCAGGCGCGGGCCGAACCCTGGAACACCTCCTGGTGGACCGTCGGCGACGCCTCGCGCCAGGTGCAGCTCGTCCTCCAGTTCCTGGCGCTGCTGCTGATCGTGCCCGGCCTGACCACGCCGAACCCCACCAGCGTCCGGCAGGAGGGCGTCCTGGGCCGGCCCGACGCGGTGAAGGGCATGCTGCGGATCAGCCGCCACCCGTTCCTTTGGGGCGTGGCGATCTGGGCGTTCGGCCACCTGATCGTCAACGGCGACCGGGCGTCCCTCGTCCTGTTCGGGTCCATGTTGCTGCTGGCCCTCTTCGGGACCGCCAGCATCGACGCCAAGCGCCGCCGCGCCCTGGGCGCGACCTGGGACGGTTTCGCCGCCCAGACCTCCAACGTCCCCTTCGCCGCCGTCCTCGAAGGCCGCCAGAAGCTCAGCCTGGGCGAGATCGGCTGGTGGCGGATCGCTCTGGCCGTGGCGGCCTGGGCGGTGCTGGTCTGGGTCCATCCGATCGCCTTCGGCGTCCCCGCCCTGCCCTGAATCACCCCGACCTGCAGCGCCCTGGCCTGAAGCGCCCTGAAACACGGATGACCTGCGCGCGCCGCCGGACGTGCTAGGAGGCGCGCATGGCGATCCACGACCTCCCCGAACTGACCGCCCGGGCGCCGCCGCGCACCCCCCTGGTCGGCCTGGACCTGGGCGAGAAGACGATCGGCGTCGCCGTCTCGGACGCCACCCGCATGATCGCCAGTCCTCTGGAGACGATCCGCAAGACGAAGTTCACCGACGACGCGGCCGCCCTCTTCCGGCTCATGGAGAGCCGCGGCGCCGGCGGGATCGTCATCGGCCTGCCGGTCAACATGGACGGGAGCGAGGGCGCGCGCTGCCAGTCGAACCGGGCGTTCGCGCGCAACCTCCTGCGCCTGCGCGACCTGCCGATCGCCTTCTGGGACGAGCGGATGTCGACCATGGCGGTCAACCGCATGCTGATCGGCGAGGCCGACGTCAGCCGCGCCCGCCGCGCCGAGGTGGTGGACAAGGCCGCCGCCGCCTGGATCCTCCAGGGCGCCCTGGACCGCCTGCGGAACGGGTGAGCCGCCCACAGGAAACTGGGGATCACCGCCCGCGCCGGCTTCCCATGCGCCACAGGCTCACCTAAAGGGGCGCTTTAATGAGCGGCGCCCCTCCTGGTCTGAACGAGGTCCTGAGCCGGACCTTCTCCTTCCCGCGGCGCCATTTCCTTTCCGCGACCGATCTGAACGAGGTGGAGGTGGCCAGCCTCCTCGACCTCGCCGACGGATTCGTCAGCCTGAACCGCCAGACCTCCAAGAAGCTCGACCTGCTCAAGGGCAGGACGCTGATGAACCTGTTCTTCGAGAACTCGACGCGGACCCAGAGCTCGTTCGAGCTGGCGGGGAAGCGGCTGGGCGCCGACGTGGTCAACATGAGCCCGCGGTCGTCCTCGATCTCCAAGGGCGAGACCCTGATCGACACCGCCGTGACGCTGAACGCCATGCAGCCCGACCTGCTGGTCGTGCGGCACGCCTCGTCGGGCGCGGCTTCGCTGCTGTCGCAGAAGGTGGGCTGCTCGGTGGTCAACGCGGGCGACGGCCAGCACGAGCACCCCACCCAGGCGCTGCTGGACGCCCTCTCGATGCGTCGCGCCTTCGGCCACATCGCCGGCCTGCGGGTGGCGATCTGCGGCGACGTCATGCACAGCCGGGTCGCCCGGTCGAACATCGCCATGCTCCAGATGCTGGGCGCGCACGTCCGGCTCGTCGGCCCGCCAACCCTGATTCCCTCGGCGGCCGACCGCTGGAACGTCGAGGTCTTCCACGACCTGCGCCAGGGCATCGCCGGCTGCGACGTGGTGATGATGCTGCGGCTCCAGCTCGAGCGGATGGACGGGGTGATGGCGCCGTCCCAGCGCGAGTACTTCCGCTTCTACGGCCTCGACCGCGAGAAGCTGGCGCACGCGGCGGCGCACGTTCGCGTCATGCACCCCGGCCCCATGAACCGCGGCGTCGAGATCGATTCCGAGGTGGCCGACGACCTTTCGGTCAGCCTGATCCAGGACCAGGTGGAGATGGGCGTGGCCGCGCGCATGGCCGTGCTCACCTCGCTGGCCGCGCGCCTGGAGAACGTGCGTTGAGCCGCCCCCTCGCCATCACGAATGCCCGGGTGGTCGACCCGGCCTCGGGCTACGACGGCCCCGGCGCGGTCATCGTCGCCGAGGGCGTCGTCGCCGACGTGCTCCGACAGCCGACGCCGGCCGGCCTGACCACCGACGCCGAGGTGGTCGACGCGGGCGGCGCCCTGCTGATCCCCGGGCTGGTGGACATCCGGGTGAAGACCGGCGAGCCCGGCTTCGAGCCCAAGGAGACGCTGAAGTCCGCCGCCCAGGCGGCCGCGGCGGGCGGCGTCACCACCGTGGTCCTGCAACCCGACACCCATCCGGTGATGGACGAGCCGGCGGTGGTGGACTTCGTGCTGCGGCGGGCGCGCGACATCGAACTGATCAACGTCTATCCCGCCGGCGCCGCCACCAAGGGCTGCCAGGGCGAGCGGATGGCCGAGATCGGCCTGATGCACGACGCCGGCTGCCTCTATGTGAGCGACGCCGACCGCCCGATCGTGGACTCCAAGGTGCTGCGCCGGGTGCTGAGCTACGCCAAGGCGTTCGGGACGCCGGTGGCCCACCGCCCGGCCGACCCGTGGCTGTCGGCGGGCGCCGCGGCCAGCGAGGGCGAGTTCGCCGCCCGCATGGGCCTGCCCAGCGTCCCCGCGGTGGCCGAACGGATCATGCTGGAGCGCGACCTGGCGCTGGTCGAACTGACGGGCGCCCCGTTCATCGTGGACCAGATCACCACGGCCGGCGCTCTCGAGACCTTGAAGCGCGGGCTGGACCGCGGCCTGCCGGTGACGGCGACCACCTCGATCAACCACCTGTCGTTCAACGAGATCGACATCGGCGACTACCGCACCTTCTGCAAGCTGGACCCGCCGCTCCGCTCCGAAGACGACCGGCAGGCGGTGATCGACGCCGTCGCCTCGGGCCTGATCCAGGTGATCGTGTCGGCGCACGCGCCCGCTCCTGCCGAAGACAAGCGCCTGCCCTACGACGAGGCCGCGCCGGGGGCCGTCGGCCTCCAGACCCTGCTGCCGGCGCTGCTCGCCTTCCATCACGAGGGCCGCATCCCGCTGATCGACCTGATCCGGGCGGTGACGGCGGCCCCGGCGAAGCTGCTGGGCCTGCCCTGCGGGCGCATCGCCAAGGGCGCGCCCGCCGACCTCGTGCTCTGCGACCTCGACGCCCCCGTCGTCGTCGACGCCGACCGGCTGATCTCGAAGTCGAAGAACTCGCCGTTCGATGGCCGGCGCCTGCAGGGCAAGGTGCTGCGCACCCTGGTCGACGGCCGGACGGTCTACGCCCCCTGACCCTTCGCCGGAGGGATCGGAACCCGCTTCGGCTCTCGTTGACGGCGGCCCGCAGCCGCTGTCAGCCGGACCGGCCAGATCGCGATTTCCTACAACTTGAAGATGATTTTTATACGGAGGACTATCGCCAGAATATCCAAAAGACTTAAACACAACAGCTTCTTATGCAAGTTTCCCGATGCGTGCGGCGGTCGGCCCCACACCCGCTGGGATTGCTAGATCGACCTCGGGAAATCTCCAGCGGCGCCGCTGCGGACAGGTAGATTCCTGGGGTTCCGCCCAGGCGGCGTATGGATCGAAGTGTTCTTTTTTTGTTCCAAAACCGGCTTTCAAGCGCTACGGTTCGCCCTGCTGATGATCGCCAGCCGCTGACGGCGCAGACCGTCCGCGCTAGGAGTGAAGCAGCGAGGGAGCGTTGATGGCCCAGATTCTCAGCCCGACCATGATCGGCGCCGCATTGGTGGGCGGCTATCTTTTGGGATCGATCCCGTTCGGGATGATCGCGACCCGGCTCGGCGGCGCGGGCGACCTGCGCGCGATCGGCTCGGGCAACATCGGGGCGACGAACGTCCTGCGCACGGGCCGGCGAGACCTCGCGCTCGTCACCCTCCTGGGCGATGGCGGCAAGGGCGCGGTGGCGGTGTTCCTGGCGTGGCTGGCGACACGGAACGGCACGGGCGAGCAGCAGGCGCTGCTGACGGCGCTCGCTGGCGGCGCGGCGTTCCTTGGCCACCTCTTCCCCGTATGGCTCGGCTTCAAGGGCGGCAAAGGCGTCGCGACCTTCTTCGGCACCCTGCTGGCCGCAGCCTGGCCCATCGGCATGGCGGCGGGCGCCGCATGGCTGATCGTCGCCTTCCTGTTCCGGATTTCGTCCCTGGCGGCGCTGGTGGCGGTGGCGGTGGCGCCCCTCCTGGCGCTGGCGCTGGGCCGCCCCAACGCGATCGCGCTGCTCGCCTTGTTCATGGCGCTGCTGGTCTACATCCGCCACGCTGAGAATATCCGCCGGCTGCTGAAGGGCCAGGAGCCGAAGATCGGCAGGAAGTCCGCCGTCACGGCGGCGGAGACGCCGGGGGAGACGACCGGGGAGTGATCCGCGCGCTCACCGACGCCCAGCGGCGCGACTGGCTGCGGCTGGCGCGGTCCGAGAACGTGGGGCCGGTCGCCTTCGACCAGCTCCTCGGCCGCTTCGGAGAGGCGTCGCTGGCGCTGGCCGCCCTGCCCGACCTGGCCCGGCGCGGCGGACGGGCGTCTCCGCTCAGGCCGGCCAGCGAAGCCGCGGCCGACAGCGAGCTGGCGGCGGGCGCGGCTCTGGGCGCAAGGCTGATCGCCTCGTGCGAACCCGACTTCCCCCACGCCCTGGCCGCGCTCGACCCGCCGCCGCCGCTCATCTGGGTGCGCGGAGACCCGGGCCTGCTCGACCGCAGGACGGTCGCCGTGGTCGGGGCGCGCGTCGCCTCGGCCGCCGGACAGCGGTTCGCCCGGGGCCTCGCGGCCGAACTGGGCCAGGCGGGCAGCGTCGTCGTCTCGGGGATGGCCCGCGGCATCGACGCCGCCGCCCACGAAGGCGCGCTGCCCACCGGGACGGTCGCCGTCCTGGGCGGGGGCGTGGACGACGTCTACCCTCCCGAGCACCGGCCCCTCTACGAGCGGATCGTCGAACAGGGCTGCGTGGTGTCGGAGAACCAGCCCGGACGAACGGCCGTGGCGCGCGACTTCCCGCGCCGCAACCGCATCATCGCCGGTCTCTCGCGCGCCGTCGTCGTGGTCGAGGCCGAGTTCCGGTCCGGCTCGCTCATCACCGCCCGCCTGGCCAACGAGCAGGGGCGCGAGGTCCTGGCGGTCCCCGGCTCGCCGCTGGACCCGCGCGCGAGGGGCTGCAACGACCTCATCCGCCAGGGCGCGGCGATCTGCGAGGGCGCCGAGGACGTCCTGCGGGCGCTCGAGGGCCTGGGCGACCTCCGCGAGCCCGAGGCGCCGCGGTTCCACCCCGCGCCGGTGGAGCCTGACGACGCGCTGCGCCGGCGACTCGCCGAGCTGTTGTCGCCGACCCCGGTCTCCCGGGACGAACTCGTGCGCGCCGCCGCCGCGCCGCCCGCCGCCGTGCTCGCGGCCCTCACCGAACTGGCGCTGGCCGGCCGCGCCGAGCTGCTGCCGGGCGGAATGGTGGTGAAGGGGTGACGATCCGGAGCCAAAGAAAGGAGCCCCTAAGGGGCTCTCCGCCCCTGTCTCGATCCGCGCCGTTGACAGGCCGCATCGGCCGCCCCCACTTTCCGCGCTCTTTTGGGAACAGCGCGCCTAGATGAACGTCGTCATCGTCGAGAGCCCGGCCAAGGCCAAGACCATCAACAAGTACCTGGGCTCGGACTACAAGGTTCTCGCCTCGTACGGCCATGTCCGCGACCTTCCGCCGAAGGACGGCTCGGTGCGTCCCGACGACGACTTCGACATGTCGTGGGAAGTCGACGCCAAGGCGGCCCGGCGGCTGTCCGAGATCGCCGAGGCCACCAAGGGCGCCGATCGCCTGATCCTGGCCACCGACCCCGACCGCGAGGGCGAGGCCATCTCGTGGCATGTGCTGGAAGTGCTCCAGCGCAAGCGCGTTCTGAAGGGCGCGAACGTCCAGCGCGTCGTGTTCAACGCGATCACCAAGAGCGCCGTCACCGAGGCGATGGCCAACCCGCGTGACCTCGACATGGAGCTGGTCGAGGCCTACCTGGCCCGCCGCGCGCTGGACTATCTCGTCGGCTTCACCCTGTCGCCGGTCCTGTGGCGCAAGCTGCCGGGCGCCCGGTCGGCCGGCCGGGTGCAGTCGGTCGCCCTCCGGATCATCGTGGACCGCGAACTCGAGATCGAGCGGTTCAGGACCCAGGAATACTGGACGGTCGAGGCCCAGGTCGCCGCCGGCGCCGATCCCTTCGCCGCCCGGCTGGTGGTCCACGAGGGCAAGCGCCTCACAAAGTTCGACCTCGCCGACGAAGCCGCCGCGTTCGCCGCCCGCGACGCCGTGCAGGCCGCGACGTTCAAGGTCTCGAGCGTCGAGCGCAAGCCGGGACGCCGCTCGCCGCCCCCGCCCTTCACGACCTCGACGCTCCAGCAGGAAGCCTCCCGCAAGCTGGGCTTCAACGCCCAGCGCACCATGATGGCCGCCCAGAAGCTGTACGAGGGGATCGACATCGGCGGCGAGACGGTCGGCCTGATCACCTACATGCGGACCGACGGCGTGCAGACCGCCCCCGAGGCGCTGGACGAGGCCCGCAGCGTCATCAACGGCCTCTACGGCAAGGACTATGTGCCCGAGAAGCCGCGGCTCTACTCGACCAAGGCCAAGAACGCCCAGGAAGCCCACGAGGCGATCCGTCCCACCAGCCTCGCCCGCAACCCCGGCCGCCTGCGCCTGGAGGGCGATCTCGGGCGTCTCTACGAGCTGATCTGGAAGCGGATGATCGCCTCCCAGATGGAAGCCGCGCGGATCGAGGACACCATCGTCAACCTCGACAGCGCCGACGGCCGCACGGGCCTGCGCGCCAGCGGCCGCGTCGTGACCTTCCCGGGCTACCTCGCCGTCTACGAGGAGGGCCGCGACGATCCCGCCTCCGGCGAGGGCGGCGACGAGGAGACCGGCCGCCTGCCCCAGGTCGCCGAGGGCGCCGCCGCCAGCGTGCGCAGCGTCAAGGCCGACCAGCACTTCACCGAGCCGCCGCCCCGCTATTCCGAGGCCAGCCTGGTCAAGAAGATGGAGGAGCTGGGCATCGGGCGGCCGTCGACCTACGCCTCGATCCTGGAGCGGCTGCGCGACCGGTCCTATGTCCGCATGGAGAAGCAGCGGTTCATCCCCGAGGACCAGGGTCGCATCGTCTCGATCTTCCTCGAGAAGTTCTTCGGCAAGTACGTCGAGTACGACTTCACCGCCGACCTCGAGAACCAGCTCGACCTGGTGTCGGCCGGCGACCTCGACTGGAAGGTCCTGCTGCGGGACTTCTGGGCCGACTTCAACGCCAAGATCGGCGAGATGGGCGGGCTGGGCACGCGCGAGGTGATCGACGCGCTGGACGAGACCCTCAGCCCCTACCTGTTCCCGGCCCGGCCCGACGGATCGGACCCCCGCGCCTGCCCCAGGTGCGGCGATGGCCGCCTCAGCCTCAAGCCCAGCCGCACGGGCGCGTTCGTCGGCTGCTCCAACTATCCCGAGTGCCGCTACACCCGCCCGTTCGGCAGCCCCGACGCCGAGGCGGCCCAGGCCGAGGGCGACCGCGAACTGGGCGTCGACCCCGTCACCGGCGAGACGGTCTTCCTGAAGTCGGGCCGCTTCGGTCCCTACGTCCAGCTCGGCGAGGGCGAGAAGCCCAAGCGGGCCAGCCTGCCCAAGGGCTGGAGCGCCCCCGACATGGACCTGGAGAAGGCCCTGCGCCTGCTCAGGCTGCCGCGCGAGGTGGGCCTGCACCCCGAGGACGGCAAGCCGATCCTGGCCGGCATCGGCCGCTTCGGGCCGTTCGTGCTGCACGAGGGCGTCTACGCCAACCTGCCCAATGTGGACGAGGTGTTCGAGGTCGGCGTGAACCGGGCCGTGGACCTCATCGCCACCAAGCGCGCCGGCCGTCGCGGCGGCGCCGAGGCGGCGGCGCTGAAGGAGCTGGGGGCGCACCCCGCCGACGGCCAGCCGGTCCGCGTGCTTTCCGGGCGCTACGGCCCCTACATCAAGCACGGATCGACCAACGCCAACGTCCCCCGCGGCGCCGACCCGCTGTCGGTGACCCTGGAACAGGCCGTGGCCCTCATCGCCGAGCGCGAGGCCAAGGGCGGCGGCAAGAAGGCCAAGAAGCCTGCGCGGGCCAAGAAGGCCGACGGGGCGGCGAAGACCACCGCGAAGAAGGCGCCGGCGAAGAAGGCGCCGGCGAAGAAGGCCACGGCCAAGAAGACGGCGGCCAAGAAGCCCGCTGCGACAAAGGCGGCCGCCTCCGCCGGCGACATCACCGACGACGAGACGCCGTTTTAGGCCCAGCTCCACGATAGACGGTGTCGCCCCCTCCTCTCCCCCACGCGCAGCGTAGAGGGGAGAGGGTAGGGAGAGGGGAGACGCCGAGCCTTTCGCGGGCAAGACGGTCCAGCCATGACCCATCCTGCGGCGCCTTCTGGCTGAACCGCGAGCGGCAGCCGATGGTTCTGCGCCGCCCCTCTTGCATCTCGCTTCGCGTGGGGCGAGGAGGTGCGTGGATCAATGTCGGCAATCGACCCTTAGCGGTCGCTCATCCTCTACCGCTTGCGCTCGTGCCAGATGATCAACGTCTCGCTTAGTTCGCCATCACCATCGCGCTCAAACTGGCTCCACAGCTCGCGAGTGACACGCTCTTCGCCGTTGAAGGCGGCCGTCACGTCATAATAGCACTCAGCAATGGCACCCCCGAAATTGGGCTCGCAGCGAGCGTTCGCGACTGAGACCAAGACAGAAATCTGCCCCGGTCGCCCAGCAAACCGGCCGAACCGAAGATCGAAGTCCGCAGTCCAGTGCTCAGCTACATAGCCGCCAATTTCGCTAGTGCTCGGCATCGTCAGACGCGCGTCTTCGCGATGCGCGCAAGCGGTCAACATGAGCGCGGAGCAGGCAGCGAGGGGCAATAGCTGAGCCATGCCAATCGGTGTCATCGCGAAGGTCCGCAGTCCACCCCAATCGGACCTAGCCCGCGTCCGCTTCGGCCATTCCGGGCCGAATGTCCGGTTGAAGCAGACGTCGCAGTGTCTGAACTCGACCCGTTGCGGACGTTGAATTCAGAGCCTCGAGAAGAGGTGCGGCTGTGACCGAACTAGTTGGGCTCGCGCTTCACGCTTCTCCCTGAGGCCCGGCGCAGTCGACTCCCAGCTCGCGACCGCTCCGGCCAAATGGCCGCTGCGCGTGAGCAATTCGTCTGCCAAGGCGACCACGACCAAATTGGGCGTAGCTTCTGGACGCAGAGCCAACAGCTGGGCGAGTGCGGTGGACTCGGCACCGGGGCCGAGGCGATCAGCGATAATCGCCAGTGCAATAGCTGCCGACCTGCCAACGCCGTGGAAGCAATGCACCAGCAACGACCCTGAAGCGTGAGAGCGACCAAACTCCAGAGCTGTTGAGACTTGTTCGCGTGTCGCCACTCGTAGGCCGATCTGATCATCGTCAACGTCCTCGAACGCCAGAACCAAGTGTGCTGGCGCGGGGCGCGTGTGAAAACGAAGCTGGTTTGCCGGGCGGCACGCGGGGTCTTCCAGGGTGATGACGGCATCGAACCGCCGCTTGTGTTTCCGCGCCTGAGAAAGGCTCGCGACGACGACATTCCCGGAGCCCGGAACGAACTGAAAGCTGGTCGCGTCGGCCATTCGACGCCACTAGCCGAGGTAACGTCGCCTAGCCACCCATCTCTGACCTTCAGTCCGTCCGCTCGCCGGCTGCGGTGGAAGCTCTCGACGTCGACGCCAGGATGCCTACCCTGCCCCCATGCCTCACGCGAACCTCAACGGCCTGACCTTCTATTTCGAGCGCGCCGGCGACGGCCCGCCGCTGCTGTTCATCTCGGGCACGGGCGGCGACCTGCGCGCGCAGCCGAACGTGTTCGCCTCGCCGCTCGCCAGGGCCTTCGATCTGCTGGCCTACGACCAGCGGGGGCTGGGGCGCAGCGACAAGCCCGACGTGCGCTACACGATGGCCGACTACGCCGATGACGCCGCGGCGCTCATGGCCCACGTCGGCTGGGACCAGGCCCTGGTGGTCGGCGTCTCGTTCGGCGGCATGGTGGCCCAGGAACTCGTCCTGCGACATCCCGACCGGGTGAAGCGGCTGGTGCTGGCCTGCACCTCGCCGGGCGGCGCCGGCGGGGCGTCCTTCCCGTTCCACGAGATCGGACACCTGAAGGGCGAGGCGCGCGCTCGTCACCTGATCCCGATCAGCGACACCCGGCGCGACGCCGCCTGGGCCGCCGCCAACCCCGAGGATCACGCCAAGCTGGTGGAATTGTCGGCCGCCGATCCGTTCGCCGACGAACCCGGCCGCGCCGAGGGCGCGCACCGCCAGCTCGAGGCCCGCGCGGACCACGACACCTGGGACCGCCTGCCCCGGATCGCCTGCCCGACCCTGATCGCCGCCGGCCGCTACGACGGCATCGCCCTGCCCGCCGCCCAGGAGAAGATGGCCGCGCGCATCCCCGGCGCCGAGCTGCGCTGGTACGAGGGCGGCCACCTGTTCATGCTCCAGGACCGCGCCGCCTACCGCGACATCATCGCCTTCCTGGCCGCCTGACCGCGCGGCGACAGGCGGTAGCCCACCTCCAGGCTCTCGGTCAGGCCCAGCGCCTTCAGCTTGCGCACGTTCAGCTTGAAGGACGGCGTCTCCAGTCCGAGCATGGCGGCGAGGTCTCCGGCGCGACGCCCGGGATGCCGGGCGATGAGGTCGAGGACCCCGGCCGTCCAGGCGCCGCGGATGTCCAGTCGCCCAAGCCGCTCCAGCACGCCGGTCAGGTCGGTGTCTTCACGCAGGGCTTGCCGCGGATCGGCGCCCAGATACCGCACACGAACGCGATACACCGTCCCCTCGCCCGCCAGGTCCACACGCAGCCGATCCGCCGACGCCGCGCCCGCCGCCTGCGCTTCGGCGTCGGTGATCCCGGCCGGATCGACCGCGGCCACCTCGTCGATGGCGAGTTGGCCCACGGCCGTGTTCAGCGTGCCGCCGGTCTTCACCGACGGCCGCGTCCACCGTCGGTAGACCAGGCTCACCTCGCCGCGCCGGATCGCCTCCAGCAGGACGACCTTGAGCAGCATCAGCCGGCCGCGATCTCGAGGATCTCCACGATGTCGGCCGGGCCGGAGATCGGGCGCGGGCTGTTGCGGACGCCGCCATCGTGCATCGTGTGCTCGGCGATGGCCTGGAAGTCGCCGCGCGTCACACCCACGCTCTTCAGGTCGGCCGGCAGGTCCAGCCTGCGGACGAGACCGCGGACGGCCCCCGCCGCATCCGGGCCGCCCAGGGCCTCGGCGACGGCGCCGTTCGGGCCGCCGGCCCCCGTCCACGCCAGCACCGCCGGCAGGATCACGCACGAGGTGATCCCGTGCGGCACGCCGTAGCCCCCGCCCAGGGTGTGGCCGATGGCGTGGCTGGGCCCCATGCCCCGCCCCGATCCGACGCCGCTGATCGCCAGCCACATGCCGAACTGGCATTCGAGCCGCGCCGCCAGATCGCGCGGGTCGGCCTGGGTCGCCGGAAGGCCCGCCGCCAGCCGCTTCAGGCCGTCCACGGCCAGCGCGTCCGCATACGGCGCGCGCAGGGGGTGACAGAGCTGCTCGACGGCGTGGTCCACCGCCTTCATGCCGGTCGAGGCCCAGAGCCGCGGCGGGGTGTCCAGCGTCATCGCGGGGTCCAGCACCACCGCGCGCGGGGCCAGCATCGGATGGGTGTAGCCCTCCTTCACGCGCCGGGTCGGATCGCTGACGCCGGCGAACGGGGTGAACTCGGCCGCCGACAGCGTCGTGGGCACGGCGATCATGCGGACGCCGGGCGCCACCTTCGCCACATCGACGCGATCCGCGCCCCGTCCGGCGCGATAGGCGTCGAGCTGGTCCGCCTCGGTCAGGTCCGCCCACAGGCAGAGCTGCATCACCTTGGTGGCGTCGATCACCGAACCGCCCCCCAGCGCCACCAGCAGGTCGGCGCCCGCCACCCGCGCCGCCGCCGCCCCGCCGATCACGCCCTCGCGCGGCGAATGCGCGCCGATGTCGGCGAAGACCCCGACGCAGAGGTCGCCCAGGTCCGCGGCGAACCCGGCCGCCAGCCCGTCGGCCAGCGAGCGGGTCGTCGTCACCAGGATGCGGCCGGCGCCCCAGGCCGCCGCCAGTTCGCGCACCACCTCCACCGCCGGGCGCCCGTAGGCGATCTGGTCCTGCCGCGGAAAACGGTGTGTTCCGGTGAGCATCTGCGTTCCTCCCAAAACGGTGCTAAGCACGCCGAATGGCCCGATCCAAGATGCCGAAGTCGACCCGCTTTGCGAAAGGCCTGCCCGACCGCGAGACCCTGCTGAAGTTCATCCGCGAGAGCGGCGAGACCGACAAGGCCGCCATCGCCCGCGCGTTCGGGCTGAAGGGCGAGGACCGCCGCCAGCTTCGCGCCCTGCTTCAGACCCTCCAGGACGAGGGTGCGCTGGGCAAGCGTGGCCGCCGGGGGTTGGCCGAGGCCGGCGCCCTGCCCGAGGTGGGCGTGGCCGACGTGGTCGAGCGCGACGCCGACGGCGAGCTCCTGGTGCGGCTGACCCGGGGCGAGGACGCGCCGCTGGTCCCGCTGGCCCCGGGCGGCGACGCGAAGGGTCCCGCGCCCGGCCTGGGCGACCGGGTCCTGGTCCGGTTCGTCCCCCTGGAGAACGGCGAGACCGAGGCCCGGCTGATCAAGCGCCTGGGCCAGAGCGCGCACCGCATCCTGGGCGTGGTCCGCAAGGCGCGCCGCGAGGTCCGCGTCGAGCCCGTGGATCGCCGCTCGAAGGACACCCTGCTGCTGCCCGAGGGCGAGGACGTCCGCGACGGCGACCTGGTGCTGGCCCAGGTCGAACCGCACGGCCCGCGCTACGGGCCCCGGCGCGGCAAGCTGCTGGAGGTGGTGGGCCGCGAGGACGAGCCCCGCGCCTATTCGCTCATCGCCATCCATGCCCACGGCATCCCGACCGGCTTCTCCGAGGCCGCCGAAGCCGAGGCCGAGGCGGCCCAGCCGCCGACGCTGGCGGGCCGCGAGGACCTGCGCGACGTCCCCCTGATCACCATCGACCCCCAGGACGCCCGCGACCACGACGACGCCGTCTACGCCCACCCGGACGACGACCCGAAGAACCCCGGCGGCTGGGTCTGCTGGGTGGCCATCGCCGACGTCGCCGCCTATGTCCGGCCGGGCTCGGAGCTGGACCGCATCGCCCGCGACAAGGGCAACAGCGTCTATTTCCCCGACCGGGTCGAGCCCATGCTGCCCGAGCGGCTGTCGAACGGCCTGTGCAGCCTGCGCGAGGGCGAGAACCGCGCCACCCTGGCCGTCCGCATGGTGTTCGGCGCCGACGGCAGGAAGCGCGGCCACCGCTTCGTGCGCGGCCTGATGCGCTCGGCCGCCAAGCTCAGCTACGAGCAGGCGCAGGCGGCCATCGACGGCCAGATAGACGACAAGACCGCGCCGCTGCTGGAGCCGGTCCTCCAACCCCTGTGGGCGGCCTACGCCTGCCTGAAGACGGGCCGCGACGCCCGCTCGCCCCTGGCCATCGAGAGCGCCGAGCGGCGCATCGCCATGACCCGCGAGGGCGAGATCGCCGCGATCACCCCCCGCGCGACGCTGGACGCCATGAAGCTCATCGAGGAGTTCATGATCCAGGCCAACGTCTGCGCCGCCGAGACGCTGGAGCAGAAGAAGACCCCGCTGATCTACCGCATCCACGACCAGCCCAGCCGCGAGAAGATCCAGGCCCTGGCCGACCTTCTGGACACCCTGGGCCTGCCCTGGACCAAGGGCGAGGCGCCGCGCACCGAGCGCTTCAACCGGCTGCTGGACGAAACCCGCGGCGGACCGCACGCCGACATCGTCAACGAGGTGGTCCTGCGCACCCAGATGCAGGCGCACTACTCCACCGAGAACATCGGCCACTACGGGCTGAACCTGGCCAAGTACGCCCACTTCACCTCGCCGATCCGCCGCTACGCCGACCTCATCGTCCACCGGGCGCTGGTGACGGCCCTGGGACTCGGTGACGACGGCCTGTCCCAATTCGACATCTCGCAGATGGCGGGCACGGCCGAGATCATCACCTTCGCCGAACGCCGCGCCATGGCCGCCGAGCGCGACGCCACCGACCGCTACGTCGCCGCCTTCCTGGCCGACCGCGTGGGCGCCGAGTTCGAGGGCCGGATCACCGGCGTCACCCGCTTCGGCCTCTTCGTCCGCCTGGCCGAGACCGGCGCCGACGGCCTGGTCCCCGTTTCGCGCCTGGGCGGCGAGTTCTTCGTCCACGACGACCGCGCCCACGCCCTGGTGGGTGAACGCTCGGGCGCCCGCTGGCCGCTGGGCATGACGGTCCAGGTGCGGCTGGCCGAGGCCACGCCCATCACCGGCGGCCTGCTGTTCGACATGCTGAGCGACCCGGCCCCGCCCGACCGCTCCATGCCGCTCCCCCGCCTGGGCGTCCGCGGCCGCGGCGACCGCCGCCCGCCCTCTGGACGCCCGCCCTCTGGCCGTCCGCCGGGCATCCGCACCGGCCGCAAGAAGAAGATGGGCGGCAAGAAGCGCTAGACGGCCGCGAAGCGGCGCCTCCCGATTCAAAGGACCACAGAAGGCACAGAAGGCGCCACCCGGCCCTCCTTCTGTGTTTTCTGTGTCCTTCTGTGGTTCCAATGACTGAGCCTCCGCTCGCGCGAAGGCTCGGAAAGGGGCTTCCGCGACGGCAGGCTTCCCAGCCCCACGCGGCGGATCATACAATTGTTTCATGCCGACCGACGCCCCCATCGTCCACAAGCCCGAAGGCCCGCCCCGCCAGCCGGGCCAGCGGGCCGTGCGCCCCAAGAACGCCGCCACGGTGATGATCATCCGGCGCGACGGCCCCAAGCCGCGCGTCCTCATGGGCAAGCGCCACGGCGGCCACAGCTTCATGCCCGACCGCTGGGTCTTCCCGGGCGGCCGGATCGACCGGGCCGACTACCGCGCCCCCTACGCCACCGACCTGCGGCCCGACGTGGGCGGCCTGTTCGACCGCTACCTGCCGGCCGGCAAGGGGCGCGCCCTGGCCCTGGCCGCGGTGCGCGAGACCTGGGAGGAAGCCGGCCTCCTGCTGGCCCGGCCCGGCGAGGCGCGCGGCCGCGGCCCCTGGAAGGACTTCGTCGACCAGGGGGTCCTGCCCGACCTCGAGGCGATGGACGTGATCGCCCGCGCCATCACCCCGCCGGCGGTCGGCAAGCGGTTCGACACCTGGTTCCTGCTGGCCGACGCCGAGCGCCTCACCAGCCTCGAGCGCCAGGCCGACTGCGGCGAGCTGGAGGAGATCGCCTGGGTCGACTTCGACGACGCCCAGGGCCTGCCCCTGCCCACCGTCACCCGCATGATGATCCGCGAAGCCGTCCTGCGGATGGACGACCCGACCCGGCCCAAGCCCTTCCTGCGCTACAAGGACCGCGAAGAGGGCATGCGGCCGGTCAGCCTCTGAGCCTTCGCCCGCCGAAGCCGGCGCAGGCCGGCTGAAGAGCGGGGGTGGGAAGGGCGAGCGGCCGGCAGGGCGGATCGACCGTCCGCCCATGAACCCGGCAGGTCGGATCGCGACGTCGTGGGCGAGGCTCGCCCTCTCCACCCCCGCTCCCACTTCGTGGGAAAGGACGTTGACTTCCGGGCGCGGATTCGTATTTTCCGCGCCTCCTGAACACCCGCCGGCGGTGCGACCCCGCTTGGCCCCGCAATCTTAAGGGACCCGCACCATGGCGAAGCCCGCCTCCATCAAGATCCGCCTGAATTCCACGGCGGACACCGGCTTCTTCTACGTCACCAAGAAGAACGCCCGCACCAAGACCGACAAGATGGTGCTGAAGAAGTACGACCCGATCGTGCGCAAGCACGTCGAGTTCAAGGAAGGCAAGATCAAGTAGGCCGACAAGCCTCTGGTTCCGCACGAAGACGCCCGGCCTCACCGCCGGGCGTTTTTCGTTGCGCCCACCCGACCCGCGACCAGCGCGCTCACGAAACCCAGCACCGTGAGGCCGAACATCCCGCCGATGACGCGGGTCAGCATCAGCTCGCGGTCCGTGACCTCGGCGCCCGGCTCCAGCACGCCACCGAGATGGCCGAAGAACGACATCCAGAACATGGCGCACGCGAATCCCCAGCCGCCGGCCAGCCAGTCCGTCCGGCCGCCGCGCAGGGCCGCGACACCGCCCGCCACGAGCAGCCCGGCCGCGACATAGTCCACCACCCAGAACGGCCACCACTGCCAGTCGCCCCAGTTCCGCACCGCCTCCAGCACCGCCAACGCCGAGCCAAACCCGATCGCCAGCCAGGCCGATATCCGAAGCATCATCCCCTCCCCTGAGGTTCGCGCTGTGGCGGGAGCATCCCGCCTCCGGTTGTAAACTGGCGCGTCCGCTTTCGCGTCGAGGACGAGATTCCGCCTTCGGCTCGGCCATTCACGAGGTCACCGCGTGCCGCGCGAGGACGAAGGCTGATGGAGTCGGGGATCGCCTGAGACGCCATTCTCCCAGGCGGCTAGGCAACTCGAGTTCGACGAGGAGCTCGTGCGGACGCCCGTCAACGGCGGTGGCGTACGCCAGCGCTCCGCCCACACCGAACGTCACGGGCTCTCCGAGATAGGTGAAAGGCTCCACCGCGACGGCGTTCCACTGGACGAAACCGCCCGCCCACTCCATCCGACAGACGCTGTCCGGCCCGGTCGGGATTGCTTCGAAGGTTTTCGCGGAGGAGCGAAGGACCACGGTCTCCCAGATCGGATCGGTATAGTCGGCGAGTTCCTGGCTCCAGATGTCGCCGCCCACCCACCGATTGTTCAGAATGAAGGTATCTGTGTCGTCGGCGATGCAGAACAAGGCGATCAACCGGGAGACCTCGGTGTGAAGTTCTTGGCTTACGGTTTGAGTCGGCATGTGCTTCGCACGAAAGCGCGGCGGCCCCGCTGCGGCGGCCACGAACTCCCCGATCGAGACTTGCTCCAGCCCCACGCCCGTCTTCCCCCGTCTCAGCCTAGGCGATATCGGCCCCGGCGCAACGTCGACGACGTCCGCGAGCCACCCTTTGCTGGCTCGCACCGGCTTCGGCGGGCGGCACCCCCACCTTCGCTCCCGCGGCAGGGGAGGCAAGGTCGGCAACCCTCTATGGTGGCCAGTTGATCAGTATCGGTGGCTGATCGCGCTTGTCGGCCAGATCCGCTGGAACACTCTCCGTCGCCAGGAATAGGCGACCGACATCCGTTCCAGAATCCCCGAGGTCTGCCCGGCCGCCGCCGCCAGCGCCCCGCCCGCGCCTACGCCGCCCGTGCGATCACGCGGTTGCGGCCGGCGGACTTGGCTTCGTAGACGGCTTCGTCGGCGCGCTTGAGCAGGGCGTTCGAGGTGTCGTCCGCTCCGGCGCTGGTCGCCACCCCGATGGAGATCGTCACCGACAGCAGCTCCTGGCCGCCCATGACGCGGAACGGCGCGCCGGCGACGTGCAGGCGGATGCGCTCGGCGATGCGCCGGGCGTTCTCCAGGTCGGTGTCCGGCATCACCACCACGAACTCCTCGCCCCCGTGGCGCACCGGCAGGTCGATGGCGCGCACGTTCGAGGCCAGGCGCACGGCGAACTCGGCCAGCACCTCGTCGCCCACGTCGTGGCCGAAGCTGTCGTTCACGCGCTTGAAGTGGTCGATGTCGATGACCAGCACCGAGACCGGCTCGCCCCCCTGCCCGGCCCGGCGCATCAGCGCTTCGAGCTGGCCGGCCATGTAGCGGCGGTTGTGCAGGCCGGTGAGCTGGTCGGTGACCGCCAGCTCCAGCGAATGGTCCAGGTTCGAGCGCAGGTAGTCGGTATAGCGCTTGCGGCGGATCTGGGTGCGCACGCGGGCGGCCAGCTCGCCGGGATCGATGGGCCGGGCCAGGATGTCGTTGATCCCGATCTCCAGCGCCTTCAGCGCCTTGCGGCGCTCGTCCAGATCGGCGACCGCCAGCACCGGCAGGCTCCGCGTCGCCTCGTCCGAGCGGAGCTGGGCCGCGAAACGCAGCCCGTCGAAGGCCCGCGCGTTCGCATTGACGATGACCAGGTCCACCGGCCCCCTGGCGGTCAGCAAGGCCTTTTCGGCCTCGCTCTCGACCACCGGGCGGTGCTCGACCGCCAGCTCGGCGGCCACCCGCTCGGCCTGGCGGACGTTGTCGTCCACGATCAGGATGCGGCCGCCCGACCCGCCCAGGCGCGAGGCGGCGCCGGCGATCACGCCCATCCGGCGGCCCGAGGCCTCGCGGTCGCGCAGCTCGTCGATCACGCCCTTCAGCCGCGTCAGGCTGCGCACGCGGGCGAACAGCATCACGTCGTCGATCGGTTTGGTGAGGAAGTCGTCGGCGCCCGCCTCCAGCCCCGCCACCCGGTCGGCGCGGCCGTCCAGCGCGGTGACCAGCACCACGGGGATGTGACGCGTCAACGCGTCGTCCTTCAGCCGGCGGCAGACGTCGAAGCCGTCCATGCCGGGCATCATCACGTCGAGCAGCACAATGTCGGGCTGCTCGGCCGCCGCCACGGCCAGGGCCGTCGGGCCGTCGTGGGCGGTCAGGACCTCGTAGTATTCGGCCGACAGCTTCGCCTCGAGCAGGCGCACGTTCGATTCGATGTCGTCGACGACCAGGATCCGGGCGGACATGGCTAGGTCAGCAGCCGGCGGATCGTGTCGAGGAAGTGCGTGACCGAGATCGGCTTCGAGATATAGGCCTCGCAGCCGCCCTCGCGGATCCGCTCCTCGTCGCCCTTCATGGCGAAGGCGGTGACGGCGACGACCGGGATGTGCGCTAGGTCGTCGTCCTCCTTGAGCCACTTGGTGACTTCCAGGCCCGAGATCTCGGGAAGCTGGATGTCCATGAGGATCAGATCGGGCCTGTGCTCGCGCGCGAGCGACAGCGCCGCGAGCCCCTCGCGGGTCTCCAGGGTCTCGTACCCCTGCGCTTCGAGCAGATCATGAAACAGCTTCATGTTCAGCTCGTTATCCTCGACGATGAGGACTTTCTTGGCCATTCGGGACCCGACGTTCTCCTCGGACCAGGCCGCAGACGGCCCACCCCACCCTTCCCGTTCTTATCCGCCCGGATATCCTTAAACTTCGTTATCTGCGTTCACGTCAGCCTGGACCCCGCCTTGACGAACCCTGCCGAACCCGCTGCGCCCCGCCTCGCCGACCTGGGGCTGTCCCCCGACCGCCCGCTCGTGCTGGTCGACGTTGACGAGGTGCTGGGCCTGTTCATGCAGGGGTTCGGGGACTACGTGGCCCGCCAGGGGCTGGAGATGCGGATCGAGCGGTTCGCCCTGTTCCAGAACATCTACCGCCCCGGCGAGACGCAGCACCTGGAGATCGCCGAGGGCAAGCGGCTGTTCGACGCCTTCTTCGCCGGCCATTGCCACGAGATGGAGCCTGCGCCCGGCGCCATCGCCGCGCTGAACCGCCTCTCCGACCGCGCGGAGATCCTCATCCTGTCGAATGCGCCGGCCGACGCCGAGCGGCTGCGCGCCGAATGGCTTCGCAAACATGGGCTCAAGCATCCGCTGGTGCTGAATTCCGGTCCCAAGGGGCCCATCGCCGCCAGCCTCGTGGCCCAGACGGCGCAGCCGACCGCCTTCGTGGACGACCTGCTCTCGAACCTCGACTCGGTGGCCGACCATGCGCCCCGGACCGCCACCTTCCAGCACGTCGCCGACCTGCGCCTGCGCCCCTTCGCGCCGCTGTCCGACCGCCACCCCCGCATCGACGACTGGGCCGAGCTGGGCGAGCGGATCGCCCGGGCGGTCGCCCGCTGAAGCCGTCGCGGCCCCGAAGTCTGTCCACCGGCGGGGCGCCCTCTCCCTGCCGGCCTGGACCAGATCGCGTATACCTGACCGCATGATCCGCATCGGCGTGGACTTCGGCGGCACCAAGATCGAGGCGGCGGCGCTCGACGCCGACGGCCGTTTCCGGGCGCGGGTGCGCGGCCCCACGCCACCCGCCTACGAGGACCGGCTGGAAGCCGTCCGCACCATCGTGGCCGAAGCCGAGCGGCAGGCGGGCGCCTCCGCGCGCCGCATCGGCGTGGGCGGGCCCGGGTCGCCCTCCCCCGTCGACGGCCTGATGCGGAACTCGAACTCCACGGTCCTGAACGGCCGCCCCTTTCCCGCCGACCTCGCGCGGGCCCTGGAGCGGCCGGTCCGGTACGCCAACGACGCCGACTGCCTGGCCCTGTCCGAAGCCACGGACGGCGCGGCCGCGGGCGCGGGCGTCGTCTTCGCCGTCATCATCGGCACCGGCTGCGGCGGCGGCATCACGGTGGACGGCCGGCTGGTCGAGGGCCGCAACCGGATCGCCGGCGAATGGGGCCATACGCCCCTCCCCTGGCCGCGAGGCCGCGAGTCGCCCGGCCTGACGTGCTGGTGCGGCCGGACCAACTGCCTCGAGCTGTGGCTGTCCGGCACGGGGTTCGCGCGCGAGGCCGGCCGCTCGGCGGAAGCCGCCGTCGCGGCGCGCGACCACGCCGCCCTCGACGCCTACGCCGACCGGCTGGCCCGCGGCCTGGCCGTGATCGTGGACATCCTCGATCCCGACGTGATCGTGCTGGGCGGCGGAATGTCGAACATCGCGCGGCTGTACGAGGTCCTGCCGGCCGCCGTCGCCCCGCACGTGTTCTCGGACGTCTTCGACACGCCCGTCCGCCCCGCCGCGCACGGCGATTCGTCGGGCGTCCGGGGCGCCGCATGGCTCTGGCCCCTGGAATGACCGCGCAATGAAGGCGTTCTGCCGCGACTGCTTCTGGACCGGCGCGGCCGCCCCGCCGCGCTGCCCGTCGTGCGGCTCGCCCCGCATCGCGGCCCATCCCGAGCTGGACCGGCTGGCCATCGCCCACATGGACTGCGACGCCTTCTACGCCAGCGTCGAGAAACGCGACCGGCCCGAACTGCGGGACCAGCCCGTGATCGTCGGCGGCGGCAAGCGCGGGGTGGTCACCACCTGCTGCTACATCGCCCGCATCTCGGGCGTGCGCTCGGCCATGCCGATGTTCAAGGCGCTGAAGCTCTGCCCCGACGCGGTCGTCATCAAGCCCGACTTCACCAAGTACCGCGCCGAATCGAAGCGCATCCTCGGCCTGGCCGCCGAGCTCACGCCCCTGATCCAGACCCTGAGCCTGGACGAGGCCTGGCTGGACCTCTCGGGCACCGAGCGGCTGCACGGCGCGCCGCCGGCCATCACCCTGGCGCGGCTCCAGGCCCGCATCGAGGCCGGGACGGGCCTCACCGTCTCCATCGGCCTCGCCCCCAACAAGTTCCTGGCCAAGGTGGCCTCCGACCTGGACAAGCCGCGCGGCTTCTCGGTGATCGGCGCCGAGGCGCCCGCCTTCCTGGCGCCGCAGCCGGTGCGCATCCTGCCCGGCGTCGGCCCCGCGATGGTGGCGACGCTGGAGAAGGCCGGCTTCCGCACCGTGGGCGATCTGGCCCGCGCCGACCGCAAGCTGCTGGCCGACCGCTGGGGCGCGCACGGCCTGCGGCTCTCCGAGCTGGCCCACGGCCGCGACACGCGCAGCGTCAATCCCAACGAGGCCCGCAAGGCGATCAGCGCCGAGACCACCTTCAACGACGACCTGTCGCGGCTCGGCGACCTGGAGGACCGGCTGGCCCCGCTCTGCGAGCGGGTGGCGCGGCAGGCGCGCACGGCCGGCGTGGCGGGCCGCGTCGTCACCCTCAAGCTGCGGGCCACCGACTTCCGCATCGTCACCCGCCGCCGCACCCTGCCGGTGGCGACCCAGACGGCGCACACGCTGTTCAAGGTCGGGCGCGAACTCCTGGCCCGCGAGGCGACCGGCCAGCCCTGGCGGCTCATCGGCGTCGGGATCGCCGACCTCGTGGACGCCGCCGAGGCCGGGGCCGACTTCTTCGCCGAGGACGAACGCCGGGCGCTGGCCAGCGAGCGGTCCGTGGACGCCCTCCGCGATCGATTCGGACCGGGCGCCGTCACCTCCGGGCGCCTCCTTCGCGCCCGCGGAACGTACAGGGAAGAGTGAGGTCGCCTCCAAAACAGGCGCCTCGCCAGGAACCCCCGCGCACGGGCCGGTCGCCCCCGCGCGCCCACGTCAAGGTCAACCGCGACGATTCAACCCTTCCAAAAGGCGCCATCTTCCATATCTAATCGGAAGATCGAACGATCGAGGCGCCGCCCAGGAGACCAGGCAGATGAGCGAACGGAAGGAAGGCGGTGCAGACACCGGCGTTCGCTCCGCGGTCGTCACCCAGACGAAGCCGAAGACGCAGAAGCCGGCCATGTATCGGGTTCTTCTGCTCAACGACGACTACACGCCGATGGAATTCGTCGTGTACGTACTCGAACAGTTCTTCAACAAATCGCGCGAAGACGCGACTCGCATCATGCTCCATGTTCATCAACATGGCGTGGGCGTCTGCGGGGTCTACACATACGAAGTGGCGGAAACGAAAGTAGCCCAGGTCGTTGATACGGCGCGGCGGCATCAACACCCGCTGCAGTGCACCATGGAAAAGGACTGAGGCGTTTGCCGTCATTTTCTCGCCAGCTCGAAGAATCCCTCCACCGCGCGGTGGCCTACGCCAATCAGCGCAAGCACGAATATGCGACGCTCGAGCACCTGCTGCTCAGCCTGGTCGATGACGAGGACGCGGCCGCCGTGATGCGCGCCTGCGACGTCGAGCTCCAGGCGCTTCGCACCACCCTCACCAACTACGTGGACAACGAGCTGCGCTCGCTCGTGGTCGACGACGGCGAGGACGCCAAGCCCACCGCGGGGTTCCAGCGCGTGATCCAGCGCGCGGTGATCCACGTCCAGTCCTCGGGCCGCGAGGAGGTGACCGGCGCAAACGTGCTGGTGGCCATCTTCAGCGAGCGCGAGAGCCACGCCGCCTACTTCCTGCAGGAGCAGGACATGACGCGGTACGACGCGGTGAACTACATCGCCCACGGCATCGCCAAGAAGGCCGGCGCCTCCGAGGCCAAGCCGGTCAAGGGCGCCGAGGACGAGGAGAAGCCGCAGGTGAAGACCGGCGGCGAGGCGCTCGAGGCCTACTGCGTCAACCTCAACGAGAAGGCCAAGCAGGGCAAGGTCGACCCCCTCATCGGGCGGATGGCCGAGGTCGAGCGCTGCATCCAGATCCTCTGCCGCCGCACCAAGAACAACCCGCTGCTCGTCGGCGAACCGGGCGTCGGCAAGACCGCCATCGCCGAGGGCCTGGCGCGCAAGATCGTGAACAAGCAGGTGCCCGACGTCCTCGCGGGCTCGACCATCTTCTCGCTCGACATGGGCGCGCTGCTGGCCGGCACCCGCTACCGCGGCGACTTCGAGGAGCGCATCAAGCAGGTGGTCAAGGAGCTGGAGAACCACCCCGACGCGGTGCTCTTCATCGACGAGATCCACACCGTGATCGGCGCCGGCGCCACCAGCGGCGGGGCGATGGACGCCTCCAACCTGCTCAAGCCGGCCCTGGCGTCGGGCACCCTGCGCTGCATGGGCTCGACCACCTACAAGGAGTTCCGCCAGCACTTCGAGAAGGACCGGGCGCTGGTCCGCCGCTTCCAGAAGATCGACGTGAACGAGCCCACGATCGAGGACACCATCAAGATCCTCAAGGGCCTCAAGACCTACTACGAGGAGTTCCACAAGCTCCGCTACACCAACGACGCCATCAAGGCGGCGGTCGAGCTGTCGGCCAAGTACATCAACGACCGCAAGCTGCCCGACAAGGCCATCGACATCATCGACGAGGCCGGCGCCTCGCAGATGCTGCTGCCCGAGGGCAAGCGGAAGAAGACCATCGGCCTGAAGGAGGTCGAGGCCGTCGTCGCCAAGATCGCCCGCATCCCGCCCAAGTCGGTCTCCAAGTCCGACACCGAGGCGCTGAAGCAGCTCGAGTCCGACCTGAAGCGCGCGGTCTATGGCCAGGACGCCGCGATCGAGTCCCTCTCCGCCGCCATGAAGATGGCGCGAGCGGGCCTGCGCGACGCCAACAAGCCGATCGGCTGCTACCTGTTCAGCGGCCCCACCGGCACCGGCAAGACCGAGACGGCCCGCCAGCTGGCCTCCACCCTGGGCATCGAGCTGCTGCGGTTCGACATGTCCGAGTACATGGAGCGCCACACGGTCAGCCGCCTGATCGGCGCGCCCCCCGGCTACGTGGGCTTCGACCAGGGCGGCCTGCTGACCGACGCCGTCGACCAGCATCCGCACTCGGTGGTCCTGCTGGACGAGATCGAGAAGGCGCACCCCGACGTCTTCAACATCCTGCTCCAGGTCATGGACCACGGGCAACTCACCGACTCGAACGGCAAGAAGATCGACTTCCGCAACGTGGTCCTGATCATGACCACCAACGCCGGCGCCTCCGACGCCCAGCGCAACGCCATCGGCTTCGGCCGCGGCAAGCAGGAGGACGAGGTCGACGAGGCGCTGAAGCGGCTGTTCACGCCCGAGTTCCGCAACCGCCTGGACGCCATCGTCCAGTTCCGCGCCCTCACCCCCGAGATCATCCGCCAGGTGGTGCAGAAGTTCGTCATCCAGCTGGAAGCCCAGCTCGCGGACCGGCACGTCACCATCGAGACCTCGGACGAGGCCGCCGACTGGCTGGCCAAGAACGGCTTCGACGAGCTCTACGGCGCCCGCCCCCTCGCCCGCGTCATCCAGGAGCACATCAAGAAGCCCCTGGCCGACGAGATCCTGTTCGGCCGGCTGGCCAAGGGCGGCCACGTCCGCGTGGTGCTCAAGGACGGCAAGCTGGGCTTCGAGATCGAGGGCGAGGAACGCGAACCCGGCGCCCCCGTGGTCGAGGCGCCGGCCGACGAGCCCGAGGCGGTGGACTGAGCTGGCGGCGAAAGCCCTCCCCGCGGGGAGGGCGATCGCCTGTCGTCATCGCATGTCCCCCCCCCGACGGGGTGTCATCCCGGTTTCGCAAAGCGAAGGCCGGGACCCGGGAGCGAACGAGGCGTCGATTTCCTCACAATGGCGCGGCGTCGATGCCGCGCGGGCCACGACGGCGCGACGACGAGGTGGAGATATTCCGCGCCGGGACCCTTCCGTCTGAAAGTGGCGTGTGTCCCTACTTCACAAATGTGTCTGCAAGTAGTAGGCGAAGGGCGGGGGCGGGCTAGGTCTTTGCCCTCAGCAGCGCGCCCAATGTGTCGACGACGACTTTCGCGTTCTCAGGCATTAGCGAAGCTCCGTCGTCCTTGTGGGATGCGCTGAACGCCCCGCGAACAATGAGGGCTGTCAGCCCGAAGATCGTAGCGAATGAACCGGCAAGGAAGGCGACCCGGACGCTATCGCTGCCAAGACCGGTGAAGCGCGTGGTCGTCGCGTCGTGAAACAAAACGATGCCCAAGGTTGTCATGGTTACCATGACAACAAAAACGGCAAAGCTGGTGGCGAATGTTCGAGCGCCCCGCCATGAGAGGATGTCTTTAGTGTTCTCTCGAAAGTGATCTCGGACCTCCTGCTCCATGACGCCGCGCTCTTCAAGCGCAGGTTCCAGCAAGATCCACAGCTCTTGCACACGCGGGTCGAGTTCGCTTTGCGCGTCAATGCCGGCCGCCGACTTCGCGAAAGCAGCCTCGAAGCGCGCCTTATTAAGCGTCATCTCTCACGAATTGCCGAAAGTAGGATTGAAGATCGGAATCGGGAATTTCTGAATAGGTGCCACTACGATCGATAGCTGCCTTCCACGGCCCGTCGTCGGCATGTGTCCGCCGGGACAGGTCAAAGGCGTGCAGTTTCCCATACTCATCAACGATCCACTCGATCAGAGCTTCCTCATCGTCAGTGAAATTGGCGCGATAGGGCTCAGCCGTAATCTTGTCCGTAATTAGCCCATCCAATGGACGCGATCCTGCGCCCGGAAACGCTTTGTAGACCAGAGGATAGACGGGACCATATTGCCAAGCGTGAGCTTTGTGACTGGTGATCGGCTTGCCGACAAATGCCAAATACCAGCCTTGGGCAAAGTAGATCAGCTTGACCAACTGCATGATGGTCAAGTTTTGGCCCTTCTCCCGAGCCACTTCCAAAATTCGGTTCGCTATCGCCCTTGAGTCATAACCGAGGCCGAGAGCGGACGTTATGGCGCCCATGTTTCTCCTAAGGCTGTCAAGGTACTATATAGGGAGTCTTGCGCGTAACGAATTCCCTAGCTGGAAATTCTAGCTGCTCCACTCTGAGGCCCTACCTCCACCACTGACGCCTACGCCCTCCGAAACGCTTCCTTCACAGCCGCCGCCCGATCCTCAAGGACCTGGCGCAGCTCATCCATGTACGCGGCCTTCTCTTCCTCTGAGCCTTCATGTGGAAAGCCCAGAGCCAGGATGTCCGTCGCTTCTCGGATGTAGTCCTCTATGGATTTGTCAGGGGAGGGCATGGGCCTGCTTCCTCGAGCTCAGGGCCGCGCCAAGTGTAGAACCAGGAGCACCACGGCGATCGCGCCAACTGCCAATCTCGTAAGGAGCCAGGGCGTCATTCGGGGACGTCCATATTGATCTCCTCAGGTGCGCCTATCGATCGGCTAATGGCCACGTCCGCTATCACTTTGCTGTTCGGCCGAGGTCGAACATGAAGGTGTGGACCTCCCCATCCACCTTCACCAGCAAGGCGAATTCCTTTGCGCTCCTGGGTATTTCGGAGATCGGCACGATGGTCGAACCGTACTCACCCGGTTGGAGGGTGAAGGGGTTGAAGCCGAGGCTACGAGCGCTTGCTGCTCTCTCTCCAGCGGAAGCCTGAGCCGCGTCGATCTCTCGGCGGGCGTCCGCGACCGCTGCGTAACTATCCAGAGGCGGAGTGTAGGAGCCGGTCGTGTGCGCCGTTCGACCTGAGTAGGTCGTTTGAGCCTCAAAGCTGCCGGACGAACCTTGGAGGGCGGCTCCCATACCGCGGAGCCTGGCGGCTAACACCTGGCGCTTAACGTCGGACTTCGCCTGAGCTTCCATATCGCCGCCGGTCAAGATTTTCGCCGGTCCTGCGTCCGTGGCGGCCCTCAGGTCGGCCGGGCCAATGTTTACGGGGGAGGTAGCTGCGACGGCTCGTGCAACGAGGAGCAATGAAAGGCCCCGATCCTCGACTCTCTCAGTTAGGAGGACCGCGCTCACAGCGGCGCGCGGGCCTCCAGATATGATCACCGGTCTGCCGTTGCGGTACTGGAGTTCTTGCCCTTCGCGCGGCATCGCCGTGATAGCCAGATCCCGAGCCACGGCGACCGCCGGGGTCAAGACGACACTAATGGCCCAAGCAATCGCTGCGGCCCGGATCATCGCAAATTCCAGCGCTAGCATTCGGCACATCTTTGCCCCTCCCCATCCGCCTCCCTAGAAGTCGGGATCATATGATCCGATCACCAACCCCACGATCTCAATTTCCGTCGTACAAGCAAGGACACACACCCCTTTTCAGCCTGCCCTAGGTGCGTGGTCCCGGGGTCGGCGCTTGTTCTCCTCCTGTTGGCCGTTATCGGCGGTCTTGAACTGCTCGAAGCTGCACGGGGACTCAGAGTCCCCGGAGGCTGTTGGGGCAGGTCGCGCCGGCGCGGCCCCGCCTCCTCGCGCACCAGCGCCAGTTACGGCGCAAACGCCCACTCATCATCCAGCGCGTCAGACGGATAGGGTTTATGAGCCACACCGGCCCGCCAGGCTGATCCCCCGCCCGCGTCCCTGACAGCCTCTAGGACCGGTCGACCAGGGTGAAGCGGTACTCCACCACCCGTCCGGGGGCGACGTCGCTCGAGCGCGCGCCGGAGAGGATCACCGGCTGCCCGGCTGCGATCTTCGGCTCGACCCGCTGCCCGTTCGCGTTGACGACATCCAGGACGGCTGTCGGTCTTCCACTGTCCGTCACGACGATCTCCAGGAAGGTCGGCTCCGACTCATGGCCGCTGTCGTCGACGACGACGAGTTTGAAGCGGTGGACACCGGGGGACAGGCTGCTGGCGTCGACCGTGACCTGAGGCTCGCTCTGCGCCACGGTCTTCCCAACGGTGAACTCGGTCATGCCCTGTCGCCCTCGATTATCTACCGGCACGATAGCACGCACCAACCAGGAGACGAGCCCCAACCTGCCTGAACCGCGCGGCGGACGAGGCAGGCGGCCCCCGACCTCACCGCCCCTTGCGCTCTCCGCCACAATGTTCTATGTTTGTTCTCATGACGTCGGAGCCGACCACGTCCGGGATGCTGACCGAGCTGGGCGCATGCGCCTATCGGCTGGGGGTGGCGTTCGCGGAACAGGCCGAGGCCGAGGCGGTCTGGGCGCGGAAGCTGGAGCTGTTCCAGCTCTTCGACCGCTGCTTCTCGGGCTTCCGGATCTCGGTCGCGCTCGACCTGCGCCTGCGCCAGGAGGCGCGCCGCCATGGCGCGACGGGCGCGCGCCCCACGCCCTCCGAACGAGAACCCGCCGAACATCCGCCGGCCGAGCGCGAAGCTCCCGAGCGCGAGCGGGTGGACTACGATCGCGACCGCGAGACCGCCACCCTGCCCGTCCTGCTCAAGACCCTGAACGGCGTCGTGGCCGCGGCGGACGCGCTTCCCGGCCCGCCGCCGGCCGAGCTTCCCACCCTGCGCGAACTGCTGGCCCGGATCGGCGCCACGGGGGCGAGCGCGACGCAAAGCCCGCCCGGCTCCAGGCCGCCCGATCCCGGAAGCGGACCGGGGGCCCTGCGCGCTCGGCTGGCGGGTTCGGCCGGGGTCGCGCTCGCCCGACCGCCGGACCCGCCGCGACCCCGGACGCCCCCTGGGCCGTCACCTCTCGCCGTCCCACGGCGACCAGCCACCGGCCCGCCGCCCCATCGCTGATTGGCCAGGTGCTGATCGATTCCGTCACCGGCCGCGGAGCCGGATTCCGAAGCCCCCTCGTGTCGGATACCCCCGGCGGCTCCCGCCGGCGCCGGCGCTCGCCCTGTGAACGCTCGCCCTGTGAAAAAGCCCCGGAACCGATGTTCCGGGGCTTTTCATGTGGATTTCGGACAGCCCTCGAGCGTGGGGCGCGAGGGCCAGACGAACCCCGCGACGGGGTTCAGGCGGTGCGGTCGGATGGCTGCGCCGGTTCGGCGGGCGACACTACGGCGGGCGCCTGGACCGGCTCGACCTCCACCACCGTCGCCGCCTCAACAGCCCCGTCCTCCACGGCTCCGCCCTGGGCGGCGGCCTGCTGCGCCTCGCGGGCCTCCTGGAGCTGGGTGCGGACCTGACCGATCTTCTGGGTGGCGGTCTGGGCCGCCCCCTGGGCCAGGGCGCCGGCCCGGTTGCCCGCCTTCTGGAGGCTTTCCTTGAGGATCAGGCCGTCGTCGGTCTTGAAGTCGGGCAGCACTTCCAGCCCGCTCTCGTCCACGGTGAAGAACGGCGCCTCGGGAAAGCCCACGGCCGAGGCGAACAGGGCCTGGGGCAGCGAGGAACGGTAGCTGTTATAGACGCTGGCCGCCTCGTTGTACTGCTCGCGCCGGCTCTGGAGGTTGCCCTCGATCTCGTGCAGCTGCGACATCAACTGCTGGTAGGTGGCGTTGGCCTTGAGGTCGGGGAACGACATGGCGAGGCCCGAGAACAGCCGCGAGGCGTTCTCCATGTCGGGGCCGGCGCCGGCGACGCCGCTCATGTTCGTCGACGCGGTGATCTGGGTGAGCTTCTCGTGGTCGCCGTACGACTTGGCGATGTCGCTTAGCCGGCCCACGAGGTCTCCGCGCTTCTTCATCGCTGCGGCGATGTCGCCCCGGAAGCGCTTCACCTGATTTCCCAGCTTTTGCAGGTGGTTGTACTTGACGACGAAGGCGCCCAGGATCCCGAGCACGATCAGGAGAAGCAGCAGTTCCATGAGTCTCAACGCCCCCAGGAGCGCGACGAGGCCCGCGGCGCTCCGTTCATGACAAGCCGCTCGTCCCGTCGCATGCGGGCGGGCGCGACGACCATTGCGTAAACCAACTCCTCCTCATGGCCAAGCCGGGACACCCGATGGGGGAAAGGATCGCCGGCGATCCATCGCGCGGCCGTCGCCCTACGCGCCGAACTGATCGGCCAGGAAAAAGCCGATCGCAGCCACCAGGGCGAACCGCTGCAGATGCACAAATCCCGTGAGCCAGCGGTCACCGATCTCCCTGTGTGAACGCCCCAGCACGAGCGCCAGCACGCGCCCGTTGCGCATGCGTGTGACGTTGCCGCCGCGAGGAGTCAGGCGGCCACCGAGTTTGGCGCGAAGGCGCGCCGTCTCGGTGATGGGCGCAAAGTAGTCGGCCAGGTGCGGCGGAATCCGGTTCTGCGCCTTAAGCTGCGTCAGCCGAACGATCGACGCCAGGGCCGCCAGCGCCCCGAGGGCGACGCTCGCCGCCTCCAGGCCCGCAGGCGAAGTCATGAGATCTTCGCGGAAATCTGCGCGGCCAGCGCCTTCAGTTCCTCCACGTCCGCCATGCCGCCCTCGCCGTGGCGGCCGAGCGGCGTCCCCTCCCAGCGCGGGATGATGTGGAAATGCAGGTGGTAGACCGTCTGTCCGGCCGGGGCGCCGTTGAACTGGCTGATCATGATCCCGTCGGGGTTCAGGGCCGCGCGCACGGCCTTGGCCACCCGCTGCACGCCCGCCATCAGCGGCCCGATGATCTCGGGGGCCTCTTCCAGGAAGTTGCGCGCCGTCGAGTGCTTGGGGATCACCAGCGTGTGTCCCTTCGACTGCGGGAACACGTCCATGAACGCGAACACGTGCTCGTCCTCGAACACCCGCACCGAGGGCGCCTCGCCCCGCAGGATCTTCGCGAAGATGTTGCCGGCGTCGTACGTCCCGTCCAGGCTCATGCTCAAGCGCTCCCTCTGAAACTGGGACCTGCCTACCAAATCGCCGGCGGTCGCGGAACGCGGCGTGCGGACTCTCACCGCCCGAGCCGGCTCTCGAGCACCTCGAGCGCGCGGTCGAGATCGGCGTCCCGCGCGCGGCAGACGTCGGCGGCGGCGCGCGGAACCTCGACGTCAGGGGTCACCGACCGGTCGCCGAAGTCACGGCCGTCGACACCCCAGACGCCCCCCACCGGGACGGTCAGCCGCCACCCGCCCGACAGGCTGAAGCGGTCGCTGCTGAGCAGTTGGCCGGCGGTGGGGCGTCCCACCAGCGGAGCGGCCGCCAGGTCGCGCATGATGAGCGCGAAGCCCTCGCCCGCGCTGGCCGTCTCGCCGGACATCACCACCACCACCGCGCCCTTGTAGCGCTTCGCGCCCATGTCCTCCGACTGATAGACGGCGGCGCCCCGGCCCCGTTCGACGGCCGCGAAGACCGCCGCATCGGTGTAGGCGCCCTGCGTCGGCGCGAGGTTCGCGAGATCGGCCGCGGTCGCTCGCCGGCCCAGGCTGTCCAGATAGGGGCGCGCCAGCAGCGCGACCGCCGGCCGGCTCTCGCCCGAGAAGTAGCTGGCCAGCCGCAGAGCCGAGAGATTGCCCCCGCCGTTCCGCCGGATGTCGATGATGATGCCTTGAGTCTCGGCCAGCGCGTCCATCGCGCGGTCGGCCAGTTCGGCGGCGCCGTCGTCGAATCGGTCGATGCGGAGATAGCCCACCTTGAGCCCCGGCCGCAGGCCCAGGATGCGCCAGGACAGACCGGGATGCGGCGGCGGCCAGCTCGCCTGCTCGCGCCGGATCCGCATCCGGCGGACTTCGCCGTCGCAGCCCATGACCTCGACGTCGACGGCGCCGCCCAGCGGGCCGGCGAGCGACTTCGGTCCCACGATCCGGTCGCCCACGCGAAGGCCCTGGCGCTGCGCGTCCGACAGCGGCGCGACCTCGATCACCACCCGCGCGCCATCGATCGTCTCGATCTCGGCGCCGATGCCGACACCGCCGCGCACCGCGTTCGCGGCGGGCGGCGAGAGGTGCAGGTGCGACACGCCCAGTTCGTTCAGCATCCGGTTGGCGACCCGTCCGAACGCCGCATCGTCCGGGGCAGCCGACGCCTCGGCGCGATAGCGGTCGCCCAGGGCGCGCCAGTCGCGGCCGTTGAACGTGGGATCGTAGAAGTTGGTCCCGACGGTCTTCCAGACCTCGTCGAACAGGGCGCCGTAGGCCGGCGGCGGATCGGCGGCGCGGGCGGGCGACGCAAGGACGAAGAAGCTGGCCAGGGCGACGGCCAGCGGACGGACGATCATCAGAACAGCTCCATGCAGGAGCGGGCCGCCTGCGGCGCCTCCCGCCGGTCTGGCAACCGCGTTGCGGTCAAGGGCGCTCGCGGAACGGCGAAAACGCCTCCTCCAGCCACTCCATCTCCTGGTCCACGGCCGCCCGCTCCTGATCCAGGTAGCGCATTACCGGCGCACGCAGGGCGGGATCGGCGATCCAGTGGGCGGAGTAGACCGGCTTCGGCAGATAGCCGCGGGCGATCTTGTGCTGGCCCTGCGCGCCCGCCTCGACCCGCGGCAGCCCCTGCTCGATCGCCCATTCGATGGCCTGGTAGTAGCAGAGCTCGAAGTGCAGGAAGGGCGCCTCCTCCACGCAGCCCCAGTGGCGGCCATAGAGGCAGTCGCCGCCGATCAGGTTGAGCGCGCCGGCGATCCAGCGGCCCTCGCCCCGCCCGTCGGGCCGCCGGGCCAGGATCAGCAGCACCCGGTCGGCCATGCGCTCGCCGAGTTCGGAGAAGAAGGCCCGGGTCAGGTAGGGCCGCCCCCACTTCCGCGCCCCGGTGTCCATGTAGAAGCCGAAGAAGGCGTCCCAGTGGTCCTCGGTCAGGTCAGCCCCCGTCAGCCGGACGATCTCCGCCCCGGCCTGAGCGTCGCGGCGCTCGCGGCGGATGGTCTTGCGACGCCCCGAGGAGAGCGCGCCCAGGAAGTCCTCGAAGTCGCGGTAGCCGCAGTTCTCCCAATGGTACTGCTGCCCCTCGCGCCGCCCCAGGCCCTGCTCGCCCAGCCAGCGCCACTCGTCCTCGGTGACGAAGTTGAGGTTGAGCCCCGAGGCGCCGTAGCGCTCGCACACCGAAAGGCCGCCCGCCAGCAGGATGCGCCACGCCGCCTCCCGGTCCACGTCCGGCCGCGTCAGCAGCCGCGCGCCGGTCGCCGGCACGAAGGGCGCGGCCGACAGCAGCTTGGGATAGTAACGCCCTCCCGCCCGTTCGTAGGCGTCGGCCCAGGCGTGGTCGAAGATGTACTCGCCCTGGCTGTGGCTCTTCAGGTAGAGCGGCATGACCGCCGCTGTCCGGCCCGCCTCGTCCTCGACCGACAGGTGCTGCGGCCCCCACCCCGCCCGCTCGACCGCACAGTTCGACGCCTCCAGCGCGTCGAGGAAGTCGAACCGGATGAAGGGATTGCCGGCATAGGCCGGATTGTCGGCGCAGGCGTCCCACGCCTCCCGGCCGATCTCGGCGATGCGGCGGGAGACCTTCACCGCCGGCGTCAGCGTCACGCCCGGCCGTCCTGTTCCGGCGCGAAGCCTTCGAAGATCAGGTTGTCGCAGCCGTCCTTCACCGCGTCCCACTCTTCAGGACTGCGGACCGTCCAGGCCACCACGGGGTAGCCTTTCGCCCGGTACTCGGCCGCCCGCGCGCTGGGCAGCATGTCCAGGCCCAGGGCCAGGAAGTGCGGCCGCGCGATCTCGACGTGCTCCAGGTCGGCGAAGGCCCGGCGCTGGGCCTCGGCCATCTTCGGCGCCTGGACATAGGAATAGCTGTCCAGCCCCCGCAGCACGCCCGGATAGCGGTCGGCGAACCAGGCGTGGGAATAGGGATTGAAGCCGATGACGCACAGCGGCCCGTTGTGGTCGGCGATCACCTCGTGCACCCGCTGCTCCAGCGGCCCGACCTCCCCGAACGGCGTCTTGAGCTCCACGTGGACCATCGCGCGATGGCCGATGAGCGCCAGGGTCTCCAGCAGCGTGGGGATTCTCTCGTCCGTGCCGGCCAGCCACATCTCGCCCAGGTCGGCGGCGCTGTGGTCGTTCACGCGGCCCGCGGCGCCGGTCATCCGCGCGAGCTTGCCGTCGTGGAACACCATGGCCTCGCCGTCGGCCGAGAGCTGCACGTCCAGCTCGATGCCGTAGCCGGCGGCGCAGGCGGCCTGGAACGCCCCCAGCGAATTCTCGGGCGCGCCGTCCGGGCTCCACAGCCCCCGGTGCGCGACGGGCGGATGGAAGAGGAGGTCCCAGGCCTCGCCGAAGCCCCCCGTCTCCACGACGGCCTTCACCGGACCTGCACCACCGCGTCGACCTCGACGGCGAAGTTCAGCGGCAGGCGATACACCCCCACGGCCGAGCGGGCGTGACGACCCGCATCGCCCAGAACCTCGACCATCAGGTCGGAGCAGCCGTTGACCACCTTCGGGATGTCGAAGAAGCCCGGCCCCGCCTGGACGAACCCGCCCAGCTTCACCACCCGCACCACGCGGTCCAGGTCGCCTTCGCAGGCGGCCTTCATCTGGGCCAGCAGGTTGATCCCGCAGAGGCGCGCGGCGCGGACGGCGGCGTCGAAGTCGACGTCCTCGCCCACCACCCCGCGGACGCCGCCCGAGGCGTCGACCGAGACCTGGCCCGAGATGTGGACCAGTTCGCCCGAGCGGACGAACGGCACGTAGTTGGCCACCGGCGCATTGGGCTGCGGCAGCTCGATCCCGAGGGCTCTGAGGCGGTCTTCGACGGTGGTCATGGCCGCAGGTCTAGCCCTGCCTGCGGCAAAGAAAAAGGGCCGGCCCGCGAGGGGTCGGCCCATTTCCTACTCGAAACTCGCCCGCCGGTCGGGGGAGACCGGCGAACGTACGCGACTATCTGTCGGCCCCGCTTAGCGGACGGCCTGGAACTTCTCGACGACCGCGGTCACGCGCTCGTTGAGCGGCTTCATCGATTCCTTGACCGACGAGGAGACCGTCTCGGTCATCTTGCCGAACTCGGACATGTAGGTTTCGAGGGCGGTCTTGGCGAAGGCGGTCTGCAGTTCGACCACTTCCTGCACGCTCTTGGCGCCGGCCAGCGACTTGGCGGCCGACACGTTGGTGTCGAAGACGGCCTTGGAGAAGGCCATGGCCTGGGCGCCCAGGGCTTCCGCGCCCTTGGCCGAAGCCGTCGCCGAGGCGACGACCGCTTCCAGGTTCTTCTTGGACTGGGCGTTCAGCTCGTTGAGCGACGCGAGGCTCTTCTCGACGCCTTCCTTGAAGGCGACGTTGGAGGCGGAGGTGAATTGTTCGAAGGTGGACTTCGCGGCTTCGGCGGCGGCCATGGGGCAGGCTCCTGAATGACGGACGGTTACGGAACGATCGATATGGGGGGGACGTGATCGTCCCGTTCGACATCGGCGTTCTCTCATGTTGCACCGCAGCAGTCAACGACTTTTTGTGCAGTGCAACATGACTGTCATGCGCCTGTTCGGAGGGCGCCGCGGCAAATCCGCCCGTTCAAACCTTGTTTACCCTCCTGCAAGGGTACGCAGGGCATGCTACCGACTCCCACAGGCGGCGCAGTAGCCGTCTCAACGCTTTGATTCGACGGACGAAGCATGACCAAGCACGCCCGCCGCCTGTTGCTTACCCTCGGCCTGGCCGCCGCCACCGCCCTGACGGCCGCCGCGCCGGCGGCCGCCCAGCAACCTTATGTGGCGCCCTATCTCTCGCTGATCCCGCAGAGCTCCACGAAGTACGCGGCGATCGTGGTGGACGCCCGGACCGGCGAAGTCCTCTACGGCAGCCGGGCGGACGCCCCGCGGTATCCCGCCTCGATCACCAAGGTGATGACGCTCTACCTGGCGTTCGAGGCTCTGGCCGCCGGCAAGATCCAGTTGGACGACCCTGTCGTGTTCTCGCCGCGGGCGGCGGCTCAACCCCCGACCAAGCTGGGCGTGCGCGCCGGTGACTCCATCACGGTCCACGAGGCGATGCAGGGCATGGTCACCCGCTCCGCCAACGACGCCGCGGTCGCCCTGGCCGAGAAGCTGGGCGGCACCGAGCAACGCTTTGCGGCGCTCATGACCCTCCGGGCCCAGGAGCTCGGGATGGCCAACACCCACTTCGCCAACGCTTCGGGCCTGCCCGACAGCCGCCAGCTCACCACGGCTCGCGACCTCGCCATCCTGTCGCGCGCCGTCATGCGCGACTATCCGCAGTACTATCGCCTCTTCTCGACCAAGAACTTCGAGTTCCGGGGCCAGAGCATCCGCAACCACAACGGCCTGCTCTACCGGATGGACGGCGTGGACGGGCTGAAGACCGGCTTCATCAACGCCTCGGGCTTCAATCTCGCGGTCTCGGCCGTGCGGGAGAACCGCCGCCTGATCGCCGTTGTCATGGGCGGGCCGAACGTGGCCACCCGCGACCGCGTGGCCGAGAGCCTGCTGGTGACCGGGTTCGACGTGCTGGAGCGCCGCGCGCGCGGCGAGCAGATCACCGTCGCGCAGAACTTCTTCGAACCGCCGCAACTGGCCCAGGCGACCGAAGCCTCGATGCAACAGGGCGACACCGATCGCGGCCTGAGCGTCCAACTCGCCTCGGCCCCGCCGCCCGGACGCGCATCCTCGATTCAGATCGTGGAGCCCAGCTCGGTGCCAAAGCTGAACAGCGGCGCCAAGGCCTCGGCCGGCGGTCGCTGGACGGTGCAGGTCGGCAGCTTCAACAGCCGCGACGACGCGCGCAAGCAGCTCAATATCGTCCAGAAGCGCTTCGGGGCGCCCTTCACCCAGGCGCGGGGCGTGGCCGAGAAGGACGGCACCAAGTATCGGTCGCGCTTCTCGGGCATGACCGAGGCCCAGGCCAAGGGCGCCTGCCGCGAGCTGAAGGCCAAGAAACAGCCCTGCATGGTGGTGCCGCCCGCCCGCGGCTGAGCGTCTATCTCGACTTCAGCAGCCGGTCCCGCGCAGCGTTGAGCTGTGCGGCCAAGCCGGCCGTGCCGCCCTTGTCCGGGTGGACCGCCCGCATGAGCCGCGCATAGGCGGACTTGATCTCGTCGTCAGACGCGCCGGCCCCCACCCCAAGAATGCGCCTGGCTTCGTCGAGGCTCATGTCCCGGGAGGTCACAGGCGGCGTTGAGCCGGGAGCCGACTTGCGCGCCGACGCCGCGAACCAAAGGCCCACGATACAGAGCACGGCGGCGGCGCCCCAACCGCCGCGGGTTCCGACGAAGACGGCCGCCGTGAACGCGGCCAGCGACAGCACGCCGCCCACGATCCGCCATTCGCGGCGCTTGAGGAACGGCGAGGTCCGGCGCGTGGCCCACAGGTAGAGCGCGAGCGCTGCGCCCCCCAGGGCGAGGTAGAGCATGGGTCGGCTCCCGCGGGCGGGCCTACTCCGCCGCGATCCGTTCGGCGTCGTCCAGCCCGGTGAAGCCCAGCGCGATCATCAGCGCCCGAAGCTCCTGGCGGGCGGCCACGTGCTGAAGGCTCATGGACACCGGCCGGATGGCAGGGGACAGGTCGGCGACGGTCAGGCCGAAGGGAAAGAGTTCGCGATAGATCACCCGGTCGCGCAGACCCGGCCCCACGCGGAAGCCCACCTTCTTCGACAGCGCCTCCACCCGCTCGTCGAGGCGACGGCGGTTGCGGGCTTCGGTGGGCGCCAGGCGGTTGCGCAGGACCACCCAGTCGATCTGCTTGCGCTCGGCCGTCGCCCGCTGCTTGCGGCAGCTCCACACGGTCTCGGCGTAGAGGCTGTGGCGCTTCAGGTCCAGCGTCACCGGGTCGACGACGCCCAGCATGTCGAAATCGACGAAGCTGTCGTTCATCGGCGTCACGATGAGATCGGCCCGCGCATGCGCCGCGCGGCTGATCGCGGTGTCGCTGCCGGGCGTGTCGATCAGGACGAAATCCACGGCCTGAGCCATCTCGGCGAAGGCCTCTTCGAACCGGGAAAGCTGCGCCTCTGCGGGCGCCTTGGCCAGGGCGTCTCCCGCAGAGCTGATCGCATGCTCCAGCGGCATGGGGGCCTGGGCCTCGTTCGCGGCCAGCCAGGCGCGCCGGTTGGCGAAGAAGTGCCCCAGCGTCTGCTGGCGCAGGTCGAGGTCCAGCACCGCCACCTTGGCGCCGCCGTGCAGGAGGGCCGTGGCGATATGGATGGCGATGGTGGACTTGCCCGCCCCGCCCTTCTCGTTCCCGACCACGATGACGCTGGCCTGGCTGACAGTGCTGGCCTGGCTCATGACAGTTCTCGCTCCCCGCCGGCCACGCTTGGCCGACTCGCCTGCGCTAAGTGACCTTGCGAGCCCCGACGGCGTCAACGCACAGTTCCGTCGCGGCCCGTCCGCAGGCCCCCTTCAACAGGCCCCTGCGGATGGACTCGGCCCCAGCGCCGCCGCATAAGCCCGCCGATGTCCGCGCCCCTCCCGATCGTCCGCACCGTAGCAGACCTTCGCGCCCGCGTCCGCGCCTGGCGCGCCGAGGGCCTGCGGATCGGCTTCACGCCCACGATGGGGGCGCTGCACGAGGGTCATCTGTCGCTGGTGCGGCTGGCCGGAGCCCGGACCGACCGCGTGGTGGCCAGCGTGTTCGTGAATCCCACCCAGTTCGGCCCGAACGAGGACTTCGACGCCTATCCCCGCGACGAGGCGCGCGACGCCGCCCTGCTGGCCGGCGCGGGTTGCGACCTGCTCTACGCCCCGTCGACCGCCGAGATGTACCCGCCGGGCGCCGCCACCACCGTGACCGTGGCCGGCGTCTCGGAGCCGCTGGACGGCCAGGCCCGGCCCGGCCATTTCGCCGGGGTTGCGACGGTGGTGGCCAAGCTCCTGAACCAGTGCGCGCCCGACGTCGCCGTCTTCGGCGAGAAGGACTACCAGCAGCTCCAGGTGATCCGCCGCCTGGTCGCCGACCTCGACCTGCCGGTGGAGATCGTGGGCGGTGCGACAGCCCGGGCCGAGGACGGCCTCGCGCTGTCGTCGCGCAACGCCTACCTGAGCGCCGAGGAGCGCGCCGTGGCGCCCCGGCTCAACCGGGCGCTCCGTACGGTGTTCGAAACCGTGAAGGCCGGCGGCGACGTCGCGGCGGCCGAACAACAGGCCGTCTCCGACCTCCTGGCCGCCGGCTTCAGCCAGGTGGACTATGTCGAGGCCCGCCGTCCCGGGACCCTGGAGCGCCTCGGCCCCGGCCCGGCCGACGCCCCCGTCCGCGTCCTGGGCGCCGCCCGCCTCGGCCGCACCCGCCTCATCGACAACCTGGGCGACTGATCTTCTTCCCACGCGGTGGGAGAGGAAGGCTCGCTACCAGGCCCCCGCCTCGCGCAGGCGTCGCGCCAGGTCGTCCGGCACGTCTCCGAACGCGGCTTCGTCCAGGTCGGGTGGGGCGTCCCTGGCCTCGAGGTATCGCCAGCCCTGGAAGGCGCGCCGGGGCGTGGGCGCGACGCGGACGACCGTCTCGTCCAGGGTGACGTGGCAGCGGGCGGCCGCGCCCTCACCCACGGTGTCCACGGCCAGGATGCGCTGGCGGCACAGGATCTCGCCCTTGAACACGCGATAGACCGACCCGCCGTCCAGCAGTTCGGACGCCCGCTTCGGCGTCATGCGCGTGTGCAGGGTCCAGGGCTGGCCCGGCTGCGCATGGGCCGCGCGCCAGGCCAGCAGGTCGTCGATGGTGGCCGCGCCGACCACCAGCTTGATCATGTGGAGCGCCATGTGGCTCCTACTCCGCCCACGGCGCCTTGCGGCGTTCCAGGAAGGCGCGGACGCCGGCCTGCCCCTCCTCGCTCACGCGGGCCGCCGCGATGCGGTGGGCGGTCAGTTCCATCAGGTCGCGGTCGATCTCGCGGCCCGTCACGTCGGCCACCAGGCGCTTGGATTCCTCCACCGCGCCGGGCGCGCAGGCCCGCATTCCGGCGGCGATCCGCTGGGCGGCCGCGCGCAGAGCGTCGTGATCCGCGACCACTTCGCTCACGAGCCCCACCCGCTCGGCGTGGGCGGCGTCGAAGACCTGCCCCGTGGCGAACAGGGCGCGGGCGTTCCGCGGGCCGATGGCCTCGATGACATAGGGACTGATGGTGGCCGCGATCAGGCCCAGCCTGACCTCGGAGAAGCTGAACCTCGCCTCGGCCGTGGCGATGGCCAGGTCGCAGGCGGCCGCCAGGCCCGCGCCGCCGCCGAACGCCCCGCCCTCGACCAGGGCCACCGTCAGCGCCGGCAGGTCGTGCAGCGCCTTCAGCATCTTGGCCAGCTCCAGAGCGTCGGCCCGGTTGTCGGCCTCGGTGCGGTCGATGGCGGCGCGCATCCAGTCCAGGTCGGCGCCGGCCGAGAACGTGCCGCCCGCGCCGCGGACGAACACCACCCGCACGCCCTCGGCGCCCTTCAGCGTCTGGAACGCCTCCTCCAGCGCCGAGATCAGGCCGTCGTCGAAGGCGTTCCGCTTGGCCGGACGGTTCATCGTCACCGTCACCGCCCCGCCCAGCGTGGCCGAGATGTGCACCAGCTCGGTCGTCGCGCTGACGTCCGGGAACTCGACGAGGGGATGAACGAACTCGTTGGTCATGCAGCGTCTCCGGCAGGAAGCGCAGGCATAGCCCTGGCCGCCGGGTGGCGCTACCCTCCGCCGCCGTGTCGGACCTCCCGGACATTCCCATCGATTCGGCCCTGGCGCGGCTGTTCCATCAGCCGCGCGCGCGGGACGAGACCATCTGGTTCTCCCTGCCCGGCGGCTCCAAGCTGTTCGGCCAGGGCGACGCCTCGGACCGCCTGTTCGTGGTGCGGACGGGCCGACTGGGCGCCTTCCGCCGCGACGAGGGCCAGGAGCCGCAGTTCCTGGGCGTGATCCGCCCGGGCGAACCCGCCGGAGAGATGTCGCTGATCGCCGGCATCCCGCACTCGGCCGACGTCTACGCCCTGCGGGACTCCGAGATCTTCGCGGTGCCGAAGTCCGCCTTCTTCGAGGCCTGCGACGCCGACGGTTCGGTGATGACCGAGCTGGCCCGCCTGATGATCCTGCGCAGCCGCCAGAACGCCCGGCGCGGTCCGCCGGTGGGCGATCCCTCGGTTTTCGGCTTCATCCCCGTGGGCCGTCCCGGTCCCATGCGCCCGCTGGTGGAGCGGATCGAGCGCGAGATCGCCGCCCTGGGCTATGAGGTCACCACCATCGGGTCCGAGGCCGAGGCCGCGCCGACGGAGTGGTTCTCGGAGGTGGAGCGCGTCCACGACTTCGTCCTCTACGTGGCCGAACGGGACGAGCCCGGCTGGGCCGCCTTCGTGCCCCGCCAGGTGGACCGCCTGCTCCGCGTGGGCCGGGGCGACCGCATGGCCGAGGAGGCCGCCTGCCCGCCCGGCGCCGCCACCTTGCAGGACCAGGGCCTGGTCGACCTGCTGCTGATCCAGCCGCCCGAGATCGAGCGCCCCAGAGGCGCCGAGGCCTGGCTGGACGCCACCGCCGCCGCGCGGGTGTTCCACGCCCGCCGCGGCCGCGCCGCCGACTTCGAGCGGCTGGCCCGGCTGCTCACGGGGCAATCCATCGGCCTTGTGCTGTCGGGCGGCGGCGCCCGCGCCTACGCCCATGTGGGCGCGATCAACGCGTTGCGGGAACGTGGCGTCCCGATCGACTTTGTCGGCGGCTCGTCCATGGGCGCCATCGTCGGCGCGGGCCTGGCCATGGGCTGGGACGCCGAGGAGATGGACCGGCGCCTGCGCGAGGCCTTCGTGAACTCCAGTCCGCTGGACGACATCGCCCTGCCCCTCCTGGCCATGACCCACGGGGTGAAGGTGAGCGAACGCCTGCACCACCATTTCGGCGACACCCAGATCGCCGACCTGTGGCTGCCGTTCTTTTGCCTCTCGTCCAACCTGACCACGGGCGCCTACCAGCTCCACCGCCGCGGCGCGCTGGCCCAGTCCCTGCGGGCGTCGATCTCCTTGCCCGGCGTCCTGCCGCCCGCGACGGACGGCCCGAACGTGCTGGTGGACGGCGCGGTGATGAAGAATTTCCCCGCCGACATCATGCGCGCCGCCCAGCCCGGTCCGGTCGTCGGCGTGGACGTGACCACCGCGCGCAGCATCACCGCGAAGGACGTGGCTCGCCCCTCGTCGGTCTGGCGCTGGATCCGCTCGGGCCAGTGGCGCCTCGGGCCGCCCATCGTCTCGCTGCTGATGCGTACGGCGACGGTCTCGACCGGCCGCGACCTCGCCGCCGCCCGCGAGGCGACCGACGTCCTGATCCAGCCCGACGTGAGCGGTATCGAGATCCGCGACTGGGGCGCCTACGACCAGGCGGTCGAGGCCGGCTATCGCGCCACGCTCACGGCGCTCGACAAGCTGAGCCGGCCGGTGACGCAGCTTCGCCGGCGGCCGAGCCTGCGCGAACAACAGGCGCAGGGCGCCACTCTGTCGCCCTTCATGGCGTCGGCCTACGCTGCGGCGGAATGAGCCCTTTGCAGACGGCGGCGACACGGCCCATATTCAGGACGTTCGTTCAACAACTGAAAGGAGGTGATCCAGTGTCTCATAGCGCCAGCAAGGTTTCGCACGACACTGCGAACAATAAGGCGTCAGAAAATGTAGGGATCGTTTGCGCCTGACCCTCCTGAAAAAGGTTGTGCTCAGCACGCCGAATGAATACCCAAGATTATCCGCTTTTACTTGAGCGGGTATTTTCTAAGGACGGCTCGGAAGGGCCGTCCTTTTTTACATGCCACGCCGATTCCACACGCGCGCAAATTCCTTATCGATACCTGACTCGTACTCATTCTCGCGAATCGCCTGCCAAAAAATGAATACATGGAGCAGCCAGAACGATGTGTCCAAGGGACTCATTGATCCAATCCACGAAGGTGACTGGGCGTCTGGGAACGTGTTGGGGCCATCGCGTCAATCGCAAGCAGTATTCGAAACTAGCTCCGTGCAGCGTGTCCGACGCAGTTTGCGTTTTTTGCGCGGTTAGAAACGCAATCGCCCACAACGGGCGAAGAGCGATCGCCAGCGCGCTGGATAGGCTTGCCGACAATGGCACGTTGATCGAAGCGCGGCTCGAAAACAGCGCAAACTTGGGCCTCTACGCCATGAACCTTGAGTCGGTTCTGTACATCGCCGCCGATAAATTCTCAGGATTCGAGGGCCTGGGCCATGATGTAAGACATGCGCCATAAGTCGACATTGGCTCCGTTCCAGAAACCGGACCTTCCTCGGCCGAGTCGAGGGCCTACCCTGAGCCAATGAGGATACTCGCGACGCGCCGTGGGCCTAAGGCCAACCTAGTCCGGGTCCATCGACGCGGGTGCCAAGCCCTGGGAGCCAATCTTGTACTGCGTCAGCCGCGGTCTGATCCGGGCCCATCGGCGCAGGACCCGACTGAGGTAGAGGGCGGCGTCGTGTGACTGCGCCTCAAGGGTCGAGACCCATTCCGTCTCGTGGCTGATGAAGAGTTGGGACTCCTCGATCGCGAGCATTGGCGGCAGGAGATAGTTCAACGCAGCGCTCTCGGGTGTCACGCCCAACGCTCGACAGACTGCCGCGGCAAGCACCTCGCGCGCCAACGCGGATCTCATCCGGGCTGGGGGATGGCTGGAGGCGGTGACGAGGGCGTCAGGCGTCCAGGCGCCGCCGGTGTCGAAGCTCCGGAACATCAGGTTCACGACGGCCACGCCAATCCGAGTCGCGACATCGCGAGAGGAGCAGAGCGGTGCTAGTAGCGGCGGAATGCCATAACCGTGCGCGAACATGTCGAGCGTTTGTACTGCGGCGAAGCAATCGGCGTCGAACTCTAGTGTCTGACGCGTGACTCGGAGGTCCGGGTTGTCAAGCGCCGCTTGTTCCTCAAGGGCTTGTCCTACGCCGCCCATCATGCCGAGGTGGCCGTTCAGGATGTGGCCGAGTTCATGGAGAAGCACCGATAGGACCATGCCTTCGCCGAAGGCGCGGCCCAGCATCATCGCCAGAGGCGTATGCTCGATCGCGGGCAGGCCGTTGATACGCGGAAAAGTGCGGGCGTTTCCGCCAGTGATTTGAACGACAGCCGGATCGAGGTCAAAGGCGGTCTGGAATGGCTCGCAGACAACGACGAGTTCGGCCTGGAAGTAGAGATGGCTGACCAGTTCGTACGGCAAGGCGATGTGGTAGGCACCCCCGGCGCGAAAGGCGCAGGCGTTCTGCACAGGGCAGGCCGCGCCGACCAGACAGAGCCTGATCTGGTCGGTGAAGCCATAGCGACGACGAAGCATGTCGAGCAGGCTCTTGAAGAGCATCAAGAGGGCTTGTCCGGCGCGGTCCCCCTCCAAGTCGGAGGCCTGGACGATGGGTCCGGGCATGCGCTTTATCAGGACGGCCTCGATCTGGCCCAGATCCCGCGGCCGAAAGTAGATGTCCTCGACGGTATTGGGGAGGTTCATTGTCGAGAATCTCGCAACCGCCCGGCTAGCCGTCCTGCATCGCCCTCCGGCCTTGGCGCACAAACATGATCACCTCGCCGCGTACTCGTTCGAGATCGGCGATGTTGTCGCCCTGCGCAGCGACGGCGAGCCGCTGGCCTATTTCGTCGGCGGCGTCGAGGAACCGAGGCTCTCCGGTCAGCAGAAATCCTTTGGCGGCTCTCTCGAATGCGATTGCGCAGTCCATTGCGGGAGCATCCATCGCCATGTCCAGCAGCAGTTCGGTAAACTGCGCAACCTCTTCGATTTCGTCGACGGCCTGGTTTAGCTTGCGGCGGAAACGTACTTCATCGTCAGGGTCGTACTCGATCCAGTCTGTCCTGGTCAGATCAGACGGGGCGGCGGCTGCCTTCGACTTGACGATCACGAGTGGCTTTCCGCACATCGAGGCGAACCCCAATTCCAGGGCGATGTTGGCCATCGCCGTGCCACGCGTGTCCTCAGAGAAGATTGCGATAGTCAGTCCTGTTCCGCGGATGAGACCGAGGATGCGTTCCAAGAAGTCTTTCGCGCCCGTCGAGGCGTCAGCATCCTTCAAACCGATCCCACGCGCCTCGAATACCTCCCCGACCATTGCCGCCATCGCCTCGTCCAGCGCCGGGGGATTGCCAATCTGACGCATCACAAAGGCATGCTTTGGAAATAGTGTCCGAGGCGTAGTGAGAAGCGTATCCTCGGAGAGAGGCGAGAAGACGAGGGTCAACGGCTACTTCTTCCTTGTCGTGACCTCGCGGACGCCCTTGTAGGGGCCGGCGGTCTTTTTGTGATCGACGATGCGGCCCGTGGTTGTGTCGATCTTGACGTAGCGCTTGGTGACCGGGTTGAGCGCCTGGACCCGCTCTTTCACCGCGCCCTTTCGACTTCCGCTTCCCGTATTCTTCGCCATGTGGCCATCATACTCAATCACGAGCAGCGCAACTAGCTTTGCCGCGCAGCCTCGAGGGAGATCACGTTTTTCGCGGGGCTCGCCTAGGCCAGCAACTCCACCGACCACTCATCGCTGGCAACGCGACCGACAAGGTGGTCAGGGTGCCTAGCTAGCATCCGACGGGCCGCCGCTTCCGTTTCGAAGGCCCACACCAAATCGGCTGTGCCGTCATTGGTCAGCCGAAAAACGACGTACCGGCCCTGATAGAACTCCGCCACGGCTCGGCGAGGATCAACGGTAGAGGCGAAATCGATCCGATCATCCGCCGTGAACCCGTCGGGATCATACTGAGCGATCAGTGCTTGGTGGGTCGCGATATATCCGCGAAGGGCAGCCACGTGATCCGCCGACGTGTCCACCCCGTCAGTCCGGAATGCCATGGCCCGTGCCGACGAATGCGATGCCGCGCTTCCACTCGCGGATGTGCTGACGAGATCCTCGCAGCATGGCAGCAAGGCCTTTGTCCATCACAGCCTCAAACGACAAGGTTGGTGCCGAATTGCCGTTGGCATATGGGCACACTAGGTACCGCCGCAAGCAACAAGCGGCGCCGGGATCATCGTTGGGCCAGGCGGCGCAGCGCGCCGAAGCTAAGGATGCGCCAGAAGCAGACTCTGGCTTAGCTCCAGAAAACTGACATTCGTCCGTTTGATCCAACGTAACAGGTTCCGTCCCTTAGGGGGCCATCGGGCGTTTCGCTCAATGCGCAAATGCCAACATCTTAGCGAGCGTACCGATGCCGGAAACTTAACTGTCGAGTAGGAGCCGCGCGCGGCGGGACCGAGCACGTCCGCCGGCCGCTCGCCGCATCGGGGCGTTGCGGGATGTCCCCGCTCGAAGGGGTCGCCGAGACCTTGGGGTCGGACTCAGGGGAAGGCCTTCCGCCGGAAGTGGCAATTCCAAGAGGACACAGTCGCGCGACAAGCCCATCGTGACGTAACGGCCCGACGCAGCTTACGCTGAAGCTGCCGTCGCCCGAGCATCGGCCATCACCGGTGGAACCTCATGGCCTTCCGCATCGAGACGAAGCTTGCCGTCATCCAAGCCCTCGTTGCGGATATCCGCGCGGCAGCGGACACCGATAAGGAGGCGCTGGGCTTCCTCCCTGCGTCGGCGTACGACCAAGCCGCCCGAAAAGGCGAACTGACCGTCGCGCTGCAGGATGGTCTTCACGGCCCGACCTACGCCGGCCACATCTGGGTGAGCGGCCTGTTCCCGCACGCCCGTGTCGTCCAGCTGTTCGTGGCTTCGGCCTTCCGGGGTCAGAAGCTGTCGACGCGTCTCCTGCGGGCGGCGATCCAGTCTGCGGAAGCTAGCGGCTTCCTGACGATCTTCGCGAAGGTGGCCGCCGACCTGGCGGCGAACCATGTCTACGAGCATCACGGCTTTGTCGTCGTCCGCACCAAGGCGGGCGGCCAGGCCCGCAACCGACAAATCCACATTCGGTCCCGTGAACTGTCCACGCCGACGTTGTTCAACTACCGCCCCACGTCTGTGGCGGCGGTCGACGACGGCGCCGCGATGCAAAGCGGCCAGCAACTCTACCTCATCGACTTAAATGTATTCTTCGACGCCACTCGGCAGCGTCGCTTCACTCCTGCCGCAGAGAAAATCCTCGCTTCGGCCCTGAACAGCGGCGTGCGCCTGGCCGTTACGAACGAGTTCGTGAAAGAGCTACAGCGCACCACCATCGGCAAAGACGATCCCGTGCTGAGCTTCGCCAAGCAGCTGCCGACGGTGGCCGGGCCGTCCCCGCTAGAGGTCGAAAGCCTGGCGACCCGCCTGGCGCCGACCGTATTCCCGGACCAGTCGCGTGACGGGACCTTGTCAACCAACGACCATTCCGATCTCCGGCACTTGGCGGAAGCGATCCTGGTGGGCGCCGCAGGCTTCGTGACGGGGGAGAACGGCGTCTTGCGAGCCCACACCGCCCTGCGGGAACAGCATGGCCTCAACGTCTGGTCAACCGAGGATTTTGCAATCTTCCTCACGCCGGTCTTGGCCGAGCTGCCAGTCGCTGGGCACGCCGAACACGACCTCGCCTTCACGGAGGAGAAGTCGCTGTCTCCCGAGGCCATAACCTTCCTCAAGACCCATGGCGCCGCCGATAGTGTGATCGGGAACTTCAGCCGCCTGGACGCTGCCGACAAGCGGTTCCGCTACCTGACGGCGCGCGAAGCCCAGGCGCTGGTCGCCTTCGCCGCCTGCCGGGCGGCGCCAGGACCGACGGATGCGGTCGGCCTGCTTCTCGTCGCCGATCCCCGCCACCCGGCCACGCCCACCGCCCTGGACTTCTTGGTCGAGCACGCCGTGCGCGCTGCGAGCTTGTCCCGGCCCTCGCGCGTCGAGATGGCCCACGTCGATGGACAATCCGTGGCGCGGATGACCGCGATCGCGAACGGCTTTCTGGCGGCGCGATCCGGCGCCGACGCCCCCTTGCGCAAAATCGCAGTCGGGACGGTGGTCACACCGGTCAACTGGACCGTGTTGCGCGACCGAATCCAAAAGGGCGCCGGCCTGACGCTTCCGGCCTACTGTCCCGATTTCCGAGACGACGAACAGGAGATCGCCGTCACCTTGGATGGTCGCGCCGCCACGCTGCCCTTGGCCAGCCTGGAGTCCATGGTGGCGCCAGGCCTGTTCCTGCTCAAAGACCGCCCTGTCGCTGTCGTGCCCATCCGCCGCGCGTGGGCGGAGGATTTGGTTGGCGGGCCCCAGCTCAGCTTCCTGCCGAAACCAGAGGCCGCGTTCCGCTCGCGCCGGGTCTACTTCGCGTCCGTGCGCAACCAGCACATCCTGGTGAAAGGGCGCCCCATCATCCTCTACGAGTCGGGCAAGGATGGCGGCCGCGGCGCGGCCATCGCCGTCGCCCGCGTGGCGTCGGCGGAAGCGGTGCCAAAGGCCTATGCGCCCGACGCGCTCCTGCGCGCGGCCGTGGTCCGCGGCGGCGATCTGCAAGACCTAGTGAAGGGTACGACCGTTCTTGCCGTATGGTTCGACAATATCATGCGCTTCGAACACCCCGTGTCGTTCCAGCGCATGAAAGTGCTCGGCCTCGCCGATCCGACAAACCTCATTAAGAGTCATATGCTTAAGTTTGAAACCGCAGTAAAAATTCTTGAAGTCGGGCGTCCCGATGCACGATGAAAACCCGATCATGCTCTCGATCGCCCCCCAGTACGCGCGAGCGATCCTCGCCGGCTTGAAGGGCGTCGAGCTGCGGCGACGGGCACCCCGCCTCCAGGCCGGGACCCGAGCTTGGCTCTATTCGACCCTCCCCATCGGCGAGGTTGTCGCGATGCTGACCATCGACAAGGTGATCGAGGCGCCGTTGGCCGAGCTGTGGAGGCGATATGGTCCTCACGCCGCCATCGCCCGCCCGGCTTTCGACGCTTATTTCGCCGGGCTGGATCGCGGCGCGGCGCTCATTATCCGGGACGTCCAGGCGCTGAAGGAGCCCGTCTCTCTCCAAGCTCTGCGGGAAGAGGGCGCGTTCCAGCCCCCGCAGTTTTATCGCCGAATGCGAGCCGGTGCCCCGAACGCGCTTCTTTGGGATAGTGAATTGCACCCCGCGGTCCAGGTTGCGCTCGGTTAAACCTAGGCATTTGCAACGGGTCTGTCCGAAGTCGGACTTTGCCGCATGAGCGACAATCGCCCTGACCTGCTACGCGGCATCCCGCACTACACTGGCGTGCCCACGCGCGATAGTGGTCGGCGAGCCCTCAATGGGCCGCCTCGCGCCAGTAGGGGACGTTGGGATCGGGCCGCAGAGGGGGCATTCGCCGTGGCTCCGATTGGAGCCTTGCAGGTTAGGCGGAACGTCTCGGTGAGGGCTCTTAGCCGCTGAAGGCTTCCCTAGTCTTTCAGCACGCCAAACGCGAGCTTAGCGTCAAGGAGATTGAGGATCTCCGCGAATGTGCGCCCCAAAATCGGTGCCGGCGCACCGAGCCGATCTGCGTACGCACCATGCGCTGCCACGCGGCCGCGGATAGCAGGATGTCGATAAGCGAACGCTGCCTTTTCCGGGGTATCCCAGCCCCTGCGGATGGCGATCGGGAGAATCTCCAGCACCGCCGGATTCACCGCTTGGACCTCCAGCGCCGCCAGCTTCTCCTTCACGAGTTCGGCGATGGCTGCCGCGACCATGTAGAGTTGTCGGTTGGCCAGCTTGAGGACGAGGTCCCGGCTCCGCGTGCAGGCGTCGACATCCTCCGCAGCGACACCCAGGGCGACCTCGATCCGGTCGAAGGGCTGACCTGTCACCCAGGCGCGCAGACCAGCCTTGAGGCGCGCGAACTCGGCAGGGGTCAGGGCTGGGGCCGATTTCGTACCCCGACAGACCGCCTTCACGGTGTCGACGTCCTGCCCCACCAGCGCCTCAAGGATGGCCGGTTCGGCCGCGAACCGGTCGACGATCCAATCGCACCAGTCGGGAACGGTCGACGGCAGCGCCGCGATCTGTGTGTCCAAGACCACGCTCAGCGCCTGTAGCGCCGCCGCGCTCAATCCGGTGAACGCCGCGACGCGGGCCACACCGGGACCGAGTTCCTCGGCCTCCGCGATGAGCGCCGTCCGCAGGGCCACGAGCTTTGCCTCGAAGTCCTGGTCGCGAAGCCTCGCCCTGTATCCCGCGAGCGACCTGCGGACGATCTCCACGGCGGCGTCGACGGCTCCATCATCGGCCTCGCCGGCCTTCAGCCGGCTCAGAAAGTAGCGGGCTTCCGCGGAGAGCGGACCGGCGACCTGAACTTGGTCGAGCATGAGGTTCATTGGATCATCGATGCGCACGCACTGGTCGTTGGCGGGCAGGACCGACCTCAGCGCCGTGAAGGCCTCCTCGGAGGCCGCCGCGGCCGTGAAGCCAACCACAGGCTCCGGCACCAGCAGCACCACGCCATTCGCCAGGTGACCCGCACGCCCCGCGCGTCCCGCGGCGTTCAGCAGCTCATGCTGCTTCAGCGCCTGCCGTGTCTTGTTCTCGTTGCGCACATTGCCGGCCAGGATCGCCACCTGGGCCGGCAGGTTCATGCCCTGCGCCAGCGTCGGCGTGGCGACGATCACCCGTGCCCCATCGGCCCGCTGGAACAGGGACTCCGCCAAGCGCCGTTCCGGAGCGAGCATGTCACCGTTGTGAGGAATCGCGCCCGCCTCCGGATCGACCAGCGATCGTCCATTCGCGCCGAGCTCGACGGCGATCTCCCTCCGGTAGGCCGCCTCGTCCGCGGATAGGTTGCCGACAGCCGGCAGCTTGGGAGCCAGCGACTTGGCGGTCGAGCAGGCGTAGTCCGCCTGCTGCACGAAGATGATCGTCTTCAGACCCGCGCGCGCCGTGCGCGCCGCGATCGCCGCGGAGACCTTGTTGGCGTTCGCTGTGGGCCCGCTCCTCCCCACTGCGATCCTGACAGGGTCCGGCAGCAGCTTCAGGAGCGCGGTGTCACGAGGTTGGGCCTTGTTCCAATTGTTCTGCAGCCCGAAGAGGGCATGGGCCGGTACGTCCAGGGTTGGCTTCCTGGCATCCACGCGCCGCCTCTTCGCCCGCGCATAATTGGAGAGCGCGTCGAGCGGCGCTTTAGGATACGCGACCACGCCGCGCGCCTGCCGACTTGGTTTCCACGGCTCATGGTAGTAACGGGCCTCACCCGGCAGGAGGGTCGTCAGCCAAGCGGCAAGCTCCTCGCCGTTTGTCAGCATGGCCGACAAGAGCAGGAAGTCGGCCTTCGGCGCCCTCTTCGCCGCGTGCATCAGGCAAAGCATCGCATCGAGGCTGCGGCTGCCCCCGCCGACCGGGCTGAGGATGTGACACTCATCCATGATGATCAGTCCGACCTCGGAGACGTCAGCGTCCGCGAAGCTCAACGTCGCCAGCAGGCGCTCCGGGGTCATCACCTCGATGTCACCTAGTTCGGGGCCGCTGGCGAGGACGGATAGGTCACCATCCGTCGACACCACGACGCCGCCGAGGTCATCGGGGAAGCTCCTGGCGAGGTCGTCCTTTAGCTGGTCGACCAGGGCCAGGGTCGGCACGAGGAAGATGACCTTGCGGCCCGCCGCCAGGGTGGCGGCGATCTTGAGTTCCGAGACGGTCGTCTTGCCCGCGCCGGTGGGGAGCACCAGGACTGCGGAGCGTCCGGCGTCAAGCAATCCATCATCAATGGCAGGTCTATGGTTGGGCCAGACGGTTGGCTTGGCCCTCGCCCGACTCCGGATCCAGGTCCTCCAAACCTCCGCGTTGGCGCCGGCCGGGACCGGTAGGGCCGCCAGACTCGAACCCATCAGCCCCTCCGCCACTTGTCGCAGTAGGCGCGCAAGGTGGCGCGGACCGGTGAAGGCCGACGTCATCACGCCACCATCTCCCGGAACCGCGAGATCGCCGATCGCCAGGCCCTCGACGCTCGTGAACGTCGCCTGGGCGGTGTCACCGCGGCGGAAGGCGCTCTGCGGCACGTCCTGATCCAGCGCCAAGGCGGCCATCTGGACCAAGCCCGACCAGCACAGTCCATAAAGCGCCTGGGTGGCCTGAAACTCGAGCGGAACAGCAGCGCTCGACCTCAGCTGCTGCAGCCGCTGCGCGCGCGCGAGGATCGCCTCGAACCGTTCAGCGCTCAGATCGGCGATCGACTCCAGCAGGGCCGTCAGTACGAGGTCTTCAGCAGCCAGGCCCTGCAGACGGAGGCCGGCTTCCCGCGCATCGGGACTCTGCCCGGCGATCATGAAGAGGAGCGGCGCCGCCAGGGCCGGATGGATTGCGTTGGCGGTCAGCATGTCGTCGCCCGTGAACCCACGGCGCGTCTCGACGCGGCCCACAATCTGGTAGGCGGTAGCCGCGACGAACGACGCCGCCCGCCGGTCCGCGGTGTCCAACGCCGTGTCGGTGATGGCCTCGTAGACGGCTGCCACGCGCAGCAGACGGTCTAGGTTCGGCGCCCGCTCGACGGCTGCTTCTGGGTCGGCAGCCTGCAGTCTCAGCGCCACCAGCTCTGCATAGATGCGGGTGAGCTCCTGCGGCAGAACCTCGGGATTCACCCCCTCGACCACAGGCGCCGAACGGATCAGAGCGGCGGTCCCGGCGTCAAACATCGAACGCCTCGATCTTGGCCCACACGGCCGAGGCGAATGCCTCGAACCACCCGCGCATATCGTCCAGTGGGAACGTGTCGCCGAACCGTGCATCGAGGGCCACGGCCAGGCCGTCGTAACCCTTGAAGACCTTCTTGCATTCAGCCTCGGGGAAGACGGCGGGGCTCACCGTCAGGGCCGCCCGGAAGGCTACCGGGCGCGGCGCGAGGGCGAGACGCGCGTAGGCGCGATTGTGCTCGGCATCCGTCAGGTTGAAACGGGCCAACAGTCCGATCGCGATCTGGAGCAGCTCATCGTCGCGCGTACCGGTGATCCAGTCCGAGAAAGCGGGCAGCACCTCGTCTCGGAACTTGGCTCGGGCGTTGTCGGAGCATTTCTGCTCGTAGACGGTGACTTTCTCGAGCTCGCGGGCGGCCGGATCGAAGACGACCTTAACCGAATCCGCCCCCTGGTTCGTCGCCCTACGATGCGGATCAGAGAGCACTTCGTCGGGCGCAGAGCCCTTTCGCGCGACGATCCAGCAGATGGTCTCGAACAGGAGACCATCGCGATGCCAGGTGTCCTTCCCCTCCTCCAGGATCAGGCTGCTCTTCAGGCGCGCCTTCAGGGCCGCGCTCGCCACGATCGGACCTGACTCCGCCCCTGCCAGGATTCCCGCGACAAGCTGCGCCCTGCCGACCATCACGACTGCCACAAGGCTTGCAAGCGCGTCGAGGTCGTCGACCTGCCATTGCTCGCCGCCACACAGCGCCTCGACACCGTGATCAACAATGGAAATAGGCATTGGATTCGGGTCCCGCCGGCGATCTATCACAGTTGAGCGGCGCGGATGCAAGCTGTGGTCGAGCTTCGCGCTAAGGCCTCCCGTGGTTGGGCCTCGGCGAGCGCGAGATGTGGCCGAGGATCAGTTCTGGGCCCTGCGCGGAGGAGACCTTCCCGACACCCGCAATGGGTCAGACCTGCACCTTGGTCACCGGCGCTGAGCATGGCGCCGACGAGCGGACCTTCCGAACTTCGCCTTGGAGTCAACACCTGCCCCTGCACGCTCCCGGAAGCTTACGAATGCATGCTGTTCGGTCGCAAATTGCGACCTCAATGCCCCACCACGCTGGTGGTGCCTTGCGTGAGGCGTTGTAGGAACTGCAGCTAAGAATCCCGAACCGTCAGCCGCCAAGTGAAGCCGCCGGCTTCCCGACAAGCTCCACCAGGAAATCCGCAAACGGGCCGATGTCCTGCCCGACGCTGGCGGCTTCCAGGGCAGCCATGTAGCGGGCGCGCGCCTGCGGCGCTGGAGGGAACCGAGGAGGACACGTCACCATCGCGGTTCGACATCGTAGGCCAACTTGGAAAGCGCCTTGTTGGCGTCACCCCGCGAACCATAGAGGACCAGACCGCAAGGACCTATTCGGAGCGCGTCACCAGACCGGCGCGGCGAGCCCGCACACGCTCAAGGAAGCGAAGCTTCACCCGTGCGAAGAACGACGGCGGAAGCATCCCATAAGCCGCCGTCTCCATGCCTCTACCCGGCAGAGGCCGCAAGTCCGGTCCCGGCCAGATGAAGTTGTTGCCCTCGCTGACCACCACCCATGACCGCTCGCCGTCGAGCCCAAGACGAGCCTTGGTCGCTAGCGGCAACTCGACCGCGTCATCAGGATCGTCGGGTGACGTGTGGGTGATCGGCAGGACGTAGACCTGCTTGTCGTCCTCGCCGACATCGACGGCGACGATGATCGCGCAGGGACGATCCTTCACACCTTCCTCACGGCCGGCGTCGTGCTCCCGCCGCCAGAGATAGGAATACCGAATGACGAGGCCGGGCGTCGGCTCCGGCCAGCTCACGCCGCCCCGTCGTCAAGCTCGGCGTCGAGATGCGCAAAGCCGGGAGGAACCTCAGACCGGGCGATCATTTCGAGGACGCCGTCCGGAAGCATGGCCGACTGAAAGACCTGACGGTCGCGTCGCCGCAGCCGTTCGTACTCCTCGGCCGAGACCACCACGAGACGATCACGGCCGTGCTTGGTGATCGTCACCGGCTCGGCCAGCGCCTGGTCGGCCAGCGCGCTATAGTTCCTGATGAACTCCGCGGTCGACACACGCACGACGGACGCCTCCATTTCAGAATTATACATATAACTCGGAAACCTCCCAACGCCAAGGCTTCGTCTGGAACTAACGAAACCGCCGCTGCACAGTCCGCACCTCACCATCGCGGCTCCGCCTCATAGGCCAACTTGGAAAGCACCTTGTTGGCGTCACCCCGCGATCCGTAGGTGCCCACTCTCGCCCCTGGATCATCGACATCCTGGATGCGGAAAAGATCCCACCGCTTGTCCTTCGTCGGTGACAGGCGGTAGGAACGGCCGTTCTTGCGTATGTAGAGCGCCCTCGAGCCCCCGATCGACGTCCACTTGCAGTCCGCGCCGGCAAGAAATCGCTGCTCCAGCGCTTCTTTTTCTTCCTGCAGAATCTGACGTCGCCTCGCCTCCGCCATAAGGCGCAAGCGCTCCCTCTCCTGCTCGACATATTCCTGCAGGGCGCCGACGATAGCCGGCAGTTCCGTGCCCTCCTCCGTCTCCCGAGCATAGAGCTCTAAGCACCCTTCGCGGAGCCGCTCGTCCGGATAGGCGCTGTACGCCTCCTCATGGATAGCTCGAAGTCGCTGAGCGACATCCGTGATCGTCAATGCCGGACCGGGAAGGCTGTTCAGAAACTGGCGAAGGTCCTCCACCGGAATCCAGCATTCGGCCGCTCCGCGCAGCAGGGCCTCGCGCTCGCCCTCCCATTTGCGCCAAACACTGGGTTCGTGATCGATGGCTTGGATGATCTTCCGAGTGAGGCCGTCGATCGAACGAGGGTCACGCAGATGCCGAAGCGATGGGCTCTGGAGGTAGTCGGACAGGAGCCGGTGGACGGCATGGATACGCTCGTGACCATACATGCGGTGTCTTTTGTGATGAGAATCTCTTCCGAGCCCCCTTCTGGCGCTGTTTAGCCGCCTGATGAAGTCATCGGATCGATTACCCACCGCAATTCTCGGGATCGAGCGGCGGTGGATCCCGCAACCTACCCCTCGTCGTTCAGCTTCGCCGTCAAGCACTTGCTGATCTGGTCAGCGATACCGACCACGGCTTCCCTCTTGCGGTCCTTGATCAGGTGGGCGTAGCGCCGCGTGGTCTGGATGTCGGTGTGTCCGAACAGTTCCCCGATCTGGTCGAGCGTGTAGCCGGCCGACAGAGCCTCGGATGCGAAAGAGTGCCTGATGTCGTGAGGCACGAAATTCTCGATCTTCGCCGCGGCCATGATCTTGTCGATGGCGACGGTTGGCCGGCTGTTGAGCCCACAAAGCCACTCACGCTTGGGATCAAGTGCGTCCAAGACGTCCTGGGCGGCCGGCGGGAAGATGATCTCCTTCGCGCCGGTCTTCTCGACCGTCTTATGCTCCTCGAGCGTCAAGACGCCGTCCTGGTACCACTCACGCCTGGCCCTCAGGAGTTCCCCGCTTCGGCATCCGGTGAGCAGCAGGAGACGAAGGAAGGCGACCGCGTTTGGATATTGCGCCTCATGGTCGTCCAGAGCCTTCGCCAGCCGGATATATTCGTCGGGCGCGAGGTAGCGCCGGCGGGGAGTTTCACGGAAGCGGGGGACCCGCTTGACGGGGTTGGGCTCGATTTCGGCGAAGTTGAATATCTTGGACAGCAGCGCACGTGTGCGGTTGAAGCTGACCCCAACATCCTTCATCGACCGCCGAAGCCCAAAGATGTCCTCTTTGGTGATCTCACACGCCGGGCGAGCCCCCCACCGCGGCTTGATGACGTTCTCGATCCGCATCTTGTCGCGCCAAGCTGTGCGCTTGTGCTCGTTGGCATAGTCCTCGAGATACCGATCACAGAGCTCGGCCATGGTTTCGGCTTGCCGCCTGGTTTGCCAGTCTCCGGACGGGTCACCTCCCAGCGCGACGTTCGCAAGAAGCGCTCTGGCGGCTTCACGAGCTTGCCCCAGGCTCATGGTTGGAAAATCGCCAAGCTTGGGTCGTCGGCGCTGGCCCGACTTCGTTCGGTAGTAGAGGTAGAAGCTCTTATGCCGCTTGAGCGCGCGTAGCATCAGGCCTCGGACCTCGCCGTCGGTAAGCTCATCACCTTCCCTTGCGGTACGAATTTTAGTAAGGTTCATCCGTTCCGGCTCCGCATATGAAATGTCTGAGATCGAAAATTCCAGGTGTCACAGAGGTGCCCGCACACATCTAAATCACCCGAAACGTTCCGATAACGACAAAAAAGAAATGGTCAGCAAAAACAGCATGCTTCCACTCCCATCAATACCCACCGATACTATGCCGATGCGATCCAGTGTCTCATAGCTCCAACCGCCAAGCGGTGACCGTGACCTGGACCTCCGTGAACGGGGTTCGCGCCTAGTCATTACGACGGCAGGGTCGCGCGCCGCCTGAGCGGTCCGACTATGGAAAGCCCGCCCCAGCAATGGGGCGGGCTTTCGCTGTTCCGGCCCCCTTCACGGGCGGGCGGATTACGGGCGGATGGAGCGCCGCAGACACGCCTCGCGCGTCATCGACACACGCCACAATCCTGGCGACAGTCGAGATCCTCGGTACGCCGCGCGTCGGGCCGAGGCGCAGATGAACGCTGGCAACCTATTGAACATGGCCGCTCAAAGGGTGGGCGCCCACCACCGTACAAGGCCGCCGCCGCAAGGTGTCGCGTGACAGCCGCCCCGGCATGAATTCAATAGCATCGCAGTGGCGGTTTCACGGACCCGCCCGACGCTGGAAACGATAGCGGCCGGACCAGGCGGGCCGCGGTCCAGCGAGGGAGCAAGCGCCGGACGACGAGCAAGGAGTGGCCAATGCTTGCCAGCACTCAGACTTACTCTCACGTTGTTCCTTCCGCTGCCGAACTCGACAAGAACATCATCAAGTCGGCGCATCGCGCGCTGGAAGTGTTCGAGTTCTTCGCCAGCGCCGGCCGGCCGGCCAGCGCCACCGAGATCGCCAACGTTCTCGGCTATCCGCAGTCTTCGACATCCATGCTGCTGCGCAGCCTGGTGGCCCTGGGCTATCTCGACTATCACCGCGACGAGCGCAGCTACGAGCCGACCCTGAGGCTATCGCTCCTGGGCGGCTGGATCCCTCAGCGGATCGACATCGCGCGGCACATCATCGAGACGATGAACAACCTGCACGAGGAATTCGCCGAGACGGTGCTCCTGGCGGTCCAGTACCGGCACTATGTGCGCTACATCTACGCCGTCCAGAAGCCGGAACCCGGGATATCCTATCATGTGCGGCCGGGAATCCTGCGGCCGGCCACGGCGACGGCCACGGGCCTGGCGCTCCTGACCCTCAATTCGGACCGCGACGTCCAGTCGATCCTGAACCGTATCAACGCAGACCAGCACGACCCCGGCGAATGGCTGCGGCGACAGGATCTCTTCGACCGGCTCGAGCAGACCCGACGGGACGGCTACGCCTATCATGAGCGCGAGCTGGACGCGTGGATCGGGGTGCAGGTCGCCGTCCTGCTTCCTCCAGGCGAGGGATCGCCGCGCATGGCCCTGGGCGTCCTGTCCCGGCGGCCCCGCTACAAGCAGCGCGAAAACGAGATCCTGTCCCGGCTGCTGGAGATTTCACGCGGCCAGTGAGGGACTGGCCGCGCAACCGGGATCAGGCGTCCACCGTCTCGGGATCGACCAGCGGCGTGGTCATGGCGTCGTAGCTATAGACCCACGTCGGATCGGTCGCCTTGGTGCGCATCCACTTGTTCTCGTGGGATTGTCGTTGGACCTCGGAGGTTCGTTCGATGCGCGTGGCGCGGTACATCTGGAAGGCGCGGTCGAAGGCGCCGTCGGCCTGCTGGATGCATCGGAAGAGGACGGCGGCGTCCTCGATGGCCATGCCGGCGCCCTGTCCCATGTGGGGTTTCATGGGGTGGCAGGCGTCGCCCAGGACGACGACGTTGTCGCGGCTCCAGAGGGGCAGGGGGTTGCGTTCGAGGAGGGGCCACTTGGATAGGGCTGGGGCGGCGTCGATGATGCGCTGGACGTCGGGGTGGAAGCCCTCGTAGCAGGTCTTGATCTCGTCCTTGGTGGCGGGGACGGAGGAGACGCCGCCGGGCCAGTCGGGGAAGGGCGACCCGGTGACGAAGTACATCTCGTCGCGCTTGCGGGTGAGGTAGTAGTGGATGAAGTGCCGGTCTTCGTTGGCGGGGTGGCGCTCGTCGGACCACCATTTCGCAGCGTCGGACGCGGGTCGCCAGTCGCCGAGGAGGCTGACGGGGTAGATGGAGCGGAAGGCGACGAAGCCGGTGTAGATGGGGGGTTCGACGCCGAGGAGGATCTCGCGGACCTTGGAGTTGACGCCGTCGGCGCCGATGACGATGTCGGCCTCGACC